>JAJUJL010000052.1 GCA_029265355.1 Chloroflexota bacterium | reverse complement strand
CCGTACCCCCGCAGATTGCACCACTTCGTGATCGCCGCCGTCAACGTCGTCTTCCCATGGTCAATGTGTCCCATCGTCCCTACGTTCATGTGCGGCTTGGTGCGCTCATATTTCTGCTTGGCCATGCGATTTCTTCTCCTTCAATATAATCTTGATGGACCTGTTACGGCAACGAGAGCCCTCAATGGGATTTGAACCCATGACCCCGTTCTTACCAAGAACGTGCTCTACCGACTGAGCTATGAGGGCATATCGTTACGTGACTACATACTGACTGCCGCTGACTAGCGCCGGTCAGTTAGTCTTCCAGTGGGCGGTGAAGGATTCGAACCTCCGAAGGCGTCCGCCAGCTGATTTACAGTCAGCCCCCTTTGGCCACTTGGGTAACCGCCCAGGTATCAATTATCGAGCCGTTGCCAGCTCGAGATCAAGACCATTTTCCAACAGTCTTGATCGCCAGCCATCAACGGAAGCCGACGACGGGAATCGAACCCGTAACCTACCACTTACAAGGCGGTTGCTCTGCCGATTGAGCTACGTCGGCGCAAACCATCAAACTTTAAGCGTAAGGATTATACCAGACGCGTTAGCCAACGGCAAGATTCGAAAAACGAACCTTACAGCGGGGCAGGAGTCTATCAGGATTCCGTTTGTTCGTCAATGGTAAGATCAGGAGTGATTGGCGCAAAGCGACGCGCCTGCCAGGCCAGGTAAAGCGCGACCGAGCCCGCAACCGCAGCGTTCAACGAGTCGACCTTGCCGCGCATTGGGAGCTGGAGCAAGAAATCGCAAGAATCGCGCACCAGGGCGCGCAGACCTTCGCCCTCGTTGCCCACCACCACTGCCAGCGGTCCATCCAGGCGGATCTGATCTGGCCGCAAGGCGCCGGACCCGCTCTCTAGCCCAACAATCCACAAGCCAGCCTCCTTCAACGCCTGTATGCCCTGGTGTAAATTGACCTGGGCAATCAACATGTGCTCGCTGGCTCCGGAGGAGACGTTGACAACCGCTGGCGTTACAGTAGCCGTTCGCCGGTAAGGCAACAGAACACCGTGCACCCCCACTGCTTCGGCGGTGCGCAGCAAGGAGCCCAGGTTTTGTGGATCCTGTAAAGAATCCAACACCAGGATAAAAGCATCCTCCTGCAACCGATCAGCCCGCTCCAGAATATCTGCCAGGCCAACATACGGGTACGCGCTGACCTCAGCAACGATACCCTGGTGTCCGGAGGCCAGCGTGTCCAATCGGCTGCGCAGCGCCCACTCCACGGGTATTTTGCGCGAATTTGCCAGGCGCAAATTATCCGAGATGCGACCTTTTTCTTGCACCCCCTGTGCAACCAGCAGGCGAAAGACCTGCCGCCGACCTGCCCGAAGCAGTTCGTAAACCGGGTTGCGACCTCCGATCCACTCTCGCATAGCTCTCCTGGCGCATTAATTGCGCTGGTCGCCCTGGCGCTCACTGATGCGCGCGAAAATCATCCTGCCGGCAGCCGTCTGCAACACCTTGGTGACAATCACAGGTACTTTGTGGTTGATGTACGCCCTTCCATCCTCGATCACCACCATCGTGCCGTCATCCAGGTAACCTACCCCCTGCCCGGCTTCCTTGCCTTCCTGGATGACTTCGACTTGTAACCCCTCGCCGGGCAGCAGAACAGACTTAACGGCATTCGCCAGTTCATTGACATTCAAGACCGCCACCCCTTGCAATTCGGCCACCCGGTTCAGGTTGTAATCATTGGTGAGTATTGGACAGCGAAGCTGCCGCGCCAGGATCACCAGCTTGTCATCTACCTCCCGCACGCCCTCCACATCGATATCGCTGATGCGCACAGGAACCGATGAGTCCTTTTGAAGCTGGCTCAGAACTTCCATGCCTCGCCTGCCCCGCTGCCTGCGTAAACTGTCCGCTGAATCGGCGATGTATTGCAGTTCATTCAAAACAAAGCGCGGGATCAACAGCGTACCCGACAAAAAACCGGTGCGGGCAATATCGGCAATGCGCCCATCGATGATCACACTGGTATCCAGGAGAACTGTACGCGCCGCCCCCTGGGTTTCTGCGTCTTCAGTCGCTGCTCCCTTTGGAGAGATATTCAAGCGCAGCAACGAGAAAATATCATTTTGCCGCATGATAAATACGGCAATTCCCAGATAACCAAACACCAATACCCCCAAAAATGGCAGGATGCTGCCGAACGGCTCGGGCAGCAACGAAAGGGGGAAAGCCAGCAAAGCCGCCACCACCAGACCTGCCAGCAAACCCGTCAGGCTGGCAAGCAGTGATTGAACCGATAGCCGGCTGAGCACCTTGCGCAAAGCCTTTGCCGGGCGAGTGGTCAAGAACGGCGTCAGAATCAGGCCGGTCAATGCCCCCACCAGGCTCAAGATCACCGCGTAAGTTTCCCGCTGGCCTCCAAGCGCATCCCCAATGTAAGCTCCCCAGTACAGGCCGACAAAAAATAACACCACCATCCCAAGCAATCGGAAAATAAACTCGACACTCATAAATGAATCCTCCAAAATAAATAGAGCGCAGCAGCGCCGCGCTCTATCCAGATACGCCAACAGTCAGCCTAGTACAAATGACTAGCCACGACAAGGTGGGGTTGGCCGCTCACAGTTCAGCAAATGATGGAAGATTAAAAAATAATGATTGCAGATCCGGAGAGAGCGCGACCAATGAAAATTATGGATGATCTGTGCGCCAGACCTTTAGAATGATTATAGTACACTTTCGACTATAATTGGGCATGGTTTCCAGGTCGAGTGACCCAATCACAGCGCACAGGCTATGATAGGCGGGGGAAATCGCCCCCAGCCCGCAATTCCGCATGTTAAGGAGCGATGCATGGCGACCATTTCCTTGACCGGCTCTCCGCAGATCACTCCAGCAGAATACCAGCGCCGCATTCGCGCCTGGACGATGTATGATTGGGCGAACTCAGCCTTTGCCACCACGATTTTAGCGGCAGTTCTACCCGTTTACTACAGCCAGGTAGCAGGCGCCACCCTCTCCAGCCCCGCTATTGCCACAGCCTACTGGACCACAGGGTTGAGCATCTCGCTTTTGATTGTCGCTGTCCTATCTCCAATCTTGGGCACCATATCCGACATCATGCGCGGCAAGAAGCGCTTTTTATCCATTTTCATCGGATTGGGCATTGTGGGCACGGGTCTATTGGTGCTGGTCGATACCGGTGATTGGTTGCTGGCTTCAATTCTTTTCATGCTCGGCCGCATTGGCTTTGCAGGAGCCAATGTCTTCTACGACGCCTTGTTGCCGCATGTTGCTCGCGCCGAAGATCTGGACAACGTGTCGGCGCGCGGTTACGCGATGGGCTACCTGGGGGGTGGGCTGCTCCTGGCAATCAACATTGTGATGATTCAATTCCTGGAAGGCACCTGGGGCGCCCGGCTTTCTTTCCTGAGTGTAGCCATTTGGTGGCTGATTTTTTCTATTCCCTTATTCCTGCGCGTGCCAGAACCCCCGGCAGCGACTGCCAGGTTGGAGCAGGGCGAAACCGTCCTGAAGGCAACTTTTGCCCGCTTGTGGGAGACGATCAAGCACATCCGCCAGTACCGCGAATTATTCAAATACACCATCGCTTTCCTTATCTATATCGATGGCATCGGAACGATCATCGAGGTGGCAGCGATCTATGGCGCAGAGCTTGGTTTTGGCAGTACAGAGCTGATCCTGGCGCTGCTGCTGGTTCAATTTGTCGGCATTCCCTTCGCGCTGATTTTCGGGCGCTTGCCCAGTGCTGGAGAAGCGCGGCGCCCCTTGTTCCTGGCGTTTA
This sequence comes from Chloroflexota bacterium, assembly GCA_029265355.1. GTDB lineage: Bacteria > Chloroflexota > Anaerolineae > Anaerolineales > UBA4823 > JAJUJL01. The sequence goes on along the minus strand of JAJUJL010000052.1, from coordinate 9,782 downwards.
TTCTCCTCAACATGATTGCACTTCCGGTCGCCGGCATTGCTGGACGAGCGTTGTTGCCATCCCAGGTTTCAGGAACGCCCGCGCCAAAATTCGAAGCATCCGAAAAATTCCTGGGCGAAGGCGCCTACTCTCTTACGGAAGGGCGCATCTCTTACCAGGGAAGCTGGAATGTGGAAACGATCCCGGGGGAACAAACTGGATCAGGTGATGTAGATTACCTCACCAACACCTCAGCCAATGACCGTCTCACCATCCCTTTTCATGGACAAAGTGTGCGCCTGACCTACAGCGCAGGGCCAGATTATGGCATCGCGGCGTTCGAGGTGGATGGTCAGCCTCTGTTGGATGAAACCACCAGAGAGCCGATTGTTTTGGATGGATATAGTGCAGTACCACGCTATGGAAAAACCATTTTGCTGCAAGCCACCCAGGCCGGAGAGCACATCCTGACGGTGATCAACACCGGTAATCGAAATCAAAACAGCAGCGCCAGCAAGGTCGGTGTTGCCAGCATCGAAATATTGCCCAGGGCGCGACAGAGCAACCTCGGAATCATCCTGGGAATGGTGATTGGCGTGGAGCTCATCAGCCTGATTTTGGCATGGCTGCTAGGAAAACGGCTGTTTGAACGCTATGTGCATCTCTTCGATACCAAACGCAGTATTCTGCTTTCCTTAGCCGTTTATTCAGTGATTGCGATCTGGGGTTTCTTTCTCAACTCGGTGGTGGAATTTTGGTTCCTGGCCTGGATGGTAGCCACTGTCCAGGGCGGCAGCCAGGCCTTGAGCCGAAGTTTGTTCTCGATGCTGGCGCCAGCAGCAAAATCGGGCGAATTTTTCGGGTTGTTTGGCGTGATGGAAAAATTTTCTGCCATTATTGGTCCGCTGCTGTTTGCCCTGGCAGCTAGGTCGTTTAACAGCAGCCGCCCCGCCATCCTCAGCATCATTGCCTTTTTCCTGATTGGCGGATACTTGCTCACTCGGGTTGATGTGCAAGCTGGTCGAAAGGTCGCCCAGGCTGAAGACCAGGCGCTGCTCAGTCTCGGGTGAAGTCCTTTAAGCTGCTCGCACGATGTGGGACACGCAAAATGATCTGAGTAGGAGACTGCCACGACCAGCTCAGTACGCTGGTCTTGCAATGACAGCTAAGATCAAAAAAGGAGTGATATGGCGAACCTCAAAGGCAGCGAGAGAGCTCAGTACGTGCAAGGCATGTTTGCACGCATCGCCTCTCGCTACGACCTGATGAATCGCATCATGACCCTGGGGCAGGACGTGCGTTGGCGCGCCGAGGTTATCCGCCGGGCTGCGCTTAAACCCGGCGAAATGGTGCTAGACCTGGGCGCCGGAACCGGCGACCTGGCAGGCGAGGCGCTGCGCCGCCTCCCCCAATGCCGCGTGGTGGCAGCCGACTTCACGCTTGCGATGATGCAGGCTGGCAAGCAGCGCCCGGGCGCTGTGAGTATTGACTGGTCCGGTGCAGATGCCCAAAACCTTCCCTTCCCCGACCAGGTTTTCGACGCCGTGGTCTCGGGTTTCTTGCTGCGCAATGTGAGCGATCTTACTGCCAGCCTGCGTGAACAACACCGTGTGCTCCGCCCAGGTGGGCGTATGGTTGCCCTGGATACCACGCGCCCACCGCAATCGCTGCTCTCGCCCCTGATCAACTTCCACCTGCACACCATGATCCCCTGGCTGGGGCGGCTGGTTGCGGGAGATAGCGATGCTTACACCTACTTGCCCGACTCCACCGCTGGCTTTCTCACCGCAGAGCAGCTCGCCAGCCGAATGGCAGCGGCAGGCTTTCACCAGGTGGGTTTCAAGCGGCTGATGTTCGGCACAATCGCCATTCATTGGGGTATCAAGTGATTTCCACCGAACAAGAACGCAACCTGGACAAGGCTGCTCAATGCGGCGAACCCTCTTACGTCTGGAGAGTCGGGCAGGAGCGTCGGCTGCAGATGATTCTGACCGCAGCCAGCGAGAGAGTCCGAGGGCGCGTGCTGGAAAATGGCTGCGGTATCGGCGTGTATGTGCAGCGATTAGCTGCTCACGGAGGGCAGGTGGTGGGGCTGGAATATGACCTGGAACGCGCTCGCCAGGCCCGCCAGCTTTCGGCTTCGATCACCAACGCCGCTGGGGAGGCGCTGCCCTTCGAAAATGACAGCTTCGATCTCATCCTCAGCCATGAGGTGCTGGAACACGTTCAGGACGATCGCCAGGCAATCCAGGAGATGGTGCGCGTGCTGCGACCAGGCGGGCGCGCCGTGATTTTTGTGCCCAACCGGGGCTACCCGTTCGAAACTCACGGAATTTACTGGCGCGGGAGCTATCGTTTTGGCAACATCCCACTGGTAAACTACCTGCCACGCCGCCTGCGCAATCGCCTGGCGCCGCATGTGCGCGTGTACTCTGCTCGGGACCTGGAACGTCTATTTGAGGGTTTACCGGTAGTCTATATCAAACGCACGATCATCTTCGGCGCCTACGACAACATCATTGCACGTTTTCCAACCGCCGGCAAACTGCTGCGCGCAGTGCTGCAGTGGTTGGAGCGCACACCGCTGAAGATTTTTGGGCTCTCACATTTCTGGATAATTGAAAAACAGGCGTTTCCGCAAAAGTGACCCAGCAAAAGAGTTGATAAACACCGGCGAAACCCTGGTTTTCGGATAGATACCTAGCAGCGGAAATCATAGATCCCATCTTTGATCTCAAAGTGAAGGCTGCAGGCAGGGCAAACCATTTCCTGGTCGCTCTCTTCCAGAGGAAAATGCCGGCATTGAGGGCAAGCGAATAAAGCTTGCGCTTCACGGACCTGGATTTTACCAGGTTGAGCTTTGACCTTTGCCTGGACGAAAACGCTGGGCGTGAGCTGCCACCAGTCGCCTGTTAACTGCGCCAACGAATCCATCTTGATCAACCAGTCCACGGGCAGGAAGCGCTTCATCAGCGCAATGCGAAAATGAGATACAGTCAGGTGCCTGTGCACCTCAAAACCGCTTTCTCGCAACCATCGCCGTATGGCAGCCGGGTGAAAATCAAAGTTGAGGGCAGCGAATTCGACCGGCTCTTGAGTGAACGGGCTCCAGGGTTGGCGCCCCAACCAATAGCGCAAGATAGCTTTCAAGTTTTGTTTATTGGCAAATTCCAGGATAAAGACCGCTCCGGTTTGGAGCACCCGCTGCACTTCGCGCAGCGCCTGCGGAGCATCTGCCATGTGATGTAGCACCCGGATCATGGTTGCCGCATCGAACCTGGCGGGCGGGAATGGCAGCCGGTAAATATCGGCTGCGACGTAGATGTATCGCTCGCTTTTGCCCAGGCGCGCCTGCGCTTGTTGGAGCTGGGTGAGGGAATAATCCAACAGCACGATACGTCGAAACCCTTGATAGCGTGGGGTGTTCCTACCCGCTCCAGCGCCCAGTTCCAGCAGTAGCTCGCCTTGCGCGGGCATCAAGCGCCGCAGAGCAATGGCCTCCGCGCCGTCTTCATAGGCGCGCCCTCCCATTTCCCAAAAACTGGTCTGGTAATCGGATCCATCGTAATCACAAATAGGTGGACGTTGTGTTTGCATCGCTGGGCTCAACTTTCAAGCCTACGATATTACCATATTTGCACGAAAAGTCATGGGTAATGTCATATTTTGGGGATAACCGTCATAATACACCCGTGATGTCTGTCACTTGTAAATACGCCAATTCCAGTCTAAAATAACACTGACAATTCTTATCTGTAAATGCGGAAAGGAAACAACCATGCAAATTACACGACAGGCAGATTACGCAGTACGGGCAGTTCTATACCTGGCTCAAATTGGTCCGGAGCAGCGCGCTGCAACCAGCCAGATTGCTCAAGAGCAGGGCATTCCCCCTTCTTTCCTGGCCAAGATCGTATCGCAGCTCTCCGTCGCCGGGATTTTACAGACCTCGCGCGGGGCCCGCGGTGGTGTCTCCCTGGCGCGCCCAGCCGATCAAATCTCTGTTCTCGAAGTGGTCGAAGCTATCGATGGACCGATCTTGCTCAACGAATGCGTTGCTGACGAAGGCGCTGGCTGCCAGTTTGGGCAGGAATGCCCGATGCGCCCGGTATGGTGCGAAGCACACAGGGAGCTGGTGGAGCGGCTCGGCAAGACCACCTTCGGTCAATTCCTGGGCAGCCCTGCATCAGTTGCTGCATAAGGCCAGACCGCACAAGCAATCCGCGGCAAATCTTCCACCTTTCTGCGTTTCGGCTTCAGCGTTCTCTCCCCTACTGGAGTATTGCTCCGGTAGGGGATTTCTTGACTCTAAAGCCTTATTCGTGGCTGGCTGCCAGACGTTCAGCCCGTAATAGCTCATCTGGTGTGTTGACATTCCAGAAAGCCAGCCGGTCGGGATCGTGCGCCTGCAGAATATCATCGGCGAGATAATGCACCCGCACCTGGTCAAACCAGGAATCCACCCGCCAGCGATCCCTTTTAATTGCCTGTTCCACTGCCGGCAGGCAAGCCTCCCGCCGGTACACAGCGTGAAACGGTTCGGCGCCATCGCCTGGGCGGGGAATCACAGCCGCTATTGTCGGGTCTGAGGCAAGCAGATCGCGCGCCGCTGCTAAAATCCCAGCATTGACAAATGGCATGTCACAGGCGACGACAGCCACCAACGGCTGGCTGGCTGAGCTAAGCGCCGTGTACAGACCTCCCAAAGCGCCTCGCCCTGGCAGGCGGTCCGTGACCACAGGCATGCTCAGAAACGCGTATGCCTCAGGATGATTACTGGTCACGATCAACTCATCCGCCAAACCAGCCACTCGGGAGTAAACGCGCTCTACCAGTGTCGCCCCCAGGAAGGGCGCCAGGCCTTTATCTCTACCCATACGGCGCGATTCACCGCCAGCTTGAATGACCACGCTCAGCATAGAGTTGATTATAATCTTCATTAGATCCGCCGTCACCAGGGGCAGATGGCATCCCCATGCAGGCTTGGGTGCTAAACTCCCCCTGGTCAAGGAGTCGAGATCATGACAACGGTAGCGAATTACCTGGATGCTTTAACTCGTGAAGGCGAGCTTTACGAGACGCTGCCAGAAAAGGCAGTACGGTGTTACGCCTGCGGGCATCGCTGTTTGATTCGCGATGGCCGGCGCGGCATTTGTAAAGTGCGCTTCAATCGCCAGGGCAAGCTCATGGTACCCTGGGGTTACGTGGCTGCCCTGCAATCCGACCCCATAGAAAAGAAACCCTTCAACCATTTCTTGCCCGGAAATCAGGCGCTGACCTTTGGTATGCTGGGCTGCGATTTCCACTGCGGTTACTGCCAAAACTACTTTACCTCCCAGGCGCTGCGCGACCCGGCCTCTGATGCGGCCATCGGGCTGGTGCGCAAGGTGACCCCCGATCAATTGGTGAACCTGGCGCTGGTCGAAGGCGCTCGCATCGTTGTCTCGTCTTACAACGAGCCATTGATCACCTCGGAATGGGCTGCGGCAATTTTCCAACAAGCGCAAGCGGCTGGCTTGCAGTGCGCCTACGTTTCCAACGGCAATGTTACCGCCGAGGTTTTGGCATACCTGAGGCCTTATCTCACCGCGTACAAAATCGACCTGAAAAGCATGCAAGATCGGCATTACCGCGAGCTGGGTGGTGTACTGCAAAATGTGCTGGATGGCATCCGCCTGGCGCACGAATTGGGGTTGTGGGTAGAAGTGGTCACCTTAATTGTGCCTGGCTTTAACGACAGCAATGAAGAATTGATGGATGCCGCCCGATATATCCGCAGCGTTTCACCTGATATCCCCTGGCATGTGACCGCCTTCCACCCCGATTACAAATTCCAAGACCACGACTTCACCCCCGCGCGCACCTTGCTGCGGGCAGCCGAGATTGGCCAGGAAGCCGGTTTGAATTTTGTGTATGCCGGAAACCTGCCCGGACGGGTGAACGAATATGAAAATACGATTTGCCCGCATTGCCAGGCGGTGCTCATCGAGCGTCGCGGATATCGCATCCTGCACTACCGCTTGAGCGCGGAGGGACGGTGCTTCAAATGCGGCGCAGCGATACCGGGTATCTGGACGAACAAGCCAGAAGAGGTGATACTGAACGGATCAGGCATCCCACGGCCGCTGGGTTAGACAATAAAACTATTCCCTTCAGTTCTCCCGGCGAACGGTGGCGCGCACGATAAACCGGTCGACTGCGCCAAAGCGATACTTGTAGTCTTCATCCCCACGCATGAAGTCGAACGATTCGCGCCGGTTCTCGTTTGCCCACTGCAACAAATACCCCAACAACACCCAGCCCGGTGAATACGAGCCATATTCATAGTCCAGCCCCGAGTTATACACCCAGATGCGGTTGCCGAAATCAAAATTCAAATACCCGGCAGCCTTCTTGCCATCCACCTCCAGGAATGCGAGCTGCAGCCATCCAGCTCGAAATGCTGCCCACACCGCGGCGCGCATTTGAGTGCGCATCACATCGGTCAGGAAAGCCTGCTTCTCAGCATCCGTTCCCATCAGCCTCAAAAAATCCTCGATCTCTGCATCCAGTTTGGATTCGTCAGCAGCGATATACCAGCGCACGGGCACCTCTGCGCTCTCGGCGCGCCGCATCTTGCGGCGTATTTCATGACGCTGTTTCTTGTCGATGCTGGCCAGGTAAGCTTCCCAATCGCCAGGTAAAGGGATATATGGACAATGCTGAAGCTGCTCTTGATGATAAATCCATCCCCGCGATGCGGCTGCTGACTGCATGGCTGCCAGGGTGGGAGAGTTTTCCAGCAAGTTATACCAATCCAAAACGCGCCAGGGCGGCAGGTCGGCCAGATCCAGGTATGCAAAGAGTTCTTCCAGGAAAGGTTGTAACTGCCCTGGTAAAGCCAGCACATCCAGGTAATCCGAGATCTCAATGCTGCCCAGCAGCATCAGGGCGGGCTCACCTTCCCGGTTTTGCGTAAAGAACAAAGGCGCTGCAGCGCATAATTGCCCATCTGAACGCCGAGCGGTCACCAGGCACAGTTCACCGCTCTTCCATTCACCACCGCCCAGGGTTCGCCACCAGGTCAGCAAGTATTCGTGTCTCAAAAACGGCACGTGACTTGCACTGTTACTTAATAATTGATTCCATTCATCTGCAAGGGCTTCAAAGGCCTCGCTGGAACGGATGAGATCCAATTGCATACCAGCTCCTGCAATCAAAAACGATTTTGCTTACCAGCCTGCGACCAGCTCGATGTTCCACCCAGCCCAGCAGGGGTATGCGCGTTGCCTGGATTTTACCAGTATAATGGGCGTATGAGCATGGCGGCCCCTGGCAAGCGTGAGTGGGAAGCAGCGGTTGACCTCTTTTCAAGTGAGTTCACAATCTGGATTGCGCAATGACAAAGGCACTCGATATCACTCTAATTTCCATTCGCCGGTCCGATCCCGTCTCTGCTGGAGCGCCAGCGGTGATGCACGTGGCGCAACCCGGTTTGCGCAGCGGCCGTGGTCGTCGGAACGAGCATTTGGTCGTTTATCTGACGCTGTCTGGCGAGTCAGCTCTGCCGCCCGAACATCAGGAACCGTTGCTAACGCGCCTGGGGCGAGCTTATTTCAAGACCAACGGAGCTGCTACCGCTGCGCTTCGCAGCGCCTGCGAGGAAATTAACCAGTATTTGCTGGAGCGCAATCGGCGCAGCTCAAGCGGAAGCCAGCAGGTCGTTGGGTTGGCTGCGCTGATGGTCCTGCGAGGCGACAGCGTTTACGCTGCCTTGAGCGGACCAATGAACATCTACCAGGTCAGCCAGGGCAGCTTGCGCCAGTATGCGGACCAATCTCCCAGCAATCGCGGCCTTGGGCTGGCGCGCAGCGCGCCAATTTATTTTGTCTCGCTCCAACTGGCGCCGGGAGATTTGCTGATCGCTACCCCTCACTTGCCCGCAGGCTGGGACGGTGTGACACTGAGCAATCTTCGTAAGCTGCCTTTAGAGCGCATGGCGTCACTTTTGCTCGAGCGTGGATTCGAACCTGCCCAGGCGGCTCTCCTGAAAGCATCCAAAGGTGGTGGAAAAGTGCAGGAGCTGAGCGCCTTGAGCGCTGACATCGCCCTTCCCGCTTCTGAGGTCCTGCAACCCGCTGCTTCATCCGAATCGCTTGCTCCAGCGCCAGCATCCCGGATCACAGAAACCCTGCTGTCAGAAACACACCCCCCACTGGAGAGCGCTACAGAAAGCCAGGCATTCGAGCAGCCCTGGGAAGAGGATCAGTTCCAGCCGATTGACCAGGCTGCCAGCTCCACAGGGCAGGCTCCAGCCCCGCCGGTGCCTGCAACGGTCGCCTCCCCTCGCCCGGCGGTAGCCGCATCCGAAATGCCCACCGAAAAAGAACGCAAAAGGGCTCGCCGCACCATCAGCGCGCCATTGGCAGGCGCTGTATTGGGTGGCGCTCACGCTGCCCGCTCCGCAGCGGGGCAGTTGGGTCGCTCTCTCGCCAGCATTTTGCGGCGCATCCTGCCGGACGAATCTGTACTGACCTTGCCATCCTCAGTGATGGCTTTCATTGCTGTCGTGGTTCCCCTGGTGATCGTCACATTTGCGTCCGTGGTCTACTACCAGCGTGGTCGCGAAGTGCAATTCAACCTATATTACGCCGAAAGTGTCCAGGCTGCCGGTTATGCCCGCACGCGCACCACGCCCCAGGAACAGAGCCAGGCCTGGCAGGAAGTGCTCACTCACCTGGACCAGGCCGAGCGCTACCTGACGACCGAAGAGTCGAGCAACCTGCGCAAGGAGGCCCAGGAAAACCTGGACGCGCTGGATGTCATCCAACGCCTGGATTTCAAACCAGCGTTGGTGCAGAGTCTCCCCGAAGAGGCGCACATCACCCGCATAATCACCACCGAAGATGAACTCTACCTGTATGACGAAGTGGGCAAGCGGGTATTTCGCGCCTTTCAAAGCTCGCGCGGCTATGAGTTGGACACGGATTTTCAATGCAGCGCGCCACTGCCTAGCCAATTGGTGGATATCGCTTCGGCAGTTAAGGGCAATGAGTGGGGAGCCGTATTAGTGGGTCTGACAACCGATGGACAGGCGCTGCAATGCGCACCGGGCAAAGCGCCTTTATTAGCGTCAATGGCGCCGCCATCCACCGGTTGGGGGCGGGCGCGCGCCATCACCCAGGATACCGGCAATCTATATGTCCTGGATCCTGACGCCCAGGCAGTCTGGATCTACCAGGTCGGCGATTTGAGCCGCACCCCGCAGCCTTTCTTCGGAGAACAAAAGCTGCAGGTTGCTGACGCCATTGACCTGGCTGTCGATCGCGACGATCTGTACATCCTACACAGCGATGGGCGCACCACCCTGTGCACCTTCAGCGTATTCGAAGTTTCCCCCACGCGCTGCACTGATCCAGCCCCGTATCGCGACTCGCGCACTGGCAGGGAGAACCAATTGTTGCTGCCCGAGAGTCCATTCACCCGCATCCTGGCAGTGCGACCTCCAGATCCATCGCTCCTTCTGCTGGCGGGGGAGACACACACGGTTTATCGCTTCAGCCTGCGATTGCTTTCCTATGATCGCCAGTATCGCTTGCTCTCACCTGGCATCCTCGGGGCAGCCTGGCAGAACCAACCCGCCACTTCCCTGGGACTCACACCGGATAACCGGGTCATGTTCCTGGCTTTCGGCAACCAGCTACTTTACGCCGGAATGCCCTGAGAACTCATCCGAAAATTCAAAAGGATTGGGGTGTTGCGGCGGTTTTAGCCCCCAAACCCCCAAACAATTCGGGGATATGGGGGGGCCGCGAACAACGCGG
>JAJUJL010000010.1 GCA_029265355.1 Chloroflexota bacterium | reverse complement strand
CCGGCCCAATCTCGAGCTGCCGGCGGCATTCAACGCCCTGTTCATGGAATTCATGTGTTCGATACGGTGAATGGCCCGCTTCACCTTGAATGGGACTCATTGGGGCTTTTATTGGGCGGCGACGCCGCCCAATACAAGCCCCAAACTCTCAACCCATACCTACGCTATAATAGATAGCGTAAGTTTTCTTCAAGGAGCATGAAACGTGCGCATTGGCGTGGTATTTCCCCAAACCGAGTTCGGCAATGATCCGGCTGCGCTGCGCGATTACGCACAAACCGTCGAAGGCCTGGGCTACAGCCACATCCTGGCGTATGACCATGTGCTGGGCGCCAACCCACAGCGCCCCGGCGGTTGGAGCGGCCCATACACCTATCAGCACCCCTTTCACGAGGTCTTTGTCCTGTTCAGCTTCATGGCCGCGGTCACACGGCGCATCGAGTTTGCCACCGGCATCCTGATCCTGCCGCAACGCCAGACGGCCCTGGTCGCCAAGCAGGCTGCCAGCCTGGATGTGTTGAGCGGGGGACGGCTGCGCCTGGGTGTGGGTATCGGTTGGAACGAAGTGGAGTACCAGGCGCTGAACGAGAATTTCCACAACCGTGGGCGGCGCATCGAAGAGCAGGTGGAACTGCTGCGCCGCTTGTGGCGAGAGCCGCTGGTCACATTCTCGGGACGTTGGCACACCATCCCCGATTCCGGTTTGAATCCCATGCCAGTGCAACAGCCCATACCAATCTGGTTCGGTGGTCACGCCGAAGCAGTACTGGAACGCATGTCTCGCTTGGGCGATGGCTGGATGCCTGGCTATCGCACCGCACAGGACGCCCGTTTTGCGCTGGAAAAACTGGAAGAGCACCTGGCCGCGGCGGGCCGCAGCCGGGCAAACTTCGGCATCGATCCGCGCTTGCCATTCGGGGATGGCGACCCGGCGCGCTGGCAAGCAATTCGGTATGGCTGGCAGCAGGCTGGCGCCTCGCACCTCTCGTTCAACACCATGGGAGCAGGCTTCCAGAGCCCAGGCGAACACCTGCAGGCGCTGGTCAAGTTCGCCAGGGAGATGGGATTGAAATGACTAAAGATGAACTGATTTCAGCCATGGAAGAAGGGCGAGAAAGCTTCCTGGACAGCATCGAAGGATTGAGCGATGAGAACATGATCTTACCCGGTGTGGTGGGCGGTTGGTCGGTGAAGGATGTGCTCGCCCACCTCAGCCGCTGGGAAGCCGAACTGATCAAACAGCTCTGGCAACTGCGCCAGGGTCAGCGCCCCACCACCGTGCACTTCAGCGGGCAATCCGACGATGAGATCAACGCCCGCTGGCACAGCGAATCGCGCCACCGCGAGCTGGCGCGTGTGCTGGAAGACTTCCACGGCGTGCGCACCCAGACCATCCGCCGGGTGGAAGAGTTCTCCGAGAAAGAGCTGAACGAGGCGGGGCATTACCGCTGGCTGGGTAAGACGCCCTTGTGGAAGGTGGTAGCGGAAAGCACTTATGAGCACGAAGCCGAGCACGAAACTCAAATTCGCGCCTGGCGCCAACAAACCGGCTATTGAGAGGCTGCCATGATCCGAGTGGACCCGCGCGCCAATGAGACGCGTGCCTTGCGCCAGTCTGCTGGCTCATTCGAGGGGCTGCGCGTGCTGGAGATCGGCGCTGGCGACGGACGACTGACCCGGCGGTTTGCCCGCCAGGCTGCCCACGTGGTTGCCCTGGAGCCGGATGCCAGGCGCTACCAACGCCGCAAGCTGCCTTCCAGTTGGGAAACCCATGTCCAGTTTTTGCCGCTCAGCCTCGAAGACTACCTGAAAAATCCCCTTTTTGCGGGAGAGCGCTTCGATCGGGTGCTGCTCTCCTGGTCGCTTTGATGAATGTCTCCGGAGGGCATGGTGCATGCCCTGAAAAGCATTCACCGACTGCTGGCGCCAGGAGGCTTGTTGTTGGACATCCATCCCACCGATGAACCAGCGGGCATCTACCTGGGGCGCGGTCGCTCTGAGCACTTCATTGCCTGGTTGGAGGAGACTGACGAGTATGAAGAATATCGCCAGGCGGACCAGGCCGTTGCCCAGGCGATGAGCGAGGGTTTTTATCGCCTGGAGCGACGCAATCTTTTTTGGTTTACCATCCACGCCGCCAGTCTGCCCGAGCTGGAGCTGTACCTCCAGCAGGAGTGGAAAGACGCCATCCTACCGCCGCTTGCCTGGCGCCGACTGGCGCAAATCCAGGACAGCCGACAAATTCCGGGTGAGATACGCCTGCGCGAGCGCATCCAGCTAAATGCACTGCTTCCCCATGGGTGAAGACTGGTAAAATAAAAGCCCGATTCTGAAAACGAGCCAGAGAGAATTTCGATGCCGTCTTTTCCCGATCACATGCGCTCCCTGCTCGAAAACAAACCTGATCTGCTCGCTGCGCGGGTGGACGAGCTACGCCAGGCCCTGCAGCAGCGCAACCCGCAGCAGCTCTCCGCTCTCACCGGCGCCAGCTACCAACAAAATAGCCCCGACTCTGGCCTGTTCCATTTACCCGTCTGGGGACGCTTGCTGCAGGTCAGCTTTCCTGATTTCTTGATCCACGATCCCCATCCCCGACCGCTGACCGGTATAGCCATGCAGGCGATGCTGATGTACTACTTCATCACCGCTGACGGCGCTCCTCCGGGCGCGGACTGGATCTCCTTCACGGATCTGCCCGACGGGCGTTTCTACACCCAGGCCTATCATAGTTACACTGGCAAGCTGCTGGCAGCGCGCTTCGGCAATGAACTGGCAGCGTTCGAAGCAGCCGCTCAGGAGCTCGGCGGGAAACGTCAGCCCTTGGCGAGCGTAGCCTATGCCTTCGAATTGCTGCCGCGTGTTCGTCTGCTCGCCGCCTACTGGTTGGGCGATGAGGACTTCCCCGCCTCCTGCCAGGTGCTGTTCTCCAGCGGCGTGGGCCATTACCTGCCCACTGACGCCTGCGCCATTGCCGGAGGAATGCTGGCGCGGCGGCTGTTGGCAGAGACAGATCAGCGCTGATGAGGCTTGCGCCGCGCAAAATGAATAGCCGGGGGAATCATCCAGAAACCTCGAGTTCAGCAGATCAGGGAAGCCTCAAGTTCAGACAATCGTTCGGACAATCAGGATAAGGCCGTCATCGCGAGCGATAGCGAAGCGATCTCCGCCATCATTTAGTAGATTGCGACATCCCTGCGGGGCTCGCCATGACTCGCGTTATGGATGTTGTCCAAACATTTATCCGAAGGCCAGAGAAGCCAGTTGACATCAAGCGACAATTAAGATAAAATTAGTATTATTAATTAATCATTAATTATTCACCGCTTGTTGGTATATTGAGCCGCTTGAATGTTGCCGAGGGTTACAGTTATGCGATCATCTCTTCATGCACGCGAAAATTTAAACCTGACCTTATTGCGCTATCGTTGGCCGTTTGTGATGCTGGTCAGCAGTGGAGCAATTCTATTTGAAGTGTTCGAGCACCGCCCACTCGAAAACATCATCACAGATATTGACTTCTGGCGGGAAACAGCCGTCTTCGGGGTGCTGGGTCCATTGATACTCGGGATTGTGCTCACCAGCCTGGTTTCCACCCGCTCGGCATGGTCCAGGTCGTTATTCGAGCTCAATCTGCAGCGCAAAATACGTCGCGTGTTGGTCGAGGCGTCTACCAGCCAGGAACTGGCGACATCGATTTTCAAATTTTTACGCAGCCTGTTCCCGCTGACCGCTGCCTCATTGGTCGTCTACGACCACATCTCTTCTTCCTATCAGCCTGTATTGACCTGGTCGCTGGAAGGAGGAGAGCCTGGTACAGAACCAGAAGGCTCGCGGGGCGCATTCCCCGGAGAGGTACAGCCGCTGCCGTACGGAACGATCGCCGGAATGTCCTTGACGGGCGAGGGCAGCTTCCAAGCCTCTACTCGCAACACACCATACTGCCTACCGTTAAGATATGCCGATTTCCCGGTGGCGATGTTGTATTTTTATCTACCGGAGCGCTGCATCATCGATCCGGCTTACTTGAACTTCTTGAACGACATCTCGGCCGAAATTGGGGCTGCCGTCCACCGCACGCTGCGGGCGGATATGTTCAAAAGACAGGATCAGGCGGTTGAGACGGTGCAGCATCAAATTGCGCGCGACCTTCACGATACGCTGGGACACAATATCGCCTTTATTCGGATGAAGTTGGATATGATGATCGAAAACAGGGAGCAGGTGGATATCAAAGCTCTCCTTGATTCCCTGCGATTGGTGCGTGACGCAGCGGACGAATCTTACGACCAGTTGCGAGATACGCTGAATATTATGCTGCCCGAGACAGCCCGGAGTTTGTCTGAAGCGCTGGAAAAGCACGCCCGGAAAGTGGGACAGCGCGCCAATATCGATATCAGAGTGATGACCTTTGGAGAACCCAAGGTGTTGCCGCCCTACATGCATCGCCAGGTGTTTTTAATTTTCAGGGAGGCGCTCAACAATATCGTCAAACACGCCCGGGCCCAAATGGTGGAGGTGCAGTTGATCTGGGATTCGGAAAACTTTTACGTCACTATTCAAGATGATGGCAAAGGCTTCTTGCCAGACATCGCCATGACAGACGGGCATTTCGGCATTAAATTCATGCGCGAGCGAGCAGAAGGGATCGGCGGCAGCCTCAGCGTTGAGTCGACGTTGAATACGGGTACACGGGTATCTCTCAAAATTCCCGCCATGTAAATCTCATTTGCCTGACCTGGACTACTTAATTTGAGATCCGCCGATGCACTCTGTGATAGACGGTAAGGTCCGCTTCGATTTCGAAACCAATGGAATTCGAGGATGAACCTGTGGTCGCGCCTGGCCCTGGCGATCAGCCTGGGCTTTGTCTTGCTCTTCCTGGCATTCTCGCTCCTGGCAGAGAAGGCTCTGCAAGAGAGCACCACACGCATACTTGAAGAACGCATGGTGATCGCTCAGATGGCTGCCAGGCAGATAGACAGCCTGATCGAACAAACCATCGCCGGGCTTGAAAGAGCCGGGCAATTTTCCGAGTATAGCCCTGAGACTTTGCGCGCTGTAGCCGAAGCCGAACAAAGGGCATATCAGAAAACACATGGCAACAACAGCGCTTCAGGTATGATTTTCCTGAATTCAGACGGCGAATCGATCCTGATCCATCCACCAGACCTGTTTCCAGCCGGGACTGATCTGCTTCAGCAAGACTTTATCGAACTGGCCTACTCACAACAAGCGGTGACGCTATCTGAGCCATTTTACGATCCGCAGAGTGCGAGCCACCTGGTTCTCATCGCTGTGCCGATCCATATTGAATCCCGATTCAGCGGCTTGATCATCGGCGCAATGGATTTAGATAACCCAAGCATCCTGTCGATGTTGGAGGAAGCCGCCACGCTGGGAATCTCCGGGCACGCCAGCCTGGTCACCAGCGCCGGGCTCACGTTGGCATCCACCAACCAATCCATCCCCTACCTGTCGCCTGGAGAGCATCACACCTTTTACCGGCAGGCGATGGCGTCGCGCAGCGCAAGTGTGGAGGTTGTCCCGATTGAATACGCTCTGCCCGGTGAAATCCAGGGAGAGCGGCATGTGATGGCGTTTGTTCCCCTAAAAATGGCGCCTTGGGGTGTAGCTGTCGGCGGTGATGAGGCGGAGACATTTGCCGGCGTCCAGCGTCTGCGCTACGGCATGGTCGTTCTGGGAGGGGTAACCCTGGCCAGCCTGTGGGCTGCCACGCTCTTGGGCGCGCGCTGGTTATTGAGACCCGTGCGTGAGTTGACCACGGCTGCAGAGGAGATTGCCAGCGGAAACCTATCGATGCCACTGCACAGCACGCAGCAAGGCGAGATCGGCATCCTGGCGGCAGCCTTGGAGCGTATGCGGGCGCAGCTATTGGCCAATATTCAGGAACTGACTGCCTGGAATGAAACCCTGGAGGTGCGCGTGCGCGCAAAGACCGAGGATTTACGCCAGCAGGGGACATTGATCCGCCAGCTCCTGCGCCGTTCGATCACCGCACAAGAGGAAGAACGCGCCCGTATCGCCCGCGAGTTGCACGACGAGATCGGTCAGGCGCTGACTGCCGTGGACCTGAGCATGGAGCAGTTGTCCCGCACGAATCCATCCAATCAACTTGAGCTGCCAGAAAGGCTGAACCGCGTCCGCGCTCTGACCCAGCAGGCGATCACGAATCTGCGCCGCATCATCGCTGCCATGCGGCCGGGTATCCTGGACGAACTTGGCCTTGTCCCTGCACTGGGATGGATGAGTGATCATGCCCTGCGACCTGCTGGGGTGAGCGTAAACCTGGATGTGAGATTGCTTTCTCGCCTGCCTGGCGAGATCGAAACAACGCTGTTTCGCATTGCGCAAGAAGCCATGAGCAACGTTGCCCGGCACAGCCAGGCTAAAAACCTGCACATCCACCTCGAACAGTCCAATGGGGAAGTGGTGATGACCATGATCGATGATGGCCTGGGCCTGGAGCCGGGCAAGTCGGTTTTCGCCGATGACCGCGGGCGCGGGTTGGGATTAGCCGGCATGAAGGAACGCGCCTCATTGCTGGGTGGAGAGGTGAGCATCGCCAGCGCTCCCGGGCAGGGCACCACTTTGCGGGTTGCCATTCCTTTATGACAAGGGGGAATAGATGACAGACAAAGGGCACGCAAAATCCAAGAACGTGATACGTATTGTCGTTGCCGAAGACCACACCATGGTGAGAGAGGGGTTGGTATCCCTGTTGGAAGAAGTTCCAGATTTCGTGGTGGTGGGGCAAGCGGGCGACGGCGACGAGGCACTGGCCCAGATACGGCTGCTCCGCCCCCATATTGCGCTGCTGGATATCACGATGCCGCGCAAGAATGGCCTGGAAGTGGCCGCGATGATATCGAGGGAATTTCCCGACGTGCGCGTCTTGATGATGACCATGCATGAAGAGGAAGCTTTCTTCTTCGAAGCGCTGCACGCTGGCGCATCTGGCTATATCCTGAAGGGCGCCGGCAGCGAAGGGCTATTCAATGCCATCCGCGCCGTCCACCGCAACGGGGTGTATCTTCCCCCAGAGCTGGCTGGTTCGATCGTGCGCGACTACATCCGGCAAAATCCAAAGCCAGCCGAAGATGATCCCCTGACGCCACGCGAGCGCGAAATCCTGACGCTGATTGCCCAGGGGCTGACCAACAGCATGATCTCCAGGCGGCTGGTGATCAGCATGAACACCGTCAAGACTCACCGCCAGCGCATTTACCAGAAGCTGAACCTGGACGACAAAGCTGCCCTGGTGGCGTATGCCATCCAACGTGGTTTGCTGCACCTCGGGTAAAAGATCACCCTCTTGATCGGACAACGTCACCCCGATCGGGTGACTCATCCCCTCTCATTCCTGAATTAAACTAACGCCAACACGGCAGATAGGGCTTTGGGTTTTGTTTTGGGCGGCTTTGCCGCCCAGGAAAACCCCTTAACAGCCACGATCTTTTGTCATCCCGTGCTTTCCTTAACCAATTGCGCAGGAGATTTTAGCCGGTAAGGATTCCAAAGCCATGGATAAACACCTGTACAACCTACCCGATCTTGAATCAGAGAATGGCGAATGGGACGAGCGCGCTCACAGCCGACAAGGTTTTCTCCGCCTGTGTTTCTGGTCCGTGACCGGGCTTAGCCTGACGGCAGTGGGAGGGGGAAGCGTTCGTTTTTTGCTGGGTCATTCGCTCACCGCGCCGGCAGGCGAATGGATCGAAGTTGGCGCGCTCAACGAGCTGCCTCCCGGTCAGATGCATCGGGTGACCTATCTGTTGCGCACGACGGACCTGTGGCGCAAAGGGGAGCTGCGCGGGGTGCTGTACGCATACAGCGAGGATGGCTCCTCCTACACAGTGCTGAGTGGCACATGCACCCACCTCGGCTGCAACGTGCGCTGGGATGACGCTCAACAGCAGTTCGCCTGTCCCTGCCACCTGGGGCTATTCTCACGCCAGGGAGAGGTGCTCAGCGGACCGCCTCCCAAGGCGCTCAACCGCCTGGAAACGCGCATCGAAAACGGCAAATTGCTGGCGTTTGTATAAAACCCATCCAATGTTTCGAGAGAGGTGGGGGTGGTGCGCTGCACAACGCAGCGCGACCTCCACACCCCAATAATTTTCGGATCGCTGCTTAACCAGATCCTGCTCGAACAGGGCTCGTGGAGGCGCTATGGAAGTCGAACACAACAAGATCGATCGCATCTCAATCCCCCACCGTTCCAGGGGCATAGGAAGCTGGGTCGGTGCTGTTTGGGGATGGCTCGACGCGCGCACCGGTTTAGCCTTGCCTTTGCGCAAGTTCTTCACTTACCCGGTGCCGCTGTACGTGCATAAGAATGTGCTGTACTCCTTGGGCGGCGTTTCGCTGATCAGCCTGGCATTGCAGCTTTTCAGCGGCATCTTGATGACCTTCTATTACGACCCGGGAATCAGCAGCGCCTACGACAGCGTCGATTACATCACCTACACGCTGCCAGCTGGCTGGCTGGTGCGAGGCGTGCACGTGTACAACGCCAGCGCCCTGGTGATCCTGCTCTTTTTGCATCTGCTGCGCACCTACTTCATGGGCGCCTACAAGAAGCCGCGTGAGATCACCTGGATGGCGGGCGTTTTGATGCTGCTCGTGGTGCTGGGTTTCGCTTTCACCGGCGCCTTGCTTCCCTGGGACCAGAGCGGTTACTGGGCGACCAAAGTGGGTATGGAGATTGCCGGTTCAACACCGCTGGCCGGAACCTGGATCAAGCGCATCTTGCAAGGGGGTTCTATCCTGGGACAGGCAACCTTGACGCGTTTTTATGTATTGCATGTGCTGCTCTTGCCCTTGGGAATCTTGAGCCTGGTGATCCTGCACATCCACCAGCTCCGCTATCACGGGATTGCCCCAGCCATCACCGAGAAAGGCAAGCGGGACTCGAAAAAATTCGTGCCCTTTTTCCCACATTGGATGACGCTGGATGCCATGATTGGTACCGCTCTGCTGATTCTCTTGATCTTCGTGAGCTGGAATTGGCGCGCCCCGCTGGAATTCCCAGCCGACCCCACCAGCGCCGATTTTATCCCCCGCCCGCAGTGGTATTTCCTTTCGCTGTACCAGATGCTCAAATATTTCCCGGGGCCATTGGAACCCGTCGCAGCCATCTTGCTGCCTGGTGCGTTGATCGGTGGTTTGTTGGCGCTCCCGTTTATCGACCGCAGCGAAGAGCGTCGCCCGTGGCGCAGGCCGCTGGCAACCGCACTGGCCATCGCTGTCATCAGCGCCATTGTTGTGCTTACTGTTTTAGCTACCCTTTGAGGAGGATAACACTATGAAAAACCTGGTAAGAACGAGTACGATGGTCATTGGTCTCATGCTGCTGCTCAGCGCACTGCTTTACGGCTGCGCCCAAAACACGCCTGCGCCGACCGCTGAGCCAGCCCAGGCGCAGCCCACAGCCACCAACCCGCCCCCCACCCAGGCGCCGACGGCCACCTCTGCCCCCACGGCGACAACTGCGCCCACTCCCGAGCCGAAGCTGAGTGGAGATCCGGTGCGAGGCGGCTTGCTGTATGACAACTGGTTCGCCGAACTGGGTATGCCTGCGCCGGAGGGGGACCATCCCCTCTGGAAAACTCAGACCAGCAATACACGCAGCGGGCCAGATACCTGGCGCTGTAAAGAATGTCACGGTTGGGACTACAAAGGCGTGGACGGCGCCTATGGCTCGGGCTCGCACCGCACCGGCTTCATGGGCATCCTGCAATCTGCCAGCAAGCCTGGCTGGGAAGTCCTGGCCAGCCTGCAGGGCAGCACCAACCCAGATCATGATTTCTCCGAGTTGATGGATGAACAAGACCTGACCGACCTGGCGCTCTTTATCACCGATACGCTGCTGGATGCTTCAGAGCTGGTCAATGAGGATAAGACAGCAAAGGGCGAGGCAGCCGCAGGTGAGGATCTCTATATCCAGGTGTGCACTCACTGCCACGGTCCGCAGGGCAGCGCCATCAACTTTGGCAGTTATGATGAGCTCGAATTCGTCGGAGCCCTGGCGCTGGACAATCCCTGGGAATTCATCCACAAGGTGCGTTATGGCCAGGCTGGCTGGCCGATGCCCTCTGCCATACGAAACGAGTGGAGCAGTGAAGATGTTGCCGCGGTCATGGCTTACGCTCAAACGCTGTCGAACGAGCCAATGGCAAGCTTCGGGGGCCAGCTCTACGACAAATGGTGGACGGTGGTCGGAGGCAGCGCACCCAACGGCGATAATCCACTCTGGAGCACACAGACCACCAACACCCGCAGCGGCGAGGACACCTGGCGATGCAAAGAGTGCCACGGCTGGGATTACAAGGGGGTGGATGGCGCCTATGGCTCCGGATCCCATCGCACCGGTTTCAAAGGCATCCTGGCAGCCAGCAGCATGTCAGCCGAGGAAATCATCGGCGCGTTGACCGGTCAGAAGAACCCCGACCATGATTTCTCGGAATGGCTGGATGAGGCTGCTTTGAACGAGTTGGCAACGTTCATCCAGGAAGAGATCGCGGACACCGCCAGCATCATCAACGCCGATAAGACCATCGCCGGCGACCCCACACAGGGAGAACAAAAGTACATTAACACGTGCGCTTATTGTCACGGCGACGATGGCAAGAAGCTCAACTTCGGCAGCTCGGATGAGCCGGAATACATCGGAACTTTGGCGCTGGACAATCCCTGGGAATTCTTCCACAAGGTGTATTTCGGGCAGCCCGGGCAGCCGATGCCGATCGGAAAAGCCATGGGTTGGACGATGGAAGAAATCGCCGACCTGATCGCCTTTGCCCAAACGCTGCCCGCCGAATAGGGCGACAGGTGGGTGGGCATCTGGCAAGTAGGCTGACTCTCTCACCGGACAATGATTGTGGAGATTGGGATATGAGTTCGACTGCGATGAAAATGATGGGGTGCTGCTTCTTGCTAGCCCTTCTGGTGGCGGGCTGTGCTCAAAATTCTCAACCGCCGCCTCCAAACACACTGGTCGCTGCCAGGGTGCAGCAGGTGCCTTTGGATGGCGCAGACAGCCTGTGGGAGCGGTCGCCAGAATTGCGCCTGGTGACATCCAGCGTCAAAAGCGCCGATGCCCCGCCAGGGCCGGCCATGAGTCTGAAAGCCTTGTATGATGGCAGCCAGATCGCGATACGCGTGGCGTGGGAAGATCCCACAGAGAGCAACCTTAAGAATGCCTGGACCTGGGATGGCAGCGCCTTTTCGAAGGGCGGAGAGGAGGATCGCCTGATGATCCACTTTCCGATGTCAAACGATGCCGAGTTTTCCAGCAAAGGCTGCGCCGCCACCTGCCACAACCAGGAGGACGACCCCGAGAAATGGTACATGGCCGCCAACAGCGAGGCGTTTCGCTACGACCAATGGCATTGGAAATCGACGCGCACCAATCCCTCCGGGCAGGCAGATGACCGATGGCTGGGTCTGCGAGCCGACGTGTTGGACACCGAAAGCGCTCACTACAACGATGCGATGGAAGCTGGCGGTGAGAAAGTGAACCAAAACGAGCGGCGCAATGGCCCGCAGTATGTGAACGCCGTCGAGAAGGATAGCCCGTACATCTTTGCCGGGCAGGAAGGCCCGGTGGATACCAGCCAGCTTTCGCCAGGAGCGGTGATCCCCGGCTATGTTCTCACCCCCATCACCGGATCGCGCGGCGACGTCTTCGCCAGCGGCGCATGGGCGGATGGCAAATGGGTGGTCGTGTTGGTCAGAGACCTGGACACCGGGCATGACGATGATGTCACCTTTACCCCTCCCAAGCCGATCGCCTTTGGCATTGCAGTCACCGATAATGGCAGCGGCTACGATCACCAGGTCTACGGCGAGGTATTGACGCTAACCTGGAAGTGACGCCCGTTGCCCATCAGAAAGGCCCGAATGGGGTGTGAGCGCGGCAATGCCGCGCTCACACCCCATTTTTGTCTTGACACAATAGAACATATGTGCTAAATTATATCCAACCAACCCAGTCCGATTTTTGAGCCAAAGGAGAACCGCGATGTCCAACCACCCTTTCATCCACGTCGAAATTTCCTGTCATGACCGTGAAGCGGCCAAGAAATTCTACGGCGAGCTTTTCGGCTGGAAGTTCCAGGACTTCCCGGAGATGAACTACACCACGATCGACACCGGGCAATCCCCGGGCATGGGCGGCGGGCTCAACCCGGTGACGCCAGAAAATCCCGCTGGCACTGTTACAGTGTATGTTTACACCGAGGATATCGAAAACACCTTGCTTAAGGCTGAGGCGCTTGGCGGAACAGTGATCATGCCCAAGATGGAAGTGCCCAGCGTAGGTTTCCTGGCATTCTTCAAGGATCCTACCGGTAACACGCTGGCGCTGCTGCAGCCCGATATGCCGCAGTGATAGGATTACGAGTCCTTATCCGGGTGCAGGTATTTTCGCTGCCACTCGTACAGCCGGTTGAGCGCCTCGATGGGCGATAAGGCGTTCACATCCACACTTTTTAATTCATCTAACAGCGGATTCGTATCCGGAAACAGCGCCAGTTGCTGCGCCTTGTGCGGCTCGATCTTGACCGCCCTGCCCGAGGAGGCCTCCAACTGGCGCATGATTTCACTGGCGCGCTGGATCACCGGACGGGGCAGGCCGGCAAGCTGTCCCACGTGAATACCATACGAGCGGTCAGCGCCACCTGGCACGATCTTGTGCAAGAACACTACCTGGGCGTCGGCCTCGCTGACCGCCACGTTGTAATTGCGCACCCCGGGCAGCAAGTCTGCCAGTTGGGTCAGCTCGTGGTAATGGGTGGCAAAGAGCGTCTTGGCGCGCAACTGTGGATGGTTGTGGATGTACTCGATCACCGCCCAGGCAATCGAGACGCCATCGTAGGTGCTGGTGCCGCGCCCGATCTCATCCAGCACCAACAAGGAGCGCGGCGTGGCATGGTGCAGGATATTGGCGGTCTCCACCATCTCCACCATGAAAGTCGACTGCCCGGCGTGGATCTCGTCCTGAGCGCCAATGCGGGTGAAGATGCGGTCCACCAGGCCGATGCGCGCCGACGAAGCCGGCACGAAACTACCCATCTGCGCCATCAGCACGATCAATGCCACCTGGCGCAGGTAGGTGGATTTGCCGGACATGTTGGGTCCGGTGATGACGCGCACTCTTTCACCCGGCTCGAAGATGGTATCGTTGGGCACGAAGCGTTCGCCGGATAACACCTGCTCCACCACCGGGTGACGCCCGTCGCGAATTTCGAGCACATCTTCGGCGATCACTTCTGGGCGCACGTAACCGCCGCGCGCGGCAGTTTCTGCCAGCGAGGCCAGCACATCGAGCTGCGCCAGTACACTGGCGGTTTCCAACAGCTTGCGCGATGCCGCTGCCAGTTGGGAGCAAATTTCTTTAAACACGCGCCCTTCGATCTCCCGGATGCGATCTTCAGCATTCAGCACCAGCGTTTCGTACTCTTTGAGCTCGGGGGTGATGTAGCGTTCGGCGTTGACCAGCGTCTGCTTGCGAATGTATTCGGGCGGCGCCAGCTCAGCGTTGGCGCGTGTGATCTCAATATAATAGCCAAAAATTTTATTGAAGCCGACCTTGAGGGTCTTGATGCCGGTGCGCTGGCGTTCCTGCGGCTCCAGGTTGGCGATCCACTCGCGGGCGTGGCGTGAGCGCTCCAGCACCCCATCCAGCTCGGCAGAAAAACCGGCGCGGATGACGCCAATGTTTGCCAGCGTGGCGGGCGGGTCGTCTGCCAACCCGGCTTCGAGCAGGTCGAGCTGCTCGGCGCACAGGTGAAAACCGCGTTGCAGCGCTTCCAGCGCCGAGCCGCTTTGACTCAACAGGGCCTGTATGCCTGGCAAGCGCTGCAGCGTGCTGCGCAGCGCCACCAGGTCCCCCGGCCTGGCAGAGCCGGCAGCGATGCGATTGGTCAGGCGTTCCAGGTCGCCCAACGGTTTGAGCGCGGCGCGCATTTCGCTGCGCGCCAGGCCATTCTCGAAGTAATATGCCACTTGCTCCTGCCGCTGGCGGATCAGCTCTACATCCAGCAACGGCTTGCTCACCCACTGGCGCATCAGGCGTTTACCCATCGGGGTGACGGTGTGGTCCAACACCCCCAGCAGCGAGCCTTTCACCTGCCCGCCGCGCAAGGTCTCGGTCAGCTCCAGGTTGCGCCGCGTGGCGGCGTCCAGGGTCATGAAGTCGGATGTCTGGTAAGTGTTGATGCGATTGAGCAGCTTGAGAGCTGATTCCTGGGTATCGGAGAGGTACTGTAAGATCGCGCCGGCGGCAGACACGCTCAAGTTCCGCCCGCGCAATCCGAAGCCATCCAACGAGGCGGTTTGGAAATGCGCCTGTAGCAGCTCACGGCAGCGCGCCGTCTCGAAGCGCCAGGCGGGCAACGCGGTGCGGTGTCCGGGAATGCCGTTGCCCAGCTCGATCTCACTGGGGTGCAGCACCTCTGCTGGAGAGAGGCGGATCAGCTCCGAGCGCAGCGCGCCGAGGATATCGCTGCCCTCCAGCTCGGTGGCGGCAAACTCGCCGGTGGTGATATCCACGTAAGCCACGCCAGCCCTGCCAGCGCCGTTCTCCTCCTGCTGCAAGATGACCGCTGCCAGGTAGTTGTTGCCGTCGCCGGGGAGCAACCCTGGCTCGATCACCGTGCCGGGCGTCACCACGCGGGTGACCTGGCGCGGGAAGAGCCCCTTGATGGGCTGGTCACCCACTTGCTCGCAGATGGCGACATGGTAGCCGCGCTCGATCAGTCGCGCCAGGTAATTTTCAGCGGCGTGGTGAGGGATGCCCGCCATCGGCACGCGCACGCCCTTGGCGACGTTGCGCGAGGTGAGCACGATATCCAGCTCACGGGCGGTTGTCTCGGCATCCTCATCGAAAGTTTCGTAGAAATCTCCCAGGCGGAAGAACAAGATGGCCTGCGGATACTGGCGCTTGATCTCCAGGTACTGCTTGCGAATTGGGGTGATATCGTCATCTGATGAGCGCATACCCGTATTCTATGACGAAAGCGCAAAAACTGGCAGGCCAATTTCTCCAAAATCGTACCAAAAAGATTGCGCATTCCCTCGAGCTGAAATATAATACAGTCACTATATTCTTTTAGGAAGGAGAAAAACCTGATGGCTAGTGTTACGTTCGATCATGTTTACAAACGTTTTGGGGATGTTATCGCGGTCAATGACCTGAACATCCAAATTGCAGACAAGGAATTTCTCGTCTTGGTTGGGCCTTCCGGTTGCGGCAAGACCACTGCGCTGCGCTGCCTGGCAGGCCTGGAGGACATCAGCGAGGGTCGCATCCTGATCGGCGACCAGGTGGTCAATGATGTCGCTCCCAAGGACCGGGACATCGCCATGGTGTTCCAATCCTACGCGCTCTACCCTCACATGAGCGTCTTCGACAACATGGCTTTTGGCCTGCGCCTGCGCAAGACCCCGCGCGATGAAATCAAGCGCCGGGTGGAGAAGGCTGCCCAAATCCTGGGCATCGAACACCTGCTGGACCGCAAACCCCGCCAGCTTTCCGGTGGTCAGCGCCAGCGCGTCGCGGTTGGGCGCGCCATCGTGCGCGAGCCGAAGGTTTTTCTCTTCGATGAACCCCTCTCCAACCTGGATGCCAAGCTGCGCGTCGAAACCCGCGCCAACATCAGCAAGCTGCACCAGCAACTGCAGACCACCTTCATCTACGTGACCCATGACCAGGTGGAAGCGATGACGATGGCCACCCGCATTGCGGTGATCAACAAAGGCATCCTGCAGCAAATTGACACTCCCCAGACGCTGTACGACCGCCCCGACAACCTCTTCGTAGCCGGCTTCATCGGCTCGCCGGCCATGAACTTCTTCTCCGCCACGCTGCGCAAAGACGATGGCAAGCTCTACGTGGACGGCGGCAGCTTCTCGGTGCTGATCCCCGAGAACCGCACCAGCGTCTACATGCCCTACGCCGGTAAGCAGGTCATTTTTGGCGTGCGCCCTGAGGACATTCACAACCCTGAGTTCGCACCCCCCGGTATCGTCGCGCAGCCGGTGAATTCCAAAGTGGATGTGACCGAGCTGATGGGCAACGAGATCTTCGTTTACCTCAAGACCGGCGATCACAGCTTTGTGGCACGCGTCGACCCGCGCTCTCGCTACCGCATCAACGACGAAGTGCAGATGGTCTTCAACATGGATAACATGCACATCTTCGATAAAGAGACCGAGCTCGCCATCCGCTGAGCGCGATCTCATTTGTCTCTTGCTGTAATTCCCCGTCTCCCCCCCGGCGAAAATCTGGCGGGGAGACGGCTTTTGTATGATAATAGTTGCATTGCTGCGCCGGTGGAAAACTTTCGCCAACCGCGGAGCGAACAACGAAAGGAAAATCAGTTATGCCATACCCGTATATCAAACCTCTGCTGAATGCTGCAAACACAAAAATCGTCATGCTGGTCATGGATGGGTTCGGCGGAATGCCGATCACTCCTGGCGGCCCAACCGAGCTGGAAGCCGCCCACACTCCCAACATGGATCGCCTGGCAAAAGAAGGCACCCTGGGTCAGACCATACCGATACGCTATGGGATCACACCTGGCTCTGGGCCAGCGCACCTGGCCCTGTTTGGCTATGATCCGCTGGAATATGTCATCGGCCGCGGCACATTGGAAGCGGTCGGCGTGGGCATGCATGTGCGCAAAGGCGACGTGGCAGCGCGCGGCAATTTCTGCACGCTGGATGCCAGCGGCAAGATCAGCGACCGCCGCGCCGGGCGCATTCCCAGCGAAGAAGCCCTGCCGATTGTCGAAAAGATGAAGGCGGTCAAGGTGCCCGGCGTGGAGGTGGAAGTTCGGCACGTCAAAGAGTATCGTTTTGCGGTGGTGATGCGCGGCGAGGGCTTGAGCCCAGAGATCGCTGACACCGACCCACAAGCGACCGGCGTCGCCCCCCTGCCGGTGCAGGCCACTGCCCCGCAGGCCGAGCGCGCGGCTGCTCTTTACCAGCATTGGGTCGATGAGGCCCGCAAAGTGATCGCCAGCGAACCAAAGGCCAACGGACTGACGCTGCGCGGCTTCGCCACCCACCCCGGCTTACCTTCATACAAGGAAGCCTATGACCTGCGCGCTGCCTGCGTGGCGGTCTACCCGATGTACCGCGGCGTGGCTCAACTGGTCGGCATGGACGTGATCGACTTCCCCGGAGACACGCCGGAAGATGAGTTCGCTGCCCTGGGGCGCGTTTGGAACGATTACGACTTCTTCTTCATCCACATCAAGAAAACCGACAGCAAGGGCGAGGATGGCGATTTCGACGGCAAGGCGCACATGATCGAGATGGTGGACCAGGCGCTCCCCACGCTGTTGAGCCACAAACCGGATGTGCTGATCATCACCGGCGACCATTCCACCCCGGCGAAACTGCGCACCCATTCCTGGCACCCGGTGCCCTTCCTGCTGTGGGCGCCAGAAACCGCCCGCCCGGATGCAGAGACCGCCTTCGGCGAACGCGCCTGCGCGCGGGGCGGCCTGGGCACCTTCAACGCCCTGGAAGCCATGCCGCTGGCCCTGGCGCACGCCTTGCGATTGAATAAATACGGGGCTTAACAGGTTCTTTGTGCCATTCTGTAGGAGGGGAGCGGAGGTTCTAGATCCTTCACTCCCCTCCTACTCCCGGCCACACCAGACTCGCACTGAGGGCAAAGCATTCGGCTGACGGGCGGCGCGTCAGGAGCCGGTCGTTTCAGCCGAATGCTTTGCCCCTACGAGAACGGCGGCCCAAACGAGATGGTTTCATCCCTTGGTGGGCTTTGAAGTTACTCAGGACGACAATTTTTACCCGTATTCGCTGGAAGTGGCCCAGATATTGATGCCGCTGTCGGTAGCATGGGCATCGATCAGCGACAACTCTTCCTCGCTGAAAGCCAGGTTTTGAATCGCCGCCACATTCTCCGCCACCTGCTGCGGCGTGCTGGCGCCGATCAACGCGCTGGTGACCCGCCGGTCTCGCAAGACCCAGGCAAGCGCCATCTGCGCCAGGCTTTGACCGCGCTGCCGGGCAAGGTCGTTCAATGCGCTCACCTTAGCCAGGATCTGGGGGGTCAACCAGGATTGATTGAAGAAGCGCTGCTCTGCGGCGCGCGAGTTTGCCGGTATGCCGTGCAAATACTTGTCTGTCAACAGCCCTTGCGCCAACGGGGAAAAGGCAATCACGCCCACCCCATGCTCGTCGAGCACGTCCAAGAGCTCCAGCTCGATCCAGCGATTGAACAAAGAATATGACGGCTGGTGGATCAGGCAAGGGGTGCCCAGGGATCGTAAAATCTCCAAAGCCTGGCGGGTCTTCTGCGGACCGTACGATGAAATGCCAACATACAGCGCTTTTCCCTGGCGCACGGCGCTGTCCAGCGCCCCCATGGTCTCTTCCAGCGGAGTATCGGGGTCGAAGCGGTGGGAGTAGAAAATATCCACGTACTCCAAACCCATGCGCTTCAAAGATTGGTCCAGGCTGGCGAGCAGATATTTACGCGAGCCCCATTCGCCATACGGACCAGGCCACATATCGTAGCCTGCCTTGGTGGAAATCACCAGCTCATCGCGGTAGGGCAGAAAATCCTGGCGCAGCAGGCGGCCAAAGTTCTCTTCTGCTGAGCCGGGCGGGGGACCGTAATTGTTTGCCAGGTCGAAATGGGTGATGCCCAGGTCAAAGGCGGTGCGCAGCATCTGTCGGGCGTTCTCGAATGAGGACACACCCCCGAAATTGTGCCACAGTCCCAGCGAGATCACCGGCAGCTTCAGCCCGCTGCGGCCTGTACGGCGGTAAATCATGCGCGCGTAACGATCTTCAGCAGCCAGGTACATGCCACCACTCTCCTATCTTTTCCTCGGTTTCATTAACACAGCCAGCAAAGCGCCTGCCCCGCCCGCCAGCACTCCCACCGCAATGAAGGTATCCCGCCAGAAGCGCTCGGGGAAAAGGCGGATCAGCGTGTCGC
This sequence comes from Chloroflexota bacterium, assembly GCA_029265355.1. GTDB lineage: Bacteria > Chloroflexota > Anaerolineae > Anaerolineales > UBA4823 > JAJUJL01. The sequence continues at coordinate 146,613 of JAJUJL010000010.1, read as the reverse complement.
TGTAGAAGAAGACCCAGGTGCCGGATTCGAAGAATACGTTGTGGAAGGCGACAAAGATCACGCCGAAGGCCAGCAGCACGAACAGGGTGATGCTCCCCAGGAGAATCACGGTCAGCCAACCGCCGCGGCTCAACGCCAGGCGAAAGCTATCCCACCACTTCCAACGCCAGGCGCCCGCCGCCAATAATCCCAGCAAGATTAAAGCAGCCACCCATACCCGCATGGCAGCCTGCACCACCAGTTTCACATCCAGCATGTGCTTCAGCTCACGATCATTGTACAAACGGGTGCAGTCGTCCATGAAGCGGCACGATTCGGGCGGCGCTTGTTGCCCAGGCGGGAAGCGCAGGTCGCCCAGGTACTCGATCCCGGCATCGTTGACCAGGTAATCGACGGCGAAGCGCGCCCAATAAAGACGATCCTCCTTGGTAAAACCATACATGTCTTCCGGGAACTCGGGTGTGTTGTATTCGAATACCAGGTAGGCGGGCGAGATCAGCAGGCGCACCACGCCCAGCACCAGCACCACCGGCGTCAGCAAGGTGGTGAGCAACTTGAAAAACGCCAGCCAGGCAGCGGGAATCGCAGCGGATTGTTCGACGCTCATTTCAGCTCCTCGATTTCACCAAAAAGCAGGTAGCTCAAAACCATATCGTTGGTCACCCACTCCACCGGCGCTAAATCATCGGTGTAGACCACCGTGCTTTCCGGAACTGGCTGCTGGAAGGCAACGACATTCTCCACCGACTGCACCAGCAGTGGGTGGATGTCGGGGCGTGTGTAGAGGTACACCAGGTTGTTGTACAGGTTTTCGATCCTCGTGGGCTGGGCTGTGGCATAGACAATCGAGTTAAAGGTGTAGGGGATGTCCATGACGTATACCGAAGGATACACGCTGTGAATAGTGCCCACCAGCCCATCGATCAGCCGCCGGTCGTCGGGCGAGCGTCCCACATTGATCGCCAACACGCCGTCGTCTCTCAGGCGCTGGCGGGTCAGCTCGAAAAACTCTCGAGTGGTCAAGTGCCAGGGGATGTAGGGCGGGCGGTAGGCATCCACAGCAATCAGGTGATAGCGTTTCTGGCTCTGTTCCAGGCCGATGCGCCCATCCTGGGCAATGGCGTTCAGGTTGGGCAGGTCCATGCCGAAGAACTCCTGCCCCACGCGGATGATCTCCGGATCGATCTCGAAGCCGTCGATATCCAACGGTCCAAAAACGGCGGTTGCCTGGCGGGCGGTCGTGCCGGCTGCCAATCCGACGATGGCGATGTGCTGCACATTTTCCGGGGCAAAATTGGGTGGGTTAAAAAAAGGCGCCGCCAGGAACTGCTCCCAGGGGCCATCGTAATCCAATATGGTAGGGTGCCAGATGGAGTGCACGCCCTGGCCCTCGTTGAGGCGCAGGTAACGGTAATCGCCATCCTGCAGCACCTGGATGTAGTTGTAGGCCGATTCGCCTTCATAAACCTGCCCGGCGGTCTGCTTGATAGCGCCGCCGCCCCACCACAGGCCGATGAGCAGCAGCAGCGGCATCCATACCAGGCTGCGCACGCCGCGCCAACCCACCGCCGACCACAGCCCACCCAGCGCCACCAAAACCAACCCCAGGCTGAACAGCAGAAAGGTGCGCGTTGTGCCGACCAGCGGTATCAGCACCAGCACCGGCAGGAAGGTGCCCACGAAGGATCCCAGGGTGGAGACGGCATAAATGCGCCCCGAAATACTCCCCGCCCGCGCCGGGTCCTGGATTGCCAGGCGAATAGCGAAGGGCGAGATGGTGCCCAGCAAGGTGATCGGTACGATGAAAAGGATCAAAACCGCGCTGAAAGAGCCCAGCAAAATGCCGATCGAAAGCTGGTCGAAGGCATCCGCAGCCAGGCGCAGCACCGGCCGCGAGATCAGCGGCACGATCCCGGCGGTGAAAGCGCCCCAGGCCAGCACCTGGTACATGGTCTGAGGTCGCGGTGAGCGATCCGCCCACCAACCGCCCAAGAAATACCCGGCGGTCAGGTAGATCAATATCAGGCCGATGATGCTGGCCCACACCAGGTTGCTGGTGCCGAACACGCTGCCCAACAGGCGCGAGGCAGAGAGCTCCACCGCCAGCACGGTCATGCCCGACATAAAAACAGTGAAGTATAGATAGCGCATGATCGCAGGCATTATATCATCTGCGCTCTCTCCTAAGAGACCGTCCTGTCACTGCGAACGGAATGAAGCAGTCTCCCTGTTGGCAGGGAGATCGCTTCAGTTGCTGGGCAAAGCACAGCTTCGCCAGCTCCATCGCAATGACGGTTGCTTAGATTTTGTAAGGCGCACTGGCATGATCGGGTCGCCCGGCACAGAGTGACGCGCCGCTCATTTGGGATTGCCCGGCTAAGCGTCATAGACTATAATTTCGTTTCAGCCCAAATATCAGGAGTTGGCATGAACCATCAATCGCTCACTGGCGCAAAAATCCGCCAGGATTTTATCGACTTCTTCGTAGAACACGGCCATACCTTTGTTCCCTCTTCATCGTTGGTGCCTGGCGGCGACGCCACACTGCTGTTTACCAACGCAGGCATGGTGCAGTTCAAGGACGTTTTCCTGGGCACCGACCTGCGGCCCTACACCCGCGCGGTCAACTCGCAGAAGTGCATGCGCGTCGCCGGTAAGCACAACGACCTGGACGATGTCGGCCGCGACGACACCCACCACACCTTTTTTGAGATGCTGGGCAACTGGTCGTTTGGCGATTACTATAAAGAAGAAGCCATCGCCTGGGCCTGGCAACTGCTCACCGAAGTGTGGAAACTGCCGCGCCAGCGCCTGTGGGCTACCTGTTTTCGCGATGACCAGGGCAATGTGCCGCAAGATGATGAAGCCGCCGATGCCTGGCGCCTCCAGCCGGGCATGTTGCCGGAACATGTGCTGTTTTTTGGACGCAAAGACAATTTCTGGGAAATGGCAGAAACCGGCCCTTGCGGACCCTGCAGTGAAATTCACTACGACCGTGGCGAGCAGTATTGCGACATGCAGCACGTCCCCGGGCACGTCTGCCAGGTGAATGGGGACTGCAAGCGCTTCCTGGAGCTGTGGAACCTGGTATTCATCCAGTACAACCGCCGCAGCGCGGATGTGTTGGAGCCGCTGCCCGCCAAACATGTTGATACCGGCATGGGCCTGGAGCGCATTGTCTCCGTCTTGCAAGACGTTGACTCGAACTACAAGACCGACCTTCTCAGCCCGATGATGGATGCCGTTCAGGAGCTCACCGGTCACAGCGACGCTGAACGCCAGGCAGCCATCACGCCTTACCGGGTGATCGCCGACCACACCCGGGCAGCCGCTTTCCTGATCGCAGATGGCGTGGTTCCCGGCAACATCGGCCGCAATTATGTGCTGCGCATGATCATCCGTCGCGCCGCTCGCTTTGGCGCTAAGATCGGGCTGCATGAACCCTTCCTGGCCCAGGTCGCCGAAAGGGTGATCGAAAATTACGGCGACTTTTACCCTGAGCTGGCGCGCAGCCGCAAGATCATCCTGGACAATCTCACGCGCGAGGAACAGCGTTTCCAACGCACCGTGGAGGGCGGCATGGCGCGCCTCGAGAACTTGCTGGAACGGCTCAAACAGCGCAACGAGAGCATTTTGCCCGGCGACCAGGCCTTCGAGCTCTACGCTACCTTCGGCTTGCCGCTGGAGCTGACGCGGGATGTTGCTCGCGAACAAAACATGGAAGTGGATGAGGCTGGCTTTCGCCAATCCATGGAGCAGCATCGCCTGGCTTCCGGCGCTGGCGAGTCTTTTGGCGCGCTGGGCGGCGACGACGTGGATATTTATCGCACCGTGCTGGAAGATTTGCAAGCCCAAGGGCTCCTGGGACCCCAGGGCGTGGCATACGACCCGTACTCGCGCCTGGAGGTGGAAGGCCCGCTGCTCGCCATCCTGCACGAAGGGCAGCCAGTGGAGCAGGCTCACGCTGGAGACATGGTCGAAGTTCTCCTACCGGACACCTGCTTCTATGTCGAGTCGGGAGGCCAGGTTTCCGATACCGGAACGATCGTGCACGCCGAAGACGAGCGCTGGCAGATTCGCGTCGATGACACGCGCAAGCCCGCGGCTGGAGTCATTGTGCATGTAGGCGAAGTTGTGTCGGGCGTCGTGCAACGCGGCGATATGGCCATTGCCCGCGTGGATGCTCAACGTCGGCACGACATCATGCGCAACCACACTGCCACCCACCTCCTGCACCACGCTCTGCGCGCCATATTGGGTGAGCACGCTCGCCAGGCGGGCTCGCGCGTGGCGCCTGACCGGCTGCGCTTCGACTTCACTCATCCAGAAGCAATGACCGACGAGCAGGTGGAGCAGGTAGAAGCCCTGGTCAACGCCGATATCCTGGGCAATTACCAGCTCAACATCACCTTCAAACCGCTCCAGCAAGCCATTGCGGATGGCGCCATCGCTCTGTTCGGTGAAAAATACGGCGAGACCGTGCGCAATATCACCATCGGCGAACCGGAGATCTTCTCCAATGAGCTGTGCGGCGGCACCCACGTCGAGGAGACGGGCGACATCGGCGTTTTCCTGATCACCAGCGAGGGCAGCGCTGCCGCTGGCGTTCGCCGCATCGAGGCGGTCACCGGGCGCAAGGCATACGAGCTCATCCAGCGCCGCTTCCGCACGCTCAAACAGACCGCCGCCGAATTGGGCACGAACCTCGATGACGTACCCGCAAAAGTGCGCGACCTGGAAGATGAGCTGGCGGCCATGCGCAAGCAAGCGACTGCATTGCGCCGTGAGCTGGCAGGCAAGGAATTCGAGCGCTTGCTGGAGCAACCGCCCCTGGTCGCCGGCGTGCCTGTGTTGGCTGCAGAGCTGCACGACGCCGACGCCGATACCTTGCGCCAGATGGCAGATCGCTTTCGCCAGAAGCACGCCAGCGGCGTGGTCGTTCTGGCTGCCATTCAGGAAGGGCGCCCCATGCTGGTGGCAGCCGTGACCGAAGACCTGGTCAAACGCGGTCTGCATGCTGGCGAGTTGGTCAAGCACGCGGCTGCTCTTTTGGGCGGCGGTGGGGGAGGCCGCCCCAACCTGGCGCAAGCCGGCGGCAAGGATCCCAGCCGGCTGCCGGAAGCCCTCGCCAGCGTGGCGCCCTGGGTGCAGGCAAAATTGTAAGAAGAAACCGGACTGCTGCACAGCGGCATGAAGGCGACCAACGCCATAGTTTTGCGCATACCGGCATTTCTTTTGCTGCTCCATTTAGCCGCCTATGGGCCATTAATTCCCTGGTTGGGTTTCTTTTGGGACGATTGGCCTGCGATCTGGTTTTTGCATTTCTTAGGCCCACAGGGTTACGGGCAGGTCTTTGCCGAAGATCGACCCCTGCTGGGATGGCTGTTTCAGTTGACGACCCCCCTGTTGGGCGAATCGACGCTCGCCTGGCAGGTCTTTGGATTTCTGGCGCGCTGGGTCGCTTCCCTTGCTTTTTGGGGTCTGCTGCGCCAGGCTTTTCCCGGGCGGCCGCGAATCGCCGATTGGGCCGCCATCTTGTTCGCCGTCTACCCTGGATTCAAACAGCAGTACATCGCTGTCACCTACAGTCATGTTTTCTTGATCCAGGCGGTCTTCTTTCTTTCCCTGTTTTGGATGCTGCGCGCAGTGCGCCCGCCTGCCTCCAGGCCAATTCACCTGCGCTGGTTAGAATACATCCTGTCTGTGCTCAGCAGCGCTTTTGCCATGTTCACCGTAGAATATTTTTTTGGGCTGGAGCTGCTGCGAATGGTGCTGCTTTGGCAGCGGCAGGACGAGTCCCCCTTCCGAAAAAGGTTGGCGCACACGCTGCTCGCCTGGCTGCCATTCGCCGGATTGATGACTGTTTTCCTCCTTTGGCGAGTGGTCTGGAGCGAGACCCCGCGCGGTGAGGTCACCTTGCTCGAGTCGCTTCAACAATCGCCGGTCGCCACCCTGCTCGGCTTATTGCGCAGCGACATCTTGCCAGATATGTACGAATCTTCCGTGCTTGCCTGGGCGCAGACGGTCAATTTTCTCCGATTCGAGCATTTCGGTCTCTTGCCCACGCTGGCTTTTGCCCTGGTTGCGGTTGCTGCTGGTCTATCGAGCGCCTTCTGGCTGCGCAGCTACCTGCGAGCAGAAGCGATGGAACACCCCTTCCGGCTGAGCGTGGGGTTGACGCTGGCAGGCGTTTTTGCGCTCTTTGTCGGCGGCTGGCCCTTCTGGGCGACCAATCTCCCCATCGAGCTGCGCTTTCCCTGGGATCGCTTCACCCTGGCGATGATGCCAGGCGCTTCGCTGCTGATCACCGGGCTGGTCTCGCTGCTCAGGCAAACTCGCTGGCAGCGGATCGTGTTGAGCGCCATGATCGGGTTGGCGGTTGGCGCGCACTTCGAAACCGCCAATATTTACCGCCGTGACTGGAATCAGCAGGCAGCCTTCTTCTGGCAGCTCATCTGGCGCGCCCCGGGTATCCAACCCGGCACCGTCTTGATCACCTCCGAACTGCCGTTCACATATTACAGCGATAACTCGCTGACCGCCCCGCTCAACTGGATTTACTCGCCGGATACATTGGCGCAGCCCATGCCCTACCTGCTCTCTGCGCTGGAGTCACGCCTGGGGGCGCGGATTGAGGTATTGGAACCCGATCAGCCGATCTACCAACCCTACCGCGCCACCGCTTTCAGCGGGACGACTTCACAGGCGATCCTGCTCTATTACACGCCGCCGGGGTGTGTCAAGCTGCTCGACCCGGCCAAAGACGCCCGGCTGCCGCAAAAACCCCGCTACCTCTCGGATGCGATGAAGCTCTCACAGCTCGATCTGGTCATCCCCCAACCAGCATCTCCCGCCCAACCGCCGCCGAGCATCTTCGGACAGCCGCCAGAAGCAAATTGGTGTTATTATTTTGAGAAAGCCGAGCTGGCAGCCCAGCAAGGTTTGTGGGAGCAAATCATTCCCCTCAGTCAGCAGGCTTTTGACTTGAACATGCGTTTGTACGAAGTCAATGCACCAGAGTTATTACCCTACATTGAAGCGCATGCGCTCACGGGCGATTGGGAGCGCGCCGTGGCGCTCTCCCTGCAGGCTCACACGCTTACCCAGCGCATGGATCGCATCCTGTGCGCTACCTGGCAGCGTATCTCCACCCAAACGCCGCAAAGCGCCGCACGCCAGCAGGCTGAAGATGAGCTGGCAAAATTTTTGAGCTGCGAATGAGCGCTGACCCAACCCCTTCTCCATCCGTTGAACTCTCGATTATTATCCCGGTTTATAACAGCCAGGAGGCGCTGCCCGAGCTTGTGCTGCGCCTGGAGCAGGTGATGGCTTCCCAGGCTGTGGCGTGGGAATTGATCCTGGTCAACGATGGCAGTCGCGATCAGAGCTGGCAGGTCATCCAGCAGTTGCAAACTACCCGCCCCTGGATGCGAGGCATTGACTTGATGCGCAATTATGGGCAGCACAATGCGCTGCTGTGTGGGATTCGCGAAGCGCGCGGTGCGCAGATCGTCACATTGGACGATGACCTGCAGCACCCGCCCGAAGAGATTCCCAAGCTGCTGGCGAAGCTGGAAGAGGGCTTCGATGTTGTCTATGGGACGCCGCAGCAAGAGCAGCATGGATTATGGCGCGACATGGCGTCGCGCATCACCAAGCTGGCTCTGCAGAGCGCGATGGGCGCTGCCACCGCCCGGCAGGTATCTGCATTTCGCGCTTTTCGCAGCCAATTGCGCGACGCATTTTTGGATTACCGCAACACCTACGTCTCGATCGATGTGCTGCTCACCTGGGGCAGCAACCGCTTTGCAGCCATTCCGGTCGAGCACCGGCCGCGTCCCTACGGCGCTTCGAACTACACCTTCAAAAAGCTGGTGCGCCATGCCGTCAACATGATCACCGGCTTCAGCGTGCTCCCCCTGCGGCTCGCCAGCCTGATGGGTTTCGTTTTTTCCCTGTTCGGTTTGCTGGTGTTGGTGTATGTGATCGGGCGTTATTTGATCCTGGGCTACAGCGTGCCCGGCTTTCCCTTCCTGGCTTCCACCATCGCCATTTTCTCGGGCGTGCAGCTTTTTGCCCTGGGGATCATCGGCGAATACCTGGCGCGCATGTACTTCCGCAGCATGGACCGCCCACCCTACGTCGTGCGCCGGCAAACCGGAGTTGACCATGGGTGAGCCCGCGCCTGCGCCGGCAACCTGCCGCTACCTGGATTGGGACAGCCATTTCTTCCAACGGCGCATCGCCCGTTTGTTGCCAACCAGGCTCGAGCCCCAGGTCATGGAGCAAGCGCTCGACTGGTGCCGCGGCCAGGAGATAGACTGCCTGTATTTTCTCGCCGCTGGCGACCATCCTCTCAGCTCGCGCCTGGCATGCCAGCACGGGTTTATCCTGGTCGATACGCGCCTCACGCTGGAACGCGATCTTTCCAGCCTGGAGATCGAAACGGTTGCACCCAGCGGCGATGCCTGGGTGCGCGATTGGCAGCCCAGCGATATCCCAGCCCTGAGCGATATCGCCGCCCACAGCTTCACCCAGACCCGTTTCCACAACGATCCCGGTTTCTCCAGAGAGCGAGCTGAAGCTCTCTATCGCACCTGGATCGAGACAAGCTGCCAGGGTTACGCAGACCAGGTACTGGTGGTTGTGGACAGAGATACACCTGCTGGTTTCATCACCCTGAACGTCCATGCCGGGCAATCGCTGGGGTCGATTGCCCTGCTGGGCGTCGCCCAAGCCTCTCGCCAACGCGGCCTGGGCAGCCGGTTGGTATCCGCCGGACTGACCTGGCTGGCGGCGCATGGCGCCGTGCGCGCCGCGGTGGTCACCGCCGGCGCCAACCTGCCAGCCCTGCGCCTGTACCAGCGCAGCGGTTTTCACCTCTCGGACTTTTCGCTGTGGTTCCACAAGTGGTTTTCACACACAACAGGCCCCGAATGATCGCTTACGATATCCCCTTCAACCGCGCCTACACCACCGGCAACGAAGTGACTTACATACAGCAGGCCATGCAGCAAGGGCACATCTCTGGGGATGGGCCCTTCACTCGCCGCTGCCAGGCGCAACTGGAGCAAATCACCACTGCCCACCGGGCGCTGCTGACCACTTCTTGCACCCATGCCCTGGAGATGGCTGCCCTGCTTCTCGAGATCAAGCCAGGCGACGAAGTGATCGTGCCATCCTTTACCTTTGTCTCCACGGTGAATGCCTTTGCCCTGCGTGGCGCCCAACCGGTCTTTATCGATATCCGCCCCGATACGCTCAACCTGGATGAAAATCTGCTGGCGGAAAAAATCACGCCGCGCACGCGCGCCATCGTCGTGGTGCATTACGCGGGGGTGGGCTGCGAAATGGATGCCATCGGTCAAATCGCCAGCCGCCACGATCTCCCAATCGTCGAAGACAACGCCCACGGCCTGTTTGGTCTTTACAAAGGGCGCCCATTGGGCAGCTTTGGCGCGCTGGCTACGCAAAGCTTTCACGAAACGAAAAATATTTCCTGCGGCGAGGGCGGCGCTTTGCTGATCAACCATCCAGCCCTGGTCGAGCGGGCGGAGATCATCCGAGAAAAAGGCACCGATCGCAGCCGCTTCTTCCGCGGCCAGGTGGACAAATATACCTGGACGGACATCGGCTCGAGCTACGTGCTCTCAGACTTGCTGGCGGCTTTCCTGTGGGCGCAGCTCGAAGCCCGGCAGGAAATACAGCGCCGCCGGCAGCGTATCTGGGAGACGTACGATCGGGAGCTTTCCGGCTGGGCCAGTCGCGCTGGCGTGCAGCGTCCGACGATCCCTTCGCATTGCACGCAACCTTACCACATCTATTACTTGCTGATGCCATCGCTTGAAGCTCGCCAGCGGCTGATCGAGCACTTGAAATCCCGCCGCATCCTCAGCGTTTTTCACTACCTGCCCTTGCATCTCTCGCGCATGGGAAAGCGCTTCGGAGGCCAGCCAGGCGACGCCCCCGTGACCGAAGATATCAGCGATCGTCTGCTGCGCCTGCCGCTGTACGCCGGCTTGCAGCCGGAGGAGCAGCAGCGCGTGCTCGAGGCGATCACGGCCTTCACCCCTTAGGGCATGCTGCTCACAGGTAGTGCGCACGGGAATGGTAAAATCAAGCCGAAATTTCCTCCAGTTAAAAGGCGCTGGCTGGCATGAAAACGCAGATGATACGTCTGGAAGTCTACGATGATTATATTTCCGCCCGGGATAAGATGGGCTGGAATAAAGCTGGGCGTATCTTGCTGATCTGGCCTGAGAGCGGGCGGGTGCTCCACCGGCGCCTGGACCTGGTACTGCTGCAACGCCACAGCCGAAACCTGGGCGCTCAGCTCGTGCTCGTGTCTCGCGATGCGGAGGTGAGAGCCAACGCGCGCCGCCTGGCTATCCCCATCTTTGCCAATTTATCCCAGGCGCAGCAAGCGCATTGGCGCGCCGATCGCCGCCTCCGGGCGCAGAAACAACCCGAGCTGGCGCCCGAGCCACACCCAAGGCCGGATCTGCAAAGCATTCGCCAGGCGCTCAAACCTCCGACGATGGGCTGGTTGGACAAACCCTGGGCGCGGGCGATTATCTTCTCCTTCGGCCTGTTGGCGATCTTGGCGCTGGCAGGGTTTTTAGCGCCATCCGCCATCCTGGAGCTCACTCCGCAGAGCGAGGTGCAAAGCCTGGAATTTGAGATACAGGCGCGTCCAGACCTGCGCAGCCTGACGCTCTCTGGAGCTTTGCCAGCCGAGCCAATGCGGGTGCTGGTGGAAGGCAGCGCTGAAACTCAAACCAGCGGCGTGCAGCGCGTGCCGGACAGCTTTGCGGTGGGGGAGGTGCAATTCACCAACTTGTCTACACAGACGCTGACCATTCCGGCTGGTTTGATACTGCGCAGCCTGGACACCCCTCCGCAGCGCTATGTCACCACCCGCGCCGGAGAAATCGAAGCCGGCCCAGGTAGCACCTTCGCAGCGCCAGTGCGGGCTTTGGCTGCCGGCGCCCAAGGGAACCAGACTGCCGGCAGGGTGCGCGCCATCGAAGGCGCGCTGGGCACAGTGCTGGCAGTGAACAATCCCCGCGCCATCCAGGGCGGCGCCGATCGCAGCCTGCCCGCCCCCAGCGAACAAGACCGTATCCGCCTCATCCAGCAGTTAGAAAGCGAGCTGCGACTGGTGGCACTGGGCGACCTGCAGGATAATCTCGCTCCTGGAGACCTGCTGCTGCCCGCCTCGATCACCGTCACGCAGGTGATCGAACAAACCTTTGAGCCGCTCAGCCAACAACCCGCGAACACCTTGCACTTGCATCTGCTGCTGGAATACCAGGCCTATTACATCAAAGGCAGCAGCTTGACCAACCTGGCAGCCGCAGTATTGGATGCCAATCTTCCAGCCGGGTACACCGCCGTGGCCAACAGCCTGGAGATCGAGGTGCTGCAACCTCCCGTGCTCGGTGAAGCGAACCAGCCAGGCGCCATACGGGCGCGCCGCCGCATGCAATCCAGGCTCTCATCCGAGGCTGCGACCCGGCTCGTGCTCGGCATGCCGCCGCAACTGGCAGTCGAACGACTGGGCGCAGAGCTGGCCCTGGCAAATGCCCCCATTGTTCGCCTGTCGCCGAGCTGGTGGCCGAGGCTGCCGATCTTACCTCTTCGCATCGGAGTGATCATCCATGAGAGTCCTGGGCGTTGATCCTGGGGAAAAGAACATCGGCCTGGCATTGAGCGATCCGAGCGGCACGATTGCCAACCCGCTGATGGTCATCCGCCACCAATCGCGAACCATCGATGCGGCTGTGATCGCCCAAATTGCCCAGGAGCACGGCGCCGCGCTCATCGTGGTCGGGCAGGCGCTGGATGCCGATAACCAGCCAACCCCCCAGAGCCGCCGCGCTGCGCGTCTGGCTGGCGCACTGCGCAGCCAGACCGGCGTGCCGGTTGAACTGTGGGATGAGAGCGGCAGCACACAGGCTGCGCGCCAGGCGCGTTTGGCGATGGGCGCCAGCCGGCGTCACCGAAGGGGACACCTGGATGAAATTGCTGCCACCTATATCTTACAATCTTACCTGGATACTCACAGCCGGTAAACAACGGTTAATTCCACCACTGCCATGCAACGATTGATCCGCCTGGTCATTGTCGCCATATTGCTCAGCTTGTGTGTGCTGGCAATCATTGTTCCGTTGATCGCCATCAGCGTTCCCGAGCGCGCCTTGCAGCTTTATGGCCCTCCCAGCCCTGATCTGAGCGACCGCCAGCGTTGGACATACGCCCTGCTGCTGGTCTTGCACGAACAATCCCTCACACAAGCCATGGATGAAACCAGCGCAACACAGGCTTTCGAGATTGCGCTGGGCGAGTCTGCCAGTTCAGTCGCGCAACGCCTTGTAGAACAGGGATTAATCCCCAATGCTGAAGCCTTTCGCAATTACCTGGTGTACACCGGCCTGGATAAGCAACTTCAGGCCGGGCGCTACACGTTGAGCGCCGCGCAAACGCCGGTGCAGATCGCGCGCAGCATGCTGGATCCAACACCCAAACAGGTGGATTTCCGCATTCTGGCGGGTTGGAGAGTGGAAGAAATTGCTGCCGCGTTGCCCACTTCAGGGCTCAACATAACGCCGGATGTTTTCCTGGCTGCCGCGCGCACACCGCCGCCCGATTTCTCGTTCCTGCCCTCTCCTTTGCCGACTTCTGGCCTGGAGGGTTTCCTGTATCCAGATGTGTACACCCTGCCGCGCAGCCTCTCCGCCAGCGAGTTGATCCACATCCTGTTGGAGCGTTTCGAACAGGAAATGAGCGCTGAAATACAGCAGGGCTTCAACCGTCAAGGGCTGACGGTCTTCCAGGGCATTATTCTGGCATCGATCGTTGAACGGGAAGCCGTCGACGAAAGCGAGATGCCTTTGATTGCCTCGGTTTTTCACAATCGCCTGGCGCGAGGCATGAAACTGGACAGTGACCCGACCGTGCAGTACGCCATCGGTTTCAACGCCGAGCAGCGCACCTGGTGGACCAATCCGCTCAGCCTGCAGGACCTGAAAATCGACTCTGCCTACAACACTTATCTGTACAGCGGCCTGCCGCCTGGCCCGATCTCCAATCCTGGCCTGGCTGCCTGGCGGGCGGTTGCTTTTCCTGCCGAAAGCCCCTATCTGTATTTTCGGGCTGCCTGCGACGGCTCTGGTCGCCACAATTTTGCGCGCACATTCGAGGAACATCTCGCCAATGGATGCCCCTGAATGGATGGACGATGCCTTACCTGGTCTTGATCCGCCACTCCGCGCCTGAAATCCAACCTGGCATCCCAGCCAGCGAATGGGCGCTCTCCCAAGAAGGATGGCAGCGCTGTCGCCCGCTGGCTCATCATCTCATGCCCTATGCCCTGGATTGCATCATTGCCAGTCACGAGAAAAAAGCCACGCAAACGGCGCAGGCTACGGCGCACTGGCTTGGCATTCCCTGGCGGTGCGCAGATGGCCTGGAAGAACACCACCGGCAGACGCTGGATATCCTGCCGCGTGCGGAATTCCAAAGCCTGGTTGCCCGCCTGCTGGCCCATCCCGACGAGCTGGTCATTGGCGAAGAAACCGGCGCCCAGGCCCTGCAGCGATTCTCTACAGCCCTGGAGCGCCTGCTGCAGGCCTATCCGCGCCAAAACCTGGCTGTCGTCACCCACGGTACGGTGCTCAGCTTGTGGACGGCACAACATTTCCACCTGTCTGCTCATGAATTCTGGCGGGATTTGGGATTGCCGGCTTTCCTGGTTATCCACCGCCAAGACGACTGGCGACTGGAGCTCATTCAAAATAACCCTGGAGGACAGACCCCGCCATGAAATTGGCCCTCAACTTCTCTCATCCGGCGGCAGACTTGTTGCGATCTGGCGCCATCGATTTCGATTTCTTCAAAACGCCTGCCTGGCCCGATCTGATCAGCCAGGCTCGCCAACAGCGACCCGTGGCAGTTCACTTCGACTTAAAAGCCGGCCAGGGACAAATGGACGGGCGTTCCTGGGAAGAGATCGATACGATCCTGGCCGATACCCCCACCCGCTACGTGAACCTTCACCTCACGCCCACCCTCGAACATTTCCCAGATATTCGCCAGGATGACACCAGCCCCGCACAGTTGCGCCGGGTGGCGCAAGAGGTCATCGAAGAGGTCGGCTGTTTGGCAGAGCATTTTGGAGCGTCGCGCGTGATCGTCGAAAATATCCCCTATCGGGGCGCTGCCAGCCGCTGGCTGCGCCTGTCTGTCGAGCCGGAGTTGATCTGGGAGGTTGTGGAGCAGACTGGCTGTGGCTTGCTGCTGGACATCTCGCATGCGCGCATCGCCGCCCACCATCTCGGCTGGGACGCCCACGACTACATGTGCGCTCTGCCCGTGGAACACCTCCGCGAATTGCACTTCACCGGTCTGCAGCGCATCAACGGCCGCCTGCAAGATCATTTGGCCGCCCAGCCAGAGGATTGGGGCGTCCTGGAATGGGTGCTGGAACAGGTGCACCGTGGCAAGTGGGCGCGACCGCACATGCTGGCTTTTGAATACGGTGGCGTGGGAGGCTTCTTTAGCAACTACACCGATCCAGCGGTGATCCGGGAGCAGGTGCCCAGGCTGTTTGACCTGTTGAAGCGAAGCCAAGAATCTGATTTCTGAATACAATTAATCATAACAGGCTGGTCTACTCATGACATATCTGTCATTCCCAGACCGGATGACGCTTCCAGCGTCATGGAAACATCTCGCAATGACAGCAAAGATCAAAAGAAAAAAGGAAGTGAAAGATGCAATTGAGAAAATCCTCTAAAAGAGTGCGCACGCTGGTCATCAGCTTGATCCTGGCTTGCGGGCTGCCCTGGGTTGCCAGCAACCAGGCCCTGGTTCAAGCCCAGGTGGACGCCTGGCCCACGCTGACTTTCACACCCGTGACTACCAACCTGCACATGCCGGTGCATGTCACCCACGCCGGCGATGGCAGTGGGCGGTTGTTTATCGTCGAGCAGCGTGGCACGATACAGAGTCATCAGCAGGCACAACCTTTGAAGCTCTTCCTGGATATTACCGATCGCGTCCGCTCTCCTTTCTTCAACAACGGGGGATTCGAAGAAGGGCTGTTGAGCGTGGCCTTTCCGCCGGGTTACGCCTCCAAGGGCTATTTCTACGTGTACTACACCAATCTCAACGGCGACAACCAGGTATCCCGCTTTCATATCAGCGCCAATCCCGATGTTGCAGATCCTGCCTCGGAAGAACTCATCCTCTACCTGGCGCACCCCACCTACACCAATCACAACGGGGGCCAGCTCATGTTCGGCCCCAAAGATGGCTTCCTGTACATCGCCACCGGCGACGGCGGATTTGCCGGCGATCCCTTCGAGAACGCCCAGAATCCCGCCTCGCTGATGGGGAAAATTTTGCGCATCGATGTCGAAATGGCGCGCAGCTCCCAGGTGACCGGCCCTTATCAAATCTTTTTGCCGCACATCGCCAGCGCCAACGCCAACCCGATGATGTACGAAATTCCAGCTTCCAATCCGTTCCTGGGTGTGAGCGACGCACGCCCTGAGGTGTGGGCTTTGGGGCTGCGCAACCCCTGGCGTTTCTCCTTCGACCGCCAGACCGGCGACTTGTTCATTGGCGATGTCGGTCAGAATGAATGGGAAGAGGTGGATTTCCAACCTGCCAACAGCCCAGGCGCCGAGAATTACGGATGGGACAACCTGGAAGGCAACCAGTGTTTCGAGCCGCCCACCGGCTGCACCACACCGGATAACTATTCTCCGCCAGTTTACCAATACCTTCACTCGCCAAGCACCGGGACGGCTATTACTGGTGGATATGTTTACCGGGGAACGATCTTCACCAACATGCAAGGCATTTATTTCTTCAGCGATTATGGCAGCGGGCGCATCTGGGGTTTGCGCAACAATGGCGGTTGGGAAGCAAACCTGTACAGCGACAACGTGGGCCGGCGCATCACCAGTTTCGGCGAGGGCGAGGATGGCAACTTATACTTCACCACGGTGGATTATTCAAGCGTAGAGACCGGGAGAGTCTACCAGCTCGGCTCCACCCTGGCGCCCTGAACGCGGGTAGCGAACCTGCTTGCCCGAATGCCTCCCGAGCTTTTGATCGGGAGGCGTTTACTTGAGAATGTAATAGGTGGATTTCTTATCGCCCACCTTGATCAGCAGACCTCGCGAGACCATGTCGACCAGATCGCGGCGTATGGTTTCGGCGTGCACATCCGGGCACAATTCCTGCAGATCGCGGTTGGTGATGCGCGGCCTGACACCCAGGAACGACAGCGCCGCTTGCTGGCGGGGATTCAGGTCAGGGTGCGCCGCAAGGTTCACCTTTTCGGGCATTCTCATCATGGGCGTGGCAGCCATCAGCGTGGCGCGAAAGGTTCCGGCAATTTCCTCGAAGATGGGAGCCGGCAAGCCATGCTGGCGGGCTGCGCTGACCACCCGATCCAGGCCATAGCCCAGGCGTTCGACATACCCCAGGTCCGCTAAAACCTGCACGATGACCACATTGCGCGAGAAGCGCGCCTGCAGCAGGTTTTGCAGGTTCACTGGCCCCGGCAGCCCCCCGGGTGATTGCACTTCGATCCGGTCGCTGAACAGGTTCAGGTGAATGTTGTCGCCCTGGATGTTATAGTCGCGATGGGCAACTGCGTTGACCAAAAGCTCACGCACGGCCTCGAAAGGATATTCCGGAGTCTCTTGATGCGCCATACCCACCATGCGCACCACGCGGCGGATATTTTCTTGGAGGAATACTTCGGCCTGTTGAAGCTGTTGCGGCAGCGTTCCGCCAATCTCTTGCTTGATGAAACGATCGGAAAAGCTCGACCCGGTAAACCGCGCCGCCAGCAAGGTGGCGTTCGGCAACCAGCGCTGAGGTTGCTTTCCGAAAAGCAGCAGCCCGGCAAATGTGGGCTGCAAGCGTTGTGCGCTGCCAGCCTCGCCGTTGCCCTGGCGCAAACAACCGCGGCGCAACAACACCTGCTCGGCGGGTTCGTGCGCCGGCCAGGAAACCAGCTTCAGGTAAGCCTCGATTTGCGCCTCGTCGAGGTCTTTTAGGCTCGCGCCGGGAGGGCACAAGGACTCGAATTGGATCGCGCCCCTCTCCACCAGCAGCCTGCGCAATTGCCGCGCTGGCAGGGGGTTGGTTTGCGTTCGATCACGACCCAGGTAGCGCCCCTGCAGGCTGTACACATGCGGCAACCCGGCAGGCACCTGGATGTGCAGCAGCGCTTTTTCTTGCAGGTGGATCACTTCGGGGAGAGGCAAGATCAAAGCTGGATCTGCCAGGAGCATGGCTTGAAAAACGCAATCCATCAGGCCGGGGATATCTGACACGCCCAACACCTGTGCTGAACGCGGCGCTACGCCGAGCAGGACGCTGCCGCCCTGCGTGTTCGCCATCCCCACCAGCACCTGCGCCAGGCGCTCGGGGGAGACATCCTCCGGGAACCAATGCAAACACTGGCTCATTCCTTGAGCCAACTGCAATGCGAAATTTTCCGCTTGCCCCAGAGTCGTCATAACCTGGCGCTCACCACAGCGATGCTCACCGCCCTGGGCGCGCTCAAGCAGAGGGCGTCACTGCCGCTCCGGGGGTATCTCCTTTGCGGCGAACAAGGACAGGTTTTTGAGCCACGTTTTCCGACCTGGCTTCGCCCTGCTCTGGAGCAGGCTTCCGCGGGCGGCGAGGTTTTGCAGCCCGCGCCGGCGCCAGGGCAATCTCGAGCACTTGCTCGACATGCTCAACGGGGACAATGCGAACTTCGCTGCGCGCCCGCTTTGGCACATCGATCAAATCCTTTAGATTGCGCTTCGGCAAGATCACTGTCTTCAACCCGGCGCGGTGGGCTGCCAACACCTTTTCGCGCACGCCGCCCACTGGCAACACCCTGCCGCGCAGCGTGATTTCGCCCGTCATGCCCACTTCCCGGTAGACTTCTCGACCGGTGAAGGCAGAGACCAATGCCGTGGTGATCGTCACGCCAGCGCTCGGACCATCCTTGGGAATAGCGCCCTCCGGAATGTGCAGGTGAATGTCCACCTGGTCATAGATCTCCGGATCGATGCCATACTCCACCGAGCGTGATTTCAAGTAGGAGAAGGCAGCCTGCACCGACTCTTGCATCACATTGCCGATCTGGCCTGTGATTTGCAAGTTGCCTTTGCCATCCATCAGCAGCACTTCCACGGGCATGATCTCGCCGCCATTTTCGGTCCAGGCAACGGCTGTGGCAACGCCAACCTCGTTCTGTCTTTCGGCTTCCAGGTTGAAAAACTGGGGCGGTCCCAGGAATTTCTCGATGTTGGCTGAGCCAACCATGTTTGGGAAACGCTTGCCCTCGGCTTTGAGCCGCGCAATCTTGCGAATGACGCGCCCAATCTCCCGTTCCAGGTTGCGCACGCCCGCTTCATAGGTGTACTCGCGGATGATGCGTTGCAGCGCCTGCACAGACAGGCGCACCTCGCCCTCTTCCAGTCCGTTCTCTTCCAACTGGCGCGGCAGCAAAAAGCGCGTGGCGATTTCCAGTTTCTCCTCTTCGATGTACCCCGGGAATTCGATCACTTCCATCCGGTCGAGAAGCGCCGCCGGAATGTTGGCGGGATTGTTGGCGGTGGTGATGAACATGACCTGCGACAGGTCATAGGGCAATTCCAGGTAATGGTCTGAGAAGGCGTAGTTTTGTTCTGGGTCGAGCACTTCCAAGAGAGCGGCTGCCGGGTCGCCGCGAAAATCCTGCCCCAGCTTATCCACCTCGTCCAACATGAACAGCGGGTTGCACGTTCCTGCCCGCCGCATGGTTTGCAGGATGCGCCCAGGTAGCGCGCCGATGTATGTGCGCCGGTGGCCGCGTATTTCTGCCTCGTCGCGCACACCGCCCAGCGAGAGGCGCACAAATTTGCGCCCCAAAGCCTCGGCAATTGAGCGTCCCAAGGAAGTTTTGCCGGTGCCTGGCGGTCCAACGAAGCACAGGATTGGCTGCCGCAGGCGGCGGGGGCGCAGGCTGCGCACCGCGATATACTCAAGGATGCGCTCCTTGGCGCGCGGCAGTCCGAAATGCTCTCCCTCCAGCACCTCCGCCGCATGGCGCACATCCAGGTTGTCTTCGGATTTCTCGCTCCAGGGTAAGTCCAGGATCCAATCCAGGTAGGTGCGGATGATACCGACTTCGGGAGACATCGGCGGCATTTGCCCCAGGCGATCGAGTTCTTTCTCCGCCCGCGCTTTCACCTCAATGGGAAGCTCGGTGTGCTCGATGCGATTGCGCAGTTCCTGGATTTCACGCGACCAGATATCCCCTTCGCCCAGCTCAGTTTGGATGGCTTTCATCTGCTCGCGCAGGTAAAACTCGCGCTGCGTGCGGTCCACTTCGGATTGGGCGCGGCTGTGGATCTCGTCTTCCAGCTCCAAGACATCCACTTCACGCGCCAGCAGCTTGATCACCCGCCGCAGCCGCTCCAAAGGATCGATCACCTCCAGCAGCTCCAGGCGGTCTTCCAACGGCGGCGCCAGCGAAGTGATCATCATATCGGCAAGCCAGCCAGGTTCATCGATGTTGAGGGCGTACAGGTACGCTTCTTCGGGCAGGCTGCGATCCAACTGGACGCACTTCTGGAACATCTCCAGCGCAGTGCGCATCGTCGCATCGGTTTGCCGGTCAGGTTCGCCAACCTCGTAGATTGGACGCGCTCGCACCCGCATATAGGGTTTGAGTTGGGTGAACTCGATCACTTCAACACGTCGGCGTCCCTGGGCCAGGGCAGAACTGGAGCCATCGGGCATGTGCAACAAGCGCCCAACCGCAATTTCCACACCGATCATCAGGAAATCCTCGGGACCCGGGTTTTCTTCATCCGAGTCCTTTTGAGTCAGCGCGACCACCGTTTGATCGTTTTCTTGAGCATCCTCGATGGCCAGCAGCGTCGACTCGCGCCCCACAAAGATCGGCGATACCATGTGCGGAAAAACGACCAGGTCACGCAGGGGTATGACCGGGCATTCGATCAAGCCCTCTTCATCGGTAGGGGAATCGGGGATACTGTACAGCTCTTCGGTGCGACGGTGCAAAGCCTCGCCAAAATCGTCTTCATCGTCGTTAAAATACCAGTCTCGATTTCTCATCATTCATTCTCCAGCATGGATCGCCTTATACCTGCACCGGCAAATGCTTTCTTGCCAGCCAGGCTTCACGCGCTCCAGCGGCGACAAATATACTGCCCGTCACCAGCACCAGGTCGTCGCCGGATGCCAGCCGCAGGGCTTCGTTCAATGCATCACCCACATCCGGCACGATCAGGGCTGGCCGTCCAAATTGGTGAGCCAACTCAACCAGGCGCTCGGCTTCCATGGCACGCGGATGAAACGATTTTGTTGCCACGACTTGCCGCACGCGCGGCATGAGCTCAGCAAACATGCCATGCACATCTTTATCCTCGGATGCGCCAAACACCATGATCACCGATCGCCCGGGAAAATAATCGTCCAAAGCCAGGCGCAACTTGCGCGCTGAGTCACGGTTGTGAGCCGAGTCTAACACGACCACCGGGCTGTGTTGCAAAATCTCGAAACGTCCAGGCCAGGCGGTCCTGGCAAAGCCTTCCTGCATTGCCGGCGCGCTGATGGGGAGCGAGCGCTGGCGGAAAACCTGCAAGGCTGCATACGCCGTGGCTGCATTCTCAACCTGGTGATAGCCCAACAGCGATAAATTCAACCGGGTAGGCTCCCACTCGATCAAGCCGCCCGACTCGATGAACTCATTGACCAGGGGCTGCTCGCTCGCCGGCCAGATCAGCATACTTTGGCCCCCCAGCGAGTGTGAAACCGGCGCATACAGGTAGTCTTTACCCACCTGCACCAACGCAGCGCCAAGCTCTTTGGCGCGGCGTTCGATCACGATGCGAGCTTCCTCATGCTGAGGAGCGCTCACCACCGGTATGCCCGGCTTAATGATACCGCATTTTTCCCCAGCAATCGCCGCCAGTGTATCGCCCAATAGAAACATGTGATCAAACGATATGGAGGTGATCACTGAAACAACGGGGGTGACCACGTTGGTGGCATCCAGCCTGCCGCCCAGCCCCACCTCCAGCACCGCCACATCCACCTGCTCGCGCGCAAAATAGACCATCGCCAGCCCGGTTGTGATTTCGAAGGTGGTCAATTCTGGGATCGAGGCAAACACCGGGCGCAATTCCTCAACCAATGCCACCAGGTCGGCATGGGCGATGGGCTCCTGGTTCACTTGGATGCGCTCAGCATAGTCATGCAAGTGCGGAGAAGTGTACAGGCCCACGCGGTATCCCTGTGCCTGGAGCACGCGGCTGCACATGGCTGAGACCGAGCCTTTGCCCTTGGTGCCCGCAATGTGGATAATCGGGTACTTCTGATCGGGCCGTCCCAGCTTCTCGACAAAGTGACGCATCCGCCCCAGGTCGAACTTTTCCGCGGTGTAGCGGTCGGAGCGCGTCAGGCTGTAGTCAACGAAGCTGTAAAGATAATCGAGGGTTGCCTGGTAAGAGGGTTCGATGTTCATTGCCTCGCGATTGTAATCCCATGAACCTTCAGGTGCAAGGCCAATCTACGCAGCGTTTTGGATGGTCGTCACGCACTTGCGGCGAATCTGGGAGTGTTTTGGTAAAATCAGTGTCTATGCTGAACAAGTTACTTCGATTTGTGTCGCGCCTGGCACTCTGGCTGTCGTTGGCTGCATTGCTGGCGCTGGTTACGCCGCGCCTGATCACCGCCATCTATGCCTCGCAGCGCATTTATCCACCCGAGGAGCTGCCGGCAAAACATCCAAACAGCGGCCGGGCAGCCATCGTTTTTGGCGCTGGTTTGCGCCGCGACGGCGCGCCGACGACGGTGCTGCGCGATCGCATCCAGACCGCGGCCAACCTTTACTTCGCCGGTAAAGTCGACCGGCTGCTGATGAGCGGCGACAATCGTTTCGAGGACTATAACGAACCCGGCGCCATGCGCAACTACGCCTTGAGCCTGGGTGTGCCAGATGAAGCCATCGTTCTGGATTACGCTGGGCGGCGCACCTATGATACCTGCTACCGCGCTGCGCATATCTTTGGCTTGCAGCAGGCGGTGGTGGTTACCCAGCCCTTCCACCTGCCGCGCGCCCTGTACACCTGCGCCCAAATGGGGATCATCACCCAGGGCGTACCAGCGAATCACTACCGCTACCTGGCGCGCTCGCTGCTCTTGTGGAATATCCGCGAGACCTTTGCCACCGCGGTCGCGCTGCTGGACATTCATATTACCAGGCCGCTGCCCGTGCTCGGCTCGCCTGAACCAATCTTCCCCGTGGAGGCGCAATGAACCGAGAGGATGCTTTGAAGCTGGTGCGAGAATATGTGAAGAACGAGAACCTGGTGCGCCACATGCTGGCTGTCGAAGCCTGCATGCGGTATTACGCAGAAAAATTTGGCGAAGACGCGGAAGTGTGGGGCCTGGCCGGGCTGCTGCACGATTTCGATTGGGAAATCCATCCCACGCTGGAAGAGCATCCCCAGGCCGGCGAGCCCATTTTGCGCCAGCGCCAGGTGCCAGAAGCGATCATCCGCGCCATCCAGAGTCACGCCGATCACACCGGCGTACCGCGCCTCTCGCTGATGGAAAAGGCGCTCTACGCCTGTGACGAGATCACCGGCTTGGTGACTGCGGTGGCCCTGGTGCGCCCTTCGCGCTCACTGCACGACCTGACTTACCAATCGGTCAAGAAGAAATGGAAAGATCGCGCCTTTGCAGCCGGCGCTAACCGGGAAGAGATCGAGCGCGCGGCGCAGGAATTCGGTGTGGAGCTGTGGGCGCATGTGGAGAACGTCATCCAGGCCATGCGACGTATCGCCCCCGAGCTGGGTCTGGAAGGCAATGGCTGAGATGGCTGATAGATCGGGCGCGTATCCCGCGCTGAAGGAACACCGGCGGGTGCTGCGAGAATCTGCGGCATCCGCCGGTCGAGTCCGGAAGGTTGCTTTCGTTAGAATTCTGACTTGATTTTGATCTCCGCACAGTTTGCGCCGCACGCTTCGAGCAGGTTCAGAATTTCGTTCGCCTGCGGCTCTTGGGAGAACAGCGTGCGCCCATCCCGGGTGGTGATCACGATTTTGA
This sequence comes from Chloroflexota bacterium, assembly GCA_029265355.1. Taxonomy (GTDB): domain Bacteria; phylum Chloroflexota; class Anaerolineae; order Anaerolineales; family UBA4823; genus JAJUJL01. Next base: position 123,474 of record JAJUJL010000010.1, on the reverse strand, counting down.
GAGTAGAAGTTTGCAACACTTCTGCCACCTGGCCCGAATTCAGCAGCTCCGCAATCTTTCCCCACTCCAGTTCTTCTGCCCCTTCAGGGATCGGGTAAGGATTGACCGCCACCAGCTCAACCGAGAGCTGCGGGGCAGCATAGGCGTTGGTCTCTCCTGCTGCCTGTTCGGGCTCTGGGTAGGCGGGAACTTGCGGCGCTTCGGTTGGTTCCGTCTGGCAAGCTGACAGGATCAAACTGGCGAATACCAGGATCGCCGCGATAAACATCCAACGGTTACGCATTATTTTGCCTCCGCAAAACTGAAGCCGCAGCATCATAACAACTTGCCGGCTCCGGGTGAAATGTGAGCAACCTGCGCTCGCCAGATATTATACCTGATTGACAAAAACCCCATTCTCCGCTACACTTTGTTAAGCTATACGAACCACCTATCCGCAATTGTGGAGTGTGTCTATGTCGCCCGAATCAACCGCCGAACACCTTTCTGCCCACATCACCCCGAATTCGCTGCTGATTCCCACCATCGAGGCCTGGCGCATCTACCTTGATGACCAGGGCAATTCGCCGCACACGGTGAAGGCATTCCTGGGAGACCTGCGCCTGCTGGCCGCTTACCTGCCTGCCGACCGCACGCTCGGTTCGATCAGCACCACCGACCTGAACAATTTCCTGGAATGGATGCAGCATGTGCGTCGCGTGCCATGCAGCCCCAAAACGCTCTCTCGCCGCATCACAGCGCTGAAAGCATTTTTCCGGTGGTTGCACACCCACGGCGTCATACCGGTCGACCCAGCCGAGCGCGTGGTGCAAAAGAGCGTGATCAGTCCATTGCCAGAAACTCTCACCACGGAAGAGATCGAAGCCGTGTTGGACAAAGCCCGCGCTCATCTTCATGGAGAGAACCCCGATACGCGTTACTATACCTTGGTCGCCCTGCTGCTGAGCACCGGCATCAAGAAGGGCGAATGCCTGGCGATCAGCCCCAATCACATCGATCTGGAGGCGCCGGGCGGCCCGCTCCTGTTCGTGCGCTATGCCAATCCCCAGCAGCGCTACAAAGAGCGCAAGATCGCCCTCACCCAAGATTGGGTGGAGGCCTATGCGCTGTACCGGGCGCAGTACACCCTGGAGGATCGTTTATTCCCCTGGTCTCAGCGGCGCTTGGAATATCTGCTGGAGGATTTGGGAAAAGAGGCCGGGCTGAGCAAGCACCTGTCTTTCGATATGTGCCGCTGGACTTGCGCTGTCACCGATTGGTTATCGGGTATGGAGCAGGATAAGATCCGCCAAAAGCTGGGGGTTTCGCGCGTGCAGTGGCGCGAGATCAGCCTGAAACTGGCACAGTTGGCGCGCTGAGTCTGGGTAGTATTTCACCCTTTACCCGCTGCAGAGAAGAGCAGCATAGAATCCCCCCATCCACAAGCCCTGGCCATCAGCCGCCGATCTGGCTCATTGCCCGATTCAAGGGCACCTGCCCGGTCGCCAGGCTGTTGCCCCACGGTTTGTTCCAAATGGCTTCCAGGATCAAGGCGCGCAATGCCGCGTCGCTGGCGCCCTGGCGCAGCGGAGTCAATAAGTCTACTTCCATCTCATTGAGCAGGCACAGGCGCAGGCGACCATCGGCGGTCAGGCGGGCGCGGCTGCAGGTGTGGCAGAATGGCTCGCTGACGGTGGAGATAAAGCCCACCTGCCCCTGGCTGCCCGGGATGCGGTACATGCGCGCCTCGCCATCCAGCCGCCCACCGTTCAGCGCTTCCAGGGGCCCAAATACGTTCTCCAATTGCTGCCTGATCTCCGCAGCGGTGACCACCTGCGTCAATTGAAACTCAGTCGCGCCAGCAAAAGGCATCATCTCAATGAATCGCACCTGCCAGGGATGTTCCAGTGTGAGGCGCGCCAGTTCGATCGCATCTTGCTCGCTGTAGCCGCGCACCACCACGCTATTGATCTTGATCGGCGTCAGGCCGGCAGCCTCTGCCGCCTGGATGCCACGCCAAACATCATCCAGGGAACCCCGCCGGGTCAAACGGCGGAATTTCTCGGCATCCAGTGTGTCCAGGCTGAAGTTGACCCGCTTCAACCCCGCCTCAGCCAATGGTTGCGCCAGGCGCGAAAACAGCACCCCATTGGAGGTCATTGAGAGGGTACGGACTCCGGGCGTCTGGCTGATCTGCCGCACCAATTCCACGATTCCGGCGCGCACGGTGGGCTCGCCGCCGGTCAGGCGGAATTTATCGAAACCCAGTTGGGAAAATAGACCCACCAGGCGCAAGATTTCTTCATCTTGCATCAGCTCTGCATTGGGTTTGAAGCTGATGTCATCCGGCATGCAGTAGATACAGCGCAGGTTGCAATGATCGGTGAGACTGATACGTAAGTAGTGAATGAGGCGACCGTAACGATCCAGGGCCATAATGCACCTTTCCTGAACCCGATTATACAGAGAGACCCAGCCCAAAGCCATTTTAAGTTTTTCCTTATAATTGCCCGCAGGATGAGACAATGTTAGTATTTAAACAAATCGAAAGTTCACTCCCTTCCCTGGCAATCGCCCAGTGCTGATCACGCATCCAGTTTATCCTTGAAAGGAGGGCGCGTCCGTTTATCAGGGTTCCCACCAACCACAAATCATTCCCTATTACCCTAACCCAACCAAGTTAGATCAGGAGAATACTATGGCACTCGGAGGATATGCACATAACGTTGCCCATGTCAACCTCACAACCGGAAAAGTCGAGTACAAAGATATTCCGGAAGAATGGGCGCTCAAGTATATCGGCGGTCGAGGCCTGGGGGTGAGATATGTGCTGGAGAACGGTCCCCAGGTAGACCCCTTATCCCCAGACAACATTTTGTGCTTCATGAACGGCCCGCTGACCGGGTCTGAGGCCAACATGAGCGGGCGCATGGCAATCGTCACCAAGTCGCCGCTGACCGGCACGGTCACCGACAGCCATCACGGCGGTTGGTCCGCCGCCCGCTTACGCTGGGCAGGCTTCGATGGGCTCATCTTCAAAGGCCGGTCTGCCAAACCGGTCTATGCGTATATCGAGAATGGCAAGCTCGAGCTGCACGACGCCAGCGAAGTTTGGGGCAAGGGCGTTCATGACACCGTCAAATTCTTCAAAGAGAAATACGGCGAGAAGGACCTGACCGTCATTGCTATAGGACCGGCTGGCGAGAGGCTATCCCGTTTTGCCTGTTGGGTGAACGAGAACGATCGCGCTAGCGGGCGCGGCGGCACGGGTTGCGTGGGCGGATCCAAGCAACTCAAAGCCATTGTGGTCAAAGCCAAGAAGAAACTGACCAAAGCCGCCGACCGCGACGCCTGGAAGCCAGCCCACACGCGCGCTCTGGCGACCATCATGGACGAGAAGAACATCACCAGCCCGCGCAAAGGCGGCCTGTCGGTGTACGGCACCAATGTGTTGACGAATATCACCAGCAACATGGGCGCACTCCCCACCCGCAACAGCCAGCTCACATCTTTTGGCGAAAAAGCGGAGCGTGTCTCGGGAGAGTGGGTAAAGGAAAACATCCTGGTCGATGACCCCACCTGCCACGCCTGCCCGGTGGCCTGCAAGAAGGAAGTGAAGATCACAGAAGGCCCCTACGCCGGTTTGCACATGGAAAGCTTCGAGTATGAACCAGCCTGGTCGCTGGGCGCGAACTGCGACAACGATAACGCCGCCAGCATCGCCAAGATGATCGACCAAGCCAATGATTATGGTTTGGATGCCATCGAAATCGGCAATGTCCTGTCGGTCTACATGGAGGCAACCGAGAAGGGCTACCTCAACGGCGATCCCGGCCTGAAATGGGGCGACCATGCCGGCATGGTGGCCACCATTACCAAGGTCGCCTTCCGCGAAGGCATCGGCGATGTGCTGGCCGAGGGCACCGAGCGCGCCGCCAAGGCCTGGGGGCACCCAGAAATCGCCATGACGGTCAAAGGCCAGGCGATCCCGGCCTACGACCCACGCGGCTTGAAGGGCATGGGCATCGCCTACGCCACCAGCAACCGCGGCGCCTGTCACCTGCGCGCTTACACGCCCGCCAGCGAGCTGACCTTGATCCCGCTGCCCTCCGACCCGCTGGCCTGGAAGGGGAAGGGCGAGCTGACCAAGCTGCTGCAGGATATCCACTCCTTCTCTGACTCGCTCGACCTGTGCAAGTTCAGCGCCTTTGCCGAGGGCACCGAAGAGTACGCCCAGCAATACTCCGCCATGGTTGGCGTGCCCTTCACTGCTGATGACGTGCTCAAGACCGGCGAGCGCATCTACAACCTGGAGCGCTACTTCAACAACCTGGCTGGCTTCCGCGAGGGCAGCGACTACCTGCCAGAGCGCTTCCTGAAAGAGCCCTCCACCATGCCTGGCTCGAAAGGGCATGTGTGCGAGCTGGATCTGATGCTGGAGGAGTACTACGCCGCCCGCGGCTGGAAGAACGGCGTGGTGCCGGAGAGCAAGCTCAAGGAGCTGGGCATCGTATAAAGCCCAAGCTTCTATCTAGTTGCAACAGGGCTGCCTGGAGACTTTCTCCAGGCAGCCCTGATTTTTGTACCAGGCAAGCCCTCTGGCAACCATTCGCCTGTTCACGCCGTGGTTTACTGGCTATCCAATTCGTGGATGGCCTCCCCTGATGCGCTCACCCCCCGGCGCGCAGCAGCTTTTTTTCCAGCGCCGGCTGCAGCGCCCGCCAGGCTTGCGACGTTGCCTGCACTTCCAACCGCACCTGTCCAACGCTCAGTGATCCGAGCTTGAAATCAGGCAACTGCTCCAACCGAGCTGTCCAGCCCTCTCCCGCGACCATCCCCTGCTCGATGCGCTCCGCTCCCAGCTCCACCAGGTATTCTTCCAGCAGCCACAGCGGGATGCCGCGCATCTCGCGCCGGTAGATGACCGGTTCCAGGCTCACCCTCCCCCCACCGCCGGGAAGATGTTGACCACGTCCTCAGGCTGTACGATGGTCTCAAGCTTGTCATCCAGGTAGGGCACGTCGCGCCCGTTGATGAAGATGTGCACATGCTGGTAGAGATTGCCGTGCTCGTCGAGCAATTCACGCCGCAAAGGGGGGAATTTCGCCAGCACCAGGTCCAGCAGTGTGCGCAGGCTGCTGCCCGGAGCCAGCTCGAACTCGACTGTTTTTTGTCCGGTGATCTGGCGCAGTGTAGCAAAAAAATTTACCTTCACAATCCACTCCTCCAGAAATCTACCTGTGACTCGATAAAAAGCGTTGGAGTTACGCACTTCGGGTGGGTTTGAGGATATTTTAGCGGGCTTCGCCTGTCAAAATATCCCCAACTTCCCCCAACCGCGTAAGTCCTAAAACAATTACCACCAGGGACACGAAGATTGCTCGAAGGTCACAAAGGTAATAAAGCAACTTTTGTGGTCTGGTCTTAGCGCCTCCTTTGCGCCTTTTGTGTTGATCTTTTTCGCATCAAAATTATAGCATGTCCACGGGATCATGGACCAATTGCAGGTGTACCGCCGAGCGCGAGGCCTGCGTCAGGCGGAAGGCATGCGCGGTGTGCAATCCCGGCGCCCAGGCGATTTGATCTCCACTCAATACCAGCGGCCAGGCGGCGCGCGCACGGCGTGGCAGGCGCTGGTTGATCATCAAATCCGAGATTTTGATCCGCCCAGCCGGCATGCCGAGCGGCTGGAGACGATCGCCGGGCTTACGACGCCGGACGGTCAGCGGGAACTGCAGGGCGGCTTCATCCAGCCAGGCCTGGTAGGGATCGCGGTTGGCGGCAGCCATTTCGAGCAGGTCGTTTCCCTCGATCCGCTCAGTTACCAATCTCCAACCGTGCGCCAACGGCGCACGACCCGGCAGGGGCAGCACCAGCTCTTCACCCGCCGGCGCCTCGGGCCACTCCAGCCCAGGCAGCTCAGCCTCCCAGGCTGCCACCCAGGCAAGCTCCTGCTCACAGGCTAGCCACAGACCCGAGGTCAGGTCTACCCTGCCGGGGCGCCCCAGCAGGACGAAATTGCGGCCGCGCTCCACGGCGGCGAAATCCAGTTCTGGGCAGCCCGGGCGTAGCTCAGCGACCGCCCGGCGCAGCAGCCGCCGCTGGATGGCAAGCGGCTGGCTTCTGAATGCAGGCGCGTCCAGGGCAATCACCCCCTGCCGGCGGGTTCGCACAGCATATTGCCATGCCTGGGCAGCGGCTTCCTCGACCAGCTCGCGCTCAGCCGAGAGTATCTCCGCCGTGCGATGCAGCGCCAGGCGGAAACCGGGACGCACCTGCTCCAGGTAGGGCAGCGTTTCCAGGCGCAAGCGGTTGCGGAAATAAGTTACATCCTGGTTGCTGGAATCCTGCAACGGCTGCAAGCCTTCTCGCTGCAAGTAAACCAGGATTTCCTCCCGCCAGGTGCTCAGCAAAGGGCGCACCAGCGCAATTTCATCGCTCCACGGGTTGGGCAGCATGTGGAAAGGCATGCCCGCCAGGCCGTCCAACCCGCTGCCGCGCAGCAGGTGCATCAACACCGTCTCCACCTGGTCGTCGGCGGTGTGAGCCACCATCACCGCCTGCGCGGCAAGTCTCCTGGCGGCATCGAATAAAAACCTGTAGCGCAACTCGCGCGCCGCGGCTTCGAGGCTCAGCGCACGCTGGTCTGCATAACTGCGCACCTCCGCCTGCTGGCTGATGAAAGGCAGTCTCCGGGCAGCGGCCATCTCCGCCACCGCCTGGGCATCCTGGCTAGACTCGGGTCGCAGCCGGTGATCGAAATGTACCACATGCACCTTCAAGCCCAAATGCCAGCAGACGTCCATCAAGCACAGGCTATCCGCTCCGCCCGACACACCCAACAATATTGTAGAGTGTGGTTGCAAGTGACATTTTTGATGTAAAATTGTGTGCAGGCGTTGTAGAATCATTTCGCCATTTATTATAGTGTATTGAAGAGCGTTCATCAGCGCCGAACACCTGGTTTGCCTTGAGTGATATCGAGCCCAGGAGCTTGATGCAGGCTAGCGAAGCCTCAACAACTATGCTAGACTGGTTGCGTCCCCGGGAATGATTTTAAGGAGCGGGCATGGCAGAGAAAATTCTACTCATTGATGACGACCTGGATACACTGCGATTGGTTGGTTTGATGCTCCAGCGACAGGGATACGAAGTGCGCGCCGCCAACAGCGGGGTCCAGGCGCTTGCCATGGTGCAGAGCGAGCTGCCGGATATGATCTTGTTGGATGTGATGATGCCGGATATGGACGGCTACGAGGTGGCGCGCCGTTTGCGTAGCGATGCACGCACAGCCGACATTCCCATCATCATGTTCACCGCCAAGTCCCAGATCGACGATAAAGTGGCTGGCTTCGAGGCTGGAGCGGATGACTACCTGACCAAGCCGACGCAACCACGCGAGTTATTTGCCCATATGCGCGCCGTGTTGTCTCGGGCCAGCAAGAGTCGCCAGGCTGCGCCACCACCCACCGCGCCGGGCGAGCGAGGCTTGATGGTTGGACTGACCAGCGCCAAAGGCGGCCTGGGCACCTCCACGCTGGCCACCAACCTGGCCATCGTTCTGCATGAGGTGTACCACAAAGAAGTTATCCTTTCCGATTTTCGCCCGGGCTTGGGCACGATCGGCCTTGAATTGGGATACATCAAAAGCGAAGGGTTGGTGCGGTTGCTGCGCCGCAAGCAGAATGAGATCACCCCACGCGAGGTGGAATCCGAGCTCATCTCCCACAATTCTGGCGTGCGGCTGCTGCTGTCTTCGCATAATGCCGCAGAAGCGCGCCTTACTGCAGAAGTGGCCAATTTCGAAGCCATTGCCCGCATCCTACCTGGCATTGGACGTTTCGTGGTGCTGGATTTGCCGCCAGCAATTGACCCGATCAACACCCGCATCATGCCACTCTGCGACCAGATCATCGTGCTGGTCGAACCCTCCCCGCACACGATCACTCAAACCAAGAGCATGCTGGAAGAGATGGTCAAAATGGGCATTGGCGAGGGGCGCATCGACCTGGTGCTTGTAAACCGCATCCGCTCCGGCGTGCAACTTTCCTGGAGCCAGGTACAAGAACAGATTGGCAAAAATATCAGTGTCATATTTACCCCCGCACCCGAACTGGCTTACCAGGCCTCGGTCCATAATGTTCCAATTGCTATTCAACAACCAGAGAGTCTGACTGCACAGCAGTTTCGCAAGCTTGCAGAAAAGGTAGCCATCCGGGTCGCCCTATAAGCACAAGGCGACGATGGACCGAAAAATCGAGCATGCTCTGGCTTGCGCCGCTGAGATTATTCACAACAGCCGCAGCGCAGTTGCGCTGACCGGCGCAGGCATATCGACGCCTTCGGGGATCCCGGATTTTCGCTCAGCAGACAGCGGATTATGGGAAAAGTACGATCCATTTGAGGTGGCGTCATTAAGCGCTTTCCGCTACTACCCGGAAAAGTTTTTTGAATGGATGCGCCCGTTGGCGCGTGGCATGCAGAACGCCCTGCCCAACCCTGCACATGTCGGCCTGGCTCGACTCCAGAAAGCTGGTTTTTTGAAAACGATCATCACCCAGAACATCGATTACCTGCACCAACGCGCTGGAGCTACCCATGTACTGGAAGTGCACGGCTCCATGCAGACCCTGACCTGCACGCAGTGCTATCGCCAATATGCCGCCGCAGCCTTCAGCGGTCCGTACCTGGATCACGGCATTATTCCTCATTGCCCCGATTGCGGCAGCATACTGAAGCCGGATGTGATCTTGTTTGGCGAGCAGCTCCCGGCGCGCACCTGGCTGGCAGCCCAGGAAGCGGTCAACCAATGCGATTTGATGATCGTGGCGGGCTCGTCCCTGGAAGTTCTGCCAGTCGCCGGATTGCCCATGCGCGCCCTGGATCACGGCGCCCACCTGATTGTGATCAACCAAACGCCCACTTACATCGATCTGCGCGCTGATATCGTCTTCTCGATGGATGTGGCAGAAGCCATCCCCCGTTTGGTACGGGCGGTGCTGGGTGACTGACACTGGCAAGCTATCCAGGCTGCAGCGCTATGAGCGGCTGCTGGAGATTTCACGTGACCTGGCCTCCACGCTGGACCTGGACTCATTGCTTAAACGCATCGTGCAGGCCGCCGCCGACCTGTCGAACGCGGAAGCGGCTTCCATTTTGCTCTACGACCAATCCAATGAACAGCTCTATTTCCAGGCTGCTTCGAACCTGGATGAACCGGCGATGCGCGGCCTGGTTGTGCCAGTGGAAAGCAGCATCGCTGGTTGGATTGTCACCCGGCGCGAGGCGGTGATCATTCCCGACGTGAGCCAGGATCCGCGCCACTTTGGACAGGTCGATCAATCCACCCACGTTCAAACGCGCTCGTTACTCGGTGTGCCATTGATCACCAAGGATAAAGTCCTGGGAGTGCTGGAGGCAATCAACAAACGCGAAGACCAATTCACCCAGGAAGATCTCGAATTGCTCAACATTTTGGGCGCGCAGGCGGCGGTGGCGATTGAGAATACCCGCCTGTTCCAGCAGTCAGACCTGATTTCAGATATGGTGCACGAGCTGCGCACCCCGCTTGCATCCTTGAACGCCGCCATATTTCTCCTGCAGCACCCAGGAGCCACACAAGAGCAGCGCGATCGCGTGATCCGCACAATGAGCAACGAGATCAACCGCCTGGCGGAAATGGCGACCTCATTTTTGGACCTGGCAAAGCTCGAATCGGGGCGAATGCCTTTCCAGCACGACAGGGTCAATCTGCGCCAGCTATTGGAGGAAAGCGGTTTGCTGGTGCGCAGCACGCTGCAGGAAAAGCAGCAGTCGCTGGAAATGACCCTCCCTGAAGATATGCCCATCATCGCCGCTGACAGCGACAAGATTAAACAGGTGATCATCAATTTGCTCAGCAATGCCCACAAATACACTCCAGAGGGGGGAGTCATCCGGCTGAATGCAGGTTATGAAAAGGATTGCGTCTGGTTCAGCGTGGCGGACAATGGGCCGGGAATCCCAGAGCGGTATTTGCCGCGCCTGTTTGAAAAATTTTTCCGTGTGCCGGGCAGCGAGAAAAGCGCCGCCGGCACCGGGCTGGGGCTATCGATTTGTAAGCGTATCGTGGAAACGCACCGCGGCCGGATAGAAGTGAATAGCCGCGAGAACGAGGGCACAACCTTCACCGTTTACCTGCCGCGCTAGCTCCCCAAACAGGGTTTACAGAGGATCATCGCCTGCGCCGGGGATCGGGTGAATACCCGACGCACTCTTTATCGATTAAGGCGCCAATAAGAACTTCATCGCTCCAGGGCGAGCAGCCGCCAGCAAGGCTTCCATCCCTTGCGAAAGCGGAAATATTTCCTCCACCAGGGGGCGTGGGTCAACTTTGCCTTCATCCAGCAGGCGCAGCGCCTTCTCAAACGGTCCGCAGCGCGAACCCACCAAAGACACTTCATTGACCGCAAACCAGGACATATCCACTTGAACATGGCCGTGATAGGTGCTCTTTAACACCATAACGCCTCGCGGGCGGACGGCCTGCTGCGCCAGCGCCAGCCCCTGCGGGTTTCCAGAGCACTCCACCACCAGGTCGCAGCGCCCGGTAGTGTCTGCATCGAGCGCCGCGACCCAATCAATGCCCGCCCGGCTCAGTAAGCGTTGATGGTTGTGGCTGCGCGCCAACACCGTTAGACGGCAACCCGTCAGCGCCAGCGTGCGCGCTGCCAATTGACCCAGCCTGCCAGCGCCGATGACCAAAACTCGATCTTCAGCAGTCACCACCACCTGCTCCTGGATTTGCAAGGCTGCCGCCAGCGGCTCGGTGAAGACCGCCGCTTCGTCTGAAACCCGCTCTGGCACCTCGTGCAGGTTTTCGAGCGGCAGGGTGACATACTCGGCAAATGCGCCATCCTTACCGCGAATTCCCAACACCTGCCGGCGGCGGCAGTGGCTGCGCAAGCCCCGCTGGCACAGGTCGCATTGCCCACATGCCAGGTTGATCTCGCCAACCACCCGTTTACCGGCCCATTGCGGCGCGCCCGCAGCAGAAACGACCACCCCGACAAACTCGTGCCCCAGGATACCGGCAAATGGTGCATAGCCCTTCACCATCTCCAGGTCGGTGCCGCAGATCCCTGCAAAACGCACCTGCACCAGGGCCTCTCCTGCCCCGGCGATGGGTACAGGCAGATCGGTGCGTAAGCTCGCCTGGCATTCTGCCAACCAGATGGCGCGCATATCGAGCTACCTCCCCGTCATCAAACGGCCCGCCAAAGCAATATCGACCTGCCTGGCAGACTCTTTGGACTCATCGTGGATGCACGCGCCGCTGGTATTACCCAGGGTGGCCTGTTTAAACCAGCGTGCAGGCCGAGCAGCGTTTCACAAACCGGGCGCAGCGGCCGGTGAGGCACATGCCGTGTTGCGCTTTCAAAGCGCGCTCCTAAATGCGACATCGCAGCCTCCATCCCGGCTCAGCGGTTGCGACCGTACTGCTCATGGCTGGAAACCCAATCGGAAGACGAGATCGCCGCGCCCAATGAAAGCTCGCCCGCCAGCGCAGCCGCGGCGACGATTTCCGCCAGGCGGTTGACCTTGCCTGGCCCGTATGCGCCCAGGATTTCCAGGCATTCGCGCTGGGTCGCCAGGGCAGTGCCGCCCCCATAGGTAGCAACGATCAAGGAGGGGATGGTCAGTGAAATGTACAGATCTTTCTGCGGGGTAAGCTCGGTGTACAGCACTCCCGCAGAGGACTCGGAGACATTGGCTACATCCTGGCCGGTGGCAATGAAGATCGCCGTGATCGCATTGGCAGAGTGCGCCCCGTTATTGTTGGCGCCCGAGAGTATCGAGCCCACGTTTGCCACCTGGTAGTGATAGGCCAGGCTTTCAGGCTCGACGCGCATGGAATGGATCAGGATATCGCGCTTGACGATGGCTTCTGCGGTCACGCGTTTGCCGCGCGTGCGCATAATATTGATCTGGGAGGCTTTCTTGTCCGTCGCCAGGTTCGACTCCAGGTAAAAATGCTCCACACCGGGATAATGGTCCAATATCCAGGAACACGCGGCAAAGGTAGCTCTTCCGACCATGTTCTGACCGGCAGCGTCTCCGGTAGTGAAGTTGAAGCGCAGGTAAACGAATTTGTTCGCCAGGTAAGGATCGATGTACAGCAAGCGCGCCACATGGGAGGTGGCTTCGGCTTCCTCGCGAATTTTTTCGATATTCTGCTGCACCCATTGCACAAAATCCCGTCCCTGGCGCGCATCCGAGAAAACAAACACGGGGGCGCGCTGCATGGCGTCGCCCACCACGGTGACCTTGACGCCGCCGCACAGGTTGAGCACTTTCATACCCCGGTTATAAGAAGCCACCAGCGTCCCCTCCGTGGTTGCCAGCGGGATCAAGAATTCGCCCTGGGCATGTTCACCATTAATCTTCAATGGCCCGGCAAAACCCAGCGGTATCTGGGCAACGCCGGTAAAATTTTCGATGTTCCCCTTGGTGAGGTGAGGGTCGAAGGAATATTGGCGGATGTGCTGGAAATCGACCCCCGTGAAACTGCGCACGAACTCTTGACGCGTGGCAATGATCTCCGCAGCGTAATCGTCGCTTGTCGAGCGCGGGATGCGCACCACAGGCTTATCCTCGCTGATCGCGTCCTCAACTTTCAAGCGCAGGCGCCCGAAGGGGCGAGTGTCGAATTCCACCTCGATTGGGTATTTGCCTTTGGGCAGGTGCTCGATCTCCAGCAGCAGGTCTACGATGCGGCGCAAAGGAAAATCGATGGGCTGCTGCTCGCTGACCTGCTCTGGCCTGACGCTTTGGCTTCCATCCAGGAGCAACACAACCTTTTCGATCGGTATGTCACGCCCGGCGATGTGCACCGCGGATAGACCGGTGAAGGTTGCATCGCTCAAGCGGTTTTTGATTGAGAACTTGACGCCCCCAGGCACATTCTTCAAACTGCCAAATGTGTAAATTTGCCGTAATAACAGGCTGGGAATCACTGCCATCACCGCCATCATTTCCTCCTTGGCTATCCTTGGTTAATCAACCCTTCTCGCCGCAAGGCCAATAGCATGATCAAGCGGCTCTACCGTGCACCCCTCCTTCCAAACTGGCGTTCCAGTAGATCCACCGACAGGTGGATCATGGTCGGGCGGCCGTGCGGGCAGGTGCGCGGCGACTGGCAGGCTTCCAGGTCGTGCAGCAGCGCGCGCTGTTCATCTGCGGATAACGCCTGGCCAGCTTTGACTGCGGCGCGTTTGCACACCCGGGCAATGACCCGCGCTTCCAGCTCGCTTTGCAGCGGCGTTTCATCCTCTTCGAAATCCTCCACCAGGACGCGCAGCGCAGCGCCTGCATCCATGCCCGAGAGCAACACCGGCACAGCCCTGACCAGAAAAGCGCCCGGCCCAAAGGGTTCGACCTCAAAGCCCAGGTGCTCGAGCAGGGAAAGCTGTTCAGTCACCAAGCGCGCCGCGGCTGCCGGCAGCTCGACAAGCGCTGGCTGGAGCAGCGCCTGGGCAGGTATTTTCCCGGGTTGACCGGCTGCATCCAGGTGCTGTGCCATCATTTTCTCATACAGCACCCGCTCGTGGGCAGCATGCTGGTCTACCAGGTACAACCCATCCGGGCCCTCGGCGACCAGGTACGCCGAGGCGATCTGTCCCACCAGGCGCAGGATGGGCGCTGCCAGGCTGGGTACTCGAGGCTGCTGGAATACAGGCGCCTGCGCCTCCTGGACTGGTGCTTCTCCAGGTGGCTCTGGCGGCGGAGCATTTTCCTCGCCCCAATCCACAGCCGGCTGGCGGCGCAAGGGTTCCGACCAGGTGGGCTGTGCGCTATCTCGATCAAGGTTGCGCCACTTCGGTTGCCCCCACTCCGAGCTAAATCCGTCCATGCCTGGGGCAGGCAGGGCAGCCATCAACGCCTTCCTGACGCTGCGGGTGAAAAAGCTGAAGATCTTCCCCGACTCCCGAAAACGCACTTCGGCCTTCGTGGGATGAACATTCACATCCACTTCTTCTGCAGGCAGGCTCAAGAACAGCGCAGCCAGGGGATAGCGCCCAACCATTAAGAGGGTGTGGTAGGCTTGCAGAAGTGCGGCTGTCAACGCCGTATCCTGCACCGGGCGACCATTGACAAACAAGGTGATCTCGCGCCGGTTGGAGCGCGTCAAGGCCACCGGGCTGATGAAGCCGCGCAGGCCGAGGCCCTCTTCCTGAGCGTAGACTTCCAGCATCTGGCGAGCGATGTCTGCGCCATACAAGGCCGCCAAAATCTCTCTCTGGTTGCCATTTCCGCTGGTTTGCAAGGTGGGCTTCCCATCTTGTATCAGGTGCAGGCGCACGTGCGGATATGCCAATGCGTAGCGCGTGGCCAGGATGTCGATTTGGCGCTTCTCGGTCACATCACTCTTCAAGAATTTCAAGCGCGCCGGAACGTTGTAGAACAAGTCTTCGACGCGCACCACGGTTCCTGGCGGCGCTCCGACCGCGCTGGCCTCTCCCACGATCCCACCCTCGATGCGCAGGCGTGTCGCGCTGGCGGCGTCTTTGGTTCGTGAAGTGATCGTGGTGCGCGACACGGAGGTGATGGATGCCAGCGCTTCGCCGCGAAATCCCAGCGTCGAAATGTGGAAAAGATCCTCCGCGCTGCGCAGTTTACTCGTGGCGTGCCTGGCGACGGCCAGGTGCAATTCTCCCGCCGGGATGCCGGCGCCGTCATCCACCACTTCGATCAAGCTTTTGCCCGCCTCCTCCACCTTCACGCTGATGAAGCTGGCCCCCGCGTCCAGCGAATTCTCCAGCAGCTCCTTGACTACCGAGGCGGGCCGTTCAACCACTTCACCGGCGGCGATTTGAGAGGCGACCTCTTGCGGCAGGGTTTGTATTGGCATGTCCCCATTATACAGGGGAAAAAGATGTCATCGGTAGAATTTTCGCATTCGTTTTCGCGCCTGCCATCACGTATAATACATCCATGTCGCTTAAGACGCTTTTCTTTGATTTGGATGATACTTTGTACGACAGCTCCTGTGGTCTATGGGAGGCGATCCGCATCCGCATGGGACGCTACATGGAAGAACGGCTGGGGCTGGCGCCGGAGGAAGCCAACCGCCTGCGCCACGAATATTTCACCAACTACGGAACGACACTGCGCGGTTTGCAGCTCCATCATCAGGTGAACGTTGACGAATACCTGGCCTATGTGCACGACCTGCCTTTGCCGCAATTTATCCAACCCGACCCAGAACTGCGCCGGATGCTGACCTCCTTGTCGCAGCGCAAATTTATCTTCACCAACGCCGATCGTGAGCACGCCTCCCGCGTCTTGAAAGTTCTCCAGCTTGAGGACTGCTTCGATGGCATCATTGATGTGCGCGCGATCGACTTTGTCTGCAAACCGGACCCCTTAGCGTATCGCCTGGCGTTGAAATTGAGCGGAGAAAACAATCCCGCCAGTTGCCTGCTGGTGGATGACTCGATCCGCAACCTGGCGCCCGCCCGTCTGATGGGCTTCACCACGGTGCTGGTGGGCTCCACAGGATCTGATCCGGCAGCCGTTCACGCCATTTCCCAGTTGAAGCAGCTCCCCCAGGCACTGCCAGACCTGTGGAATGGCAAGCTCACCTGACCAGGAACTCCCATGAACAAAACCATCTCGTTGGAAGAAGCAGCATCCTGGGTAGAAACCGGCAGCACCCTGGGGCTCGGGGGAATGACCCTCTACCGACGGCCTTCGGCGTTTGTTTATGCCTTGCTGCGCCGCCATCTCAAGGAACATCAGCCAAACCAGCTCACCCTGCTCTCCTTTGCCTGCGGCCTGGAGAGCGACCTGCTGGTCGGCGCCGGTTTAGTCTCTCGGGTGCGATGTTGCTATTTTGGCCTGGAAATATTTGGCCTGGCGCCGATGTTCACTTATTACGCCAACCACGGCTTGATCGAGGTGATGGAAGAAACCGAAGCCAGCCTGGCCTTTGGGCTGCGCGCCCGGCTGGCTGGTATTGGCTTCATGCCCGGCAGAGGCTGGATTGGCACCGATCTCCCCAGGCTGCGCCCAGACGTGAAGAAAATCGTCGACCCTTACACGGGCGAAGAGCTGATGGCCTTCCCCGCCATTCACCCCGACCTGGCCGTGATACATGCACTGCGGGCTGATGATGAAGGCAATGCCCAGCTCGGGCTCAACCAGGCTATGGACATCGAGCTGGTGCAAGCCGCCGACCGCACCATCATCACCGCTGAAGAAATCGTTCCCGAGCTGGAGCGCGCAGACATCGTTGCACCCTACGTGCACGCCGTGGTCCATGCACCGCGCGGCGCGGCGCCCAGTTCCTGCCACCCATATTACACCCTGGACGGGCGAGCGATACTGGCCTATTCCGAAAAAGTCAGCGACCCCCAGTCCTTTGCCAGCTACCTGCAATGGTTTTTCGACCAGCATGATCCTGGAACAGCGTGATTTGATCGGCGCGAGCGTTGCGGCTGGTTTTAACAATTATTTTCTTGCCGCTTATCTTCTTCTAATATAGATGTGGTAAATTTTTATAACGATAATTATAAAAAGGTGTTTCACCGGAAGCGCCTCAACAATCATGCTATCGATGATAGCCGGGTTGTGCTAAACGCTTTTGGTGGTTTACACAGTATCCACGGTGCGCGAAAGTTAAAACACTTTCGCCAGCAGGAGTGATGGGATGAAATCTAGAGGTTGGGTCATTGCTATTAGCATCGTTGTCGTACTGGTGCTGGTCAGCGGGGCGTGTTCTGCAGGCTTTCTCGCCGGGCGTTTTCTGTTTCCAGCGCAAACCCCGGTTGTGGCGCAGGCCCCAGAAGTCAGCCTGCCGCAGCCCGAGGCCTCCAGTTCCACTGGCACCACAGCGACACCCGAAGAACTGGAGGAGCTTTTCAAGCCCTTCTGGGAAGCCTGGGATTTGCTGCACGAACAGTATGTAGACCAACCTCTTGACGATGAGCAGTTAATGCGCGGTGCGTTGAGCGGCATGATGGATTCTTTGGGGGACCCCTACACATCCTATATGGAACCCGAAGAATACCAGATGCTCAACGATGAGCTTCAAGGCAACCTGACCTATGAAGGCATTGGCGCCTGGGTGGACACCACCAAGGACTTCCTGACCATCATCAGCCCGATGCCCGGTTCTCCTGCCGATAAAGCCGGGTTGAAACCTGGCGACCGGATCATTGCCATCGACGGGGAGGACATGAGCGGTGTGGACGGTGAGCTGGTGCGCCAGAAAGTCTTAGGACCGGCCGGTTCGACGGTGACACTGACCATCCTGCGCAATGACCAGGAACCCTTCGATGTTGCGGTGACCCGCGACAGCATCAAAGTGCCCACGCTGGAGAGCCGCATGCTCGAGGGCGACATTGCTTATGTGCATTTGTTCGTTTTCGGTGAGAATACCAAGCGGGAGTTGCGCAACGCGCTGTCTGAATTGCTCGACCAAAAACCCAAGGGCTTGATCCTCGATTTGCGCTTCAACGGCGGCGGCTACTTGGAGACCGCTATCGATGTCGCTTCGGAATTCATCGATGAGGGCGTCATCATGTATGAAGAATACGGCGATGGCTCTCGGAAAACGTACGAAGCCCGCCCCGGTGGGCTGGCCACAGATATTCCCCTGGTGGTGCTCATCAACGAAGGTTCTGCCTCGGCTTCCGAGATCGTGGCGGGGGCGCTCCAGGACCGCGAGCGCGCCCTGTTGGTCGGAGAAACCTCCTTTGGGAAAGGCCTGGTGCAAATCCCCACCGTTTTGCAGAACGACCAGGGCGCGGTGCGCATCACCGTGGCTCGCTGGTTGACTCCCAACGAGTCGATGATCAATGGGGTCGGTTTGACCCCAGATTATGCCGTGGAGATCACGGATGAAGATGCCAACGCCGGTCGCGATCCTCAGCTCGACAAAGCTGTGGAATTGCTGAGCAAGTAAAAAGCCCGACTGGCGTTCGAGAAGGCGAGTAAACCGCCACAACTGTTTAGCAAAATTCGGTGCTGAGAACGGCGGTATACTTCAGAGTTTCGCCGAAGTCAATCAAATTTGAGTTGACCGACTTCCGGCGGAACACCCAGTAACAAAGAACGGAGTGAATGACGATGTTTTTCTTTGACATCCGCTATATGATTTTTATGCTGCCAGCTTTTCTGCTGATGCTGGCGGTGCAGTGGTATGTGAATTCAGCATACCAGCGCTGGAGCCGCGTGCCGGCGCGCAGCCGCTTCAGCGGCGCATCCGCCGCGCAACGTTTGATGTTGCGCAGCGGGCTGTATGACATGCGCATCGAACCCGTATCGGGTCACTTGAGCGACCACTATGACCCGCGCACCAAGACACTGCGCCTCTCGCCCGAAGTGTACCAGGGCGCTTCGGTAGCATCGTTAGCCATAGCGGCGCACGAGCTCGGGCATGCCTTGCAGGATCAGGAGGGCTACTTCCCATTGCGACTGAGATCAGCCCTGGTGCCAGCGGTAAACATCGGGTCGTACCTGGGATGGATCTTGATCATCCTGGGCGTGCTGATCGGGCTGACCCAACTGGCCTGGCTGGGCGTAGCGGTTTTCTCCGCAGGTGTGCTGTTTGCGCTGGCAACCTTACCCGTTGAGTTGGACGCCTCGGCGCGGGCGCGCCGCTTGCTGTCCGAGTCCGGTTTGATCATGGGCGACGATGAGGCCAGGGGCGTCAGCAATGTGCTCAACGCCGCTGCGCTCACCTACGTGGCTGCGTTGGTCACGGCAGTCATGCAGCTTCTCTATTACGTTACCCTGGTGATGGGCATCGGTCGCAGTCGAGATTAAATCCCGCTGCGGCGCCGGGGGCCGACCAGTACATAAACAAGGCTTCTGAGGCCGCTTACCAAACGCCTCAGGAGCCTTTTTCGATGAGGCAAGAGCTATGACCACAAAACAGGCAGTCTACGTGCTGGGGGTGCTGCTCACTGCCCTGCTGGCGAGCGCAGTTGGCGCAGCCGTGGGCGGTTGGGTCGTCTATGTCAGTATGCGGGGGCAAGCCGCAGCCCCGCTCGTGGCAGCCGCGGCGCCCACAGTCGCGCCAGCGGCCAGCGTGATGGTTTCCGAAACAGAAATCCAAACCGCCATCACCCAGGCCGTGGAAAAGGTTGGGCCAGCCGTTGTCACGGTGATCGGTCGAATACCCGGGCAGCAGACGTTCTTTGGCCGGACAAGTGACAGCCAGGTGAGCGGCAGCGGGGTGATCATTTCATCCGAGGGCTACATCATCACCAACAACCATGTCGTGGAGGAGACGAGCGAGGTGGCTATCATCCTCGCCGATGGATCGAGTCTGCCGGCGCGCATTGTCAGCACCGATCTTTACGCCGACCTGGCCGTCTTGAAAACGGACTCGCCAGTGCCAGCCGTGGCCACGATCGGCAACTCAGATGCGCTTAAGCCGGGCGAAACCGTCATCGCCATCGGCTCCCCGCTGGGCGACTTCAAAAACAGCGTCACGGTGGGCGTCATCAGCGCTACCGGACGCAGCCTGGACACCGGCAAAGGGTATTTGATGGAAGATTTGATCCAGACCGATGCGGCGATTAACCAGGGCAACTCCGGCGGCCCTCTGGTAAACCTGGCAGGCGAAGTGATTGGCATCAATACCCTGGTGGTGCGCGGCCAGGGATTCGGCAGCACCATTGCTGAGGGCCTGGGTTTCGCCATACCCTCGAATACCGCCCGGGCAGTCGCCGAGCAGATCATTCAAAACGGCTACTTTGCCCGCCCCTACCTGGGTATCCGCTGGCAGCCAATCACGCCGGGGATCGCCTCGGTCTATCGCTTACCGGTTGAATGGGGCGTTTACATCACCGAAGTGATCCCAGGCAGCCCAGCCGACCTGGCAGGTTTGCAGCGCGGCGATATTCTCACCCAGGTGGGCGAACAGGCGATCGACGCTGAACACTCTTACATCAACGTGCTATTCTCCTACCAACCCGGAGATCAGGTGGATCTGAAAGTGTACCGGGAGCGCCAGATTTTAGATTTGCAGGTCACGCTGGGAGAAGCGCGCGGCTGATCCAACACCGTCCAGTTATTGTATAATCGCATGTATGCGTAAATTCGTCACAGCAGTTGTCATCCTGCTGGCGGTAATATTTGTCGTCGGTCGCATTGCAGAAGTGGAAGCGATCCTGGCAACCTTGAGAAGCGGCGACTGGCGATTTTTATTATTGGCCTGCCTGTTGATGTTCGCCTGGCTGATTAACCTGGCTGCCAGCTACCGCACGATTTACTTGCTGCTTGGATTGGATGAACCATTGAGAAAGTTGATACTGCTTTCGACAGCAGCCAACTCGATCAACGTAATCGCCCCAAGCGGCGGGATGGGTGGGCTGGCGATCTTTATTGCACATGCCCGGCAGCGGGGCTACTCCTCGGGGCGCGCCACGGTGGCTGGGGTTCTGGTGGTGCTGTTCGATTACCTGGGCCTGTTGATTGCGCTGACGCTGGGGTTATCGATCCTTTTTCGCTTAAATCATCTGAACTGGATAGATGTCATCGCCTCGCTGATCTTGCTGGCTTTCGCTGTCGGATTGTTCGCCATCTTATACCTGGCGATGCATTCTGCAGAGCGGCTCGGGAAGTTGCTTGCCTGGGGAGTGCGCACCATCAACCGCGCCTTGCACCTCGTGTCAAAACGCCAATCGCTCTCTGAGGAATACGCCCACCAATTCTCCAGGGATGCAGCCGCGGGTATGCGGCAACTGCGCAGCAATCCCGCCAACCTGTGGAAACCAGCAGCCCTGGCGCTTTCCAGCAAAGGTTTTCAACTGGCAATTCTATTTCTGGCCTCCAGGGCATTTCAGGTTGACATCCCGGTGGACATCTTGCTGGCTGGCTTCAGCACTGCCAGCCTGTTCGTGATCGTATCCCCGACGCCTTACGGGGTGGGCGTCGTCGAAGGCATACTCACCCTGACGCTGAGCAGTCTGGGTGTATCCGTAGGGGGTGCAGCCGTTGTGGCGCTGTCCTACCGCGCCATCACTTTTTGGCTGCCGCTGCTGCTTGGCGTCATTGCATTTCGTTTACTCCCCAAAGGAGAGCGCGAATCTCGCATGAGCGGCGCAGAAACACCTGTCTTGCCCCAATAAACATAACTCTGGCCATCGGACAAATGTTCGGACAACATCCATTTCACGGATCATTGCGAGTCCCGCAGGGGCATGGCAATCCCCTGGGTGAACGCGGAGATCGCTTTGCTGTCGCTCACGATGACAGCCTTATCCTAATTGTCCGAACGATTGTTTGCCCTGAGACACCTCTATTGACGCTGCAAGATAATACAGCTAGAATTAGCCTGCATTTTCGCCTGGGGTGTTCATTGGGAGCGGCAGGCGATTGTTGACCCGCTGCCCTGGACACATCAGCCAGGAGGAAGCGCCACGAGTCAGAAAAAAGTCGATTCTGGCGGTGGACAAACTGGAGTCATGCTCATGATGAAATTGATCGTTGTAGGCTGCGGTCGGGTTGGTGCAGAGCTGGCCTACCGCTTATACCAGAGAGGCAATAAAGTAACGATTATCGATCATATCGCCTCGGCGTTTAATAACTTGCCGGCAGACTTTCGCGGAAAAACAGTGGAGGGCGAAGCCCTCAACCGAGATGTGTTGGAGCGAGCTGGCATCACCGAAGCGGCGGGCCTGGCAGCTGTGACCAATTCAGATACCTTGAATGCGGTTGTTGGGCATATTGCTCGCAGCATTTACGGCATCTCCAATGTGGTGGTGCGCAATTATGATCCTCGCTGGCGGCGCTTGCACGAGACCTTTGGACATCACGTCGTCAGTTCAACCCACTGGGGCGCCCAGCGAATCGAAGAAATGCTGTACCACGCAGAACTGCGCACGGTATTTTCTGCCGGCAACGGGGAAATAGAAATTTATGAGTTCGCGATTCCTGAATTTCTGGATGGCAAACGGGTGCGCGACCTGGTACCCGAACAGAACTGCGCCCCTGTTTCGCTCACCCGCGCTGGCCTGGCCATGCTACCTGATCGCGACACGGAGCTAAAAGCCGGCGACATCGTGCTGGTGAGCGCCAACCTGGAAGGCATCCAACAAGTTCGCAGCCGGCTGACGGCGTTGAAAGCGTAGGGATCTATGTTCGTTGTGATTACTGGCGGCGGGCGCACGGGAACTCAGCTCGCCATCATGCTCTTGAACCAAAACCATACCGTTCACATCATCGAACACCGCCCCGAAGTGCTGGCGCGCATTCACAAGGAGCTGCCCACAGAGATCATTTTTCACGGGGAATACACCAATCCAGGCTTGCTCGAACAGGCCGGCCTGCCACAAGCTGACGTGCTAGCTGCCTGCACCGTGAACGATGATGATAACCTGGCGATCTGCTACATTGCCAGAACACTCTACAAAGTGCCGCGCACCATTGCGCGCGTCAACAACCCGCGCAATGCCTGGTTGTTCGATGAAAAGTTTCACGTCGATGTTGCCCTCAACAATGCTGAGATCATGGCCAGATTGATCGAGGAAGAGATGTCGATGGGCGACATGATGACCCTGCTCAAACTTCGGCGCGGGGATTACTCTTTGGTGGAGGAAAAAATCCCACCCGGCGCCGAGGTGATTGGCAAAATGTTGAAAGATTTACCGCTCACCGGAGGATGCGTGATCGCTGCCATCATCCGCGAAGGAAAGGTGGTGCTGCCACGCGGCATTACCGTGTTCCAGGCAGGCGATGAGGTGCTGGCAGTCACCGATTCGGTAGGCGCCAGGCAATTTGCTTCCATTTTTGGCAATTTGAAGTCGAATCAAAGTTGACCACCCCTTATGCTTAGGGTATAATCGGGTTTTGGCTAAAGCGCCTGATCCTGGCCAGCAATATAAAATTGCGCGACTGCGCTTATCTTTTTAATAATCAGATAGGGAAAGAGGATGACCAAAAGAACTTACCAACCAAAGATCCGTCGCCGAGTGCGCGTGCACGGCTTTCGGGCGCGCATGGCAACCGCCGATGGTCGCAAAGTGCTCAAAAGCCGCCGGGCAAAAGGCCGCCATCGCCTGACGGTGACCATGAACAACCACGTCAAGAAAATCAACTGGAAGAGCTGAGCGCAGCTCTGACCAGATGGGCTGCGGTTCAACCATGCCAGGTTGCCAGTCCAGCCACGGTGAATCGCCGATTTCGACTGACACGCTCAGCCGATGTCAAGCGGGTGAGGACAAATGGAAGGTCATATTCTCACCCGCTACTTGTGTTGGTGGCAGCCCCAAATGATCTGCAAATCACACGTTTTGCTGTTGCTGCAGGAAGAAGCGTGGGCTCGGCCGTCCAACGCAATCGAGCAAAGCGCCGCCTGCGAGAAGCCGTGCGCCAACAAATTCATCAAATCCGCCCAGGCTGGGATGTGCTGTTGATCGCTCGACGTCCAATCGCTCAAGCTGAATTTTCACAGCTCCAGGCGGCACTCCAGGCTTTACTCGGGCGGGCAAACCTGAGCATTCACCAACATGTCCCGTGAACATCCTTTCCACCCAGATTATCCCAATGAGCCGCGCTTGAAGGATTTGCCGATCAATTTCAACAACCTGGCGCGCCTTCCCCTGCTGGGACTTATCCGTCTTTACCAGATGACGATTTCGCGCGGTTTACCTGCCAATACCTGTCGCTTTTACCCCTCTTGCTCTCATTATGGCTACCAGGCGATCTATAAATACGGCGCACTGCGCGGCACACTGATGGCGATCTGGCGTGTGTTGCGTTGCAATCCATTCAACCCGGGAGGCTATGACCCGGTACCCTGAGACATCCAAAACGAGCAGCTTCAAGGCCATATCGCCTGGCGCTGCCGGCCAAAAGAGAAATCAATGAAACAAAAAATTCTGACTTTTACTTTGCTGCTCATCGGCCTGTCGCTTTTCCTCACCGGATGTGGCGCGCAACCCACCCTGAGCTGGCCCGGTGTAACCGTAGACGGCAACACCGCCTATGTCGCCAACAACCAGTATGTTTACGCCATCGACTTGACCAGTGGTCAAAGCCGTTGGCAGTTCCCGCAGGAAGACGCAGCCGCAAACTCCTTCTATGCACCCCCGGTCTTGACTTCAGACGGGCAGCTCCTGGTCAGCGGCTACAACAAAACACTGTACAGTATCTCACCTGAAAACGGCGCTCAAAACTGGGCTTTCACCGAATCGCCCTACCGCTATATCGCCAGCCCGCTGGAAGCCGATGGTCTCATCATCGCGCCAACTTCTGGACCCCTGGTGTATGCCCTGGACTTGAGCGGCAAGCTTCGCTGGACTTTTAACACCGGCACTACCGGCGGTCAGTGGTCTGCGCCGGTGAAGAACGAGCCGTGCACATGCGTCTTCCTCGCATCGATGGATCACCACATTTACTCCATCGATGTCGCAACCGGCGAGCAGAAGTGGAAATCCGAGGACCTCGGCGGGTCGGTGGTGGGCACACCTGCCTGGGATGAAAACGGCACGCTGTATGTGGGCACCTTCGCCAGCGAGCTGCTCTCGATCAATGCCGAAACCGCCGCAATCAACTGGCGCCTCAAAACAGATGGTTGGGTGTGGGCTGGACCAGCTCTGGCCGATGGACGCCTGTACTTTGGAGATCTCAAGGGCTCATTCTATGCAGTCAACGCCGCCGATGGGTCGATCGCCTGGCGCATTCAGCCAGATGGCCCGATTGCCGGAACTCCCTTAATAATAAATGATACAATTTACTTCACGACAGAAGCCGGCTCGGTCTATGCCGTGGGAGTGGATGGCGCGATCAAGTCCAACTGGCCGGTTGAAATTGGAGGCAAGCTGTACGCTGCACCGCAAGATGGTGGTGACGTCATCCTTGTGGCTCCCAACAACCTGCCGCAGATCCTGGTCGCATTGGATCCCAGCGGATCGATTCGCTGGAAATTCCCCCCGGAACAAGGCAATTAGCCGCACAGGCACGAAGGTTTAAGGTTTAGCTATGTGGGACACGCTCATTATCAACCCGATGGTCAACACCCTGCTCGGCATCTACGCCTTGCTGGCCGGTGTGTTTGGACCTGCGCACATGTTTGGGCTGGCGATCATTTTCTTCACCGCCCTGATCCGCCTGATCACCTATCCGCTGACGGCCTCGCAAATGCGTTCCACGGCGGCCATGCAGGAGTTTCAGAATTCCAAAGAATGGAAAGAGATCCAGAAAAAGTATAAAAATGACCGCGAGAAGTTGGCTCAGGAGCAAATGCGGCTGTATAAAGAGATGGGCATCAACCCCTTCAGTTCCTGCTTGCCGCTGATTATCCAGCTTCCGATCATTTTTGGCCTTTACCAGGCCATCAGCAGGGCGCTGGCTTCTGCGCCGGTGCAGTTAATCGAATTCTCGACCCATATCTATCCCTTCATCAACGCTGCCAACCTGATCCCTCTCAATAATCGTTTTCTGTGGATGGATTTGAATGAACCAGAGCGGCTGGTGGTCTTTGGCCTGGGCATCCCTATCCTGACCATATTGGTGGTCATCACCACGTATATGCAACAAAAAGTGATGACGCCGCCGCCGGCTGCTGGAGCGGGCGAGCAAGGCGCCCAGATGGCGCAGATGAGCCAGACGATGAACATCTACATGCCGCTGTTCATGGGTTTCATCGCCTATTCGTTGAACGCCGGAGTGGCATTGTACTTTGTGGCCAGCAACCTGCTGAGCATCTTACAGTACGCCCTGATGGGCAAGGTCAATTGGCGTAATTTATTACCGGGCCGCGCAGCAAAACCATGATGCGCTGCTATCGACGCTTGGCGAGGGTATTTCATGGATAATCGCACGACATTGGAAGTGATCGCTCCATCGATCGAAGAAGCTATTGAGAAAGGGTTGAGTGAACTGGGGGTGGGCGAGGATGAAGTCGATATCGAGGTTCTCGATTCCGGCAGCCGAGGCCTGTTTGGGCTGGGTTCGCGGCAGGCTCGCATCCGCATCACCATCCACGGCGAGAACATCGGCGAGCAGCAACCAGCGCCGCCTGCGAAGAGCGCACCGCCGGTCGGGAAGGGAGAGTCCTCTCAGCAACCGGTTGCCACGGCAGAAGTTGTACCCAGCAGCCTGCCGCAGGAGGATATCGCCGCCCTGGAAGAAGAAGAGCGCGTTGCTGAGTTGGCGCGGCAGACAGTGGCAGACTTGCTTTACCGCATGCACGTGCATGCCGATGTGGTGGCTTATTTTGGACCCAAGGACGATCCACAGAGCCGGGCGCCGCTCTGCGTGGACATCAGCGGAAAAGACCTCAGCATCCTGATCGGGCGACATGCCGAAACCCTGAATGCGCTGCAATATATCACCAGCTTAATCCTGGGCAAAGAGCTGGGTTATTCCATCCCATTGATCCTGGATGTGGAAAGCTACCGAAAACGGCGTGAACAGCAGCTACGCCAATTGGCTCGCCGCATGGCAGACCAGGCCGTCAAAACCGGTCGCCGCCAGACGCTGGAACCGATGCCTGCCAACGAGCGCCGCATTATTCATGTCGAGCTGCGCTCCAATCCCCAGGTTGTCACCGAGAGCGTTGGCGAAGAACCGCGCCGCAAAGTGACCATCTTGCCCAAATAGCGCGAGCCGTTCTCAGCCCGGTATGAGTCAGGTGTTTCGTCGGAAGTGTTTTTAACATCATGTGCATCGGCGAAACCTGAAGATCCAGGCAGCGTGTTTGCCAATTTACTCTAATCACTTTCGGCATTTTCCCAATAACCAGCCGGACCTGGCGCAGAGCATGTAGCAGTCTGGCTGGTGTGTTATTTTTCGGTTTTCTGCTTTCAGGTATAATTCAGGTATGCGACCCATCGTGCCTTTAACGCCTGTAGATTATCTGGTCATCGGCCACCTGACTTGTGATCAGACCGATGAGGGTCTGAAGCTGGGTGGAACCGCCGCCTATGCCGGGTTGACTGCCCAGGCACTCGGTATGCGGGTTGGAATTGTCACCGCATGGGGCGCTGAAGTCTCCAGCGCACCCCTGAATGGCATTCCGGTTATCAGCTTCCCGACCGAAACGAGCACCACCTTCACCAATATCATGACGGATGAAGGCCGCGTGCAATACATTCGCTCTGTTGCTCCCCAAATTCACCTCAACATTATTCCAGACGCCTGGCGCAACGCACCCATCGTTCACTTGGGACCGGTTGCTCAAGAGGTGGATCCCGGGTTGGTGCGGTACTTCCCATCCGCCCTGATCGGCCTGACCCCCCAGGGGTGGCTGCGAGGCTGGGACGAGCAGGGATTAGTGCACCCGGTAGAGTGGCCTGAAGCCACTTTTGTCCTGCAGCGCACCGGCGCCACGGTGATCAGTCGGGAGGATGTCGGTGGTGATGAAACCCGCATCGAAGAGATGGCCTCCTCCAGCCGCATCCTGGCAGTGACCGAAGCCGACCAGGGTACACGCCTGTATTGGAACGGTGATGTGCGCCGCTTTCGCCCGCCACAGGTAGAATTGGTGGACGATACCGGCGCAGGCGATATCTTTGCCGCGGCATTTTTCTACCGCCTGTATACCACGCGCGATCCATGGGAGGCCGCGCGCTTTGCCACTTTGCTGTCCGCCTTCTCAGTCACCCGTCGCGGGCTGGAGAGCATTCCTACCCCGGAAGAAATCCAGACCTGCATGGTAGAAGTGTACGAGTAATGGGCTATATCCTCACCCTCGCCAACCAGAAAGGCGGTGTGGGTAAGACCACTACGGCGATTAACCTGGGCGCTTACCTGGCCTACTACGGGCAGCGCGTGCTGCTGGTGGACATAGACCCTCAAGCCAATGCCACCTCCAGCCTGAAAGTGGACAAGCATACCCTCAAAGGCAGCACGTACGACATTTTACTTGGATCGCTGCCGGCTGCCAGCGTTGTGCTGCACAACCCACGCCTGAAGATGTCGCTGCTGCCAGCCTCGCCGGCCCTGGCCGGCGCAGAAGTCGAGCTGGTGAATGAGCTGGCGCGCGAGCAGCGCCTGAAAAACGCCCTGCAAAGCATCAGCGAGCGCTACGATTATGTGCTGATCGATTGCCCCCCTTCGCTGGGATTGCTGACGATCAATGGCCTGGTTGCTGCGCGGGATGGCGTGATCATTCCGGTGCAATGTGAATACCTGGCATTGGAGGGGTTGGGCCAGCTCACACAGACGCTTGCCAAAGTGCGTGCGGCGCTCTTCCCCGAGCTGGCGATTTTCGGAGTGCTGCTCACCATGTACGATGGCCGCACTAACCTGGCAAGCCAGGTGGAAGACGAAGTGCGCCGCCATTTTCCAAATGTGGTCTTCAAATCGGTGATCCCCCGCAGTGTGCGACTGGCGGAAGCGCCCTCTCATGGTGAACCGATCTCCAGCTATGCACCTGCCTCCACCGGGGCAGAGGCTTATGCCGCGCTAGCGCGTGAGGTGCTGGCCATGAACGGTATCCAGATTCCAGCCTTGAAGGTGTAAATCGGCATGGCTCGAAAAACCGGCCTGGGACGCGGCCTGGATGCGCTCATTCCTTCGTCAGATCGCCCAAGCTCCGAGGGCGTCACATTGATCCCCTTGGATCAAATCAAACCCAACCCGCGCCAGCCGCGCACGCATTTCGACCCCCAGGAATTGGAGGGTCTGGCTGAGTCGATTCGCCAGCACGGCATCATCCAACCTTTGATCTTGACGCAAGATGATGGGGAGGGTGGATATTACCTGGTAGCTGGCGAGCGACGCTGGCTGGCAGCCAGGCAGGCGGGTCTGCACGCCGTGCCCGCCCTGGTGCGCACCACCAGCGACCAGCAGCGCCTGGAACTGGCCCTGATCGAGAATGTTCAGCGCGCCGATCTCTCTCCCCTGGAAACAGCCGAAGCTTTCCGGCAGCTTAGCGAAGAGTTCAACCTGTCTCACGAAGAGATTGCCGCCCGGGTGGGTAAAAGCCGCGTGTCGGTCACCAACACATTGCGCTTGCTCAAGCTCCCGCCGGCGGTCAAGCAAGCCCTGGAGAACAATGCCATCTCCGAAGGGCATGCTCGCGCCCTTTTGATGCTTTCCACACCCCAGGCACAGGTGGCTGCATTGCAAACCGTTCTGCGCAAAGACCTCACCGTGCGCCAGACCGAGGCGCTGGTGCGAGCGTTGAGCGGCGAACGCCCCGAGAAAGCGCCTTCGCCTGCTCCTGCGCCAGAGGTCAAGGACCTCGAGGAGCGTCTGCAGGCGCACCTGGGTACGCGAGTGCGGCTGAATCGCAGGGGCAAAGGGGGAAACCTGGTCATTTATTATTATTCCGACGAAGAATTGAACGCCCTGCTTGCGCTGCTGCTCGACAGGCAGGATTGACAGGCTCGCCCAGGCAGCCATGCAACTGCTCTACAATGCAAAGATTTACACGCTGGATGCTGAGTCGCCCCTGGCGCAAGCTGTGTTGATCGATGCCGGGCGCATCGCCGCGCTCGGCGACGCGCACACCTTGCAGCAAGACTACCCTCAAATTCGCCAAAAGCTGAATCTTGGTGGCCGCGCGGTGATTCCGGGCCTGGTGGATGCGCACATCCATTTGCAACACTACGCCCTGGGGTTACAGAAAGTGAACTGCGAAACCAACAGCCGCCAGGAATGCCTGCAGCACGTTGCAGCCCGAGCGCAATTCACACCACCTGGAGAGTGGATCCTGGGACATGGCTGGAACCAAAACCGCTGGCCGGATGGTTTTGGTAGCGCTGCTGAGCTCGACCAGGTCGCTCCCGCTTCTCCGGTGTACCTGACAGCTAAATCGCTGCACGCCGCCTGGGCGAATACCCAGGCGCTGCGCCTGGCAGGCATCGATCGAGAAACTGCAGATCCGCCTGGCGGCAAAATCGACCGCGATGAGCACGGCAATCCCAACGGGATCTTGTTCGAGAACGCTATGCGGCTCGTCGAAAATGCTATCCCCGCTCCAGGTATGATGGCGATCGCGCAGGCCTTGCAGCAGGCATTTCCCGTGCTGTGGACCTTGGGGATCACGAGTGTGCACGATTTTGACCGCAAAGAGTGTTTCTCTGCCCTGCAATCGCTGCATCAGCAAGGCCAACTACCGCTGCGGGTCTTGAAAAGCCTGCCCCTCGAGTCGCTGGGGCACGCGGTGGCGCTCGGCCTGCGCAGTGGTTTCGGCGATGACTTCTTGCGCATTGGCAGCCTGAAAGCGTTCGCCGATGGGGCGCTTGGTCCACGCACGGCCGCCATGTTGCAGCCTTACGAAACTGAGCCAGAGAACCGCGGCATGCTGCTGTTGGACGGTGAAGAAATTTATGAACACGGTCGCATCGCGGTGCAAAACGGCTTGAGCCTGGCTGTGCACGCCATCGGCGACCGCGCCAACCACGAGGTTTTGAACGCCTTTGCGCAATTGCGCGCCTATGAGCAGGAGCACGGCCTGCCAAAGTTGCGTCACCGCATCGAACACGTCCAGCTTTTGCACCCCAAGGATGCCAGCAGGCTGGCAGAGAACCAAATCCTGGCCTCGATGCAGCCCATTCACGCCCCCTCGGACCTGCACATGGCAGACCAATTTTGGGGGGATCGCGCGCGCCTGGCTTACGCCTGGCGCACACAACTCGACTATGGCGCACGGCTGGTCTTTGGGTCCGATGCGCCAGTCGAATCGCCCAACCCTTTCCTGGGTATACACGCCGCCGTCACCCGGCAGCGGCTGGATGGTTCTCCGGGCCCGCAAGGCTGGTATCCCGAGCAACGCCTGTCGCTGACAGAAGCGCTGCAGGCTTACACCTGCGGCCCGGCATACGCTGCTGGCTGGGAACACCAGCAAGGCAAACTTTCACCCGGTTACTTTGCGGATCTGGTTGTGCTGAGCCAGGATATCTTCCAAACTCCCCTTGAGCAAATCCCCCACATCCGCTCGCTGGCGACGATGATCGGCGGCCGGTGGGTATTCCAGGAGCCGGACGCTTTCTAGCCAACCCATCGAGGCAGAGGGGAAATGCCCCAGGCTACTGTCCCAGGGCAGTTTCAGATTTCAGCGGATCGACCGAATTCAGAGCCGCGCGCACCACCAGGCGGCGCTGGTAATATCTCAGTGTGGCGTTCCAATCGGTGCAGGTGATCAGTGTCAAAAGGGATTCTTCGCTCGGGCTGACAATGCTCAAGTCGGTCTCTTCGACAACCCGCTGCTCCTGCACCAGGTATTCGTACAGATTCTGTTCAGTATACACCCAGATCACGTCCCCATAGCGCAGGTCGGCGAGATAACGGAAAGGCCCATTGGCGCCATTGCGCAGGGTCACATGACCAGCCAGGGCGGTATTCCCACCCACACCCGGCCAGGCAGTATCGCCCATCCAGGCCACTTCCTGCTGCAAGCCGGAGATAGTCCAGGTGAGGCCATCGAAGGGGATATATTTCACCACGGTATCCAGGCCCAGGATCGGGATCGTGATGCGCGTGATCGGAGATGTGTCTACAGCCGGCTCGCCGGGAGCAGCCTCGCCTGGCAGCACCGGTGTGGGGATCGTGTATTCTGGCAGAACTTCTCCCGGGGCAGAAGCTAGCGGATTCGGCGGCATGATGATCGGCGGCTCATCATGCTGAGCGCGCGCCGGCGTTGGCTCGGAAGCAGTCGTGGGCAAAGCTGCCGTCTGCGCACTCGCCTGGCGCGCTTGCCGTTCAGCCAGCACATTCTTCAACCCCCACCCAACCCCGCCAAACAGCAGCGCTGAAAGCGAGAAAACGAGGCCCATGCGCATCGTCCAGGCGGACCACTCCGGTTGCCGCTGGCGCGCCCAAACAGCATAGCCAAGCAAACTGATACCCAAGAGCCCAAGGAACACAGCAATTCCCAATGAAATCAAATCGGGCCGCGCCTGGGTCGGGCCAGGTTCCATGCCCCCTGTGCCGGGCAACGTGGCAGAATAGATCAATTGAAAAGAGACTGAGTTCGAAACCGCAGATCTTGTCGAGCCATCGAATTTATAAGTCAGGCTGGCCTGGTTGCTGACTGTGGTGTTGGCACGCGCCGTGGTATTGACCCTCACCACGACCGTGACCGTTGCTTCTTCGGCTGGCTTGAGCAAGGCGATCGTCACGGTCACCTGTCGGGTAGTATTGTTGGTTGTCGCCGTGCCTTTATTGGTGGTTGCACTGACCAGGTCCACCAATGTAGAGAATGTGTCTGTCAAGGTTAAGTCAGTCGCTGGCGCATTGCCGTTGTTCTTGACCTTGATGGTGTAAGTGGCATTCTGCCCGGTTCGCACCTGTGTCGGCGTGACAGAGATGGTCACCGCCGGCGAGGCATTGCCGGTCGAGGTATTGAGGTCGATGGCGGTATTATTGGTCTGGTTTGCTTCAACGCTCTTGGTCTTGGTTTTCACCTGGTTGGTCAGCGCCGTGGAGGGGCTGGGCATAGCGTTGGCGAGGCTAACGCGCAGTTTGAAACTGAAGGATTTGGATGGTCCAAGAGCTGTCTTGGGTTTCCACACCAGGGTAGATGCCACCGGAACGGAATGGGTGATGTTGCTGGTATCGGAGACATAAGTCATCAAGGTCGGCATCACATCAGTAATCACCACATTGGTGGCGGTGATCGTCCCTTGATTGGTGACCGTGATGGTATAGGTGTAGGTGCCGCCGGCAATCATCGTCGTCGCCCCATCGGTCTTGGTGACGGTCAGATCGGTGGTGTCCAATTCGAGATTGACGGTGTTGATCACGTTCGCAACGATGACCGGCGCGACTGACTTGGTCGCGTAGTTACTCTTCGCTGCAGTTATTTGCGCCAATCCCGGCGCAATCGGTTTACTGATTGAACTGGTGAACGTGTACAATCCAGTTGCATTGGTTGTGGTAGTGTATGTGCGGCTGGCGTTATCTACCAAAGTGATGAGCGCTGATGCAATGGCGTTATCCGTGACTGCATCAGTCACTTTACCCCTCACGACCGTTGCCGCGACTGCGAATGAGACACTGGCAGTGTTGTTCGCCGGGTCATAGTCTGGTTGATCAGAGGATACGCCGCTGACGGTGTTCACAACAGTCTTGCCGCGCGTGCCCGTTTTGACCGTGGCAGTCAGGTTCAACGTCG
Organism: Chloroflexota bacterium; assembly: GCA_029265355.1. Classification (GTDB taxonomy): domain Bacteria; phylum Chloroflexota; class Anaerolineae; order Anaerolineales; family UBA4823; genus JAJUJL01. The sequence goes on along the minus strand of JAJUJL010000010.1, from coordinate 90,434 downwards.
CCGTGGCGCCATTGGCCAGCGTGCCCACCGTCCAGCGACCATTGGCCACGGTGTAAACGCCCTGGCTGGCTGCTGCAGAAACAAAGGTGAGATCGGCGGGCAATGTATCGGTGAGCAGCACGCTGTTGGCAGTATTTGGCCCTTGATTGGTCAGGCGGATGGTGTAGAGCACCGTTTCACCCTCTAACGGGCTGGCTGGCAGAACCGATTTGGTCACGCTCAGGTCTGTACCTAGGAGGGTCGTTCGATCATTGGCAGTGTTATTGGCTGCGTTGGCGTCACCCAGGTTGGCCACGCTGGCCGTGTTGGTGAAGACATTGGTGTTTGTAATTCCCACACCCAGCGTCAGGCGGATGGGCGGAAGAACTCCGCCGGATGCCAGCCCGCCAGCATTGGCATTCACGCAGGTCAGCGTCTGACCGTTCACGCCACAGGGAGACCAGCCCGAGCCCACCGCGCTGACGAACGAGAGTCCCTGCCTGAGAATATCGGTCACCGTGATCGATCCGGTGACTGGATCCGCCCCAGCATTGGAAACACTGATAGTGTAAACACCAGTCGCGCCAATGGTGAAGTCGCCCTGGTGGGTTTTGGCAATGGTCAGGTCAGCAACATCCGGTAAATCTGGGGCAGCTTTTGCGCCTGCGGCCGCGCCCAGCAACACCCACAAAGCCACCAGGATAAACAGACCGCTGATCGGAATGAGGCCGGCGGCCCAGATGCGGCGCTGACGTCCATCCGCTAGACGGTGCAGGGTTTCTTCAGGCATGATGATCACTCCCGATTGCGTGCATTCTCTTCTGTATTATACGCCAACTCTCAGTTCATCCCTTGAGTCTACGCACATCGCCATCGCGAACCGTGACGCCTTGGGCATCCAGGTGCTCCAGGAGCGCCAGCACATATTTGCGGCTGGTATTAAAATGATCGCGCACCTGCGCTGCAGTCAGCGTCCCCTGCTGCTGGAATAGCTTACGAATCTGGGAGGTCATCGACTGGTAAGCTTGTTGGGAAAACACCACTTCGGGCGCGACTTGAACCAGCAAACCCAACTCGAGCAGCGCAGTAAAGACATCTTCGCCGACCTGGGCAATGCTTTCTTTCACTGAGGGCGGTGAATAAGGTTGGGCATTAAACTGGGCTAACAGTCGATCGACCTGAGCTTGCTGTTGAGGATTGAAACGGATTTCATGACCGGCGCGCGAAACCAACGGGCCGGCTTCAATGACCTGGCCAGTTTCCCTCAGGCTGCGCAGCAGGGCATTCGAAACCCGCGCGGTGATCTTCAGGCGGCTTTTTAACTCCTCGCGCGGCATACCGCGACGCAGCGGGAAACTGCGGTGATAGCGATCGATCTCATCCAGAGCGCGCCGGTTCAAGTCGAGCCAGTATGTGCGTTCAGCCACCAGGCTTTCGTCGCCTGGCCTGGCAGTCGCGCCCTCTTCCACCGGCAGCATAAGGCCGCGCTCCAGCGCCTGATGCAGGGCATCCTCGACTACTTCGGCGCGCACATTCGAACGCGCCACCACCTCTTTCAAGGGAGCAGCCTTCAATACGGCCAACGCCTGGAGCAGTAAATCCACCGGTTCACCCTGGGACAGAGTGCGCAAATGCTGCAGCGTGGCCTCCGCGAAGCGCTTATGACGCCGCCCCGGATGTGGGTCCACAACAACGCCCCCGCCCAATGTTTCTCCCGGTGAAGGTCGCCGCAGGATGTAATGATCGCCGCGGGCCGCCACAACTGGTTCGCTGGTTTCCAACTGCAGCCACCCTTCCTCGCCGGGGGAAAGTTCTTCCTGACCTAACAGCCGCAAGCGCGCCAGCACCTCCCTGGCGCCAATGAACAGCTTTACCTGGGTATTGTGTTTGAGCGGCTGGGAAACGTCCGCCAGCAATCGCATACGGACGTCGAGGCGCGCCGTAGGGCGATAGTCCCCTGGATGAGCAATCACGTCGCCGCGCTGGATCTCTTCCAGCGCAATGCCCGAGACGTTGATGGCGGTGCGCGAGCCAGGCACAGCAATCTCGGCTTTGCGCTTGTGGGATTGCAACCCACGCACGCGGCCGCGCAGGCCGCGCGGCAACACCACCACCTCTTCACCCAGGCGCAGGCTGCCATCGATCAACGTACCGGTCACCACCGTACCGAAGCCCGGCATGGAGAACACACGGTCCACGGGCAAACGCGGCCGACCCTGGTCCAGGCGCGAGGGCCGCCCTGCCAGGCACCTGGCTATCGCCTGGATCAGTTCGGGGAGACCCGCCCCGCTGCGCGCCGAGACGCGCACCAGCGGCGCTTCGCCCAGCACGGTTCCTGCCAACACCTGGCGCACTTCATCTTCCACCAACTCCAGCCATTCCGCGTCTGGCACCATGTCAATCTTCGTCAACGCCACCACCCCGCCCTGTATTTGCAGCAGATCGAGGATCGCCAGGTGCTCGCGCGTTTGCGGCATCACCCCTTCGTCGGCGGCAATCACAAACAATGCTGCATCGATGCCGCCAACACCGGCCAGCATATTCTCGATAAAATCGCGATGCCCTGGAACATCGACGATGCCCACCTCTTCACCATCCGGCAGGGTCATCCAGGCAAATCCCAGGTCGATGGTCATTTCGCGTTCGCGCTCTTCTTTCAAGCGATCTGGGTGTATTCCGGTGAGCGCTTGCACCAGCGTGGATTTGCCATGATCCACATGACCTGCGGTTCCAATCACACGCATCGCTATGCCCTCAACTCATCACAGGTGAACAATCCGGTTCAAAGGGGCAGGGAAAGGCTGGTTCATCGTTGACGAGCGCCCGCCCTTTCGAAGACCGTTACCCAATCATGCACCAGCGCCAGCAGGGATTGCAGCCGCTTTTCAGTCTGCTCGTTGATCAATTGCAGCGCGTCTTGAATCTCCTGCAAGCTGTCTTCAACCTGGGTAGCCCGTTCTGCCAGGCGTTCGTACTGGCGAGCCACTTCGCCGCGCTGCTCTTCCAGCGTGAGGGTGTAGTTCGTCCAGCGCTTCTGATCGTCCGCGCGGAAGGTGACCCACTCCTGGCGAAAACGCTCTTCAGACAGGCGCTGGATCTCAGCCAGCTCGTTGATGCGCCGCTCCACCTTCACGCTCAGCTCGTCAAGATTTTGCTGCGAGCGGCGCACCTCTCGGTGGGTGGCATCCAATGTTTGCAGATTCACCTCGATATCGGCGGTTTGCTGCTCAATGGTCTCGAAGCGCGCCTGCCACTCTTTCCAAACCCGGTCGCGTTCAACCTGCTGCAGGGTTTGCTCTTCCAGGAATTTGGCTTGCGCCTCGCGCCGCTCGGCCTCAACCATGGAAAACTCGTTCAGCCGTGCTTCGATCTTGCGCAGCGTGGTGGCCGTCAATTCGTTGCGCCCGCGTTGCTCGTCAACAGTCTTGCGGATTGCAGAAACTTCGCCCTGCAGATCGGTGAGGCGCTTGGCATCCTGCCGCCTTCCATCTTCCAGCAGACGGTAAGTGCGCGTGTATTCTTCTTCGCTGCGGCGAATGCTATCGACGCGCAAGCGCACCTCATCAATTTCCCGCTGCAGGCGGTTTTCGATCTCGGAGCGCGTTTGCAGAGAACGCTTGATCTCTGCAATTGGAGCCAGCTCTTTGCGCAGATCTGCCAGGGTATTCTCGAGTGCGCGCATCTCCAGGCGACGCACCTTCTCCATCTCATCGCTGCGCTGGCGGAGCTCCTTCTCCAACTCTTCCAGGGCTTTCTTCGCCTCGATGCGCACCTGGAGCACGGCCTCGTCGAACTGATCCATGCGGTTCAACAAGCCTGCTATACGAGCGATCTCGCTCTCTAACTCCTTGATCTGGCGCGAGTAAGCCGGAAGCTGGGCTTCCAGGCCGGTGATGCGCTCATCTACTCTCACCAGGATGGTTTTATCTTTACGGCGCTCTTCATCCAACCACTCAACGCGTTTGCTGATCTGATCCTGTTCCATAACTCAACTCCATCGGGGTGACCGCCAATGCGGTATGAATGGTGACATTATAGCATGCCATTAAGATGCAAATTGGCGCTTGGCCAGCGGCAAGCCACTCAGCGGCTGAGATTTGGGAAAATTGCCATCATCTGCACCAGAAACGGAGTGAACCATTGCGGGAAGAGACCCACCAAAATCAGCATGGCCGCTCCCAGCACAAGCAGCAGTCGCTGCGGGATAGTTTCGAGCGATTCCCATGCCAAAACGCCCTCCGCAGAGATAAAGACTGCCAGGGTGCGAATACCCCCTGCCATCAGCCCAGCCAATCCGAACAGGCATGCCAGGCCAATGGAGATGCTCTCGTCGGACAGGGCGTCCAATAACGCCAGGCGCACCGGAAAGCCCGCCAGGAGTGGAAAGCCCGCCAGGGAGAAATGCGCCAGCAGGAGGGCGGCAGAGGCAACCGGATACCGTTGGGCTATTCCCTGCACATGGCGATAGTTCAAAGCTTGTTCGGGCGGCAGTTCTTTATTCTCGCCCTGCATTGCGTTTTGCAGCACCGATAGAGCCAATCCCCAAATGCCCAGGCTGAGTCCGCGCGGTAAGATCAAGGTAAAGAACAGGCTGAGCGCTTGCTGGCTGTTGCTGCCCAGCAAGCTGATTGCCAGGAGTGAAAAACCTGTTTCCATGATCACAGCCTGCCCAATCATTCTGCCCAGGTGGCGTTGGAATCCCGCCCACACGCCTCCCAGCACCACCATCAATACCCCCACAAACTGCAGCACGGTGGACAGCTCACCGGTGATCAGCCAGGGATATCGTTCAATGAAACTCAGCCCCAGGATCGATACTGCGACCGGCAGCTCATAGAGCACGAAAGCGACGGCAAATGGATTGCCTTCCAGTAACAGCATCGAAATCCACGTGTGAAAAGGGAAAATTCCCAAAAGAAGAGCAAAACCCAGGCCAATAATAACGTTGATTTCCAGCAAGCTGGAGGCATCCTGCGGGGCAGTTTCCAGGCCTTGCAGCAACCAACCCGAGAAGAGTATGAAGGGAAAACCCAGGAAAATGAATGAAATCAAGCGTAACACGCCACGATTGGGTTTGCCGGGTTGAGATAAGAGCGGTACGCTAACCAAGGCGGTCAGCGCCAGCAATGGAGCGGCATACAAGAAGGGTTCCACCGATAAAGACGCAGTGAGCAAGGCTACCATTCCTAACCCCAAAGGCACGAACAAGCGATTAACTCTCGCCAACGCCGCGCCGCCGAACCAGAAAACCAGACCCTGGTAGAGCAGCACCAGGTAAAAGCGGTCATTGGATTGCAGAACGAAACTGCGTCCCAAAATCGTGAATGAATCCTCGATCACAAACTCTGCTGACCCCAGGCTGATGGGTTCTCCAATCGGAAGCTGCCAGGCAAGCAGGGAGAGCGACAGCGCGACAACAATGCCAACGATGTACACCAGTCGCTGTTGGCGCTGCAGGAAGAGCAGCACAGCGCCACACGCTGCCGGAAAGAACATCCAAATCAAGGCTACGTTCATCCACTCTCCTCAGCAGGTTCGATCAACATATACGATATCGCCAACGCTAAACCCAGGTTGATCGCCGCCTGTAAGCCGGCTACCATGGCGGAGGTTTCCACCACTGCGTACAGCACTTCGAAACCTGAACTAAAAGTCAGCAACGCCAGGCAAATACCAAAAGGCCGGGCAGACATTCCCAGGTGCAGCACGCCCAGGCCCACCAGTACCAGCCCTCCGAACACCGTCAAATCGTCCTGGCTGCCAAGCCAGGTAGTCGCCTGTGGCAAGATGGAGATGGCCGCCGCGATCACCATCAGCGAGGATAAGAAACGCAGCACCGCGCCAGGGAAAACATCTGCAGTCAGCCAGGTTGGCTGCGAAAAACGGCGCGGCTTTTTGGGTCCGGCTGCTGGCAGGGCAGAAGACGCCAGCCACAGCACGATCACCGCGATCCAACCGGCAATTAGCTTGGTCAGCGCCAGCGATGTGGGCCAACTCGCCTGCACCAGGAAGAATACACCCACGTATTGTGCCGCCAAGACGATCAGGCGCCAGCGCCATGTCCAGAGCACCAGCAGGGCTGTGGCGGTCACCCCGACCAGCCCCGCTGCGGCTGCTACCAACATTTCTTGGGCGATCACGGCGCAGCTCCTGAATTGAGCTGGCTCAGGATCGCCATGAAAAGCACCAGGAAAAGCAGCGCCCACAGCACTCCGCCTTCGCCTTCGACCACATTGCTAAAGAAATCCAGGAGGTTGCGCAGCGGGCGGTACAGGCGCCAAAGGGCGCGGTAAAGCCACTCCAGGGATAAAATGCCGGTCAGGTCTCTACCCAATCGTTCCACAGGCGCTTGCCAGGTCGCTTGTAGAGCGAGCCTGCGCGCCGCCAGGATCCACAACGCGGATAGGGCCGCCGCAGCCAGGCCTTGCCAGGGAAACTCAAACCTGGCGCCGCCCAACAACCACCACCCGGCGCCAAAATGCACCAGCGGTAGCAGTGTCAATCCCCAAGGATAGATCGCCCATACCCAACGCTCAACGCCTGCCAGGGGAGGTGAGAGTCTCAGCCCATGGCGCAGATAGCCCACCACCATCAATGCCTGCGCCAGGAGCAAGACGAGATCTCCCAGCCCAATCGGCATGCGGTACATCTGCATACCTGTGGCGTTGGGCGTGTAAGGTAAACCAAGAAAGCCCAATAGGCCCAAAGCCACCAGCAGCCGGAGACTGGTATGCCTTCCTGAATAAAGGAACAACAAGCCGCCGGAAAAAAGCAATGCCAGGCTCCACGACAGTGCAGCTTGCGCCTGACCTTGAACGGCCGCAGCCAGTGCGAAGGAACCAGCTCCCAGCAACCAGTATGGACGCCCATCCAACTCATCCTGGCTGCGCAGCCAGGATATGGCAGCGTAGAATGCCGTCAGGCAAGCAAGCGCAAACAAATATCCTGCGGCGGTGCTCTGCACACCAGCGGTGGCGGTGCGCACCAGCAAAATCAAGCTGGAGGCAGCGCTCACCAGGCGTGAGGATGTCCCCAGGCTGCGACGCACAGGCACCTCTCTTAAAAAAGGCTGGTGCAGCGGGATCACGCCCAGGCGTAGCCCGGCTGCTAACAACAAATAAATCGAATAATCCTGGGAAACCTGGCTGAGATTCAGCGGCGATCCGCCCGCCCCGGCTGAAAGATCGGCGCCCAGCAGAACCAGAACGCCACCCACCCGGGCAGAGAAAGCCACCACCAGGCGCTCGCGCATCGCTTTTGTTTCGATCGTGCCCAGTAAAATCACGAACTCCGCCAGATCGATGGCCGCCCAGAGCAGCGCCAGGCTCAGTGGATTGCCGGCGCTGACCGCCAGCATCCCCAGAGCGATGAGAAAAAGGCTGCCAGACCACACCGACCAGTTCGCCTCGGCAGCGCGAGCCACATCGGTGAGCATCACAGCCAGCGCCAGGGTTGCCAAAGCCAAGCCAAATGGCCAGGAAAAGGCATCCATCAGCAACGCCGGCGACTCGCGGTACACAGTTACCGGCTCCCACTCCACCAGCGCCAGCTTGCTTTGACCCGCCGCCTGTAAAGCAAAAGCTGCCAGAAGCCAGGCGGCGATCGATCCCAACACTGCTACCAACCAGTGATACTTAAACTTTGGCTGCGCTGCTGCCAGGCCAGCGAGCAGCCCCGCAATGAGCAGCAGGAGCAATGGAGAGGCGAAAGGCAGCAAAGCGCTCATTCATCACCCCCGGTTCCCGTTTTGCCGGTTGCCAGGCACCAGGTCAGGTTGCTCAGTTCATCTCCGAACCAATCCCGCAGATCGGTCAATCTCGCGCCTCCCGCAGAGGCATACACGCTGATATCCGGCTCAACCGCCACGAAGACACCCGAGCCATCTGGTGCCCACACTGCCTGGCGAGCGCCGCCCGGGACAGGCAAGATCCAGTTCAACTGCCCAAAATCCAGGTCCAGGCGCGCCAACCAACCCTTGAGGTTATTTTCATCCTGGGCGCGAAATAACAAATAGCGGTTAGCAATCATCTGGAGGTCCGCAAAGCCAGCAGCTTCCATGCGCAACTCCAGCCTGCGCTGCAGCATGGGCATTGGTTTGCGGGTTGGAAATACCTGCCACAAGTTCACCTGGACAGTTCCATTCGAAGCAGGCTGTACGTGCAGTGTGATCAAGGATCCATCCGGCAACCAGGCGGCAGGCGCTCGACTATCTGCAGAAAATGTTGGCCCGGGAATTTCATCTGCCATACCGGTGCGCATGTCAACCACCGCCAGCCAATACTGCTGCCCGGTGTGCGGAGAGACTTCTGCCAGCAGATAACGGTCGAACGGCGACCAGCTCACCCTGCCAGCATGCACCTGAACCTCCCGCGGGCTACCGTCGATATCCAGCATTGAAATCGTCAGCGGCGAGGCCAGGGATGCCTGCCAATCCGGAGCGCTCGCTTGCCAGATGCCTTGCGCATCGGCCCATGCCAGGAATTTTCCTGAAACAGACCAGGTCGGCGTGCAGGCTCCGGGGTTATCTGACTGGCAAGTAGCCAGCTCCTGGGGAGAAGGCCCTTGCTCGAGAGATAACAGGTAGATCTGTCGGCTGAGAGCATCGCTGTATGCCACCCGGCTGCCATCCGGCGAGAGCGCCAGCCGGTCCAGCCGGCGAACTTCCCCCTGCAGTTGGCGGGCTGCGCCGCGCGCCAGATCGAGCAGCACCAGATCGTACAGGCCAACGCCATTGGCGGAAATACCGCGATCGACCAACACCACCACTCGGCGCTGCAAGCGGTCGGTGGCAAAGTCGACCACCTCGCCGGGGAAGAGGGTCGATTCTGCCTTGAGAGCGCCGCCCAGGCCCGGAACGGACGGCCCGAACAGGGTTTCCACCTGCCTGGTCACATGGCTCCAGCGATGCAGGCCCCCCTGGCGCAGGTAGAGCACATCAAAATCCAATGCAAGCAGCGCGTGTGAATTGATCTCTTGGGGTTCTACAGGCGCGGTTGCAGTTCCCGAAGCCGGCAAGGCGCTGATGCGCGTCGGTGTGCTGGCGGAGAGATCCCGAAGCGGAGCCGAAGGACTGGGGCTGGCCTGCATCGTTGGGCGAGCCGATCGAGCCTGGGCTTCCGGCGCCAGTGGAGAAGCGGCAAGCGTCGGCGCCTCTCCCGCAGAAGAGGCCGAGGCTGCTGGCGAATCATTGGACAGCATCGCACAACTGCTGCTGAATAACAGCAGCAGGCACACTCCCCAGAGCACCCCGCGGAAAACGACAGCTCGCCGCATGTTTAGCTGATCACCATACCCCGATGCTGATCAAACGCGCTTCAGCCGCACGGGGAAAATCCTACAGCACCGGCGCACCGGGTTGGCGTCGCAAAAATCGCCCCTGCCCGGGCCGGCCGAGCCAGCGCTCACCATCCACGATCAGGTTACCGCGCAACAGGACTTTCTCCGGAAAACCGACCAATTCCCAGCCTTCGAACAGGTTGTAATCGGTGCGGTGGTGTGCGTGGGCCAAGCCGTAGGTCAGGCGCCGCTCTGCATCCCAGATCACCAGGTCAGCGTCGGCGCCGGGCAGCAGGCTGCCCTTGCGCGGGTACAGGCCAAAAATCTTGGCCGCGGTGGTGGAGGTCAGAGCAACAAACTGGTTGGGAGTGATTTTTCCAGCGCGCACCCCATAGGTCCACAGGATTGGCAGGCGGTCCCCCACCCCAGGTAACCCATTTGGTATCTTGGTGAAATCATCGTGAGCCACAAAAGGAGGGCGACCCAGCTCCTTGCCTGGGATCGCTACCGGTTGACCTTCATAGATGATGGGCTGCTCGCCATTGAAGAAAAACGGGCAGTGATCTGTGCCGATCACCTGAAGCGTACCGGCGGCGAGTCCCTGCCAGAGGCGGTTGTTATCGGCGACTGTGCGCATCGGGGGGGAGCAAATCCACTTTGCGCCATCTGGGCGGCGCAGGTGGTCGATGGTGAAGAACAGGTAAGCCGGGCACGTTTCGCCCATCACCGGCAGGCCGCGCTGGCGGGCGTATTCCAACTGGTCCACCTCCCCGGCGGCGTTCATGTGCACAATGTATAAGGGGGCTTCGGCCTGGCCTGCCAGGGCGGCAGCGCGCAGCGTGGCTTCCACCGCACCCCACGCCGGGCGAGTATGGGCGTGCCATTCAGGCGTGGTGTGCCCCTCCGCCAATGCCTGGGCAGTCAGCACTTCGATCACATCCCCGTTCTCAGCGTGCAGCATGGTCAGCATGCCATGTTGTTTGGCAATGCGCAGCACCTGGAAGATCTCCCCGTCGGACAGGCGTAGGCGCCCATTGTAAGCGGTGAAAACTTTCAAAGTGGTGACGCCGTGCTCCACCAGGCCGGGTATTTCACTGGCGGTCTGCGCATCGAAGCGCGTGATATTCATGTGAAAACCGAAATCGATCGCCGCTTTTGGATCGGCTTTGGCATGCCAGGCATCCAGGTTTTCTTTCAAGGTTGGCAGATCCTGGGGTACAAAGTCCATCACCGTGGTCGTTCCGCCAAAAGCCGCCGCCTTATGACCTGTGTAGTGATCGTCAGATGAAACCGTGCCGAACATGGGCAGGTCGAAATGCGTGTGCGGGTCGATACCCCCAGGCATCACCAACTTGCCATCTGCATCGATCACTTCTGCGCCATTCGCCGGTAGATTGAGACCAACTGCGGCAATCTTTTCTCCCTCGACCAGGAGGTCTGCCTGGATCGTTTCAGAAGCTGAGATCAGGGTTCCAGCGCGGATCAAGAGTTTGCGCATACATTATTCTCCACAGGTAACAAACGCTTATCGCCCTTCTCCCAGGGCGTACAAAATCCCGTTTGTGGTGGTCACCAGCAAGCGACCCTCCAGCAGCGCTGCGCCGGCAATCGAGTCATTCTCGCCCAGCGACACACTCCAATCAGGCTGTGCGCTGTCCAGCGGCTGAGCAACGCAGTTCAATTGGAGATTGTAATTGTTAGAACAAAAATACATCGTGTTGCGCCGGTCAATGGCTGCCAGCTTACTCTGCCGGTCAGCAGGGCGGATATTGTTCAAGAGCCGCCCATGCTGGTCAAGCCACACAATCCGGGTATCGAAGAAATCGCCCGCATAAAACAGCCAATATAGACCATCCGGGGTAACACCTTGCTCGACAGGCGGCACCAAAACCTGTCCTTGATAGTCCCAGGTGACGGGCAGGTCGGTTTCCACGCCTTCCGCCGTCGAGCGCCACCCGAAAACCGTGTGCGAGGTGCGAAAATAAGATCTGCCATCTGCGCCGGTAAAAAATGCGGGCAGGGTAAACTGGAAATTTTCCATCGGTAGCCCTTCCAAAGCCACCGGAAAGCCATTCTCTGCGGAGAGCGCCACATCCAGCAGGAACAAGAAGGACTCGCCGGCGCTCAGGCTGGGTTGGACCTCGAGATAATCATCCCTGGCGAGTTTATACCACAGCTCTTGCCCATCCGGGAGCACGGCTTGGATCCGTTCCACCCGGGTGTAGTAAATCACGCCGTTGGAACTGACAACCGGTCCAGAAGTTGAATTGCGCGCGGTGTGTGGGATGAAGTCCCATTCTTTTTGCCCTTCTGGGGTGAAAGCGCTCAACCCGCCCCCGTTCAAAGCGACATAGATTTGCCCCTGCGGTCCCAAGGCAGGCGTCCCAACCGGCATATCGATCAGCTCGGCGTCCCATCGAATGCTGGCATCGGGATTCAAAGCGATCAACCGCCCTGCAAGCGAAGCGACGTAGATCGTGCCGTCCGCGCTCACCACCGGACCGCCATCGAAGCCGCCCGGCGCATTGAAGACCCATTGGATGAGAGCAGTATCTGGGCCTTGCACATCTGTCCAGCGCGTTCCCTGGGCATCGTGGCGTTCGGAGGCCCACCCGTGACCACCGGGGACGCTGATCAGCGCCGGAGCTGAATTCGCTCGGTTCTGAGGTCGCAGATCGTTATAGACTAACCAGCCAGACACGAGGACAATGATCAGACCGATCCAGGCCAGGCGTCCGCCATAAACCTCCAGCCAGCCCTGGAAGAGAGGCTTAACCGTCACGTCCAGCCAATCGCCAAATGCACCGCGCTGCCACCACGGGCGCGACCAGCCAATCTCTACCTGGCGCTGCAAACGCAGGCGCAGTCCCTCCCCCAGCATGTTGAACCCAAAGATGATCAAGAAAACCACACCGCCCACGACAATCATGGGCATCGGATTCACCAGGTTGATCAAGACCGTCGCCAACATCTGTCCAAGCTCTGGCAATCCGGTGGTGTTGACCACTGCGAAGTCGGAGATCTCGATCCAACTGCCGCCGCCAATGTAATAACCCAAAAATCCCAACTCGGCGACCACCACCATTGTGCTGCTGATCTCGAAGGCCATCAGCATCCAAAGCAGAGGGTTGATGTGGGTGAGTATGTGAACGAGCAAAATGCGCCGGTCTGAAGCGCCCAGGGCTCGGGCGGCTTCGACAAAGGTCTGTCTTCTCAGGATGCGTGTCTGATCGGATACCAGGCGCGCTGACTCAGCCCAACCGGTCAACGCCAGGCCGACGATAAAGGCCGGCAGCCCTTTTTGAATGCCAACCGCCGTGATACCCATCAATGCGACGATCAACACCGGTATCGCCAGCGCGAATGATAGCACGTTGTCCAGCCAGCGCTGGACGCGTCCGCTCGACCAGCCGATCAACAAACCCATCAAGATGCCCGCCAACAAACGCACTGCAGCAACAACCGCCACCATGCTCAGCGTTGGGCGAATCCCCCACAAGATGCGTGAGATGAGATCGCGGCCGAACTGATCCGTGCCCAGGGGAAATTCTGGCAAGCGAAAGGCCGGGTAAGGCGGGCGCACAATGCGGCCATCGATCGACAGGGCGTAATTTTCCTGCATGGGATCTTGCGGAGCCCACGCCGGCCCCTTGATCGCCAGCGCAGCCAACAGCAAAACCAGGGCGCCGCCCAGCAACAGCGGCCAGTTCATGCGCGAGATTGCGCGGCGAATCCAGGGGGCGCTCATGCTGTCTCCAGGCGCGGGTCGAAGCCGCGCACAATGAGCGAGGCGACCGTGTCTGCCAGCAAGAAGAAAACCGCCAGCAGGGTCAGCGTCATGGCAAAGATATCGGTGCTGAAGTAAAAATCTGTGTGGTTGGAAGCCACAATCATGTGAGAAAACAGGCGTCCGAGGCCAGGCCAGTTGAAGAGGCGCTCGATGATGATGATCTCCGCCGCCATCATTCGCAGCGAGCCAGCGATGGTTAGCGTCACCGGCACCAGCACATTGCGCAGCACCAACCGGCCGCGGATCGATTTCAGCGAGTGTCCAAAACTGCGCGCCGCCACCACGTACTGCTTGCTCATTTCGCCAACCATGGAGCCAGCGGTGATCTGCGCCACTTTGACGGTCGGCTGCACCATCAAGGCCAAAACAGGAAGCACCAGGTGCGCATCCCAACCAAATCCCTGGAAAGGTAAAAGCGGCTCGCTGCCCGGTCCCCAAATGACATAAACCACCGAAAAGGCGATCAGTAACACACCGATGTAAAAAGCGGGAGAAGCCAGACCCACCGATGCCAAAACCGTCAGCCAGGAAGAGATGCGCGGTGGATCGAGGCGCACAGCTCGCAAACCGAAAAACAAACCCACGATCACACTAAAAAAAAGCGCCAGCCCCAACAAGCCCAGGCTGGCAAGCCCGGCGCGGTTTAATGCGCTCCAGAAAGGCTCGTTATTGGGCATGACGCCAAAATCGAGGCGCGCCAGTCGCTGTAAATAGGCAAGATACGCTGGCAGCAAGGGCGGTATGGTCACACTGCCAAACGAATAGGGGTTGAGCAGCGCCAGGTTGGGCGTGACCAGGTGGGCATAGGCGAAGGCCAGGAAATTCGTCAGCCAAATAATCAGCGGCAATACCGCCAGGCGGCGAAGAGCAAATTTGACCACGGATTCAATCCTCCGCAGGCGTTCTGCCCGAGTCTAATGAACCGATCTCGAACAGCGCTGCCAGCAGAGCAGCATCCAGGGGCAGTTCGGGCGGCGCGCCGGCCTGGTAGTTCTGCGCCTGGGAGGCGCGCTCACGCAGCGCCTGCCACAGCATGCGCCGTTCATCATCCTGCACTACCAGGTCATTCACCGTCTCGGCGCGCAGCAAATACTCGCCGGTGGTATAGAAAAACGTGATGCGCCGCCACTTCTCTGCCGGTACTGGCTTCGGCAAACGCACCAGCGGCCCGAGTTGAATCTTGAAGTACTCCTCGTTGGCGCGCGGGTGGTTTGGTTCGTCGCGCAGCAGCTCGGCGCGGGTGGTCAGTTCGTGCCCGCGCACCGGCGCCACATACTGGATCTGCCAGCGCTCCTCGCCAAAGGCGCCCGTCTGGTAGAAAGCCAGGTAATCCATCGCCACCACCTTGGGAGCGCTGCGCAGCGGGATGCGGTACCAACCCAACAGCCGGGCGATCTCCAGATCACGCCGGTCGTTGATCACGGCGACCAGGATAAGAGCGTTCGGTTCGGGCAGCATGGTCAAGTTCATTATAATGTAAGCGCACCTTTTCTAGATATACCGCTTGCCATTGAAACTGAGTAAACCGCCGCAAGTGTTTAGAGTAAATCCGCCATCGCGTCGGCGGTTTACTCCAGGGTTTCGCTGGTGCTCGTTCACATTTTTGTAAAAAAACTTCCGGCGAAACACCCGGTTCGATTGCGAGGAAGACAAAGCTCCGACCGTTGCTGACAGACAAGCGATTCTTGCAGATCGCGCCAATACAGGAATGGCTTTCCCGCTGATGAGCCATTCTTACTCAAGCTGATGATGTCTTTCAAGCGCGAAATGCTTGAAATAAACCAGATGTCCGTGAGAATCGCCTAAACTGTCTTTTCCAAAGATCTCTCGGTCTTCGGCGCCAGGTCGTCTGGCTCTTCCCTGACGATATACAATGGCCTGCCCTTCGCCTCATCGTACAGGCGTCCGATGTACTCGCCCAGGATGCCCAGCGAGATGAGCTGCACGCCGCCCAGAAACAGCACGGCGATCAGCGTGGTGGCTTGCCCGGTGAAAGCCATCGACCCGGTCAGTCGCATGGCAATCACCAGCGGAATGGCCAGGATGCTCACCCCTGCGGAGATAAAGCCCAGGTATGTGGCAAGCTGCAGCGGCAAGTAAGAGAAGCTGGTGATGGCGTCGCTGGCAAACTTGAGCATCTTGCGCAGCGGGTACTTGGTGGCGCCTGCAAAGCGCGCTGCCCGGCGGTACTTGACACCTGTTTGTTTGAAACCCACCCACACCGACATACCGCGCAGGAAACGGTGACGCTCGCGCATGCTGCGCAGCACCTTGACCACTTTGGCGTCCAACAGGCGGAAATCGCCGGTATCCATCGGGATATTGACATCGGTGATGCGGTAGATCAGGCGGTAGAACAGCGAGGCGGTCGCCAGTTTGAACCAGCTCTCCCCTTCCCGCTCAGAGCGCACCGCATAGACGACTTCATAGCCTTCCCGCCAACGGGAGATCATCTCCAGGATCACCTCGGGAGGGTCCTGCAAGTCGGCGTCGATGATCACCACAGCCTGCCCGCGCGCATAATCCAAGCCGGCGGTGACCGCCAGTTGGTGCCCAAAGTTGCGGGCGAAAATCACCGGGCGAACGCAGGCGTCCTGCGCTGCCAGTTGGCGCAGCAAATCGGTCGAACCGTCAGTCGAACCGTCGTCCACTGCCACCAGCTCCCAGGGCTCGCCGGTCTGCTCCATCACAGCGCGAATGCGCCGGTACAGCTCGGGGATGATCGGCGCCTCGTTGAAAATAGGCGCAACGATGGAAAAAGTGGGCGTTGTCATTTCTGCGCGCTCAACCAACCTTTCACGGCCTGCAAGGTTGGCTCAATGATGGTCGCCTCGCCGGCGGCGCGGGTGGCGGATTTGACATCTTTCAAGCCGCTGCCGGTGTTGATCACCAATACCGGCTCCTGAGGATCTACCAGGCCCAAATCCAACGCTTTCACCAGCCCGGCGTAGGCGGTGGCGCCGGCCGGCTCGGCGAAGATGCCCGCCACACCCAGCGCAGCGATGGACTGCAGGATTTCCTCGTCGCTGACCAGCACATAGCTGCCGCCAGTTTCGCGGGCCGCGCGCACCGCGCGCACACCATCGCGCGGCAGGTCGACCGATATGCTATCCGCCAGCGTCGTCGCCGAAACCGGCGTGATTGTCTCCGTGCCAGCGTGGAAAGCGTTGGCGATGGCTGCCGAGCCGGTGGACTGCACGCCGAAGATGCGTGGCATTTGTTCCAGCAAGCCCAATCGCTGCAAGTCTTTGAAGCCCTTGTGGATGCCGGAGATGATATTGCCGTCGCCGACCGAGACGAAGACCGACGCAGGCTTGTTCTTCAACGCCGGATGACCATTCTTCGTCTGCTGGCGCTGCCATTCCCAGATTTCGAAGGCAGCGGTCTTCTTGCCCTCGGCGGTGAACGGGTTGTAGCCGGTGTTGCGACAGTACCAGCCAAACTCCTGGGCGGCCTGGATGGTCAGGTCGAAAGCATCGTCGTAGGTGCCATCCACCAGCAGCACACCCGCCTTGAAGATCAACAACTGCGCCACTTTTGCGGGGGGTGCGGTGCGCGGGGCAAAGATGACTGCCCGCTGTCCCACCGCTGCCGACATACCGGCCAGAGCTGCGCCAGCGTTGCCGGTGGAAGCGGTCACCACCACCTCCGCTCCGATCTGCCGGGCGCGCGCCACCACCACCGAGCTGGCGCGGTCTTTGAAGGAAGCGGTTGGGTTGCGGCTTTCGTCTTTGATCCACAAGTGCGGCATACCCAGCGTGCTGCGCAATGCTGGCGGCGCGTAAACCGGCGTCCAGCCGGCGGCGCGCAACGGAGTCGCCTGGCCGCCGTGGTCATCCACCGGCAGCAGCGGCAGGTAGCGCCACAGCGAAGGCTCGCCGTTTGCCAGCCAGTCGGAAGCCAGCGCCTCTTTCCGAATGGCAGCGTAATCCAATTCCACATCCAGGTTGCCGCCATCGTGCGGGCAGGTGTAGGTCACCTGCTCGGGTTGGTACTGGCGTTTGCACAGTGAACACACATAGCCCAGAAAATGTTTGGCCATCTTTACTCACCTTTGAGAAGCACGAGATTTGGGAGTAGGGGTGCCGAGAGCCTGTCTGCGCACAACACCCCAAGTGACTTAACGAAGGGGGATGAATAATCTGACAGATAGAACCGCCCTTTACAAACCTCTCTCCCCGCGTATGTATGGGGTACCCAGCGCGGCTGGCGCGCCCAGGCGCTTGCGCACGGCCTCGCGCGAGCCAATCACCAGCACGATGATGGTGAAGGCATACGGCAGCATCTGCAGGAAGAAACCCCAGTACGGGTTGTAATAAAACGGGTTGCGCAAGCCCAGGAGCGTGGTCGGCCCCTGGATATCCAGGATCAATCGGCGCAGCGCGCCGAAGGTGTACGAGCCAAACGCTGCTCGCAGCGGATCCCACTGGGCGAAGATCACCAATCCCACCGCGATCCAGCCTTGCCCAGCAGTGGTCAGCTCACTGAACCAGCCCGGCGAGATCGCCAGGCTGATGGTAGCGCCAGCCAGGCCCGCCAACACGCCGCCCACAAAAACGTAGAAATAGCGCAGGCCCTGCACATTGACTCCCAGGGAATCGGCCGCTGCGGGATGTTCTCCCACCGCCCGCAGGTGCGCCCCAGGGCGCGTGTGATTGATGTAGTACCAGGCCAGGGGAGTCAACAAATAGCCTGCGTAGACCAGGATCGATTGGTTGGTGAAGAAAATCGGACCCAGGAGAGGGATCTGCGCCAGCAGGGGGATGCTGAAATTGGGCAGCAGCGAGATCGTGCCTGCCTTGCTCAGCCCTTCGCCCAGCACCAGGCTGATGCCAGTGCCCAAGAAGGTCAGCGAAAGACCGGATACCACCTGGTCAGCTTGCAACGTGATGGTGATGAGGGCGTGGATCTGGCTGATCAAGCCGGCTGCCAGCATGGCCACCAGCAGTCCAAGCCAGGGATTGCCCGTCGCGCTGGCGATGCTGAAGGCGCTCATCGCGCCGATCAACATCATACCTTCCACACCCAGGTTCAGAACGCCGGCGCGCTCGGCGAACAGCTCGCCAATAGTAGCGAAGAGCAGCACCGTGCCGCTGGCAACGCCGGCCTGCAGAATGATGATGGGGTCCATTTCAGGCCTCCTCTACCAGGCGAACGATGCGCACACGGTAGCGCAGCAGAAAGTCGCTGGCAATCAGGCTGACCAGGATGATGCCCTGGATCATCTTGGGTATGCCTGAGGGCTGGATTTCTCTTCCCGCCAGGATCAGCGCGCCGAACAAGATCGAGACGATGATGACAGCAAATGGATTCAGCTTTGCCAGCCAGGCAATGATGATGCCCGTGAATCCGTAGCCGGGCGAGATCGAGCCCTGCAAGCGATGCACCACACCGGTGATCTCAGACATGCCTGCCAGCCCCGCCAGGGCGCCCGAGAGCATCATCACCAGGATGGTGTTGCGCCGGATGTTGATACCGGCGTATTCCGCCGCCCGCGGATTGTCGCCGATCAGGCGGATCTCGTAGCCCCAACGGCTGCGATAGACAATGTACCACACCACCACCGCCGCCAAAAGTCCGAAAACCAGTCCCAGGTGCACGGTGAGCCCACGAAAGAGCGGCACCTCCCTGGCGTAGTCTGCCAGGCGCGGTAGCCAGGCAGAACGGCTGAACATGCGGCTCATCTGAAAGCCGCCTTCGCTCCACACCGCATAAATGAAGAAGTTGTTCCAGGCCACGGCGATGTAATTCATCATCAAGGTGGTGATGATTTCGTTGACATTGTAGCGCGCCTTCAAGAAACCGGGCACAAAACCCCACAAAGCCCCCGCCAGTATGCCCGCCAGCATGCACACCGGGATGAACAGCCAGGTCGGGCTTTCGGGGGGCAGCAGCGGTGTGAGCACCACAGCGCTTGCGCCAAACGCGCCCAGGAAAAACTGGCCTTCGGCGCCAATATTCCACAGCTTCATGCGAAAGGCTATCGAACATCCCAGCCCGACCAGGATCAAGGGCGTGGCTTTGACGAGTGTGTCCGAGAAGACACCCAGGTTGCCAAATGAGGCCCTGGCAATGTGCGCGTAGGAGCGCAGCGGGTCGCCGCCCGCCAGTGAGATGAGAATACCGCCCAAGAACAGCGCCACCACGATTGCGCCAATTGTGACTGCCAGCGGATACCAGGCAGGCACTTCTTTCATACGCGGCTCGAAGCGAATGCGGTACGGCAACCAGCGGTTGAGGCCGCCTGTGGTAGCGGAAGCCTGGCCCATGCTATCAGTCTCCTGTTTCGATCTGCGAAAGCGGCGTGCCTGTCATCATCAGGCCGATCTTTTCGATGTTGCCATCCGTGACCTGTCCCATGATCTGACCCTCGTAGATGACGTAAATACGATCGCTCAACGAGATCAACTCTTCGAGTTCTTCCGAGATCAGCAGCACGGCTGCGCCAGCGGCGCGTTGCGCCAGCAGCAGGCGTTGCACGCCTTCGATGGCGCCCACATCCAGGCCGCGCGTCGGCTGCACCGCCAGGATCAGGCGTGGTTTTCCCGAAATCTCGCGCGCCAGGATCACCCGCTGCAGGTTGCCACCGGAGAGCAAGCGCGCTGGCGTGCGCACGGTGGGCGCCATGATCTCGTAGGCTTCTTTGAGATCTTCGGCGAAGCGGGTGGCAGCGGTCATATCGATCATCCAGCCATGGGCGATCGGTTCCTTGTTGTAAGATTTCATGATCACGTTGTCGGTGATGCTCAGGTTGGGCGCCGAACCAACCTGGTGGCGATCTTCGGGGATATAGGCCAGCCCACGCTGGATGCCAAACTGGACAGGCTTGTTGCTGACCAGCTCGCCAGAGAGCCATACCTGCCCTTTCAGGCACTTGCGCAGCCCGGTGATCACCTGGGAAAGCTCGCGCTGCCCATTGCCTGCCACACCCGCCAATCCAACGATCTCGCCGGAGCGAACCTCCAGGCTCAGCCCTCGCAATGCTGGCAGGCCTTTGTCGTTCTCAGCGTACACATCCTGGACAGATAGCACCACCTCGCCCGGGGTTTTGGCTTCCTTTTCCAGATGGAACAGCACATCACGCCCGACCATCAATCGGGCCAGCTCGGCGCGGCTCATCCCACGCGCCGGCACACCCGAGGCAGTCACTTTTCCTTTGCGCAGCACGGTCACCCGGTCGGCAATCGCCATCACTTCTTGCAACTTATGGCTGATGAAGATGATCGTCTTGCCTTCGGCTGCCATGGCGCGCAGCGTGGTAAACAAACCTTCTATCTCCTGAGGAGCCAACACCGCTGTGGGCTCATCCATGATCAGGATTTCGGCTCCGCGGTAGAGCATCTTCAAGATCTCAACCCGCTGCTGCTCACCCACCGATAGCTGCCAGACCTTGGCGCGCGGGTCGACCTTGAGCCCAAAGCGCTCGCTAACCTCCGCCACTTTCCTGTCGAACTCGGATAAGCGCAGCAAGAAACGGGGCTCGTCTAAACCCAGCAGGATATTCTCGGTAACAGTTTGAGAGGGCACCAACATGAAGTGCTGGTGCACCATGCCAATCCCTGCCTGGATGGCGTCGCGCGGGGAAGAGAAAGTCACTGGCTTGCCGCGCAGCAGGATCATTCCGGCATCCTGACGGTACAGACCTGCCAAGATATTCATCAAGGTGCTTTTTCCGGCGCCGTTCTCACCCAACAGGGCGTGAATCTCGCCTTCCAACACCTCGAAATCAGCATGGTCGTTGGCCAGCACGCCGGGGAAACGCTTGACAATCCCCAGCATCTGGATCACCGGTGGTCGCGGTGGGCTCGAGGTGGCGTTGTACACAGCGGTTGCCTGGGATTCGCTCATCTCACCTCAGGATGAAAAATCTGGTTTGGGCGCGCCGGGAAGCGCAGCGCAATTCAAAGCTGGGGGCCGCGCCGCGTTCTGGCAATACGCCAAATCTCGGCCGGCCCCCAATTCAATCGGATCGATTAGTTGCCAGTATCCGGCAATTCAGCGGTGATGCCCTCGGCCCACCATTTCATACAGTAGGTGCAGCCCAACCCCATCTCGGGGAACTGATCCAGGTCGATTTGCTGCAAGGCTTCACCCTCCGGAACGACGGTGTTGCCCTGGTTGTCTTTGATCGGACCAGCGAAAACATCGAAACGAGTGAATTCACCAGCCAGGCTCTTGGCAACCAAATCTTTCA
Organism: Chloroflexota bacterium; assembly: GCA_029265355.1. Lineage (GTDB taxonomy): Bacteria > Chloroflexota > Anaerolineae > Anaerolineales > UBA4823 > JAJUJL01. The sequence goes on along the minus strand of JAJUJL010000010.1, from coordinate 69,195 downwards.
CCTCTGCGATCACTTCCGGCGGCAGCTCAGCCAGTCCCGGGGTGAGCTCCTGCCCTTCCATAAAGCCGAACAGTCCCAGGCTGCCAGTATCGGCGTCGAAGTAATCCCAGCCCGGTTTGTAGGTGCCATCGATCACACCCGCTGTGATCTTGGCATACACGGGACCCCAGTTCCAATAGGGAGCAGTCAGGCAGCGCTCGACCTTGCAGGAGCCGTACCAGTCATAGGTCACGCCCCATTTGCCCTTCTCCTGAGCCACATCGGCGACCGCTGGCGTATCAGCGCCGGTGAAGACCACCTGGGCGCCAGCATCGAACAGCGAAGCCGAGGCTTCTTTTTCGATGATCGGATCATGCCAGGTGTTGATCCAGCGCACGTCCATGGTGCACTCTGGGCAGGTGCGGCGCATGCCCAGGGCAATGGCGTTGCCCAGGCGCAGCTCTTCAGGGATCGGGAAGGTCGCCATGTAGCCCAGCTTGGGATTGCCGTCCATCTTGGCGCGGGCGCCGGCCAGCATGCCCGCCAGGTATTTCATCACTTCCATGGCGCCGAACAAGTTGCCAAAGTTGGTCTCGTTGGACTTGAAGCCGCTGATATGGATATAGGTGACATCCGGGAACTCGCCCGCAACGATTTCCATCGGATCCATGTAGCCAAAGGAGGTGCCGAAGATCAAGTTGAAGCCCTTGCGAGACAGGCTGCGGAAGATCTGTTCGGAGTCAGCGCCTTCAGGCACATTCTCGATGTATGCCACGTGGGTATTGGGCACATTCTGCTGGATGTATTCCAGGCCTTCGTAGTGCGCCTGCGACCAGCCGCCGTCATCGTGCGGGCCAATCAGCACCATGGCCACGTTAAATTTGCCTTCCTGGATAGCGGGAATCTGAAATCCAGCCACCTCTTCTGCTGCAGGCGCAGCTTCTTCGGTTGCCTGGGGAGCTGCAGTCTCCGCAGGGGCAGCCGGCTGGGGCTGGCAGGCCGCCAGCAGCAACGCCGCGATCACCATCAGCACAGCCAATCGCCAAATCATTCTCTGTTGCATATCTTACTTCTCCTCTTTCTTTATTGGGTATCCGAATTTGAGCCTCGCTCTGGTTGGGCGATTTTCAGCCGCGGTTTGCGGCTGGAGCGTGGACACCGATCTGGTATGCGTTGATCGATAATTGGAAATGCTCACCTCCTTGATCATCTCGCCGGCACCGTCATGCTCATCAGCAATCCGATAACCTGCCTCCCGCAAACAGCGCCCGGCAATTTTCTACACTTGATAAGCATACACAAATATCGTCATCTTGTCTATTGCGCCTTTTCCGTTATTGCCTGTGACACTTGTCACAATTTCATTATGTATAAAAACTGTCCTGTATGAAGCCTAGTTGCCAGCCCAGGGCAGTTCGCTGCGAATCCACTCTGCAAACCAATAGATGCATGGATTGCATGGGTGATTGTCTGCCCCAGGTGGGAATTGCTGGAGGTCCTGGTCCCTCAAGCCAGTCTGATCCGCGCGGCCGCTGACTTTTTCAGGCGCGAAGATGATGTTGCCGCGGTTATCTCGTACCCCGTCTGGAAAAGTATCGATGCTGAAGATGCTGGTCGATTTGCGCTGCGCCTGAATGAAGGCAACCAGGTAGGCGCGAATGAAATCCAATCGGTTACCCGGAATGGTGCTGACCTTTGAGGAGAGTGGTTCGTTGGGCATCAATCCAGCCACCTGGATGCCCGCGCTGTTCACGGTGTACATGAACTCGCTGCGAAAATTGCCAGGCTGCACTTTCGATGCCAGGTCCTGGTAAACCAGGCCCCAATTCCAACTGAGCGAAGTCAGGCATTGCGGCATCGCCTGGCAGCTCTCGGGCAGCCCTTCCAGGATCAGCCAACGCGTGTTGTTCACGGCTTCTGCAGCGCCATTACCCAGCGTCGAAACAAACAAGACATGCGCGCCCCCGGCGAAAAGCTCTTCCGCCAATTGTTTTTCGCGCTCTTTGGATGCCCAGGCATTCAGGAAGCGCACATCCATCCTGCACTCAGGGCAGGTGATGTGCATGCCCAGTGCAGCCGCATTGATATACCGAAATTGCTCGGGCGTGACGTAGCTGGCGATGAAGCCCACCAAACGCTGCACATTGGAGGCGGTGGGCGGTTGGGTGGGCGGCAGCGGCGCCCCTGAACCAGCCGGCGTGGGCGTGGGGGCTGGCGGAGGAACAATATCCGCCTCGATGCGCGCCCCCGCGGTCAGCCCGGCAATAAAGTATGCCGCTTCCAGGGGCACATCCAGGCTGCCAAAGTTGCCGCCGTTGGATTTCAAGCCGCGCACGGTGAGATAGACGGTGCCCGGGTTGCGTGCAGCCGCAGCCTGCATGCTGTCCATATAGCCCGCCTCTGTGCCGATCACCAGCCGGTAGCCCAATTCTCCCAACCGGTTAAAGAGCCGTTGCTGGTCGCTCAACTCAGGCGCTCTGCCAATGAAGACAGCGTTGATGGCTCCGCCCGTCTGGTTCAGTGTGTTGACATAATCCACACCCCGGCGGTGCGCTTCGGACGGATCGCCCGCCTCCCCGCTCCCGGAAGCAACCACGGCTAGATTGAACTTGCCGGCGAGCGGTGGGGGCAGGCTGTCGAGCGCCGGCGCGCTGGATGCGCAACCCGCGCTGGCCGCCAGGCATAACGCCAACGCCAGACAAATCTCCAGGCGATAAACCAGGTCTTTCAGGTAAATGATAGCCAAACTCCTGAGCTTCTCGAAGCCGGTCAGGCTTCCAGCCTGCGGAATACACGCCTGCCAAAACCAGGCTGACCGACCAATTTGCGATTGCGTATCACATCCTGGCCGCGCACCAGCACGCTATCCACCTGCCCGGAAATCTCCCAGCCTTCGAACGGGCAAAAGCTCGTATTCATGTGCAGCACTTCTGCGCCCATAATCCACTTGCTATTGGGATTATACAACACGAGATCCGCATCTGCTCCCGGAGCAAGGTGCCCTTTTTGCGGATACAATCCGAACAAGCGCGCTGGGTTGGTCGAAGTCAAAGCCACCAATTGAGGCCACGTGATTTTTCCTTTGCACACGCCTTCGCTGTGGAGAATATCGAGCCTGGTTTCGATCGAGGCGATCCCGTTGGGCGTTTTGTCAAAACGTCCCTGCGAGAGGCGCAGGTTATCCTCTGGCGGCACTCCAGCATCATCCGTGGAGACCACTTCGAGAAAACCCGCCCTGGCTGCCTGCCACAACGCATCCACATCCGCCTGCTTACGCAGCGGTGGGCTGCAAATGTAAAAATTGCCCTTCGGACCGAGCAAATATTCCTCGGTCAAAGCCAGGTAGTGCGTGCAGGTCTCGCTGTGCAAGGGCAATCCATCCATGCGAGCTTTGGCGATGATTTCCACGCTCTGCGCAGTGGAAGTGTGCACGATGTACACCGGAGCGGTGACCTGGCGCATCAGGTCGACCACGCGTTGGATGGCAATATTCTCGGCTTCCGGAGGGCGAGTGCGGGCATGGTAGATCGGGGCATAGTTGCCCGCTGCCAGCGCCTGGCGGATCGAATACTCGATGATCGAGTCATTCTCACAGTGCACCATCAGCATTCCGCCATGCCGGGCGGTCACCTCAAGCAAGGCAACGATGTCATCATCCTGCACCATGCGCTGGGCATGCTTATAGGTGGTAAAGCATTTGTACGTGGGCACGCCTTCCTGGATCAGCTCGGGAATTTCCGCCAACGTTTGCGTCCCGGCGTCCAGCAGGATGCCGTGCATACTCCAGTCGATATACGTTCTGCCCCGCGCTTCTTCCTCTTTCTGCTCGAGGTTTGCTAGCAACGAACCGCCCTTGGGTTGGGTGCTGAAATCGATGATCGTGGTGACGCCGCCAAAAGCAGCCGCCTGCGTGCCGTTCTCATAATCATGCACCGTGACCGTGCCCATAAATGGTGAATTGAAGTGCACATGCGGATCGATCAGACCCGGCAGCACCAGCATGCCCTGAGCATCGATGACCTCATCCACTGCCGCGGCATCCAGTATCCCAGGCGCCGCCTGGGCTGCAATCTTCTCTCCGACAATGAGCAGGTCGCCGGCGGTGATTCCAGTCGCGCTGACCAGGGTACCCCCGCGGACGATCTTCTTTTTTGTGTTCATAGGAAACCTCCGAGAATTCAGGTGATCACTTCAAATAGCGTTTCACCCAAACTGCGATCTGTTTATAAACCTCGTCTTTTTCGATGTCCAGGTGCAGAGCGTGGCCAGATTGGGGCATAATTTCCAGGCGCTTATGCTCCGGCAGCAATCTCACCAGCGCCTGGCTCTGCTTCTCGGCAATAACCCGGTCTTTTGCGCCATGCAGGATCAACACCGGCGCTCGCACCCGCCCGGCAGAGCGGGTGATATCCATCCACACGCTGTGCAAGCTATCAGGAATGGGCACAGCCTGGTAATAACTGCGCACCGTCGGTGTAGCAAGATAGGCGGCGTTGGCGCTCTCATCTGCCAGCAATTCCAGATCGTCCAGTTCTTGCAGCCTGGAAAGCGTCAGCGGTGCATGCTTGATCTTTTTCTTTATTTTACTCGCCAGGCTGGCGGCAGTATAGGCGATACGCTCCGAAAGCGGCGGTATCAGGCTGACCGGCGCTGCCAGGGCAACCAGGCAGGTGATGCGCGCATCATGGGCGGCAGCGATCAAGCCAGCAGAGCCGCCGTGACCGTGGCCGACTACGGCAAAGCGTTGGTAACCACGGCGCGCCAGGTAATTCATGCTGTCGCGTAAGTTGTACGCCCACACCTCGAGATCAACCGTGCTGCGGATGCCCTCGCTGAGACCATGGCCGGCAAAGTCGAAGGTGAAAACATTGAAGCCTTGTCCCGCCATGCGGCTGGCGTATTCTTGCCAGCTTTGTTGGTCTTCGAAAGCGCCGTGGCAAAACACCACAGCTTTGGGCTCGAGAGGCGATACCTCGAACAGGCAGCCGGTCAGCGCGCCATTTGCGGTCTGGTAAGTTACTTGCTCCATCATCGCTCAACGCCAGGAGTCTGCAATCGCATACCAATGCCAGAGTGCGCCAGCCGTGGTGCGGGACGAGCCTTATGATTTGCCCTGGCAGATTTCTCGGTACTGCTCGGTCATCTCTTCCACCGAAAGCGTGCCTGGAGAAAAGCCCACGTGCGAAAAAGCCTGGGCCAGGCGGGTGATCTGCGGCGGCTTGACGAATGTCTGCGCCAACAGCTCCGGCTGAGCGAATACTTCGCGCGTAACGCCATCCATCAGCACTTTTCCCTGTCCCAAGACAATCGAACGTTGGGCGTACTGCGCCACGATTGGCATTTCGTGGGTGATGATGATGATCGTGTGACCCTCGTTCTGCCACAGGTCGCGCAGGAAGTTCATCACCTCCAGTGACTGGCGCAAATCTTGACCGGTGGTCGGCTCATCCACGATGATCGTGCGCGGGCGCATCGCCAGGATCGAGGCGATTGCCACACGCTGCCGCAAGCCTTTGGTGAGGAAGAAGGGATGCTCGTTAAACAGAACTTCCTCGACCCCACAAACCCGAGCCGCTTCGTGCACACGCTCGTTCACCTGCTTTTCATCCAATCCGAGATTGCGTGGCCCATAGGCAATCTCTTTGTAGATAGTGTTGTTGAAAAGCTGGTGATCGGGGTTCTGGAAGACATAGCCCACTTTGGTGACAATTTTTTTGGTGGTTCCTTTTTCCCGAGTGTCCAGATCGTCAATTTTGACGTAGCCCTGGGTGGGTTTGAGCAGCCCATTCAGGCATTTTGCCAGGGTGGTCTTGCCCGAGCCATTCTGCCCGATCAAAGCAATGAATTCATTGGAGAATATCTCCAGGTTAACGCCGCGCAGAGCCGGTGTACCATCTGGATATTCAAATACCAGGTTCGAGACTTCGATCAATCTTTCTGCAGTCATAAGCTACCCTTTTCCGCCAAGCCGGTGATCCAGGATATTTGCCAGCACCGGTATCGATGCTTCCAGGCTGATGGGGAGAGGACCGTTGTAATCTCCCAATTTCCTCACGTTGTCGATAAAAGCGGTTGCCTGGGGAGGTTGAATGCCATGTTCGATCAGGAAATCGCTGTTCTCGAAGAAAACTTCAGGTGGACCAGATTTGGCGATGCTCCCTTCGTACATCAAAATCATCACATCCGACAGCGGCGCGATTTGTTCGATGTTATGCTCGACGACAATCACGGTCATTTCGGTTTCTTTTTTGATATTGGTCAGGATCTCAAAGATGAAGTCCTTTCCCAATGGGTCGAGCATCGAGGTAGGTTCGTCAAGGATGATGATGCGCGGGCGCATTGCCAGCACGCTGGCGATCGCCACGCGCTGCTTTTGCCCACCGGATATTTCGTAAGGGGATTTGTCCAGCAAGTCGCCGATCATAGTGATCTGACTGACCCAATCCAATCGCTCTTTGACTTCTCCCAGCGGCAGACCGATATTTTCCAGGCCAAACACCAGCTCCTCCTCCACAGTCATGGAGGTGAACTGCGCTTCGGGATCGGCGAACACAAAACCAATTTCCTGCGCCAGGCGCTGCGCAGAGAGCTTGCGCACATCTTGCCCAAAGATCTCGACGCTCCCTCGCCACACCCCATGAAAACTGCTCGGGATCAAGCCCTTGATGCAGGAAACCAGCGTGGTTTTGCCATGCTCGTTCGGACCAACGATGCTGACAAAGGTGTTTTCTTCGATCTCAAGATCGACATGCTCGATCGCAAAGCGCTTCCTGCCAGAGTACTTCCAACCCAAATCTTTCGTGACCACAGCTTTCATAGCAATATCCTCTTAAAACAGGCTCAACAAGAAGATCCGCAACGGCGACTGCGTGACAGCGAACACTCCAAAACCAATGCGGAGCACACCTACCAGCACGAAGGTGATCACCATCGCAGCGATCAGAATGGTATCAATCCTACGGAACTGGTACTGCGTCAGGATGTAATCGCTGCGCTGCTTCTCATTTTCCAATTTCCCAGATGGAGTGTAACCGCGTGCATAGAGCGCATTGCTGATTTCATCCGTGCGGCGAATTGCCAGGGTAAACAGCGGGATCATGTACATAGCGTACAACTTCGCCCGGTCACGCAAAGACATCGATGTCTCATCCAACCCGCGCGCTCTTTCGGCTTCGCGGATGGTGCGCATATCTTCCAAAAACATACCTGCAGAGCGCAGCGCCAGGCTTAAAAAGTAGGTGATCACGAACGGTACTTTTAGCGAGCGCACAGCAACCAGCGTCTCCCGCTCGCGATTGGTTGAAAAGTACTGGATAGTGCCGAAAAGCATGGCCATCAAGCGCCAATAGCTGGCAAAGGTCCAATAGAGCGGCTCCAGATAAAAAGTGATCCCCAGGAAACGGAAAGAGTGAAAGTTTGGATCAGCGCCTGGGAAAGCAATCGACACCGTGAACATGAAAATTGCCACCGTGACCGTCAGAGGCAGGTAGATTTTCAAGCCCGAAATATCTACCTTGGCCCAGCGCAGGTAGATAAAGATGGCGATGATGAGCAAGATGTTGATCTCAGGCAGATCGATGAACAGAGAGACGACCCCGAGAAAGAGCAGGGTGAACAATCTGGTCGCCGGATGCAGCTCGTAAATCGGTGATTGCACCGGTACAGTTCCCAGCAGTGTCCGCCGCATCTTCCGAAGCGGAGGTTTAGCGGCGGAAAGTTCCATGGTCTGTGCCATGAATGACCTCCAAACAGCAGGAATTTACAATCTATCAGGGGCTGAGGAAATCCCCAGCCCCTGATAGCAATGAATAGAATCAGGCCCAGTAGCCCTTGCAGAAAGCTTTGGTCTTGATCACCAGGGGCGAGATGAACTTGAGCAGCAGAACGCCCAGCACCCACGAGGCGACCGAGTTGCCAATGAACCAACCAGCCCAGGCGACCAGGTGAGCGGCTGGCGTGATCAATCCGAAAGCGCGCAGCACGCTGGTGCCCCACAGCGCGCCGAAGGCATTGGCTGCGATGATTCCAACCAGGGTGAAACCCCACCAGTCCCGGGCAGAGGTCAGCGCGGGGTGCAGCTTGTACTGCCGGAAGACCCAGCCGGCAGCCATGCCCTGAACAAAGTTGGCAGGGATGTAGGCCATCGACACCGGCAAAGGCGCGGAACCGCTCATCGCATTCGAGATCAGGGGGAAGACGAACGCGGCGATACCGCCCCACATGCCGTACCAGATGGACCCAACGGCCTGGATGGCCTGTCCTGGCCAGAAAGCGGACACGAACCCGATCGGGATCGCCAGGCTACCGAAGGTGCCTACCACGATGCCAATACCGGTGAACAGCGCCAGCGCAACAATGTGCGCAATGCCTGGCTTGCGAACTTCCCCCTCCTCCAGTGCCCATACATTTTCAGATGCAGCAGTAGACATAGCAATGTTCTCCTCATTCAATGTCGAAGGTGTTGTCGATATGGGTTCTAGTGTGGGGTGTTCATTTGATACGTTATCGTCTTATAAGCGCCTCCTTTCTGGGTATCGGGCGAGCCCCTGCCATACAATAAACACGGGCTTCACGAGCGCACCAAACGGTAGCGGGTGGGCCTTACGCCAGATACTTTTCATATACAACACGCATCCTTTATAAATGATTCGCCCGTGGCAGGGGTGTGTACCTTACAGCAGCCCCACCTCGCGGTTGAAGCTCTCGATCAGTTCATCGATCGTCTCGGTCTGTTTTTGGAACGACGTCCAGTAATCTCGGTCGTACCATTGCGCCATGATCTCTTCGTAGGTGCGCCCTTGCTGCTCCACCCAGGTGAAGTACTTCAAGTTGTGCACCCGGCGGCGGTCAGTGTAACTCAATTCCAGCATGTTGTCGGTGCTCTGCCCGTGCAGGTAGCGTGCGAAATCGGCGGCGGCGTCGGTGGTGGTATATTCGCCAAATTCGTTGTGCATCTCCACCAGGCGGCTGGCGTACAGCTCCATCGAGTCGGTCAGCACGGTGAGCACAATATCATGCTCATCCATCTCATAATAGCGCGCCATTTTGATGGCGGTCAGCACGTTGGAGATGCCGGAGAAACCGAGCAAATCCAGCCTGGAGACCAGCTCTTCCGGTACGCCCTGGCGCACCAGGTAAGCGCGCCCCACCGGCTCGTTGAACAGGCGAGCAATGTTGACGACCGCCTGGTCATCGATCGCCACCACCAGGTCGGTATTTTTGACATTGTGAATCCAGGGCACGTGCTTATCGCCGATGCCCTCGATGCGGTGCGAACCAAAACCGTTCTCCAGCAGCGTGGGGCATTGCAGCGCCTCGCTGGCGGCAATCTTGCTGGCTGGGAAGAGCTGCTTCATGTAGTCGCCAAAGGCGATCGTGCCAGCCGAGCCGGTTGCAGAAGTCATGCCGCGGTACTCATCCTTCGGCCCCATGACCTGCTTGAGCACCTCTTCCATGGCGTGGCCAGTGACCTCATAGTGCCACAGGTAATTGCCGAATTCTTCGAACTGGTTGAAGATCATCAGGTCTTCGCCCGAACGGCGCAACTCCCAGCACTTGTCGAAGATTTCTTTGACATTGGATTCGCTGCCTGGCGTGGCGATCACCTCGCCAGCGATCTTGGAAAGCCACTCGAAGCGTTCGCGGCTCATGCCTTCGGGCAGAATGGCGATGGAGGTGGTGGCGAGCAGCGCCGAGTCGTACGCGCCGCCGCGGCAGAAATTCCCCGTGGAGGGCCAGACCGCCTTCTGAGTGGTGGGGTCAAACTGACCGGTCACCAGTCGCGGCACCAGGCAACCAAAAGCAGCGCCAACTTTGTGCGCGCCGGTGGGGAACCATTTGCCCACCAGGGCAATGATGCGCGCCGGCACACCTGTCAGACTGGAGGGAAACTCGATCCAGTTGACATTGCCGAACCCGCCGCCATACGGCACTGGCTGATTGTGCCAGGTGATGCGGAACAGGTTGCGCGGATGCACATCCCACAGTCCGATGGTTGAGAGCTCCTTCTTGATCCGGTCGGGGATCAAGGCCGGATTTTTCATCTGGGCAAAAGTGGGAATGATGATATTGCGCTCGCGGGCACGCGCGATGGCGCGCTGGCGGCGATCTCGATCAATGGTCAGGTCGATCATACGAATATCTCCTCTAGAAAATTGTGTTGATAGCGCTCAACTACATCGCACACGATAAAAACATAGAATTCTACAAAGCGCCCACATGGGTCGCTTTTCCTGGAGCGGGTTCGCTCCAGGCGCTCTCAGCCGGATTCCTGGGATTCGACAGAAACACCTGCCATCATCAGTCCCAGTTTTTCAATGCTGGCATCCTCCCGCTCCAGCACGCCCATGATGCGCCCCTCGTACATCACCGCGATGCGGTCGGACAGGTTGCGGATCTCGTCCAGGTCTTCGGAGATCAATAGGGTGGCGGTTTGCTCGGCGCGCTGCGCCACCAGCCGCGAATGAATGTACTCGGTGCTGCCGATATCCACGCCGCGCGTCGGCTGAGAGGCGATCAGCACACGCGGTTTTCGCGTCAACTCACGCGCCAAGATCAGCTTTTGGATGTTGCCTCCAGACAGGTTGCGCAGCGGTGTTTGCCTGGAGGGGGTTTTGATCTCGAAATCGCGAATCATTTCCTGGGTGTGACTGGCAATGCGTCCGAAATCCAAAAAGATGCCGCGGGCAAAAGGCGCATGCCCGTGCTGCTCGAGCATCAGGTTTTCTTCCACCGTCAGGTCTTTGACGACGCCGTCCCTGAAACGCTCCTCGGAGATATACGCCAGCCCATTCAGGATCAATTTCTCAGGGCGCCAGCCGGTCACATCCATCCCATCGATCAGGATCTGCCCCTGGGTCGGCTTGCGCAGACCCGCAATGGCTTCCGCCAGCTCGCGCTGCCCGTTTCCAGAGACGCCAGCAATGCCGAGGATTTCACCGCTGCGTATTTGTAGAGAAGTGCCGCGCACCGCTGGCAGACCTTTGTCGCCTGTGACCCACAGGTCCTTAATCACCAGGCGCGGCGCGCCAAATTGCACTTCCGGGCGCTCGACGCGCAGCATCACTTCTCTCCCGACCATCAGCCGCGCCAGCTCCTTCCGGGAGGTCTCCGCGGTATTCAGCGTCTGCACCACGCGCCCATTGCGCAGCACAGTGACGCGGTGACTGATCGCCAGCACCTCGTGCAGCTTGTGGCTGATAAAGATCAAGGAATGACCTTCGGCGGCCATGCGCCGCAGCGTGACAAACAGCTCGTCCACTTCCTGCGGGGTGAGCACTGCAGTTGGCTCATCCAGGATGAGCAGCGCCGCGCCGCGATACAGCGCCTTGAGGATCTCCACGCGCTGTTGCTCGCCAACCGCCAACTGCCAGACCATGGCGTCGGGGTCGACGCGCAAGCCGTATGTCTCGGAGAGGGCGCGCAGCCTTTGCGAGACCACCTCCAGGTCCAGCAGCAGCCCCCGGCTGGATTTCAGTCCCAAGGCAACGTTGGCTGCCACCGACAGGGTCGGCACCAGCATGAAGTGCTGGTGGATCATACCCAGGCCGAGCTGGATCGAGTCGGCGGGTGAGCGAATGGCGACCGGCTTACCGTTGATCAGGATTTCGCCCTCATCCGGTTGATACAAACCGTACAGGATGCGCATCAGCGTGGTTTTCCCGGCGCCATTTTCGCCCAAGAGAGCATGGATTTCACCAGCTTTCACATCAAAATTGACGTGATCGCTGGCAATCACACCGGGAAAGCGTTTGACGATATTGCGGAGGGCAACGCTGTCGATCTTATGCGTGACGGGTAGGCTCACGGCGCCTCTCCTGGCAGATAACGTCCGAGGGAGCCGCCCCGCGGAGCAGCTCCCCCAGTCCAAAGACGATCGATTACGGCAGAGCCTTGATACTGCCGTTTGAAATGCCTTCGATGGCTGCTCCGGCGGCCTGCCCAACCTCGGCCGGCAGAGTGAACGCCGGATTGTATTCGATCACCTCGCCTTTGTTGGCAAGGTCGATCTGGAAGGCGGTGCCGCCCAACGTGCCGGCTTTCACCAGGTCGATGATCTGGCGCAGAACCACATCCCACTTGTACACCTGGCTGGCGACGACGATCTCCGGCGCCAGGGAGGTCTGGTTGGATTGCGTGCCGAACCACAAGACGCCTTTCTCTTTGGCGACTCCCACCGCGCCGACCACCATCTGGGCTGTTCCGGTCAACATATCGGCACCGGCGTTGATGTGCGTCTGAGCGGCTTCGGAGGCGAGAGCGACATCGCTGAACGAACCAATCCAGTTGACATTCACCACCACTTCCGGTTTGGTCGCTGCCACGCCGGCTTTGAAACCGTCCACGTACAGCTTGGCGTCGCCGGTTTCAATCGGGCCAACCACGCCGATCACATTGCTTTGCGTCATCATGGCGGCAATGACGCCGTTGACATAGCCGCCCTGCTCGGAGCGCGCCTCGTAAGCAAACACATTGGTAATGCCTTTATCCGTGAAGGTATCCACGGTGGTGCCCCAGGCAAAGCTGGTGTTGGGGAAATCGGGCGCAATCTCGACCAGCGAGCTGCCGTACTGCGAGCCGTGGGCAATCACCAGGTTGTAGCCCTGCGAAGCATAGTCACGTATCGCCGCTGCCGCTTCGTCGACAACGAACATGTTCTCAGAGTACACGAAATCAAAGTTCTCTGCCCCCATCTCGCTCTTGATGACGTTCAGCGCATCATACATGCTCTGGCTGAAAGCCAGGTCGTTGATCTGGCTGGGCATCACCACCGCGACGCGGAACTGCTTCACCGGTTCTGGGGTGGCTTCGGGGGCAGCGGCTGGCTGGCAGGCGGTCAATGTCAGTACCGCAATCAGCAGCCACAGGATCAAATGGGTTGTCTTTCTCATGACTTTTCTCCTCTAAGTTGATTAACAGGCCACATTGGCATGCACTCCTGGCATGTCTGTCTCCGTGCATTGGCAATCATTGGTTATTGCTGCCTGGCACCTCCTCCAATAAGCTGCAGCTTGAGAAATAGCTGCCCTAAAGCGCGGCGCAGGCGTCAGCCCTCGCCGCGCTCAAACACCTTGCTCAATGACGCCGGTTGGTTCACCTTGCGAACGGCGAAGATCAACGCCAGGATGGTGAGCACATAGGGCATCATCACCGCAAAATCCGATGGGATGGGTATGCCCAAGATCTGCACCCACAACTGCAAGGCATTCACGCTGCTGAACAGCAGCGAGCCAAGCAGCACGCCGGTGGGCGTCCAACCGCCGAAGTACACCAGGGCGACGGCGATGAAACCCATGCCCGAGGTCAGGTTTTGCTGGAACACATTCAATAAGGCGATGGAGAGCGAGGCTCCTGCTAACCCAGCAAGCGCCCCTCCCAGGGTCACCGTGGCATAGCGCACCCTGGCAACGCTGACGCCCAGCGCATCCGCGGCGGCGGGATTTTGTCCAACAGCTTTGATCTTCAATCCCAAGGTGGTTTTATTCAAGATGAACCACGCCACCGGCACCAGGAGAAAAGCTCCGTAGACCAGGATGTTGTGGCTGAAGAAAACGGTTCCCAAGACCGGGATATCGCTCAGGAGCGGGATGTTCAGCGGGGCAAACCCGGAGACCGTCTCCACGGTGCCCAGGGTCTTCTGGAAGAGCAGGTCGCTCATTCCCAGCCCAAACAAGTACACACCGATGCCGCTGATGCCCTGCTCCGCTTTGAGCGTCACACTGATAAAAGCCATTGCCAGTCCCATCAGCGCGCCGACCAGTATGGCAACCAGCAGACCCAGCCAGGGGTTTCCGGTGTGAAAAGTCACGTAAAAACCAGCGTAGGCGCCCATCAGCATCATACCGTCCACACCCAGGTTGAGCACTCCGCTGAGCTGGCCAAAGGTTTCACCGATGCTGGCGTACAGGTAGGGCGTCGCCAGGCGAATGCCCGAGGTGAGGATGCCGATGATCACATTGGCAGCGAACAGGTCAGCGATCATGTCATCTCTCCCGCCGGCGCTGTCGCCAGGGCAGCTTCGCGCATGGCTCCCATTTCCTGGCGGCGAGCCAACTGCCGCCGCCAGATCTCGCTGCTGACCACAAATATCACCACCAGGCCGTTCAGGGCAGTGATCAACGCCGAAGGCACCTGCACCACGCGCTGCATTTTATTGGCGCCGACCAGCATAGCGCCAAACAAGCCAGAAGCAGGGATAGCGCCGAGGGGGTGAAGCTGCCCGAACAGCGCGGCGACGATGCCGTTGAAGCCGGCGCTGCTGGTGAAACCGGTGGCGGAGCCATCGGTGAACATGCGGTGGTTGACGCCCAGCACCTGCACCGCGCCGCCCAGCCCTGCCAGCGCGCCGCTGATCAACAGCGCCAGCATGGCATACTGCTCCACCCGGATACCCGCCCGGCGCGCCGCGGCTGGGCTTAACCCCACAGCCCGGATGCGATATCCCAGCGTTGTGCGCCACAGCAGCACCCAGACCAGTATTGCCACCACTACGGCCAGCAATACACCCAGGTGCAGGCGGGTGGGCACCAGGCGCGGCAAGTCCGCCGCCGCTGGGAAACGCGCTGTCTGCGGGATGAATGAGCCGTTTTCGATCTGTACCGGATCCATGATCGGGCCACTGAGCAGGTAGTTCATCAACTGCACCGCGATCTGGTTCATCATAATCGTGGTCAGGATCTCATTCACATTGTAGTAAGCCTTGAGAAAACCAGCGATCGCCCCCCACACCGCCCCTGCCAGGAATCCCAGCAACAGGCACACGGGGATCAAAGCCCAGGCCGGCCAGGTGGTGAAGGTCAACGCAGCCAGCGTTGCTGCCAGCGCTCCCACCACAAGCTGACCTTCACCACCAATGTTGATCACACCCCCGCGGAAAGCCACGCAAATGCCCGCCCCAACGAACAGCAGCGGCGTGGCTTTGACCACGGTATCGGCGATGGAATTCATGCTGCCGAAAGCGCCATCGATCAAAGCGGCGTAGGCTTCGATTGGATTGGCGCCCAGCAGCAGCAGCATGAATGCACCCAGCACAAACGCCGCCAGCGCCGCCAGGAACGGTATCGAAGGCCCCAGCCAGTTGATTGGCCTGATTCGCTTTTTAGGTTCCATCCAGAACTCCTGAACCACGTGTGGCTGGTCGATACAACCTTGCTATCTGGATGTCTGTCACTATAACAAGATTGCCATCCTGAGCGAAGCGAAGCAGCTTATCTCGATGATAGACCCTTGACTCCGCTCAGGGTGACACCAAACGACGCAATATCAATCAGGCACGATCCAGGTGCCGGTTTCGCCTTTCAAAGCGCGGCCGATATTTTGGGGATCGGTGATCAGCGCCTGTTTGCCGCCGCCTTCCAGGAACCAGATGATCGCCTGGATCTTGGGCGCCATGGAACCCTTGGCAAAATGCACACCTTCGGCCAGGTAACGCTTGGCTTCCGAAAGAGTCATGCGGTCGATCCAGCGTTGATCAGGTTTGCCGAAGTTCAGGGCAACCTTCTCCACCGCCGTGGAGATCAGCAGCAAGTCAGCTTTGATCAGGCGCGCCAGCAAGCTGCTGGCGTAATCCTTATCGATCACCGCCGCCACGCCGACATAATTGTGATTGCCCGCATCGATGACCGGGATACCGCCGCCGCCAACCGTGACAACCACCACGCCAGCATCGAGCAGCAGGCGCACCGCCTCCAGTTCGACCACTTCCTTAGGCAATGGCGAGGCCACCACGCGCCGCCAGCCGCGACCGGCATCTTCCACCACGTTCCAGCCCTGCTCCTGTGCCCGCTTCCTGGCCTCGGCCTCATCCATAAAGCCGCCAATCGGCTTGGTGGGATTTTTGAAGGCTGGATCATTCTTGTCCACCAACACCTGGGTGATGACCGTCGCCACCGGTTTTTTGATGCCGCGTCGATAGAGCTCGTTCTGCAAATTCTGCTGCAAAGCATAGCCGATCGCGCCCTGGCTATCCGCTCCACAGACCTCCAGCGGGATCTCGTGCATGCCTTCCACGCGATGGGCGATTTCTGAGCGCCGCAGGATGAAACCCACCTGCGGCCCGTTGCCGTGACCGATGGCCACATCCCAACCGGCTTCGATCATATCGGCGATATGGTAAGTGGTCTCTTTGGCGGCCTGGTATTGGTCTTCGACCGTCTGGTGGTTCTTATCTTTGATCAGCGAGTTACCGCCAATTGCAACGACAGCTACTTTGCGTTCGCTCATCACCTACCTCATTGTCAAAGCCATAACGGCTTTCTGGGCATGCAGACGATTCTCGGCCTGATCGAACACCACCGAGTTGGGACCGTCCATCACTTCACTGGTCACTTCAATATCTCGGTCGGCTGGCAGCGGGTGCATGTAGATCGCGTCATCCTTCGCCAGCGCCATCTTGCGAGCATCGGTGATCCAATCCTTGTACTGGTCCTGGATGCGCTTGCCTTCGGTGGCATCCGTGGTGGTCAGCAGGGGCCCCCAGGACTTGGCATAGACCACATCGGCATCCTTGAAGCCCTCTTCCATATCGTGAACCACCTCGAAGCTGGTCTTGTATTTGCGCGCCTGTTCGCGAGCCTGGTCCATAATCTCCGGCATCAGCTTGAACTCCGGTGGATGCGAGAGCACCACATCCATGCCAAAGCGCGGCATCTGCAGGATCAGCGACTGCGGCACCGAGATTGGCTTAAGATACGAAGCAGCATAGGCCCAGGAAACCACGATCTTGCGGCGGCGCAGGTCGCGTCCCTTCTTCTCGATGATGGTCATCAAGTCCGCCAGGCACTGGAAGGGGTGGTAAATGTCGCACTGCATATTGAGCACCGGCACGCGCGAAGCCTCCGCCACGAAGTTCAAGTAGCGGTTGCCCACTCCCCATTCCACGTGGCGGATGGCGATGCCGTCAAAGTAACGACCGAAGATCTCGCCCATTTCCTTCTCGGTATCGCCGTGCGAAATCTGGGTGGTGCGGCTCTCGATGAAAGCCGCGTGCCCGCCGAGCTGCGCCATGCCAGCCTCGAAGGAACCGCGCGTGCGCGTGCTGGAGAAGAAGAACAGCATCGCCAGCACCTTATCCCGCAGGTAGGCATGCGGTTCGCCCAGGGCGCGCTTGCGCTTCAGGTCGAACGCCACATCCAGTACGGTTTCCACCTCTTCCTTGCTGAAATCCAGGTCGCCTATCAAATCGCGATTGCGTAAATCGGTTTGCATGAGTAATTCTCCTCAATTCATCTTTACCGCGAAGACGCCAAGACACTAAGAAAAAGATTGAAACACAAGGATCACCAAGGATGAACACAAAGTTCACAAAGATTTTGGGATAATTGCCTTTGTGATCTTTGCGCCTCCTTTGTGTCCTCTGTGTCGGTCATTATTCTCCGCGTCATTGCGCCTTCGCGGTTAACTCTTTTCGCGGCAGTGCCCCAGGCCTATTCCATGGCGCCGAGCACTAAAGCCAGCAGGGTCATGCGCATGACCACGCCGTTGAAGGCCTCTTGCCAGTAGCGCGACCAGCGGGTGATATCCACATCGGTGGGGATCTCATCCATGCGCGGCAGCGAGTGCAGCAGGATAGCATCTGGCTTGGCTTTGGTCGCCAGCAGTTCGCGGGTGATCTTGTAATTCGCTGGCGTCAGGCCCACATCCCCGGAGCGCTCGTCGCGCGACTTGGTGTAGTCCGGCTGCACCACCGGCTCGACCAGGATGACATCGGCGTCGGCGATGGCCTGCTCGACATGCTCAGCCTCTTTGAAGTTCAGGTTGTACTGGCGCAGTTCAGCCTTGAACTCCTCCGTCAGCGACATATCGGGGGGGGAGACGAAGGTGATCGGGCAGTCGAATTGGGTCAGGCCATAGCCCAGCGAGTGCATGGTGCGCATGCGCATATCGCCCACCGCCAGCCACTTGAGCCCGTCGATGCGCCCTTTCTCGACCAGCACGGTGTACAGGTCGGTCAGGATTTGGGTGGGGTGCTCGCCCCAGCCATCGCCGCCGTTGATAATCGGCACCGAAGCCCATTTGGCGGCTTCGTGTGGCGCGCCCTGCTGGAAGTGACGCATGACGATCACATCGCCGTAGAACTCCAACATTTTGACCGTGTCTTTGATCGACTCCTGGTAAAAGTCGCCGGCGCGGGTCATCTTGGCATCCGAGAAACCGGTCACATGCCCACCCAGGCGGTGCATGGCAGCCTCGTGCGCCAGGCGGGTGCGCGTGGAAGGTTGGTAAAAGGCGGTTACCAGGGTTTTTTCCTTGAGCATATCGACGTTGCGTCGACCACGGGCAATTTTCTCCATTTGCCGGGCAACCTCAAAGACATGGAAGAACTCGTTTCGTTCGAAATCCTTCAGAGAAAGAATGTCTCGACCTGCAAAGCTACGCATTTTATGCCTCCTGTGAATATAAATGTTGTTGGTGTAGTTGTTTCACTGCTCCAGCGATCAACCGTGGGGTTAGCTTGCCGCTCATAAGCCAATGCGGCGCATAAGATGAAAGCGGAAACCACCCGGTAGGAAATAGCTGAAGGAGTAATCGATGACCTGATTTGTGGTGGAAAACAATTCGGCGGTAAACAGCAGCAGCACATCACCGCGCTGTAACCCCATCGCCCGCGCCACGTGTCCCGGCGCAGGCACGGCGCTGATCTCGGTGCGCGAAGCCTCCAGGGGTGGATTTCCGCGCCGGATCAGCAAGTCCAGGACCGACCCGGTAAATCCTGCGCAAATCTCTTCCGGCGTGAGGATATCCTCAGGCAGGATGTCCACCAGGTAAGCCACCGCTCTGTCTTTGGCGAGAATTACGCGGGAAATCGAAACAATGGTGCTTTTTTCATCAATCCGTAATGCGCTTGCTTCCTCCTGTGTGGCGAGTCTCTTTTCACATTTCATTTCCCCCATGGTCACAGCCAGTCCAATGCGCTGCGCCATGCGTTCGATCGATTCCAAAACCTCCAGGCCGGTTTCGATGACCTGCGATTGGGGGGTGATGTAAGTGCCTGATCCCTGCCGGCGCCGAATCAAGCCCTGAGTTTCAAAGGTGCGCATCGCCTCGCGCAGCGTGGCGCGCGAGACGCCCAGCGTGCGCGCCAGCTTCGGTTCGGAAGGCAATCGCACACCCGGATCAGCGTTCTTGATCAGGCTCCACAAATCTTCGTGGAGGCGTTGAGAGACCGGGTTTGCCTGGCTCATACGGCACTCATCCTATCCTGCGAACCCTCTAACAGCGAAATGAAAGCAAAACGGGTCACGTCCACCAGCCCAAGATCAGAGATGCGCAGCTCGGGGATGACCACCAGCCCCAACAGGCTGAGCTGCATATTGGGGTTGTTGAGCCTGCAGCCGCAGGCTCGAAAGCCTTCCAGCACCGTATCCGCTTTGCGGGCGACTTGAGCGGCGCGTTCGGTGGACATCAAGCCGGCGATGCGCAGCTCGACCTGGCCGATCACCTGTCCGTTGCGCACCACCACCTGCCCGCCGCCGCAACGCGCCAGCTCATTGGCTGCTGTGGCCATGTCAGCCTCGCTGGTGCCGACCACGATCAAGTGGTGGCTGTCATGCGCCACGGTCGAAGCGACTGCGCAACCCGTATCGAAGCCAAAACCCTGCACCAATCCCAACTGGATGCGACCGCTGCCTTGGTGACGTTCCACCAGAGCGATCTTTGCCAGGTCCTGCCCGGGAGCGACAACGATCTCACCCTGCTTGACATGTACGGGCAGGCGCAAATGGCGGGTGGGCGCCTGGTTTTCGATCACGCCGATCACATTGGCAATCCATTCTCCATCAGGCGCCTCAGTTGCCAGGCGAAAATCGGTTGGCGCCAGTTCCCGTTGGAGATGCACGGAATTTGTCGCCCATTCCGGGTAAGGGAAGACCGGCAAATCGACCAGCATTTTGCCTTGCTCAGCGATCAGCCTGCCCTGGGCAATCACCAGGTCGATCTGCAAGCCCGGCAGGTCGCTGACGACCAGGATGTCGGCAAAGCGCCCAGGGGCGATCATACCCACCTCCTGGCTGACGCCAAAATGCTCAGCGGTGTTGAGCGTCGCCATTTGAATGGCGGTCAGTGGGCGCAGTCCATTGGCAATCGCCCGGCGCACGGCCCGGTTGACATGCCCCTCGTGCACCAGCGTTGCCGAGTGGCTATCGTCGGTACATAAAATGAAATGGCGGGGATCCAGTCCAAGCTCGGTGACGGCTCTGATCTGGGCATCCACGTCGTGCCAGGCGGAGCCGAATCGCAGCATGGCTTTCATGCCCTGGCGCACGCGCGCCACGGCATCTTCCAGGCGCGTGCCCTCATGATCGTCTTGCGGACCGCCCGCGGCGTATCCATGGAAAGGCAAACCCAGGTCGGGGGAGGCATAGTGCCCGCCGATCACCTTGCCAGCGCGACGTGTTGCCGCCATCTCGGCGTGCATCTTTTCGTCCCCCAGGTAAACACCGGGGAAATTCATCACCTCTCCCAGTCCGATCACGCCAGGCCAGGTCATGGCCTCTGCCACTTCCTGCGGGCCGATGGACGCTCCCGGCGTCTCCAGCCCGGGCGCCGACGGCACACAGGATGGCATCTGCACCCAGACATGGATGGGTTGCACGGCTGCCTCGTCCACCATCAGGCGCACGCCTTGCAAGCCGAAGACGTTGCCAATCTCATGCGGATCGATGAACATGCCGGTCGTACCGTGCGGGGCCACGGCGCGCACGAATTCGGTGACTGTCAGCATGCCAGATTCGACGTGCATGTGAGCGTCAAGCAAGCCGGGCACCAGGTAGCGGTCAGCAGCGTCGATAATCTTCGTCTCCGCTCCGATCGTGTGGCTGGCATCCGGCCCAACGTAAGCAATGCGCCCACCCACCACGGCGATATCTGTGGCGGGGATGATCTCGCCCGACTGCACGGATACCCAACGCCCGTTGCGAATCACCAGGTCTGCCGGGTGGCGCCCCATGGCAACATCGACCAGCCTCCGGGAAATTGCTGCTTCTTCGCGTTCAGGCATAAATTCTCCTCCCTGAAATGAACCGCGACGCAAAGGCAAAAAGCTGAAACACAGAGATCACAAAGAAAGGATGACCACAAAGATTTATAACTAATAACCTTTGTGGACTTGCCTGCTCTGTGCCCTCTGTGTTGCTCTTTTTTCTTCGCACTTTGACAACGCGATTACTCATATGGTATGACCTATGCATTCAACAGCCGGTAAGCGGCATGGTTATGCCTTGAAATCAGCGCGTGCAGATCGAGAGACTCCAGGTTGCCTTCGCGCACGATCACCCGCCCACCCACTACGGTGTAATCGACGCGCACCGGCGCGCAGAAGACGGCTGCCGCCACCGGATCATGCAGCGCGCCGGCGTACTCCAGCCGATTCAGGTTGATGGCAAAGAAATCGCCGCATTTGCCCACTTCCAACGAGCCCAGGTCGCTGCGCCCTAACACCGCGGCGCTGCCACGCGTGGCAATCTCCAGCGCCTGGCGGGCGGTCATCAACGGCGGGGCAGCCTCGCCGGAGAGCGAAGCGCCGCGCAAGCCTGCCAGAACGCGCGCCGCCAGCATGGCCTGGCGCACTTCTTCCAGCAGGCTGGAGCCGTCGTTGCTGGCGGAGCCATCCACACCCAACCCGACGCGCACGCCGGCTTGCAGCATTTTCATGATCGGAGCGATGCCAGATGCCAGGCGCATGTTCGATGTGGGACAGTGCGCCACGCCGCAGCCCGTATGGGCATAGACACCGATCTCAGACTCATCGACATGCACCGAGTGGGCGAACCACACATCCGCTCCCACCCAGCCCAGGCTTTCCATATAGGCCACCGGGCGGTGACCGAATTTCTGCAGGCAGAAAGCCTCTTCGTCCTGCGTCTCCGCCAGGTGAGTGTGCAGATGCACCCCATACTGGCGCGCCAGTGAGGCGCTCTGGCGCATCAGGTCAGCGGTCACGCTGAAGGGCGAACACGGCGCCAGCACAATGCGAGTGTGCGCGCCGGGTCGCGGGTCGTGATAGCGCTCGATCAGGCGCTGCGAATCCTTCAGGATGGCATCTTCGTCCTCGACCACGCTGTCGGGCGGCAAACCGCCCTTGCTCTCCCCCAGGCTCATCGACCCGCGCGAGGCATGCAGGCGCACGCCGACTTCGCGGGCAGCATGGATTTCATCGTCCAGCTTCGAACCATTGGGAAACAGGTACAGGTGGTCGGAGGCTGCCGTGCAGCCAGAGAGCGCCAGCTCCGCCAGGGCAGTCTGGGTGGAGATGCGCACGTCATCGGGCGTGAGCCGCGCCCAAATGGGATAGAGCGTCTTCAGCCAGTTAAACAGGTTGGCATCCTGGGCAGCGGGCACAGCGCGGGTCAGCGTCTGGTAGAAGTGGTGGTGAGTGTTGATCAGCCCAGGAAAAACGATGTGATCGCGCAAGTCCAGCACCTGGTCTGCCTCGGCAGGCAACTCAGCGCTGACCCCCACCTGCTCGATGAAACCATCTCGAATGAAAAGACCACCTCCGGCGATCTCCCGGCGGTGGTCATCCATAGTGACGAGGATTTGGACGTTCTTGACAAGTAGCGTGGTCACGCTGATCTCCTGCAAGAATAACTGGCGCTGAGAATCCAGAACAACCGCAACTGCTCCAGGCTTTCAACAACTTGTCAGACAAATTGAAGTGTATCAAATAAATGGTACAAAGTCAATTGTCTGACAAGTTACAAATCTATAACTTTGCTATCACGCGGCATGGAAAGAAACCCTGACCGGCTGCGGGGGAGCCGCAGCCGGTCAGGGTTTGATCAAGCGAACAGCCCGCAGGGGCGTTCTCACTCACTCATTCTATCAGGCAGGCACTTTACCAGCCGCAATCTTCGCTGCGCGCATGGTGTTGCGCATCAGCATGGCGATGGTCATCGGTCCAACGCCGCCCGGCACGGGCGTGATAGCGCCGGCGACTTCCTTGGCTTCGTCGAAGGCCACGTCGCCGACCAGGCGCGAGCCCTTGGGATGGCTGGGGTCGTCGATGCGGTTGACGCCCACGTCGATCACCACCGCGCCCGGCTTGATCCAATCGCCGCGCACCATCTCGGGGCGCCCCACGGCAGCGATCAGCACGTCAGCGGAGCGCACAATGCCGGGCAGGTCCTTGCTGCGTGAGTGGCAGATAGTGACTGTGGCGTCGCGCTTGACCAGCAGCAGCGCCACTGGCATACCAACGATGTTCGAGCGCCCCAACACCACCGCGTTGGCGCCTTTGAGCTGCACGCCCGTCTTGTCCAGCAGGTAGATACAGCCGTCTGGCGTGCAGGGCACGAACAGTGGCTCGCGCCCCTTCTGCGCCAGGCGCCCGATGTTGATCGGGTGGAAGCCGTCCACGTCCTTTTCCAGGCTGATCGAGTTGAGCACCGCTTCCTCATCCAGCCCGCTGGGCAAGGGGAGCTGCACCAGGATACCGTTGACCCGCGGGTCAGCGTTCAACTCCTTGACCAGTCCCTCCACCTGCGATTGGCTGGCGTCGGCGGGCAGCTTGAAACCGAACGACTCCATACCGAGCTGGTCGCAGGCCTTCTGCTTCATGCTGACGTACACCTGCGAAGCCGGATTCTCGCCGACCAGCACCGTCGCCAGCCCAGGTTTGGGCAAACCAGCCGCGGTCATCCTGGCGACCTCTTCTGCCACCTCTTTGCGCAACTCGTCTGCAATTGCTTTTCCATCGATGATCTGTGCCGTCATTTGCTTCTCCTTCAGGTTTGTTTTTTTCAGATCGACCAGCAGCCCGAGCCATACGATGGTGACGGCGGCCTGCCGGCAATATTTCGTTTGCATTCCAGTCGCCAGCATAATTATCGCCGAATTTTCCCGGCTTGGCAATTGACATATGTCACAAAGAACGGGGGATGAGTTCATAGAAATCGCATATTGGGGAACATAATCGCTCAAGGTATCCTTCTCCAGGATCAAACAGAGCATACACCTGACTGCCAATGAGCGCGGGATGCTTCTCGACAGAAATTTCCGTCCAGGCCATTGAGTGAGCAGATTGAGATCATCCGCGCGGCAGCGCCCTAACCGTCCCCTCAGCCGGCAACCCCTGTTTCGATGTGCATGCTGGTAAAATTAGCGCGCCAATTCACCCTCGGCAGACGGAGATAGCCCCATGCGAACCTGGTTCTATCGTTGTTTGTTGATATCGATGCTGATCCTCACCGCCGCCTGCAGCAACGGCGCGCAAAATAGCCCCACCGGCGCGGTGCTCTCCTACCTTCAGGCGCTGGTCGACCGCGACGGCGCCCGCCTGGCGGCGCTCTCCTGCCCGGATTGGGAGGCCGCCGCCCAGCTCGAGCTGGAGTCCTTCGCCGCGGTCACCGTCACCCTGGAAGAGGCCTCCTGCCAGGAAAGCGGCGCGGATGGCGAGACCACGCTGGTATCCTGCACCGGAAAGATCGTCGCCAATTACGGCAACGAAGTGCTGGAGCTCGACCTCGCCGAGCGCACCTACCAGGTGGTGCAGCAGGGCGGCGACTGGCTGATGTGCGGCTACCGGTAGATTCTGCATGCTGCGCCGCATCCTGACCCGAGAAAATTTATACGCTGTTTTGCTGTGCCTGGCGCTGGTCGCGCTGCTGATCTTCACCGCCGGAGATGCTCCGCAGTGGATCTACCAGGGGTTTTGAGGCGCGCCGACCCCCTCCCTGCCCTCCCCCAAAATCCCGTCTTTGGATTTTGGGGGAGGGAATACCTCTCGGCGAGGGAATGCCTGTCTTCCGTATATCCGAGTCGGACGCCTGCCGCTACGGGCGACCCGTTCTCCCCCACCTTGCATCCATCACTACCAACACACCGCGCCCGCCTGCGCGCCTGTCCACTCGCGTGGGTCGCCCCTACCCGCATCCAATCCGTGTATCCGTGTCAAAATCCGTGTCGTGCCCCAGGCAAACACCACTGTAGCTTATGCGGGAGGAAAACCCCCTCCGCCACCGGCACCTCCCCCATTTTGCTGCGCAAAATGGGGGAGGCTGGGAGGGGGTTGCTCGCATGACCCTCACCCAACTTGCGGTGCTCATCGCGATCGCGCTGGCAGGCGGCTGGCTGCTGCCGCCAAACCGGCGCGCCTGGGCGCTGGCGCTGCTCAGCCTGCTGGCGATCTTCTGGCTGCAGCCGGCGATTGCGGTGCGCGGGCTGGATTTCTGGCTGCCGACCGCCGCCCTGGGCTTGGCGCTGCTCACCTGGGCGGTAAGCCGGCCTTCGCCACAAACACTCACCCGCTCGGACGGCATTGCCCTGTCCGTCGTGCTGCTGCTGGTGCTGCTGGTGGCGCTCAATCGCTACCTGCCGGCGCTCTGCTGCCTGACGCCTGGACGCCCTCCCCAGGCGACTGCGGTGATCACCGGATTGGCCCTCATTTCAGCGCTGGCGCTGGTCGGCTGGCGGCTGCGCGCTCGCCCGCTCACGCCCCTGCTGGCTATCCTGCTGCTGGTGAGCGCCTTTCTCGTCCTCAAGAGCGAGCCATTGGCCCGCCTGGCCAGCGCCGCCCTGCGCTCAGCGAGCGGGCAAGACGCCTCGCTGGCATCTGCGCTCGACCTGCGCTGGCTGGGCTATTCCTACCTGGCCTTCCGCCTGCTGCACGTGCTGCGCGACGCCCAGGAGAAGAAGCATTACCCCGCCAGCCTGCCCGAATTTTTAGCCTATGCCCTCTTCTTCCCGGCGTACACCTCCGGCCCCATCGACCGCCTGCCGCGCTTCCTAACAGACCTGCGCCAGGAGCAGCGCGACCGCCGCCAGGATGTGCGGGCTGGGGGACTGCGCCTGCTGCAAGGCGCGCTCAAAAAATACGTGCTCGCCGACACGCTGGCGATCTTTTCCCTGGACCCCGCCAATGCCTTGCAGGTGAATAGCCCGATGTGGATGTGGTTGCTGCTCTACGCCTACGCCCTGCGCCTGTATCTGGATTTCTCCGGCTACACCGACATCGCCATCGGACTGGGACGCTTGCTGGGCATCCGCCTGCCGGAAAACTTCAACGCTCCCTACCTGAAAACCAACCTGACCGGCTTCTGGAACGCCTGGCACATCACGCTGGCGCAGTGGTTCCGGGCGTATTTTTTCAACCCGCTCACCCGCTGGCTGCGCACCCACCCGGCAAAGCCGCCCATCTGGGCGATCATCCTGGTGGGGCAAACGGGTGTGATGCTCTTGATCGGGCTGTGGCACGGGCTCACCTGGAATTTTGCTTTATGGGGGCTATGGCACGCCGCCGGGCTTTTCGTCCACAACCGCTGGAGCGAATGGCAGCGCGCCCGCGGCTGGACTGCGCCGGCCAGGCCCTGGCAGCAGCGGGTGCTCGCCGCCGGCGGCTGGCTGCTGACCTTCAACTTCGTCAGCCTGGGCTGGGTCTGGTTCGCGCTGCCCGACCTGCAGAGCTCGCTGCACGTTCTCCAGGCGCTGCTGGGGATGAAGCCATGACTGCTATACGCAATCCACATCCCGAAACCCAGGATGGGCAGGTCTCGTTCGCCCGGGTGCTGGCGAAAGCGCTGCTCCTGTTCTTCCTGCTCAACCTGCTGTATGCGCTGCTCCAGCCCCAGCCGGCGCTGGGGCGCATCTCGCTCTACAACCGCCTGTTCCCCGGCAGGGTGCGCCTGCCCTACGGCGACGTGCCCGAGCGCGCTTACAACCTGAGCCTGTTCAACCTGGAAGCCATGCTGGCCTCGCACGAGATCTCCGCTGCCCCAAAATCCCCGGCTGAATACCGCGTGCTGCTGATTGGCGATTCCTCCACCTGGGGCTTTCTGCTGCCGCCGGAAGAAACCCTCTCAGCGCAGATCAACCGCCTGGGTTTGTCACTGCCGGATGGTCGCCGGGTGCGCGCCTACAACCTCGGCTACCCGGTCATGTCGCTGACCAAAGACCTGCTGCTCCTCTCTTACGGCATGCACTACGATCCAGATCTGGTGGTCTGGCTGCACACGCTGGAGTCATTGCCCAGAGATAAGCAGCTCTTCCCGCCGCTCTTGCAGCAAAACCCGCAGCCGGTGCGCGAGCTGATCCAACGCTACAACCTGCCGCTGGAGGCCGAAGCCGGCGCGCTCGCTAAGCCCACCTTCTGGCAGCGCACGCTGATCGGCGACCGGCGCAACCTGGCCGATCTATTCCGCCTGCAGGCCTACGGTGTGCTGTGGAGCGCCACCGGCATTGACCAGGACATTCCCGCCAGTTACACGCCGGTGATGTCCGACCTGGAGGCTGACGATTCCTTCCACGGCCTGCAGCCGCCCCATCTGCAGCCCTCCGACCTGGCCATCGAGGTGATCGCCGCTGGCGTGCAGATGGCTCAGGGTGTTCCCGTGCTGCTGGTGAACGAGCCGATGTTCATCAGCCAGGGAAAAAACAGCCAGATACGGTACAACTTTTACTATCCCCGCTGGGCGTACGATGATTACCGCAGCCTGATGCGATCCGCCAGCCAGCAGAACGGCTGGCGTTACCTGGATTTGTGGGACCTGGCGCCGCCGCAGGAATTCACCAATTCGGCGGTGCACCTGAATCCAACAGGCTCGCGCCGTCTGGCTGAGCGCCTGGCGCCGGAGATTATCGAAATCGCGGAGCAGGGGAAATGAGCCAAAACCTGTCCCCCAAAAAAACAGACGTAGGGGTAAAGCATTTGCTCACACCAGACATTCTCCCCATTGGAGCGACTGTGGCAAATGCTTTATTCGCCAGCCTCACCTGGACAGACCCGCGCTCTACACCGAATTGCATGGTTCATCATGGCTGCTAACCGGGCTCAGAAGGCGGGCGTACCCGTTCGCGGCCTGGCGAGTAGGATATAATCAGCCCCGATGAAGCGCCATAACCTGTTATTTCTGACCCTTCTCGCCTGCCTGGCGTTGGCAGGCTGCACATACCCGACATCTGCTCCGGTTGCACAGCCAGCCGTGGGAACCACCGCTGCCATGCTGGAAGATGCAGTTTTGCCGCCCACGCCAGCGGTAGCCCAAACCAGCTCGACCAGCGCCTCGACCGCACCCGTCGCCCCGACGCCGCCAACGGGGCAACCGCCCACCCTCACCCAGACCCAAACTGGTGCCACCCAACCCCCGCCCGCCCTTACCCTGGGTCCGGACGACTGGAAAACCTTGCCGATCATCTCGCCGATCTCGGCGCGCGCCGTGGAGATCTACCGCCAGGGCGTGGCCATGGGGAATAACCCCACCGGCTTCTCGAAAGTGGGCGATTGCGGCGGCACTACCGCCTGGTTTCTCACGGACTTCGACCGCGGCCCAAATTTCTATCGCCTGGGAGAATACGACGAGTTGCAGCCAGTCATCGAGGCTTTCCAGGGATCGTACGCCCGCGCCAGCCTGGCAGCCAAGGCCGGCTTCAACGCCGCCTCGCTTTTCTCCCCGCTGTGGGCCAACCGCCAGCTCTGCCAGCCAGATGAAGGTCCGCTGGCGTGCGAGTATCGCCTGAACCGGCCTTCGATCGCCTTTATCTTGATCGGCTCCAATGACGTCTGGCACCAGGACTCTTTCGAGAGCCAGATGCGCCGCGCCATCGAATACTCCATCGAGAATGGCGTGCTGCCGGTGCTTTCCACCAAAGCCGATGACCTGGAAGGCGACGGCAGCATCAACGCTGCCATCGCGCGCCTGGCGCAAGCATACGAGATTCCGCTGATCAATTATTGGGCGGTCGTCCAGCCATTGCCCGGACGGGGCTTACAAGAGGACGGTGTGCACCTGACCTGGGCCGGCAACCGCTTCGACGACCCCCAGGCGATGCAGAAAGCCTGGCCCTGGCGCAACCTGACCACCCTGCAGATGTTGGATGCCATTTGGAGCGCCATCCAGGCCGCGCCATGATAACCACTCTCCGGTTGATAAGGCTCATGGAAGAAATCATCTCACCCCTTTCCGACTACATCGCCCGTGAAATACTCAAACAGCCCACCCGGCGCATCGACCCCGATGAAGCCCTGATCTCCTCCGGGCTGGTGGACTCCTTTCACCTGGTGGACCTGGCCGTCTTTGTCGAAGAGCAGTTCGGCGTGCGCATCGACGACACCGAGCTGACCGCTGACACGTTCGACTCGCTGCGCAGCCTGGCGACGCTCATCGCTGACCGGCGCTAGCCCCCAGGTTGGCAAAACGCATTGCTTATGCTCACTGTCGCTCAGACGATCTTCCGCCATTACCAGGACACACCCGGCAAGGTTTGCCTGACGCTGCTGGAAACACGCCAGCCAGACAAGCCGATCACCTATGACCTGCTCTTCCGTGCATCCTTGAGCTATACCAGGGCTTTGGTTGAGCAGCGGGTTCAGCCGGGCGAGGTGATCATCCTGATCCTGCCGCACGGTGAAGCGCTGGTGTACGCCTTCTTTGGCGCTGTGCTTGCGGGCGCTGTGCCAGCCATCATGCCATTTCTCACCGAGAAGCTCTCCCCCGAGCAATATCACCGCTCGCTGAAAGCCCTGTTTGCCGTCACCCGCCCGGCAGCCGTGATCACCTCCAGCGATTTCCTGTCCGAAGTGCAGCGGGCAATGGGAACGGACTCGAGCGTGCGTCTGGTGCTGGACGCAGGCCAAATCGCCTACCAGGCAGTCGCAGATGGCGCGCCGCTGCCCGGGCTGCAGCGCCAGCCCAGCGACCTGGTTTTACTGCAACATTCCTCCGGAACCACTGGCCTGCAGAAGGGCGTGGCGCTTTCCAACCGGGCGGTGTTCAACCAGGTCGAGGCGTACGCCCCAGCCATACAGCTCAGCCCGCAGGATGTGGTGGTGAGCTGGCTGCCGCTCTACCACGACATGGGGCTGATCGCCGGCTTTCTCATGCCGCTGCTGACTGGCACGCACCTGGTGCTGATGTCGCCCTTCGACTGGGTGCGAGCGCCATACCGATTACTGCAGGCGGTCTCTCGTTACAAAGGCACGTTGAGCTGGCTGCCCAACTTCGCTTACAATTTCTGCGCTCAGAAGATCCGCCCTCGCGACCTGGAAAATGTTGACTTAAGCTCCTGGCGGGCGGTGATCAACTGCTCGGAACCGATGTACTGGTCGAGCCATGCTCAGTTCCTGCAGCGCTTCCAGCCATACGGGCTACGTCCGCAAGCCCTGGCCACCTGCTACGCTATGGCAGAAAACGTCTTCGCCGTCACCCAGGGCGGCATCGACCAGCCGGTGCGCGTGGATGAAATCGACCGCCGCGCGCTGCAAGAACAGCGTCGGGCCACCCCCGCGCAGGGCAATGGGGCGATCAAGATGCTCTCCGCCGGCAGGCCGATCCACAATACCTCGGTGCGCATCCTCGATGATCATGGTGCGCCGCTGCCTGAACGGCGCGTGGGAGAGATTGCCCTGCAGAGCAACTGCCTGCTGAGCAGTTATTACAATCGCCCGGAGCTGACCTCGCAATCCTTTCGAGATGGCTGGTACCTGACGGGCGACCTGGGTTACCTGGCGGATGGCGAGGTTTTCATTACCGGTCGCAAGAAAGACCTGATCATTGTGGGTGGCAAAAACATTTACCCACAGGACCTGGAATACCTGGCCGGTGAGGTGCCCGGGGTGCATCCGGGGAGAGTGGCGGTCTTCGGATTGCCCAACGAGACCACCGGCACGGAAGAAGTTGTGCTGGTCGCGGAAACCGACCTGCCCGATCCACAATCCTGGCCCACGCTGGCAGACGAGTTGCGCAGCGTGATCACGCGCAGCTCAGACATCGCCTTGCGGCGCGTGCACATTGTCCCTTACGGTTGGTTGCTGAAGACCAGCAGCGGCAAGGTCGCTCGTCGCGCCAACCGGGACAAATACCTGTCGGAACAAACCCCGCACGCCTGAGAGCCTGTGCACTGATCCGTCCACGAGCACCCCTACCGGTGGTGCACCCCTGCAGGATCTGCAGGGCAGAAGCATTTGCCACAGTCCCTCCGGCTGAGAGGCATCTCGCCCCAGGCAAACGCTTGACCCGCCATCACCGCCATCCGAAGGACTCGCAGCTAGGAAACGATTTCAAAGGCTTCGTCTTTTTCCGGCAGCAAGTCTTGATAGACTTTGATCATGCGTGCCGCGATCTCCACCCAACTGTACTGACGGGCGAAGGTGGCGGCTTGCGCTCCCAGGCGCTGGCGTAACTCCTGATCCTGCAGCAGCGCTTGCAGGCGATCCGCCAGCGCCTGGGCGTCATCCACGGGAAAAGTATAGCCGGTGACCCCATTCTGCACCAGGAATGCCAGTCCTCCCACTTCAGAAGCCACGACGGGTGTGCCGCAAGCCATCGCCTCCAGCGCCACCATGCCAAACGATTCGTAATGAGATGGCACGACAACTGCCTCCGCAGCCGAGTAGTAATATGGCAGGGTATCCTGAGCGCGCTTCCCCAGGAAAGCCACCAGGTCGTTCAGCCCGTGCTGCTGTCGAATATCCTGCAGCCGCGCCATCTCAGCGCTGATCACTTCCGGATTTTCGGTTGGCTCGCCCCCAACCACTGCCAGGCACATGTACACCTGCCTGGCGCGCAGGATGGCAATCGCCTCCAACAAAGTGTCAATACCTTTCAGGGGTTCGATGCGTCCAACAAACAACAGCATGCGTTCGCAGAGCGGAATACCGATAAATTCTTTGGCTTCGTCGGTAGGAATGGGGTAGAAACGCCCCAGGTCCACGCCGGGCGGGATAACGACAATCTTGCGCGTGTCAGCCTGGTACAGCCATTGAAGTTGCGCCAGCTCTGCCGGCGTGGCCGCTATGATCGTATCCGCCATGCGCAGCACCAGGCGCTCGCCATTCAACCGGTATTCACCCTCCACTTCCTCAATGCTGCGCGCCACGCGCCGTTTCATTAACCCCAGCGTGTGAAACATGTGCACCACCGGAGCATTCCAGGCGGCTTTCAGATCACGGGCAGCCAGACCCGACATCCAATAATGGCTATGGATCAGGTCGTAATGCAGGCCTTTCGAGGCAGCAAAATCCAACACACCCTGCACAAAATCCGGTAAATAGGAGCTCAACTCTTGCTTGGGCAAGGGCACTTCCGGTCCAGCCGGCACATGCACAACCCGGTTGCCGAAGCCCAGGTCATGCAGCACATGCGGCACATGCTCGTCCTGGGAGCGGGTGAACACATCCACCTGCACACCCATCTGCCCTAGCTGGCGGGTCAGCTCACGCACGTACACGTTCATGCCCCCAGTGTCTTTACCCCCCAAGGTCGCCAGCGGACAGGTATGGTAGGATAACATTGCTACGCGCAAAAATACACCTCACAAGAATAACGCCAACCCAGCCAGTGTTTGCCTTGCGTTTCCGGGCACAAACCTGTATAATCTAGCCGCTTTCAACGCCACCGTAGCTCAGTCGGCAGAGCAGGCGTTTCGTAAACGTCAGGTCAAGGGTTCAAATCCCTTCGGTGGCTCACATGGCAGCATCGACCCTGGTGCTGCTTTTTTTAATCGTTGCCCTTATTCTCCCAGTGATTACCACCATCCAGTATAATGCGTCTATGACAAAACGTGCAACCCCAATCGTTCTAGGCATTGCCGGCGGAACCGGTTCTGGCAAGACCACCATTGCCCACGTTATCCTGGATCGCGTTGGTCAGAAGCATATTGCCTACTTGCCGCACGACGCTTACTACCGCGACCTGAGCAGTCTCAACCACGATCAACGCATCGGCATCAACTTCGATCATCCCGATTCGCTGGATACGCCGCTGCTGGTCGAGCACATCCGCCGGCTGAAGTCCTGGCAGCCCATCGAGCTGCCGATTTACGATTTCAAAACGCACAAACGCACCGCGCAGACCCGCCACATCGAGCCCCAGCCGCTGATCCTGGTAGAAGGCATCCTCATCTTTGTCGAACCTGCCCTGCGCGAGCTGTGCGATGTCAAGATATTTGTCGATACCGATGCCGACATCCGCTTCATCCGCCGCCTGGAACGGGACATCGCTGAACGCGGCCGTACCACCGCCTCTGTCATCCAGCAGTACCTGGCCACAGTGCGCCCGATGCACCTGGAATTTGTCGAGCCCTCCAAACGCTATGCCGATGTCATCATACCAGAGGGCGGTTTGAACACCGTCGCCATGGATATGGTGGTCTCCCGTTTGCTTGCCCTGCTGAACGAGCCGCAGAGCGACGCATAATCTCCCACATGTTACAAGAAAGGTATCCACATGTCCTCTACAACCAAGCAGTGGTCCAGTCCTCCCGCAACCATCATCGACCCCAAGAAAAAATACACCGCCATCCTGCACACCGACAAGGGCGACATCACCATCGCCCTGCACGCCGACAAAGCTCCGCGCACCGTCAACAACTTCGTCTTTCTGGCGCGTGAAAACTTTTACAACAACACCATTTTCCACCGCGTCATCGCCGATTTCATGGCGCAAGGCGGCGATCCCACCGGCACCGGGCGCGGCGGGCCGGGCTACAAGTTTGCCGACGAATTCCACCCCAGCCTGCGCCACGACAAACCCGGCGTGCTTTCCATGGCAAATGCCGGGCCCAACACCAACGGATCTCAGTTTTTTATCACCCATGTGCCCACCCCCTGGTTGGATAATCGCCACAGTGTCTTTGGGCAGGTCACAGCCGGCATGGACGTGCTGATGTCGATTCCGCCGCGCGATCCCGGACGCCCGGAATACCCGGGCGTAAAACTGCTCTCGATTACCATCCAGGAAGAATGAGCACCGACCAGCCTCCAGAGCCGCTCCCAGGCGCAACGACCCCCGCACGCAACCGGTCGCGCAACACCGCCCTGCGCATCCTGGCCCTGGCTCTGGTCATCGGATTGAGCTTATACATCTACAGTATCCGCGACCAGGCCGAACAATTCGCCATCTACGGCTACCCGGGCATCTTCCTGCTGGCATTCCTCGCCTACGCCACTGTGCTCCTGCCTGCTCCTGGCGTGGCGGTGATCTTCACCATGGGCGCGGTGTTCAATCCGATCATCGTTGGCCTGGTTGCCGGCGCTGGCGCAGCCTTGGGCGAAGTTTCTGGCTACCTGGTTGGCTACAGCTCGCAGGCGGTGGTGGAACGCGCCGCCTTCTACCAACGCGTCACCCGCTGGATGGGGCACAACGGAGCCTTGACCATCCTGGTGCTCTCAGCCATACCCAACCCGGCTTTCGACCTGGCAGGCCTTGCGGCTGGCGCACTCAAGATGCCGGTGCGGAAGTTTCTGCTTTGGTGTTGGATCGGTGAAACCATCAAGATGTTGATCTTTGCCTATGCTGGTGAAGGACTTTTGGGTCTTTTCGAATGACCCATTTTTAGGAGTATTCCTTGCGATGGATGCTCGCGATCAAGATCCCCAATTTCAACCCTGAAAGAGCCTCGATTACGGAGAAAATATGACAGACTTTGCACAGATCGACACCTATCTGGAAGCAAATCTCAACCAGAGCCTGGAGGAGCTGCGCCGGCTGGTAGCCCAGCCCAGCGTGGCTGCCCAAAACCTGGGCTTGCAAGCGTGCGCCGAGCTGGTCGCCGAAATGTTGCACAAGCGAGGTTTCAGCGTACAGATCCTGCCCACCGGTGGCGCGCCGGTGGTGTTTGCCGAGCGCAAAGGGCGCAGCGATAAAACCTTGCTGTTCTACAATCACTACGATGTGCAGCCCGCTGAACCACTCGAGCTGTGGGAAAGCCCGCCTTTCCAACCCGAAATCCGCGACGGTAAAATGTACGGGCGGGGCATCAGCGATGACAAATCCCACATCACCAGCCGCCTGTTTGCGATTGATGCCCTGCTGGCAGAAGATGGCGAGCTGCCCTGCAATGTGAAGTTCGTCATCGAGGGAGAAGAGGAAATCAGCAGCGTGCATTTGCCGCAATTTGTTCATTCCCACAAAGAGCTGCTGGCTGCTGACGCCTGTGTGTGGGAATTCGGCAGCGTCGATCACCGGGATGTGCCCATGCAGTATCTGGGGCTGCGCGGCATTTGTTATGTGGAACTCTCTGTGGAAACCGCCTCCATTGATGTCCACTCTGGCATCGGCGGCTCCATATTTCCCAACGCCGCCTGGCGACTGGTGTGGGCGCTGAATAGCCTGAAAGGCCCAGATGAGCGTATTCGTATCCCCGGCTATTATGACGATGTTCTGCCGCCTTCTGAGCGCGATAAAGCGCTGATGGCGGCTCTGCCGGAGGTTTCCGAGGAATACCGCACGCGCTACGGCGTGCAACAATTTCTGCACGGTTTAGACGGCGGTGTGGAGCTGCGCATTGCGGAGGCCTTCCAGCCAACCTGCACCATCTGTGGACTGACCTCCGGTTATCAGGGCAAAGGCTCGAAGACCGTGTTGCCAGCGCGCGCCAGCGCCAAGGTGGACTTCCGCCTGGTGCCCAACCAGACCCCCGAAAAGGTGCTCAAGGCGCTGCGTGCACACCTGGACGCCCAGGGCTTTGCCGATGTGCGCGTGGATTACCTGGGCGGCGAGGCCCCAGCGCGCACCGACCCCGATGACCCCTTCGTGGAACTCGTCGTGCGCACGGCGCAGCCAGTTTACGGGGTTCCCATGCAAATCGTGCCCATGATTGGCGGCTCTGGCCCGAACCATGTCTTCACCGAGACCCTGGGTATTCCCATCGTCACCGCCGGGGTCGGCTACCCGGGTTCGCAGGCGCACGCCCCCAACGAAAATTTGCGCATCGACCTGTATCTGAAAGGCGCTCGCCACATTGCCCGCATCCTGTCCGCTTTTGCCGAGGCCAGTTGAGCTGCCTGAGCCACAGCTTGAAACCCGGGATGCAGGCAATGCGCATGCCTGCATCCCAACCTCTTAGCGCCTGGAAAGCCATGATACTTAACGTTACCCGATGAACGAGAATACCCACACCACCTCACAACGAAAGCCAGGCTGGCTCTCCCGCTTCTCGCTGCGCGGCGACCTGGGTTTACAGCTCCTGGCGCTGTATCTGCTCTTTGTCGGACCCGTGGTGCTGGCAACGCTGATCTTCGACCACCTAGTTTCTCGCCGCCTGGAAAGCGATGTGCGCGCCGCCGACCTGGCGCTGGCGCGCGCTATCGCCCAAGAAACCAATACCACCCTGGCGCAGGCTTTGCAGTCGGTGGAGGGGCTGTCCAAGTATCCGGAAGTGATCGCCGGAGACCGCTCCGGAATGCTGCCCTTATTCCGCACGATCATCAATGCCCGTCCTGACATCAACCTGGTGTACCGGCTGGATGAGAAGGGCATCATGCAGTTTCATTATCCGACTGGGCCAGGCTCCACCGTCGGTGATGATTTTTCATTCCGAGAGTACTTCCAGCGAGCTCGGCGCTCTAACCAGCCGCTGCTTTCCGAAGGGCGCGTTTCCCCCACCACCGGGCAGGCCGTTACCACAGCCGTTATGCCCATCATCGATGAAAGCGGCGTATTTCGCGGCCTGGTCGCCACCAATATTCGGCTGGAGTCGCTCAGCCAAACGCTGCGCAGCATCGTCGCTGAATACCCACCCCATGAAGGGCTGGAAATTGCGATCCTTGACTCGTCTGGGCGCATCATCGCTCACCCGGAC
The DNA here is from genome assembly GCA_029265355.1 of Chloroflexota bacterium. Classification (GTDB taxonomy): domain Bacteria; phylum Chloroflexota; class Anaerolineae; order Anaerolineales; family UBA4823; genus JAJUJL01. Next base: position 32,709 of record JAJUJL010000010.1, on the reverse strand, counting down.
TCGGCGCGGCTGCTGCAAGACAGCGCCAACGACCTGCCCCAGGAAGTGCAATCGGTGCTCACAGGTGCATCGGGAGATACCCTGCAGGAAAATACCCAGGGCGTTGCCAGGCTGTACAGCTATGTGCCGATCCCTAGCGCCGGCTGGGGAGTGATCGTCAGCCGGCTCGCCGCAGCAGCCTTCGCCACGCAGAGGGCGATCCACCGCCTGGTGCTGATTGCCGTGGCGACCTTTTTGTTCTTCGGTTTTTTCTTCTGGTTGGGGCTCTCTCGGCATGTGATCCGCCCGCTGGAACGCCTGGCAGTCATCAGCCAGGACATCGGTTTGGAAACCAATTCAGCCAAGGCCGACCGGCAGGCAGTAAACGCGTTGAGCAAGCGCGGCGACCAGATCGGGCATCTGATTCGCAGCATGCAGCGCATGGAAGAATCGATCGAGGCGCGCCTGACAGAGCTGTCCACGCTGCTGCAGACCAGCGCGGCAGTGGTCTCGTCGCTGGACCCACGCACCGTGCTGGATAACATCCTCGAGCAGCTTGAGAAGCTGATGGACATCCACATGTGCGCCATCGTCGCCCAGGATACGCAGCGCGGCGTCTTTCGGGCGCGCGCCAGCCGGGGACTCTCGAAACGCTACGTGGAACACATCGTCATTTCACCTACCGAACCGCTTTCCACCACGATGCGCGCCATCCGAACTGGAGAGCCGATCCAGGTCAGCGATACGGAAACCGATCCCAGCTTTGCGCCCATGCGCCCGCGCGCCCGCTCGGAAGGATACCGCTCGATCCTGGCTCTGCCGCTCAACACAAAACATGCCCCTCCGTCGGTGCTGCTGGTCTATCGCCCCGACCCGCACACATTCAGCCCGCGCGAAATCAGCCTGCTGAAAAACTTCGCCAACCATGCCGCCATGGCGATCGAGAACGCCGAATTGTACGCGCGCAGCGATATGCGCCTGCGGGAGCAGACCCGTCGCCTGGAGGCGCTGGTGCAGTCGCTGCAAGATGGCCTAATCCTGGAGGACTTGAATGGGCGGGTCTTATATGCAAACCGCCGTATCAGCGAATTGGTCGATTTGCCCATTCAGGATATCACCGAAGCCCCAGTTGAGCGCTTGATCGAGCGGCTGCTTGCCAATTGCGCAGACCCGTCGGTAGAAAACCTGGCGCTTTTGCGCAAGCATTTGCAAGCTGCGCTGGATGGGCAAGGCCCCCGCGAGGTGGAGATAGAAGTGGTCATCAACCACCAACGGCATTATCTGCGCTTGCTGGCCTTTGATGTCACCGATCCCCAGGGATCTACCCTGGGGCGAGGCCAGATCTTAAGAGATATTACTCAAATCAAAGAAGTTGACCGGATGAAAACCAGCCTGATCTCGACGGTCTCGCATGAACTGAGAACACCCCTGGCGGCGATCAAAGGCTATGCCTCCACGCTTTTGGCAGAGGATGTGCAATGGGATCTGGCAACGCAGCGCGAATTTCTCGAGATTATCTCCAATGAAACCGACCGGCTCAGCCGCCTGGTAAACGACCTGCTGGATATGTCGCGCATCGAAGCCGGCAACCTGACCGTATCGCGCACCGAGTGCCGCCTGGAGGACTTGATAGAGCGCGCCGTGAAGCGCACCCATCCCTCTCCCGAAAAGCATCTGCGCCTCGAGTTGCCGCCTGATCTGCCAACCATATTCGTCGACCCTGAGCGCATCGAAGCCGTGCTGCGCAATCTGCTTGAGAATTCAGTCAAATACGCCGGTAATGCCTCCCCCATCACACTGAGCGCCGTTGTTCAATCCAATGAATTGGTTGTTCGGGTAAAGGACCTCGGGCCGGGAATACCCATCGAGCACAGCACGAAAATCTTTGAAAGTTTCTACCGCGTTGGCGATGACCTGACCCGCCCAGTTCCCGGCGCAGGGCTAGGGCTGGCAATCTGCCAGGGTTTTATCAGCGCTCACGGTGGCAGAATTTGGCTGGAACCGCAGGTCCAGGGAGCATGTTTTGCCTTTTCGCTACCGTTGAGCCGCATTGCTGAATCAAACCCACAGGCCGCTTGAGGATTTATGGATGAATGCCTTGAATGTATTGGTTGTGGATGATGAGAAACCTTTGCGCGATTTTGTGCGCCGCAACCTGGAAGTGCGCGGCTTCAATACCATCACCGCCTCAAATGGCCTCGAAGCCCTGGCGGTGTTCAATACCCAAAACATCGACCTGGTAATCCTGGATGTGATGATGCCGCGCATGGATGGGCTGGAGACGATCCGCCGCATCCGCCAGACTTCGCTTGTGCCTGTGATCATCTTGTCTGCCCTGGGTGAGGAGAGCGATAAAATTCGCGCCTTGAATTTAGGCGCTGATGATTACCTGACCAAGCCTTTCGGCGTCGGTGAGCTGCTCGCCAGGGTTCAGGCGGTTTTGCGCCGGGCGCGTTGGGCAGAGCCGCCCACCCGGCATGGCCAAATCATGCGCGGTGACATTGTCGCCGATTTGGAGCGCCACGAAGTCACTGTGCGCGACCAGGTGATCGAGCTGACGCCCACTGAGTTCAACCTGTTGGTTTACCTGATGGAACATGCCGGCAAGGTGCTGCCTCATCAAAACATCCTGCAGCATGTATGGGGGCCAGAGTATGGTCCAGAGCATGAGTATCTGCGCGTCTACATCGGGCGGCTGCGCCAAAAAATCGAACAGGACCCCGCTAATCCGAAGCATCTGATCACTCAACGCGGTGTGGGTTACAGCTTTGAAGTTTGATTAAGCTTGGCCTGCTTTTACGCCATTTTTATACTACCCTTCTGCGCATTTAGGCTTTATTTCGCTTCTCTCTGTACAATAAAAATCGCCAGGGAAGATCGCATTCCTCGGTCGAGCCACATTTTATCCAAAGGAGAGAAAAAATCTATGAAACGCCTGCTCACTATTCTATTCGTAATGTTGGTCTCAGCCAGCCTGCTCCTCTCGGCGTGCGCCCAGCAACCAGCCACCCCGCAGGAGCCCCAGGCAGGAGAGAGCCAACAGGGCGCATCCGAAGAGCCCACCGGGAAAGAAGTCACCGCCCTGATCGGTTTCACCGCCTCCCAAACTGGCAAACTCAATGTGGAGTCTACTCGCCAGATCAACGGATTGAACCTGTGGATGGAACAGGTAAACTCCGCCGGCGGCGTCAGGCTGGCGGATGGCACAGTGGTCAAGTTTGAAGCCAAGTTCTACGATGACGAGTCCAATACTGAGCGTGTCCAGGAGCTGTACACGCGGCTGGCGACAGAAGACAATGCCACCTTCATGATTAGCCCGTATTCATCAGGCCTGGCGGATGCCTCTGCGGTCATTGCTGAGCAGTACGGAAAGATCATGATCACCACCGGCGCAGCGTCTGACAGCACCTACAAAAAGGGGTACACGCTGGTTTACCAGGCTTACACCCCGGCTTCGAAATACCTGACCGGCGCCATCGACCTGCTCAAAGCCACCGACCCCAACGCCAAAAAACTGGCCATCGTGCATGAAAATGACAAGTTCTCCACCGATGTCTCCAACGCTTTGAACGATTATGCCCTGGCGCAGGGCTACGAGGTGGTGATCTTCGAAGGCTATGACTCGGGCACCACCGATTTCAACCCCTTCATCAACAAGATCCAGGAAGCCGCCCCGGATGCCATCCTGGGTGGCGGACACTTCCAGGATGGGAGCACCTTCGCCAAGCAGTTGTTCGAAAAGAACGTCACCGCCAAGTTCATCGCCCTGCTGGTCGCCCCGCCTGAACCCAGTTTTGCCGAGTTGGGGGACGCTGCCTTGGGTGTGATTGGCCCCAGCCAATGGGAGCCGCTGGCTGCCTTCACGGAAGAGAACGCCAAAGCCGCCGGGCTTGCCTGGTACGGCCCCTCCAGCGCCGACTTTGTCGCGGCTTACAAGGCAAAGTACAATGAAGATCCCTCCTACCACGCGGCTGGCGGTTACATTGCCGGCATGCTGCTGCAGCACGCCATCGAAAAAGCCGGTTCGCTGGAGACGGAGGCAGTGAAAGCGGCCCTGGATGCAACCGATACGCTGACCATGTTCGGGTATCTGAAGTTCGACACCAGCGCCGAAGCCCACGGGCTGCAGATGGGTCACTCCATGGTTTATATCCAATGGCAGAAGGACAGCGCTGGCAGCCTGGTCAAGCAAGTCGTCTGGCCAGCCGAAGGGCGCACCGCAGAGACGATTTACCCAATCCGGTGAAATCCGACCTTTGAGCTTCTCGATCAGATAGTCATGGTTGGCTGCGAGCAAATCTCGCAGCCAATCATGATCCCATACCTGCTGAGGAGAACTGCATGGACATTTTTGCTTTTCTGGTGGATGGGTTATTGATCGGTTTTGTCTATGGCATTGCCGCAATGGGGCTGACCTTGATCTGGGGCGTGATGAACGTGATCAATCTTTCGCATGGCCCAATCATCGCCCTGGGTAGTTTTGGCGTCTATATCCTCTTCACCCAATTTGGCATGAATCCCTACCTGGCGTTGTTGGTCATGGCGGTGGTCGGGCTGCTGCTGGGTATGTTGATCTATGTTATCGCCATCCACCGCGTGATCGATGCGCCACACCTGTCCACGCTGTTGGCGACCTTCTCAGTCAATATGATTATCATCGGCATCGGCACCACCATTTTCACCACCACACCCCGCACGGTGGATTTTTCGCTGGGCAGCATCAGCGCAGGTCCGATCACGGTGCTCGGCACGCGTCTCACCGCTGCACTGGCCGCAGTGCTGGTGACCGGCGCGCTGTACTTTTTCCTGTACCGCACCACACCGGGAAAGTTTGTGCGCGCGGTGGCGAACAATCGCGCCGCTGCCGAGTTGATGGGCATCCCTTCTTCCCGCATCCTGGCATTGAGCTTCGGCCTGGGCACCATGCTGGCTGCCATTGCGGGCAGCCTGATTGCCACGTTCTTCCCCTTCACCATCCTTTCCGGCGGCGTGTATGAACTGAAGAGCTTCGTCATCGGCGTGCTGGGAGGATTGGGCAATCCGCTGGGCGCCTTAGCGGGTGGGTTGGTGCTGGGCACATTGGAAGGCATCATTCCCAAATTCCTGCCCACCACCTGGGTGCCGGTGCTCGAATTTATATTCTTCATCGTCATATTGCTGGTACGGCCCACCGGGTTGTTTGGAGCAAAGAAATGAAAGCCTGGCGCAATCCTGGTTTATGGCTGACCCTGGCGGTGCTCCTGGGCGTTGGACTTTGGCCGATATTTGACCAAAAAGCTGCCCTGCGGGAGGTGATTTTCACTGTATTGCGATCGGTCGCCCTGGCCTCCAGCTTGAACATCATACTGGGTTACACCGGCTATGTGAGCTTTGGGCACATCGTGTATTTTGGCCTGGGCGGCTATTTCGGCCTGTACTTGATGAACAGCCTGGGCGCTTCCCTGTGGCTGGCCTTGCCTGCTGGCGGCCTGGTCGCCGGCCTGCTGGCATTTGCCCTGGGAAAAGCGATCTTGCGCTTGCGCGGCGCTTACTTTGCGCTGGCAACCATCGGCGTAAACGAAGCCATGCGCGCTTTTATCAACAACTTTCAGCCATTCGGCGGCGCCGTCGGAATATCATTGAACTTCAACATCTACCGCGACTACGGCGGCGCGACCCAGGCGCTGTGGCTGACCTACTACCTGCTGGTCGCCCTGGCGCTGGGCAGCATCCTCCTCAGCCATGCGGTCAAGAACAGCAAATTTGGCCTGGGATTAATGGCCATACGAGAAAACGAGGACGCAGCGGAGGTGATGGGCGTCGTCACACCGGACGCCAAGACCTGGGCTTATGTGCTCTCCGCCATCATTCCCGGCATGGTGGGCGTTCTATACTATTTCAAAAACGGCAACATCGAACCAGCAGATGCTTTCCGGTTGCATTTTTCAATCGAACTGCTGGTCATGGTGATGCTGGGCGGCTTTGGCACGGTGCTCGGTCCAGTCATCGGCGCAGTGGGCTACCAGCGCCTGCGCGGCTTCTTACTGACCAGCCCCTTGTTCAAAGACATCCAGCTTTCGGTTGCTGGCGTGCTGCTGCTGGTCATTATCCTGTTTATCCCTGCCGGGGCAGTGGGCTGGCTGCGCCATCGTTTCCCAGCTCTGCGAAAGGTGCTGCCATGATTTTACAAGTTGAGGGCGTTTCCAAACGTTTTGGCGGCTTGCAGGCGCTTACTCGGGTGACATTCGACCTGGCTGAAGGCCAGATACTGGGATTGATCGGCCCCAACGGCGCCGGCAAAACCACGCTGTTCAACGTGATCAACGGCGTCTTTCCACCCAGCGAGGGGCGGGTGATCTTTCGCGGCAAGGATGTGACCGGCCTGCAACCCTATTACCTGGCTCGCCTGGGCATGGCGCGCACCCACCAGATTGTGAAACCGCTGAACGAGCTCAGTGTGCGCGAAAATGTCACCGTCGGCGCTTGCTTTGGGCGGGAAAACAAACGCCTGGCAGAAGCTAATCGCGTTGCCGACGAAGTGCTGGAGTTCGTTGGCCTGGCAGAGCGCAGCGACCAGCTTGCCGGCAGCCTGAATGTGGCGCAGAAGAAGCGCCTTGAATTGGCGCGCGCCCTGGCAGCTCGCCCTTACCTGCTGCTGCTCGACGAGGTGCTGGCAGGGTTGAACCCATCCGAGATCAGCCGGATGGTAGAAACCGTGCGCAAGATCCGCGAACAGGGCGTTACCATCATTATGATCGAACACGTGATGCACGCCGTGATGAACGTCTCTGACCGGGTGATTGTGCTCGACTACGGGCAGCAGATCGCCGAAGGCAGCCCGGAAGAGATCGTCAACAACCCGCAAGTCATCCAGGCTTACCTGGGCGACCCGAGGTTGGCAGAGAAACTTATGGAGCAAAGCCATGGCGATTCTTGAAATCCGCGAGATCACCTCAGGCTACGGCGAGGTGCAGGTCTTATGGGGCGCCACGCTGGCATTGGAAGAAAACCGGCTCACTTCCCTGGTTGGCGGAAACGGCGTTGGAAAGACCACCCTGCTGCGCACGGTGATGGGGCTCAGCAAACCCTGGAACGGCAGCATCTGGTTCGAGGGCAGAGACATCAGCCACACGCCAGCGCACACCAAAGCCGAGATGGGACTGGTGTTGGTGCCCGAAGGTCGCCAGTTGTTTACCGACATGTCGGTGGCAGAGAACCTGGAAATGGGCGCCACGCCTAAGCGCGCCAGGCCGCATTTTCGCCGCAACCTGGAGCGTGTCTACGAGATGCTCCCGCGCCTCAAAGAGCGCAAGGATCAAAAAGCCGGCACGCTGAGCGGCGGCGAACAACAAATGCTGGCCGTGGCGCGCGGCATCATGGCGGAGCCAAAGGTGCTGATGATCGACGAGCTCTCCCTGGGCCTGGCTCCGGTGCTGGTCTTGGGTCTCTTTGAAACCCTGCTGCAACTGAAATCGCTGGGCATCACCTTGCTGCTCGTCGAGCAAAATGTGCAGATGGCCCTGGCAGTGAGCGATTATGCCTACGTCATTTCCCAGGGCAAGATCGAGCTGCAAGGACCCAGCCGCGAACTTGCCAAAAACGAGCATGTCCGCCAGGCCTATCTCGGTTTATAATACCAATCATCCGGTGCGAGGATTCCGCCCGGTTATCTGACATGGGAGGTTCACGATGTTAGTTGGCGAGAGAATGACCCATCCGGTAATCACTATTCGGCCCGATATGCCGATCGTCGATGCCCTCAACCTGATGAAGCGTGAGCGCATACGCCGCACACCGGTCGTCAAAGACGGCAAACTGGTAGGCATTGTATCGGACAAGGATCTGCTGAATGCATCCCCTTCACCGGCTACCTCCCTGAGCGTCTGGGAGATGAACTACCTGCTCAGCAAGATCACCGTCAAAGATGTGATGACCAAGAATGTCCTGACGGTGACCGAGGACACGCCGATCGAACAGGCGGCGCGCATCATGGCAGACAACAAAATCGGCGGCTTGCCAGTGGTGCGCGGCGAGCAAATCGTTGGCATCATCACCGAGACCGACCTGTTCAAGATCTTCCTGGAGATGATGGGGGCTCGCGAGATGGGGGTGCGCGTCACCGCCTTGCTGCACGAAGAGCGCGGCCAGCTTGCCCGGCTCACCCGGGCGATCTCGGAAGCCGGCGGCAACTTTGTCGCCTTCGGCACTTTTTCCGGCGAGAATCCCTCCAACCGCCTGGTCACCTTTAAGGTTGAGGGACTCGACCAAGATACTCTGAAAGCGATGGTCGAGCCGCTGGTCGAAAAACTGGTCGATATTCGCTTCTGCTGCTCCTGAATCGATCCCGGGTCTATTGCCCGATCTACTCCAGCGGCAGCCGCAAATTCCTGCGGCTGCCGCTTTTGTTTGCAACATCTGGTGAGCACACCATAAGGGGATTGAGGTTTGTTCTGGGCGGCGAAGCGATCCAAAACAAACCCCAATAAACCACTTTCCTTGTTATCCCGAACTCACGCTAAGGTATAATCCTCAGCATGGATTCAATCGTCGCATTGGATATTGAAACCACCGGGCTGGATGCGCAGCGGGATGCCATCATCGAAATCGGTGCGGTGCGTTTCGATGGGCGCCGGGTGGAAGGAGAATGGCAAACGCTGGTCAACCCCGGGCGCCCGATTCCGCCCCCCATCACCCAGCTCACCGGCATTACCAGCGAGATGGTCGCCCATGCCCCCTCGATCCGCGAAGTGCTGCCAGACCTGGTGCGCTTCGTGGATGGCGCCGCCATCCTGGGGCACAATATCGCCTTCGACCTGGCTTTCCTTCAGAAATACAAAATCCTGATGGAGAATGAGGTGCTGGACACCTATGAGCTGGCCTCCGTGCTGCTGCCAACCGCCGGGCGCTATAACCTGGGCGCGCTCGGGCAGGAACTGGGCATTGCGCTGCCAGCCACACATCGCGCCCTGGATGACGCCCGCCTGACACGCGCTGTCTACCTGACGCTGTTTGAAGAAGCGCGCCAGCTTCCGCTGTACATGTTGGCGGAGATCGTGCGCTTGAGCGAAAACCTGGATTGGAAAGCATACTGGGTCTTTCGACGCGCCCTGCGCACGCGCACACGTGAAATCGTTTCCGCCGATCAACTCGCCCATCGCTATCAAGGACCCTTGTTTAACACCACCTACAGCCGCGCTGCCGCACCGCTCGAGCTTCCGGAAAACCCGGTCGGCATCGATATCGAAGAAGCTTCCGCCATCCTGGAGCACGGAGGCGTATTCTCGCGCAGCTTTCCCCACTTCGAGTACCGCCCGCAACAGGTCGCCATGCTGCGCGCCGTGGCCGAATCGCTCTCCCTGGGTCGCCACCTGCTGGTCGAAGCCGGTACAGGCACAGGCAAGAGCATGGCTTACCTGGTCCCGGCTGCCTTGTGGGCGATAAAGAACAACAGCCGCGTGGTCATTTCCACCAACACAATCAACCTGCAAGACCAGTTGATCAATAAAGACATACCCGATCTGCGCCAGACGCTGGGCATCGATCTGCGCGCTGCGGTGCTCAAAGGGCGTTCGAACTACCTGTGCCCGCGCCGCCTGGAAGCGCTGCGCCGGCGAGGCCCGCAATCCGCAGAAGAAATGCGCGTCCTGGCAAAGATCATGGTCTGGCTGCACAGCACCGAGAGTGGCGACCGTTCAGAGATCAACCTCAACGGCCCGGTGGAGCGAGAAATCTGGGCGCGCATCTCCGCCGAGGACGAGAACTGCACCGCGGAGGCCTGCTTGAAGCAAACCACAGGCGCTGTCTGCCCGTTTTACCGCTCGCGCCAGGCTGCCGAAAGCGCCCACCTGCTGGTCGTCAATCACGCCTTGCTGCTCGCCGATGTCGCCACCGGCAATCGAGTCTTGCCGCCCTACGACACGCTGATCGTTGATGAAGCTCACCACCTGGAAGAAGCCGCCACCAACGCCCTCAGCTTTCGCCTCACCCAGGGAGAGATCGAGCGCATGTTGCGCGAACTGGGCGGACCAGAAGCAGGCGCCCTGGGATGGCTCCTGGAAGCCATCAAAGGCGCCCTCTCGCCGAGCGACTTCGCCGCCATGCACAGCCTGGTGGATCGCATCACTGACCTGGCTTTTCGCTTCACCAGCCTCTCCAGGACGTTCTTCTCCACCCTGGAGCAATTCCTGGTAGAGCAGCGCGAAGGTCGCCCGGCCAGCACGTACACCCAGCAAGAACGCATTTTGCCCGCCACCCGCTCGCAGCCTGCCTGGATGCAGGTGGAAACCGCCTGGGATGAAGCCAATGAAACCCTTACCCCATTGGTGGAGCAACTCAGCCAGTTGGTGATGAGCCTGGCGAAATTCCTGGATTTCCTGGAACCAGAAGAACAGGAAGTTCATGGCAGCATGAGCAGCTTACTGCGGCGCTTTCTCGAGCTGCGTGAAAACCTGGAAGCCTTCGTGTTCAAACCCAGCCCAGAGCGCATCTACTGGGCTGAGATGCAGCCCAATAGCGGGCGCGTGGCAGTCAACGCTGCGCCGCTGGAAATTGGCCAGTTGATGCAGAAACACTTCTGGTACGAAAAATCGGCCGTGATTTTGACCTCTGCCACGCTGACCGCCGCGGGTGAATTCGATTATCTGCGCCACCGCTTGATGGCAGAAGAGGCTTACGAGCTGGCGCTGGGATCGCCTTTTGATTACGAATCCTCCACGCTGCTGTACATCGCCAACGATATCGCTGAGCCAACCGACCGGCATGGTCACCAGCGCGCCATCGAGAGCGGCGTGATCAACCTGGCCCGGGCGACCGGTGGAAGAACGCTGGTACTGTTCACCTCCTACGATCAGCTACGACGCACATCGCATGCCATTGCGCCTATCCTGGCGCAGGATGACATCACCGTTTACGAGCAAGGGGAAGGCGCTTCAGCCCATAGCCTTTTGGAGACATTTCGCGCCAACGGGCGCGCCGTGCTGTTGGGCACACGCGCCTTCTGGGAAGGCGTGGATGTGCCCGGCGAGGCTCTTTCCGTGCTGGTGATCGCCAAGCTGCCCTTCGATGTGCCCTCCGACCCGATCATCGCAGCGCGCTCCGAAACCTTCGAAGACCCATTCAACCAGTATTCATTGCCCGAAGCCATCTTGCGCTTCCGCCAGGGCTTCGGACGGTTGATCCGCACCCAGTACGATCGCGGCGTGGTCGCCATACTCGACCGCCGTGTGCTCACCAAAAGCTACGGACGGTCTTTCCTGGAATCGCTGCCCACCTGCACGGCGCGCACCGGACCGCTTTCCGGGCTTCCCAAGCTGGCAGCTCAGTGGCTCAACCTTTAGGCAGGGGGCCGGGTATCTCTCGCAGACCTCCCCCAAACTAAAAAGTTCGTGTAACAGACGAGGCGCGATGAAATCTGTTCAAAGCGATGCCCGTGATAAACCGATCCACCTGAGACGGGCGGCAAGACATTCCCTGCACTCAATTTTCCAGCACCTTTGGATCGTCTTGTGCCTCGTTCTCCTGCTATCCGGTCTTTCTCCCAAGGCCAGCCAGCCCGCTTCCGCGCAGGAGTCGGTCGGCGAGCTGCTGCTCTCCGAGCTGCCCAATGGTTGGCTGCACGGGTTATCCGTCTCGGCGGATGGGCGCTACGCAGCATTCGCCTCCCCAGCCAGTAACCTGGTATCCGGGGACGCCAAGGGTCTGGCGGATATCTTCGTCATCGACCGCCTGCAGGGAAGGCTCAGCCTGGCGTCCAAATCTTCCCAGGGCGCGGCCGCCAATGGTTGGTCCTTCGATCTGGCGCTCTCCGCCAGCGGACGCTATGTGGCTTTTGCCTCGCTGGCAAGCAATCTATCTGCCGCATTCGGCCCTCCCGACACCAACGGCCTGGCGGATGTATTTGTGCACGACCGGGAATTTGCCACCACTCAGCGCATCTCATTGACGCCGCTCGCCGGCGAGCTGGATGGTTGGAGCGCCCAACCATCCATTTCCGCCGATGGTAGCCTGGTGGCTTTCACCACCACCGCCACGAACTTGCTGCCTGGCGATAGCAACGGCGAAATGGATGTGTACGTGCGTCAGATGCTTTCTGGACAGGTGCAGCGGGTTTCACAATCATCCAGCGGCGAACCCGGAAATGGCGCATCATTCCTCCCAGCGCTCTCTGCATCGGGGCGCTACGTCGCCTTTCTCTCCAACGCCAGCAACCTGGATGGCGAAAATGGCGCTCCTGGCGTGTACTTGCACGACCTGGTCAGCCGCCGGACGCGCCGGCTGCCGCTGCCCAGCGGGGCTGAGACCCTATTCACTGCGATGCGCCCCGCTATCTCTGCCGACGGCAATACCGTGGTTTTTGCGACGCGCGGCTCACAAGGCATCGTTCTGTATGCTTATGATCACAGCCAGGGGACGACCCAGCGCGTTGGCCCGGTCAGCTTTCAGAGCGGCGCCAGCCTGTCCGAGCTGCAGGTGGGCGTCTCGTCGGATGGGCGGTGGCTGGCATATCCTGCCTGGGATACTGGCTCCAGCGGTCGGTTGGCTTTTGTCAACCTGGCAGACGGGCGCCAGGGTACGCTGGCAACTATCCCGGTTGGCGCTGGCAGCGTGGCCTTCAGCCAGGCGGCTCTCGGAGCGGACGCCGGTTCAGCGGTCTTCATCCTGGGGCGGCCTGGGCAGATCCGCCCCACTGCGCCCGGACCAGCCTGGGCCGTCGAGACTGGCAGGCAGTCCGCAGAGCGCACCATGGTCGCTGGCTGGGTCAGCGATGGCGCCGGCAACCCGCTCCCCGGCGTCGCCGTCACCACCCGCGATGGCCTGAGCGCCGTGACGGACGCCAACGGCGGTTTTCGGTTCACGGGACTGGCGCAAGGTGCGAACCGGGTGCGACCCGACCTGCCCGGTTATGAGTTTTCACCCGACCAGTACGAGATCCAGGTCGGCCCAGGCCTGGCCGGCGCCACGGAGACTGGAAATATCAGCCTGGCATTCACCGCCTGGCCAAAGGGGGTGGTCGATGCAGCCCGGGCGAACATCGGCATGCCGTACTCGCTCAACCGCGGCTGCCCGTCACCCTTTATTCCCTGCGGCGGACCCTACAGCGGTTTCTTCAGCGGCGATTGCACCGACCTGGTGCTGGACGCCTATCGCCTGGGGTTGAATACCGAATTGCAGGCGCTCCTGGAAAACGATCTGCTCAACAACCCACGCTGGTATTACCGGTGGCGCAACCTGCGCAGCGCGCAAGATATGTGGCGCTTTTTCGCCTACCGCGGCCTGCTGCTGGACCACACCCAGGCTTACCTGCCCGGTGATATCGTTTTCTTCGATTGGGAACAGGATGAGCGCGTAGACCACGTCGCGCTGGTATCAGATACCAACGAGCGCAACCGGCCCACAAAACTGGTGGATACCACCGGTGTGATCCAGGAGAACCCCTCCGGGGCAACCATCGAGTTCGCCTGGCAGCCATTCCACGAGCAATCCAGCGTCGGGCATGCCCGCTGGACTGCTGGCGGGAGCGCACGCGCCTCCTTTGGCGAGAGTCTTGGTGGAACTGCCGCCAGCCAGGACCAGCTCATTCTCCTGGTCGCCCTCGATTCTCCGCAGGCGCAATTGCGCCTGCGCTCGGGGTCAGCCGATTGGATAGCGTCCGGAAGCAACCTGCCCGCCGGTGCACACGCCGCCCGTTACGGGCCTTCCCAGGTGATCAGCATCGATTCGCCCACCAGCGGAGATCATTGGTGGACGGTGGAAATTTCCAGCCCGGTGACGAGCACCTTTCAGATGGGCATTCAACTGGTGAGACCAGGCCTGGTGGTGGACGAGACGGTCACCGAGGGACTCGTTCCACCAGAACTTCCCCTCCTGTATCTGTTTCAATTACAGGCAAGCGGGGAAAACGTGGAAATCATCCGTCTGGTCGAATCAAAGCCATGAGCGCAGCAGAGGCGCATACCCTCATCAGGATGCGCCTGGCTGGCTGCATCGCCTATTCCTGGATCGAAACCGATCCAATCACCAGCCCAATCTCCAGCTCCACCTGCACATCGGCATTCTCATAGCCCGGGGAGGTGTAGCGCCGGTCATCTCGGCTGTAACCAGGTGGGGTGTTGACCGTGACCAGCAGGGTATTGGCATCGATGCGCACACCGACGCCTTCCGGCACCTTGATGACGATCTGCCCGACTGCGCCCTGCACCTTGCCGGAGAAATCGCTTTCCTCAGGCAGGGTCACTTCGATATCTCCTGCGCCGAGGTTGCTTTCCAGGGAGGCGAGCTGCAACTGCGAAAGATCGAGCAGCATCTGTCCTGCGCCCATGCTGGTGCGCAGATCCACCGGCACCGCCGAGGTGAGCTTCAAATCCCAGGACCAGGACGGGTTTACCTCATGGGTGGTAAAAACGACCTGGGAGCCGCGATTCCTGAGCCGGTAAATGATCAAATCGCCCTCTCGGCTCTGGCTGACCAACGATCCGCCAAAGCGATCTTGACTGATCTCCCCGCGAATCAGCTCATCCTGGCTGTCCATTGCGCCCAGGCGCAGCACACCTGCCGCTGGCTCCAGGCTGACTTGGGCCCGGGTGGCGCCATCCAAAGGCTGCACGATCGTCTCTCCAACAAGAGCCTGTCCCCTGCTAGGCGCCACGCCAATCCACCACAGAGCGGCTGCCAGCACTGCCAGCACGACCACAATACCCAGCAGCGATCCCAGCCGCGACTTTCGCCCAACCACGATGTCAAAACCGATGGCGATCAGCAAGATGGGCCACAGTTGCAGCACTACGCGCCACACATCCACGATCAGCACGCCGAGGTTTGCCAGCAAAAAGACGACCCCCAGGCCGATCATGAACGCCGCTCCGACCATACCTTCGCCCCGGTAGAGGCTGTCCAGGCCGATCAAAACCAGGAGCAGGGGCCAGAGCTGAATGAGCGTGCTCCAGAAAGATCCTTGCACCACACCCAGGTTATCGAGCAGAAAGATCACACCCAGTGCGATCAAGAACAGCGGCCCGAACAGGCTGGGTCTGCGTTTGCGGGTTTGTCTGTCTTCCATCACGGTTTTCCTCCCGGTGTACGATTTCTCCACAGCAGCACAATACCGCCGATGATGAGCATGATTGCCAACACAATATCAAAATCCAACCAGTTTAGCCAGGGCAGTCTCAAGCTCTGCGCCAGGAAGATCATGCCCACGATCACCAGCGCCGCGCCGACGATCAGGCTGGCTTGAGGGTTGGGATTGCGTACCATGGTGCGCAGTTCTTCGCCCATCTCGCGCGCCTGGGCGGCAATTTCCTCCGCTCCGGAACGCACCGTGGTGGAGAAATTGCTATCCCGCTCCAGGTCTTCAGGCGGCATCACAATCCACAGCAGCAGGTAGATCGGCATGCCAATGCCATTGCCAAAAGCGAGCAGGACAAAGAACAGGCGCACGATGGTGGCATCGATGCCAAGGTATTCGCCCAATCCACCACACACGCCGCCAATCATGCGGTTACTACGACTGCGGTACAGACGTCTCTCCATACCCCACCTGCCTCAGCGCGCCAGTAAATTGCGCGCCACCAGAAAAAGTCCTGCCAGGATCAGCACCATCGGGGCGAGGATGCCCGCCAGGTTGCCCGCGGACATGAGCACAATCAAGCCCAGGCCGCCCAGGATGCCGGCTGGGATCCAGGGCCATTTCATACGCCCTTCCCCAGTGGGCACCAGGGTCAGCAACGCAAAAGTCGCCGCCAGTCCCAGGAAAAAGATCGCCCCCACCTCCAGACCCGGGATTAAGTCGCTGAGCAATGCCACCACAGCCAGGGTCAGCAGCGTTCCAGCCGGGATCAAAGCCCACCAAAAGTCGCGCCGCAACAAATAAATCAGCAGGAAGCTAGCGCCAATCCCACCCAGGATGATGAATCCAGCCAGGGTTGACGAGGCGGCTGGCAGCAGGATATCCAACAGGATGATCAACCCGATGCTCAGCAGCGTGAATCCGGGTATCAGAGCCCACCATTGCTGGCGGTCCTGGAAGAACCAGCTAAAAAAGAAAGCGCCTCCCAGGCCAAAGGCCAGCGCCCAGAACAAGCCGCCGAACTCGAAATTGAACAACGTTTGCAGCAGAAACAGCACGCCTGCTGCGATTAAGATCAATCCCCAAAAGATGCGCGAACCAATCCATTTGAACATAGACTCCTCCGATGCGTGTCAATCGCTTTCGGCGGGTTGTTGCGGTTTTCCCGCCGAAGTGATCAGGGTTTGCTTTAAGTCCCACAATTTTTGACTGAGCGAGACATGATAGATATGTGGGTTCACTATGCGGCGAACACCGCTGTCCAACCGCTCGACATCCTGCTTGCGCAGCTTGCGTATCTCCTCCAGGGAAGGCAGCTCGTAGACGCGTTTCCCTTCCACCAGCACATCCACGAGCAGCGGCTCGACCAGGCTGAGGTCGGAGCGCTTCAGCGTGCGCTGTTTGGTGTGATCGATCGGGTGACGCAGGGTGATGGCTTCCATCTTGTCGGGCTCTTCGCCCGCCAGGGTGACCAGGTCAGCCGTCGCCTTGGCGCGCTGGTCGTACAATCGCCAGACATGCTTGTAACCCGGATTGGGCGTCTTGGAGAGCGACTCGGAAATCTTGATGGCTGGCGACCAGCTCTCCTGGTGACAGACAGCCACCAGCTTGTACACGCCTCCCAGGGCTGGCTCTCCCCAGGAGGTGATCAGGCGCGTGCCCACCCCATACACCAACCGGGAAATGAGGCGCTCGGGATCGACCCCGTAGCGCGGCGCTTCATCGGCGATCTGGGTTTGAATCTGCCAGATGACCAGCTCGTCCAGGTTGTTCGAGAGCACGATCGATGTGTCTGGAAAGCCAGCCGCGTCCAGGAGCTGGGCAGCGCGGATGCTCAGGTAAGCCAGGTCGCCAGAATCCAGGCGGATGCCCAGCGGGCGGTGGCCTTTGCGGCGCAACTCTTCAAACACGCGGATGGCATTGGGAATGCCGCTCTCCAGGGTGTTGATCGTATCTACCAACAGCAGGCAATCATCGGGATACACCTCGGCGTAAGCGCGAAAGGCGTCCAACTCTTCCATACCCATCGACATGAAGAGCTGCACCATGCTGTGGGCATGCGTACCCTTGGGCGGCAGCCCCAGCACAACCGAGGCGCCCACATTGGAGCTGAAATCAGCGCCCCCGATCAGAGCAGCCCGCGCTCCAGCAGTGGCGCCCCGATCGTGAGCTCGGCGCAGCCCGAATTCCAACATCAGTTGGCCCCGGCCGATTTCACGCAGGCGCGCCGCCTTGGTGGCGATCAGCGTCTGGAAATTCAAATGATTGAGCAGCGGCGTTTCCAGGATCTGCGCCATCAAGATCGGGCCCTGCACCACGGTCAGGGGAATATTGGGATGCACCACACGGCCCTCCGGTATGGCGCGCAGGGTGATACCCTCGAAATTGCCGTTGCTGCGCAGCCATGCCAGGAAATCCGGCGCGAACAGGGCAGCGCCCCGGCTGTTCTTTTGCCGGCGCAGATATTCGATCTCCTCATCCCCAAAATGCGCTTCGTGCATCCAATCCAACAGCGTTTCGAGCCCAGCATTGATGCAAAAACCCGCTTTGTGGGTGCCGTAGTCCGGGTAGTCGCGAAAATAGTGATCGAACTGCACCAGCTTTTCATGCAGGCCATAGCGGTAGTAGAGCTGCGCCATGGTCAACTGGTACATATCGGTGAACAAGATACCCTCTGCCAGTTGTCGCTTGTGCCGGTCCATGTCGTTCACCAGCCTAATTAATCGTCACCGAGCCGACACCCATTTCGATATCGATGTCAACCTTATTGGCGGCGGTGTCGTAATCAGCAGAGCGGTAGTTCGAGCCTGATCTTGGGAAGCGCTGCGTGTCCACATTGATGCTGGACAGGCCCGAACGGCTGCTAATTTGCGCCGCAACGCCCTGGGGAACATGCAAATTTACCGAAGCGGCCCCCGATGAGATGCGCACGCGAGTGAAGCGGCTGTTTGCAGGAAGGCGAATATCCGTCGCATTGGCGCCCGATTTCAAATACACTTCCGGGATCAGCAAATCGCTGAGGTCCAGGCTGGCTTCGTTGGCGCCGATCTCCAGGTCGAGCGCGACAGGGATTTCCCGGGTCAGGCGCACCGACCAGTTGATGGCATCGTCTGGTCCCCAGAAAAATGGGAAGATAAAGATCTCGCTGCTCAAACGAACATCGATTTCATTTCCCCGTCGTTCCACCCGTTGGGAAGTCTCTTTGCTGAAATCGCCTTCCAACAGCGCGCCTGGCGCAGCGCCGGAGGCCAGGCGCAGCCGCCCTGCACCGTGGTTGAGCCGCAAGCGCGCCCGCTCGGCGCCATCCAGGGGTATGCTGATCTGCCGGCTTCCTCCCTGGCTGGAAAAGCTCCGCCGGAAGAGCAAGCGGACGCCCAGGGCGATCAACAACAATGAACCCGCCAGCGGCCAAATATCCACATTGCGGATAATCCCCAGGTTGTCTAGCAATAAGACGCTGCCAAACAGAACCAGCACAATGCCCCAGAATACGGAATTTCTGCTCATACGATTGCTCCTCTCGGGAATCACTAAAAACTAGCTGTGTGTATCCTTCTTTATATACGCTTTTTCGCAATCAACGTTGCAGTTAATGTACCAAAATTTTAAGCGCCGTGCGCGCTGGATGACCACCCAATCAAGCGAACAAACCCACAAGAACATCACAAATTCTTCACACATTCTTCATAACTCGACATTATCCTACAACTAACTACACCCTATCCGTGGAGGCCTGCACCCGATGCGAAATCCGAATATCAAACCTCGCCATCGTCGCCATTGGAGCAACATCACCCGGCGCATTTTCCAATGGGGATTTTTGATCCTGATCCTCACCGCTGCCATCCGCCACAACCTGGCAGCCGAAAGCAGCAGCGCGTCGATCGATGCCCTGTGCCCATTCGGCGGGTTGGAAACCCTGTGGCGCATGCTGGTAGAGGGCCGCTACATTCCCAAAACCCACCCTTCCAATCTCGTGCTCGGTTTGGGGGTATTGCTCGGCGCCTTGCTCAGCGGGGCGGCTTTCTGCGGCTGGATTTGCCCGTTCGGCAGCCTGATGGATGGCCTGACCTGGCTGCGCAAGCGCTTCAAGCTGCCCGAGGTGCGCGTGCCAGAGGCCGTTGACCGCTGGCTGCGTTACGGTCGCTACCTGGTGCTGGCCCTCATCTTGCTCAAAACGATCGAGACGGTCAAGCTGTGGTTCTCCAGTTATGATCCTTACCGCACGATCTTCAGCCTGGAGTGGCTGTTCGCATTCAACTTTGCCGAGCATTGGCCTGCCTACCTGGTGGCGCTGGTGGTCTTGCTGGCCTCATTTTGGGTGCCGCGCGCCTGGTGTAAGTATGCCTGCCCGCTGGGCGGCGCGCTCAGCCTGGTGGGACACCTGAGCCTGCTGCGCATCCAGCGCGACGCTGCGGATTGCAAAGGCTGCGCCCTGTGCGAGACGCCATGTCCGGTGGGCATACGCGTGGCTGCCGCCGCGCCGCGCATCAATACCAACTGCATCGGTTGCCTGGAATGCGTGGAAGCCTGCCCGCGGCACGCTTCACTGCAAGTGCGACTGTCTCCCTCCTGGTGGGATGGGCTGCGCAGCCTGGCGCGGCGCATGCGCCGCGCCCAAACTGGTTCTGGTGAGGTGCTTTCATGACCGTCAATCGCTTTCTTCTTCCAGCCTTTGTGCTGGTCGCCCTGTTCGGCAGCTATCTTGTCGGAAAAGCCACCGGGCTATGGCAGGTCAGCGGGCGCGCCATGGTCGAAAGCGGCGGCATGAACACCGGCGATGATATCCGCGGCTGGATGACGCTCGAGCAAATCTCGGAAGGCTACGCGATCCCTCTCGAAGAGCTTTATGCCATGCTCAATCTTCCAGCCGATTTTCCAGCAACCACAGCCCTGAAAGACTTGGAGCAGGTCATCGAGGGTTTCGAGGTCAGCGCAGTGCGCAGCGCGGTCGACGCGTACTGCAGTGGGGCGGCGCTGCCGCCCGCGGTTGCAATCACCCCCACACCGGCGGCCACACCGACGCCGCCTGCCGCCCCTGCCGCACACATCCCCTCTGGCGATGGCGTCGGACCGACCCCGCTGCCACCCGGCGAGGTGCTCCCAGGCGAGGCCATCCGCGGCCGGCATACCCTGCAAGAAATTGGCGAGCAGTGCCAGGTGCCGTTGCCAGAGCTGCTGGCCGCGCTGGGTTTGCCTGAAGACACCAACTTGAACACCGCCGTGAAAGACCTGGGGGTCGAAGTGACCCTCATCCGCCAGGCAGTCACCGAGCTGCAGCAAAAAACCAATCCATGAGCCAGCGTGTTCAGGGGGTATGATTCGAGAGCGGCTGGCGTTCTGTATGCGCCAGCCGCTCTCGAATGTATTCTCTCGCAATGAGCCTTGAAATGGATGCTGTCCGAGGGTCAGTGAGGCATCTTGACACCCAGAAGCGGGGTAAAATAAGTGAACGAGGTCAATCCATGCGAGAGGATTACGGGTTATCCGAAGCAATCAGCGATTTTCGCGAGGCGCGCAGCAAGGCTGTTTTGCAAGAGCTCCTGGGGCGTGTGCGCGGCGAGTCGGTTGAACTGCTATCTTACGAAGAAGTGCGCCAGATGCTACGCGCCAGCAGCAGCGCAGAAACTGGCTTGCGCGATATCCCCCTGGATGCCATCATTGGCAGCGTGGGGCGCTACACCGACTTCACACGCAGCTTCTTGCCTCGTGATCGGGTGAATGAAGAGCGCTGGGCACGCGTCAAGCTGTTGATGAGCGACCAGGTCGGTCTGCCGCCAATCGAAGTGTACAAAATCGGAGAAGCCTATTTTGTCAAAGATGGCAACCACCGCGTTTCAGTTGCGCGGCAGCTTGGCGCCACGCACATTCAAGCCTATGTCACCGAGGTGCGCACGCGCGTCCCCATCAACCCGGATATCCAGCCGGACGAACTGATACTGAAAGCCGAATACGCCAATTTCCTGGAGCAAACCCACCTGGACGAACTGCGCCCAGAGGCGGATCTGAGCGTCACCATTCCTGGGCAGTACCCCATCTTATTGGAACATATCTCTGTGCACCGATACTTTATCGGGATCGAGCAGAAGCGCGAGATTCCGTACGAGGAAGCCGTCACACACTGGTTCGATTCGGTTTACCTGCCCACCATCCGCCTGGTGCGAGAGAGCGGTATCCTGCGCTATTTTCCAGGACGCACCGAAACCGACCTGTACCTGTGGCTGGCAAAGCACCGCGCCGAATTGGAAGAGCAGCTTGGCTGGCAGGTGCGCCCGGAGTACGCCGTGCAAACCCTGGCCGAGCGCCTGCAAGCGGAGCAACCTGCCGGGTTGGCGCGCCTGGGCGAGCGCCTGTTGGGGACGCTGCTGCCGGTTTCGATCGATGATGGCCCGCCCCCTGGACAGTGGCGCAAGTCCACGCTGGCGACCCGCGGCGAAGAGCGCCTCTTTCAAGAGGTCCTGGTGCCGGTGGATGGCAAAGAAAGCGGCTGGTTCGCGCTGGAGCAGGCGCTGCGCTTTGCCCGGCGCGAAGGCTCCACCCTGCACGGTTTGCACGTGGTGAAGTCAAGGAAGAAAATGACCAAAGCTGAAACGCTGGCAGTCCAGGCGGAGTTCGACCGCCGCTGCCAGGAAGCCGGTGTTGCCGGCAACCTGGTGATCGCCAGCGGAAAAATTGCCGAGGAAATTTGCGCCCGCTCGCGCCTGACCGACCTGATCATCACCACCTTGCTCTACCCGCCGGGCGAGCAGATCTTCGAGCGCCTGGACTCAGGCTTTCGCGAATTGATCCAGCGCTGCTCGCGCCCTGTGCTGGCAGTGCCGCAGGTTGCGACCGAGCTCAATCACGCGGCGCTGGCTTTTGACGGAAGCCCCAAATCCAGAGAAGCGCTGTTCGTGGCAGCGTACCTGGCGGCCCATTGGAAGATCCGTTTGAGCGTTTTTACCGTCTTCGAAAATAACCGCTTGCCGCAGGAAACGCTCCTGGAAGCGCAGGTCTACCTGGATGAGAAGGGTATCCAGGCCGAATACCGCGCTGAGAACGGCCCTGTCTCCGAGACGCTGCTGCGATTGATTGCCGAAAGCCAGGCTGAACTGGTGATCATGGGCGGTTACGGTTACAGTCCGGTGCTGGAGGTCGTCCTGGGCAGCACCGTCGATCACGTGTTGCGCCAGGCCAGGCTGCCCGTCCTGGTCTGCCGCTAATCCGGTCGCCTCTTTTTCCGGCGCCGAGGGGCGTGTTCATCCATGAATTGCTCAGCCGCCTGCTCCACGCTGACATCGCTGCCATAGCTGTTCTGCAAAAACCAGCGGTGGCTCATGATCCACAGGTACAGATCGGTTTCTGTCCGCCCTGGAAAGTCCTGCAAGACGCCCTGGGAGCGCACGATCTCCACCAGGGGCCGGTACAGGTTTTTATACCAGGATTGCACAGCCTCCTGCAAGGGCACTTCTTGCCTGCGCTGCTCTCCCAGGTACCAGCGATGGACGCGGATGTGCTCCAACAGGCGCTCGTACTGGCCTGGGATGGTGGCCTCGAACCGCTCCTCGGGGTACAACTCGTTGAGCTGAGTGCGCCGAAAGAAATCAGCCTGCTCCTGCTGCAGCAGCGCCTGGCTCACCCAAGCCGAGCGCTTGAGCATACTCACCAGCTTGCCCACTGCGCCCAGGGGGAATTCTTCCCGCACATGCTTCCCTGCCGCGTCTTTCAAGGCATGATCGGTCGCTTGGTCAGCCATTGGCTCCAGCCCGGCCCCATCCTGGTAAGCATCGCGCAGGTAGCCCTGGTAGGTGACCACCCACAGGTACAGGTCTGTTTCGGTGTAGCCCGGAAAACTGCGCAGCAAATTCTGCGAGCGGATCATCTCGACGACCGGCAGATACACCAGGTCATACCAGGAGGCAGCCGCCTCCGGCAGGTCCACGGCAGCCCGGCGCTGCTCGCCCAGGTACCAGCGGTGCACCGAGATGTGCTCCAGCAGGCGTTGGTATTGCCCGTTGACGTTGGTTTCGAAGCTGGCTTGCGGGCGAAGCTCATCCAGATGGGTTTCTTTGAAGAAATTGTAGCGCTCTTGCTGCAAGGCCAGCTCGTCCAGGCTGGTATCGGGCGTGACCGGCACCGGCACATCCACCTCGATGACATAGGCGTCAATGAAGGCTTGCCCCCGCTCGCGAGCAACAGAGACGCGGTGGTTGCCATCCTTGACAAAGTACACCTCCCCCACTTTGAACAGCTCCACCGGAGGCAGGATGACATCCTGGTAATGGGCTTTATCGATGCTGATCCAGCGGTCGCGGGTGCGGCCTTGCAGGGGCAAAAAGGCGCGGTCGAAGTCCAGGTAGCGCCCGGCGCTGCCCACGATCTGGTCGATCGGCACCTGGCGCATGCCCAGATAATGCTGGCCGCGCACCTCCAGGCGGGCGCGCACCTCGTCGAACGGCAACAGCTTGTTGGAAGAGCCCCTCACCCAGGTCAGAACCCGGCGCCAGAAGCCCTTCGCCAATGCCCATTCGAAATCCTGAATGGCGCGTTGATCGTCGCTCATGGTGCATTCACTCCTGCATCTCGATGGGTTTCCGCCGAGACATGGCTCTGGCATGCAAGCGATCCAGCCTGGTCTCGCGGAAACCAAAGGTGTTGATCACTTGCGTATTTCCCACCTGGGTGAGCGTGACTGTATCCGGGCGATAAACGTGCACATGCCCGTGAAACAGGTAAGCGGGCTTGAACACGTCGATCAACCAGCGGAAAGCTGGCACACCCTGGTGAGGAATATCTTTTTGATCATGGATGCCTTTCGGCGGCGCATGAGTAACAACAATATCCACGAAGCGCCCAAACAGGGCGCGGTTTGCCAGGAAACTGGGAACCAGCCGGAAGACATGCGTCCACATCTCCCGCGAGGTGTACTGGAAGGGTCCTTCACGGTAGCGCAGGCATCCCTCGATGCCCGCCAGGATGATGTGCTCGTGAATGATCACCTTGCCATGCAGGTCCACTGCGCCATTGGGATAGCTGCGCGGCCCGGCAACGGTGTATTCCACCAGCTTATCATGGTTGCCGCGCACAAAGAAGAAAGGTTTATCCAGCATGCTGATCACGTATTCCTGGTAAGAATAGGGCAAATCGCCGCAACCCAGTACGAAGTCCACGTGCGGGAAACGCTGGCGCACGGCTGGACTGTAGACAAATCGAACGGCGATATCGCTGAGCGAGAGCACGATCATGAGATCACGCGCTCCATTTGCAGAGTTTCTCTTCGCTGCAGCTTTTCCAGGTCGCTCAAAATGGAGGGGAGTTTTTCTCGGGCAGCCTGCTCTCCCAGGCGGAAGATGCGTTCGCGCTGCGAAAAGCGCACGTAGCTCTCGCCGCGCAGCGCAGGGGCGATCAAGCAGTCAGCCCGGTCGATGCCGCCTCCGGCCCGCTCCACCAGGATTTCCAGCGCATTCACCCCCATGCCCAGCGCGCCCCAGCCACGACGAATAGAAGGGACAAAGATATCCACACCGATAACGTAATCGGCACCCATCTGGCGCAGCACATCCACCGGCACGGTGTCCGCCAGGCTGCCATCACCCAGCACCCGGCCGTCGATGTGCACTGGCGTGAAAATGCCAGGCACCGAACAGCTTGCGCAAACAGCCGGCGCCAACCTGCCCTGCTGCAGCCAGACCGGCGCGCCGCGCTCCAAATCTGTTGCCACTGCGACGAACGGTTTCTTGAGCTGGTCGAAAGTCAGGTCTCCCACGGTGCGCACCAGCCAGCGCTCCATCAAGGCGAAGCTAAAGAAACCCTGGCTTGGCCAAACCGGGCGGAGCAGGTGCCACCAGCGCAGGCGCATGGCGTGTTCTTTGATGATCGAGGCGCTGTAACCAGCGCAGTAGATGGCTCCCACCAGCGAACCCGCACTGGTTCCGGCGACACAGTCGATAGTTATGCCGGATTCTTCCAGCACCGAAAGCACACCGAGATGTGCCATGCCGCGCACCACACCGCCGCCCAACGCCAGCCCAACTTTGACTTTTGCGCTCAAATCACACCTTCCACGAGCACACTGCTCTGGCTAATTTTATACCATCTTGCATTGGAATATCAAACCAACCCCGGTCCTCCCGCAGAATGACATAAACTGCCTGCTTGGGAGAGAAAGCGGCATCCATAGGGCATTAATCAACGTTACCAGACAATCATTCTGTTATATGGCGCGTCATCGCGAGCGACAGCGAAGCGATCTCCACTAATCCAGGGGATTGCCACGCACTTGCGGGGCTGGCAATGACCCTTGCAGCGGCGGTTGTCCGAACGCTCGTCCGAAAGTCAGAGGGCCTGCATTGACACTCGTCCGGCGCAGTGCTATAGTAAGTTCACGAGCATCGGATGGATGGAGGCCTGCAATGGACGACCTGACGGTGTTGGAAGCTAAACGATTTGGCATCATTAGTTGCTCTGCCAAATCGACCCTGGGTATGGCAATCCAGCGCATGGTGGAGGAAGACATCAGCGGCCTGGTGGTTGTCGATGAGGAGGGCTACCTGGCAGGCATCATCACGCGCACCGATCTGCTGCGCGCCTACCAGCAATCTCCGGATTGGAAAGATCGCAAAGTGTCTGAGTACATGAAGAGCGAGGTGATCACCGTCACGCCCCATGAGCCAATTAGCCGTGTGATCCAGTTGCTGGTCGACCATCAAATCCACCGCCTGGTTATCGTGCAAAAAGAAGCGCACAAACTGCGCCCGGTGGGCGTGATTTCTGACGCCGACCTGGTGTACCACATGTCGAAGGCTTAAGCACGCCGCGGACATCAGCGGTTTTCGTTACGGGAGTTACCGGTTATGAGAAGCTCAAGAACAGGGAAGACTGCGCTCGTGTTGGCGGGTGGCGGGTTGACTGGCGCTGTGTACGAGATTGGCGCGCTGCGGGCGATCGACGACCTGCTGGTGGATCGCTCGGTCAACGATTTCGACATCTACGTCGGCACCAGCGCCGGCGCGCTGGTCTGCTCGCTGCTCGCAAACAAGATCAGCCCGGAAGAGATGCTCAAAGCCATCGAAGGCACGCACCTGGGTATCCAGCCGTTGGAGCGCAGGGATATTTTTGGTCTGAATTACGGAGATCTGCTCAGCGCCGGCTGGAAGCTGCCGCGCATCCTGCTCGAAACAGGCAGCTATTACCTGCGCAATCAGCAGGATATGACCGTGTTCGACTTTTTATGGTCGCTGAGCGGAGCGCTGCCGGCGGGCTTATACAACGGGCTGGCATTGGAACGCTACCTGCGGCGGGTGTTCGAAAAATTGGGCAGCAGCAACGAGTTTGCCACCCTCGATCGCGAGCTCTTCATCATCGCCACCCAGCTCGACAATGGCGAGCGCAGCGTGTTTAGCCGCGAATGCCATGAGCCTGTGCCCATCTCACTGGCAGTCGCAGCCTCCTCGGCTTTACCCATCCTGTACAAACCGGTGCGCATCGGCGATCACGAATATGTGGATGGCGGTTTGCGCGGCAACGCCAGCCTGGACGTCGCCACCGAGCACGGCGCCACGCTGGTGGTGTGCATCAACCCGCTGGTGCCCTACGCCATCAGCCAGCAGGAGCCGGAGCGCCAGCGCAGCTTCACCCGCTACCTGAGCGAAAAAGGCATCCAATCTGTCACCAACCAGACGCTGCGCATCACCACCCACGCGGGGCTGCATTACCACATCAAGCAACTTCGCCGCTCCCACCCGGAGGTGGATATCATCCTGATCGAGCCCAGTCCAGAAGATTACAAGATGTTCTTCTACAACATCATGCGCTATTCCGCGCGGCTGACCGTCGCACGGCACGGCTTCGAATCGGCAACCCTGGACCTGGCGCAGGAATACAACCACTACAAACAGGTGTTGGCGCGCCACGGTATTCCCATCACCCGCCGCCTGGTGATCGAACAGATCGCCGAGATCCGCGCTTCTAACAACGACCCGGAAGTCATTCGCCGGGTGCTGGAGGCGCGCAGCAGCGCCTGCACACATCGCCGCCGCGGTACACCCATCTGCCAGCTCACCCGCACCCTGGCAGAGCTAGAGATGGCGCTGGATGAGATGAGCGCCGGCTGACCCCCTCCCTTCGGGTTGCTCCAGTTGACTTTCGCTTTTTTGATCTTAGCTGTCATTGCGAGACCAGCGGATTGTGCTGGTCGTGGCAATCTCCTATCAGATCATTTTGCGTGGCCCACATCGTGCGAGCAGCTTATAAGGATGATCTGCTATTGAATATTTGCGGATAGAGCAGCTTGCCGCGCTGGAAAATGCCTTCCAGCGCGGTCGTCTTCCACACCGGGCCGCGCACACGCATCGCGCCGCTCGCCAGGGCACGCTTGAGTGACAGCTCGCCCATCAAGATGGCGTGCAAGCTGTCCGCGGACAGCTCGATATCCAGGTCTGGACGCATGCCATCGACGCCGTATTTGATCTCCACCGGGTGAGCACGCCCGTTGATCGCCACCAGCGCCGCCGGCTCCGAGAGGCGGATGCGAATAGCAAGCCGGGAGCGCGCCAGCGCCTCCACCGCCTGCGGCTCCTGCGCCTGCAGGGTGGAGAAGAGCACCTCCAGGTTGGTGTATAGGGCTTGGCTGTTTGGATATACCGACATGTCCTCGATCATCCTTGAATATTCTAAATTCGTCCGATCCTGCCACACTGATCGCAATTACAAGATCTGGATAGGTCCATGACATCATCATGGAGTGACTCAGCCAAACCGTATTCGATGTTGCCGGGTCGGGTCAAGCATTTGCCAGGAGCAGCGCGCTTTTCAGGCAGTATAGCATGGCAAATGCTTGCCCCTTACGAAGAATGAAAAACGGGATTATCGCACTGGCGATCTTCTTGAAGATGATCAACCCAGAAACACCGATCGTCGTTCCGCCAGGCGGTTGTAAACCATCTCCTGGATGATATTGCGCAGCCGGTCGTTGAGCTGCGAAACCAGCAGCAGGTTATCGGCATCCCCAGGATCGTATCCATCCATGGCAATCGGCTCGCCGATATCGATGTACCACTTGGTGGGCAGCGGCACGAAGCCCAGCGGCCCCAACCAGGGCCAGGTGATCGAAATGGGGAAGAAGGGGAAACCGATCATCTTTGCAATGGTCGGGGATTTATACAGCGAGATATAAGTCTCTTCCGCCCCCACCACCGCAACCGGGATGATCGGCGCCTGGGTGCGCAGCGCCATGCGCACGAAACCGCCGCGCCCGAAGCGCGCCAGGTGATAGCGCTCTTTGAACAGCTTGCCCACCCCCTTGATCCCCTCCGGGAAGACCGCCACCAGCTCGTCCTGCTCCAGCAGCCGCAGGCCGTTCTCCTCGGTCGCCAGCACCTGCCCCAACTTGGTGAAGAGGGCGGAGAAGAACGGCAGGGTGTTGAACCAGGTGGCGTACAGGTTGCGCACCAGGCGCTGGGCGGGATGCTCGTTATAAACCGCTGTGCCCAGCATGGCAGCATCCCAAGGAAGCTGCCCGGAGTGGTTGGCGACCAGCAAAGCGCGTCCCGATTCGGGGATGTGCTCCATACCGGTGGTAGAGACACGCCAGTATTTGCGGTACATAAAGTCGAAGAACGGCTTGACCGCCTCCAGAACTTCCATGTCCAGTCCCCACTCATCGGTCTCATACTCCCCTTGCATGCGCCGGCGCAGCAGATCGCCCTGGTACTCCAGAGAGTAATTGACCATGTACCAGACACCCTTCCAGGTATCGAGATCGAACAGGTCGCTGCCAACTGCAGCGCGCAGCTTCTCCAGCACGCCCAGGCGCAGCTCCGGCGAGAACGCCCCCAGGTTCTGCTCGATCAGTTTCAGCAGCCGGGTGGGAGAAAACGGCGGCGGCGTGTATTCCGGCGTCATGGCGCGCACCCGCTCGATCAACTTATCCAACTCGGCCATCAACTGCTGGCGCAGGCTTTCGTTGGGGATTTCAGCGGGTTCGGCGTCATCGGCGACTGTGGGCGCGGCGGCAATTTCTTCCTGCCCGTTGCCAGCGGCGGAAGCCCGGTGCACCCGGCAATAGGGCAGGCCTTCCAGGGCATAATTCTTGCAAGGTGCGCCTGCCTGGGTGGTTGCCGCGCAGCGCGGCCTTTCTGCGTCAGTCATTGCCTGCCTCCTCTTTACCGACATCGCTCGCTGCTTGCTGGCGCTGCCTGGACCGGCGTTCGAGGGTATCCCGCAGGCGTTGCTCATCGAAAGCCAGCGTGGCTTTTTCAATGCGCACAGGCCGCCGGCGCCGCCTGCGAGAAAACTCACGCAGGATTTCCTCGGCGGTGTAAGCGGGTGTAAATTGCAACTCCTGGCGCATGCGCTCCAGGTCGCCCACCCAGGCATAGCGCAGGTAATCCGGCTCGATAGGCCAATAATCTCTGCCTGGCAACCTGCCGCCCACGGCTGCCGCACTCCAGTAGGCGAGCGGATGAAACACCGGCAACGGCAGCTTGCCCGCCAGGGCCATCAGTTTTCTGAGCGGCAAGACGCCCTCGGCCGCCACGTTGAAGACGCCAGGATAATCCTCCAGTACAGCGTGCACCAGCGCCCCCACCACATCTTGTTCGTGGACCACTTGCATCATCGGCTCAAAACCGAGCAGCACCGGCGCCCACGGCTCGCTCAGAAAACGGCTCATCGGCGTATCCACCTCTGGGCCGACGATGCTGGCAAAACGCAAGATGGTCAGCAGGGTTTCAGTCGCCTGGCGGCGGAAGCTGTTGCAGAAGGATTCGATCTCCACCAGATCGCGAGTGTAGCCGTAGGCGCGGCTGCCATTGAGCGGGGAGTCTTCCTTCAAGAAAGCCGGGTTCTCCGGGCGCGCCCCATAGACCGATGTGCTGCTCTTGAGCACGATCTTGCGCACGCCGGCCTCCCTGCAGGCGGCGAACAGTTTCATTGTCCCCATCACATTGGCGTCGAAAGCTGCCTCGCTGGGACGAATACCCTCCATAAAAAAAAGGTGACAAACCGTGTCCACCTGCTCAGCTTTCAACAAGTCCAACAGCAGCGGGTTGCGGATGTCCGCCTGGATGAAGTCCAACCCTTGGATTTTCTCATCCGGCTCGCCTGGGTCCAGGCCAATCACCTGCATACCGGGCGCCTCCAGCAACTTCGCCGCGACGCGCCGCCCCCAAAATCCAGCCACGCCGGTCACCAGGATCACTTTGTCTGTGCCCATGCCCCTCCTCCAGAATGAATGATAATTTACCACAAAGGCGCGAAGATCGCGAAGCAGTCCCTTGCTCAAGAATGTGGCAATTCGTTCGTTTTATACCACTATCAGACTTCTAGCACTCCCTGGTCGCCACTTAATGTGCTTAGCGCCTTTGCGGTGGATCCGCCTTTTGAAAAGATCCATTCGTGCGCAGCTCGTCTGCCAGGGCGCGTCTGTGGGCAAGGTCATCTTCACTGACAGGTTTGTCGAACGAGCGCAGCACCGCCAATTGGAAGCCGTGTTTCTGAAACAGCGCAAAAATCTCACTGACCCGCTCGGGCGCGATATCCCTGCCCAGGGTGTAATCTTCGAAGCGGCCCTCCATCGCCAACAGCATGGTTTCGGCCAGGCAGGCATAGGTTATCTTGGGCGGCAGGCCCAGGTCGTAGCCAAAGTCGACATCCCCAGGAACCAGCACCTCGCCGGATTCGATCACCAGTACGTCAGGGCGCAGAGCGGCCTCGGGTGCGCTAACGTTTGGTGGACGGGCCACGTCGCAGATCACCGCCCCTGGTTTGCAGCGGGTGATATCCAGGACGCGCTGCCCAATGGCCGAGGTCGCCGTGATCACCAGGTCGCAGCCAGCCAGCAGGTCTTCAGCCCGCGTGCCGCTGGTCACCCGCGCTTGGGGCGTCTCTGCCAGGATGCGCCGCTGCAGTTCTTCAAGCTTGTGCGCATCTTTCGAGACCAAAGCAAGGCTGCCAGCTTCCCGCGCCAGCAGGCGGGCGCAAGCCGAGCCGATTGCACCGCTGGCGCCGATCACCATCGCTCGCGCCTGCGCCAGCTGGAGGCCGGCCATCCGCAAGACAGCCTGCCGGGCCGTTTCCAGCGTGACCGCGGCGGTCAGGCTGTTGCCGCTGGTAATGGCGATACCCACCTGGCGCGCCAGGGTGAGGCCGCCGTCGCCGATCACGCTGGTGAAAGCGCCCAATCCCAGTATGCGCGCCCCGCGCTGCTCTGCCATGCGAGCGGCGAGCCGCAGGCGGGCATAGGTGAAAGCCGGGCTGTGGCGCAGCATCTGGCGCGGCGTGGCGCCCAGCGTGTACAGGTAGCCCTCGATGCGCTGCCCAGTTGCCGGCGAGTGCCCGCCGCGGATGCGCCCCAGGTAGAGCGGCGGGAACCAGGCGCCGATGGCCTCCACCAACCCATCCGGCAGGTAGCGCGACCAGCGATAGTGGGGGTGCTGGTGGATGAAGTCCACACTGAGCGGGTGGACGACGAAGGCAAAGCGGTTTACGGTGGTCTCTTCTGACCCGTGCGGCAAAGCGCTTATTTGAGCACCTTATCGCCGAAGCCCTTTTCCTTCAGCAGCGCCGGGTAGACCTTGTAGAGCGGCTGCACCGCTGGCAGCAGCTTGAGGATCTTGGGAATCGGCCCTTCAGCCACGATCTGCTTCTTCGAAAGCGCTGCCACCAGGTTCACCTTGCCGTGCCAGAACTCGTGCGACACGTCCGCCTTCATGCTCATGGTCACGTCCGGCTTCAAATCGGTTGGCCCATGGATCACATCCACGTAAGCGCCAGGCTGGGTGGGCTTGTCGCGGGCATTGATGGTGGTGACAGCTTCTGGGTCGGTGTAGCGGAACTGGATGATGATGCCCGATTTGGCGATCTTGCCCCCCACGTTGGGATCGCGCTTAGCGCGGTCCATCAATTCGCCGACACAGGCATAGAACTCCTGCGTATCCTTGAAGTAAGGCATAGGCGCACTCCCTTCGAGCCGGTGTGAGCTTAGTATAGTAGAGAAGGGAGGCAGCGTCAAGCAAAGCAGGCAGTCGCAGGTCAGCACGCCGGCCTGCTGGTCGTCGGATGGGGCAAGGCTGGCGCTGTGAAACTCTCTGCGTGAAGGAGCTGGCAGTCATCCAGGGGAGCGAAGGGTACAGCGCTACTTACCCGACGAGCGCACTGACTACGGCGTTAAATGGCAGGTGAGCGCCTGGCGTAATCCTTCTTGACTCTCATGACGCGCCGTGTTATAATGTTTTATGATGCAGTGCGTCATAACCATTCGCCAACACTCATAAAACAATCTCAAGAAGGAGTATCCCGATGGCTACCAAAGAAAAAGTACAAAAAGCCCCTGAACCCACCAACGGCGCCGAAGAGCGCAACCCGCTGCTGGAGGCCGCCCGCAAGGTGCTGCTGGCTGGCATCGGCGCAGTCGCCCTGGCCCAGGAAGAGATCGAAGACTTCGTCAACCGCCTGGTCGAGCGCGGCGAGATCGCCGAGAAGGACGGGCGCAAGCTGCTGCGCGAGGTGGTCGACCGCCGCAAGAAAGACGCCGAGAAGGCCGAGGACGAGATCA
The DNA here is from genome assembly GCA_029265355.1 of Chloroflexota bacterium. Classification (GTDB taxonomy): domain Bacteria; phylum Chloroflexota; class Anaerolineae; order Anaerolineales; family UBA4823; genus JAJUJL01. The sequence continues at coordinate 154 of JAJUJL010000010.1, read as the reverse complement.
GCAAGCGCGTCGAGGAAGTGCTCGATCGCATGAACGTCCCCACCAAGGCCGACATCGAAGCCCTTGGCGAGAAGATCGCCCACCTGAGCAAGAAGGTCGACGAGTTCAAGAAGTCGCAGGGCTAGGTGTTTTAAACACAGTGGGGTGCGGCTTG
>JAJUJL010000026.1 GCA_029265355.1 Chloroflexota bacterium | reverse complement strand
CCCCCCCGCCGGCTACTTGTTATCGGGGGGCCACCCCCCGCGCGCGCCCCCCCGCCCGCCCACCGCGGCGGGGGGGGGCGGCCCCCCCCCCCCCCCCCCCCCCCACCCCCACCTCTCCCGAATTTTCGGAGGAGTTCTTATTCAATTCTTGGCGTGGCGCTGGGAAGCGTGCGACTTTGCCGGGCTCAGAGCTTGACGGTGATGCGGGTGGCGACAAACAGGCCGTTCTCGAAGCGTCCTGTCACACCCACCAGGTCACCCACTTCGAGGTCTTCGAAGGTAATGTAAATGCACTCACCATCTGCAATTTGCTGCAGGAAGCGGGTGCGGCTGGTGGTGTAGACGACGACCTCCGAGCCTTTGGGGAAAGGCCCCGAGACCGTGGAGATGGTGATGGTTTTGTTGGCGCTGTCGATGGCCGTGATGGTGCCATTCATCACCACGTTGGTGCTCTTGCCTGCCAGGGCGGGGCTCACGCTTGCCGCCAGCAGGACCAGGAGCAAAGACAAGACAGCAATCCTTTTCATGACTTCCGCTCCTTTCGACTAGGTGTTTCGCCGGAAGTGTTTTTACAAAAATCTGACAAGCACCGGCGAAACCCTGGAGTAAACCGCCAACGTGATGGCCGATTTACTCTAAAAACTTTCGGCGGTTTACTTAGCCAGTGATCGCGCCGAATGGCGAGATTCACTCTACACATTAAGACGCAGTAGGGCGAGTGGAGATACGCGCGATCTGTGCAGTGGCGACGGCGCCGCCTCGGAGCAGGTCGGTTTCGCTGGCTTTGGGGACGCCAACAATACCTCGACGGATTGGGATAGCGCCACCGTCGTCTTCAAAGACAGCCTGTATATCGCCACCAGAAATGTAGTCACCGGCGGCGAAGTCTGGCGCTTGACGCTGCCGATGCGCAAAATTTACTTGCCAACGGCCTGGCGATAAGGCCTGCGTAGGCTAATATCCCAACTAGAGTTTTTTAGACAGCCCGCCTAAATACGGGTGGTGATTTACCGAATCACCTGCTACGGCACAAACACACTGTCCAAATCTTCCCCGGTTCCAGCCTGGTGATCGGGAAGTGTATTGTAGGATGTGCCCAGTACGAGCGTTCGAAAAGTCACCTCGAAGGTGTTGAAGTTGCTGTCCAGCGATTGGAACGCGGGCAGGTAGTACCAGACAGAGTTCGAAAGATCGCCTCGAAAGCGAGTACCGTAAACGGTGATGGCCGAGCCGCTATTATTGGAGTATATCCCATTGCGCAGGCCGTACGCAGCGCTGATATCCAGCGTGCAATGGATCAATGCCACCTGGCTGGCGGCGGTAATCAGGATATAGCCGGCGTCGCAATTTGCACTGGGCTTGAAGGTGAAGTCATTGATGACAATCGGTACCATTGGCAGGGTAACGTTCACCGCGCGTTGGTATTCTACACTGCTCTGCCACACGCCGCCATTGACCACCATACGGCACCCCGGTTTTTCATTTCCAGAAAGGGGGCCGCTGATACCACATCTGCATTCAATGAATTGCGGGTTGTTGATCACCAGATCCGCCGCGGAATTCAATGCCAGCATTATTCCCGCACTGCGAAAATTCTTGAAGACACCGTTGGTTACCGTGATGACGCCAAAGTAGCCAGATACATTGTGGTGCGAATTGAACGCGCTAATATAATGGGCATTTGCTCCTTCCGGATCGATCTCAAATAAGCAGTTCTCGACCAACGTATCCTCACCGTCGGGGATGTCCTCGTTCAACACCAGCAAATTAGCTCCAAGAACATAGTAAGCCTTGGAAAATGTGCAGTTGAAAACGTTGGTTCCGCGACGGATATATGCGTTGTGCTTGCTGCCTTCCTCAGCGATGCAGTCGCGCAGTGTGGCATACGGTCCGGTCTTGATACTGCCGCCATCGCAAAAGTTGCGCCGGCAGCGGAGCCCGATCAATGTGGTATATTGTGCGTAGTATCCGTATACCCCGGCGTGTCGTACGGAGCACTCATAAAGGTGATCGTTCTGGTCGACGGCGCTGCTGTCACTGGCATGGATGTAAACTGTGCAGCTCGGGCTGTTTTCATCGATCGCAAAGTAGCTCCCGGGAGTGGTGCTGCACTCTTGCAGGCTGGCAGCCCGCACCAGGCGTTTGCCATCTTCCCACACGCTCATCCAAGAAGGCTCGCTGGGTGAGTAGGCCACTTGCAGCACTTTGGAGTAAACATTGGGGTACCCCTCCATCGCTGCGAACGATCCGTTTTCCTGGATATCGCTGCAGTCCAGCAGCGGCGGCTCACCCTCGCCATAAGAGGCAACCAGTACATTGTCGATGCCTGGTGAGATCGTCAACTGCTCGCGCCAGTGGCTGCCCCGCCGCAAGTAGATACGATCGTTGGACTTTATCCCCCGACGCTGCAGTTCCGCCAATGTGCGCAGCGGGGTAAGCGAAGTTCGACCGTCGTTGGTGTCGTTGCCATCCTGTGAATCCACAAACCAACTGAAAGATTCTGCGTTGCTCGAAACAATGGGGAGATGGACGGCGTACGTCTCCTCGGGTTCCTGTGGTGGGATGAGTTTGGTCGCATTCAGAATAGCTGCACCAGCAGCCAGCGCGCTGGCTTTTATAAATTGTCGCCGATTAATGGAATCATCTTTTTGTGAGAGCGACATCGGATATTTCCCCTTTTTGTTGATGTTCTGACCTATGTCAATGAATAATTCTACAGTATAGTTGCCTTATCTGCAAGAGGTACATGTGCTCATCCACCGGCACACCCCAAGCGTGGGTGACGCCCGATCCTGCCAGGTAATCCAGGCTGGGCTGGATGCCGGTGGCGGCGATCAGCAGCTCGACATCACGGGTCTTTGCGATCCCAAAGGGACGTGGCATTCCCCTAAATGATGGCAGAGATCGCCCCGCTATCGCTTGCGATGACAGCTTGCTCATCCTTGTCCGAACGATGGTCTGATTTTTTGATGCGCGCTGTTGACGGCTGGTAATTCTTATACTATAAAGATTATACAGATTGAGTGGTTTTGATCAGGCGGCGTTGACCTGAGACATTTATCTGGTCGCTTGGCCTAAGAGTGGCAAGGGTCTCAGTCAGCCAATAGCGAAACCGGCCTGACGGTTTCGCGTTTGTGTTTAATGGGGGCAATCTCGGACGGGGTGCACTTCCAGAGTGGCTGTCTTTAACGCACAGAAGCACGGCAGCGCCATGCGGAAGGTAGGCTGGAATATTTCCAGCCGTGACTGTGGTATTCCCGCGAGGGAAGGAGGCGTTTCGATCAATGATTTGATTCACCAAGCAGCAAGGAAGACCCGTGAAGTCCTGACTATCCCAAGAGAAAGGGAGAGCGCGATATGTATACAAGCACATTGCCCCGCGGTTATGGCGCATTGGCGCGCCTGGCCCGGATCGCCGCCAGTCTGATGATTGCGGCGATGGCTCTTAGCGCCTAACCCGCGCCGCAAACGGCGCAGGCGCAGACGCCGCGTATTGTTGCTTCCGTGTCTGGAGATTGGTTCTGGACGACGGATTTCATGGGGGGAGTGGATTTGAATATTGCGATTTACGCATCTCAGAATACGAGCTTGCCGCCGCTCTGGCAAGCCAGCCGGACTGCCGATGAATGGGGGTTCATCCATGTCCTCTTCGAGGATACCGGCGTTGACTTGCAACCCGGCTATCTTCTCGTTATCTCCGACGGCGCTACCACCAAAGAGCTGCTGCTGGAGATGATCACCATGGAGGTGTTCGACAATTTTCAGGAAATCATGGCAGGCACTGCAACTGCGGCAAGCTCCGTTTGGGCTTCAGCCGGCACACAGTTCGAGCAGACCGGCATGGAAGTAGCTGCCGACCCGCTGACCGGTGCCTGGATAGCGGATTTCAAGAGTCTGTCTTTCGATATCACCGAAGAGATGCGCCCGTGGAGCTTTGCCCAGGTCTTCGACGAGGATGGCGATGCCAACGAAGCCAATCCGCCAGGATTACCAGGCGTCTGGCGCGACGAGTTCGACAATGACGGGACCGGGGAACCCTGGTGGTGGGTCAATGAAAACCCGAGCGCCTGGAGCCTGTCGGAAAACCCGGGCTTCCTACGCATCTACACCTCGCCCTACGGCACGGGTGGAGAAAACCTGCTCCTGCGCTTGCCGGATCTGGATTACTTCGTCATCCAGGCGCGCTTGTTGTTCGAGCCGGTGAGCAACTTCCAGTTCGCTGGGCTGGTGGTTTATCATGATGGAGAAAACTTTGTCCAGCTTGGCCGCGCCTACTGCGATGCGCCGGATGTTTGTGTGGGCAACGGCATTTACTTCGATCACATCGCCGGCGGCGGAGTGAATGGCAATTTTGCCACACCCACCGCCATTCCAGGGGAGGCTTACCTGCGGCTGGTGCGCAGAGGAAGCGAGCTCTCTGCATTCTACAGCGCAGAGGGCATCTATTGGAACGACATCGGCGTCCACACGCTTGCCGATGGGTTCACCATCAATGGAGTTGGCCTGACAGCATCTCAGAACCTCTCTGGCGAGCCAGCCGTTGTGGCGGATTTCGACTACTTCGCTCTGGCGCCGCTCGCGGAAGGCGGTCCGGTGATCCGCGTGGGCACTCAGGACGATCACCTGCGCGTGGACGACTTCACTCCCAACTCGCAAGTCAACTTTGCAGTCTTTGAGTACCCAGGCGCCACAGAGCCGCTTTTCGAAGCTGGCTTGGGCAGCGATGCTTCGGGATTTGCCTACCTCGCCGGTTGGCAGCACGGCGCCGACCTGCTTGCAGGCTATTTCGTGGTCGCCTCGGATGGGCTGGTGACTAGAGAACTGCTGCTGGAGCACGTCACCCTGGATGTGTTCGATGCTGAGAACAACCTGCTGCATGGCACAGCGCCGCTCGGGCGCACTGTCTGGGTGTGGGTGTCCTGGCCCGAATACAACTGCGGTGTGTTCGTCAGCGCCGATCAACCCACGGCTAATCCTTCCACCGGCGCCTGGACGGCAGACTTCGGCGCGCAGAGCTGCGACCTGGTGGAAGAGATGTCCGGTATCGCCCAGGTGATGGACGATGATTGGGATCAAACCGAGGCAGAGCGTCCCCGGTCCCCCATTGGCTATCATGACTACAACGGCGGACACGTTCCGAGCTGGGAATTTTCGTGCAGTGCCGGCGGCTGGGCGATGGATCCCGATGCGCCCTTCACCGATGTGTACGTGCGCGTTCTGATCGATGGCGTGCAGCTCTTTGATCCCGTCCTGGCGCAGAACTACCGCGGAGACCTGGATATCGCTTGGAACGAGCGCGGCGACGGCTGCCCAGGCGGCACGTGCGCCTTCGAGGTCAGCCTGCTTGGTTACCTGGACCTGTACCAGTCGTATGCAATCATGGTTGAGGCGCAGGATGCGCAGACAGGCGCATGGCAGCCCCTGTTTGCCACGCCTAAGACGATTGCCTGCCGCACCTATGACATCTATGCTTTGGACATGCTCACCGGCGAGACCATCCCCGTGACCGGTATCCAGGATGCCCACGAGTTCAACCCCAAGTGGTCGCCGGATGGTAAGAAAGTGATCCACACCGCCTGGTGGCCCGATAGCGGCGCGAGCGGGGTATATATCACCACTCTGCGCACCGGTGAAAACGCTCCTCTGGCAGGCGCTGAAGGAGGCGGCGACCCGGCGTGGTCTCCGAATGGACGCTGGATCGCCTTCCACCGCGGAACTTTCGAAGTTTCCGACCTGTACATCTTGCCGCCATCTGGCGGCGCGCCCCGCCTGTTGGCGGAGGATGGCATGATGCCTGCCTGGGCGCCCACCAGCCAGCGCCTGGTTTACGTGCAGCCCAGCGACGGTTCGATCCACACCATCGCCCTGTGGGGAGGCCGCCAGACCCTGGTGGCGGCAAGCGGCGTCTATCCGGCCTGGTCGCCCAACGGGCGCTGGATCGCCTACACGCTCAATGGCGACATTTGGAAAGCGCCGGTGGATCTCAACGGCTTTGGGGGAAGGTGATCGTTTTCTCCTGCTTTTCGAGCAGCATGATTCGCACCCATAGGCTCTGGTCTCGTGCTAGAATAGCGCTATGCCCGCATTGACCCGCTGGTTTCTCAGAAGTGCTTTGATCTCGTTCATTCTCGCCCTGCTCCTGGGACTGGTGATCGCTGCGCGGGCGCCATTGAACCTGGAATTCCCGGCCAGCGCCTTCAGCCCGGTTTTCTTTCATCTGTTCATGGTGGGTTGGGTGGCGCAGTTGATCTTCGGCGTGGTTTTTTGGATGTTTCCGAAATATTCACGGGAACAGCCGCGCGGTAGTGAAGCGCTGGGGTGGGCGACTTTCTGGCTACTCAACTTGGGGCTGGCGCTGCGCCTGGTCGGCGAGCCGGCGCAGGTTCTGGCTCCCAGCAGGCTGTGGGGCTGGCTGCTGGCGGCGTCGGCGCTGCTGCAGTGGCTGGCTGGCATGATTTTCGTGATCAATACCTGGGGGCGGGTGAAGGAGCGCTGAGTTGCCTCGGCTGAGTGTGTGGTACATTCGCGCCGCCCTGGTGTACCTGCTGCTGGGGTTCACCTTCGGCGGGCTGCTGCTGTTCCACAAAGGTGTTCCCCTGCACCCCACCCTGTGGCGCCTGCTGCCTGCCCACATCGAGTTTGTGTTTTTTGGCTGGACCGTGCAACTCATCCTGGGGATGGCGTTCTGGATCCTGCCCCGCTTCGCAAAACCGCCGGTGCGCGGCAACGAGCCGCTTGCCTGGGCGGCGTTTATCGCCATCAACGCAGGCATCCTGCTGCTTGCGGCAGCCTCTTTCCTGCCAGGCAGCGGCTGGCTGATCCTGGCAGGAAGAGCAGCGGAGACCATGGGAGTGATCGCCTTTGCTCTGCATGCCTGGCCACGAGTGAGAGCCTCCTGATGGATCGTTCATATTAAATTCGAGAAAACGTCTCCGCTTTGTTATAATCCTTATTTGACCTTAGCTGTCATTGCGAGACCAGCGTACTGTGCTGGTCGTGGCAATCTCCTATCATGTCGTTTTGCGTGGCCCACATCGTGCGAGCAGCTTTTTTGATCTTAGCTGTCATTGCGAGATGTTTCCATGACGCTGGAAGCGTCATCCGGTCTGGGAATGACAGATATGTCATGAGTAGACCAGCGTCGGGTGTTCTTTACACGCCTGTGCTGGTTGTAGCAAGCTCCTCTCAAATCATTTTGCGTGGCCCACGCGTGCGAGCAGCTGATCCACGGAGGTGCTCGTTCGGTCGCCCTTCATTATCTTTAGCAGATCCTGTTTGGTATGAGGCGGAGTTATGGATGACGCACCAAAAGAACCCACACAAACCACCATCAATGCGGATGTGAACGTTGGAGAGCAGCAAGGGGGTAGTGTCAGCGGTGTTGGCATCGAGAATTTTCAATCCGGCGTGACCCATATCTATACCAGCGCGGGTATTTGGGTACTGGGTGTCATTTCGGTGATCGCCGTCGTTGGGCTGCTGTGGATCACGATTTCCCTGCTTAACCGTGGCAATCCACCGGCCGCGGTGATCTCCGCTGGAACGACGGAACCCGTTGCTGCAGTCTTCAGCTCACCCACCGCCACGCAGGCGACACCGACAGGCGCTTCTCCCGCAGTCAGCCAGGAAATTGCCCCGTCAACCACGGTTGAAGCTACCCAGACGCCTACACCTACCCGGTTGCTTGAACCATCAGCCACCAGCACGCCCGATCTGTCTTCTGGATGCCTTCAACAGGATGTTTGGACGCCTTACCTGGGAGAGGCCCATCCTGTCGACAGCTTTGGATGCTGGGATCTCGAAGATTGGGGCATTCAGGCCATCTCTGGCGGTCTTTCGGTGCGAGCTTCCGGTTCAGGCGCTGGAACCCTGCGCGGAATTTATCGCCCGCTGAAACCCTACTCGCGGATCGATCTCGAACTCAAGATTTCACGGATGGGCACGGTGGGAGACTTGGAACCAAAGCTCATGTTTGGCATCCTGCCCTCCACCTTGCGATCAAAAGATAACGGAAAATACCTCTCTTACCAGCGGGAAAGCATTGCCCAGGATTTCTTGTACATTAAACTGAACGATGGAACCCTGGACCGTGGCCAATATTTACCCTTGAGATACACCCCAGGCGAATCTCAGCGCGTGACGCTGATCACCCGCGACAATGAGTTCAGCATTTACATTGACGGAGACCAGGTCGGTGATCCGATTCGCATCACCTATAAAATCAACTATTTTTGGATCGGATATGATTTGCCCCCGGGAACCAGCCTGGAAGCCGAGTTGATCAATATGTCGGTGCGAGACCAGTAGCCAGCAGCGACACATTCGGCCCCGAGCCGTCGTGCGTGCGCTCGGTGGAGAAATCTCGCGCGCATCGAAAACCTGGTATGGAACCTATCGTGATAGAACTTTGATTTGCCCTGACCCAGGCTCGCTGCCCGCCAGCCGCGAGCCTGGGTCAAGACACTCACACCATCGCCTCCATCGCCTGCCAGGCGAGCACGCCCGTCCCAAAACCGGCCTCCAGCAACCGCCCCTTGATGGCTTTGACGCTGCTGCCCTTCACCATCAGGGCGTGCAGCGACCCCGCCGCGCGGGTATCGCCTACCAATTGGAAGCCCACCAGGCGGTCCTCCTGCAGGTACAGCGTGCGCAGGTTGGCGCCCCTGCGCTCCTGCAGCACCTCGTCACCCTGCTTTAGCCCGGCCGCCACCACGCTGATTCCCAGGTGTTTCAGGCTGTTGAAGCGCTCCGCGCCGGGGTAGGTGACATCCAGGCCCGCCAGGTTGAAGCCGGCCACGCGCCCCTGCGCCACGGCGTTGGGGAAGATGGCGTGCACGTAGCGCTCGCCGGTCAGCAGGTCGTGGGTTTCGGCCACATCGCCGGCGGCATACACATCGCTCAGGTTGGTGCGCATGTGCTCATCCACCGGCACACCCCAGGCGTGGGTGACGCCTGATCCTGCCAGGTAATCCAGGTTGGGCTGGATGCCGGTGGCGGCGATCAGCAGCTCGGCTTGCAGCGTCTCGCCGGAGTCGAGCTGCACGCCCGATGCCTGGCCGTTGCCGGTGAAAGCAGCTACGCGGGTCTTCAGGCGCACATCTACGCCGCGTTTCTGCATCTGCTGCAGCACGATGGCGGCAGTGTCGGCATCCAGCATGCCCGCCATCACCTGCTCCAGCATCTCGAGCTGGATCACTTCTACACCCAGCTCGCGCAGCAGCAGGGCAATCTCCATGCCGATGAAGCCAGCGCCGACCACGATGGCGCGCCGGGCTTCCCCGCTGCGCACCCGCGCCACCAGCGCCTCGGCGGCTTTCAGGGACTTGAAGTTGTACACGCCGGGCATATCCGCCCCGGCGACCGGCGCATGCAGCCGACCGCCGCTGGCCAGCAGCAAGCGGTCGTAGTGCAAGTCGGGCTGCCCCTCGATCGCCAGGCGGTGCGCCTCCACGTCCAGCGCGGTCACCCGCGTGTTGGGGTGATATTCCACTTCTTGCTCACCCAACCAATGCCTCCCACGCCACAGGTGCAGGTCTGCGCCGGTCAGGAAATGATCTGCCATGGCGGGCGGCGAGTAGGGCAGCGAAGGTTCAGCGCTCAGCATCAGGATTTCACCGCTCCCGCCAGCCTGGCGGTAAGCCTCCACCGCGCTGACCGCCGCCGGTCCCGCGCCGATGATCACGATTTTCATTTCCGCCTCCTCACCCCCCTTGCATCCCCCCATCTTCGCCAGGTACGCCTGCCAGTGATTCAGCCGGCTGGCGAAAATGGGGGGAAACCCCGCAGGGGAGGGGGGTTCTTTTTACGCCAGCGCCAGTTGCGCTTCGGGCAGCGGGATGCTGCCTGGATCGAGCGCTTCCAGGCCCAACCCGGCGCGCTTCTTCTCGATGTGCCGGCGGATGAGCGCCGCCGCCCGGTCTGGATCGGCTTCCACGGCGAAGGTCGCCCCGAAGACGCCCTCCAGCCCTTCGGTCAGCAGCTTGACCACGTTGGGGCTGCCGAAAACCGGCGGCGCCACGCCCAGCACGGTGTAGATGCCGGAGGCCACCACGTACACCCCGATCGCCACCGCCTTCTCGGAGTACCACTCCGGCGCAGCGCCTGCCAACGGCAGGGCGGAAATATCCACGCCCAGCGTGTTGGCCAGCGCCGCCGCCAGCACCAGGATGCGGGTGTTATCCACGCACGAACCCAGGTGCAGCACCGGCGGTATGCCCAGCGCCTGGCACACGGCGCGCAGACCTGGCCCGGCCTTCTCGGCGGCTTGCGGCGTCATCAACCCGGCTTTCCCATCGGCCACCGTAGCGCAACCGGTGACCACCACCAGGATGTCGTTCTCGATCAGGCGTTTGGTCAGCTCGGTGTGCCCCAGGTCCTGCTTGATCTTGGGGTTGTTGCAGCCGACAATGCCCACCGCACCGCGAATGTTGCCCTTGACGATGGCGTCGATCAGCGGCTGCGGCGTGCCGCCCAGCGCCTGCAAGATGGCCTCGATGGAGAAGCCGGTCATCATTGGCGCGGGTTGCACCGGTATGATGACCCTTTCCGGTACGCGCTTGCTGAAGTTTTCCACCGCCAGGCGCACAATCTGCTTGCCGATCTCCAGCCCGCGCCCCGGGTCGAAGGAGATGTGCTCCGCGCCGGGAAACCTGGCTTTGTCGAAGGTGCTGACCACTTTGGTGTGGAAGCAGCGCGCCGTCTCGGTCACCGCCGGCATGATGCACTGGTAGTCCACCACCATCAGCTCCACCGCGCCGGTCATGATCGCCAGCTCCTGCATCAGGTGATTGCCTGCCATGGGGATGCCCTTGCGCATCAACACCTCGTTGCCGGTGCAGCACAGGCCGGCCAGGTTGATGCCTTGGGCGCCCTTGGCCTTGGCCAGCGCCAGCAGCTCGGGGTCCTGCGAGGCGGCCACGATCACCTCCGATAGCATGGGGTTGTGCCCGTGCAGGATGATATTGACGTGGGAGGCTTTGAGCACGCCCAGGTTGACCTGCGACATCTTGGGTGTGGGCACGCCGAACAGCACATCCGAAAGCTCGGTGGCCAGCATCGAGCCGCCCCATCCGTCGCTCAGGGCGTTGCGCGCCGAGTGCAGCAGGATGTTGACCCAGTCATTGTCCACGCCCATGTGGGTGCGGTGCAGCGTCTCCACGTTCTCCCAGTCCACGCCGCGCGGCATGACGCCCAGCTTCTTCCACAGCTCCTGGCGCGCCTGCGGGGCGCGCAGGCTCAGCGGTAGTTGCTGGCGGCGCATGCCGTAGTCTTCCATCATCTCCCAGGCCAGCTCTTTGGCGACCTGCTGGTCGGACTTGCCCTCGGTCGCAATGTGGTATTCAGCCGCCAGTCGGCGCAGCTTGGCCGGATCGCTGATCGTGTAGGCGTCTGTGTGACCTTCGCCGACGTGGTGGAGGGTCTCCAGGATATCGCGCCCGTGATCGGAGTGCGAGGCAGCGCCGGCTGCCACCATGCGCGCCAGGTTGCGCGCCACGATGATATCAGCGTCCGCGCCGCACACGCCCTTCTGCGGGCCATCGCCGAAGGGGTCCACCCGGCAGGGTCCCATGGCGCAGATGCGGCAGCTCGTGCCCAGGTTGCAATAGCCGCACTGCGGTTGCTGCGCTTCCAATCGCTCCCAGACGGTGGGGATGCCCTGTTTGTGGGCGATCTCCAGCATGGCCTGGGTATCGACGTTGATGCTTCGCTTCTTAAATCCATTGCCGCTGATGACGGTCATGGTTCACACTCCTTTCTTGCCATCTTCGTTCAAGCCGGCCACCACTGCGCCCCACCCGCGCCAGGCGCTCACGTTGGCGGGAACCTGTGCAGGGGTTTCTTCCGCCTGTGCGCCGGCCAGCACAGCGTGCGTATAGCGCACGCGCTGCGCTTTGAGCAGCTCGTTCAGCTCGCCGAACGCCAGCGCTCCCACCTTGCAGGCCTCCACGCAGGCGGGCTCCAGGCCCTGGCGCTGGCGCTCGATGCACTGGTTGCACTTGATCGCCACCAGCGGGCGCTCCGGCGCGGCTGGCGAGGCGTGGTAGGTGATCACGTCGAACGGGCACACCACCGCGCACATGCCGCAGGCGATGCAGCGCTGTTCGTTGATTTGCACAATCTCGGGGAAATCCTGGCTGCGGTAGATGGCCGCCGTCGGGCAGGCCATCTGGCAGGGGGCCGGGTTGCAGTGCCGGCACTTGTTTGGAAACGAGGTGTTGAGCAGCAGGCCGGGTTCGGCGTGGATGCGCGGCTTGGGCGGCGGGGTTTCGAACACGGCCCAAAACAGGCTTTTGCTTTGCGAGTGCGCTACGGCGCAAGCGGCCTCGCACTGCTTGCAACCGATGCACCGCTCAGGGTGAATCAAAACAGTCTTCATGCAGGCCACCTCCTTCATTTGCTTGTATCAGGGAGCGATCAGAATTATGCAGAGCAGCGTTTCACCTCCTCACTGCGTTGCGCTCAAGAAGAAAGCCGCCCACGAACAGGAAACGAAAACGCGAATCGTCTGCCAGCCGGCGATTCCTCGATCGAGGCGCTGTCAGGACTCTAGCTCCGTGCGGTGGAGCAACGAATTTCCTCAATGGGGATTGAGCGCGCATGCGAGTATCCGTGCTCCCATTCGTGGATGGCGCGTAACCGAACCGACTCAGCCCAACGGAAGCAAGCAGACCACTTCTAAGCTTTCTTCTGCAGATACTCAGCAACGGTAAAAGAGGCTAATATGATTATATAGAAGCAACCCGTGTTTTTCAAGACGCAATAATGGAGAGCAGCTTGTTTATGATATCGAGAGATTAAAGCGGCATTTCCCGGCAGTCCCCGTCAAAGTGATGCTCATTGATGTCGATCCGTAAAAAAACATCGCCCTGCCCCTGCTCACGGCGTCCACAGGATCACCGGGCCCAGGGTGAAGCTGGCCGCCATCGCCTGGGGCGTAAAACCTGAGCTGCGGGCGTAATCTTCCATCGGTTTCTCCAGCCCGCCCTTGTCGTACGGACCAAAGCCGGCCCCCTCGGTCTCGAAACCCACCAAAACCGCCGCTGGCGGATCGGCGGCGAGGTATTCATCCAGCTCGCGGCGGGCGACGATGCCATACGCGCTGCGCAGCTCTGCGCCCACCAGGTGCGCTGTGCGCCAGGCGAACGGTCCCACGGTGAACGGCTCGTAGATCTCCAGCCCGGCTTCCAGCGGAAAGATGGGCGCCAGGGTGAGCACCTTCCCCTCGGGCACGTTCTCGCCGAGTTGCTCGGCAAATTGGTGCACCTCCACCGTCAGCCAGGCTTCTGGCTGGAGCAGTATCGCCAGGTCGTCGCGCGCCGCTGCCGCCGCGTTGGAGGCCAACGCCAGGGCTGCCAGCGTCCCCACGGCGATGTAACCGTAGACGGCTTTGCGGCGCGCTAACCAGCTCAACCCATAAACAAAAACCACCACCAGAAACGGCAGGGGAGCGAAAAAATACTGCGGCCAGGAAGGCGTTGGCGCGAAGGCGCTGGCAAATAACGCCAGGCCAAGCCCGGCAGCGAGCAGCGCGCCCGGGTCGCTCGTCTCCCTGGACCGCCGCCATCGAACCAGCGCCATCCCGGTAACAGCGATAAAAACCAGGTAGAGAAAGATATCCAGCGGGTGCAAGAGCACTTTCTGGAATAAAAACAGCCATTTATCGGGCAGGTCCATCGCCAGCTTATAGTCCACCGCCTGGCGGTAGAGCGTGTTCAGGCGAATGTAGATGTAGTTGCCGAAATAGAAACGCTCTGGCGCTGCCAGGAACAGCGCCAGGGTGGGCAGCAGAGAGAGGAACGCTCCCGCGCCGAGCACGCCAGCCTCCACCAGGCAGGCGCGCCATGTGCGAGCCTGGGGTAGCAGGAAGATGGCTGCGGCGAAAACCACGATCACTACCGCGTAGGAAGCGCGCGCGCCGGTTGCCAGCCCGCTCAACACCCCGCACAGGCCAAACCATTTCCAGCTTGCCCCGGCGCGCAACCCCTGGCGGCAGGCCGCAAAAGCCAACAGCGAGAGCCATCCGGGCAGCATGTGGTTGAAGGCCCGCCCATCAGCCGAGATAAACAGCGGATCGAGGATCATCACCAGGCTGACTGTGAAAGCTGAAAGGTGGCGCAGCAGCGCGCTTTCCAGCGGCAGCAGCGAGCGTGTCAGGAAGTAAATCGCCGCCGCCGCTCCCAGGCTCCACACAACGCCCAGGGCGCGCACTGCCAGGAAGTCATAGTCGCTGGCCGCCACCGCCAGGCTGTTGATGAAGACCATGTTCGGCAGGTGGAAATAGGGGTAGTCCAGGTAGGGGAGCAGGCCGCGGCTGATCAAAAGCTGGGCGCTGGCGACGAACTGATGCTCATCGTGGGAGAATTGCGCGCGCATGGCGCGGCCAAACAGGATCGACCCCCCCAGCAGGATGAGAACGATGAACCCAACCCAATTCTTGTGCGTCATCCAAGCCATTAAACCATAAGTTGACTGCGCCCGTGGGATGATTCTGACTGCACCGTGTAATTGCCCCGCCGGCGAACAGGCAGCTCGGCGAACATCCCGCGGCAGGGCAATTCCAGGGGCTGCGGCTGGCGATCAATGGCTCTTCAGCGATAAGAAGACCTTGAAATCATCGAAACAGGCGCTGGCGGGAACTGTCTCGCCGCTTTGCACCAGCACGCCCGCCCCGCCGTAGCTCAGCCTGTCATCCTGCAGGCTGGTAACCGGCTGGCGGTTGATGAAGAACCAGAACTCCTCGCCGGCGGCGATCACGGTGAGCTGGTTGCGCTCCAGGCCAGTTTTGATTTCGCGTGACTTTGTCCAATCCACAATGGGCGCCCAGCCAGGCGCTGCCGGAGTGAGCCCGTTCGGCGTGCCTGGATCCAGGCGGGCGATGCGATATTCGCCCTGCCCGTTGATCTCGAAGGCGTACAGGCTGGCTTCTGCCTGCGCCGTGCGATACACCAGCCCGCCCGAAGCGCCCTCGCTCAGGCTGGTGATCACCGCATCCACGGCGTAGTCGGTCCAATCGCCCTGAACAGCCCAGTTGTAGCGCTGGGGTTCGGTGAGGATCAGGCACAGGTTGCCGCCGGACTGGTCCTGCTGCCCGTAGGATTCGCTGAACAGGGAGAAGCCATTGCCCGCGCCGCTCTCGAAGGTCTCCTCGATCTCCAACGGCCAACGCGAGATGTTGGGCAACTCGCCGGCTGGCTCGGGGCCAGCGGGAGAGGGGACGCAGGCGCTCAGCGCCAGGCAACCCAACAAGGTCATGGTAATCATTCTTGGTAGAGACAGCTTGCGCATAGGTTTCCTTTTTTGATCTTGGCTGTCATGGCGAGACCGGCGTCAGGTGTTCTTTACACGCCTGTGCTGGCCGTGGCAACCTCCTATCAGGTCATTTTGCGTAGCCCACATCGTGCGAGCAGGTGTTTGTGCGGGATGCTGACCGCTTCACCGGTTGGGGTAGCTATCCATCGAGTCCCCAGGGGTGCGCAAATTATAGTCCAAAGTCGCGAGCTCAAACCGCAGCCACTCGATTCCTTCCCGCTTGCTTGGCTGAGTATAACGCCTGGTCCACGCGGTGTATCAGCTTTTCCACCGTGTCGGTGCGTGAATCGACACTTGCTACCCCGATGCTGACAGTGATGTTGACCTGCAGCTCTGTCAGAGCATTATTTTTGATGGTTAACGTCTGGGCTTCAATTCTGCGGCACAGGCGTTCGGCAAACATCTCTGCCATTTTGAGCGGCGTGTTGGGGGCAATCACGATCAACTCGTCGCCGCCGTAGCGCACGACGATATCCGCCTGACGCACTGCCTGCGAGACCAGCTCGCATAATGAGCGAATGACCAAGTCACCGCTCAAGTGCCCAAGCCGGTCATTGATCTGCTTGAAATGATCAACGTCGATCAGAAGGAGGGAGAGCGGGGCGGCGTAGGCGCGCGCCCGCACAAATTCATCTTCCAGGTACCTTTCCATGAAGCGGCGGTTGTAAACGCCGGTCAGTGCATCGGTTATCGTTTCGCGTTCCAGCATAATCACGCGGCGCACGTCCACTGCCGTCTGCAGCGATAAAGACGTGGTCAGAAAAACGAAGCATGCGCCCAATGCGAAAATGGTTGGTACGATCAGGTCCGGGAACTGGTGCTGTTTGTCCCAGAAGATAACCCCATAACCGGCATAGCCGCCAATAAAGACGATGATCAGCACCGCCAGCACTTTCCAGCGGTGGTGCACTTTTCCGGGCGGCAGTTGTGAAATGAGTTTGCCTACGTTCGACAGGGAGAATGCCAGTAATACAACCCCCGCCACTATCTCGGTGATCGTCACGACCTGAAACCCGCGTAACATTTCCTGAATGGTATCTGATTTAACCATTGCGAGCAAGTGACGATTATCACGATTTTGTATGTCAGCTTGTTACTATTGAATGCCAACAAACTCGATCAGCGCCTGGTGGAAAGCCGGCGCATACTCGCGCTGCGGCCAATGCCCGCAGTTGGGGAAGACCAGCAACTCAGCCTGCGGGATCAATCGTTGAGCCTGGCGGGCGCAATCCACCGGCACCAGGCGGTCCTTTTCGCCGTGCACCAGCAAAACCGGCATTTCCAGCTCGGACAAGCGATTCAGGTAGCTGGTGCGCATACCGCGCCAGGTCACTTCGCTTTTCAACCAGTGAAAAAAAGTGTTTCCGCCGGCGTGCTTGCTGGTCAATTGCCAGGCAGTCTCCATCAGAGCCGGAGTGATAATGCGGTAGTTGCGCAGGATGTAGCGCAAAGAAGGCCGCACCGTCCAGCGCATGCTCCGCATCAGGTTCCACATGAACTCATCCACCAGGGGGAGGTTCAAATACAGGTACATCAGTTTGTGCAGCGGCAGGTGAGAGTGCAATCCGTATGACGATACCAGCACCAGCTTTTCCACGCGCTTGGGGTTGCGCAGGGCGTAATCCATGGCCACGCAGCCACCCATCGACAACCCAACCAGAACAACCGTGTCCAGGCCGAGCGCGTTCAGGATATCATCCAGGCACACCAATAATTTGCTGGCAATGCCCGCTGCCTGGCCAGGCAATGGCCCGGCAACCTCGGCATCTTCCGTCTCGCAGGTCGGCCAATCCACGGCAATCGCCCGCCGGCGCTTGCTGAGCACTTCCAGGGTTGGGCCCCAGGAGAGCAACGGGGTATCGGCCAGCACTGGCCACCAGCCGCCGCCATGCAGCAGGATCACCGCCGGTTCACTCCCCGATACGGCGTAAAGATTGATAATCTGATCGTTGATCTGCAACCAGTGCGGCGCAAAGGCCATTCTTAAACATACCTGTTCAGCGATGAGTCAGGCGCCTGGAAGCGTTGCCGCCAGCGCAGAGTGCCGGGTCAGCTCGACCGACCCACATGTGATGATGTGCACTATTGTTGATTATAACTGCTCTTTTATCCCACAGAAAGAACAACATTGTTAGGAAAGCGGCCGGCTGCGTGAGCCAATCCCCTAAACGGCTCCCGGTCCGAACGCCAGCCAGTGCACGTGCAGCTCGCTGATGGCGCTCAGCGCCCACCAATGCAGTTCGATCTGGTAAGCCTGCGGCGAGGCCAGCAGGAACACACCGGTGAACAGCGGCTGGGTATAGACGGGTGTGACGACCACCAGGGGCGAGCCAGCGAAGGGCTGCGCCAGCGCCACGGAAAAGCCGCCGCTGGTCGCTGCCGCTCCGCTCCAGCGGCTGGCGCCAGCCTGGAAGTAGCCGCCCACCGGTACGCTCACCTGGCTGCCGGGCAGGGCGTAGTCTTGCCCGTCCCCGCCCTTGCGGTAACGCACCACCAGCGGGGAGCGCACCGGTTGGACGCGCTTGATCCAGCTATCGAACTCGTCAAAATCGGGGAAGGATGACTCTTTCGCCATACCCACTCACCGGTCTCACCCTTCCATTTTCCAGGGCGCGGCTGCCGGTCCGCTGCGCGCCTCTTGCAAGCTCAGGCGCATCAGCCCGGCCTGGAACTCGCGCTGCTTGCTGCGCGCCCAGGAGCCCATCAGCACCACGGCAAACATATCCTGCCCGGCGACTTCCAGGTTATGGATCACCCGCTGAAGGGCCGCGTACCCTGCCGCGCCGCTCACCAATAGCTGCTCATGCCCGGCAAGCACGCTGCTCGCCGCTGCGCCGTCCAGGTCCTGGATGGTGTGCAGCTTGCTGTACCAGAGGCGTATTTCTTCTCCAGCCTGCGGCACGCGCCCACCAACCGTGCGCAGTTCCAGGACCGGGCGGGCGTCGTCCCACCACAGCCGCCAGGAGAGCGCCTGGTTGGCAGGCTGCGCCGCGCTGCTCAAGCTCGAATCGAATGGGTAGCGGCAATCCAGGACGCGCAGCAAGCCCTCCAGCCCATCCAGCGCCACTTCCCAGCCCTCGCCGGGCAGTTCCAGGACGGTTTCCTGGCTGCAGGGCAGGGCGGCGCTGTACTCACTCAGCGCCTGGCGCAGGCCCTGGTCGATCTCGGCATCGCTCCAGATCAGGCTGCCCGAGTCGCTCAGCGCCAGGCGCGCCCAGGTGCGGAAGTCTGCCAGTGTGCTCATAGCTGCAATCCTTTCATTTGTTGTTTCCCGCGGAGTAACTCCACGATGCTTCGCACTTCCCAACCTGCCTGGTTGTCATTGCGAACCCGGCGTAGTGTGCCGGGTGAAGCAATCTCCGCGCCCGCCAGGAGACTGCCACGCAGAGCAGTTCGGAGAACTGCCGCTCGCTGTGACGTCGCTTCACTTGGAGGCGGTTTCCTGCAAAATTGCAGCGATCGTCTCCTCGGATTGCGGCTCGCCGGCGAAGCGCAGCGCCAGGCGCAGCAGCAAGCGGTCCATCTGCCCTGAACGCCCCTCCAGCAAACCGTACAGCGTGGCGAAAGCCTGGGTGATATCTTTGGCGGCGCGCGCTAGCGATTCGTTGTCCGAGCGCGACACGTCTGGCGCGCTGACCGTGAACAGCTCAGCGTAGCTGGCGGAGCTGATCGGACGCGCCTTGCCCGACTGAACCGCCCGCTGGTAAGCCGTCCACAGGATGTCCTGCAGCATGAAAATGAAGTACTGCTGGCGGCGGGCGAGAGCGCGCTCGGTGGGCGCCTGCATGGCGGTGGCGGTTGCCAGGTTGGCGTCGGCGGGTTCGCCGCGCCAGTGCGGTGGGTAGCCGCTGCCAGCGTCCACCATTTGGC
Organism: Chloroflexota bacterium; assembly: GCA_029265355.1. GTDB lineage: Bacteria > Chloroflexota > Anaerolineae > Anaerolineales > UBA4823 > JAJUJL01. The sequence continues at coordinate 36,414 of JAJUJL010000026.1, read as the reverse complement.
GCACGGCGCGCAGGTCGTGGCTGGCGTCGCTGCCGTGCAACTCCGGAGCCGCCACCTCCCAGCGCTCGGACTCGTCTTTGATGATGATCGAGCCAGCCTCCGGCGGCTGGCGGTACTGCGCCTGCTTTTCGGCGATCTTGTTGGCCGGCACCGTCACGATCCACAAGAAAGCGCGCACCGCCCAGTGCAGGCGGACGCGGTCTTCCAACATGCGGCTGTAGCGCGCCAGCCAGGGCAGCATGGAGGTCAGGTCGCTCTCGCCCAGGAGCGCCCCAATGGGGCGATTGACCGCGTAGTGCAGCATGACCGCATCTTCCAGGTGGGCATGGGGATGGTCGGCTGCCAGCCAGCGCCGCTCGCCGCCGCTCTCGGTGCGCTCGTAATAAGCCAGCTCGCTTTCCCAGTCGTTGGGCGCGGTTTCGATGCGGGCGATGCGGTCCTTGGTGACGAAGCGGATGTAGCTCATGCCATCCACCGGGTTGCGAAAGAGCAGCACGAACAGATCACCGGCGCGCGCCAGCTCGTCGCTCATTGCCGCCAGGCGCAGGTGCATGCGGTTCTTGGGATGCTCCCAAAACAGGCGCAGGAAGCGGTTCAGCTCGCGCCGGCTGCTGGAGAGCTGCAGGCGGTCGCCAACCACGTAGTTGGTGGTGGTGGCGATGATGCGCCAGGCGATCGGATTCTTGCGGTAAGCCGCCAGCGAGTCTTCGTACAGCCCCTGCACCTCAGCCCAGTCGCGCTCGTGCGGCCTGGCAGGGCTCGCCAGCGAAGTCCAACCGCGGCTGTCATCCACCACGGCGCGGGCAGCAGCGCTCAGCGTTTCTCCGCTCCCGTTCCGGCGTTTGCCGGTCAGGAAATTCAAGATCCGTTCTCTCATCGTGGGCATCTCTTCTCCTCGGTCGAGAAAAACTTCACCGCGAAGTCGCAAAGACGCTGAGTTCAAGTTAGAAACAATTACTTTGCGCCTTTGCGTCTTGGCGGTTAATCTTTATCACAGCCTTAAGGTGTAGCTCAACAGTGCGCCGTGAATGCGCACCACGGTCGCCAGGGCGGCTGCGCCGCTCAGGCGCGCCTGCCAGGCTTCGCCGGCTGCGATCCAGGCTGGCGCGCTGATGGTCAGCGCCATGCGGTGGTTGCCCAGCGCGCCGCGCTCGGCAGCGCTGTCGTGATCGCTGTCGTAGGTGAAGGGTATCGCAACCGCTGCGCTCCACGCCGCGCCGTGCGCCGGCAGGCTATATCTTTCGATCGTCGCGGCGCAATCACTCAAGGCAGAGCCGCTCACGCTGTACCACAGTTCCAGGCTGAGCGGACGCGCCCCTCTGCTGGGGAGGCTGTTGCAGGGCGGCGTCAGCGCCAGGCGCGCTTGCCAGGCGCCCGCCCCGGCAGCCGGTCGCTGCAACGCCCAGGTGATGCCGTCGTGGTCCATCGTCCAGGTGGCCAGCCCATCGCTGACGCCCAGCAGTTCCGGCGGCAGCCACAGTCTCATTTGGGCGTCATGGATGTAGCCCATGCGCGCCTCCCGCTGCTTTCTTGGGCTTATCCTTGCCGCCGCGGCGCCCGGGCTGCTTGTCCGCCTGCGCCAGTCCCGTCTTCGTTTCGCCTGCTGCTTCGGTTGATGATGCAGCGCGCGCCGCGCTGGTTCCGCCGGGCGGCAGGTAGATGATCTTGCCGTTGAGCAGGGTCAGCTCCAGGAGCGCTCCAACCGCTCGCCAGCGCTGCAGCGGCGCATCCACGCCGGCCTCCTGCAGCAGGCGGCGCATCTCCTGGCGCTCCTGCGGCTCGCCGTGTCCGTCCAGTATCGCCAGCATCGTGGTGGTGGATAGGTTCATTTTTGTCTCCTTTCAGGTCATCTTGCCTTGCCCACATCCTGCGAACAGCTTCGATTTGAGCAGGCGGGAGGTCGCATAACCCTTCAATCCAGGCGCCAGGTGAAGTCCGCTCTACAGCGTCACACTGTTCGCCTCTCTCGGCGTCACCGCAGCTTGCCAGTTCGCCAGTGTGGTGTAAGTCGTCGGCGCCAGCCGCCAGTAAGAGGCCGTCGGGCGATAACTGTTGCGATCCGCCGCCCAGCTCGTCGGCGTGACATTCAAATCTACATACGTCGCCCCAGCCGTGGCATGTCCTAAAAAGGTGCAATCTTCATAGGTCAGGTCTGCCCCTGTGTTTGTCAGGTAGATGCACTTGCGCAGCCCGCTCGATAGCCCCGATAGATCAAAGGTCACATTCGAGAGCTGCACAATGCAAGCCGCATTCAAGTACACAAAGCCCGTGTCAGTCACCGCCGTGGGTTTAATCGTGAAGTTCTCAATGCGCAGCACACACGCCCCGCCGCTGATGTTGATGTTGATCATCCGCTGGTACAGCACGTTGCTCTCCCAGCTCCCCCCGCTCACCGTGATGCTCGTGTTTGTGCTGTTCACATCCAGCCCTTGCCCACAATTCAACCAGGTGCAATCTTCGTAGCGCACGTGCGCATGGTGATTCATCGGCATCCGCGCGCCCGAGAAGCCTTCAAACCGGCAATTCCGAAAATACACCGTGCCGAAGCTCCCGCTCACATTGTTATGGCTGTTTGCCGGTCCGCACTTGTGGTTGTTTGCATACGTTGACCGGATCTTAAAAGTGCAATTCAAGACATAGTTATCTTTTCCGGTCGGCGTGTTCTTGTTGAATACCAGCATGGTTGCGCTGGTCGCATCGATCGAATCGTAAAACGTGCAGTTGGCCACGACCGAGCCTTCCCCCATGTACATCTCGTGCTTCCCGCCCCATTCAACCACGCAGTTGATCGCCTGGCTGTCGTCGCGGCACACAATCGCCCCATCCCCGCGCAGGTTTCCAATCGCGTGTACATCCCGAATAATCAAGCGGTCCACCGCATTGGTCGATCCCACCGCATAGGCGCGTGGGTTATACAACCTCGTCTTTCCATCGCTGGTCGGGTTGGTCGAGCCAAACGCATGGATATACACCGTCTGCGGCGAAGTGGAGCTGTTCGCCACATAGAAGCTGCCCGGGTTAGCATCCACATTCGCGATGCTCGTTTGCTGCAGGTAAGGCGCCCCGTCCTCCCACACGTGCAGCTCTGGGTCGTCCAGTATGCCCGCGTCGAACGTCACCGTCGCCTGGTAAACGTTCGTGTATCCCCCGCTTTTCGTCCAGGCGCCCGCGCCGATGGCATCCCTGCACTCGATGATCGGCCTGGCCCCGCTCCCATAGGCCGCCACCTTGCAGCCCGTCTGCAGCGTCAGCTTCTCATACCAGGTGCTGCCTCGCCTCAGCCCGATCCGGTCGCCCGCAGCGAGCACCGCGTTCACCGCCGCCAGGCTTTGAAACGCCTGGCCCGGGGTTCGCCCCGAATTGCCATCATTGCCAGCCACAGAATCGACATACCAATCAAAGCCTGGCGGCGCGCTCGTCACAATCCGCCCAGGCATCCTGGTCAGTGTAGACGGGTTGACTCTCACCAGTTGGGCAGGAAACATAGCGCCCGCCTACCAGTAAATCAGCCAGCACACTTTATCGCCGCTGGTATCTGCATCGAACTCCAGCGCGTTCAGATTCCCCACGTTCACCACCACCTGCTGCCCAGGTGGTATGGGATACTTATTTGCATCGCCGATCCCGCCGACCCACACATTGCCGGCGTTGCTCGGGTGCCCCGCCAGGTAAATATCGTTGGCCTGCTGGTCGGTGCCTTGCACCGGCGTGCCGGCCGTCGTGATGGTGATGTGCCCTGTTCTTGCCATGTCAGCCTCCTTGTGTCTCCCTCACCCCATCCCCTCTCCCAGTCCGGGAGAGGGGATGGGGATGGGGGATAGGGTGAGGTTCATCCCTCCGTGAAGGTCAGCACCAGCGTCACGTTCTGCGCCGCTGCACCGCCAGCGCCATCGTAATCCAGCGTCAACAGCATGGTCGTGCCCTTCTTGATGTGCGGATCGACACCGCCCACGAAGTTATCGCGGTCGAACTCCACCGGCGCGCCGCTGTCGCCGATGCCTGCCGCCAGCAGGTAAGCGTCGTCGTCGCTGCTGTTGCCGATCTTCAGCGTGGCGTCGTTGGCGTTGCTGCCCACTGCGCTGACGTGCACCAGGCTGACGTCCGAGTAGAGTTTGAACGGAATGCTGACATTGGCCGTCAACGTCCCGGGGATGTGATAGGTGTGTTGGATGGTGCGGTTCATTCGGAAACCTCCATAACTCGAGTAAGGGTCATTGCGAGCGAGCGTTCTCCAGCGAGCGACGCAATCTCCCCGCCTGCCGGGAGACTGCTTCGCCTCGCAGCGACAGGGCGTCGGGCTAGGCCACGTTCGCCTTGTACAGCCCGCGGTAATCCACCGGCCCAACGGCGTAGAAGAAGCGCACCTTGACTGGCAGTGTATCGTTGGTGAACATCAACCCAGCCGTGGGCGAGGCCACCGAGAACACTTCCGGCGTGGGCCCGTAGCGAAAGCCCAGCCCGATGGTCGGGTACAGGCGCGGGTCGGCGCAGGCCGCCCAGTTGTTGGAGTCCGTCCACAGGTCGACCACGATCACCCGCCGGCGAGCAGAATTGAAGCGCGCTTCCCGGTCGCTGCCCTCGGCGAAGGCGTTGTCCGGCGCTGCGGTGCCGTTGCTCAGGGCGTAGGAGTAGTCGTACTGCGAAGCCAGCACCTGCAGGGCGGTGATCTCCAGGTCGGGCGGCACCAGCAAGTACTTGGGCGCGGTCAGCGCCCCCAGGCGCTCGCCGGAGTTGAGCTCGGTCTGCTTGCGCATCGCCGTGCGCGCCGCGGCGTAGGAGCTGAGCGTCAGCGCCGTGCTGCCCAGGTTGCCGTGCGAACTGTGGAACAGCGCCAGCCCGTCGCTCAGCGTGGGACCGACGCCCGAGTTGCTGGTGAAGATGTTGGAAATGCTCTTGGAGAGCGTCAGCCAGGCGGACTGCGCCAGCGCCCGCGGCGCGGCCTGGATGCGGCGCGTGTCGTCCTTGTCGATCGCCTCCAGGGTGATGCCCAGGTAGCCGCCCTTCTTGGTGAAGTCGCTGGTTTCAGTCAGGTCGTCCCAGGTCAGCTCGGTGTAGGCGGCACCTTCCGAGACGGTGGGCAGTTCGCCCACGCCGCCCAGCGTGATCCACTTGACCTGCTGCAGCGTGGCGAAGTTCTCCTGCATCACTAGCGGTTCCCACCAGCGCGGGTACTCCTGGAACAGGTTGACCACCGCTTTGTTCAGAGCGTTGGCGACCAGCCCCGCCATGCTGCTCGAATCGACGTTGGCGAGGCGCACACGCTCCGGGTGGAAGACGCCCGCCATCTCGTAGTCGCCGGAGAGCAGCGTGTACAGCTCGCGGATGCCCGCCAAAGGGGGAATGCCCTGCTCCGGGCGGCGGCCAAGGAAGAGCGCCTCGGCTGCTGCCTGCACCTGCTCCAGCCCGCTCAGGCCGACCTGGATGTGCGGCGAGCGTGGGGCGCGCCCGGGAAGCTGGATGGCGTTGTGCTCCTGCAGCGCCGCCAGGTACTGCTGCTCGTTGCGGATGGCTTGCTCGACTTCGCCGGGGTGCGCATAGGTTTGGGTCAGCAGGCGCTGCTGCGAGGCGGCCGGCAGGCCGCTGGCGGCGACCAGCAGCGAGGCTGCCGAGCGCGCCACGGCCAACTGCCAGTCCTGTGCGCCCTCCTGCTCGCCAGGTGCAACGGATTGCTCGATCTGTGCTTCACTCATGAGATGTTCTCCTTGTGCATTTATCTTTTGTAAGGCAAGCTGTTCGCCTGCCCGATCGGCTTGTGGGGCAAGCTGTTCGCCTGCCCTATTGGACTGTGCGGCAAGCTGTGAGCCTGCCCACCAAGCAGCGCTGCTCAGCGCTTGCAGGATGCGCCCGCCGGCGGCGGGTTCGAAGACCAAATCGACGCTCTCGATGTGGCGAATGCCTGCCACGCGGCGCTCGCCGTGCGGTCCAGGCTCTCCGGCAAACTCGGGCCAAAACACCAGCGAAAGACCCACGTCTGGCGCCTGGCGGGCGACGATCTCATCCAGCAGCTCCGCCAGCGCTTCTCCCCCCGGCAGCAGCTCCACCACACCGTGCACCGCCTGCTCGCTGGCGTCCCAGGCTGCCTGGCCGGTCACGCCCACCAGGTTGCGCAGCGAGGGGCTCTCCAGCCAGGCGGCGTGATCCACGAACACCGCCCGCCCATCGAACAGCCCCGCCTGGCAGGCCTGCTCCAAAGCGCTGGCTTCCAGGATCAACGGCCCCGGCTGGTTGCCGGCGGCGCGCACCCTGCCGGCGCGCACAAAGCGGCAGCGGTAGCGCCGCGCTGGCCCCGCTGGCGCCTCCGCCCCCAGCGCCACCTTATCGAACGCCACTCTCATTGCATTGCCTGGCATAGACCTCCTTATTTGACTTATCTTTCCTTTGAGTTTGGCCTTTTCTAAATCTGGCAGTGATGCGATGGATAAATTCCCACATATCTGCTAGGCATGCCACTCTAATCCTCGAAAAGACCAAACTCCAGGGCAGGGGGATAGGTCAGTAAATATCCCGCAGACCCTCCAAAGGGTCCTGCGCTGCCACGACGTGCGACTCGCCCAATCCCCACGGCAGGCGGTCCAGCTCGGCGCACAGCGCCGCCGAGACCAGCAGGTCATCGTGCAGCGCCGCGCCGCTGAGCGGGTCGCGCCCGCCGGGCGGCGCGCCCCAGCGCATCAGCTTGCCCGGTCCCTCCTGGACGCTCATCTCTGCATAGCGGCATTCCTCCCAAAAGCGGCGCTGCAGCTCGTCCGCCGGGGCGTATTCCAGGTAGCGCCCGCTCTCGATAGCGGCCAGGAAGCCCCAGCCCAGGTCTGACTTGCTGCGGCTGGTGAAAATGAAGGGCGTCACGACGCCTGGCAGCGCCTTCTCCAGGAAAGAGGCCAGCCCGGCGCCCACGCCGGTGGCGTCGATCACCACGCGGCGCGCCTGCCAGTGCTCTGCCAGCGCCCTGAGCACGGCGTACAGCTCGCTGTGGCGCACATCCACCCAGGCGTAGCGCTGCACCACCCGGTAAGTGGGCAGGCGCAGCAGCTCGTCCGCCAGCGTGCTCAGATCGACGCGCACCACCGTGCAAGCGGTGGCGTCCCGGCGGCCGCCTGGCTGGCTGGCCGTGTTGGCCAGCGCGCCGAAGGCGGCGTCTTCGTCGCCGCTCGCCACATCCACCAGCAGCGCGTACACCGCCCCGGCGCTGCCTGGGCGCTCCTCTTTGGCGTGGTTGCCCTGCATGCGCGCCAGGCGCTCTGCCGGGAACATACCCGCCTGCTCGTCGATCTCCTCCGAGAAATACTGCGTGCGCACCAGGGGATGGGTGCGTCCGAAGCGCGCCACCTGCTCCTGCACGAAGGCAGCGTACGCCGGCACTTCCGCGCCGACCTGCTCAGCGCTGCACACGAACGCCCTGCGCCGCCCATCCTGCTGCTCGGCAAGCCGGGCGGCGCGCAGTTCGCGCGCCAGCAGCGTCTGGCTGGTCCAGGAAGTGCCCCAGAAAACGCGCGTCGCCCGCGTCGAAGCCGCCATGGGGGCGAAATCTTTGTCCCACTTGGCCGCGCCCACGTCCTGCGCCTCGTCGCACTCCAGCAACAGCGAAGCCGTAGCGCCGACCACCTTGGCGTTGGGGTCGCCGGAGAGGAAGATCACCCGCGCCTGGCCCACCCGGTAGATATAGCCCGACTCTTTGCGCCACATGCGCTTCAGCACGGCGTGGTTCTCCAGCACGCGCTCCAGGCGGCGCATCGCATTCTGCGTTTGCGGCTTGAAGGTTGGGGAGACCTTGACGATATCACCGCCGATGCGGTGATAGAGATACAGCAAGAAAGCTTCCACCTGGGCCTGCAGCTCGTTCTTGCCCGACTGGCGCGGCAGCATCACCACCAGGCTGTCGCCGCGCCGCTGCATCACGCTCTGTATGATGGCCTCCCCCGCCTCCTGCTGATAGCGGCGCAGGTCGATCCCTGCACCGGAACCCGCGAAGCGCGTCAGACGCTGCAGGGTATTTTTATAAAGTAGATAGTCATCCCGTTGCATAAGCCTCACAAACCCAGCAACGCGCGCAGCAACGCCAGCGCCGAGAGCAGCCCACCGCCGGTGGCCAGGCCTGCCAGCACCTTGAACTGCGTGGAGGCGTCGGTCAGAGCGCGCAGGCGGCTCTCGAAATCGTCGCTGCGCTTCTCCAGCGCGCTGATGCGCGTCGAGCTCAGCTCCTGGTAATACTTCAAGCTGGTCTCGAGCTGCGTCACCTCGCTACGCAGCAATTGCAGCGTCGAGCGCAGGCGCTCCAGGATGAGTTGGGTCTCCAAATCATCCGTCACGCCAGCCCCCATTCCGCCATGATCTCCTCGATCGCCAGGTCCAGCCGGGCGTTGAGATCCTGCATCCACAGGCACTCACCCTGTGGAGCGGTGGCATTTCTTCGGCAGGGCGTGCAGCGCTGAGCGCGCTTGCGCAAGCGGCGCAGCGCCTTGACCAGCTCGCGAGCATCCACCAGTGCGGCCTGCGCCTGGGGCAGCACCGGGCAGTCATCCTGCAGCGCCCCGAAGGCAGCGCGTTGGGTCAGCGTTTCCATCCCATTTCCTCCTCCAGCTCCGCCAGCGCCGCCAGCAGCGGATCGCCGCCCCCCTGCTCCTGCGCCAGCTCGCGCTGCGTCATCAGCAGCCGCCCGTAGTGGTAAGCCAGCAGCCCCAGCACGCGCAGCGAGCGCTCCAGCGCCGTCTGGTCGCTGACCTCCTCCACCACCTCCAGGTAACGGCGCATCAGGCGCTGCAAGCCGGCGGAGAGCTCTTCCAGGCCTTCCAGCCCATCCAACCGCGACCGCTCATCGGCGGGCGGCGCAGCCGCGGCCGGCTTGCGACGGGAGCGCCCAACGCCGCCCTTGCTGGCAGCCTGGAGCGGCGCCGGGCCGCCCTCGAGGTCGCTCATCGCAACGGATCTCCCGGAACCGCGCCAAGCAGCGGGTCGCGCCGCCTGGCCTTGAGCGCATTGACCGGCAGGCGCTGGTTGACGAAGCTGTACACACCCGAAGCCGCCAACCCGGCTGCCAATCCGAAAAACGCCGTCTCGATCCACGGGGCGGCGTGTGGATACGCCAGGGCCAGCCGATAGAGCACCGCCAACGTTACGCCCAGCGCCATCGAGAGCAGGCGCAGCCCATTGCCGCGCGCCCCGAGCTGCTTGGCAAACTCCACCAGGCCAAAGACGATCACCAGCAGCGTGGCGGGGTCGAGGTGAAAATTGTCGAGGGACATGGGAAGACCTCCGTGGGGGGGTGCGCAGGCGAAGCCGCCGCATACACCCCAAAGATCACTGTTTGTGCTTAGAATACCAGAACAAATGTTCTGGTACAAGTGGGGAGTTGAAAGTCGCCCGACACGGATTTTTAACACGGATACACGGATTGGATTCTTCGGACCAATGCCCCCTGGATCACGCTCGCGCCTTCTCGCCGTGGCGTAATAAAAGATAAGCTGCTCGCACGATGTGGGCTCTGCAAAATGATCTGATAGGAGATTCCCACGACCAGCACAGGCGTGTAAAAAACACCCGACGCTGGTCTCGCAATGACCGCTAAGGTCAAATAAGGTGTTGGATTTAGGTACTCGCCCTTCCAGCGCGAACTCTATTCCCCTCCATTCACCCCGTGTCCTCCGTGAACAACTCCACGTCGTGCCTCACCAAGCACTTCACCCCGACCGCCAATCCGTGTCATCCGTGTTCAAATCTGTGTCGTGCCCCACCGAGCCTGCCTTGCCCCGTGTCATCCTTGCCCAAATCGCGTCATGCCTCACCAAGCACTTCACCCCGACCGCCAATCCGTGTCATCCTTGCCCAAATCCGTGTCGTGCCACACCAGCGCCGGCGTGGAAGTCAACCTGCTGCCGCGACTGCATGGCGATCGACATCTGCTTCATGCGCCCACACACGAGCGCACAAGGTGGGTCGCCCACCGGGTCGCGTGAAAGATTGTTTCTCTGCTCCGGGGCTGCGAATTAGACTAATATGATCTATAACACCACCTTTATCGTGTTATAATCCCCTCCATTCCATCCCCCGGAGCACCGCCAGGGAGCAAGCCCTCCGGGAATGGAAATAACCTTCATCAGTGGCCCGTCCCAATCCCATATCTTCTACGCTTGGAGGCAGTTGTGCGCGCAGTCCTTCCTCTTCCCTCGCTAAAATGGGTGCTCTCGCTTCTTGTGCTGGTCAGCTTACTCGCCATCGGTCTGTTCTCCCACCCTTCCCTCGCCGCCCCGACTGCCACCACCTGGTACGTGGACGCCGCCACCGGCAATGACGCCGACGACTGCCTCACCCCCGCTACCGCCTGCCTGACCATCAACCAGGCCGTCTCCAGGGCTGCCAACGGCGACACCATCCAGATCGCCGCCGGCGTCTACATCGAAAGCCTCGACATTTCCCTGGCGCTCACCCTGCAGGGCGTTGGCGCTGGCAGCACCTTCCTGGATGGCAACCATGCTCAGTACGTCCTGCAAACCGCCGGCATCGCCAATATCACCCTGGCCGATCTCACCGTTCGCAACGGCGTCGCCAGCGGCCTGGGCGGCGGCGGCATCTATAACCTGGGGCTTCTCACCCTTCAATCGGTCACCGTCGCCAACAACACCAGCAGCCAGTACGGTGGGGGCATCTTCAACGCCGGCACACTGCTGCTGCAAGACAGCCAGGTGATCAGCAACACCGCGGCTGCCACCGGCGGCGGTGTGATGATGTGGAACCAGGGCGTCATGACCGCCACCCAGACCCTGATCGCGGATAATACCGCCAGCCAGGGCGGCGGGATATACAGCATGAATTCTCTCTATCTCCAGGATACGACCCTGAGCGGCAACAGCGTCAGCCAGTTTGGCGGCGGACTCGTCGTTGGAAGCGGAACCGCCGACCTGGTGAATGTCACCATCTCTGGCAACACCGCCGACTCCTATGCCGCCGGCGTACTGAACAGCCTGGCCACCCTCTCCCTGACCAACGTGACCATCAGCGGCAACATCGCCCCCAACTACGTCGGCCTGGCCAGCCTGGATCCAGGCACGCAGACCACGGTGCTGAACAGCACCATCGCCAACAACCAGGTGATCGGCGGTGGTACGCGCTACGGCGGCATCGCCAACAGCAACGCCACGATGACCATCCAAAATACCATCGTCGCCAACAACGGCGGGCGCAACTGCCTGGCTTCCGGCGTGTGGACCTCGCTGGGCAATAACTTGTCCAGCGACAATTTCTGCAGCTTCACCCAGCCCGGGGACGTATTGAATCTCGATCCGCTGTTGAGCCCCCTGGGCGCCTATGGCGGCAGCACGCAGACCCACGCCCTGCTGCCGGGCAGCCCGGCCATCGACCACGGCAATAACAGCGCCTGCCCCGCCACCGACCAGCGCGGCATTGCCCGCCCGGTGGACGGCGATAACGACGGCACTGCCACCTGCGACAAAGGCGCCTTCGAGGCTCGCAACCAGCTTGCCATTGACAATATCTCTCTCACCGAAGGCAACAGCGGAACCACCAACGCCATCTTCACCGTCACCCTGGCGCCCACCAGCACCCAACCCGTCTCGGTGGACTACTCCACCGCCAACGGCGCCGCCCTCGCTGGCAGCGATTACACCGCCGCCAGCGGTACGCTCAACTTTGCTCCCGGCCAGTCCTCCCAAACGATCACCGTCTCGGTGACCGGCGACGCCAATGACGAGCCTGACGAGGATTTCCTCGTCAACCTGTCCAACGCCGTGAACGCGGATATCATCATCGGCCAGGGCGTCGGCACGATCATCGACGACGATGGTCTCTCTTCCCTGTCGATCAACGATGTCAATGTGAACGAAGGCGACTCGGGCACCACCACCGCCACTTTCACCGTCAGCCTGTCCCCCGCGGCTGCCCAGGCGGTGACGGTCAACTACACCACCGCCAACGGCAGCGCCAGCAGCGGCAGCGATTACACCACTGCCAGCGGCTCGCTCACTTTCAATCCCGGGCAAACCAGCCGCACCATCGCCGTGACCATCGCCGGGGATCTCATCGATGAAGGCGCCCAGGAGGACTTCTTTGTCACCCTCAGCAGCCCGACCAACGCCGCCCTGGCGGACAACTCCGGCAGCGGTGTGATCGTGGATGACGACATCGCCCAGGTGTCGGTCAATGCCAGCCCGGGCGTGCAGGAGGGCGACAGTGGAACGTCGCAGTTGATCTTCACCGTGGTTCTGACCCGCCCGGCAGCCTTTGCGGTCACCGTGGATTACGCCACCTCCAGCGGCGTGGGCGGCAACTTTGCCACCCCGGGCGTCGATTACAGCGAAACCTCCGGTAGTCTCAATTTTGCGCCCGGAGTGACCAGCCTCGATGTGCCCGTGGTCATCTACGGCGATACGGCTTACGAACTGGACGAAGTCTTCAGCTTCACCCTCAGCAACGCCTCTCCGGTGTCGATCTACGGAGCCTCTGGGCTGGGCACCATCCTGAACGATGATACGGCAAAGCTCTACCTGCCCATGCTCACTCGCTGATGGATAGACGTGCTTGACAGTCCCCTATCCCTGGATGCCTTAATGCCCCTCCCTGAAGGGAGGGGCTGGGGGTAGGTGGCTCCCGGCCCTTAGATCTTCGAATCGATGTGGATCGGAATATCGATCACCACGATATCTTTGTACTTGCGCAGCTCGCGCCTGAGCCTGTTGGCAGTCTGGTTGTGCAGAAAACCGCCAATGGCATAGGTCGGCACGAACTCCGGCACTACCACCGTGGTGAGCTTCTCCGGAAACTCGATGTTGTTCACGCGTTCGATATATTCGACGATTGGCGGCAGCACGTCGCGGTAGTCGTAGTCGATGGTCACCAGTTGGATGCCCTCGGTGATGCTCGGAAAGCGCGCCCAGCGGCGCAGCAAGCGCTCCTTCATCTCTTGCGAAGTGACCACGCACAGGGCGCGCACATCGTTCGAGAGCCGGCGGGCATAGGTCAGGGCGCGCAGTGTGCCGCGGTGCACATCCGCGATCGGCACGATCACCACGTCTGCCACTTCAGAGAGCTGTTCAGCGGTCAGGTTGCGCGTGCTCAGTGCCCGTGAGACGCGCTCGTAGTGGGCGTGGATCGAGTAGAACATGAAGATCAACAGCGGAATGATCAACAGCACAATCCAGGCGCCGTCCAGGAACTTGGTGCTGGCCAGGACAATGAACACCGAAAACGTCACCGTTGCACCCAGCGCATTCAGCACGCGCTTCCACTTTGCATTGCGCTCGTAGTGGATCTCGGTCACCTCGGTTTGCAGCGTCTCTCCAGGCTTCAGATGCGCGATGCGCCCCATCAGGCGGAACATACCGCTTTGCGAAATGCTGAAGCTGAGCATCACCCCCAGGGCATACAGCGGCAGCATGGCAATTTCGTTGGCCTGGAAAAAGATGATCAGCAGCGAGGCGATCAGCGCCAGCACCAGGATGCCTGAGCTGAACACCAGCCGGTCGCCGCGGTTCTGCATCCAGCGCGGCAGGAAGTTGTCCCTTGCCAGGAAATAGCTGATGCGCGGAAAATCCTGGTAGGCGGTATTGGCTGCCAGGATCAAGATCATGGCGGTGAAAAACTGCACCCAGTAGTACAACGGGCCGCTCCCAGCCACCCGTCGGGTCATCTGCGATAGGATGCTGTCGGTCTCGGTTGGCACCAGGCCGATGTGCGTCGAGAGGAAAGTGATGCCCAGGAACAGCGACATCGCCATCAACCCCATGGCGACCATCGTCAGGGCGGCGTTTTTCGATTCCGGCGGTTTGAACGCCTGCACGCCGTCGCTGATGGCCTCGATACCGGTCAAGGCGGTGCAGCCGCCGGCGAACGCCCGCAGAATGAGCCAGGCGTAGGCAAAGCCAGTCACCGAAACCGTCGCGGGGATGATTTCCTCCACCACCGGTATCGGCGGCGCGCCAAACCAGCCCCCATAGCGCACCAAACCGATGGCGATCACCAGCCACACGCCGCTGACGAAGGCATAAGTGGGTACTGCGAATATCGTGCCGCTTTCACGCACCCCGCGCAGGTTAATCCAGGTCAGTACTGCGATGGCACCCAGCGCAATCATCACGCGGAACTCGAACAGCTCCGGAAAAGCCGAGGTGATGGCCCGCACGCCCGCCGAAACCGAGACCGATACGGTCAGTATGTAATCGGTCATCAGCGCTGCGCCTGCAACCAGCGAAGGGAAGCGTCCCAGGTTATCTTTCGCAACAATGTACGCCCCGCCGCCTCCAGGATAATGCAGGATGGTCTGGATGTAGCTGAAGACCACCAGCAGCACCAACCCGGCTACTGCCAGCCCGACCGGCATCGTAATGGACAGCGCCTGGGAACCCAGCAAAATCAGCACGCTCATGATCGCTTCGGTGGCGTAAGCGTTGGAGCTGATCGGGTCGGAGGCGAACACCGCCAGGGCGCGCACTTTGTCCAACCGCTCGTGCACATCCATGCTGGTGGGAAAAGGCTTACCGATCAGGATTTCTTTGATGTTGGTTTTAGCCATGCGCTTCTCAGTAATTTGCTGAACTGCTCAGCGATACAACGGCAGTTATTATACTATCCCCTCTGTAGGGCAAGCTGTTAGCCTGCCCGCTTCCCGGACCGGCTAACAGCCGGTCCTACCACTTATGGCAATAACCCCGGCAACGGTACGCTGCCTTGCAGCGGCCTCTCCCCGGTCAGTCCCTCGATCACCGCCCGCTGCTGGCCGGGCGTCGAGCCCAGCATCGCTATGAAGGAGGGGATTTCGGGAAAGCTGAGCAAGTCGGTGGGCGAGGCAAACGCCACCACCACCAGCGAGCGACCGGTGGCTTGCAGCGCCTGCACCAGCTTCACCTGCCAGGCGCCGGCCGGCGTGGCTCGCAGAAGGTGCGCCTGCCACGTGAACACCAGCGCCAGGTCGCTCTGCGCGGCCCGGGCCTGCAGGCTGGCGATCAGCGCCTCGTCTTCCCCCGCGCCATCCCACGGCGCAGAATAGAAAACCATCTCCACCCGCCGCCCCTGCGCCTCCAGCGCCTGCGCCAGCCGGCTGTAAAAATCCCAATCTTTTTCCGGCGCAATCAGCAGGATCGTCTTCGCCGCCGCCGGCAGCGGCACGTGGTTCAGTTCGTCCTTCACCAGCGCCGGTATGCGCAGCCCGATGTCTTGCAGCAGCGCGGCGTGTTCCTCCCAGTCCGGTTCGGGCGCCTGCCCTTCAGCCGGGAAAGCCACTCCCCAGATCGCCTTCAGCGTCAGCACCCGGCGCACAGCCTCATCCACCCGCTCCCGGCTCAAGCGACCTTTATCCACCGCCTCCACCAGGGCATTGCGCGCCAGCCGCGCCTGGCTGGGCTCGTTCAACAGCAGCAAGTCCACGCCGGCCTGGATCGCCTGCACGGAGGCCTGCTCCACCCCGCGGGCAGCGGTGTTGACCGCTTTCATGCGCATCGAGTCGCTCAAGACCACCCCGCGGTAACCCAGCTCGCCGCGCAGGAAGCGCATCATCTCCGGGGAGAGCGTCGCCGAGGTCTCCGAGCCGGAGATGGCGGGATAGGCGATGTGGCTGAGCATGATCACCGGCGCCCCTGCCTGCATTCCGCTGCGGAAGGGCGGCAGGTGCTCCGCCATCAGCCGCTCCCGGCTGGCGTGGTCCACGGGCAGCTCCTCGTGCGAATCTTCCGCCACACCCCCATGCCCGGGGAAATGCTTAAGCACCGGGATCAAACCAGCCTGCTCATATCCCAGGGTGGCTTGCTCGACAAAGCGGCTCACCTGCTGCGGGTCGCCGCCAAAGGTCCGGTCGTGGATCACCAGGTTGTCCAGCTCGCTCAGCACGTCTGCCACCGGACCCAGCACCATGTTGATCCCACTGTAGCGCAGCTCGCGGCCGGCTGCCAGGAAGACCCGGTAGGCATTGGCGGGTTCGCCCGTCGCGCCCAGCGCCAGCGCTGAGGGGAAGGGCGTTATCCCGCCAGCGAAGCGCGTGTTCTCACCCTCATGCGACAGCGTGAAGAGCAGCGGTATTTCGCTGGCTTGCCGGGCGCACTCGCCCAGCTCCCGGATAAACGCGCGCAACTGGTCGGGATTTTGGATATTGCCGTATTGGAAAGTGACCCCCGCCGGGCGCAGCATCTGGATCGATTCGCAGGTGCGCTGCTTGGCAAAATCGTCCGGCACACCGGTGATGATGAGTTGCCCAATCTTCTGGCGCAGCGGCATCCCCGCCAGCGTGCCCTCCACCCAGGCGTCGATTTCGGCGGGCGTTTGACTGGCGGCGCGCCCGGCAGGCGCCGGGAACTCCCCCGCCGTAACCGGTTGCGGCGTGTACGCCAGGCGCTCCACCCCCGCCAGTCTCCCCGAGCAGGCGCTGAGCAGGATGAGCATCAGCAGGAAAATGGCAAGCTTGCGGTGCAGCATCGTATCAGTGTCTCCAGGCGCGATTCGGCCCGAGCCAGCTCTCCTCCGCCAGGAGGATCACCGCTCAGCGGCCTGGAACATCTTACCACATCTCATCGCCCCCATTTTGGGGCAGCCAGCGCCTATGGATCCAAATCGATTGCAAGCGACCGGTTTTTAGGCTTTCTCTCGCTCATCGGCTGACGCCAATCGCCAACCCAACCAGCCGCTCAGCAGCCCACCCGCCGCGCTGATAGCGGCTGCCAGGGCCACATCCCCTGCCTGAATGTCATAGCTGTTCAGCGGCGCTTTTTGTTGAAAGAGCAGCATGGAGATGAGCACCATTGCCAGCGAGAACAGCGGCGCGGCGACCAGCCGCCTGCGCCGCGCCCAGGGCAGCAGCTCCAGCAGCGCCACGATCGCCAACGGCGGGATCATCAGCGACATCGTCCACGCCTGGTGGAAGCCAATCAGGCCATCGAAGCCCAGCAGGCGGGCGAACTGGCGCGCCATCGCCGCCGTCGATTCGGGATTCTCCAGCACATAGGCGTCAATCACCGAAACAGGTTTCAAGATGGCAAAGCCCAGCGCAGCAATGCCGGTCGAAAGGTATTGCAAGCCCAGCGCCAACCCAATCGCCGGCAGCACCATCCAGAAGCGCCCAGCCAATCTCACCAGCAGCATCATCGAAAAAGGCAGGAAAACGCCCACCAGCAGCGGGAAGAGTAGCCCCAGCACACCCGCCCCCCCAGCGCGGTAGCCGACGATGAAGGCTTCGCCCATCTGGAAGTTCACCGCCTCGAAGGCGTACGCGCCGGTGAGCGCCAGGCCCCAAAACAGCGGGCTGCTCCAGTTGAAGCCGTATCCCAAGCGCCGGGCGGTACGGGTGATGCCCAGCATCAGGCTGAAATCCACACACATCGTCGATGCCATGATCAACAAATGGGGCGGGCTCCACAGCGTGGCGTCGATCCCGAATATTTCGTGCCACAGCTCATCCAGCACCGCGGAGAGCAGCGCCAGCACGTACCCGACCAACACACCGAAGAACGCCCCTGGGGCGTAGAATGGCCCAAGCCGCGCCGCGTGCGCTGGCGGTTCACCGAGCATCGCCTGGGCGCTTTCATAGGCCACCAGGCCGATCGCTGCCAGCACGCCGCCGATAAAAGCCACAAACACCAGCAGGTGGGGTGGGATGAATAGGCTGTCGCGCCCGATCTCCACGTGCCATTGGATATCCCAGGCGCCGCCGATAAAATTGAGCAGCTTCAAGATGGCGATGGCAAACAGCAACCGCAGGCGCAGCATCTCGTGGGCGGCCGCTTGTGCTGGGTTTGCCAGGTGAGCGTTCAGGCGATGGGTGAGGCTGGTCTTTAGGAACGTCAGCATAAATTCCTCGCACTCCGTGCACGATGCACATGAAAGTCTTCCTGAAAGCCAACCCGTAGGGTTGGTCAGCGATCATCTCCCGCTTGTGAAACCGTCATGCCACGGCGAGCAACCTTGGGGAATATTCGACAATTATAACCAAAATGGGTATAATCTCAACGATTCAATTCCGCATGGATTTGCGCAATGGGCTGTGAGTTAAACAAAGTGCGCAATTCCTGTCCAAAATGGATGCAATCCATCGGCCAGGGAGTATAATTGGGTAGCGCTGATGCCTGTGCGCCCACACATTTGCCAGCAACCTGCGCGGCGCTTCTTGTACAGCCCAATTGGCTCACCTCACACCCAATAGAAAGCAGGGAATATGGATTTTGATCTGGTTTTTGAAGGCGGCGGCGCTAAAGGCCTGGCATTTGTCGGCGCGCTGCAGGCGTTTGAGCGCCAGGGGCACAGGCCTCGCCGGGTGATCGGCACCTCGGCAGGCTCGATCGTGGCATTGCTGGTCGCAGCCGGCTACAACGCCGAGGAGTGCATGCAAGCCATCAATGAGCGCATGCCAGACGGCAAGTCGCGCTTTGCCAGCTTCCTGGAAGTGCCGCGCATCCCAGAAGACGCCGACCTGCATCAAAGCCTGGTCTATTGGCTGCGCACCGAGCTGGATAACCCTGCTGTGCCCAATATCATCGAACCCCTGGTGGATAACATGGTCGAAGGCCTGGTGAAGGCCAACCTGGCGCGTCACCTGGTCTCCCTGTTTGCCTGGGGCGGCTGGTATTCGGGCAATAACCTGCTCAATTACCTCAAAGAAAAGCTGGAAATCTGCTCCAAGGACCTGGGGGAATCCACCTTGCGCGAATTCGCCCAGTACACCGGCCGCGACCTGTCGGTGGTGGCGACCGACATCACCAACCGCACCATGCTGGTGCTCAACGCCCGCACTGCGCCGGATTGTCCCACCGCCTGGGCGGTGCGCATGTCGATGAGCTGCCCGTTGGTCTGGCAGGAGGTGATCTGGCAGTCCGAGTGGGGCGCCTACCAGGGTCGGGATATCACCGGGCACAAGATCGTGGATGGCGGTTTGCTGTCCAATTTCCCCATCCGCCTGTTCGTGCTGCAGGATGAAATCGTCGAAAAAATCATGGGCAAGAATCCCGATGATGACCAGGTCATCGGCATGCTGCTGGATGATGGCATGCCTGTCCCGGGAGCGGAGGGTACCCAGCAAGCCGATTCGCCCGCTCCCGGCTTTTTGGAGCGCTCCGATTTGATTGCGGAGATGATGGCGCGCCTCTCCGGCCTGGCAGACACGCTCTTGAGCGGTCACGACAAGGAAGTGATGGACGCACACCAGCACCTGGTGTGCCGGCTGCCGGCTGGCGGCTATGGCATACTCGAGTTCGATCTCACTCCCGAGCGCATGGCGCCCATCCTGGCAGCGGGTGAAGCTGCCATGGAAGCCCACCTGGCAGCGCGCCAGGCACGCGAAGCCGAGCTCTTGAAAAAGACTTAATCGAAACGCACAGCGCACAAAGCTAAACGCAAAAAACACAAAGGTAGTTTTGTGGGATACCGATGTGAGCTCAGCGCCTGCCTGGTGCGCTTTGTGTTTTGATCTCTATTCCCCCAAGAGCACCTGGATGCCCTTCTCCAGCACCTCGTCCGCCTCGGTCTGCGGGTCGTCCAACACTTCCACCTGCGGCGGCACGCCGCGCTCCTGGAACCACTCGCCCTTGGGCGAAAGCCAGCGGGCAATGGTCATTTGCAGCAGCGCGCCGCTCTTCAAGGGCATGGTCGCCTGGATTAAGCCTTTGCCATAGGTGGCGCTGCCCACCGTCACACCCCGTCCCAGCTCGGCGATGGCCGCCGCGGCGGTCTCGCCGGCGGAATAAGTGCTGTGATCCATCAGCACCACCAGGGGCAGATCAGGGGCAATGGCCGCGCCCCTGGCGTGGAAGGGAACCCGGCGCCCGCCGGTCAGCTCGGCGGTGAACAGCAGGCCATCGTCAATGAAATAGCTCAACATCTCCTGCGCCGCCTGCATGTCGCCGCCCTCGTTCTCGCGCAGGTCCCAGATCAGCCCGGCCGGCTCCTGCGCCAGCAGCTCTTCCAGCGCCAGCTTCAGATGCGCGCTGGCGGTCTTGTTGAAGGCGTTCAGGCTGAGATACGCCACCTTCCCCGGCAGCATGCGCGACGCCACGAACTGCCGCTCCTGGCGGATGACCTCCACCACCTGGGTTTGCCCCTGGCGCATAATCTCGAGCCGCACGCTTGTGCCCGGCGCGCCGCGGATCAGCAGGCCGGTTTCGGATGAGTCGGTTTCGTTATCCAGCTTCACCCCGTCTATGGACAGGATCACGTCGCCGGCTCGCAGACCGGCCTTTTCCGCGGCGCTCTCTGGGAAGACGATGCCGATCACCACCTGCCCATCTCGGTTCTCGGCGTACAGCCCCACCACGCCGGTTTTCCCGGCGAAGGTGTCCAGCAAGTCCTGGGCGGCTTCGGGCTCGATCAGCTCAGCGTAGGGGTCGTTGATCTCCGCCAGCATGCCGCGCACCGCGGCGTTGGCCAGCTCCTGGGCGCTCGCCTGGTTGAAGTACGATTCGCTGCGGATCTTCTGGTGGGCGGAGACGATCAACTGTTCGCTCACATTGCCCAGGCGATCGTTGACCAGCCAGCCCAAACCGAAAAAGCCTGCGCACAGGCAGGCGATCCACACCAGATCGAGCGCCCTCCGCCCTCTTCCTTGAGAGATCATGACATCGAATCCTTTCCTATCCGCACCCCAGGGCAGTTGTTCTGTCAATCGCACCGGGCCTTATCCGCCCGGCGCATCCTTCGATCAGGGGCTTGCCAACGGATTGGCCCGCCGCAGCACGTTTCGCAGCGCTTGCACACAGTCAGCATCGAACAGCCTGCCGCTGTGATTCTCCAGGTAAGCCAGCACCTCCGCCGCGCTCAATGCCGGGCGGTATGGGCGAAAGCTGGTCATGGCGTCGAACACATCCGCCACCGCAACGATGCGCCCCATCAGCGAGATTTGCGTCCCGATTTTCCCTCCCGGGTAACCCGAACCATCCAGGCGCTCGTGGTGCTCAGCGATGCCCGGCAGCACCGGCGCCAGCAGGCGCACCTGGCTGAGAATGGTGACGCCCGTGATGGCGTGGCGTTTGATGACCTCGTACTCGTGCTCGGTCAGGCTGCCCTTCTTGAGCAGTATGGCGTCTGGGATGCCAATTTTACCCACATCGTGCAGCAGGCTGGCGATGCGCACATTGTTGACCAGGTCTTCATCCAGTCCCAGGTCGCGGGCGAGCAGCACAGCGTAATCGGAAACCCGCTGCGAGTGTCCCTGCGTGTAGGGATCCTTGGCGTCAATGGCAGCCGTCAGCGCCCGGATGGCGTCCAGGAAGAGCTCGCCAGCGCTTTCGTACATATCTGCCACCTGCAGAAAGGTGCTGGTCTGGTTCGCCAGGATGTGCATCAAGTGAGCGTCTTCCGGTTGGAAGGCGGCGTGCCGCGGGGTGAGCGCCATCAGCCCGCCGATCGCTTTCTCCTGCTGCTCGCCCTGGCTGTCAGCCAGCATGATGCGCTGCAAGGGCACCGTGATCGCCGAGCGGTTGTAATACGAGAAGGCTTTTTCGTTGTGCTCACCGCTTTGCGCCGTTGGCTGACCCATCCCTGATCCGCTGCCAATTGTCCCACCGATCGTGGTGGGCGCCTGCGTTTCTGGCGCCTGGTAAGCCACCTGGAAAATCATCTCATCCGTCTGAGGATCCACCAGGAAGATCGAGCTGCGCTCAGCGTTCACCAGGTGGGCGACGTTTTCGGTGACCAGGCGCAGCAGCCGGTTGCGGTCCAAGGTGCCTGCTACCTGCCCCAGCACATCGATGAGCTGCTCCAGGCGCAGCCTCGATCGCGCCATGTTCTCCAGCTCCATGCGCTGGAGCAGCTCGCTGGACAGGCGTTCGCTCAGCATCTGCAAGAGGTCCAGGTCTGCCTGCTGGTAATTGAAGATCTGCACCACGCCCAGTGTGCGCCCCCGGGCGAGCAAAGGCAAATTGATCACGTTGCGTTTGCGCGCCGCGTTGGCTGGGTCCAACGAGCGCAGCCAGTGTGGATCGGCGTCCAAATCGCCGATCACCACCGGCTGCGTTCCGTGGATCGTGATTCCGGGTAAACCGTGCTGGCGGTTGAAGCGCAGGCCCAGCAGGTACTGGCTCTGCTCATCGCCCCGCACCATCTGCAGGACGAGTTCGTCGCTTTGGGCGTCCAGCAAATAGAAGTTGGCGCACTCTGCCTGGGTGATTTCGATCAACAGGTCGATCATGCGCTCCACCAATTGCTGGCTGTCCGGGTATGCGGCAGCCTGGTTAGCGCGCGACATGATCGCCAGCAGCCGCTCCCGCTCTGGCGTCTCCGTCAATACCGCCTGCTCGCCAGCGCGAAGAAGCGCCGCCTGGTGTTGCGTCGCTTCTTCGCTTCGTGAGGCACGCCTGTCTGCGTGCGGCTTATCGAAATGATCCATAGCTTTCACTGGATCGGACGGGTGTCAAGAAGCCGGGGGCGGCGTGCGCCGCTATCCCGACCAGAGCAGCCCACCCGACCAGAGCAACCCACCGGACCAGAGCAGCCCGCCCGACCAGAGCAATCCACCGGACCAGAGCAGCCCGCCCGACCAGAGCAGCCCACCCGACCAGAGCAGCCCGCCCGACCAGATCAGGTCTCCCACACCTGCAAATTGGTGGAGGCGGGGGGAGGCCAGCGGGGCGATCAGCACCCCCAGCATCACCAGCACCACAAGTATGATCATCATTCTGTGTATTTTCTTCATGATCCCTCCCCTTCGGAGATTATTATGGTTGGTCAACATGATACCGTTACCGCTTGCATCTTGGCCTTACTGCATCACTCGTCTTTCGATAAATCCACTCCTTTGTGGCGGGCTCTGCTTGCCTGCCTTTGGTTGATTGGTGTTTCGTTGCTTAAAGATTAACACAATTGCAATACTTTGTCTGTAAAACAACCTATCAAGATTGTTAGGCGGGTGTTAATTGCGCGTAAAAAGAGGCCGTTGCCGTCCACCAACCCGCTTCCAGCGGCGCATTCCCGTGACGGCGGCCTTGCAGTGGAACTTATTTTGCAATGGAATAGAGGATCTTCAGGTCACGCGCCGCCCCAAGCTGGTTGAAAATGCGCTCCGCTTCCTGGCGATGCCGGGCGGCTTGCTCCGGCTCGTTGGAGGCTTGCGCAATCAGCATGGCTTGCACATGCAGCCGGCCGTCTTCCAGCATGTCCGGGCTGCCCGCCAGGGCGCGCCAGGCGCCCTCCAGCTTCTGCCTGGCGCGCGGCAACTGTCCCTGGCGCTGCAGGCTGGCCGATTGCAGGCGGCAGGCGGTGGCTTGCAGCGGGCTGATCCCGATTTGGGTGGCCAGTTTTTCGGCGCTTTGCGCTTGCGACTCGGCTTCCGTCAATTGCCCCCGTTCCAGGTGAATCTCCGCCGAGGTGCACAGCGCCTCCACGATCACATCCGGGGCGTTGATCTCCTGCGCCAGGCGATGCCCTTCGTGCAGCGCTTCCTCGGCTTCATCGGTGCGCCCCTGGTAGAGCAGCGACTGGGCCAGTCCGACGAAGGAATTGGCTGCGTGCCAGTTCATCTGGAAGGGACGAGAGACCGCCAGGCTATCGCGGTAATGCAGCTCGGCCTGCTCCATATCGCCCTGGTCTCGCAGCAGGTGCCCCAGGTTATGGTTGGTGATGGCCACCCCGTCCACATCGCCCATTTCCTGGCGCAGAGCCAGGCTGCGCTTGATCGAGCTGTGAGCTGCCTGCCAGTTGCCCGAAGTGATCTCCAGGATGCCCAGGTTGCTCAGCGCAGCCGCCACGCCCCAGCTATATCCCAGCTCCTGCCAGTAGGTCATCGCAGTGCGGGTGTGCTGCATGGCTTGCTCCAGGTCTCCCTGGCGGTAAAGGATTCCACCCAGGTAATTTTCTGCCATTGCCAGGGCGGTGGTATTGTTGGCTTTGGCGGCGTGCTGCATGGACTGCATCACCGCCTCCTTGGCTTTCTCCAACTCCGAAAGCATGAACAGGCACCATCCCAGGCGGGCGTAGATGCGAGCGGTCTCCACCTGGGAGATCGCATCCTGCGCCTCGCCGACCACCTTCAAAGCCTGCTGCAGGTAAACGATCGCCTGTTCCTGGTCGCCCTTCTTGTGGGCGGTGTCGCCCATGCGGCGGAAAATGCCGGCCTTTTGCGCTGCCGAGAGGTGGGCGCTGTTCACCAGGTCCAACCCGCTTTGCAGCACCGCCAGCGACTTGTCATAGTTGCCGATGAACTGGTACACCTCGCCCATCCCGCTCAGAATGCGCCAGCGAGACTCGTCCCCAGCTTGCGGCACCACGCTGAGCAGGTCGGCGGCCTGCTCGTAGAAGGAAACGGCCGCATCGTTGGCGTGCCGGGCGGCGGCGCGCTCGCCTGCCAGGATCAGATAGTGCAGCGCCTTGGCGTGCATCTCCGCTTTGCCGTAATGGTAGGCCAGGTCTTCAGCGTGCTCCTCCTCGCTGCCCTGCCATTGGGCTTCCAGGGCGGCGGCGGTGCGCTGGTGCAGGATCTGGCGCTGCGCCATCAGCACGGTGTTGTACACGATCAACTCGATCAACGGGTGGCTGAATTCCCAATGTTCAGCCTCCGCAGTCGGGTTGAGCATGCCGCGGGTGTGCAGCGCCGCCAGGATCACGTCGATCTGCTCGCGCTCCGCCACCCGGCTGAGCAGCGTCCGGTTGAAGCGGTGTCCAATCACCGCCGCCACCTGCAGGAGCTGCCGCGCCGGCGTTTCCAGGGCATCCACGCGGGCGCGTATCAGGCTTTCCAACGAGGCCGGGATCGTCAGCGTGTCTGCCTTGAGGGTGATATTGGCCACCAGGCGACCGCGCACCAGGCGCAGGTAATCCTTCTCCACCAGCAGGCGCACAAACTCTTCGATGAAATACGGGTTGCCGCCGCTCTGTTGCACAATCAGCGAAAGAATCGAATCGGGCAGGTCGGCGGAAGCCAGGAATTCTCCCAGCAGTTGCCGGCATTCCGCAATGGTGAGCGGTTCGATGGTCAGGTGCACGTACTTCTCAGGGTGCATGCTGCGCGTGCGCGCCAGGATCTGTTCGAACGGGCTGATCTCCTTCTGGCGCTGGGCGCAGACGAACAAGATGCGCTGCGAGACCACCAGGTGTGAGAGGTACAGCAGCAAATCGGCGGAAATCGAATCGATCCACTGCAAATCATCCAGGATCAGCACCAGCGGCTGGAGGCTCGCCAGCGTGCTGACCAGGCGGTGTATGGCGACGAAAGTCTGCCGGCGCAACTGCTCCGGCTCCATCGAGATGATGCGCTCGCCCTGCACGCCGCTGGGATGCACACCCATCAGCAGTTGCAGATAGGGGCGAATTTCCGCCAGCTCCGGCGACCAGCTCTGCAGCCTGGCATCGATCTGTTCGCTGATCTGCCTGGAAGAATAGTTTTGCTGGACATCGAAAGCCTGCAGCAGCAGGTCCGAGAACAGCGAGAAGGCGTACTCCGAGCGCCGGGCGGTGCACGTGCCGCGCAGCACCAGGGCGCCTTTCTTGAGCACCCGGTTGGCGAATTCGCGCATTAAACGGCTCTTCCCGATACCGGCTTCTCCCTCGATCCAGATGATGCCGCCGCTCTCGGTTTCCAGCACCTGGCTCATGCGCTGCATGGCTTCCAGTTCCCGGTTGCGCCCAATGAAAGGTGATTTCAGGCCAATCAACCCGCGCACCGGCAGGATTTGTTCGCGCAATCCCTCCAGTTGGAAGATGGTGGCGTTTTCCAGTTTCTCGCTCAGGCTCGGCGACACCGGCGCATACTCGAAGCGGAAGGAGGTGATGTTTCGCACTGCCTGGGTCGCCCACACCTTGCCGGATGGACAGCTCTCCGCCACGGCTCGCGCCAGGGTCACCGCTTCGCCCGCGGCCATGAATTCTGCGCCTTGTTCCGTGTTGATGTGACCAGCGACGATCTTCCCCATGGTGACGCCGATGTGCAGCGAAAGAGGCAGCTCGGTTTGCTGGTCCAGCTCGTTGTAAAAGTTGACCAGTTGCATCACCGTTTCCATGGCGCGCTCCGGGTCGTCTTCGTGGGCTGTCGGCGCGCCGAAGATGGCGGTGATGCCATCCTGGTGGTTGATGATCTGCCCGCCGTTTTCCTTGATCAGCTCTGCCAGCGAGGGGATGAGAAAGGCGATCGTCTCGAAGATGTACTCTTCATCCACCCCCCGGCGCGGCATCAGGCGCGCCGAGAAGATCGTCGCCTGGTGCCATTCGCCATCTGGCAGGTTCAGGCGCGCCCGCAGCGCCATCGCCTGGCTGTCTGGCTCTTCCACAAGCTGGCTGAATCTGCCCGGCTCATCCTTGAATGCAATCTGGGCGTGAGCAATCTTGGCCAGGTTCAAATCGTGCCTCGCCCCCAGCGCCTCGAAAATGCGCAGCGCCGTATCCACCTGGCGCTCTGCCTGCTGGCGCAGTTGGGCAGGCCGATCGGGATCTGCCTCGCTCCACTTCAGGTAGAGCAGACCCAATTCATAGCTGGCTTTGGCCTCGCTGAATCGATCGCTGGCTTGCTGAGCCAACTGCGCCGATTGACGCAGGAAAGCCTCGGCTTGCTCGAACAACCCCAGGCGCGTGTGCAGAGCGCCGTTGACGCGCAGCAAGTCGATTTGCCTGGCGGGCATATCCCCCTGTTGCGCAATCTCGAGCGCTCTCTCGATGGCCGACCGGGCCGCGTCGAGATGGTCTTCCTGCAGTTCGATCAGCGCCAGGAGCTGGTAGTAGTGAGCGGTGCGGTCATTTTGTTCATCTACATCGCGCATCAAATTGCGCACCCGCGCCAGGTGCTGGCGGGCGTTCTCCAGGTCGCCTTCCACAACGGCCAACCGGCACAGGCCCAACTCGGCGTAGGTTTGGGCGATCTCCAGGCCCAGGCGGCGGCTGATCTCCAGGCTGGTTTCCAGCCGCGAGCGCGCATTCAGGTAGTCTCCCATGTCGATCAACACTTCACCCAGGTTCTTCAGGTTGATCGGGCGCTCTGGGTCGTCGCCGTATTCGCGCCGCAACTGGTCGGCTTGTTCCAGGTACTCGACCGCCTGCGACCATTTCTCGGTGGAATAGTGCAGCACGCCCAGGTTGGTGAGCGTGTTGGCCATGCCCCAGTGGTAATGCAGGTTTTTGTAGATTTCCAGGCTGTTTTCCACGCTCTCGATGGCTTCGGCGTAGCGCGAGCGCATCCAGTAGATGCCGCCGATAGTGTTGTACAGCGAGGCGATGGTGATGGGGTCCTGCGCTTCCCAGGTCTGGGTTTCGAGCAACGCCAGGTCGACCAGGTTGTAAGCCTCGTCCAGGTTGCGTTGGCGGAAATACACCCAGGCCAGCCGGTCTGCCAGCCGGCGCCAAATGATCGGGTGATCTTTCCGGCCCGATTCGCCCAGCATCGCCATGCCTTGCTTGAGCAGGCGAATGGCATATTCTTGCTCGCCTTCGCGAGCGCGGATATCGGCCAGCTCGCGCAGCGCTTCGATGTAGATCTGGAACAGCTCACTGTCGGTTTTTTGCAGCTCATCCGCGCCGACCGGGATCGAGTCGACCATCTCCTGCAGCAGGTTGGCAGCCTCCTCCAGCTCGCCGGTGAATTTGAGCGCCTGCGCCAACCCGACCTGGGCGCGCTGCTTTTGGCTGCCGTGCGCATCCTGCGCCGTCTTCATCAAGTCGAGCACGCGCCGGTAAAGCTGGATCACCGTGTCGTTGGCAAAGTGCTGGTAGGCCATTTCCGCAGAGACCAACAGGTAAGGGATGGCGCGCGCCGGTTGGCTGCCTTCCGAGAGGTGGTAAGCCAGCACCTGGTTGCGCTCCCCGGGCAGCCAGTACTCTCCGCTTTCGATCGCCTGCGCCACCTGGGTGTGCAGCTTGCGCAGGTCGCGCTTCAGCAGGGTCTTGTAGATCGTTTCTTGCAGCAGGGGGTGCTTGAACATGTAGCCATCCTCGACCCCCAACTGGATGGGCACCAGGAAGTCACGTTCCACCAGGTTGGCCAACGAGGCGGGCAAGTTGAGGTTGGCGCCACCCTCCAGGGCTTGCAGCAGCTTGAAGGAGAAGGTCTCTCCCAGCACCGAGGCGCGCAGCAAGACGTGTTTCAACTGTTCGGGGAGGTGGTCGAAGCGCGCCAGGATGATATCTCCCAGCGTTCCAGGCACTTCCTTGATCAGGTTGGCGGCGTTTTCAGCCACCTGCCAGTAGCCATCCCGGAACACCATCCCGCCGTGGTCGATCAGCACGCGCACCATCTCTTCGGTGTAGTAGGGGTTTCCCCCGGCGCGCCGGGCAATGATCGCCTTCAGCTCGCGGGCTGCCTGGGTATTCTCCTGCACCAGCAAATCTACCAGCAAATGCGCATCCGGCTTGGGCAGCGGCTCCAATTGCACCCGGTGAGGCCGGCGCAGGTGTTTCTCGGCTGCCGCCTGTATCGCCTGCGCCAGGCTGTATTTGCTGAAATCGCGCGCCACCATCACCAGCATGAGCGGGAAATCTTCCAGCGACTGGCACAGGTATTCCAAGAACTGCCCGGAAGCCTGGTCGACCCAGTGCAGGTCATCGAAGACCAACACCAGCGGCGAACGGCGCGCCTCGGTGATGAAGAACATGCGCAGGGCAAAGTGGATTTGCCGGCGCAGCATGGATGGCTCCAGCAGCTTGACGCGCACTTCCATCATCGGGTCGGTGTGCAGAATGCCAAGCACGTGCATCAGGAATGGCAGGATGTCGTTCCGCTCCAGGCCAAGCTGCTCCAGCCGCTGCAGCAGCGCTCTGCGCTGGTCGGCGCCTTCATCTAATTCCGAGATGGACAGCATGTTGCGCAGCACATCCGCCACCACGCGGTAGGGTGTGATGCGCATGTAGGAGGCGCAGGTGCCAGTCACCATCTTGGCCGGGTAAGAAGCCAACTCTTCGCGGAACTCTGCCACCAGCCTGGATTTGCCGATCCCCGCTTCGCCGCTGCACAGCACGATCTGGCTGGTATTCAGGCTGAGGCACTCCTTGAACACTTCGATCAGCGCTTTCAACTGCTGGCTGCGCCCGATCATCGGCGCCTGCAGTCCAGGCAGGCCGCGCACCTGCCCTGGCTTGTTGCGCAGGCCGAGGGGTTGGTACACCTTTGCCGCTTCTGTCATCCCCTCCTGCCGCAGCGCGGGCAGGTTTTCGTAGTCGATGATCGGACGAGTGCGCTGGTAGGTGCTGAAGGAGACCCAGATGCCCCCCGCCGGGGCTTGCTTTTGTAGCTGGGAAGCGAGCTGCACGGTATCGCCGATGACGGTGTACTCCATGTGTTGCTGGTCATTGAGGTAGCCGGCGATCACCGAACCGGTATGGATGCCAATTTGCAAGCCGAAATCGTGCTGGTAACGCTGGCGCAGCCGCTCGCTCATCTGCTGGAGCGAGTAGCGCGCCTCCAGGGCGGCCCTGACCGCCCGCTCCGGGTCGTTTTCGTGATTGAGCGGTATGCCAAAGAGCGCCATCAACCCGTTGCCGGTGTACTTGTCGATCGTCCCCTCGTACTTATAGATGACGCCGGCCAGCATGTGCACGATCTCGTCCACTGCCAGGTATACCGTCTCGCTGTCCAGGCGCTGGGAAAGGGCGGCGAAATCGGCGATGGCGATAAATAAAATCGTCACCTCGCGCCGCTGGCCGTACAGCTCCTTGGAGGCCTGGGTGAATTTCTCGGCCAGCGAGGCCGGTATAGCCGCGCGCAGGTTTTTGAGCATGCGCTCTTGCTGGTTGTTGGCGGCTGGCGCTGGCGCAATGGCTTGCGGCTGGACAGCCTCGGGCTGCAGCCGCGCTCCGCACTGTCCGCAAAAGCGGTTGTTGAACGGCGCTTCCGTCCCGCAATTGGGGCAGGTGCGCTTCAACTCAGAGGCGCATCGCAGGCAAATGTGAATGCCTTCCGGATTCTGGAAACCACAATGCGGACAATTATTCATGGAACGTGTGCATGCTCACCAACATCGCGCCTCGATCGCTGCCTGGAGCCGCCCTGCAGCGGACCCTGCTTGCGCTGAAACAGCCCTCGCAGGTGCAGCCGCGGGCGGCTACGGTTATATTCTAATCGTTTTGCAACATTATTTGTAGAACGCAAAACGATCAGTTCTGTTAGGAGCCATGGGCGCCTGTGAGCCTGGCAATCTCGCTTGGAGCGAGGCGCAGCCGGCTGTGGGTGGGCGGGGAGATTGCTTCGCTGCGCCGGCTCAGAAAAATTTTCCGGGTAAAGCGAGCCCCGGTCCGAGCGAAAGACAACGACCGCCTTGCAATGACAGGCGGCCTGGGTGTTGCAGGGACTGAGTCTGCGCGAATTATCGAGCGTCAACTGCGCCGGGCGTGCAGGAACAGAGCGATCACCGTCAGCATCCCCACCGTCGCCAGGCTGTTGCTGAACGCCTCTGCCCATTGCACCAGCAGAAAACCCGCCGAAAGAGGAATCAGGTGGTCGAGCAGGTTTGCCAGGCAGGCGCACAACAGCCCGGCTGTGAAGAGAAGCACGGTCCTGTGGAGGTGTGTGGCAGTCATCGGCGTTTTTCCAATGCAAAGAGTATATGCCTGAACTGAGCCAGGGAAAATATGAGTCTGGTTGCATTTTCCTGACATGGCTGCCACGTCCCTGCGGGACTCGCATGATCCATAAAAAGGTTGTCCGGTCTTTGGTGCGAAGTTCGGAAATGAAACTTGCGGAATCTTCAAATATCGAATATCATTGATTAACAATCGAGCACAGCGCTTGAAATGGATGAGCCCTTAGGAGTGGAGAATGATGGAAGAATTGGTCAAGCTCGTCGTTCAGAAAGCCGGTGTCAGCGAAACCCAGGCTCGCACTGCGGTCGAGACCATGGTGGTGTTCATTAAACAGCATTTGCCGAACCCCTACGGCGCCCAGGTGGATGCCATGTTGCGCGGCGCCTCCCAAGAGCTGCTCAAAGGATTTGGCAGCCTGTTCCCGAAATGATTTTTTCTCAGGTTTCATTCACTCCGATTCAGACACAGGAGAGATTGCAATGGCAAAATTGTCCCAAATCGAAGGCATTGGCGCTGCATACCAGGAGAAACTGCACGCTGCCGGTGTGCGCGGCGTGGATGGTCTGCTGAAAGCCGGCGCCACGCCCAAAGGCCGCCAGGAACTGGCGGAGAAAACCGGCATCAGCGAAAAGCTCATCCTGGAATGGGTCAACCATGCTGATCTTTTCCGCATCAAAGGCATTGGCGAAGAGTACTCCGATTTGCTGGAAGAGGCTGGCGTGGACACCGTGCGCGAGCTGGCCCAGCGCAAAGCCGAAAACCTGTACGCCAAATTGGGCGAGGTGAACGCCGCCAAGAAACTGGTGCGCCAGCTTCCCACCCAAAAGCAGGTCGCCGATTGGATCGAGCAGGCCAAGAACCTGCCCCGCGCCGTCGAGTATTGATCTGCTGTCCGCCTTGAGCTGCATGCCCCAACCACACCGGCTGGGGCATTTTCTTTTCATGATTCTAAGGGGAGTGGGGTTTATCTTGGGCAGCTTCGCCGCCCAAGACCAACCCAATCAACCGGTTTCCTTGTCATCCCGAGCTCACGTTGCCTGGGCGCACCGGGCGTGAGCGCAAACGCCTCCCTTCCGTTGGCGCAACGCCGACCTGGAATTCACCGGTCACCCTTACGGAAGTGATAGCGTCGCAGGGGGTCTTACTGCATGGGAAAAGCGTATAATCCAGTTAGCGATGCGAAGCGACAGCAACTGTTTTTGCCTGAGAAATAAGCTGGGGCTCCTGGCTGCGCTGGTGATTTCCCTGCTGGCGTTGAGCGCCTGTTCGCCGCTGGGCGCTCCGACCGATAGCCCCGCTGCGCCGCCGGCCGCGCTGCGCTTCTATGACTGGGAAGAAGACGTGCCCCAGGAAGTGTTCGACGCCTTCACCCAGCAGACCGGCATACCCGTCGAGTACCTGAGCTATGAAGCCCAGGAAGAAGCGGTGGAAGCTTTGCAGCAAGGCGCCTCCTTCGACGTGGTGGTGATGGATGCCCGCTTTATCCCCGGCCTGGTGTCGGAAGGCTTGCTGACGCCGCTCGACCACTCCCTGCTGCACAATCTCAAGTACATCGCCCCCAATTTTCGCGACCTGGCTTATGACCCGGGCAACCGGTACAGCATCCCCTTCAACTGGGGCGTCACCGGCTTGCTGGTGCGCAGCGAACTGCTGCCGGGCGATCCGCCCTCCTGGGCAGACCTGTGGGAGCCAGCCTACGCTGGCAAAGTGGGCCTGTGGTTCAGCACCCGCCGCGAATTGCTCGGTGTTGCCTTGCGTTCGCTGGGCTATTCCGCCAACAGCGAAGACCCCGCTCAACTGGCTGAGGCCCAGCAGCACCTGAGCCTGCTGCTCCCGCAAGCCGTGATCCTGGAGCGCTATGACGAGGTGGATGCCGCCGCAGCCTTCCAGCAAGCTGACCTGGCGATCTCGATGGCTTTTGCCCTCGATTACTACGCCGTTTCGGAAGCCGGCATCGCAGTGGAATTTGTCATGCCGCGGGACGGTGCTCTGCTGTGGAACGACGCTTTTGTTGTGCCTGCCTCGACTGCGCAGCCGCAGGCAGCCATGCAACTGATCAATTTCCTGCACCAACCCGAGATCAACGCCCAGATTGCCAACTTCAACGGCTATGCCACCCCCAACCAGGGAGCGCTGGCATTGATCGACGCCGAACTGCGGGAGGATGTTGCCATATACCCTGCGGATGAAGACTTATCCAACGCCGAGATCATCCTTCCGCTTTCACCCACCGGCCAGGCGCTGCACGACCAGGCCTGGGAAGCGCTGGCCCAGCAGATCGGCTGGCAAGATGAAGCGATTGCCCCTTGAATGCGCACGCCAGGTGATCCCCTGCCAGCCACGGCTGGCGGTCGTCCCTCGCAGGTAGTCCTGCCGGTATGAGCGCACCCACTCGCCTCCGGAAAACTTCGCTGCGCCAGCAAATTCGCCTGGCGATTGCCTCGATGCTCAGCCTGGCGATGTTTTCCAGCCTGTTTGGCGTGGTCTTTTTCACCTATCGTTCGGAGAGACTCCAATGGCTTTCACGCCAAAAAGTGGACGCCTATGATGGGGCGCTGCATTTGCAGACCTTTCTCCAGCAAACGGCAGTCACCCTGGACCAAATGAGCCTGTACGGCCTGGACGAGCTGAAAGAAAACCAGGACATCTCGCGCGCTTTCCTGCAGCTCAACCCGGCGCTGCTGGAAGTCGTCTTCCTGGATGAACGCGGTCAGCTTCAGCTTGTCATCTCTCGCGACGTCCCCATCCTGACCAGTTTTGTGACCCTGTCGCAATCTTCGTGGTACAAAGCCGCCAGCCAGGGGCAGATGTACCTGGGCAACTTGAACCTGTCTGCGGATGACCGCCCCTATGTGACGCTGGCGTTGCCCAGGCTGCTGGGAGGGGTGAACGCCGCCCTGGTCGATATGCGCGTCCTGTGGGAGGTCACCGGGCGGTACCGGGTGGGTCGTTCGGGGCAGATCATGGTGGTCAACCGCAATGGGCAGGTCGTCGCCCACAGCGATCCGCAAGTCCAGCTCTCGCGGGCGCATGTGCTCACCAATCCGCAGTACTCGGCGCTCTTGAGCGCTGCCCAGGTCGATTGGAGCGGTGAGAGTCATGACCTGGCTGGCAGAGCGGTGCTGAGCGCTGTGGCGCCGGTTGGCGACACCGGCTGGCTGGTGATTGCCGAAGTGCCCCTGGAAGTGGCGTTTGCCAACACGCGCAGCGCAGCGATCACCGTCACCTTGTTGATGGTGTTGACTGGCCTGTTCGGCTTTTATTTGATGCTCTATTCGATGCAGACCCTGGTGCTCAAACCCATCTCCCGGCTGCAGCGCGGCGCCGAGCTGGTGGGACATGGACAACTGGCTCTGCGCCTGCAGCCCGACCGGCTGGATGAGCTGGGGCAGGTGATGCTGGCGTTCAATGAGATGACCGCCAGCCTGCAGGCCCAGCGCCAGGAGCTGAACCAGCGTGCCCGCAACATGGAAGCCCTCTACCAGATTGGTTTGAGCCTCATCTCGCAGCGCGGCTTGAAGGCGGTGCTGGACACGGTGATCAACGCTGTTTTCCAGCAGTTCCCCTTCACCTGGGATGTGCACATCTTCAGCTACGAAAACCAGACCCTCTCCTTCCGCGCCTCGCGCTATGCGGATGGGCGCCTGGATGTGCTCGCCCAAAACCCCTCTCCCGACGGCGCCACCTACACCGCCGCTCGCCAGGGGCGGATTGTCGAGGTGCCCCAGCGCAGCCTGATGGACGCCCAGGGCAGTGACTCGCTCATCGGCAGCATGACTTGCCTGCCGCTCAAGATCGGCCTGCAGGTGGTGGGCGTGCTGAACCTGGCGGTGAGCCCGCCGCGCCGCCTGGAGAATGACGAGCTGCGCGGCCTGCAACTGCTGTGCGACCAGGCGGCCATCGCCATTCACAACGCCCGCCTGGACGAGATCGCCCGCCATGAGCTGCTCGAGCGCCGGTCAGCGGAAGAAGAGCTGCGCGACCTCAACGCTCACCTGGAGCAGCGCATTGCCCAGCGCACTCAGGAGCTGTGGTTTGCCAACGAGGAACTGCGCCGCGAAGCCGACGAGCGCCAGGCCGCCATGCAGCGCCTTTCCGCTTCGTTGGCCGAAAAGGAAGTGCTGCTGCGCGAGATCCACCACCGCGTGAAGAACAATCTGCAGGTCATTTCCAGCATGTTCAACCTGCAAGCCGGGCGCATCAAGGATCCGCAGGTGATCGAGGTGCTGCGCGAGAGCCAGAACCGCCTGCGCTCGATGGGCCTGATCCACGAAAGGCTGTACCGCTCTGAAGACCTTTCCCAGGTGGATTTCAGCGGCTACATCGAGAGCCTGGCAGCCTTCCTGTTCCAGGCATACCGCTTCGATGCGCGGCAGGTGAACCTGAACCTGGATGTCGAGCCGATCGACCTGCCGATCGATACCGCCGTGCCCTGCGGCTTGCTGCTCAACGAGTTGATCGCTAACGCTCTCAAGCACGCCTTTCCAGCCGGGCGGCGCGGCAGCCTGTGGGTGGAGCTGAAGCGACTGCCGGACAAAAACATTCTCTTGCGTGTAGCAGACGACGGCATCGGTATGCCGATGACCGCCGACCTGAGCGCCGGTCCCAGCATGGGGATGACCCTGGTGCGCGCCCTGGCAGACCAGCTCGACGGCGAGCTGGAAATCCGGCGTGAAAATGGGACAGAGTTTTTGCTGCGCTTTCCGGAAACCGTCGTCGCTGCCGACAGGTAGGCGCGGTTTGGAGGGCTCGGCTGCGGGCCCCGCCGGGGCGTGGCAAT
Source organism: Chloroflexota bacterium (assembly GCA_029265355.1). GTDB lineage: Bacteria > Chloroflexota > Anaerolineae > Anaerolineales > UBA4823 > JAJUJL01. The sequence continues at coordinate 1,229 of JAJUJL010000026.1, read as the reverse complement.
CCCCCGCATCAACAGAGATCGCTTCGCTCCGCTCGCGATAACAGTTTGATCGACGCTTCCTGGACGGGGCACCCCGCCTTCAGGCGCTGGCGGACTCGGCTTTCAGGAGGCGGGGCACTCCGCCTTCAGGCGCTGGCGGGCTCGGCTTTCAGGTGGCGGGGCACCCCGCATTGAGGCGCTGGCGGGCTCGGCTTTCAGGAGGCGGGGCACTCCGCCTTCAGGCGCTGGCGGGGCGCTCTCCAAAAATGTACCTCGCCGCGCTGTACCCCAGGATGACGCGCTCGCCTTTCACCGCCAGCGTCAGCGTCTGGTTGAAAGGCAGCACCTCCACTACCTGCGCCTGCGCCCCCGGTAGTACCCCAGTCTGTATCAGATAATCCATCATTTCCCCGTTTTCCTCGGCGAACTCGTGGATGCGCCGGATCACCACCTCGTCTCCCGCGGCCAGGGCAGTCAGGGGCTTCCACCCGCCCACCTCGCTTTCGTAACCCGGGAAGGGATTGCCGTGCGGGCAGACGTGCGGGTCGCCGAGGATCTCGCGCAAGCGCTCTTCCAGGTGCGGGGACAGGGCGTGCTCGATGTTGTGCGCCTCGTCGTGAATCAGCGGCAGGTCCACTTTCAAGATTTTCAAGAGCAACCACTCGGTGAGCATGTGCCGGCGGGTGACCGAGTGGGCGGCGGCTCTGCCGGTTTCGGTCAGGCGCACCGATTTGCGCCCCTTGCCGCAGATCCAATTGTCGCGCTGCATGCGCTTGAAGGTCACCGCCACGGTCGCCGCGCTGACGCCCAGCATCTCCGCCAGGCGCGCGGCGACAATTTCACCGTAGTCGCGCTCCATCACGTGCATAGTCATCAGGTAATCCTCGACGGTGGGGGTGGGGCGCTCTGCGCCGGATGTCATTGCGGGACGTGACATAATATCTATGAAAAATGTGACAAAAATAGCATGGACTAAACTGTGGACTTAGACTATACTAACTAATGCAATTCGGGTGAATTAACACCATTTTATCACAGCCGCAGACAACGCCTCGACATGGCACTTTACCCGAATTGCGCCGCTGGGGCGGGTTTTGGCCCGGGCTGGCGTGCGCGGAGGGCCTGGGTGAGGTGGTTCACGGCGCGGGGCGCTGGGCTGGTGCAAACCCGCCCCTACGGGGCGACCCGCGACGGTGGGGTGGGTGCAAACCCGCCCCTACGGGGCAAATCCGTGCACCCGGGGCGGGTTT
>JAJUJL010000015.1 GCA_029265355.1 Chloroflexota bacterium | reverse complement strand
CCCTTCTCGCCCGAGATCAATTCCAGCACGACCTTCGCCTTGAATTCCGCTGTGAATTTCCTGCGTTCTGCCATTGTGTACCTCTTTCCTGGATCTTACCCTACCCCTATGGGGCCTGTCCAGTTTTTGGGGTCCACTACACTGCGCCAACAAACTTCAAGACACGATCGATGCGGTGATGGATAGCGCAGAGCAGGCATTGATCGAGCAAAATCGGGCTGAGCAAGTTTCGGGTTTTCATGTCTTAAAAGACTTATGACGGTTCACTTAGCAGATCAATAAGCCGGTCAGCCCGCACACCTTCCGCCACTGCTTTGCCACGCATTTGCTTGAAGCGGGATACGATATCCGCACCGTGCAGGAACTGCTGGGGCACAAGGATGTCAAAACCATGATGATCTACACCCACGTGCTCAACCGTGGGCCGAAAGCCGTGCGCAGTCCACTGGATGAGTAAAACGATTGCCCGCAGGTTATAATGGGCGTATGGCCCTCTTCACCTGCGCCGAGCGATGCTCCGCATCGCCAACGCCCGCATGAAAAGCGAAGCCCCGCTTGCTGCCCGCATGCGCCCGCGCACCCTGGACGAGTATATCGGGCAAGAGCACATCATCGGCCCCGGCAAGCGGCGCAAAAGTTCAGCGCGAATGCACCGCGCTATCGAGGCCGACCGGCTGTTCACGTCCACCTGCTCTGGGGGCCGCCAGGGGCGGGCAAGACCACGGCATCAGAGGACGATGCTTTGGCGATGGTCATCGCCAACACCACAAGGCGATCATACTTTGGTCGCCAGCCACTTCGAGACTCTCTCCGCCGTCCTGAGGTATGAGTACATGCTTGGGGCAAGGTGGACCCGCGCATGCGCTGTAAGTCGGCGCCGTGATCGAAAAGGCGCAGGATGCGGCGGTCGCAGCAAAGCTGCTTACGCTGTATGGGGGCCGCCGCACGGTTTTAGCCCGGCATAATTTCCGCTTGCCTTCCACGTATATACGTGTTATACTTATTTGCGTGAAAAGATTCTCTATTGGAGGCTTTTATGGAAACTACCCAAAATGTCACCCTGGCAATTCCCAAGGATGTTTTGCGCAAGGCCAAGATACTGGCCGTGCAGAAGAATACTTCGCTATCCGGCTTGCTGACCCAAACGCTGGTCGATCTGGTCGCACACCAGGAAGCTTACGAGCAGGCGCGGCAGCGGAACCTGGCACTATTGAAGAGCGGGCTTAACCTGGGCACGCATGGGCAGATACCCTGGAAGCGAGAGGAATTGCATGAACACTGAGCCCCCAGCAGCCTGTTTTCTGGATACCAATATCCTGGTTTACGCCTACGATCGTTCCGCCGGGCAGAAGCATGAACTGGCGGCTCAACTGATGCAGGCCTGTTGGGAAGATGAAAACGGCTGTCTCAGCATTCAGGTACTACATGAATTTTTTATGACCGTGACCCGCAAGATCACCGCTCCACTGGACTACCAAACCGCACGGCAGATCGTGTCCGACCTGGCACAATGGCGTTTACACACACCCGGAGCCAAGGATCTTCTCGAGGCGATTGATCTTCAGCAAAATCATCAACTGGCTTTCTGGGATGCCCAGTTGATCCAAAGCGCAGCCAGCCTGGGCTGCAAGCAGGTGTTCTCTGAAGATTTGAATCACGGTCAGATGTATGGCGAGGTGCGGGTGGTCAATCCTTTCAAGGAAATGGATTGATATGGACCTCTTCACCCATGCTATGCACGACCGCATGAAAAGCGAAGCCCCGCTTGCTGCCCGCATGCGTCCGCGCACCCTGGACGAGTATATCGGGCAAGAGCACATCATCGGTCCTGGCAAGCTGCTGCGTCGCGCCATCGAGGCTGACCGGCTGTTTTCATCCATCATCCTGTGGGGACCGCCGGGCACCGGTAAAACCACCCTGGCGATGGTCATCGCCAACCAGACCAAATCCCATTTCGAGACCCTTTCGGCAGTGCTGGCGGGCAAGGCCGAACTGCGCGAGGTGATCGATAAAGCCCTGGAGCGGCGCCGCCTGTACAACCGGCGCACAATCCTGTTTGTGGACGAAGTGCACCGTTGGAACAAGGCTCAGCAAGACGCCTTGCTTCCGCACGTCGAGAACGGCACGATCACATTGATTGGCGCCACCACCGAGAATCCCTATTTCGAAGTGATTGGAGCGCTGGTTTCGCGCTCGCGCGTCTTCCAATTGCGCCCGCTTGAAGACGAGGATGTGCGCCGCATCCTGTATGCCGCCTTACAAGACAAGCAGCGCGGCTTCGGCGGGCGGGCGATCCAGCTCGACGAAGAAGCTCTCGAGCACCTGATCCGCGTCGCTGGCGGGGATGCACGCAACGCCCTGAACGCCCTCGAGCTGGCGGTGGAGAGCACCCCACCCGACGAACAAGGCGTGGTGCGGGTCACTTTGGAGGTGGCTCAGGAATCCATCCAGCGCCGGGCAGTGCTGTATGATAAAGACGGCGATGCGCACTATGATACCATCTCAGCCTTCATCAAGTCGGTGCGCGGTTCCGATCCGGACGCGGCTCTCTACTGGCTGGCAAAGATGCTCTACGCCAGTGAAGACCCCCGTTTCATCTTGCGCCGGCTGATCATCCTGGCGGGCGAGGACATCGGCCTGGGCGACCCGCTGGGGCTGGTGGTCGCCAGCGCCGCAGCACAGGCGTTCGATTACATCGGCCTGCCGGAAGGCATCTATCCCATCGTCGAGGCCACGCTCTACCTGGCGACCGCTCCCAAATCAAACTCCGCCGGCGCCTATTTCAAGGCATTCCAACTCATCGAAGAGCAAGGCATCACTGCCGTGCCGCGCCACCTGCAGGATGCCAACCGGGATGCCAAATCATTGGGACATGGGCAGGGTTACCAGTACCCTCACGATAATCCTGACCATTTTCTACCCCAGCAGTACCTGCCGCGCCCGCTGCTGGGCACCTACTTCTACAATCCATCCAGTCAAGGCTATGAAGCCCAGGTAGCCGAGCGTTTGGAGCGCTGGCGCCAGGCGCAGCGCCAGGCGTTGGGCATCGTAGAATCGCGAACCCTGCCCGATCTGCCGGAAGAGGCCATTAAAGATATCAAAGGCAAACACAAAGCCAGTTAACCGACAAGGTAAACCCGATATGCCCATCGTACTGCTCATCCGCCACGGCGAAAATGAATATGTCAAGAAAGGGCGCCTGGCAGGCAGGCTACCCGGTGTACACCTGAATCAAAAAGGCCAGCAACAGGCGCTGCTGCTGGCAGAGCGTTTCAAAGACGCTCCCATCAAAGCCATCTATTCCAGCCCGCTGGAACGCGCCCTGGAAACCGCACAGCCTTTGGCCGATAAACTCGGGCTGCAGGTGATCACTCGCCCCGGCTTGCTGGAAGTCGACATTGGCGAATGGCAGGGTCAGACTCTCAAAGCGCTGCGCCGCCTCAAGCTCTGGAAAACTGTGCAAATGGCGCCCTCGCGCTTCCGCTTTCCCGGCGGGGAATCCTTCGCCGAGTGCCAGCTCCGCCTGGTGCAGGAGATTGAACACCTCTCCAGCCAGCACGAGCCGAAGGATCTGTTTGCCTGCGTGTTCCACGCCGATCCGATCAAATTGACCGTAGCCTATTTCCTGGGTATGCCCCTGGACAACTTCCAGCGCCTGGCGGTTGCGCCTGCTTCGGTGACAGCCCTGCATATCGGTGAGCACAGCAGCGCGCTGCTGAACCTTAACTATGATCTTTCCCTAAACTTTCCCAAGCCTTGAGTCTGGTATACTTCTTCTTATCCTGATCGTCATTCCTGGAGCCTCGTATGCCGCCTCAAGAAATCGATTTTAACCCTGTAACGCACATCACAACCGATGCCATTGGCGCGCCAGGCAAGCGGGTATTTTATATCCAGGCTTTTCAACGCGAGAGATCCATCACTATCATTGTTGAAAAAGTCCAGATTCAATCCCTGGCAGTTGGCGTCGAACAGTTTCTGGAGGAGATCGCCCAGCGCTTTCCCGAGCTGCCCAAGGCCTCCGCAGACTATGATGATGAAAAAATGCGCATTCACCCCCCGGTCGATCCGCTCTTTCGCACCGGCGAGCTTGGCCTGGGATACGATTCGGACAACGACCTGGTGGTGCTGATCGCCCGCGAGCTGATACCCGAAGAAGAATCCGAGCGGGAACCCGATACCGTGCGTTTTTGGTGCACGCGATCTCAACTGCGCGCCATGTGCCGATGGGGTATGGAAGTGGCAGCCCGTGGGCGTCCGATTTGCCCGCAATGTGGTCAGCCGATGGAGCCCGAGGGTCATTTTTGCCCCAAGCGCAATGGCCATAAGCACTAATCCATCCCTGCTGTTGAGGTGAGGCCGAGCTACGCCACGGTAGAGCCCGCTCAAGCCGATCATGAGATCAACGCTGCCAACGGACACCCTACTTAAGATTCTCTCCGAGGGAGAGCTCTCCTTGCGCGGCGAGTTCATGTGGGGCTCGAACTACACTTACCTGGCAACCGCCTCTCACCCCGATGGTGAGCTGCAGGTGGTTTACAAGCCAACCCGCGGTGTACGCCCGCTGTGGGATTTCCCCTCCGCCTCCCTGGCGCGGCGAGAAGCTGCCGCCTACGTGCTCAGCCAGGCTTTAGGCTGGGACCTGGTGCCCCCCACGGTATTTCGCAAGCACGCGCCTCTTGGCCCGGGGTCGATCCAGCTCTACATCGAGCACGACCCGGAATACCATTACTTCAACTTTTCCCCGGAGGATCGCCAGCGTTTGCGGCCTGTGGTTGCCTTCGACTTGATTGCCAACAACGCCGATCGCAAAGGCAGTCATATCCTGGTCGATCCACAGCGGGCGCTCAAGCTGATCGACCACGGGCTTTGCTTCCATGAAGAGAACAAGCTGCGCACGGTGATTTGGGATTTTGCCGGAGAGCAACTGCCCGAAACGCTGTGTCGCGACCTGACCGAACTTCAGCGCCAGCTCGTTTCTGAGCCAGGGGCGCCCAATCCGTTGCGCCAGAAACTGCTGGCTTACCTGAGCCCGGCGGAGATCGGCGCATTGCAGCAGCGCACGGCGCGTTTATTGCAACAAGCCATCTTTCCCAACCCCGACCCATCCCGGCGACCTTACCCCTGGCCGCCGGTATAAACATTCGTATTGTGAAGCCTTCAGACATCCGGAGAGCAACATGCCTGAATATCGATTAGCGCTATTGGGGTTCGGCAATGTTGGCCGCGCCCTGGCCCGGCTGCTGCTGCGCAAGCGCACCGCTTTGCTGGAACAGTACGGTATCACCTTCACTGTCACCGGCATCGCTACCGGGCGGCATGGTATGGCGATTGACCCCGGCGGCCTGGACATCGAACGCGCCTGCCAATGGGTAGAGCGGGGTGAGAATTTGCAACAGCTCTCCCGGTTGACCTCGCTGGCAGATTCCTTCGCTTTCATCCGCCACTGTCCCGCCGATGTGCTCTTCGAAAACTCGCCGGTCAGCTACCGCGATGGACAGCCCGCTGTTGACCATATCCGGTTGGCGCTGCAGCGCGGCATGCACGCCGTGACGGCCAATAAAGGGCCTGTCGTGCACGCCTATCACGAACTAACGGAGCTGGCCCAGGCGGTGGGGCGAAAATTCTACTTCGAATCCACGGTCATGGATGGCGCGCCAATTTTTTCGCTGTTTCGCAGCGCATTGCCCGCCGCTCACCTGACCTCCATCCACGGCATCTTGAACTCCACCACCAACCTGATTCTGAACCGCATGGAACAGGGTGAATCCTTCGAGCAGGCAGTCGCCTACGCCCAGTCTACCGGCATCACCGAAACCGACCCCAGCGGCGACATCGACGGCTGGGATGCAGCCATCAAGGTATCAGCCCTGGTCACCGTCTTGATGGGCGCGCCGCTGAAGCCTGCCCAGGTGAAGCGCCAGGGCATTCGCCACTTGACCCCCGCAGACATCGCACACGCTCGCCAACAAGGCAAACGCTGGAAACTGGTGTGTTCGGCCCAGCGCACACCGGATGGCATCCTCGCCCAGGTGGCGCCCGAAATGGTCGCTCAGGACTCGCCGATGTACCTGGTGGATGGCACCACCAGCATCGTTCAATTTGAAAGCGATGTGCTGGGAAAACTATCCATCATCGAAGCCGATCCAGGTCCGCACACGACCGCCTATGGACTGCTGGCCGATTTTATCAACGCTGTGCGTGAGGATGGGTAGCAACACCCCCAAAAGGTCTGCCAATTTTCAAAGAGATGTCATTGGCGATGGGCTAACTCTGCGCGCTTTGTGTCTCGTCGCTGTCTGCCTCGGGTGCAGCCTGATCACCGCTGCCTTGTGGTAAGGCGCTGCCAGCCTCTCTCGCCGGTTCTTCGCCCTTAACGCTCTCTACCTTTGGCTCGGCTGCCGGCGAGGGTTTGCTGGCAGGCGCTTTCTTCGCCCCACTGGCTTCATCGGCGGCGGGCGAGGCGCTGGCGGGGGATGCTTTGCCAGCCATCCAGGCAATTTGCTTGTCCACAGATACGCGGCGCATGCTCAAAGAGATGCGCTCGCGCTTGGGGTTGATATCCAAAATCCGCACCAGCACTTCTTCGCCAATGGAAACGACCTCTTCGGGCTTGCCGCCGGAGGAGTAGCCCAGTTCGCTGACATGCACCAGGCCTTCCACGCCCTCTTCGATGCGCACGAATGCACCAAAATCTGCCAGGCGGGTCACCGTGCCCTGAACTACATCGCCAGGTCGATAGCGGTCTTGCAGCGACTCCCAGGGATTGGGAAGCAACGCCTTGCGGCTCAAGCTGATACGATCGCGCTCCAAATCCACTTCCAAGACTTGCACATCGATCTTATCGCCCGGCTTAAACATCGCGGCCGGGTTAGCGACCGTCTTCCAATCCAGTTGGGAAAGGTGCACCATGCCGTCGACCCCGCCCAGATCAACAAAGACGCCAAAGTTGACCACGCTGACCACACGCGCCTGGCGAAAAACCTGCCCGGGCTGAAGTTCAGACAGGCGTTTGCGGCGCTGCTCTTCCATCGCCGCCGCCGCGGAGAAAACCAGGCGGTTGCGATGGCGGTCCACCTCGATGACCTTGACAGACATCTTCTGGCCAACCATGTTTTGCTTTAAGCGATACAATCGCTGGCGGTCATTCAAGCGGCGCAACTCCGGCACCTGGGAGGCGGGAACGAAACCGCGCAAATTGCCAAAGCTGACCAGCAAGCCGCCTTTGTTCTCATCGACCACTTCCAGCTCCAGGATATCGCCATCTTGCAGGTGCTTTTCGGCCTCATCCCAATTATCCTGCTCAATGCCACGCGCCAGCGAGACAAGCAAGTCCTCATCGCCTTCCGGTGTGTTGGTCACGTACACAGTAACCGTGTCACCCACCTTGATCTTGCTCAATTTCTCACGATCGAGGGAGGCCAGGTCGCGCTGCGGCACAACAGCATCCCGTTTCAAGCCCACATCCACGATGATCGCATCCTCGTCAATGCGCAGCACCGTGCCTTGCATCACGCTGCCCCGCTCGGGGATCTTGTAGCTGAAGTCTTCCAACAGTTCCTTGAACGACTCTGAGGGCTGGGGCGATTCAGCAGCGGATTCTTCAAGCGCTGCGCTGTTTTGATCAGAGGTTATTGGCTGTTCTTCCGGGCCAACCGCTTCCGCATTACCATTTTGTCGCTCGTCTTCCATAAATAAATCACTCCTCTAATCCAATAAGTGCACGCACTTCACCAAATCAAGATGCCGGGTTGCCTGATATCCCGATCCCCCTCCAGGTATTTCCTCGAACATCCAGGCAGAAACCCTTGCTAGAGGAAATAGTCGATAATGGAAGCTGCACTCGGTGAATGCGAGTGAATAAAAATATACCAAACCCACAGGGTTAAGTCAAACCTGCAGGCGGACGCCAGCCAGCTACTATTATAACCCCGCCAGTAAAAACTGGGCTAATTTTGTCTGGATTGCTTCCAGGATTGCAGCAGTTCGGCCTCGCGCGCCGCAGTCAGGCCTGCTCGCCATTGATAATCCCCGGGGCGCGTCAGCGCCCAGGATAGCGTCGCTTTCACCGTGTCCTGCAATGGCCGGTAGGTCAAGCCGGCAGCCCGCGCCCGGCCGACATCAAAGGTAAAAAAGCCGGCGCTCTCAGGGTCGCTTTCCGGAATCCATAACGGCATCTCCATCCACGGGCCAACACCCTGCTGGAGCAGGAAATCATCATCCATCCAGATCAATTGCGCAGAGTTGTGCGGATCGAGCGCCATGGCAACCTGCTGGCAGGTGTGCAATAGGTCTCCCATGCTCACGTCTCCGGGGAGCCCATCGGCGTTGTAGATGCCCAGGCGACCGGTCTCGAGCAGGCCGATCGTCCACTCCGCCAGGTCGCGCACATCGATAAATTGGACGGTTCGCCCTGGGCGCCCTGGGCAGAGCACTTCACCGCCGCGCGCCACCCGCACCGGCCAATAGGTGAAGCGGTCGCTGACGTCGTATGGGCCAACGATCAACCCGGGGCGGATGATCAGGCTGCGCTGCGGCAGCGCCTCCTGCACCACTTGCTCGCACAGCGCCTTCAATGGTCCGTAAGTTTCTCCCGTAATTTCCTCTCGGAGTGCGTCTTCCATCACGGCCAGTGGGGCATCTTCATTCACACCCGGTTGAGCTGTGCTGGCATAAACCGAAAGCGAGGAAATAAACACATAGCCACCGATGTTTTGGGCAAGCAGCTCGACAGATTGGCGCACCACGCGCGGCACATAACCACAGGTATCGATGACCGCATCCCAATGCCGGTTGCGCAGGACATCCAGGCCTCCATCCCGGTCACCCACCAGTTGCTCCACCTCTGGAAACAAGCCAGGGTTGGAGCGGCCGCGATTGAACAACGTCAGGTGATGGCCGCGCGGCAAAGCCGCTTCAACCAGCGCCCTGCCAAGAAAACGAGTGCCGCCGATAATCAAAATATCCATATCAGATGGGCGTCCCTTTCTGGAATTTTCAAGCTCTTTAGTAATTCGTTACCACATCGATCAAACCCCGTTCGCGAGCGCGGCCTTCGCACCAGCGAAATACGACTACAGCCAGCACGCTCATCACAGCCGTCAGCGCCAGCAGGATGCCAACCAACTGCAAGTTGGTGTAGCCCGCCAGTGTTGGAAAAGCCTGCGCCACCTGTCCAACCAGTGAGCGCCTTACCAGCTCCAGCCAGTAGGTCACCGGCAGGATATATCCCACCGGACGCAAAAAAGATGGCAGCACCTCGAGCGGAAAGATGGCGCCGGTGAAAAGATACAGCGCCCCAGCGACCGCTTCGCCCAAGCCCCACATGTGGTGCGCCAGGAGCAGCAGTACACCCGCCAGGAGCAGCCCCATCATCGCCAGCATAAACACCCCTACCAACAGGCTGAATAAGAAGAGCGGCCAATTCACTTCCGCCAGGTCGATGCGCAGGTTCAAGAACAGCACACCGAACAGGATCGTGATCCCCACCGAGAACGAGCCGATCAGGAAGCGCGCCACCCCCCTGCCAAGCAGGTAGGCTGGATAATCGATCGGCGCCAGGTAAACATACTTCAAGGTCTTATAATGCTCGCGATCATCGATCACCGCCCAGGAAATCCCCGTCATCACCTGGCCTACATAGATATAGAACGCATTCCCCAGGTAGATATACGCAAAGATTGGCGCCTGGAAATCCGCCTGGGTGATGATCGAGTACATCACCACCAGGATGGCCGCACTGGAAAGCGGCTTGATGATCGAATAAACGGCGAACAGGAAAGGGTCCGCCCAGTTCGATTCGATCTGCCAGCCAAGCCAGGCAGCTAAACGAAACGAGCGCAGCAGCTTGGGTTCAGCAGTTCTCAGCGGCTCAGATGTGGCCATCGTCATGCAAGCACCTCTTCTATTCAGTTCGCTCCGTTAGGCTGCTAGGTGTTTCGCCGGAAGTGTTTTTACAAAAATGTGAACGAGCACCGGCGAAACCCTGGAGTAAACCGCCGACGCAATGGCGGATTTACTCTAAACACTTTCGGCGGTTTACTTAGCGCCGGCTTTCGGTGAGCCGACCCTCTTGGATCGCCAGCTTTTCCATGTAGGCAAGCAGGGCGCGTGCCCCCAGCAAAAAGAGCACGCTCATTAACAACAGAGCCCCAATTTCGACTTCCACCGAGAGAAAGCCCAAGGCAGCTCCCGATGGAAAGATCAGTTGCCGCATGGCGTCCAGGCCCAACGTCAATGGAATAATCGAGGCGCCTGCCGCAATCCAAAAACTGAAACTCTTGATCGGAAAATAAAACCCCGACAACAGGTAGATGGGTTCCTGCGCCAGGTTAGCCCAATGCCAGGCTTCCCGGCTGAGCAGCAGGAAGAAGGAAGCCGACATCATCCCCATGCCGTACAGAGCCACCAGCGCCAGGGTAAACACCAGAAACAATTGGATGAAACTGGAAATTGCATAGGGCACCTGGAACAACCAACTGCCAATCACCGTGATCACCAGGGCGCGCAACGTGGTGGCAACCAGCCCGCCAAGCGCCATGCCCAGCAGGATCGCCATCATCGAGTTTGGCGCAATGATGTACAACGCCAGGTTGCCCTGCTCTTTCTCCCAATACAATTGGGAAGACATACTCCACAGCACATTCAGCCAGAAAGCGGTCATTGCCCCGCCGATGACCACGAAACCAACGTACTCTGCCGGTGCTTTGATCGCCCGGTAAATATACACATACGCCGCCACGGAAAGCAAAGGCAAGAAGACATCGAAGAACATCCAGGATTTTTCCCGCTGCTGACCGATGATGCGTGGATAGGCGCGCGCCAGCACCGTTTTGAGGAACAACCGCCAGCCGCTGGCCTTGCGCACGCGCTGCCCCGGCTTCTGCGGCTTGAGCAGTGAAACCGGCCACTCCGGAGTTTGAAGGCTGGTGCCACGCTTCATTGACTGGCCTCCGGCGCCTCTGCCTGCTCGACCTCTTCCATGCTGTAACCGACCAGGTCAACAAACACATCTTCCAGGGTTGGCTCGCGCTTCTGCAAATTCAAGATGTGCTTGTCCGCCGAGGTCAACGTGGCCACCACCGAGCTGAGGGCGTCATCCTTCTCCAGGATCAGCTCCAAAACAGAGAAGCCATCTTGCGGTCGGTGAACCACCTTGCGCACACCCGGCAGCGCTTCGAAGGGAGCGGTTCCCAGGCTGTTCAAAGGGCTGACTTCCATGCGGTAGATGACATCCTTTTGCAGACGATGTTTCAGGTTGGCAGGGGTGTCGCAGGCCAATACCCGACCTTTGTTAATGATCGCGACCCGATCGCACAGCTCTTCAGCTTCGACCATGTAGTGCGTGGTGAGCAGCAGGGTGCGGGTAGGATCCTGGTCAACCCATTCGCGCACGAAGCGGCGCACATCCCGCGAGGCGCCCACATCCAGACTCAGGGTAGGCTCATCTAGAAAAAGCACATCCGGATCGGTGAGGAATCCGCGCACAATGTTCATTTTTTGGCGCAGACCGGTCGAAAGGTCAGACGACTTGGTATTGATGCGGTCATCCAGGCCGACCACTTTCAGCAGAGCTTTGATGCGCCGGTTGGCCTCGGCGCTGGACAGCCCATAAAACTGGGCAAACATCCACAAGTTCTCGCGCACCGTCAGTAAGCCATAACCGGACGACTCGCCGCCCGAAACCATATTGATACGCTGGCGGACCTCATTGACTCGCTCGGTCACATCGAAGCCAGCCACCCAGGCGCGCCCGGAGGTGGGGGCAAGCAGCGTGGTCAATATCTTGATCAGGGTTGTCTTTCCAGCGCCATTCGGGCCCAGGAGCCCGAACAGCTCGCCGCGGCCCACCTGCAGATCCACGCCGCTGAGCGCAACCAGTTCTTTGGGATCCTCTTTTTTACCCCCGCGAATCTTGTAGATACGTCCTAGATTTTCGGTTTTGATTGCAAATTCCATGTTTTTTCCTGGTAGCTCGCAATTTTGATGGGTGATCGTAGGGTAAGCGTAGGGTAATCGTCAAGCAGGGACAGGCAGCCTTTGGTAACATAAGGATCGAAGGGCGATTTCTCTTCTTCTCCTCCTTAGAGAGAGCCGGGGGCGGCGTACCCGGCTCTCGACGATTCTATCACAGACACGCGCCGCTAACGATTTGAGGCAAAACTCGGGCTGCTGGTTGGATTTCTGCGACTACCGCCCAGTCTATTTGGATCCGCCGCATGGAATTACGCCTGGATTTGATCGTAGCGAAAACATGACACGATGTGGTCGTTGACCATGCCCACCGCTTGCATGAAGGCGTAACAAATCGTAGAGCCCACGAATCGAAAACCTCGCCTTTTCAACTCGCGAGACATTGCATCCGATATGGGTGTGTGAGTGGGTATCTCAGATAGCCGCTGCCAGGCATTGCGGATGGGCTTTCCCCCGCTAAACTGCCAGATGTAGCGATCGAAGCTGCCAAATTCTTCCTGGATTTTTACAAAGCATTGGGCGTTGCTGATTGCCGCGGCGATCTTCAAACGATTGCGCACAATGCCAGCGTCAGCGAGCAAAGCGGAGAGCTTAGATTCGTCATAACCCGCGACAATCCTGGGATCGAAATGATCAAAAGCCCGGCGGTAGTTGTCGCGTTTTTTCAAGATGGTCGACCAGCTCAGACCCGCCTGGGCGCCTTCCAGAATCAAGAATTCGAACAGCTTTTGGTCATCATGGAGTGGAACACCCCACTCCTCATCATGATATGCCACATACAACGGGTCAGTGCCTGCCCAATCGCAGCGTTGAAGCATCATTCCTCCTTAACCAGATACCGCATGATCGGCCGGGTGGGGGAGCGGCGAGCAACTTCCTGGAAACCTGCCCGACGGAAAGCCGAAAGTGTGCCGGTGTATGCAAACACGTCTGGAGAGCTGGTGCTACTGGGATCAACCGGGTAGCCCTCGAGGATACGTGCGCCTTGTTGGCGTGCGTAGTCAATTGCTGCGCCTAACAAGGCAACGGTCAGGCCCTTACGACGGTGGGTTCGAGCAATGAAGAAGCACACGATCGACCACACAGGCTGATCATCCAGCGGTTGAAAGAGCCGGGAGCGCGCCAACCGGGAATACTCGGAGCGCGGCGCAACCGCACACCAGCCCACCGGTTTTCCCCCTTGATAGGCAAGGATCCCGGGTACTGCTCCACGATCAACGATAGCCCTCAGAGCCTGACGATTGGCTTCCCCTTTCTGCTGCTCGAATTGGGTTTGCGTCTGCCGGAAGAACATGCACCAGCATCCTCCTGTCGCGCCACGTGGGCCGAACAGGGTTTCCAAATCCTGCCAGCGGGATTGTGTAAGTGGGTAGAACTCGAATTGGGTCAGGGCTTCTCCAGGCGCGTCGCGGTCCGCGGTAGCGGGTGAGTCTTATTCTAACAGCATGTCACAGGATATGAAGCTGGCAGCGTCAAGGGATATGATCCTGTTCCTCGATGTCATCATAGGTGGGCTCGACCAGGGGAGGCTCAGCCCTATGTCCGGATCGCTGCGGGGGTTGCTGGCGACTGACTCTTCCAGGCAGATTCACGTTGGTCGAAATTCGACCGGAGCGCCGCAAGCGCCCCTGGTTCTTCACCGGCACTGTGCGTGGCATCCTATCAGGTTTTTGATCTTGGACAGGCTCCACCCGTTCATCAAAGGTATAAGCCGCCGGGCGCGTTGATGCTCTCAAAAACCGCTCCAGGCGCTCATCCTCATCATCTTCCTCGTTCTCTTCCTGCCCATCATCCAACAACCCAAGTCCCAGTTCGAGTTGATCTTCGTCGACCAGATCAGGATTCTCATTGAGATCGGTCCGCGAGGAGCTGAGCTCGCGCGCATCTTCTTCAAGCTCGTCTTCCAAATCTTCGATAGTGATCGGTCTGGACGAGAACAGAGGCAGATGAGCGGGAGATTGTTGTTCATCCTCGTCTTCCTCTTCAATCTCATCCTCAGATGCATCCTCAAGCTCAACATCTACCTGGCTGACGAACCGAGTCGAATGCGCAGGGGTTGGGCTGGGATGGGCAACCTGCCGATAGCCCCACAATTCGATCGACAGTCCATTGGGTGTCTGCAATGTGGCGACTAACAGATTGGGATCGGATGACGACGGCTCGGCGGGGGATTCGAAGACCACGCCCCGCTTCTCCAGTTCTGCGACAGTCGTTTCCAGATTCTTGATGAACATCTGCAGCCGCAAATTGTCAGGCGGGTGGATCGGTTGCCGTTCATCTCCAGCAGCGACCGCCAGCACCAAATCCTGGTCCGGACTGGAAAATTGCGCCCTGCTAGGTGATATGGCGTCGACATTTATCCCCAGCACATCCACATAAAAACCAACCTCAGCAGCGAAGTCGGCAACTCGATATTCCACACAAAATTTTTGACCACTTTCCCATTCGAAGGGATAGTCATAAGCGGGCTTGTGCCAGCGCCTGAGAAACTCTTCCTCATCGCGGGCTTCAAGTGTGATTGCAATGCGCGCCTTACCGTGAGCGCGCACTTTTCCAAGACCACGATAGTTGCTCGCCATCTACCACTCTCCTAACGAAGATCGCCAGCCTGACAGCCAAAGCGTTTCAGGTCGATGCGATCGTTCGAATCAAATACGACGCCCTCTGCTTCCAGGCGCTGGCGTTGTGTTTCACCACCGCCTGGCTCTCTCAGACTGATTTTGCCTTGAGAGTTCACCACCCTCTGCCACGGCACATCCTCGGGGCAGGCTGCCATAGCGCTTCCAACCCAACGCGCTCCCCAGGCGCGGTACTCTTCGACGCCCACCCCTGGCGGCACTCCTGCCAGTGAAGCGACCTGGCCGTAGGTAATCACACAACCAGCGGGGACGCGGCGCACGATCTCCCACACTTGTTGGTTGAACTGTTCTCGAATAGCTGGGTTCAGATAACGCATCTTGCACCTCTCTTGGGGAGGTAGTCAAAGAATAACTCACCCGGCATCGGAAGGCGGTAGCTGGCTGCTGCCTGTCTCCGCAACCCAAAGGTGACGAGTGTGTCGATAATCCAAATATAACACGAACGTTTGTTCTAAGTCAAGTGGCGGTTTCATTGCACCGATGCAAGCATTGGATCGGATATAATCAAAACTATGGGAGCTCCAATCGCAGGCGCAAACAGGCAGATAGCCCGGGCTGCCGGTACGGTAATGGCAGCCTTTATTATGAGTAACCTTGCCGGACTCGCCCGGCAAATCCTGGTCGCCCATGCCTTCGGCACCCAGGCAGATATGGATGCCTTCAACGCCGCCAACCGCGTCTCCGAAACGCTGTTCAATCTTGTGGCTGGGGGAGCGTTGGCCTCAGCCTTCATCCCAAATTTCACCCAGCTACTGGTCAGAGAACCTTCCAAACACGCCGCCTGGAAGCTGGCTTCCTCGATCTTGAATCTGATCTTGCTTTCGATGACGGTTATCTGCGCCGCAGCAGCTTTGTTTGCCCCTCAAATTGTGCGTTACATTTTAGCGCCCGGGTTCACCCAGGATGCCACGCAAGAAGCGCTCACTATCGACCTGCTGCGCATGATGCTCCCTTCTGCCGCCATCTTTGGCGTTAGCGGCCTGGTGATGGCAATCCTCAACTCACATCAGGTTTTCCTGGCTCCAGCACTGACGCCCGCCCTCTACCAAATCGGCTTGATTTTTGGGGTGGTCTTCATCAGCCCATCCCAAGGCATTTATGGGCTGGCTTGGGGAGTACTGATTGGTTCTGCAGCCCATCTGGGCTCCCAAATTCCCTCCCTGCTGCGCCAAGGTGTGCGCTATTTTCCCACCATCGGTTTATCCGACCCGGCAGTTCACAACGTGTTTCGACTGCTCGCGCCCCGACTTTTGGGCGTCGCCGTGGTTCAGCTCAACTTTTGGATCAATGCCCGCCTGGCCTCGCAAATGGTCGAAGGCAGCTACACCAGCATCGTTACAGCATTTACGCTGATGTATATGCCCCAGGCCGCCATCGCTCAATCGATCGCCATCGCCGCCATGCCCACTTTTTCGACTCAGGCCGCGATGGGACGATTGGAAGAGATGCGCGCCTCTCTGGCAGCCAGCCTGCGCGGTCTGCTGCTGCTGGCCATTCCCGCTTCACTTGGGCTGATCCTGCTGAGGACACCCATCATTACCCTACTCTACCAGCGCGGACAATTTGACGAAAGATCCACCAGCCTGGTCGCCTGGGCATTGCTGTGGTATGGGGTTGGCCTGGTGGGACATTGCGTGGTTGAAGTGGTCGCCCGAGCTTTTTACGCCTTGCAAGATACGCGCACACCCGTCCTGGTGGGCTCGCTGGCTATGGTGCTGAATGTGATCTTCAGCTACCTGTTCGCATCTCTATTTGATATGATGGGTTGGATGCCCCACGGCGGGTTAGCGCTGGCAAACTCATTGGCGACTGCACTGGAGATGCTCGGTCTGCTCTACTGGATGCGGCGACGCTTACATGGGTTACAGGCCAGGATCCTGTTGAAAGCCATCTACCAATCAGGAATTGCCAGCCTGGGCATGGCGGCGGTGATCATTGCCTGGCAGTCGTTTACCGGCGAAGCCCCCGCCTGGCTGACAGCAAGCGCTGGTGTGCTGCTGGGAACACTGGTTTACCTGCTCATCGTCTGGCTGATCGGGGTGCAGGAAGTGCGCAGTGTGGCAGCTTTTCTCAGGGGCAGGCTGCTGCGCAGCGCCTGAGCCGCCAGCAGGGTGTGGTGGACAAATCACCGGAAGATCAGCCATTCCACCTGGCTGACCACCAGCCCCAACACAACGCCCGCCAGCGCTTCCAGCGGCGTATGCCCCAAGACTTCCAACAATTGTTCCCCCTTGAGCGGATGCCCGGCTGCCAGGTCGTCAATCATGTGGTTGATCAAGGCAGCGTGCATTCCTGCCTGCCGGCGGATACCGGTGGCGTCATACACCACCACGATGGCGACCGTAGCTGCCAGGGCAAACAGAGGCTCGTTGAAGCCGACATGCAATCCAATGCCATGCGCGATGCCGGTCACCAGCGCAGAATGCGAGCTGGGCATGCCTCCTGCGCGCAGCAACAGGGACCAATTCCAACGGCGCGTGCGCAGAAATTCGAGTGGAACTTTGATCCCCTGGGCGATTGCCCAGGCAGTCAGCGCAGCAAGCAAGATATGATTCTGGAACAGACCTCCAAGGTGCATGCTTCAGGCTTCCTCTGAAAACTCTGTTAAGCCATTCTCGGTGAGCTGCAATACCCGCAGCTCGGCCTGGTCCAGCAATTGAGCGCAGCGTTTCACCAAAGCCTGGCCGCGTTCATACAGGCTCAAAGATTGGTCGAGATTATACTGGCTCGACTCCAGTGAAGCCACAATCTCCTCCAACTGGGAGAAGGCTTCTTCATACGTCAGTTCTTCAACCGGTTTCTGCAATTGAGCATCCATTGAATTCTCTGCTCCATCTACCTGCCAGTGAGCTCATCATCCGCAGGTTTAGCATCCTCTTCTTCAGCGGCTTGGGGAAGCGCTGGATTCAAAAATATAGTCAGAGGCGCGCCATCCGCCAGGCCGGTAACCGCCCAGGTATCGAACTGTTGGCGGGAGATGCCTTGCTGGCTGATGTAGCGGTCGATCTCGGGCTGCACTTGCTGGCGGTAGGTATTGCGGACTGCGTTCAGCCGGGCAGTGTAGGCCAGCAAATTTGCCAATCCCGTTAAGCCCAGGATGACGATGATAAACAGCGTGAACGCCAGGATCACGTTGATGAAGCGCAATGCAAACAGCACCGCCAGCAGCGCAAGGGCGGGTAAGAAGCCCAACCCACAGCTCAGCCCAAAGGCGCGTTCGGCATAGGTGGAACCTGCTTGCACCAGGCGATCGTTGAATTCGCCAGCCAGGCGGGTAATCTCCGCCTGCTGTTCAGGGGATAGTTCGATCATCACGCCGTCATCCAAAGGTTCAGCTCCCCCCCAGGCTCAAAGTGCGCCGCACCTGCGCGTCGATTTTGCCATCTTTCATCTCCAAGAGCAGATCATCGCCGCTGCGCACTTCCAGCACACTGTGCAACACGCTGCCATCTGGACGCGAAACGACCGCATAACCCCGCTCCAGAACAGAACGCGGGTTGAGCGCTGCCAGACGCTGCTCCATGCCAGACAACCGGGTGCGCTGCAGGAGCAGTGCGTGGCGGGTTTGCAAGGCAGCTCGGCGCAGGAAATCATCCAGGCGTTGGCGGTCATTCTGAATTCGCCGCAGAGGAGAATGCAGCTTGAGGCGGTTGATGAGTCCATCTACGGCCCAGCGTCGCTGCACCAGCATGGCTTGCCCCAGGCGCGCCAACGTGTTGCTCAACTCAACCAGCGATTGCTGCAATTCTTCACGGTCAGGCGTCGCCAACTCTGCCGCTGCCGTGGGCGTCGCCGCGCGCAGATCAGCCGCGAAATCAGCAATGGTGAAATCCGTCTCGTGCCCAACGCCGCAGATGACTGGTACAGACGATGCAGCAATGGCGCGGGCTAGCTGTTCATCGTTGAACGCCCACAGATCCTCGATGGAGCCGCCGCCGCGCGCCACCAGGATGACATCTGGCTGCGCCACTCGCTGCAAGTCCTGCAAAGCCTGAACCAGGCGCGCCGGCGCGTCGCTGCCTTGCACCGGCGAGGGCGCCAGCACAACTTCCACCAGCGGATAGCGGCGCCGCAGGGTATTGAGCATATCGCGCAGCGCTGCCCCGGTGGGCGAGGTGACAATGCCAATGCGTCGCGGCCAGCGCGGCGCCGCTCGTTTGCGTTGTGGATCAAAGAGCCCCTCAGCTTCCAGGCGTGCCTTCAGGCGCAAAAATTCCTGGTACAGCGCGCCCTCGCCTGCCGGGCGCATGGCATCGACATACAACTGATATTGACCGCCTGGTTCGTACACTCCAATCGCGCCATGCGCTTCGATGGCCTCCCCTTCGCGGGGCAAATAGCGCTGGCGCAGAGCTGTGTTTCGCCACATGACGCAGCGCAAAGATGCTGCTGCATCTTTTAATGTAAAATAAATGTGTCCGGAAGAAGCCCGTGTATAATTCGAAACCTCGCCTGCAACCCAAACATCCTGCAAGGCCGGATCGCCTTCCAGCAAATCGCGCACATAGCGGGTCAATTCAGCAACAGACCAGGAAATCGGACCTGAAAACATCGGCTGTATCATCACAAGAACATTCCAGGCGTCGAGCAAACCCGAGGAGGGTAGATGTGTAGCATACCCCGGAAAAGTCGGGATGTCAACCATTCCTCAGATCGCCGTTCTTTGCTACAATAGTTAAAATTCACTCACCACCCTCCCCGCGCGGGCAGGCGCGGTAATCTTCCATGAAGCATCTCTGGTCTCCCTGGCGCATGGCTTATATACAAGAACAGAACAAAGATACTGACTGCGCGTTTTGTCGAGAGATGGCACGCCCCGACAATGCAGGAAATCTGATCATCCACCGCGGCCAACTGGCTTTCGTCATCTTAAACCGCTACCCTTACACCAGCGGGCATCTGATGATCGTGCCTTACGCACACGAATCTCAACTGGAGAACCTGGAGCCCCAACAGCGCGCCGAGATGATCGAGCTGGTCAGCCAAGGCATTGAGGTACTAAAACAGGTCTATCATCCACAGGGTTTCAACGTCGGCATCAATCTCGGAGAAGTTGCCGGCGCAGGTATCAGCGAGCATGTGCACATCCATGTGGTGCCGCGCTGGGGCGGCGACACGAATTTTATGTCAGCCCTGGCCGAAACTCGCGTGCTACCCGAAAGCCTGGAGGATACCTACCAGCGGGTGAAGACCGCCTGGCAAACGAGCTTTCCACGTGAAGACAACCCATAGGAGCGATGAGATGACCCGAAACCCTCGTGATGCCGTCATCCTGAGTGCAACGCGCACCCCCACCGGTCGTTTTCAGGGTGGCCTGAGCAGTTTGAGCGCCCCGCAATTGGGTGCGATCGCCATTCGCGCGGCGGTTGCACGCGCCGGTATTCCCGATCCATCCGAGATCGAAGAGGTCTGGATGGGGAATGTGGTTTCCGCAGGAGAAGGACAGGCTCCCGCCCGCCAGGCGAGCATCCACGCTGGTCTACCGCCCAGTGTGGGCGCGACCACCTTGAACAAGGTGTGCGGCTCAGGCTTGAAGACCGTCATGCAGGCTGCGCAGGCGATTCGCGCTGGCGATGGCGACCTTTTTGTCGCCGGCGGTATGGAGAGCATGAGCTGTGCGCCCTATCTGGTGCGGGGACGCTCTGGAGAGCTGCGCTTCGGGCACACTCAATTGATCGATGCGCTGCTGCACGATGGCTTGTGGGATCCGTTCGAAAATTGGGGCATGGGAAATGCGGCCGAGTTCATCGCCGATGAGTATGAAGTCACCCGCCAGGCAATGGACGAATACGCCGTCAACAGCCATCGCAAAGCCATTGCCGCCATCGATGCCGGGCGATTCAGAGATGAAATCGTGCCCGTCGAAATCGCGGGGCGAAAGGGCCAGGTGACGGTGGTCGACACCGATGAATCGCCGCGCCGCGATACCAGCCTGGAAGCGCTGGCCGCCCTGAAACCCGCTTTCGTGAAAGACGGCAAGGTCACCGCAGGCAACGCTCCGGGGCTCAATGATGGCGCAGCTGCATTGGTGGTCGCCAGCCGTGCCAAAGCCGAAGCCATGGGCAGGCAGCCGCTGGCGCGCATTGTCGCCTACGCCCAGGCAGCCGTAGAGCCCAAATACTTGTTCATTGCACCCGCCAAAGCCATCCCCCGCCTGCTGGCAAAAGCAGGCTGGAGCCTGGCAGATGTGGATCTGATCGAGTTGAACGAAGCCTTTGCTGCCCAGGTGTTGGCAGATGGATACGCCATGGCAGATATCGGCTGGGATTGGGAAAAAGTGAACGTCAATGGCGGGGCGATTGCGCTCGGCCATCCGCTTGGCGCCACGGGAGCACGGTTGCTGACCACGTTGGTGTATTCCCTCAAGCAGCGCGGTTTGCGCCGTGGCATTGCCTCGCTGTGCCTGGGCGGCGCCGAGGCGGTTGCACTGGCAGTCGAAATGGAATAATGCCATCCTTTTTGCTGTGGTGTTGGCGCGGCCGATTCACACTCGATACCCCACAGCCAGAAACAGTTCGAGAAGGGCTGCAGCAGGATCACTATGAAGAATCACTCGCTGACGAAAGTGTACGATTATGTGATCATCGGATCTGGCTTTGGCGGCAGCGTCTCGGCATTGCGTCTGACCGAAAAGGGTTACTCTGTGCTGGTGCTGGAACGCGGCAAACGCTTTCGTGACCAGGACTATGCCAAATCTTCCTGGAATATTTTCAAGTACCTGTGGTTGCCGGCGGCGCGCTGTTTTGGCATCTTACAAATCACTCTCTTTCGCAACGTGCTGGTGCTGCACGGCAGCGGGGTTGGGGGTGGCAGCCTGGGTTACGCCAACGTCCTGATGCAGCCCAGTGATGCGCTGTTCGAAAACCCATCCTGGAAACACATGGCGGATTGGAAAACCGTGCTGCAGCCTCATTACGACACCGCCCGGCGCATGCTGGGAGTGACCCCCAATCCACGCTTTTGGGTTTCAGATCATATCCTGAAAGAGATTGCCCAGGAACTGGGCACCCAGGACAGCTTTCGCCCCACCACCGTGGGTGCATTCTTCGGCGAGCGTGGCACCGAAGGTCAAGAATATCCAGACCCGTATTTCAACGGCGAAGGACCCGCGCGCAACGCCTGCAATCACTGCGGCGGGTGCATGGTCGGTTGCCGGTATAACGCCAAGAACACGTTGGTCAAAAATTACCTCTACCTGGCTGAAAAGTGGGGCGCCAGGGTGCAGGCTGAGTCCCAGGTGCATGATGTGCGACCGCTCCCACCCGACCAGCCAGACGGGGCGCGCTACGAGGTGCTCTATCATCGCAGCACCGCCTGGTTCGTCAAACCCGAGCAGCGTGTGCGGGCGCGCAATGTGATTTTCTCCGGTGGGGCGCTGGGCACCCTGAACCTGCTCTTCCGCTGCCGAGATATCACCGGTTCCTTGAAAAATATCTCGCCTCGCCTGGGAGACCTGGTGCGCACCAACAGTGAGTCCTTGCTGGGAGTCAGCGCACGTACAAGGGAGGTGGACTACTCAAAAGGCATCGCCATCACTTCAATCTTCGACGCCGATGAAGTCACCAGCATCGAACCGGTGCGCTACCCGGCGGGTTCGTCGCTGATGCGCTTTATGTCGGGCCCGTTGATCGATGACGGTCAAAGCATACCCATGCGCATTATAAAATCCCTTATCCAAATCGTCTCTCGGCCAGTGGACTTCATGAAAACGCACCTCCTGCCAGGCTGGGCACAGCGTACCACGATTTTGCTGGTGATGCAGACCGAGGATAACCGTATCCGCTTGCGATTGGGACGCAGCCCATTGACCTTGTTTCGCAAAGCCCTGGTTTCCCATCCCGATGAGCAGCATACCATCCCAACCATGCTCCCCATCGGTCACCAGGTTACGCGGCGCTTCGCCCAAAAAATCAACGGCATACCCGCAGGCTCGATCAATGAGGGGCTGCTCAACATTCCGATCACCGCCCATATCCTGGGAGGCTGCCCCTTTGGCAAGGATGATCAGGAAGGCGTCATCGACCTCAACTGCCAGATTCACAATTACCCGGGTCTGTACGTGGTGGATGGCTCGATCATGCCCGCCAACCCGGGCGTAAACCCCAGCCTGACCATCGCCGCCCTGGCAGAATACGCCATGAGTCGTGTTCCGGTCAAACCGGGTGCGACCGCCCGCCCACCCATTGGCGCTGCCCCCGCTGCTCAACCCGGTACGCTTCCCCGGGAGATTGCTTCGATTGGCTGAAGATCAGCTTGATGATGTTTTGGGGTGTTATGTGAACCATAATGCCGCGGCATACCTGTAAACCTGATTGGTCCCGAGTTCATTCAGGAGATTATCATGAGCTTCACAGATCTCAACACCCTGGCTGAAAAAGAGATGGTGCCCGGATTTTGGGGGCGCTTCGTGCACAGCCCGAACATGACCATGGCTTACTGGAATATTGTTGCCGGCTCGCCCCTGCCAGAACACAGCCACCCACACGAGCAGATCACCACACTGCTGGAAGGCGAATTCCAGCTCACCGTGGACGGGCAGGTTTACCACATGCATCCCGGCAGTGTGGTGGTCATCCCTGGTGGTGTGCGCCACTCTGGACTGGCTCTCAAAGACTGCCGGATCGTGGATGCCTTCCACCCAGCGCGGGAAGAATACCGCTAAACAGTCAAAAACCAATGCTGCTGAATGACCGCCTGTATGGCGAGGTTGAGATCAACGAGCCGCTGCTGCTCGATCTCCTCGCGAGCGCAGCCCTGCAGCGCTTGCAAGGTGTGCTGCAGCACGGCATCAGCGGCCTGATCGGCATTACCCGCGATACGACGCGCTTTGAGCACTCGGTCGGCGTGATGCTTTTGGTGCGCCGCCTGGGCGCCGACCTGGAGCAGCAGGTCGCAGCCCTGCTGCACGATGTCAGCCATACCGCCTTCAGCCACGTCATTGATTATGTCTTTGATGGGCACGACAGCCAGGATTATCATGACCTGCACAAGGCCGAGTTTACTGCCAGCACCGATATCCCCGAGGTGCTGGCGCGGTACGGTTACAACTGGTGCGACTTCGTCTGCCTGGACGACGAAGGCCTGGCTCAGCGCTACCCACTGCTGGAACAGCCCGCTCCCAGCCTGTGTGCCGACCGCCTGGATTACTTCTTGCGAGACAGTCACGATTTGGGTCTCGCCAGCTTTCAGCAAATCCAGCGCGCCTTGCGCCACCTGCAGGTGCACCAGGGACGCATCGTGGTCAACGACCTGCGCATTGCACGCTGGTTGGGCGAGACCTTCATCGCTGCCGACCAGGCTTCCTGGGCAAACTTTCGCGAAGTAGGCCTATATGAGCTGACTGCCCAGGCCATCCGCCGCGCTCTGGCAATTGGCGTTTTGAGCGAGCAAGACCTGTGGGGCACTGACCAGCCCGCCTGGCAGAAGCTGTTGGGCTGCCACGATGAGGAGATCCGGCGCCTGACCAGGCTGGTAGCGCCTTCGACTCGCTTTGCCTGGGATGAAACCCACCCCACTTTCCTGGTGAGCACCAAGCTGCGCACGATCGACCCCCCCGTACTGGTGAATGGAAGCGTGCGCCCGCTCTCCGAGATCGAGCCCGCCTTTGGGCGTACGCGCCGCAGCTACCTGGAGCGCAGCGCTGGTAAATGGCCTGTGCGCGTCATTGCGGGGAATTGACCGACGGTTTGCGTTGCCCTTCTCCTACTCATCGAAACGCGTCACATTGTATTTCATCAACAGGTTGTCCAGCGCCTCGCGCAGCAAAACCACCTCGCCTACACCCTCGCGCTCTGCCAGTCGCGACAGGCGCTCCAATGGGGTCTGGGTGTAATGCGAGGTCTTCGGCAGCATACGTTCTTCGTAAGCCAGGCGCACCTGGTTACGTCCCATCTGCTTGCTGCGGTAAAGCGCCTGGTCCGCTTTGCGCAGCAGCTCGGTGCCGCTGCGAGCTGTCAATAGCAATTTTGTCAGGAGGAGAGCCGCATCACCCGCAAATCCTCGCCCGACATTCCCCCCACCTTCATCACGCGAAACAACTTTGCAATGCGCCGGAAATAGGGCGTCATTTCATCCGGGGCAATAGATTCGAAGCCAAACTGGTGATAATACGTTTCCAGAGCCGCCCGGCAGGTCAGGTAAACCGGTCGCGGCGCATTTCGCAGCAGGTGTTCAACGACGGCGCGTCCAACGCCGCGGCTGCGCCACTCCGGCAATACAGCAATGGAGGCGAGCTCCACAGAGCCGTCCTTGTGCGGCTTGAGCTGCCCGCAGCCAATCACCTGCCCCTGCGCCGTGACCGCAACAACAAACCGCCTCCAGTCCAATCCGGTCGGGTTGATTCGAGCTTGCCAGATCAGCTTGCGGATTGCAGGGAAGTCTGCTTCCATCGCCGATTGCAGCTCATAAGCCAGCGCCTTCTCAACCATACCCATCGCAACCCTCCAGCCTCCAGAAATGCAGACATCCTTTTGGAGATTATACGCCTTCAGCCCGGCTATTTTGATTTATAATTGGGTAAACATTACCGGATAAATCTATTTTTGAGGAAAAACACTTATGGGTAACCTTTTTCGCACCGTGAAACAAATCATCGAGCCGCAATATGTGATCGAAGGCGCTGGCGTTCTGCTCCGGCGTTCGTTCGGCCCGGCACGATCTAACCTGTTCGATCCCTTCCTGCTTTTCGATCACTTCGCCTTCAACGATCCACGTGAAGGGCCCATCATGGGCTTTCCCACTCACCCGCACCGCGGCATCGAAACAGTCACCTATATGCTGGAAGGCAACGTGCGCCATCGCGACAGCCTTGGCAATATCGGCGTGATCGGCCCTGGCGATGTGCAATGGATGACCAGCGGGCGCGGCATCTTGCACGAGGAAATGCCCCGCCGTGGCCCGAGTGGCGCGATCATGGGTTTTCAGTTGTGGGTCAACTTGCCTGCCGCCCAAAAGATGAGCCAGCCGCGCTACCAGGAAGTGAGCGCGGAGAGCATCCCCTCCGTCGCCTTCCCAGGCGGGAGGCTGCGCGTGGTGGCTGGTGAATTCAACGGTGTGCGCGGGCCGGTGACCGAGATCGCCGCCCAGCCGCTGTACATGGACGTCGCCCTGGAGGCCAGCGCCGAATTCAGCCTGCCAGTCCCGCTCGGGCACACGCTGATCGCCTACGTATTCGAAGGGGAGAGCCTATTCGGAATGGACGACCGCGGGCAGGGCGAATTCGTCCCCGCCGTGCACATGGTCGAGTTCAATGACGGCGACTTGCTGCAGGTGCAAACCGGTGCCAGCGGCGGCGTGCGCTTCATGCTCATGGCAGGTGCGCCTTTCCGCGAGCCAATCTATCCCTACGGACCCTTTGTGATGAACACCCAGCAAGAAATCCAGCAGGCTTTGATGGATCTGCGCAACGGCACCTTCGTTCAAGCCAACTGAACCGATCCTCAGCAGCTCGGCTGGTTTCAGGTATTTGACGGCACCAGGCTCATCGCCCGCTCTGCCAGCGCGGTGATGGTCAGGCTGGGATTCACACCCACGTTCGCCGGTACAGCGGCTCCATCCACGATGTACATGCCTGGGTAGCCAAACACCTCGTGCCTGGCATCGATCACCCCACTGTGGGCGTCTTTGCCTATCGGGCAACCACCCAGGATGTGCGCCGTCACCGACATATTCAACAGGCTCTCCAAAACTGCGTTGGTCGGTATGCCGCCAATCTGGCGGGCAAACTCGGCTGCTGCCCGGTTGGCCTCGGGGATGTAGGTCGGCGCGCTGCCCCTATTCACTGATATCGATTGCAACCTGAAACCTGCCAGGCCGCGCTTCAACTCAAAGGAAAGCTGGTTATCGAGTTGTTGCATGGTGGAAATCAGCGTGATGCGGCGATGCCAGCTTTTCCATGGCGCGGCGGAGAGCCAGCGGGCAAGGTGCGCAGGAAACTGTGCCAGCGTTTTCAGCGCCCGCTGGAATGGCGTCGAGCCATCCACCAAAGGTCCGGCGTACAACTGCATGAAACCATAACTGGGCGGCAGGCGATTCTGGGTTATGTGAGTATGGTCGTTCGGGTAGAAATGCGAAGAGATTGCCGGGCCGCGACTCAGGTCGGCATTGTGATCGCGTTTTAATACGCCGGTGATGGCCTCGCTGTTGGTGCGCACCAGCTTGCCCAGCCTGGGTGATAGACCGGGCAGCGTGTGGAATTGATCCCGGCAGCGCAGCAGCAGTTCGAGTGTGCCCAGTACTCCCGCAGCCAGTACCAGCATCTTCGCCTGCAGCGCCGGGTAGCGCTGCCCCGTGAAAGGATTGCGCGTCTCGAGCTGGTAGCCTCCACCCGGCAGCGGGCGAATCAGCGTCGCCTTGCGCTCCGGCAGGATCACTGCGCCTAGCCGCTCCGCCAGGTACAGGTAGTTCTGGTCCAGCGTGTTCTTGGCGCCATGCTGGCAGCCGGCCAGGCAGGCGCCGCACAGGCGGCAGCCGGTGCGCCGCGGCCCCTTACCTTCGAAATAGGGGTCTTCCACCTCGACGCTGGGCTGCCCAAAGTAGATGCCCAACGGTGCAGGGCCAAAGGTTGCGCCAGCGCCCAGCGCTTCGGCTGTGGATTGCAGAGCGTGATCCTGCTCATGGAAGGATGGGCAGGTTTGCCGTCCTAACATGCGCGCCGCGCGCTCATAATGCGGGCGCAGCTCTACCTGCCAGTCAATGCCCAGCTTGCTCCAGGCTGGGTCGGAGAAGAACTTTGCCGGGGGTTCGAGCAGCACGGCGGCGTACACCAGGCTGCCCCCGCCCACACCCACCCCGCCAACAATGGTGACGTGGCGGAAGAAACGCTGGTAGAAGATGCCTTTCATCCCCAGGGAAGGCATCCAGAACAGGTGACGCAGCGAGCGGTTCGCCCGTTCCAGGTCCGCAGTGTGCACCCGCCGGCCTTGCTCCACCACCGCCACGCGGTAACCCTTCTCACTCAAGCGCAGCGCAGCGACGCTACCGCCAAAGCCACTGCCGACGATAATGACGTCGTAGTCCATAACTCGCTCACGCTTTGAACAACAGAAAGGGCAACGCCAGCCTGCGCAGCGCGCCAGCATTGACCATAGTCATGCCCAGCAGGGTGCGCTCATCCAGGCTGCGCAGGTCGTCGATGATATGCGGCCATGGGAAGGGGCATTCAGGATGATAGCGCACGCTCAGGCAGGGCTTACCGTCCAGCAGGGACGGCGCCGAAACCAGATGGATGGGGAAGATGCGCAGCAGCTCGCCGCCGCGCTGCACCAGGTTCACGCCGCTGCCGTCGGCTTCGAAGCGCTTGCCCCACCAGCCCCCCAAGCCCAAGGGCCAAAGCCCCGGCCCAGCGATGCGCTGCAGCCAGGTCGGGCCGGTAAACGCAGCCCGGTAATCGCCGAGCAGAGCTTGCGGCGCTTCCAGACTGGCAAACAGCGCTGGAAAATCCCCCAACGCCATGTGCTCCAGCCCATTAATCTGCATTGTCGTGGCCATTCTTCCTCCTCGCGAACCTTGCGATCAAGTCGTGTACGGTCCAAAGCGCGGCAGGCGTTCCGGCGCCACCCGCCGCATGCGCTCGCTGTTGGGGCTGACCAGGTAAAACCCTCCATTGCGATGCAACAGTGGAATGCGCCGATTCATGGCGCTGAACTGGATGCGCATCTGCTCGGACTGCAGGTAATAGCTGTCCAGGTCGGCCTGCCAGCGAGCAAAGAGATCTTCGTATACTCCCAAGAACTCGGCGCGGTACTCCGCGCTGACGCGCCCCAGGTTGCTGATCACCCAACAGGTGTCTTCGAACGCCCACTCGTAAGCCAGGCCAAGGAAGCGGTAATCAGAGGCAATATACGGAAAGAAGGGGAACTGGCGGCAGCCCACCGCGCGGAACTGGCGCTGGCAGTGCGCTGGGCCCAGGCAGGCCAGCAGCAGCATGTGCTGCGGCGTCTCGCCGCGCAGCTCTTCGGGATTTTCCTTCTCGCCAGGGCACTCATCCCCGCGCCACACATGCCACAAATTCGTGCGGGGCTGCAGGTAATCCCACTCTTGCTGGTACGCCGCCGGCACCGCGTGACAAATGTCACAGCAGAAGGGCTTGCCGCTTGGGTTGTGCGGTGCGCACATCAAACCGCAGTCGCAATCGACCATCGGCGCGTCGAAACGGCGGTAGAGCGCATCGATCTTGAGCTCGGGCAGATGAATGGTGGTCATAGCAACAGATAAATTATACATCCCAACCCTTGACAGAGAAATATAAACACTGTATATTTACACCATATATAAACGGTGTATATTTTTTTCAGGAAGAAGAAAATGAAGATCCATCGACTCAAGCTTAACTTTTCGAACGTTTACCTGGTACAGGGTGAGAAAACGATCCTGGTGGATAGCGGCATGCCAGGTGAAGGCAAACAGATAATCAACGCTGCACGGCAGATCGGGATAAAGCCAGGTGACATCTCCCTGATTCTGCACACACATGCCCATGTCGACCACGCTGGCAGCAGCGCCGAACTAAAGCGCCTTTTAGGCATCCCCACTGCCGTCCACGTCGCAGACGCAGACCAGCTTCGCCGGGGCCGTATGAATCCGCTCACCCCGATGCGCCTGGAAGCGCGCCTGATCAAGCCCGTGGTGGACAGGCCTTTCCCTGCTTTGGAACCTGATCTGCTGATCGATGAAGCTATCGAGTTGAGCCGCTTCGGCATCCAGGGTACCATCTTTCACACCCCCGGGCACACTGCCGGCTCGATCTCGCTGTTCTTCCCCAACCGCGAGGCGATTATTGGCGATCTGTTGATGGGCGGCTACATGGGCGGCAACCTGCTGAGCTCGCAGCCCAAGCACCATTACTTTGCCGAGGACCTCTGCGCAGTGCGCGCCAGCATACGCAAAGTGATCGCCCTGCAACCTGCCAGGTTATTCGTGGGACATGGAGGCCCGCTCGATCCCCATACAGTGGTGAATAAATTTTCCAGAGAGATCGAATTCCAGATGTAGAGGATCATTCGAACAGCAGTTTAACATCCTCCGAGGTCAGCGACTTGAAGAAGCTGGCCTCGGTGGTGATCAGGCTGGAGACCAGGGCGCGTTTCTTTTCCTGGAGCTGCAAGATCTTCTCTTCCACCGTGTCGCGAGCGATGATTTTATAGATGAAGACCGGTTTCTCCTGACCGATGCGATGGGCGCGGTCACTGGCCTGCATTTCCACAGCGGGATTCCACCACGGGTCGAGATGAATGACATAGTCGGCGGCGGTCAGATTCAAGCCCACGCCGCCGGCTTTCAGACTGATCAGAAAAAATGGCACAGCGTCGTCATCCTGGAATAAATCCACCTGCGCCTGGCGGTTGGCTGTTTTTCCATCCAGGTAAGCGTACTTAATCTTTTGAAGCTCCAACTCCTGCCGCAACAGCCTGAGCGTTTCCACAAACTGCGAGAAGATGAGCGCCTTGTGGCGTTCGGCTTGCAATGTTTCCAGAGTTTGCATCACGAGCTCGAACTTGGGCGAGCTGCCTGTATAGC
This sequence comes from Chloroflexota bacterium, assembly GCA_029265355.1. Taxonomy (GTDB): domain Bacteria; phylum Chloroflexota; class Anaerolineae; order Anaerolineales; family UBA4823; genus JAJUJL01. Next base: position 97,476 of record JAJUJL010000015.1, on the reverse strand, counting down.
TGCGCTCCACCAGCGCAGGGTGGATGGCGATTTGCCGCAGGCGCAATAGCCCTTCAATGATCCGAAAGCGCGCATCCTGGATGCCCTGTTTTTCGATCAGTCCCATCAACTCGGCGCGGTAGCGATCGCGCGTCCGGGTGTACAGCTTTTTCTGCACAGTATCCATATCGGTGTAAATGACGCGCTCGCTGCGCGGCGGCAGTTCCGGCGCCACCTGCTCCTTGGTGCGGCGCAAGATGAACGGGTAAACCAGTTTGCGCAGCGTGGCAGCCGACGGTTCGTCCTGGCTGCTTTCGATCGGGCTGGCAAATTCGCGCTTGAAGTATTCCATGTTGCCGAGCAGTCCCGGGTTGAGAAAAGCGAACTGCGACCACAGCTCGAAAGTGTTGTTTTCAACCGGTGTGCCGGTCATCACCAGGCGATGCTCGGCGTTGAGCAAGCGAGCTGCCTTGGCGCTCTTCGCCAGCGGGTTTTTGATGGCTTGCGACTCGTCCAATATGGCGTAATGAAATTTATACTTGCGCAGGATCTCGATATCCTTCAGCATCGTGCCATAGGTAGTGAGAATGACATCATAACCATCGAAGTCTGCTGTGTCTCTGCTGCGCAGGTTGCCCAGGTATTCCAGGAAGCTCAGCTCAGGTGTAAAGCGACTTGCCTCCCGCTGCCAGTTAGCGATGAGGCTCTTGGGTACCACCAGCAAGGAGGCTGCTCCTCCTGGGTGGCGCTCGTGCAGCGACTGCAAGAAGGCCAGCACCTGGATCGTCTTACCCAGCCCCATATCATCCGCCAGGATACCGCCAAAGTGATATTCCCGCAGGAAATAAAGCCAATCGAAGCCATGCTTCTGGTAGGGGCGCAGCTCGCCCTTGAATCCGACCGGCAGCGGCTGGGAGGTGATCTGCTCGAAACTGCGCAGGCGCTCGCGGCGCTGCAGCAGTTCGGCGGGCATGAAAACTTCTCGCTCTTCGAGCAGCGCGTCGAGCAAAGACAGGTGATAATCGCGCACTCGCAGCCCATCCGAGGTCTCTTCCGATAACTCCCACAAGTGCTTGTATTTTTCCAGCCATTGCTCGGGGATCTGCCCAAGCGAGCCATCGGCGAGCTTGGCATAGCGCTCTCCTCGCTTGAGCGCCTTGCGCACCTCCTGCAGCGAAATTTGCTGGTCGCCATATTCGACAACAGCCCTCAAATCGAACCAATCGATGCCGGAGGTAATATTGACTCGCACCGTGGGCGTGGCGCGGTTGACCTTGCCCACTTTGAGATTTTCTTCGCCGTAGATCTCGAAGCCCGCCCGGGTGAGCAGCGGCACCGCGTGCATGAGAAAATCCACTGGGTGGACGCGGGCGCGCAGTTCAAAGACGCCGAAAGGCTGGTCGCTGCCGGCGCGCTTCAAGCGGTAAATTGGGTCAGTCAGCAACTGGTAGAAAAACTGCTCGCGTTCTGGCTGGCGGTGGATGCGTACTAACTCCCATGTATCGGGAACCGTCTCGACGGAAGTGCGCTCGACGCTCTTTGCGGCCGGCATCTCAAAATCACCGTAGCCATAATGCAGCCCAGCGCGCAGCAAACCAGTACGCTCCTCGTAGAGGTACAGGCGCGGGATAGGATCGGCGTGGATATCGCGCCATTGAATCAGGTCGCTTTTGACCGGCAGCAGCTCCGCCACGCGCCTCAGGTAGTGCTGGCGGAAGAACTCAGCCTCGCTCTCGGGAATAACGATTGGGAAGTAAGGCAAGACTGGCAGCGGTCTCGGGTCGCGGGGTGTAAAAACCGCATTCCCCATCAGCAACCAGGGCGGGTTTTGCGAAAGCCTTTCGACTTTATATTCGCCGGGCATGAAAGCTTCATTCACAAACCCGGCCTGCAAAACCAGGTTCTCCTCCTGGCGGGTGAAGACAACCTCCAGATCGACCGGCTCGGGGATGATGTGCACCCGTCTTTCGACTCGCCTTTTCGAGCGGCTGACAACGAAGGTTGGGATTTTCAGCGCGGCGATCAGCGAAAAATAATTGGAAATGGAGGTGAACGCGCCGAAGAAACGGATATACTGCGCAATCACATACAGCAGGTTGATCGCCTCCGGAGCCAGATTCAGGCACTCCGCCGGATCGGGCTGTGAGTACAGCTCCTCGCCGTATTTGTACCACTCGGTATCGGCCTCCAGCAGGGCATTAATCGCTTGGGCGTCCGCCTCGGTCATCTCTCGAAGCCGGGGCCACTGCCTGGCCCGGAGAAGATAGGGCATGTATCCAAAAGCGCCCTGGAAGTAATAATCCTCTTTGATGATCAGGAACACCCCGGCATACGCCTTTGTCTTTCCGGCGGACCGGGCGACCGGGGGCAAGTTGTAAATCAGTGCATCGAGCCGGTTGCGCCAGTTCCGAGCTGCCTGAGGCTGGGGCGGGTATATGAGCTCTTGCCCGAAGCTGAAATCTGCTTCATCTTCGTCAAAGTACTCGAAGTCATCATCTTCGCTGTCCTCGTCCTGCTCCTTGAGGTACTCGCTCAACTCCAGCGCCGCCGCCACCATGTGTTTGCAGAAATTGCCGTCCGCCGCATACGGGCAATCGCAGTCGAATTCAAGCTGCCCAGATTTCTGATCAACGTTGATTTCAACCGTGTAATCGCCCGTATCGCCGGAGACCTCGCAGATGGCATTGCTGCGGCTGACCAGCTCGATATCCCGGACACGGCCTTCTTGATAGTAACTGCGGCCGCGCGAAATGCTCCGGGCATCGGCGTAGCGCGAGTAGGGATAGTTATCGAGCAGCTGAGGGGTTATCGAACGCATGAGTAACGGTGAGCAAGCCTGGCAGCCTGAAAGAGCACCTCACTTGCCAGATTTCGGATTCTACCACTGCAACAACAAAAGTGGCCGGCGAATGCACCGTGGATGTGCAAATGCCGATCAAGCATCTATCCCACTATCACCCCTGTTCCCAGATGCCTGGTGAGGAGAAAGATCTCGACCGCTGTCCTTATTCTCTCCACACTAAGCTTATCTTCTTCATGGCATGACTTTCGTTGCATAGATAAACGAATTCATCCCTGTGGATGTTTTTTCACGGCGTGCAATCAGGATGCCTGTGGCCGAGACAGGGTCGTAGGAGCAGGAACCGGGACCGAGCGGCTGCTGATCGGAGGCGTTGACGATGGCTCGGACAACCAGTTTTCCGTTGTCGTCCCTCTTCAGCAGCGGCGGATCCATTGATTCGATTTGCACCACACGACAGCCGTAGTGGATGAATTCCTGCGCGGATTCATCCCAATCGTCGGGACTGAAGATTGCCAGCAGCGCGCCATCCCGACCACGCACAATGTCCACCTGCGTCAATCCTTGCCCGCCAAGTTCCCGCGCTTCTTCGTATCCCGCCAGTTCGCCGACGTAACGCCATTCCCAGGTCTTCACATCGCCTTCGGGTGTTGTGGCGTAGACGAGAATATCGCTTTCGGTTGGATCGGGGATTTTGTGCGTGTCAAAGGCAAGGCAGCGTAAAACCAGGAACAATTCTCCGTTTTCGAAATACAGCGCGGGTTCGTTCCACATATTGCACTTATGCGTTTCTGGGGAAAGCGCGGCGAGATTGACGTCCACGTCCCAGCCGAGGGCTGTCAATGTGGAACCCAGCGTGGCGACGGGAGCAGTCTTGAGTTCCAGGGGTGAAGCGGCTTGCATGATCTTGATCCTAAAACTGCCAGGTGGACGGGTGGCGTATTTTCCTTCGAGCGGGATGAAGTACTCCAGTCGCACGCCGTACCAGATGACGCCATCTTCGGTTTCGCGTGGCAGGAGGTTTATGACTTCGTGGCTGGTGAAGCCAGGCGCGCTGGTCCTGCCGCGGTCAATGTCTTCATAGAACGCCCAGAGTTGGCCGTCGAATATCCAGGTCTCGCCGCCATCGTCGCTATGGGCGAGGTGGATATCCACCCCGGGGACGAAATCTCGGCCAGGAAGGATGTGGACGCGGGGATAGGAGTATGCCATCCACAAGCGTCCGGTTTTCGGGTCTTGCCGGATAGTGGGATCTGCAAAGCCGTGAAAGAAACTGGTCTGCCCATTGGCATAGGCATCGGGTGCATCGCCTTGAATTTGGAGCAATTCACAGGCGGGATTGTCGGCTGTGCAGTCAAAAATGAGGCCTGGGGTTATGGGTGAACTGTTTTGCGGCGTTTCGAGGGGAGCAGATGACCTTCCGCAGGCGATGGCTGCCAGCGCCAAAGCGAGGCTGGCCAAAATGGTTCTGTTCATTGATCAAACTTTCTATAATTGCGGCATCGCTGATTGAAAGAAGTCCAACATGCGACGACGATATTCATCAGGATCGAGGACAGGGCCGCTGTTATGATGCGCGTTTTCGATCAACCAGAATTCAACGCTTGCGCCAGACACGCCGATGTATCGCTCATAGACGCGGCGTTCGAAATCATCCTGTCCCGCCATCACGATCAGGATCGGGGTCTCGTTGATTGTGGGCAGGATTTCAATAAACGGCGAGGGAGGCTTTTGTCCAATTCGGAATTCAGCCATTTTCAAATTAATGGTCTGGATCAAGGTGGCAAACTCCTCGGCAAAGTTTTCAGCCGCGGGGTAGTCGCTGATTTGCTGCGCCTGGATGCCATCCAGCCAGAGAGCGGCAAACCGTTCGGGGTCAAGGTGGACGGCATTGAGGGCGATATGTCCGCCCAGCGATAGGCCCACCACGCCGATTCTTTCGCCATCCACCTCCGGGCGTTGGGCAAGGACATCTGCGACTGCCAGTAAATCGCTTCCGTCCTTCCAGCCGAGGGTGGTCATGGTGCCGGTGGATTCGCCCAGGGCGCGCTGGTCGTACAGAAAAACGCCGTACCCCGCCTCGATGAGTTGCCGGGCATGCCACGCCGTCCCCCGCCTGTCTCCGTCCGCGCCGTGCAAAAGGATGATCAGCGCGCCCGGGTTTTCTTCGGGTGGGACGTACCATCCTGCAAGGATGATCCCAGTCTCCGTTTCGATGTGGAGCGTCTCGTACTCAGCCACACCGTAATCCAGCGGTGTTTCACAACAGATGGGATGCGGGTTGGGTTTGGTGTGGGAATGGATAAAGGCATAGGGTCCAATGACAAAAAAGGCGAGGGGAATTTCCAGCGCGATGCAGAGATAGATCCGCCAGCGGTAAAGTGCGCCGCGGCGCGCCAGCATCCACTCAAAGATGAAGCCAACCGCCAAACCGGATATCGCTCCGTAAAGTAAACCCGCCAGAAGCGCGCCCGCGTAATATCCGGTCAGCATTCCCAGCATCATGCCAACCAGCGCATTCAACAGCGGAAAAGCAAGACGATTTGGGTAAGAGGAAGTGGACTGTTTTTTCATAGATGCATTCCCAGATGGATGATCATCAAACCAGGCGTATTGAAAACGCCGTGAAAGAGGATGCACGCCCATAGGTTGCGTCCGCCCAGATGATAAATTGCCGAAAGCACAATCCCGAATACAACGGAGGTTACTGCGCCTGCCCAACCCTGATAGGTGTGAGCGAGACCAAACAGCATGGCGCTCGCCAGTGCGCCGATGATGAATTTAAACGAGGCGTTTTGGATGAGGTCTTCGACGCGGTTCTGTATGTAGCCGCGATAGAGCATTTCTTCGCCGAAGGCGGCCAGCGTCCATGCCGCGGCGAGCCAGATCAGCAGCATGGGGAAATTGCCAACCATCGAATCGAACACGGACAAATCCTTTTGCGCGTCGAATAGACTTTGGATAAGCGGTCCAATACCCCATGTTGCCAGTAAGAAATAAAACAAGCCGCCTCCGATGCCAAGCAGCAGGGTTTTCTTCCAGTTTTCAGGTGTGCGCAAACCGAGGTCGCGCCAGGAACGTCCCCGCAGGCGTAGGAGTATCCACGCCAGCAGGAGGAGATAGATCGTAGCGCTGGGCGGGATTCCGATCCAGATGAGCAGCGCCATGAGAAGAATTTCACACAATATTAACTTGCGATTCTCCCGCAAAAGGGAGGCGAGGTAGTTTGGTGAGTTAGCGCTGTCATCATTTATTGTTGTCGGTTGCATTCTTATCCTTTTTTGCGTGAACGCCAAATGCCCGAGCTGCGCCGATGCCAAATCCAAGCGTCAGCCCGAGAGGAATCCCGAAGGCAATCCAGTCCCAATCATGGGAAAGAATTCCGATGATTGCGCCGATCAACGCCCCAACCAATGTGCCTGAAGCCATCCAAACTCCAACTAAGCGTGGTTTACTGCTCATTTTCTGGTTGCTCCTTATCACCTCTATCAACTACCGATCGACTGCGGATCATCAGCCTTTCCACCGCAGGTTGAACCGATATATTTCAATGTGCGACTCTATTCCATTATCGCCGTATCACGGAAATACGATAGTTTCCCTGGTCATAAAAACAAGTGACCGAGGTCACTTTAATTCTGACAGAAGAATGCTACAATTTGGCCATTCATGAAGAATCCAAGCGAAGCCGCCACCCTTGTACTTGAGCCAGGTCTGTTGAAAACTTTCAGAGCGTTTGTGACCATTCGGCTCTTTTTCACCATCCTCTCGCATAGCTTGCGATTGGGCATCGGTGCTTCGGATACTTTCCTGATTTCTATTTTGTTCGTCGTGGGTGAGACGATTTTTCTGCTGGTTTATCTCTTTTCAAATCGGGCGGCGACGATGTTGGGAAGATTCTATCTGCCGACAGGGTTGGCTTTGCTCACCTCATTTCCAATCTTTGAGGTGCTGGTTCGCAACCAGGGAATTATCTTGCGTGGAAGCACTGGCGAGGCGCAAGCGCCTGTGATGACCCTGTTGGTGGTCGTGATACTCATTGCATGGCAGTACTCGTTATTGACGATGCTGGTGTATTGTGTTTTGAGCGGGGTAATCCTGTTTTTCATGAGCTTGCCCATTATCCAGTTCGGGCAGATGCCTGCGAGCTTCGCCCTTTACACCGCCTTTTCGATTGTTGTCTTCCTTGCTATCGTCGGCTTTGTGGTGAATCGCCTTGTGGCAACACAGAGACAACAGCGCGCCGAACTCAAGGGGCAGGCCGAGATTCGGGAGCAACTCGCCGCGGCCCAGGAAAGAAACCGCCTGGCAGGCGAATTGCACGATGTGCTTGCCCACTCGTTCAGCGCACTGGCAGTTGAATTGGAAGCGGTACGAAGTTTATGGTTTGAAAACAGAAATCATGCGTATGAAATGCTTATTAGCGCCCTGAATACCGCCAACAACGGATTGGATGAAGCCCGTCGCGCCGTGCGGGCGATTCGCGCCGAGCCGCTTGAGACATTTGGGCTGGCAATTGCGGTTCACCGGCTGGCCGCGGATGCCTCCAAACGCGGCAACCTGTCTCTTGTAAGGGAAATCTCCGGGGATTTCAGCAAGCTGCCTGCGGATATCGAACAATGCGCCTACCGGGTGGCGCAGGAGGCGATTTCAAACGTCCTGCAACATGCAAATGCCAGGAAGTTGGAAGTTGTGTTAAAAAAACAGGACGGTTTTGTATTGCTGGAAATCACAGACGACGGAGAAGGATTCCAAGCCGCTCCGGCGATTGCCAATGGCTTTGGCTTGCAGGGAATGAGAGACCGCGCCAAACAACTCGGCGGGACGTGCGAAATCCAATCCGCCCCCAATGAAGGAACGACAGTCCGCCTGCGATTACCCGAAAGCGTCAAATGAAAAAACCCATCCGCGTTTTGATTTGCGACGATCAGGCAGTTGTCTGCGAAGGATTCAAAGCCATTCTCAGCACCGTCAGGGATATAGAGGTCGTGGGTATGGCGCACAACGGTGAAGAAGCCATCGAATTGATTGACCAGGTTCACCCTGACTTGATTTTGATGGACCTGAAAATGCCGCTCATGAACGGCATCCAGGCAACACTTCACATCACGAGGGACTATCTCGATGTGCGAGTGCTGGCGCTGACAACTTACGATGAGGATGAATGGGTCTTTGATGCCATTCGTGCAGGCGCACACGGCTATTTGCTGAAGAACACGCCGCGAGAGAGTTTGGTCAAGGCGATTTATGACACGATGAGCGGCAAAACACCGGTTGACCCAGGTGTAGCGGGAAAGTTGTTTTCGCAAGTCAAGGGGAAAAACATGGAATTCGACAGTTCGCTGTTGAAAGCGTTGAACCCTCGTGAGCGGGATGTTCTGCGCTTGATTGGCAAGGGCAGGAACAACTCTGAGATCGCCGACTCGCTGCATCTTTCGGAGGGAACGGTAAAGAATTTGGTCAGCCGCATCCTGTCCAAACTGCAGGTGAATGACCGCACCCAGGCAGCGTTGCTGGCAGTGCGAAGTGGAATCACCGAGGAAAACTTATGAAAGAGGAAAATCAAGTGGCAGTCTCTCTCAACATTGCCACTTGACTTGAATTTCGATCTCACGCTCTCCGTAGGTGGGTTTATGTTCGACGCTGATTTCAGCGTCGGCTTCTACCGGATTGGGTGGACGAAATGCTCCGGATTCAGTGGCCGCTTTCTCCCGGATTACGCATCACTTCAGCTTCGCCCCAATCCACCTGGCCGTCTTGCCCAGGGTCGATTTCAAGCGGGATGTACTTCTCCTTGCACTCGTCTTTCCTCCGCTCCCGGCTGACACAGTTATGCACCACACCTTCACTACCGGTGTAGCCTTCACTGCGCAAGATCTCGTAGATGCGGTGCGCGGTATAGCGTTGCTTCCGTTTCTGCTTTTGGCTCTCTTGCAGCAGCTCACTTATTCGTTGTTCGTAAGGTTCTATCACCGGCGCCTCGCGCGGCTTTACCAGCGTGTAGGGCGTTGGCGCCGCATGCACTATGGCCTTGCGGATTGTCTCCCGGTCATACCCAGTCATCCGGTGAATTGCCCGGATGCTCTGGGTTTCCACAAAATATGTTCGTCGTATCTCTTCGTAGTCATCCACCGTACGCATCTCCTTTACATCCAGGTCCGTTATCGTACCTGGAATTGGGCTTTCGATGGACAATTTTTCGATGTTAATTTTCAGCTGGGGTGGTCGGTTTTTATTTTACATCCGCCAAAACACCCCAATTTCTTGCCATCGGCGTAAGTTCTAATATAATGATTGAATAATCCTAATATATCCAATCAAAGAAAAGCTCGGGACAAATGGAGGGCACAATGAATGCTCAGTTTTTCATAATTGGGCTGGCAGCATTATTGATCGCTGTCAGTGTTTTTTTTGGGCTGAAAGTTTTTGGGATTTATCGGAGGAAGACCACCAGTGCGAGTTGGTCGGCCACTACCGGAAATGTATTGTCCAGGAATATTTCATCGATCAAGAACAGCAGCAGCGGCGGCTATTCGTATCGCGCTGATGTCACCTACCGTTATGATGCTCCAGGCGGACCGTTCGAAAAGAAGCTGTTTCTAGGCAGCAAAGGTTTTCGTCCGCAGGCGGAGAAGCTGCTTGAAACGATAGGAGAAACGATCCAGGTACGTTACAATCCCGAGAGACCCGTGGAGCATATTACAGACCTTGAAAAAATTATGCCTGTCCATGTTTTTGCCATGATCGGATCTCTGATCCTGGCTGTGGTTTTACTCGTGCTTGCTTTCTTATAGAGTACCTGCGCTGCTCTCCTCACCTCAGTCAGGCTGATCCACCTATTGTGACAATCAAAGTCCGATCAGCAAGCGACCTCAAAGACTGGCACAACAAAGAGCCTGACATGCAGGCGGTTGGATCAGCCGGCAAGAGGCACATCTAAGCATGTATGATAAAAGGCGATCTCCTGGTTGGGAGATCGCCTTTTATGTAGCACTTGAAAATTACTCAATGAGTACTGGCAAGCACCGGTCGGAACTTATACCCATACACCAGCATGCCTCTCTCATCCCCATCCGAGCGCAGTTTGCGGGTGACCATCTCAACCGGCGTGCCGATCTGCACCGGCTGCTCGCCCAGGTCGGTCAGTTGGGCGGTGACCAGCGGGCCTTCCTCCAGCTTGACCAGCGCCACGGTGTACGGAGAAAACTCTTCGTAGCCGGCAGGTGCATCGTACACCGTGGTGAAGGAGTAAACTTCGCCGCGGCCGCTGAAGTTGTACAAAGTCTTGGCTTCCTGCCCGCATTCGGGGCAAACATCACGGGGTGGGAAGAGCTTGGCCTCGCAGTGCGGGCAAACCTCGCCCACCAGGGCATAACGCTGCTTTCGAAGTCGCCAGTGACGTGAGATTTCCATTCGATACACTCCTTGAAACCGTTATCTGTGATGAAGTATACAAATACAATGCTATCAATTGCTATCAAACCTGGCTCAAGCCGGGTTAACTTCCAAAATATGGGTCACCGCCGAGGAAGCCGGACCGCCCAGGCTCTGCACCATCGCTCGCCGCGCCCCAACCACCTGGTTTTTGCCTGCCTGGCCGCGCAATTGGAGCACAGCTTCCACCGCCTGGTACACGCCGGTGGCGCCGCCCGGGTTGCCGCGCGCCTTCAAGCCGCCCATGGTCAGGATGGGCATCGAGCCGCCCAGCGCAAGCTGCCCGTTTTGCACCAACTTCCAGGCCTGCCCGCGGGCAGCAAAGCCAGCCGCCTCTAACGAAAGCGCGGCGTAGATCGAGTAAGCGTCGTACAGCTCGAACAGGTCCACCTGGGCCGGGGTGATGCGCGCCTGCTGGCAGGCCTTTTCGACCGAGAGACGGGCAGCATGAAAGACGAGCGGGTCGGGTCGGTCGTGCAGCGAGAGCGTGTCGGTCACCATGCTGGAGCCGGCAATGCGCACCAGAGGGTGCGGAAAACCCGGCGGGAGCAGCTCGGCGCGGGTGAGCAAAATGGCTGCCGCGCCATCGGCAACCGGCGCCACATCGAACATATTCAGCGGGTCGCTGACCATGCCAGCCTTGTTGTAGGTGTCGGCGTTGATCGCTTTGCGAAACATAGCTTTGGGATTGCCGGCCCCGTTGGCATGCGCAATCAGCGGGAACCCGCCAAAAGCTTCGCGCGGCGCGTCGAACTCGTGCAGATAGCGGCGCATCAGCAGCGCCGCCTGGGCGTTGGGCGTGATGCCCTGCACCGCCTCGTAATCGCTGTCGCCGGAAGTCGCCAGAGCGGCTTCCACAGGCGTGCCCACCTGGTCAGAAATCTTTTCCACGCCCACCACCAGCGCCACGTCGGCCTGCCCAGAAGCGACTGCCATGTAGCCCACGCGCAGCGCCACACCGCCGGAGGCGCCTGCTGCTTCCAGCGTCAGCGCCTCGATGCCGTTCAAACCGGCGAAATCAGCGATCAACGCCCCCAGGTGCGCCTGGTTAGAGAGCAGCGGCGAGACCATGTTGCCAACAAACAGCGCTTGCGGGCGCAAACCGCCGGCGTCGGCCATAGCGGCCTCGATGGCGTAGAAGGCCAGCTCGCGCAGCGAAACATCCCAATGCTCGCCAACTTCGGTTTGTCCAATCCCTGCAATGACTACGTCAGTCATAAAAATTCCTCTATGGAGGTGTCTGAGCAAGCATCGCTCGCCCAGACACTTACACAACCATTACTTCATCGTTAGCTTGCCGCGCAGGCGAGCATAGGTGGCGTAATCGATCTCGGTGCGGCGAGCGATGTAATCCTGGGTGCGCGGGGCGCGCAGGCGTCGCTCGCTGATCAAGTCCGTCACGCGGATCGAGAAGGCATCCGAACCGGCCCCCGAGCCGAAGGAGACCATCAAGATGCGGTCGCCAGGCTCGGCGATATCCAGTATAGCGGTCAGGCCAATAATGGCTGCGCCAGCGTAGGTGTTGCCGATCACCGGCACCAGCAAGCCCGGGGCGATCTGTTCCTTGCTGAAGCCCAGGCTGGCTGCCACGCGCTGCGGAAACTTGGTGTTGGGCTGGTGAAAGACAGCGTATTTGTAATCCGCGGCGGTGGTGCCATTGGCTTTCATCAGCGTCTCGGCGGCCTCGGTGATGTGCTTGAAGTAGGCCGGCTCGCCGGTGAAACGCTGCCCGTGCTCAGGGTATTTCTGGTACTGCCTGCGCCAAAAATCCGGCGTATCGGTCACGTAGGAGTAGCTGTGCTCGATCACCGCCAGCGAGTCCTCCGCTGGGCCAAGCAAGAAGGCCGCCCCACCCGCGCCAGCGGTGTACTCGAGCGCGTCGCCAGGGCGCCCTTGCGCCGTGTCCATGCCGATCGCCAGGGCGTAGTCCGCCATGCCCGAACCGATGAAACCGATCGCCGCCACCATGGCTTCGGTGCCGGCTTTACAGGCAAACTGCCAGTCGGCGGCCTGCACGTTGGGCACCGCGCCGATGGCTTCCGCCACCAGCGTGGAAGTGGGCTTGACCGCATAAGGGTGCGACTCGGAGCCAACCCAAACGGCGCGTATGTTGGTTGGGGCGACGCCAGCGCGCTTCAAGGCGTTGCGCGCCGCCTCGATCGACATGGTCGCCACGTCTTCGTCCAGGCCGGGCACGGCTTTCTCTTTGATCGGCAGGCCGCCCTGCCCATCGGTCCACACCCGGGCAACTTCCGAAGCCGGCAGCCGGTAGCGTGGCACGTAAGCCCCATAACCGGCGACGCCCACCGGACGAGACGGTTTGAGTAAGATATTCTGATTTTCGGGGAGGGGTGCTTCCATTTTTCACCTACATCTCTGTCTACACTGATTTAGATTATAGCAGGTTTGATCAGATTGTCAAGGTTATGTAAAGTTATTGCACAGTATTTCTAAACAACAGGCGGTTGCCGCGACCAGCACAGAGCGCAGGTCTGGTAATGATCGCCAGGAAAAAAAGTCTTACCAATCCTCAGCCTTATTTCTCGGTCTGCCATTCTCTCAAAATCGCTTCGGCGCGGTCGATGCGCACGGTTTTTTCTTCCACCAACTGGCGCGCCAGGCGCTCGATTTGCTCGCCCTGCGCCCCAGCGGCGATCGCGACCTGGCGGGCGTGCAGGTTCATGTGGCCGCGCTGGATGCCCTCGGTCGCCAGAGCGCGCAGCGCCGCCAGGTTCTGCGCCAGGCCCACCGAGACGATGATCTCCGCCAGCTCGGCCGCGCTGCTCACACCCATCAGTTTGAGCGCCGCCCGCGCCGTGGGGTGCACGCGCGTAGCGCCGCCGACAATGCCCACCGCCATCGGCATTTCCAATGTTCCCACCAGGTTGCCCTGGGCGTCTTTGCCCCAGGTGCTGAGCGAGGTGTAGCGCCCGTTGCGCGCCGCGTAGGCGTGCGCCCCGGCTTCGATGGCGCGCCAGTCGTTGCCGGTGGCGATCACCACCGCATCCACGCCGTTCATGATGCCTTTGTTGTGCGTGGCAGCCCGGTAGGGATCGGCGGCGGCGAAGGCCCAGGCGGCAATGATGCCGTCGCGCACCTCTTCGGCGGAATAATCATCGAAAGCCAGCTCCGCCAGCGGTATGGTGCAGCGGGCGCGCGCCAGGCGCCGGTCTGCCAGGTTCGACAGGATGCGCAGGTGCACACGCCCGCCGGTGATGGTTTCCACCTCGCCCGCCAGGCGCTCAACCGCCGTGTTGACCGCGTTGGCGCCCATGGCGTCGCGCACATCGTAGATCAGGTGCACCACCAGGAACGGCCCGATGGGCGATTGTTCGACCAGGCGCACCTCCAGATCGCGCGGCCCGCCACCCAGGCGCTGCAGCACCGGATCGATGCCCGCCGCCTGCTGCAAGAGCTTCTCTTTATGCTCCAACAGCGCCAGGCGCGCCGCCGGCAGGTCAGGTACCTGCAGCACCTGCATCTGCCCGATCATCTCCGGCGCCGTGCAGTGGGCGGTAAAGCCTCCTCCAGCTCGCGCCAGGCGCGCCATGAAAGACGCGCCCGCCACCACCGAAGGCTCTTCGACCGCCATTGGTACCAGCACCTCGCGCTCATTGACCATGAAATTCAGCCCAATTCCCAATGGCAGGCTGTGCAGGGCTACCACGTTCTCGATCATGTGGTCAGCTTGCTCCAGCGCCAGCCCGCTTTTGAGCGCCTCCAAATCGTCTGGAGAGAGCCAATCTGCCAACAACGACAACCGCTCCTGCACAGAGCGGTTGTAAAATCCCGGAATACGCGAACTTTTCATGCTTCCATCCTCTTGATAACACCAATATCGAGCCTATTTTTACCGCCTGCGAACTGGCAAAAACTATCAATCTTTTGCATCTTCGCGGCCACGGCGAGGCCAGCCTCGGGTGGTTTTTGACCCGACTGTGCCGATGGTGGCAACTCCCTTTCAGGTCATTTTGCATGGCCCACATCATGCCAGCAGCTTTTGAAAGTGGGAATGAGCAACACAGCATCCCACTCACACTCCCAAATTATGAGCCATTTGGTGTAAAATATTCTCACGGTGAGGATTATCCCATGGCTTTACTGACCCGCGAGCAGCTCGAAGACCGGCTGGCAGCGCTTCACCGCGCCAGCCTGGAATTGGTGCGCGACCTGTCTCTGGAAACCGTGCTGGAGCGCATCGTTAAGCTGGCCCGCGAACAGGTAGACGCCGCCTATGCCGCCCTGGGAGTGATGGACGAGCAGGGCAACCTGGTCAAATTTATTCCAGTGGGTATGTCGCCGCAGGAAGTGCGCCAGACCGGGCATCCTCCGGTTGGCCGTGGCCTGTTGGGCGCCATGCGCGCCGAGCGGCGCTCGATCCGGGTTGCCAATCTGAAAGACGATCCCAAGAGCACCGGCTTTCCCAGCGGGCACCCCGAAATGACGTCTTTCTTGGGCGTGCCGATCATGCTCGGCTCACGCGTCATGGGGCAGATTTACCTGACCAACAAAGAAACGCACACCGAGTTCACCGAGGCGGATGAGCGCGTCATCGAGACACTGGCAGCCTACGCCGCCATTGCCATCAACAACGCCCGCTTGTATGAGGACCTGGTGCAGCGCGACCAGGAGCTGGTGCGCCGCAACCAGGACCTGGCGCTGATCAACGATATCGCCTCTTCCCTGGCGACCACGCTGGAAATCAGTGAAATCCTGGAAACCACCCTCAGCCGGGTCATGGCCTACCTGGGCATCGAAGCTGGTGAAATGTACTTGATGGAAGAGGGCGGAAAGGAATTGCGCCTGGCGCTGCACCGCGGCGAGTACACCGAGGCCTTTCTCAGCAAGGATCGCTTCCGGGTGGGCGAGGGCATGATCGGGCTGGCTGCCGAGGGCGGCAAAGCGCTGGTCAGCCTCGACCTGGGCAGCGACGTGCGCTTCCTCCGCCCGGCGGTGGTCAAAGCCGGCTTCCGCTGCCTGGCGTGCATCCCGCTGCAAGCCGGCGGCCGCACACTGGGCGTGATGAGCCTGGCATCGCGCAACGAGCGCAGCTTCGAGCAGCGCGAACTCAACCTGCTCACCTCCATCGGCGCCTGGGCAGGCATCACCATCGAAAACGCCCACCTGCACCGGCAGGCAGCCCGCCTGGCGGTGCTGGAAGAGCGCGAACGCATCGGCATGGACCTGCACGATGGCATCATCCAATCCATCTATGCCGTTGGGCTGGCGCTGGAGTACGCCCGGGTCGCGATCGATGAGGACCCCGAGCTTTCGCGCAAGAAAATCGAGCAGGTGATCGACAGCCTGAACAAGACCATCCGCGACATCCGCACCTATATCCTTGACTTGCGCCCGCGCCAGTTGGTCGGCGAAAACCTGGTGGAGGGTATGAAGCGCCTGGTGGAAGAATATCGCCTGAACACGCTCTCGGAGGTGACGCTGAATGCGCCAGACGACAGCCTGACCGGCCTGCCCACCTCGCACGCCACCGCGCTCTTCCACATCTGCCAGGAAGCGCTGGCCAACGCCGCCAAGCACTCCCAGGCGCGCCGCACCATGGTCAATTTGTGGAGCACCAAAGACCGCGTTGTGCTGGAAGTGGTGGACAATGGGCGCGGCTTCGATCCCCACAAAATGAGCGTCACCCTGGGGCACGGCCTGTCCAATATGCACATCCGGGCGCGCAAGGTGGGCGGCGATGTAGAAATCACCTCCGCTCCTGAAGAAGGCACCACCGTGATGGCCTGGGTGCCGCGCCGCCTGGAATGAGCCTGATCACCAGCCGCAGCAATCCCAAAATCAAGCAAGCGCGCCTGCTGCGCCAGGGAAAGGAGCGCAGCGCCAGCGGGTTGTTCCTCGTCGAAGGCATCCGCCACGTCGGCGAAGCGGTGGCGGCCGGCGCCGAGATCGATGCCATCTACTACGCGCCTGAGCTGCTCAGCAGCGAGTTTGCCCGCGCGCTGGTGACTGAGCAGCAGCAACGAGGCCTGAATTGCTACGCCGTGAGCAGCGAAGTGTTCGCCTCTATCGCCGATAAAGACAACCCGCAGGGCCTGCTCGCCGTGGTGCGACAACGCCGGGCCAGCCTCGCCGAACTTTCACCCGCCAGCTTGCCGTGGGGTGTGGCGCTGGTCGCTCCGCAGGACCCCGGCAACATTGGCGCCATCCTGCGCAGCATCGACGCCGCCGGCGCCAGTGGACTGATCTTGCTCGAAAACAGCGCCGATCCCTACCATCCCAGCGCAGTGCGCGCCAGCATGGGAGCGATCTTCTGGCTGCCAGTGGCAGCCGCCAGCTTCGACGAATTTGCAGACTGGGCGCGCCGGCATAGCTATCATATCTATGGCAGCTCAGCGCGCGGCCAGGCGGATTACCGCCGGGTGGCGTACCAGACACCTGCCATCCTGCTGCTGGGCAGCGAGCGCGAAGGGCTGAGCACGGAGCAGCAAGCCATCTGCGAGAGCGTGCTGCGCCTGCCCATGCGCGGCAAGGTCAGCTCGCTCAACCTGGCGGTGGCGGCGGGGATTTTGATTTATGCGATGCAGGACAAGATGCTGCTGGCAGCCGGGCGCTGACAACATGTTCGCGCCGCGGAACGGGGGAGTTGCATTTGTTCGATGGCAAAAATGAAGGCAGTATCACCTTGGGCTTCACCCCGTAGAATGGACACCGTCCAAGGGTCGTACCACCTTGCTCCATAGAAATAAATGCCCAGGCTGGTCTCGGCGCGCTGACCGGTGTACCTCAGCATGGTCGGCAGAGCGCTGATCGTGGGCCAGCGGTTTTCTCCCCAGGCCATGTAGGTCTGCGTCTGGACAACGTCGCCAACCGCTTTGTAGCTCAGGCTGGTGCTGCCCAGGTGGTCGCCTAGCAGGTAATACAAGTCCGCATTGGCGCGCATCGCCAGCCGCTGCGAGCCGGCATAGTAGTAGCTGCGCACCGTGCTCGCGCTGCCAATCGTCTCGACTTCGTAGTAGTTGCCCAGGTAGGTGAGCACCGTGTCGCTCTGCGTCCCTTCGATGATCGTCTTCACTCGCTGCCCGTCGCCGTCATAAATATTGGTCATGTGCAAGGCGCCGTTCTTGTTCACCTGCACCAGCCGGTTTTCGGCGTCGTAGCTCATGTCGAGCACAGTACCCGTGTTGCGCTGGGTCATGTTGCCGTTGGCGTCATACCAGTACTTCTGAACTCCGCCCAGGTGCGTCACGGCGTGCTTGTGGTTGCCATCCAGGTAGGTGTAGACCGTCTCCTGGTTCACAGTGCCTTTCTTCCACAGGTTGCCTTGCGAGTCAGAGTCATAATTCTCATGATACAACCCCTACCCGTCGCCGCCGGTGGCGGAGGCGGCGTCCAGCCGGTTGAGCAGGTCGTAGGTGAAGTCTTGCAGCTCGTGGGCCGTGGGTGGATCATCCGGCCACCTGGCGGTGTAATCCTTGACCCAGTCCATGTTGCTCGCCGCATCAAATTGATCTTACCACGTTCCCATATCAGGATCATAAATTTGCATCTTGGTAACAAGAAATAGGGCAAGCTGACAGCTTGCCCATCCACCCTGGATGAGCTGACAGCTCGTCCTTCAATATGTCAGGGCCAGGATGACGAGCAGGCTGACAATGCGGTAGATGCGTCGGGTTGGGTTCATTTCCCCCTCTTTATGTGCAAACAGAAGGCTGGATCAGGTATTGAGTATTGTGAGGTGCCCTTCAGGGGCAGGTGCTTTCTTTCCCCCTGGGTATTCTATATAGATTATCGCAAAAATCCAAAAAAAAAAAAAAATAAAACAGTGATATTTGTCACTATTTTCATGTGATAAATGTCATACTTGTTACAAGATGAAATTCATGCCGCCTGGTTGCTCAGGTAAATCAATTCGATCGAGCTTTTTTATCACTTCATGCATCTTCGCAACCGAAATTCCTGTTGACAGAATTATTTTCTCTGCTAGAATGAATAAGTATTATTCAATCATTCAATTGAATAATATGACCAAATGTATCTGGAAACCCAGGGCAATTTCACTCAACAGGTATTTCTCCAGCTTGCCAGCGTGTGCAAGGGCTTCGGCAACGAGCACCGCCTGGAGCTGCTCGAGCTGCTTTTGCAGGGCGAGTGCAGCGTGGAAGAGCTGGCGCGCGAGATGGACATCTCGATCGCCAGCACGTCCCAACACCTGCAAATCCTGCGCAGCGCCCGCCTGGTGAGCGTGCAGCGCAGCGGCGTCAAAGCCCTGTACCGCATCTCCCACCCCAACGTCTACGATGTGCTGCGCGCACTGTATTGCCTGGGCAAAACCCACCTGGTTGAATTGGCTTCGCTCGAATCCCGGGAGCTGCCGGAACGCAAGCTGCTCGGGGAGATCGAGTTCGATGAACTGCAGCAGCGCATGCAAAGCGAGCAGGTATGCGTGCTGGATGTGCGCCCGGAACGGGAATACCTGGCCGGTCATATCGCCGGAGCGCGCTCCGCGCCGCTTGCCTCGCTCGGCGCCCAGGCGCACACCCTGCCACGCGAAGACCTGATCGTGGTCTACTGCCGTGGTCCCTATGGCACGCTGGCGGACCAGGCCGTGCGTCTGCTGCACAACCTGGGCTTCAATGTGCGTCGGCTGGCCTGGGGATTCCCTGAGTGGAAAGCGCGTGGGCTGCCGGTCGAGCTGCCCGGTTTGAAAACCGTGATCAAGTAAACGATCGGAGCTTGCTCCGAATCAGAGCCAGCTCCGATTCAGCGCCCGCGCTGGCTCAAGACCAGCGCCGCTTGGAGTAACAGGTTTCGAGGAGGTGTTCGCCGTCAAATTCGCCCACACAGCCATTGCCTGCTGTGCGCACTACCGGCAGGTGCAAACATCCCGATCCATCCATCAAACGTAGGAGAAGACTATGAAACCAGCAAGTGTCTCGAAGAAACAGATGGAAAAAATCCATCCCGCAATTCCCGAAGCCTACAACCAGTACCAGCAAGGGCGCATTACCCGGCGCGAATTTTTGCGCTTCGCCACCCTGCTGGGCATGTCCGCCGCCCTGGCGGCCTGCGCCGCACCCGCCGCGGAGCAGCCCACCGCAACCCAGGCGCCTGCCGCCGCGCCCGCTGTCAAGCGCGGCGGCACCTTCACCCGCGGCATGGAATTGCAGAAGATCGACCACCCGGCGCGCTTCTCTTGGGTGCAACAATCCAACGTGGTCGCCCACGTGGCTGAGTACCTGACCCAGACCGGTCCAGACAACATCACCCGCCCCTACCTGCTGGAAAAGTGGGAAGCCAGTGAAGACCTCAAGACCTGGACGCTGTTCCTGCGCAAAGGCGTTAAATTCAATAACGGCGACGAACTGACCGCTGACGATGTGATGTTCAACTTCGAACAATGGCTCAACCCGGACGTGGGCTCATCCATGCTCAGCCTGCTCTCCTACCTGCGCGGCATGCAGGATGTTGAGAAGGTGGACGAGTACACCGTGCGCCTGCACCTCCAGGAACCCAACATTGGCGTGCCCGAGCACCTGTTCCACTACCCCGCCAACATCATGCACCGCAGCTTCGAGGGCGACTTCATCAAGCAGCCCATCGGCACTGGCGGCTTCACCCTGGCAGAGTATTCTGAGGCTGAGCGCGCGGTGCTCAAGCGGCGCAACGACTACTGGAAGATGGGCGCTGATGGGCAGCCGCTGCCCTACCTGGACGAGATCATCTACGTCTCGCTGGCCAAGGACGCCGCGGTGGCTGCTATGCAGGCCGGGCAGATCGACTGCATGTACCAGCCGCGCGCTGCTGACTGGACCGCGCTCAAGGACAACCCCAAGTTCAAGGTGCTCACCGCCAGCACCGCAGTCACCACCGTGCTGCGCATGCGCGTGGATGTAGAGCCCTGGACGGACGTGCGCGTGCGCAACGCCCTCAAGATGTGCCAGGATCGCGAGAAAATCCTGCAGCTCGCCTACTACGGGCAGGGCGACCTGGGCATCGATGCGCACGTCGCGCCCATTCACCCCGCCTACTGCGACAAGCCCATTCCCAAGTACGATCCTGAGCGCGCCAAGGCGTTGCTGGCGGAGGCCGGCTACCCGGATGGCATCAAGGTCACCCTGGCGACCAAGAACGACCTGGAAGAACCCGAATACGCCCAGGCGCTCAAGGAAATGGCCGCTCCCGCCGGCATCGACATCACCCTGGACATCACCACCCCAGACGGCTACTGGTCCCGCTGGACTGAAGTCGACCTGGGCATGACCTCCTGGACGCACCGCCCGCTGGATACCATGGTGCTGCCGCTGGGCTACTTCGGCGACGCTGAAGGCAAGCCAGTCGAGTGGAACGAAACGCGCTGGGTGGACCAGGAGTTCCAGGACCTGGTGCGCCAGGCCGAGCGCACGCTGGATGTGGAAGCCCGCCGCCAGATCATGTGCAAGGTGGAAGACATCTTCATGGAGCGCGGCCCGATCGGCATTGCCTACTGGAAAGCCGTGTGGAACATCGTTCCCAAGAAGTTCCAGAACATCGATGCTCATCCCACCGAGTACGACCTGCTGCACGAGGTGTGGATCGACGAGTCCGCCGCCTGAGCGCTGTTGCGCTGCGCCATTGACCCGCTGTGCCTGCTCGAGGCGCCAGGTTGCCTGACGCCTCGAGCAGCATGTGGAGATGTTGAGATGTTCGAGCATGTGAAACTCGCTCGAACATCCCAATCCCCTGGCTGTAGAATTGAGGAGAAATCATGGCCCGCTTTCTGATCCGCAGCCTGGTTTCTACGATCGTGACCATGTTGCTGGTCTCGATCTCGCTGTTTTTCCTGCTGGAAGTGGGCAGCGGCGACATTGCCCTGAAAATACTGGGGGTCTTCTCCACCGAGGAACAGCGCGCTTCCTACCGCGCCCAGCTTGGACTCAACGAGCCTGCCTGGCAGCGCTACATCGACTGGCTGATCGGCAGCGACCTGCGCGCCCGCCGCCGGGTGGGTTTCCCATTTGCACGCACGATCAACCCCACCACCAAGGAAGAAGAATGGTGGGCAGATGTGAATGGACAGCTCACCCGCTGGAAGATGGAAAACGGCGAATTGTTCGCCCTGGTGCGACAGCCGGACGGCACCGCCATTGCCCAGCCCTATCCGGGTGATTGGAAATTAGAAGAAGGGCGCGAAATCTTTTGGGGGGTGGACACCAAGAACAACGCTGTCAAATGGGTGCGCGGCCAGGGCACACGGGTCTACGAACGCACGATGACCGGCTTTCGAGAATACCAGGATGGACCAGTGGAGTTCTTACCCCTGCGCCGTGGCCTGCTGCGCGGCGATCCGGGCATCTCGCTGCTCACCGGTCGCCCGGTGGCAGTGACCCTTTTCCCACGCCTCAAGAACACGCTTACCCTGGCCGGCGTGGCCTTCTTGATCGTCATGCCGCTGGCGCTTTTCTTGGGCATCCTGGCCGGCGTCAACGAGGGCAAGCCGCTAGACCGCATCATCTCGATCACCAGCCTGGGCGCTACCGCCACGCCAGAGTTCGTCACCGGCATCTTCCTGATCTTGATTTTCGGCATCTGGCTGAAGGTGCTGCCAGCAGTAGCGGTCTTCCTCAAACCCGATGCCATCTTTTCTGACCCCAAGCTGCTGGCTCTGCCGGTGATGACCCTGACGGCAGTGGAATTGGGCTACGTGGCGCGCATGACGCGCGCCAGCATGGTTGAAGTGATGGACTCGGCTTACATCCGCACCGCCATTTTGAAAGGTATGCCCTTCGGACGGGTAGTGCTGCGCCACGCCATACGCAATGCGCTGATGGCGCCCATCACCATCATCATGCTGCACGTCAACTGGCTGATCGGCGGCGTGGTGGTGGTGGAGGTGATCTTTGGCTTTCCCGGTCTGGGCAAGTACATCTATGACGCCGCCATCTTCGGCGATTTTTACAGCGTCGAAGCCGCCGCCATGCTCACCGTGGTGATCGCCATCGCCACCCGTTTGATCGGCGACCTGGCCTACACCTTCCTGAATCCGCGCATTCGCTACGCCTGATCGGAGGGAAGCAAACCCATGTCAACCATTTCACGCACCATCTCCGGCAGGCAGGCGCCAACCCAATGGCAAAGAGCCTGGAAGAGCCTGTCAATCATCTTCGATTCGAGGGTGGGCACCTTTGGACTGGGCATCGTCATCTTCTGGGTGATCGTCGCCATCATTTCTATCTTTTGGACTCCCTACGAAGCCAATGCCCAGCTCTTCACTCAAAACCTGTCGCCAAACGCCCAAAACTGGCTGGGCACCGATCACCTGGGGCGAGATATTTTCTCACGCCTGATCCAGGGTACGCAGCTCATCCTGCTCAAGACGCGCCTGCCGTGGGGCGGACTGGTGCTGCCGGGCGGCGTTGCCCTGTGGGGCGTTTTTGGCTCGCTGGCGCTGGGCACCACCCTGGGATTGAACGCCGGCTACCGCGGCGGCTGGACAGATCAGGTGATCATGCAGTTCCTGGACGCCCTGATCGCCTTCCCGCAGATTGTGCTCTACCTGGTAGTCATCGCTGCCCTGGGGCAAGGCGACCTGGTAGTGATCCTGGCGATCACTATCACTGGCGCCCCAGGGGTAGCGCGCCTGGCGCGCAGCCTGGCGCTGGATATCCGCACGCGCGATTACATCCGGGCTGCCGAGACGCGCGGCGAGAACGCCTGGTACATCATGTTTCGCGAAATCCTGCCCAATGCTCGCGGTCCCCTGCTGGTGGATGCCATGCTGCGCGTCGGCTACGCCATCTTCGCCATCGGCACGCTGGGTTTCCTGGGGATCGGCCTGCCGCCGCCCGATCCCGATTGGGGCAACATGGTCAATGAGGCGCGCCGCAACATCTTCGCCAACCAATGGGCGGTGATCTGGCCCGCCTTAGCCATCGCCAGCCTGGTGATCGGCTTGAACCTGTTCGCCGACGGTCTGCGCGAAGAGCTGACCCGTTACCAGAAATGAACCACTGAGAGCTTCCGCACTTGTGCGACAGTCTGCAGATAAATTATCTGCGCCTCTACCGGAAAGGAGTGCCGCATTGATCAGTCCCAATCCAGAAATGCCTCCGGTGCTAAGGATCGACAACCTGGCGGTGGCTTACAAAGTGCGCGGCGGCGAGGTCGAAGCGGTGCAGAATGTCACCTTCGAGATTTACCGCGGCGAGACCCATGCCATCGTCGGCGAATCCGGCTGCGGCAAGAGCACCGTCGCCTGGGCAATCGTCAACTTCCTGGGCGCCAACGGCTACGTCAAGCGAGGCAGCATCAAATTCCAGGGCCAGGAGTTGGTGGGTCGCAGCGGCGAAGACCTGCGCCGCCTGCGCGGTGACCAGATCGCCATGGTTTACCAGGATCCCATGCAGGCGCTCAATCCCTCCATGTTGCTGGGCGATCAGATGAAAGAAGTGCTCACCGTGCATCGCGGTATGAGCGATGAAGAAGCGCAGGAGCGCTGCGTCAAAATGCTCGAGCGGGTGTACATGCCCGACCCTGCCAATGTGATGCAGCGCTACCCCCACCAGATCTCCGGCGGGCAGCAGCAGCGCGTGGTGATCGCCATGGCGCTGCTCAACAACCCTGCCCTGCTGATCATGGATGAGCCTACCACCGCCCTGGATGTGACCGTCGAAGCGGCCGTGCTGGATCTGATCGCCGAACTGCGTCGCGATTTCGATACCGCCATCATGTTCATCACCCACAACCTGGGCGTGGTCGCGCGCGTTGCCAACCGGGTGGGTGTGATGTACGCCGGCGAAATGGTCGAACGCGCTACGGTCGAACAAATCTACCACCACCCGCAGCACCCCTACACCCAGGGGTTGATGCGCTGCGTGCCGCGTTTGGGCGCTGACAAGAGCACCAGCCTCCTCTACCCCATTCGCGGGCGTGTGCCGCCGCCCAATAACCGCCCAGCCGGCTGCATCTACCATCCGCGCTGCGACTATGCACGCGATCGTTGCCGAGAAGAAAGACCCTCACTGCGCCAATTGCCATCCGGAACGTTGGTGCGCTGCCATTTCTCCGAAGAGATCGACCCGGCGCTATGGAAGCCTTCTGAGGAACTCGAGTTGCCCAAAGCGCAGGCGGAAGCGCAGGATGCCGAACCGATCCTGGTGGTGAACAACCTCAAGAAATACTACCCGGTCAGCGGCAGCGGTTTGAAAGACGTGCTCGGCCTGGGTCGGAAACGCTTTGTCAAAGCCCTGGAAAACGTCAGTTTCGCAGTGCCCAAAGGCAAGACCTTGGGCGTAGTGGGCGAGTCGGGCTGTGGTAAGAGCACTTTGATCAAAACTTTGATCGGCCTGGAAGACGCCACGGAAGGAAAAGCAGAGTTCCTGGGCTTCGATATCACCGGCGAGATCCAGCAGCGTGACCTGCGCCTGATCCAGGAAATGCAGATGGTGTTTCAGAACCCGGATTCGACCATGAATCCCTCTTACACCATCGGGCAGCAGATCGCGCGTCCCATGCTGCGCTTTGGCACCGTGCCCAAGGATCAGGTGCGCAGCGAGGTGATCCGCTTGCTGGATGCCATGCGCCTGGGTGAAAGTTACTACGACCGCCTGCCGCGCCAGCTCTCCGGGGGCGAGAAGCAGCGCGTAGGTATCGCTCGCGCCCTGGCCTCCCGCCCAGACCTGGTGCTGTGCGACGAGCCGGTCAGCGCCCTGGACGTTTCGGTGCAGGCTGCCATCTTAAACTTGCTCATGGAAGTGCAGCACACCCTGGGCACGACGCTGATCTTCATCGCTCACGACCTCAGCGTGGTGCGCTTCTTCTCGGACTACGTGGCGGTGATGTACCTGGGGCAGATCGTGGAGATCGGCCCGGCGGAGGCGATCTACTCGCCGCCCTACCACCCCTACACCGAAGCGCTGCTCTCCGCTGTGCCCGTGCCAGACCCTTCGGTCAAGGTCAAGCACATCCGCCTGGAAGGCACGGTGCCCAGCGCCATCAGCCCGCCCAGCGGCTGCCGCTTCCACACCCGCTGCCCGCGGCGCAGCCTGCTGCCCGATCCCGAAGTGTGCCAGAGTGAGCCGCCCTGGCGAAGCTTTGGCAACCAGCACCGCATCTACTGCCACCTGAGCCCTGAGACGCTCAGCAGTTTCGATCCTGTGATGACTACGGGCCGTTAACCCGGGGAGGAAACCTCCATGCTGGTAAAAGACTGCATGACCCGCCACCCAATATTAATCCCACCCAGCACGCCCGCTGCCGAGGCGCAGCAGATCATGACCGAGAGCAATATCCGCCACTTGCCGGTCGTTGGTCCGGGCAAGCGCCTGCTGGGGCTGGTCACCCGCCAGCGGCTGGCGCTGGAGGCCGGGCAACTCAGCAGCCTGAGCGTGTGGGAGATCACCCGCTACCTGTCACGCCTGACTGCCGGGGATATCATGATCCGGGCCGGAGAAGTGATCACCATCAGCCCCGACCGCACGGTGGAGCGCGCCGCCCGCACCATGACCGAGAACAAGATTGGCTGCCTGCCAGTGATCGAAGATGAGATTGTGGTTGGTATCCTGACCGAGCACGACCTCCTGCGCGCCTTTCAGGCTATGCTGGGCATGCCTTCGCCGGGAGTGCGCGTGATCATGCGCATGCCCGACCGCAAGGGCGAGTTTGCCAAGCTCAGCCGCGCCCTGGCGGCCAATAACATGGGTGTGATGGGCATTGGCGTTTATCCCACCCCCCGCCTGCCGGGTTTCTACGATATGGTAGTGAAGATCTCCGACGCCACCCTGGATGAAGTTCGGGAAGCCCTCAGTCAGGTGGAGGATCAGGAAATCGTGGATATTCGTGAGGCGGTGTAGGCGATTTTCTCTAGCCCAAGAGGTTCATTCCGCCACTGCTTTGATCGCAAGGTCGTTTTCCCGTTGAACGCGCATCAGCCATTCACCCGGCGGTGCTTTGCGTTTGCCATCCAACAGCCATCATTCTTGCTGACGCTGTTTTCGTTCGGCTTCTTGTTGCTGCTCCAACTGCTTTCGTTCGGCTTGCCGTTGTTTTCGTTCGGCTTCCTGCTGCTTTTCTAATTGCTTTCGCTCGGCCTGTTGCCGTTTTCGAAGCGTTTCGTGCTGCTGCTCTAGCTGCATTCGCTCAGCCTGCTGCAATTTTCGCTTCTCCGCATGCTCCAACTCCGCTTGCTGCTGCTCTTGCTGCGGTTTTGGGGTTTTTACCTGCTGCTCCGACTGCGGGTGCTCAGCTTGCTGCCGCTCAACATCATCCTCTTTTTCGGGCGGTCGAGATTCTGACATTTGATTATCCTTTTTCACGGCTAAATGGGTGAGGGGTGCTTTTCCATCCCGCCCAAAATCAGATCAATGTATATTGTAATCCAGGCCAGCGATACCAGGTGGACCGATCAGGCCAGGCGCCCCACTTCCGCCTGGCATCTGTGCAGTGTCATAGCTCTATACGATAGCGGCTGCCCGGATGGGCAGCCGCTCTTGAAAGATCAAACACGCGCCAGTACTAGGGCCGATCGAGGGTGATGACCGGTGAAGTCCAGGTTTCCCAGTGCGCCGGGTTGAAGGGATTGCCCAGCGCCTTGAGCACCGAGAGCTTCACCACGTACTGCCCATCCGGCACGATGAACACCTTCTTGCCTGCCACGCTGGTGGTGCCATCCCAAGCGAAGGCAAAGAAGCCTGTAGCGCTGCTGTTGCGCGGCATGTACTCTTCGGTGAGGGCGTTGAACCAATAGCGACCGGTGACCGCATCGTAGACATCCAGGCGCATCAGGCGCGATTGGTGTTCGAAGTGGATCAGGAAGTAGGGCATGTCGTCGCCAACCAGGGTGTACGTGGCGCCATCCGGCTGGTTATAGAACGAACCGTCAACCAACTTCGACAGCCAGGGCAGGCCGTAGGGAGTCGGCTCAAGCACCTTGATGGCCTGGTAATCGCCCACGTAGCCGGCATACGGCACGCGATAGACCTGCCCGCCATCGCGCGGGGTGAAGACAATGTAGCCGCCGTATTGTCCATAGTCCGGGTAAGTGGCCGGTGTGATGGTGGCAATAACCGGGATGCTCAAGCCCGGCGGTACAACAACTGTATTCCTGCTAAAGGTAACCGTCGCATCAGAATCCCAGTAGCTGGGTGTGATCACACCACCGGTCGACAACGCATTCTCGTAAGTGATGTCAAAGATCACAGTGCGCGGGCCTTTGTTCTCGATGTTGATC
The DNA here is from genome assembly GCA_029265355.1 of Chloroflexota bacterium. Classification (GTDB taxonomy): domain Bacteria; phylum Chloroflexota; class Anaerolineae; order Anaerolineales; family UBA4823; genus JAJUJL01. Next base: position 70,099 of record JAJUJL010000015.1, on the reverse strand, counting down.
ACCTGCCGGCTGGGTCCAACCTCGCTCTCGCCCAGGGAAATCTTTCCGGGGGTAATCTTGACCGTTGCCAAAATAGCATCGTCAATATCGAGCATACCCGCGCCCTGGCGGTGGACGTTGTCCAGGTAGCCCAGGCCGGGATTGCCCCACCACATCTTGGGGTCGGCGCTGTTCTGCAGGATGTCGCGCACCTTGTGCGGTGGGGTCTTGGGCTTGGCCTGCAGCAGCAGAGCCGCCGCGCCTGCAACGTGCGGCGAGGACATCGAGGTGCCGCCCAGGTTGGCATAGCCGCCCTTCTCCAATGGGTAGGTTGAGTAGATATTGCCGCCCGGCGCGCCGATATCCGGCTTGAGCGCCAGGTCGGGGGAGAGCCCAAAGGAGCTGAAGGACGAGATCAGACCACCGGTTGGGCTCGGGAACGAATCCATCTGGTCTGTCCAGGTCATATACACCGGCGGGGTCTGGGCGCGAATGTACAGGCCATCCGCCAGCGAGATGCCCACCACCGGCGTGATGCCATCGATAGGAGCGCCCAGTGTACCATTGAAGACGCCTGGCACATTGTTGTGAACCACCACCGCCACTGCACCCGCATTGATCGCATTGATCGCTTTCGTGGCGAAGGAGCAAGTGCCGCGCGAGGCCAGCGCCGCTTTGCCGGTCAAGTCAACTGACAGCGGTGCACAAGCCAGGCCGACATACTCGATTTCCAATGTCCCAGAGGTCGGCACAGGCCCTGAATAGGTCATGGGCACATAACCGATCTTGGCGTCGTTGACGATGAAGTATGGCAACAGGACATGCGTGTTGTCATAGGAGGCCACGCCGATCACTTTCTGCCCCAGGCCAGGCGCGCCAGCCGAGTACACGCCGTTAGCGCCGTTGTTGCCGATGGAAGCGACCACCACCATGCCTTTGTTGACCAGGCGGGAAGCGGCTTCAGCCGTCGGGTACTGCGGCCATTGGTAGGCTGAGCCAATCGACATGTTCAGGATATCCATGCCATCCGCCAGCGCCCGCTCCATGGCAGCGATCATGATATCGGCGGTCGTCGAACCTTCGCAGCCAAATACGCGGTAAGCGCCGAAGGTGACATCCGGCGCAACGCCCTTGACAGTGCCGTTGGCGCCAACAATGCCTGCCACATGGGTGCCGTGGCCCTGGCAATCGTCCGGGTTGGGGTCAGGAGAAGGCACCGGGTTGTAGGACGGAGAGGTGTCGTCGGCGTTGAAGTCGTCCCCGACGAAGTCGTAGCCATAAGCCACGCGCGCCGTGGGGAAGAGCTCGCTATCGTTGCGCGCCACCCCATCGCCGCCCAAGTCCGGGTGATCTACATCGATGCCGGTATCCATGATGGCCACTTTGATGCCCGCGCCGGTGTAGCCCAGCTCCGATTGAGCGACGTCTGCACCGGTCATTGCCAGCGCGGTGTAAAGATCGGGATTGATGGGTTGTTCTGTCACCGGCATGGAAATTTTGATCACCGGCCAGATGGCCCGCACACCCGGTAGCCGCGCCAGCTTGGGTAATTCGGCAGGTGAGATTTCTATCGACAGGCCGTTCCACAGCGTGTTGAAAGCAAAGCGCTCGCGATATACCAGACCCGCTTTCTTGGCTGCGGCGCGGAAATCAGTTTTTTCACGAGCCAGGGTAACCAGGCTGGTGCCTTCAACAGCCGGGGTGCTTTCCAGCTCTACAAACCACAGGTGTGGGGTCTCATCCACCAATTCACCCGTCTCCACAGACGGGGGAGGCGTCAATGGCTCGATCGGCCCGCCACTCTGTGCGGCTGCAGAGCCAACCGCAGTTAACATCAATGCTGCAATAACCAGGCAAATCAGGATTTTCTTGGACATACTCCCTCCCAATTCATGCTTGTTTGGAACGTGGAAAACGAAACAGCAGATCGCAGTAGGATCAACTGATTTTCATCACCTCCTTCTCTTCACTTTGTTCATTGCCTGCCATCCCTGACAATCCGCCCCAAATCATCCTCAATTCGTGTTTATAGTGTAGCAGAAATTCAAACGCTGTCAACAGATATTGTAGCAGCCTGCCCCAATGCACAATATAAATTACATGATCTTCAATTCTTTCATTAGCGATTTCTTGGGGGATCATGCAAACCTTTTTGCCTCTGCTTTCGATAAGGCCTGCAACAGATGACAAAGAAGATTGTTTACCGAAAGTTGTTTTGGGCGGCTTCGCTGCCCAAAACAACTCCAACCCTTACCCCCTCCAGATCAGATCCCCGCTGGTGACCATAAATAATCATAATGATATGGATTTTGCAATATTTTCTATTGACAATACTATGTAATATACAGTATAATGTAGCACAAGATGAACGAACAAGAATTCACCGAAATCAATACCAACCTGACGCAGGAGCTGCGGCGCGGCATCCTGGTCCTGGCAACGCTCAGCCAGCTAAAGGAGGCAAAGTACGGGTATGCGTTAATCAGCAGCCTGTCTGAGCGTGGTCTGGACATTGAACAGGGTACGCTGTACCCGCTTCTGCGCAGGCTCGAAACCCAGGGGCTGTTGCAAAGCGCCTGGGATGTCGAAGGCTCCCGCCCGCGGCGATATTACCAGATCAGCCCGGCTGGCGAGCGTGTCCTGGAAGCGCTGGTCGCCGATTGGCGCAACCTGATCACTGTGATGGAAAAGTTGATTGGAAACCAAGAAGGAGAAAGCCATGAATCTCATTGATCGTTATATCCATGAAGTTGGGCGACGCTTGCCGCGCAAAAACCGCAGCGACATCCAGGCAGAGCTGCGTTCCCTGCTGACCGACACCCTGGAAGACCGTACCCGGGGAGAGCCAACCGAAGAAGACATTGTGGCGCTGTTGAAAGAGTTCGGCCCTCCGCAAAAAGTGGCTGCCTCGTATGCGCCAGAGGGACAGTACCTGATTGGCCCAACCTTGTATCCGCTGTTTCGCATGGTGGTGGGCATTGCCCTGGCAGCAGTCCTCGGCGCGCAGTTGCTGGCCATCGGGATTGGTTACATCTTTGACAGTACTTTGATCCAACCGTTGGAGGTCCTGGGGGGGTTGTTCTCCAGCGTGCCTGCCACGTTCGGCTCGGTGGTCATCGCCTTTGCCATCTTACAATGGTTCGACGTGCGCCCAGAAAGCAAGGATGAGCCCTGGAATCCGCGCAGCCTGCCGCAGATCGAAGACAGCCGCGAGATTAATCGCGGCGAGCGCATCTTCGGCATCATCGCTGGCAGCGTGCTGCTGGCGCTATTGCTGGCTTTCCCTGACCGGATCGGCATCTACACCTACCCCGGCGGCGTTTTCTTCGCCAACCCGATCATCGCTCAATACCTGGGCCTGATCTCCTTCTCACTGCTGGTGAGCATCGCCCTGGATATCTACCTGCTGTGGCAGGGGCGTTGGAGCACGCTGAGCCGCCTGGCGCGCATCGCTGCCAACTTGTTGAGTATGGTTGTGTTGTACCTGCTCTTCCAGGGGCACAACGCCTGGCTGGTGGAAAGAGGCGCATCCGGCTTCATCACCTCCATCGAGCGCCTGGCCGATGACCCCGCCACGAATTGGCAATTGATAGGCATGCAAGCCTTCCGCATGGCCTTCGGCATCGCCTTGCTGGTGACGGTCATTGAAACCATGGTTGAGCTTTACCGGATGGTGAAGGCCAGTTTGAGCAGCGAGACCTCAAGCCGCCTGGCGGCATGAGCCCATCGGAGGGCCCACCTACCTTTCAACCTGAGCACAGCGAAGGACCTCCATTCACCTGATAAAAAGCCGCCGGGCAGCCGGCGGCTTTTCGTTTAGTGGTGGTTTGCCATCCGCTTGTGGTACCAGGCCAGCGTGGCTTGCATCGCCGCCTCGTGCGGGGTGGCAATGTCGCCAAACGCCTTGATGAATTTTCTGGAGTCGACGACGAAGGGCCTGGTGAATTCGTACATCATTTCCACGGTCTCGCGCGCTTCTGGAATGAAAATACCGCCAAGCCTCATCATCAATGTGCCCATCACAGTGAACCTTGCTGGTCTGTTCGCCAGCTGGAAAAAGATGGTCAGCAGCTGGCGGTGCGTCAGCGTCGGCGGGTTGGGCACATGCCAGGCCTGTCCCAGGGATTGCTCGCGCTCCCCCAGAATCGCCATCGCCTCGCCAAAATCCTGGATGTACGTGTAGGTGTGCGGCTGATCCAGCGCGCCGGTGACCTCGGCGGGTTTTCCTTTCAGAGCGGAGACAAAGGTGCGCTCGCCCAGCGTGGAGCCCAACACACCTGGCCCATAAAAATCCGAGCCGCGCGCCATCGCCACTCTCACTTTACCGCTGCGGTGCGCCGCCAGTAAGGCCTCCGACATCTGGGCGCGCACCTTGCCCTTGCGGGTGTGCGCAGCATGCGGCAGTCCCTCGTGAATCGGCTGCCCGTTAGTGTCGCCATACATGTACAGATTCTCACCGACAATCAGTTTAGCACCGTTGGTGGCTGCACCATCCAGTATGGCAGCCTGCAGCGCCGGGAATTCTGTCACCCACTTGTGATATTCTGGTTGGGCGCATTGATACACCACAGCAGCATCGGCTGTCACCTGGCGGGTAAAATCGGTATTGCAGGCATCCCCTGCCACCACTTCGATATCGGGGGGCGCCTCTGTTGGGCGACTGCCAGAGCGATTGACCAGGCGAATGCGCTTGCCGCGCTTGTGCAACGCATTCATGGTGGCGATGCCCAGCGGGCCGCCGCCAAAGATGACCTGTGTGCCTTCAGACATGCGTAAATCTCTTTCCAAAAAGGTATATTTTTTCAGCGAACAGTGCCGCGCACGATGCGCTCGAGATCATAGCGATACAGCTCGCCCGGGCTGGCAACAAAGGGGGGATATTGGTTGCCAATTTCCAGCATCACCAGCCCATGCGCCCAGCCCCAGATGGATAGCGCCATAGCCAGGACGCGTAGATCTATCCCAGGGGCGCGAGAGACCTGCCAGGCAGCCATCATTTCCTGCACCGCGGGCGTCAGGGGCAGTCCAGGGTCCAGCGCCAGCCTGCCAGCGCGATGAGCATCCGCCAACACGCCCACCAGCACATCCAGGGCGCGAGCTGCAGCCGGCGTGGTCCGCTCTGCCGGGGCAGCGTAACCCGGAATTGGCGCCCCAAAAATCAGCATGTAGCGCTGCGGGTAGCTCACCGCCCACTGCCGGTATGCCAGGCCCAGGGCGCGCAGCCGGCCAGTGTGATCGCCGGTTGGGATCGCCTGCAGCGCAGCGATCTGCGCATCGCCAAATGAGAGAAACGCGTCGATGATCAGCTCGGTGACCAGGTCATCGCGCCGGGGAAAATAGTTGTAGATCGCCGGGGCGGTGATCGAAAGCTGGCGCGCAATCGCCCGCAACGACAGCGCCGAGGCGCCCTCTTCGGCAATTTGCTGCCAGGCAGTTGCGAGGATTTCCTCGCGCAGGTTGCCGCTTTGAGATTTCTTGGGACGAGGCATCGTTACCCTCCACCAAAAATATACGGTGTATATTTACTATGTAAATATACACCGTATATCCGGTTCTGTCAAGACCTCAATCTCAAGTTCAGGCAATAGTGTGGTGCTGCACCTGGGCTGCGGCCTGGACGGCCGATTTTAGCGGGTGGACAACGGCAAGATCGAATGATACAACCCGGATCTGCCACCAGTCATAGATCTTCGCCGGAATTTTTTCCCGCCGGCCGACCGCAACCATTGGATGGCCTCGTCGGTCCCCGACCTGGCATGGGTGGCGATGGTCGAGGCGGCAGGTCGACCTGTGTTGGTGATTGCAGAGGGACTGCTGATGTACCTGGTGGAGGCGGAGCCTTCCCCGATTTCACCAGGCAGATCTTCCATGAGTGACCCTGGTTGGTCTCTCCCCGGCAAACCGCGACGACTCAGGCGCGGGCTGCCAGCCAGACCTCGATCTGCTGGCGGTGTTCTTTGTAGTGCCACCAGGTGTTGGCTGCCACCATGTGCCACAGCGGGTCGCCGTTGCGCCAGACAAAGCGCCGACCATCGAATAGATCCTCTTCCGACAGCCCCTGGACCGCTTGCAATGACTGGGCGTATGAGCGTCGGGAGGCTGTCATGACTTCACCGAGAGGCCTTGCTTTGTTCTCCAGGTAGGTTTGCTCATTCAGCCGGTCGAGATCGTCCCAGGTCATGCCAGGGGCCGGTCGTTGAGGGATCAATCCCGCCAGCGACTCCTGGATCCAGAGGTTCATGCGCTGCTCCCAATCGGTGATGTGCGCCAGGATATCTTTCACGCAACGGTTGCCCTCGATCCCAGGTTCGAGCAGTTGGGCGTCGCTCAGGGATGCGAGAAGATCATCGAAGAGTTGTCTCTCGTCCCGCAATACTTCCATCAGCTCGCGCCTGGACTTGGGCTCATCAGGCTCTGCCATGCGGCACTCCTCCACAAAGCGACTATGATTTAAGCCTGAGCTGCCGCCCAGGCTGCCAGAGCGGCGGCTTCATCGGGGTAAACCGGAATGGGATCCTTCAAGCGGGTCAGCTCGAAGAGATGCTGGAAGTGATCTTTGAGGCCGGCTGCCGCCAATAGAATGCCCTTGCGATTCGCCCGCACCAGGAAGGTGATCAGCAAGCCAATGCCGGAGCTGTTCATGAAATCCATGCGGTCGAAGACAAAAAGGATCTTCCTGGCGCCTCTTTCAGCGAGCTGGTCGAACGCCAGCGCCATCTGCTGCTCGGCAAAGCCGGTTAAGTCGCCAATCACATCGATTGCGCCGGTCTCGGCATCGATCAGGCGAGGCTGGATTTCGATCTTATTCGTACGCACACTCACACTCCTTTTTGATCTTGGCTGTCATTGCGAGATTCGGCTATGCCGCCAGGCGGCATTCAAATAAAGAAATGACAAATATGTCATGAGTAGACCAGCGTCGGGTGTTCTTTACACGCCTGATGCTGAGGCGCTCTCCTCAGCCCTGGTCGTGGCAATCTCCTATCAGGTCATTTTACGTAGCCCACACCGTGCGAGCAGCTTATTTCGATCAAGGAAGGCGGATCAACTATGCCGGTATGGCGTGGTGCTGGTCTTCTAACACCGGCGCGTGCGCCAGGGGTCGGGTTGGATCGATATAAACGCTCAACAGAGTCACATCATCTTCCTGCTCCCAGCTTTGACCCGTAAATGCCGAAAACGATTCGAGCAGCTTTTCGATGATTTTAGCAGGCTCTGGGAATGTGGCCAGCGATTCTTTCAAGCGAGGGTAACCAAACATCTCGCCGCCCACATCATGGGCTTCGACCAGTCCATCGCTGTAAAGCAGTACACAGTCGCCGGGCAATAGCTGGACCTGCCCTTCCTCATAGAAAAAACCGGGCATCAGGCCGAGCGGCATGCCAGTAGCGCGCAGTTCCAACACCTGGTCGCCACGACGGATATAAGGCAAGTTGTGACCGGCGTTGGCAAACTGCACACGACCGGTGCCTGGTTCGATGAGCAGGTACTGACAGGTTACGAACATTTTCTCAGGTATATCGGCGTCCAGCAGGTTATTGGCCCGCGCCAGCACCTCGCCAGGTGGCAGACCCTGCAAGGCGATCGAGCGCATCAGCGTGCGTGTGGCGGTCATCACCAGGGCGGCCGGTACACCTTTATCGGTCACATCGCCAGCCACAATGCCCAGGCGCCCATCTTCCAGCAAGAAATAATCATAGAAATCGCCGCCCACCGCCCGGGCAGGAGCGTAATAGGTTTCCACCGTCCAGCCAGGTATGGGCAACTTTTCACGTGGCAAAAAGGTGTGCTGAATAATGCGGGCAATGCGCATCTCTTGCTCCACGCGCTGACGAGCCAGGGCCTCTTCTTTCTGCTGCAGCGCAAGCTGCGCAATGCGCAACGCCGGTGCAGTTTGGGAGGCCAGCATGGCAAGCAAGCGGCGATCATCCAGGGAATAGTGCTGTCCGGAGCGGCGGCGGCCCAGATTGAGCACACCCACCAACTCGCCCTGGCTGATCAGAGGCACCGCCAGGATGATCTTCTTTTCCTGTAGCTCTTGCAGAGCCGGTGAATGGATGCCATCGATTAAAGAACGTTTACCCGCCTCTTGGATCAGCAAACCGTCCTGCGCCCATAGCAGCGCGCTGCGCAATGGATCATCCTCAGCTACTCGAATGGGTGTCAGCGAGCCAGCTTGATGACAACTGCACAGCTCAACGCTTTCCGGCTGAACGCATTCTCGAACAGCATTGATCAGCAAACTGTGTACGTGTTCCAGCTCCAGCTCATCGCGCAGCGCAACGCTGAAGGAGGCCAATGTTTGAGCAGCATCATAGCGAGTGCGGAAAAAGCGGCGATCCACAAAGGACTGCACCCGGTTTCGCAAGGGAGTGAAGAGCATCGTCGTCCCCAGTGTCGACAAGGCCACCGCCAGGGGAGTAGTGCCGCCAATCAATGTGGTGAAAAATCCCTGGAAGAGCAAGATAAGCGCCAGGAACACACCTCCCAAAAGGGGCGTGAGCGTGGTGTAAACCAGCGCCCGATTGATCGCCACCTCGATATCCCAGAGGTGATAGCGCAAGATGGCGATGGCAATCGAGAGTGGAAAAAAAAGCAGCCCAGGCAAGAACAAGAGCGGATCCCAATCAATCCACACCTGAAACATCGGCGCAACAAAAAACACACTGGTGGGGATGAACGCCAGGGCGCTGCCCAATAACACCAGGCGAATTTGAAAGCGCACATTCGAGGATCCGTTGATCCACAAACGCAGCAGCATCTGGCCCAGGAAGAGTAAAATCCCCGCCGCCGTGGCGTAATATCCCAACCTCCAGGCATCCACGTATGCCCACGGATCGGCGGAGTTCTGGCTGATCACAATTTGCGCCACGAGCAGCGCACCGGTCAGCGCAAAAGGCGCGTACACCAGGTGAGGATAACGCCGGATGAACGGCCATGGTTCAGGGAATGTCAGCCCCAGGCTAAACAGCGCCCCACCCAATTGAGAGAGCGCCGCCAACCACAAGTTGGGCGCGGCATGTGTGGAGCTCAGGTCGAAGGTCAAAGCAGTTGAAATCGCAGCAAACACGGAGGTGAGAGCAAACATCTCGACCGAGGGGGTGAGTTGCCGGACACTTCCGAACACCCATACACCGGTGACGAAAAACACCAGTCCAACCAGAAAAGGCAGGCCGAACAAGCGCAGAAGATCTGAGATGGGGAAAGTCTGCAAGCTGTAGGCGGGCGTCTCGCGCTGGATGCCTGCTGCGCTGGCAATACGAAAAGAGACTTTATCCCCTGGCGAATACTCATCCAGCACAGCGTGCCAGGCTGCATTGTCTGGCACCATACGATTGTTCACCGCAAATACACGCAAGGGATAGGTCAGGCCAACCCGCGGCCCCAGCCAGGTGGGGCTGGTTAAGCCATTGATCACCAGGGTTGGTTCGACCAAAAAGCCCGGAAAGGGCTGCTGGCTGAATTGAAAGGCGAGCACAGGCGCAGCAATTAAGACCAGTCCAGCCAGGGTAAACAGGGCGGAGATGAAGACGCGGCGTGTGCGGTCGCCTGGCAATTGAGCTGCAGATGTAATGGTTTCCATCGAATCAACTTTCGAAATTCTTACGCCAGGATGTCGGGCGGCGAAGCAAACTGCCTGTTTTCATAAAGAGGAGTGTTCCCACTCAGCAGACGGGCGATCCAGGCTGACCCACTCAGCCGCCATCGGCATAGCACCCAGCTTGTGCACGATGCGACGCGCGGCCAGCCCCACGATTGCCGTAAAGGTCGGGTAGGCGATTTGCAGATCAGCTAATTGCTCGACCCACATCTGCGCCGCCATTGCCCCCGCCACCAGATGAATAGATTCCAGCGCTTGTTCGCCCACGATATGAGCGCCCAGAATGCGGTGTGTTTCGGTGGAAACGATCAACTTACACAACCCGGTGGTATGGTTGTCGATCACTGCGCGGTCCAGATCCTGGTAACTGACCGTTGCCACGGTGTAGTCCAGACCGGCTTCTCTCGCCTGATATTCGGCAAGCCCCACGCTTCCATACTCCGGATCCGTGAAGCCTCCGTGGGGGACCAGGCTGTGGTCGACCGGTTGACCCACCCCCAAGACGGCGTTTTCAGCCGCGATCCGCCCTTCCACCGCGCCGCTTTGCACCAGCATCATCTTGCCATTGATATCACCCGCAGCGAAGATATGCTCAGCCGAAGAGCGCAGATAATCATCGACAACCACATAGTTGCGCTCGCTGGCAACGCCAGCGGCCGGCAAGTTCAAAGGATCCAGGTAGCCAAGCCAACCAGAGGACAGGATCACCGCTGCGACATCCAGGTGGCGCGGCTGTCCATCTTTGCCATAGGTGAGCGTCAGCCCAGCCGCTCCACCACGTTCGAGTTTTTCCACACCCTGGATGCTGGTGATCACATCGATGCCTTGCCGGGTGAACGAATCCATTATCACAGAAGATACTGCCTCGTCTTCGATGCGCAGCAGGCGTGGAGAAAGTTCCAGGATATGCACACGAGCGCCGAAAATCGATAGAATCGAAGCCAGTTGGCACCCCGTTGCTGCACCGCCCACAATCGCCACGCTGGCAGGCAGCGATTGGAGCGACCACAGGTCGGCGTGCGTCAGGGCCAGGTCAGCGCCTGGGAATGCCAGACGCCGCGAACGCCCCCCAGCGCATAAGATAAATTTATCACCCTCCAGGCGGCGACCATCTCCAAGTGTGATCGTATGCGGATCGACAAAGCTGGCCGGGCCGCTCTCCGCAAAAATCTCAGCGCCGGAACTGCGCAGATGGTGGATGAGTTGTTTTTTTTCGTGCATCTGGTAAACCGTGCTCTGCACGTTAGCCATCAGCCGGGCAAAGTTCAGCCTGGGCGGTTCGCCTTCCAGGCCATAATCGGCAAACTGGCGTGTATCGCGCAAAAGGCGAGCTGCCTTAGCAATGACGCGGGTTGGAACGCACCCATCGTTGGTGCAGGTACCTCCCAGGCGTCCGGCTTCAACCAGCGCCACACTGGCCCCCAACTCGCGCGCCCGCAGCGCAGCAGTGACACCCGCCGGTCCCCCGCCAATCACGATTATGTCAAAACGGTTTGCAGCCATTATTCTCCTCCCATACGCGAGGGATATCCGGACGAATAATCCGATTATATCACCCAAATTTGACGATTTCACCTCGAGCCAAGGTTGCAACTCAGTATTAATTTATCCTGTTTCGTGCAGCTACCGCTTGTAATCAGACTGATTCAAGTATAATTAGGTAGACCTTGCTTGGGTCATGCAACCAAACAGTGGGCATACCCAGAGCTCCCCAGAGGCATATACTTGGACCGCAACCACATCGGGCGTTACGAAATCCAATCCGAGCTCGGTCGCGGCGGGATGGCCACAGTCTATCTCGCTTTCGATCCCCGTTTTCGCCGCCAGGTGGCGGTCAAGGTGCTTCCCGATCGCTTCTTGAATCACCCGGTATTGCGAAAACGCTTCGAGCGCGAGGCGCAAACCATCGCCGCCCTTGAACACCCAGCCATTGTGCCGGTTTACGATTTCGGGGATGAGGGCGACCTTCTTTACCTGGTTATGCGCTATATGCCCGGCGGCTCATTGGAAGCCCGCCTGCGCCGCGGCGCGCTGTCACTCTCCACCACAGCCGCCATCGTCGCCCGCCTTGCCCAGGCGCTGGATACGGTGCACGCTCGGGGTATTGTGCACCGCGATCTGAAGCCCGCCAATATCCTGTTCGACGCCTACGACAATGCTCATCTTTCTGATTTTGGCATCGTTCACCTGACAGAGGCCACCACCGCGCTGACCGGCGAGGGATTGATCGGCACGCCAGCCTATATGAGCCCTGAACAAGTGAGGGGCGAGGGGCAAATCGATGCGCGCAGCGATCTTTACTCGCTGGGCATCATCATCTTCGAGATGCTCACCGGTCGCCAACCTTATCAAGCAAACACGCCCATGGCGACCGCCATGCAGCATCTCACCCAACCGGTACCGCGCCTCAACACCTTTCGCTCCGGCATTCCCCCTGCCGCAGAGAGCCTGATCCAAACCGCCCTGGCCAAGGACCCTGAGATGCGCTTTGCCAGCGCGACGAGCCTGGCTGCGCAGCTCAAGATCGCCGCTCAAGGCACTGGTGAAACGGCGCCGGGCGGTTTATTCGCAGTCCAATCAGCCAACGAGGTCCCCACTGTGATGGAAGAAACCAGCCAGGTGGATCGCCAAGCCGTCGGTGATCGACCACTGCCAGGGGCAAAGCCTGGTACCGCGCAAACAAGCGCTTCAAGCCAGCCCGGCGCAGGCGCGCAAGGCGCTCGCCGGCATCCCCCGCCCGCAGCTCTCTCCGACAGGCGGTCGTACCAGCCCTGGCTGCTCGGTGGCGTGGTGGGAGTGCTGGCAATCTGCGCACTGATCATCACCGGGTACCTGCTGTTGAGCCGCATCCTGCCTGGTTTGCAAACTGCCAAAGCGCCGCAGCAGGCTGTCCAGCCTCTCACGACACAGCCGGCGACCGAACAAGCGGTTATCTCATTGCCAACCACACCTTCCCCCTTTTTCGAAGACACTTTTTCGGACCCAGGCAGCGGTTGGCCTGTGGGGAACCATACCAATGGCGACTACGGGTATCGGGCAGACGCCTATCGCATCGCAATCAGCCAGCCTGGGGAATTGTTGTGGGTCACGCCAGCGCGGCAGGCTTCGGATGCAATCTTTGAGGTGTCAGCCGCTCACGTTGGCGGCTCCGTAGAGAATTATTTTGGCCTCATCTGCCGCTTGCAGGATGCAGACAACTTTTACTATTTTGTGGTCACCAGCCAGGGGAATTACACCATTGGAAAGTATGAGCAAGGCCGCTTCAACGCCTTCTTGCCCGAAGGATGGGCAAGCAGCGCCTTGATACGCACCGATCAAAGCGCCAACCTGCTGCGCGCCGACTGCCTCAGCGACCAGCTTGCCTTCTACATCAACGGTGAACTCGTCCAGCAGGTGCGCGACCAGACCTTTGCCCAGGGTGAATACGGCATCATCGCCGCTGCACTGGCAGAACCTGGAACTGAGATCAGTTTCGATGACTTCAAGGCTTATGCGCCTTGAACAGCCGCTACTCGCCTGTCGGTATCCAGATATTCTTAACCTGGGTAGCCTCGTGCAGAAATTCGTGGCCCTCGCCCTGCTCGCGGCTCATCCAATCGCGCGGCATACCGTAGTTGACCCAGGTTCGTTTCATATTCGCCGCGGATTCGTGCTCCACATGATAACTGCCCTCGGCTGAGCCGAAATACCAGACCGCATCCACATCCTCGTGCTGCACCAGGGTTTTGACCAGGTGGTCGCGATTGCCGGTAACGATATTGACCACCCCACCCGGTACATCGGAGGTGTCCAGCACCTGGTAAAAATCCGTTGCGCTCAGCGGGTAGCGCTGGCTGGGCACCATTACCACCGTGTTGCCCCGGGCAATGGCGGGCGCCATCAGCGAGACGAAACCCAGCAGGGGATACTCATCCGGACAGGCAATGCCAATCACCCCAACCGGCTCGTTGATCGCCACCGTGACGCCGCGCAAAGTGGTCTCCTGCACCGCGCCGCCGTACTTGTCCGCCCAGGCAGCGTAGGTGAACAGGCGCTCGACTGCCATGTCCACTTCTGCTTGGGCCGATTTCTTCGATCGACCCGTCATCTGCACAATTCTTTCCACAAATTCTGAGTTGCGCGCATCCAGGTTCTCAGCAATAAAATAGAGAATCTGCGAGCGATTATAGCCGTGGCGCATGGCCCAGCCTGGTTTGGCGGTGTGGGCGGCATGCGCCGCCTCAACCGCATCGCGAATGTCCTTGCGGTTGCCATCCCCCACCTGTCCGACAACCTCGCCCTTCTTCCCCAACACCGCCAGCGTGTAAGCCCCATCTGGGCGCACCTGCTTGCCGCCGATATACATCTTGGGCGTGCGATCGACGTGCGGCAAGGCATACCCATTGGCGCTTTCAGCAACCGGCTGGCTGCTTCCGCCATTTGCGCCAGGCTCGACGACTCCTGGCATCATTGGGCGCGCCGGGGTGTGCTCACCCCATTTCCCAGCCGCAGCGGGATCGAAGTTCGGCCGCGGCCGGGGCATCCAGGCTGGGCGCAGATATTCGAATAATCCCTCCCGCCCACCCTCGCGACCAAAACCGCTCTCGCGATAGCCGCCGAAACCGGAAGCGCCATCGAACAGGTTGGTGCTGTTCACCCACACTGTCCCGGCCTTGATCTTACTGGCGACATCCAGCGCCAGGTTGATGTTATCGCTCCACACGCTGGCTGCCAACCCATAGCGTGTGTTATTGGCCAGCTCGACCGCTTCTGCCGGGGTGCGGAAAGTCAGCGAAACCAGCACCGGGCCGAAGATCTCCTCCTGCACGGTCGAGGCAGCCGGGTCCAAGCCAGTGATCAGCGTCGGCTTGTAGAACAGGCCCTTCTCCGGTAGGTCGATATCCGGCTGAAAGAGCTCGCCGCCCTCGCTCACACCGGTCCTTACCCAGCTATCCACCGTCTCCCACTGGCTTCGGTCGACAATGGCGCCCATGTCGATGCACTTATCCAGCGGATCGCCCACGCGCAGCTTGCTCATGCGCCTCTTAAGCTTGCGGATGAAAGTCTCGGCAACGTTTTCCTGCACCAGCAAGCGCGAACCAGCGCAGCACACCTGCCCCTGGTTGAACCAGATGGCATCCACCACCCCCTCCACCGCCCCATCCAGGTCAGCGTCGTCAAAGACCAGGAAAGGCGATTTACCGCCCAGTTCAAGCGACAGCTTCTTGCCCGAGCCAGCAGTCTGGCGGCGCAGGATGCGCCCCACCTCGGTCGAGCCGGTGAAGGCGATCTTATCCACATCGGGATGGGTGACGATCATCGTGCCCGCCTGGGAACTGCCGGTGATGATGTTGATCACCCCCGGCGGCAGGCCTGCCTCTGCCACGATCTCGGCAAACAACAGCGCCGACAAACGGGTATAGGAGGCAGGCTTCAGCACCACTGTGTTACCCATGGCGATAGCCGGAGCGATCTTCCAGGCCAGCATCAAGAGTGGAAAATTCCAGGGAATGATTTGCCCAACCACGCCCACCGGCTGGTAATCGCGCAGTTCGCTCTCCATGAGCTGCGCCCAACCCGCATAGTAATAGAAATGGCGAGCCAGCAGCGGCACATCGATATCGCGCGATTCCCGGATCGGCTTGCCGTTATCCATCGACTCGAGCACTGCCAGCAGCCGGTGGTGTTTCTGGATATTGCGGGCGATGGCGTAGAGGTAGCGGGCGCGAGCTACACCGGGCGCCTGGCTCCAACCCGCAAAGGCCTGGCGAGCTGCCGCGACCGCTGCATCCACTTCTGGTTGGCCGGCCTGCACCGTCTCGCCCAGCAGCGCCCCATTGGAAGGGTCATAGGAAGGGAAGTATTTCGCCTGTGGGGGAAACACCCATTGGTTATTGATAAACAGCCCGAACTTGCGCCCGTGCTCATCCAGCCAGGCATTGACCGCCGAAGCAGATTCGGGGGCCGGGCCGTAATCCATGCTTTTGAACAGTTCGAGTAGATTGCTCATCTCAGGCTCCAATCCGTGCTCGGCGCTGAGGCCTCACCCCAACGGCATGTGGTGGCGGGCAGCGTAGCGCCCGGTGATGTAATGGTATAGCTGACGCTCCAGATCGGTGAGCAGGCTGCTGGCCCCGATGCGAAACAGGTCTGGCATCAACCATTCATCGCCCAGCTCTTCTTTCATCAGGGATTGCCAGGCCAGGGCGTCCTTGGCTTTGCTGATGCCGCCCGCTGGTTTGAAACCCACCGGGTAACCGGTGCGCTCCAGGTATTCGCGGATGGCGCGCAGCATCACCAGGCCGACATCCAGCGTGGCATTCACCGTTTCCTTGCCCGTAGAAGTCTTAATGAAGTCCGAACCGGCCATCATGGCCACCAGGCTGGCCTGGTAGACCTGCTTCAGACTGCCCAGGTCGCCAGTCGCCAGGATGGTCTTCATGTGGGCAGCCTCGCCGCAGGCCTGGCGGAACTGGCGCACCTCGTCATACAGAGCGCGCCAGTCTCCGGTGAGCACGTAATTGCGTGCGATAACGACATCGATCTCTTTCGCACCAGCTTCGATGGCTTGCTCGATCTCGGCAATGCGCTGGGGTAAAGGTGTCTGCCCGGCGGGAAAACCGGTCGCCACCGAAGCGACCGGGATACCGCTACCGCGCAGCGCCTCGACCGCATCCTTGACCCGGTTGGGGTAGACGCACACCGCGCCAACGGTCACCCTCTCGCCATCCAGGCCAAGCCGGGCAAGCATATCGGGGCGCAGCGGTTGTTTGGCTTTGGCGCACAGGCGCCGCACCCTGCCGGGGGTGTCATCGCCAGAGAGCGTGGTCAGGTCGATGCAAGTGATAGCGCGCAGCAGCCAGGCCGCCTGCCATTCTTTCTTGACCGTGCGGCGTTTGGTCAAAGTGGCAGTGCGTCTCTCGACTGCGCTGCGATTGACATGCGCGCTCATCACCCAATCCAGGTCGAGTGGCATGCCAGGGTTGCGTGTGTGTGAAGTCATAGCTGGACCTTTGCATCCATTGTTCTTGAGAGGCTATTGCCCAATGTATTCATACTATATCATAATGCGTGCAGGAGGAGAACCATTCGTCCGCAGGATAGGCCGTCCACCATCCTGGGCAGAGTCACGAACGAAATGCCGGGCGATACCAGTATAATTTGTGCCAGCGCAGGAGTGTCACCCATTCCACTCTGAACTCTGAAAGCCGAAGCCCTCAGACCCCATGGCGCGGCCGCTTTGGCTTCGGCTCAACCACACAATCGATCAAGGGCATTAAAGGACGCCTGATGCATTCCAGATCAACAAATTCCAAGGGACTCATTGCGGTCACACCGCGCTCACTTTCGCGCGCTGGGCACCCTGCCCTGGCAGCCCTGGAACAGGCCGGTTACCAGGTAATCTTCCCCACACCTGGCAGGCAGCCCACGGTGGATGAGATCAAAGCCTTTCTTCCCGCCTGCGTTGGCTATTTGGCAGGTGTGGAGCCGATCACCGCGGAGATACTGGCACGCTGCCCCAAGCTGCGCGTGATCAGCCGCAATGGGGTTGGTGTGGATAACATCGATCTGCAGGCAGCCCGGGCGCTGGGCATTGCCGTGGAGCGCGCCAGCGGCGCAAACGCTCGCGGCGTGGCTGAGCTGGCGATTGCGCTCATGCTGGCTGGTTTGCGCCATATCCCCCAGTCGAACAGCAAGTTGAAATCAGGGAATTGGGCGCGCCAGCAAGGCATCGAAATCTGCGGGCGCACGCTTGGGGTGATCGGCTGCGGGCAAATCGGTAAGCTGGTCGCGCGCATGGCGCTGGGTCTGGACATGCGGGTGCGAGCATACGACCCATACCCCGATATGGCGTTTGTCCCCCAGGGAGATTTTTCTTACGCACCCCTGAACGAGATTTTGACCCAGGCAGATGTCATCTCGCTGCACGCCCCACCCGGTGAGAAACCTTTGGTCGATGCTGCAACCATTGCCCAGATGAAAGATGGCGCATTTCTCATCAATACCGCTCGCGCCGGGCTGGTCGATGAGCAGGCGCTGCTGGTTGCCCTGCAAGCCAACAAACTGCGCGGCTACGCCACGGATGTTTATCCACACGAGCCGCCCGAGCTCACCCCTTTGCTTCGCCACGAGCGCGTCATCCTCATGCCGCACGCCGGTGGATTCACCGAGGAAAGCATCGAGCGCGCCACGCAGGCCGCGGTCAGCAACCTGCTCAAGGTTCTCACACAAACAACGCTCACCTGATGGAATATTGATCCCCAGCGAGCGACACCCCCTTATGATTTTGGAGATTGGCCGATGAAATTCGAATCCATTCGCAAAGCAGTTTATGACACGGTGATGAAAGCTCAAGAGGCAGGATTGGTGCGCCTCTCGGCTGGCAACATCAGCGCCCGCACCGAGGAAGGCTATGTCGCAATCACCCCCAGCGGCATCAAGTATGATGTATTGAGTCCCGAGCAGATCGCCATCGTGGACTTGCACGGAAATCCAATCGATGCTCCTTGCAAGCCCTCTTCGGAGACGCCGATGCACACCGCCATCCTGCGCCACCTGCCACAGGTGCAGGCCATCTGCCACACCCATTCCCTGTTTGCCATTACCTTTGCCGCCCTGGAGATCGAGGTGCCCATCATCAACCTGGAGCTCTATGTGTGCGGCGCGCCGATCCCGGTCGCGCCCTGGGCCTGCCCGGGAACCGCGGCGGCGGGCGATATCACGGTCGATCTCTTCAAAAGCCGCCCCGCGTTGAGGGTGTGCTTGCTGCGCAACCACGGCCTGGTCGCCATCGGCAAGAGCCTGGAGAACGCCTTTGAGATGGCTTACAATGCCGAGGTGGGCTTGCGCACCTACTTCCAGGCGCGACAGCTTGGACACCCATCCATCATCAGCCCGGAGCAGATCGAGCAGATCCGGGCGGTTTACGGATAGAGAAAAGTAACAGCCCGAAAGCCCTTGATCATCCCACAGGAGATAAAGAAACCCCAAAGGTTGTGTACAACCTTTGGGGTGCTCGTGTGCCCCCACAGGGATTCGAACCCTGGTTTTAGCCTTGAAAGGGCTGCGTCCTGGTCCCCTAGACGATGGGGGCATTGACCACGCCCCGGAATTCTACCACTCACCCCCTGGTGGGTCAAGGAAATCAAAATACGAATTTCGAATTGCACTTCCCAGTTCGATAGCAGCATGGTATAATCCCTTTCCGCGCCGCCAATGGCGGCTTTATCTTGTCTGGCCATTGCACTTATCCGCGCATTCATTTATGTTGTGGATCGAACTCAGGAAGGACTGTAAAAGATGAGCGAATTACTCAAGGCCGTTGAGGCTGCAGAAAACGAAAACGTACCCCAGCTACGCCCCGGCGACCAGGTGCGCGTCTTCCTGCGCATCAAGGAAGGCAACACCGAACGCACCCAGGAATTCCGCGGCACGGTCATCCGCGTGCGCAACAGTGGCAACAACGCCAATTTCACCGTGCGCCGCATCGCCAGCAACGGCATCGGCGTGGAGCGTACCTTTCTGGCGCGCTCGCCGCGACTGGAGAAGGTGATGGTCGAACGCCACTCTCACGTACGCCGCGCCCAACTGTACTACCTTCGTGAACGCACCGGCAAGCGCTCCCGCCTCAAGCAGAAATTCAGTTCATAGTTCTGCCTGGGAGCCCTCTTTCCCGTCCATCCAGAGGCGCAGCCGCCCGTTTAGCTGCGCCTCTTTGTTGTTCGAAATTACTTGTGGAGAAAATTGAGATGCCCCCACTCATCGGTTTAACCACCTCACGGTCGGTAAGCTCCTTTGGTCTACCCTCCCAATGCGTGGCAGAAGCTTACATCCAGGCCATCAGCGCCGCCGGCGCCGTTCCACTGCTGATCCCGCTGGGATTGCCTGAAGCCCACCTGGAAGCCATTGCAGCCCGCCTGGATGGCATCCTGTTCACCGGCGGCGGCGATGTACACCCGCAGCGTTACCGTGCCCAGGGACATCCCAAGGTGAGTTTTGTCGATGAAGACCGCGACCGGGTAGAAATCCACCTGGTGCAGCAAGCCGTACAGCGCGGCACGCCCTTCTTGGGTATCTGCCGTGGCTTGCAGGTGATCAACGTCGCCCTGGGTGGCACGTTGTACGAAGACATCCAGGATCAACACCCGTCGGCCATGAAGCACAATTACACGAACCAGGAAGGCCGCGATTTCCTGGCACACCGGGTAGAGCTGGATCCGCATAGCCGGCTTTCCGCCATCCTGGGTTTGGCCGAAACGCCAGTCAACAGCCTGCACCACCAGGCAGTGCGCCGCCTGGCGAATGGCTTAAAGCCCACCGCTTTTGCACCAGATGGCATTTTGGAAGGCTTCGAGCTCCCCAACCACCCTTTCGGCCTGGCTGTGCAATGGCATCCGGAGTGGCTGCAAGGTCACCTGGCCATGCGCTCGCTCTTTCGCGCTTTTGTCCAGGCTTGCGATCATCAACCGCAGTCGCTCAAAGATCGCTCCGCCAGTCAGAGTTAACTTCACAGACGCCTAAAACATGCCTTCTTCCACCCACAGCGCAGCGCAAGGTTTGATCGGCGTCTTCGATTCCGGCGTTGGGGGGTTATCGGTATTGCGCGCTTTGCGCGAGCAGCTCCCCGCGCACCCCATGATTTACCTCGCCGACCAGGCCCACGTGCCGTACGGGTTGCGCTCGCTGCACGAAGTGCGTCGTTTTTCAGAGCAGATCACCCGTTTCTTGCTGGCGCAAGGCGCAGAAATCATTGTGGTGGCTTGCAATACCGCCTCAGCCGCGGCGTTGCGCGAACTGCGCACCGCCTTTCCTAACACACCTTTCGTCGGCATGGAACCGGCGGTCAAACCCGCTGCCGAAACCACGCACAGCGGCGTGGTCGGCGTGCTGGCGACCCCGGCTACCTTCCAGGGAGCTTTGTACGCATCTGTGGTAGAACGCTTTGCCCAGGGTGTGCGCCTGCTGCAAGACACCTGCCCAGGCCTTGTTGCGCAGATCGAGGCCGGCGATTTGGATGGTGTCGAGACGCGCCGCATCTTAGTATCAACGCTGCAGCCCATGCTCGAGCAGGGCGTGGATACGGTAGTACTGGGTTGCACCCACTACCCCTTCGTCATTCCCTTGATCCAGGAGATTGCTGGCCCCCAAGTGCGGGTGATCGACCCCGCTCCGGCAGTCGCGCGCCAGACCCGGCGTGTGCTGCAGGAACGTGGTCATTATCTGAGCGGGGCAAAGGCCGCCCCTTTGCGGGTATTCACCACAGGCGATGCCCCGTCGTTAGAAAGGCTGCTGCCGCGCCTGGTGGGCGCATCTGTTCCGGTGCAGGCGCTGCACTGGCAGCAAGACAGCCTGGCGCTAACGGAAAGTTAGGTTTTCTTCAACAATTCCAGGGGAATCGGCGGCCAATCGCCAATCTGCTCGGCTTGCTCCGGCCAGTTGCGTTTCCCACTCCAGCTCTCGATCTTGAAGGCATATACCGCGGTGCGCTTCAGCTCGCTTTCGGTGATCGGGCGGTAGTGCTCTCCGGCTACGAGATCCGGGAAATATTTTTCGATCAAGGCGTAAAGCGCTTTGCGTTGCAAATCATCCTGCTTGATAACAGACACTTCGCCAAAAGCCACCACACTTTCGTATTGTAGTGCGAATTCCAGCGCCGCATTGGAAGGGAGCAAACGTCCCCAGCGGCTGGCGCTGAAGCAGGCCTTGGGGAAGCGCTCGATATTCTGGCGCAAGCGCCCAACCACATTGGTGTGGAAATAAATCTCATTGGCACTGACATCGTACACAAACAGCACCGGGGTCATGAAGGGCTGCATTTCCCACTGGGTGGCGACATAACCGATTTCCGCCTTGAGCAGGAAGTCTCGGTTCCAGGTTTCATCCTGGGCGTGTTCTTTGCGCAGCATGGCGTTAATCGGTTTCTTTCCCATTTCTACCTCGCTGGATTTTTTGTCTGCCTGTCTCAGACAGCATCTGCAGGCAGCACACCCCATATTTTGGGATCCACCTGCAGGCTGGCAAAATTCTCAAAGCTCAGGTCTCTGAATGTAAAACCTAACGAGCGGCGGGCTTGCTCGAACAAATCGGTGTAGCTGCCCACGATGCGCTGCTCCCAATCCAGGCCCAGGTTATAGGCAGCTTCGCGAATATCCTGCGGAGAAGGCCCTTCGATTTCGGCAAAATCGCCAAAGGGCATCACATCCAGGGTCACTTCTACATTCCCCAGGTGGTAAGTGGTGCGGCGCTTCTCGTACATCAGCACCACCTGGTAGCCCAATGCTTCCAGAAAACGGCGAGCTGCGGCAAAATCGCTCACCGTGAACTCGATCTCCTGGCGCAAGCGCGCCCCACCTTGCATCTGCCCAGGGCCTTTATAAGTCAGGCGGGCGTCCCGATCCTGGCGCAGGCGCAGCACCTGGTAAGCGCGCCCCAGCGCGCCGTCCGGAGTATCGAAACGCAGATTGATCTCGTGCACCGATGGCTGGCCCAGGCTGGCCCCGGCGGCTTGCAGGCGGGCTTCCAAACCAGGCAGGTCAGCCAGGAAAAATTTCACTTCCAACTCACGGTCGCCAGTTGCCATCATCACACCACGCTCAATAGCGTCTGACGCTGCTCGACGCTGTCTCCGGGTTTCACCCGCACGCGACCCACCTTACCGGCGCGCGGCGATTTCAACTCGTTCTGCATCTTCATCGATTCCAGGATCAGGAGCACATCGCCGCGCTCCACCGCCTGCCCTTCCTTGACCGGAACGGTAACTACCAAACCGGGCATGGGCGCCTTGAGATAGTACTCCCCGCGCTCAGCGACGCGGCTGCCAGCTGAGGCGCGCAAGCGTTTCTCACGCTCGTCTTCCACATTCGCCGTGTACAGCGTGCCATGCAGCAACACCTGCAAGCTGTCTTCAGCGGGGTAGACATAGGCCTCGTAAGAGCGCCCATCCACCAGCATCGAGTACACCGGCTGGCTGCCGGCAGAGTCGAAATCCACCAGGAAAGTCACGCCGTCGACGATCACCGTGTTATCGTCGACAATCTCCACCAGAAATTCTCGTTCGCCGATCGTCGTCACGTATTTCATATCTGGCCTCCTCTAGCGCTGCAAGCGTTCCCAGCGGCTGAGCCATTTCCAGTTGCTGGTATCGCGTTCGCCGCGCCGGATGACATGCGCCGCCAACTGCGTCTCGCGGTGCGCCACCAGGGTGGCAAAGATGGCCGCAATCTCCGGCCTCGAACCGCGCCCCTCCTCTGGCGCATCCATTGAGAAGCGCTCCTCCACGAAACGGGTATCGAACTGCCCGCCCATGAAGCGGTGCGAGTCCATCAAATTCTGGTGGAAGGGGATATTGGTGCGCACACCCACGATCTTATATTCCTCCAGGGCGCGGCGCATGCGCAGGATGGCTTCCGCGCGCGTCTCGCCCCACACAATTAGCTTGGAAATCAACGAGTCGTAGTAAGGCGAGATCTCGAAACCGGGGAAGACGCCGGTATCGACACGCACCCCAGGCCCGGTTGGCAGGATGCTGTGGCTGATACGCCCGGTGGAAGGCAGGAAATTGTTGTATGGGTCTTCAGCATTGATGCGGCACTCAATCGCCCAGCCGTTCATGCGCACGTCGCTTTGCTGGTAACGCAGGTGCCGTCCACGGGCGATGCGAATCTGTTCTTTGACAATATCCAGGCCTGTCACCAGCTCAGTCACCGGGTGCTCCACTTGCAAGCGGGTGTTCATCTCCAGGAAATAAAAGTTCTTGTCTTTATCCACCAGGAATTCAATCGTTCCAGCATTGACATAGTGCACCGCCTGGGCCGCTCGCACAGCCACCTCGCCCATCCGTTGGCGCAATTCCTCGTTTTCTCCCACGAAGGGCGAAGGCGACTCTTCCAACAATTTCTGGTGGCGGCGCTGCAAAGAGCACTCGCGTTCTCCCAGGTGCACCACGTTGCCATGCTCATCTGCCAGGATTTGGATTTCGATGTGGCGCGCCCCTTCCACTAGCTTTTCGAGATAAACATTGCCATCACCAAAGGAGGCTTCGGCTTCCCGGCGAGCGGCGTTCAGCAAGCCGGGCATCTCCTCCAGGAAACGCACCTCGCGCATGCCTTTGCCGCCGCCGCCAGCAGTTGCCTTGATCAGTAGCGGGAAACCGATCTGGGGGGCCAGTTGCAGCAACTCATCATCCCGCAGCGAACCTTCCCCCTCCGTGCCAGGCACGACCGGTACACCGGCGCGCGTGACGGTGGCGCGCGCCACAGCCTTATCGCCCATTGCTGCGATCGCTGATGGGCGCGGACCGATGAACGCCAGTCCGGCATCCTGGCAGGCCTGGGCAAAGTCAGCCCGCTCTGCCAGGAAGCCATACCCAGGGTGGATGGCGCCAGCGCCGCACTTGCGAGCGATCTCGATGATCTTGTCGCCTCGCAGGTAAGAATCGCGCGATTGCGCCCCTCCCAAGAGATAGGCCTCATCCGCATAGCGCACATGCAGGGCGTGCCGATCAGCCTCGGAGTAAACCGCCACGGTCTGCATGCCCAGTTCTCGGCAAGCTCTCAAGATGCGCACGGCAATCTCACCACGGTTCGCAATCAGTACCTTGTTAAACATACCTTGCTCCTATCCATCCCGAACCTGGGCTGCGGTACCGCGATGCCCATTTGGCCCGGGATGCAATGCAGCCTGTAAAAACGCCAGTAGACGGGGATTGAACACCGTGCTGGCTTCTTGGGGCAGCATGTGATTGGCGCCGGGCAGCAACCAGAGCTGAGCATTGGGCAGCGCCTGCGCCAGGTCGCGAGCGTGCTGCGGTGTGGCGTGTTCATCCTGCATACCCTGGACGACCAACGCCGGGCAGGTGATACACCCCAACAGCGGGCGCATATCCCAACCCACGTTCTCAGGGCGCACCCAACCATGATACCAGTTATAAAAAACGTGTTCGGTTTTCTCCCCGTGCATGCGCTGCAATCCGCTGCGTAAGCGGTTATCATGCTCAAACGCCCAGCGCACGCTCTCGATACCGGGAAGCATCTTTTCCTCAATGTAGATATGCGCCGCAACCGTCACTAGGGCGCGCAGCCTGTGGGGATAGCTGGCGCCAAAGTACAGCGCGATCGTGCCGCCATCGCTGTGTCCAACCAGGGCAGCCTGCTCGATGTGCAGGTCATCCAGCAAAGCGTGCAAATCGTCCACATCATCGGAGAAGGATGGCACTGGCAAGTTCGGGCGCGGATCAGATCGACCGTAACCCCAGCGATCGTAGGCGATCACATCGAAGCCAGCTTGCGTCAGCAGCGCCATCTGCGACCGCCATGCCCGGGTAGAGCCAAGCCCATGATGCAGCAGTAACACCGGGGGCCCTTCCGGAGAGCCCTGGCGATCCACGTACAAGCGCCGCGCATTCACCTCGACATACATGGGCAGTGGCTCGATCCTACAGAGGGATGCACCCGTGCTTGCGCGGCGGGTTGGTATCGCGTTTATTGGAGAGCATCTCCAGTGCATTGATCAGGCGCGGGCGCGTCTCGCGCGGCTCGATGATGTCATCGATGTAACCGCGCGAAGCGGCAATGTACGGGTTAGCGAATTTCTGGCGATATTCAGCCACCAGCTCAGCTTTGCGTTGGACGGGATCTTCGGCTTGCGCCAGCTCCTTGCGGAAGATGATATTCACCGCCCCATCTGGGCCCATCACGGCGATCTCCGCCGAGGGCCAGGCCAGGTTGACATCGCCGCGGATGTGCTTGCTGCTCATCACGTCATAAGCCCCGCCATAGGCTTTTCGGGTGACCACGGTGAGTTTCGGCACGGTCGCCTCACAATATGCATACAAGAGCTTGGCGCCAGAACGGATGATGCCGCCGTGTTCCTGGCCAGTTCCCGGCAAGAAACCTGGCACATCCACAAAGGTGACGATGGGAATGTTGAAGGCATCGCAGAAGCGCACGAAGCGAGCCGCCTTTTCGGACGAGTTGATATCCAACACGCCTGCCAGCACCGCCGGCTGGTTGGCGACGATACCCACGCTGTGCCCGCCCAGGCGCGCAAAACCCACCACGATATTGGCCGCATAGGCTTCTTGGATCTCGAAAAACTGCCCTTCATCCACAATCAGGCGAATCGCATCCTTGATATCGTACGGTTTTCCCGGCTCATCTGGCACCAGGCTGTCCAAAGCCTCTTCCATGCGCAGCGGATCATCGCCGTTGGGCACGAATGGCGCATCTTCCATATTGTTCTGCGGCAGGTAGGCCAGCAGCTTGCGTATCAAGTACAGCGCATCCGCCTCCGAATCGGCTGCCAGGTGGCACACGCCGGAAACTTCTGAATGCACACTGGCGCCGCCCAACTCCTCGAATGACACCTCTTCATGGGTTACCGTCTTGACCACCTCCGGACCGGTGACGAACATATACGACGAGTTGCGCACCATCAGGATAAAATCGGTCAAGGCAGGTGAATACACCGCGCCCCCCGCGCACGGACCCATGATTGCGCTGATCTGCGGTACGACGCCAGAGGCCAACGTGTTCCTTAAGAAAATATCCGCGTAGCCACCCAATGAGACCACGCCTTCCTGGATACGCGCACCGCCCGAATCATTCAGCCCGATCACAGGAGCGCCATTCTTCATTGCCATGTCCATGATCTTGCAGATCTTTTCGGCATGCACCTCTCCCAGGCTGCCGCCAAAAACCGTGAAATCCTGGGAAAAGACGTACACCAGCCGCCCGCTGATCGTCCCCCACCCCGTAACCACACTGTCGCCCAGGTATTTTTGTTTGTCCAATCCAAAATCATTGGTGCGATGGACAACAAAAGCATCGATTTCGCGGAATGATCCTTTATCGAGCAACAGATCGATGCGCTCGCGCGCCGTTAGCCGGCCCCGGTTGTGTTGGGCTTCGATCCTTTCCTCGCCGCCGCCCAGGCGGCCTTGTGCTCTTTTTTCTCGCAGCTCAACGATCTTGGGATTGATTGTCATATGCTTCTCCAAAGAATGCTCTCGATGCTGGTCGAGAAAGATACCAAAAAGTATATCCCAGAATAACCAGGTTCAAAACCAGTATGAAAGGCCAGTTGATGCGCGCCGTTGGCGAAGACATCACCAGGCGGTCGAACCAGTCAAAAAATATATAACCTGGCAGCATGACTTTTGCCAGCTTTGGTGCCCAGGATGCACCCCTCCATAACCCCCATGCCAGGAGAATGCCCACCAACGTCCAGAACAATCCACTCAGCGCTGGGTAAAGCGGCGAAAACGGCAATGTTTCTTCCAGGAAATTCCACTGCCTCACACTGCCAGAGAACCGTGCCATGGACAGTCCCGTAATACTTAACACTACTAACGTAAGCAAGGTTACGCTGCATGGTCTGCCTGGGCGTTGGTTGTTTGTTTGCTGAGACACGGCCTCGATCACCCCCTAACCTTATTGAGAAATTTCCAGGGTGAGTTTGCCGGTTTGCAAATTTTGCTCCAGCCTTTCCTGAGCCAGGTGCGCCTGGCTGAGCGGGTACGTGCTGTCGATCACCGGATGCAGCCTCCCTTTGAAAACCAGCTCCATCACCGTTGAAAAATCTGTTCGTGTCCCCATCGAGGATCCGATGATGCTCAAGTGCTTACCAAAAATGAAACGGTTATCGATCTCGAACTTCGCCCCGCCGGTGTTGCCCACTGTCAGGATGCGCGCTCCTTTCGCTGCTGCGCGGAAGCTGAATGGAAAGGTGGTCCCCACGTTGTCAACCACCACATCCACGCCGCGCTTTGCGGTCAGTTGGTAAACCGTGCGTGACCAGTTCTCCTCCTTGGAACGATCGATGAGAAAGTCAGCGCCCAACTTCTCCGCAACCGCTAATTTGTCCGCATTCGAGCCGACGACATAGACGATTGCCCCAGCCAGTTTAGCAATCTGGATATAAGCGGTATTGACCCCACCAGAGGCGCCTACCACTAGCACACTTTCACCAGCTCGCACCTGGCCGCGCACCACCAACGAATGCCATGCGGTGTGGAAGACCAGGCCGGCTGCGGCAGCCACATGCGGGTCGAAATTCTCCGGCATGGGATAAATATTTTCCTGCGGCACGCACACATACTCCGCGTATGTGCCACGGCGCGTCTCTCCCAACAGGTGCCAATCAGAACACAGGTTGTCCTTGCCAGCAATACAGGCTGGGCATTTCCCACAACCCAGGTTGGCATTGATGACCACCTTGCTGCCCACGCCCCAATCGGTCACGCCCTGGCCCAGGGCAGCGATCTCTCCCGCCCCGTCTGCGCCCGGTATATGCGGGTACTCCAGTTTTATGCCAGGCCAACCGTTGCGCACCCACAGGTCCAGGCGGTTGAGCGCTGCAGCCCGCAGGCGAACCAGCACCTGGCCCGGTCCCGGCTGCGGCTCCTCGATCTCCTTGTACTCCAAAACTTCCAACCCGCCATGCCGGTGAAATAACATGGCTTTCATGATCCATCTCCTTGCTTTATTTCATTTCAGGCGAATTTCCCAGATATGAACATGGGCTGGTTCATCCTGATGCAGATCCAACACTTCCACACGCAGCTTGCTCGCCGGGTACTCCTCCCCAAAATCCAGGTGAATTTCGGGATCAGAAACCGTGCCGCGCGCTCGGATTGCAAAGCGGCGAGGCTCAGCCTGTGGTGTTTCGTACACAAGCGCGGTGATCTGCGCCTCGATGCTGCCAATGATAACGGATATCCCTTTCAATGCGCGGGCTGAAGAGAAGGTCAGCTCGAAAACCGCCGGATTGGACTCCAGGGTGCGTGTCAGGCTGAAGGGGTCGCCATCGAAAGCCTGGTCGGGTGTGCCGATATCCAACAGCGAATAGCGCACTTCCACCTTCTGGCCGTCCAATTCCACCTCGCCCCGCTGAAGCTGCCGACGCTGCGCCTGCTCTGCCTCGAAGATAGCCTGGATGTTATCCACATAGCTCAAGCGCAGGAAATAAAACCCTGGTTTGCCATTGGGGTAGGGCAGTATTTGCTCCACCTGCACCTGCTTGAACTTCCTGCTATCCTTCACCAATTGGAATTCTTCTGGCGTAACAATGAACAGCATGTGCTCGTCCAGGGGACGAATGCGCTCGATATGACCGCGCACACTGCCCAATTCGACCGGCAATGGATCATCCAGGAAAAAGCGGGCCACAATATCGGCGCCGTTCGTCCAGACGGGCGAAAGGATGATGTGGGTATTGGGTTGGGTCTTCAAGATGCGGCGCACCTCTCCATAAACTTGCGAGGCGCCGAACTGCATGCCCCCTAAACCATAATCCTGGTGCCAGAGTGGGCCGTTGGTCAAAGCCTGTCGCAACAGGTTGAAATTGATCAGACTCAACGCCAATAACGTCCCGCCAGCCAGTAGTCCTGGCGGCAATTGGAAGACGAATGGCTGCCAGCGTCGAAACCTCAGCGCTTTCAGCAGCTCATTCGAACTTTCAAGCCAACGCAGCGCCTGCTCGATCCCCAAGGCCGCCAGCACGGCTGCCGGCACCACCATCGATAAGAGCCGGGTGATGCCAATACCTACCAATACGCCGCCAGCCGGCGCGGCAAGCAGTGCAATCAAGATCATGCGATGTGCTGAGCTGCGCAGGCGCCTCAGCACAAGCACCAGGCCTATAAAAATGAACGGCAGAGCAGCCCAAGAGATATGCCCATAGCGATCCATCACATGCCGGGGCAGATCATGCTCGTGAGGTGTGAACCAGTAGCCCGGGCTGAGACCCAACCAATACAACTGCCAGGCGCGCCCCAGCTTCTCCGAAAAAGGCAGCGGCTGGACAATGTATGCGTCGAGCAGCCGCAGGTGCTCCAGCGAAGTCCCCGGATGGGAGATTTGAAAGCGAAGGTATGGCAGAGCCAATAGCGCCACCAGCATCCCCGCGCGCAGCAGCACCGCGCGCTGTTGCCAGTGGTAGCGCGCATCCGAAAGCAGCAGCAGGATTGCGGATAATCCCACCACCAACTGTCCCGGGCTGTAGCTGTAAAACGCCAGCGCTGCCAGCGCACAGGCGGCATAGATCATGCGCGGGTTGCGCAAACGATAGAGGCCATAAGCATATAGGAACGCCGCATAGAAGGAAACGAACAATGCTGTTTCGAAAGCCGTGCGTGAGTGTAAAAACCAGGCAGGGGTCGCTGACAGCAACAGCGCACCCAGCCACCAGTAGCGCGCCTGGAAAAGGTCGCGCAGCATCCATCCGACCGAAACAGCCGCCAATAAAGTCAACAACACAGACGTCGCCCGGGTGGTAAAGATCGATTTCCCAAACATCAAATATGGCAGCACCTGCAAGTAGACGCTGATGCTCAGATTGTAGTAGTTGCCGTTCTTAAAATAGGTGGGGAGAAAGACCTGATCGGCGCCGCGCAGCCCATCCCGCAGCAAGTCAGACGCCAACATGGTTTGCACCGCTTCGTCCGAGAAAAAATAGATCGGATAACGATCCAACCCAATCAGTCGCACCGCCAGGTAAATCACCAGCGCCAGAACAAAGAGGCCTGCTGCGGCCCTGCTAGAAGCCCAATCGCCGTATAATACCCGACGCCAGGCCATCAGCCAACCGTCCCAGGCGCCTGCCGCCGCTGGGGCAATCTGTTGCTGATGGGCAACGGCTGCTGACCTCACCTGTACTCTCTCTCTGGGCAATCCACTGACAATCACCGAGACGTCGCTGCCTTGCACCACTTCTGTTGCCTGGTCGGGTGGTTCCTGCCCGGCGTCAGGCAGGCGCTCAACGGTCACCCGCAGGCGCATCCCCGCTGGTGCAACCAGGTGCAGGGTGATTTTATCATCCTGGTCTTCACCGGCCTGTATACCTGAATGCTCATTGTCCAGCAGCACAGATCCACTCCATAGATGGGGATACCCACAATTCAAAGCGGATTACGCCGTTGAGCGCGCGCATCGGGCAAGGCAGTTTGTCGATTGCGCGCACCTGCTCTTCCAGAGCAGACTTCAGGCTGGCTTCGATTTCGGGATAAATGATCGTTAGGGTGCGCGGCGAACTCAGCAATTCCACGGAGGATGGGGGCAAGCCAGTCGGTGTTGCCTCGATTTTTGCCAACCGCAGCATATCGGTGGGAATATCATAGGTGCGCAGCATTAAGGAATAACCTTCGGTGCCCCACGGCGGTGTGGTCAGGAAAGCCAGTGTTAAATTCAGCGGGCCTTGGCCTGACCGCCAACGAATATGCTCAAGTATGCGCACAAACAGCATGGCTGGCGATTGGTAACCCGTCGAGCGCTGGGGTGAAAGGACATAAGCCTGGTACAGGTTGAGAGCACATACGCATAGCAAGATAAACGCCGGCAACCATACCGATAAGAACCGCATTGGGCGGGGCAGGTTGCGAAGTTGGGCAGCGAGCCATTCCAGCCCCAGCGCGCCAATTAACGCCCAAATGGGCAACAGCAAGAACATGCGCGTGGTGGGCGGAAACCTGCCCCCGTGCGATGCGCCGACGAACACCAGCAAGCTCACAAAGCTCGCCAGGATGAAGGACCAGAAACGGTTCTTCCAACCCGATAGCAGCAGGGCGCACAACCCCACCACAAAAAGGATCCCGCTGAGCGCATCCAGATAGGACACAACCACGAAATGACTTTCCTGCGGAACATACAGAAACGACAGAAAAGCGTACAGCAGGTTGCTGGCAAAATGGTACACCAGGCTGCCAGGGGTGCTAATAATCTGATCCTGGTACAACACCGTCCCAGGTATTTTCTCGCGCCAGTAATCCGCCTGGAACAGCAGAGGTAAAACCAGCATACCCAGGGATAATCC
Source organism: Chloroflexota bacterium (assembly GCA_029265355.1). Classification (GTDB taxonomy): domain Bacteria; phylum Chloroflexota; class Anaerolineae; order Anaerolineales; family UBA4823; genus JAJUJL01. The sequence continues at coordinate 38,733 of JAJUJL010000015.1, read as the reverse complement.
AAATGCCAGCCAGCGCCGCCTCGCCGACGAGTCCACCGGCGGATCATAGACCCATAGCAAAATCGCAATCACCGGCAGCAGATACAGCGCCGCCGGATAGACGTAAAAACACAATCCCGCCGCCAGCCCCAACAGCGTGAGGGCGAACCAGCCGCGCCTGCGCACGGCCCAGGCGCCAGCAGCCAGCGCCAAACAGGCCGCGAACAGCGCCTGCAGGTTGTTGTAGCCGATCTTTCCAAAGGTCATCACATAGTGCGCCGGCGCCATCAGGAGTACGGCCATCATCGAGATGCGGGCATTCAGGAACTGTTTCAGAAACAGGTACAGCAAACCAAGCGAGAGCGCTGAAAGGTACAGGTTGCTGATGCGCCAGCCAAAATTACTGCTGCCAATGAACAACCTGGCAAAGAACATCTGGATCACTGAGGAGAGGAAGGGATGCGAGCCATAGACGGCAGTGCCATCGAAGAGATTGTTGAGCATCGAAATCCAGGAATGGTTGCGCGCCAGCTCCTGTGCATAGTCAAAGAAGCTGTACTCATCCCCAATGACAGAAAATTCCCACCCGTCGATGCGTAACGTATAGAAGATCAAAGCCAGGTTGATCACCAAAAAAATCCCAGGCAGGCGGATCTTGCTGCGCAGCAAACTCAAGAGCGCTAGCGCCAGCATGCAGCCCCAGAACCAGGACCAAGAGTAGCGCCCGTAATAGTGGTATAAGAATACCAGCAATAAAATGTGCACCCCTGCCATAAAGAAGGCGGGCTTCCAATGCCGATATGCGCTGTTCCAGGTTTCTTTTATCGAATACTCTCGCAGAAAACTAAAAAGAAGCCACAGCAAGACCCCTGCCAGGTAGAGTATCCCCCAGCGCCGCCCCGTGGTCTGTTCCAGAGCTAAGGCGCACAGCGCGCAAGCCAGCGCAGCCAGCATCCCCCAGGCGCTTATTTGCCGCTGCCGTGCGGTAGGCAGGCTTTGGCCAGTTGGTTGATCAGTTAACAGCATCGCCGGGTCATCAACCGCTTTGCCCAAAGCTCTCATCAGCCCCAGCAACGCAAGCCAGCACATCAGCACCGCCCCAAAATATGCTGGCAGAGTAATATTGTGGGCGCGAAGATTCTGTTCCCAAAAGCCTTCCAACCAGGAAGGCATGCGTGGAGATAGATCGAACCAGCGGTCACGCACCACCCAATAGGGGGGAAGCACGGCAGAGCAGAGCAGGAGTAACCATCCGACCAGGCGGGCTAACGGAAGGGCACGACTGCGTAACCTCAAGATCGCTTTGCGCCACTTTGAGCTTTCTTCATCGACTTTGGGTTCAGAAACCAGCGCGTCTGCCAGCGGGGGAGTCATTCCAATCGCAGGGCTGTTCCCGATCGTAAACGAGACCTGCTCTGCTACATCCAGATTGAATTCAAGCTCCAAGTGGATCGTGCGGTTCGAGGACCCAGAAACAGTCACTTCGGAAAGCGACACTGCAGATTTCAAATTGACAGGCCGGGCAATGTTTGTTTTGATCCAAGTGGGAAGGGTATATCTCACCCAGGTCAAAACCGGTGAATACTCACCCCACAGAGTGACGACAGGCGCGCCTTTCGATAATCCTTGTTGGCGCCGCCTGGCAACTCGCCTGAGCCAATAGATCAAGGCCGCATCCAAGGCAACAGCCAACAGAATAACAAAGGCAAGATATTCCTGACGCGCCATAGAGCATTCGATGCTCAACCAGGCAATGCCTTATTCCACCTGGTTGAGCATCCAACTCATCGCAAGCCCAGTTCTGCTCGCGAGATCACCAGCCTTTGGATTTCGCTGGTACCCTCATAGATCTCGGTGATTTTGGCATCCCGAAAATAGCGCTCCACTGGCAGCTCTTTGCTATATCCCATCCCCCCGTGAATTTGCACCGCAGCATGGGTGACAAACATAGCCGTCTCTGAAGCGAATAGCTTGGCCATCGAGGCTTCCAGGGTGTAGCGCTCGCCGGTTTGTTTGGAGCGCTCCTTAGCCAGCGCAGCATTGTACACCAGCAGGCGGCTGGCTTCGATGCGCGTTTTCATATCCGCCAGCTTAAAAGAAATGCCCTGGAATTCTCCGATCTTTTGACCAAAAGCTTCACGCTCGCGGGCATAAGCCAGGCTGGCTTCATAAGCCGCCTCGGCGATGCCCAAAGCCTGGGCTGCAATACCAATACGCCCGGCGTCCAGGACGACCATCGCAATCTTGAACCCTTCGCCCTCTTCTCCCAGCCGGTCTTCCACCGGGAGACGATAATCCTCGAAGACAATCTCGCTGGTGGCTGAGGCGCGGATCCCTAGCTTGGGTTCTTTTTTACCCACCCCGAATCCGGGTCTGCTGGTATCGACGATGAACGCTGTAACGCCGCGGTGTTTCTTTTCCGGTTGGGTCATCATAAAGACCACGATGTATTTCGCCACCGGGCCGCTGGTAACCCAGGATTTGCGCCCGTTGAGCACATAGTCATCGCCATCGCGCACTGCCCGGCTGCGCATGGTGCCCGCGTCCGAGCCCGACATCGGCTCAGTCAAGGAGTATGCGCCAATCACGCTGCCCGAGGCGACTGCGCCCATGTATTTCTGTTTCTGCATCTCACTGCCAAATTTCAGAATCCCGTGGCAGAAGAGCGAATTGTTGACCGACATAATCGTGCCATGCGCCGCATCCACCTTGCAGATTTCTTCCAAAGCCAAAACGTAGGCCATCGCATCCATACCGGCGCCGCCATATTCTTCTGGCACTTCGATGCCCATGAAACCCATCTCCCCCATCTTCCGGATCGTGGCAGAAGGAAAATCGCCCGTCTCGTCGAATTCTGCTGCGATTGGGGCGATCTCTTTTTGAGCAAAATCACGCGCTGCCTGGCGGATCATCTCATGCTCGCTTGTCAGGGGAAACAACCCGTTGCCGGTCATGCAGTCCTCCTTGTTTGTTATTGTGTCATTCTGAGGGAACTCAGCGACCGAAAAATTCAGATGCTGCGCTTCGCCCAGCATGACATACTTGTGCGTGCCCCACAAAGTGAGACCAGCTTTTGAGATTATTGGTCGGGGTGAAATGATTATAGCATGCCTGGAGTTAACCCGGTGCGCCGCAAAGCAGCCCATTGAGATGATAAAATTCGGATCAAGGCTGGCCACGCTCCTTATCCCGCGCCTTCGTGCGAGGGCTGGTGTGCCTGGCTTGCGGAGACCGTGACATAATGAAAATGGCCCTGTCAGCAGGTGTGGAAGGTATCCTTGTGGTCGCCCAATATCCTCGAGGGGTGGCGGTGTGAGCTGCTGCCGCCAGCGCTGCGCCAGGTTCAACGCTCCCAATTCGCCCCCATTTACCTGGCATTTCACACCATCGCGTGGTTGATTGTTCCATGAACGACTCTGACTTGCATCGCACAACTGACGTGCAGGACATCATTGAGCGCCTGCGCAGCCTCGCCAATCCCAAAAACGTCGCTGGCATGGCACGCTTTGGCATCAATCCTGAAAATACACTGGGCATCTCTATCTACATATTGCGCGACATCGCCAGAGAGCTGAGGCGCGACCATGATCTCGCCCTGGCGCTGTGGGATACCGGTATTCACGAAGCGCGCATCCTGGCCGCTTACCTGGCTGATCCCAAACAGGTCACCGGCGAAATGATGGAAAATTGGGCAGCGGATTTCGACTCGTGGGATGTCTGTGACCAGGTCTGCAGCAATCTTTTCGATGCTTCTCCGTTGGCAATCGAAAAGGCAGCGGCATGGAGCTCCAGAGCGGAGGAATTCGTCAAGCGCGCGGGGTTTGTTCTCATGGCGGCCCTGGCTGTGCACAATAAACAACTGCCAGAAGAGCCGTTCGAGACCTTTCTGCAGATCATCGTCCGGGAAGCCGGCGATCCCCGCAATTACGTCAAGAAAGCCGTCAATTGGGCGCTACGCCAGATCGGCAAACGCAGCCGCGACCTGAATGAGAAAGCCATACAGGCTGCCCGGCAGATACCATCGCAAGTGCACCACGATGCCAGCGCAGCGCGAGCCGCAAAATGGATTGCCAGCGACGCCTTGCGCGAACTGACCAGCGAGAAGGTTCAAGCACGCCTGAAACGTTGAAGCCGCCTTGCATACCTCCTTCCATCCCCCCTGGTTGACGACCGCACACCTGCCAGGGGCAAAATCCCATGTATAATAGCTCAATGCCATCCAGCTACCTGCTGATCAACGATCTCCGCTATCACTACCTTCATTGGAACCTGGGAAACAGCAGCCGCACGCTGGTGCTGCTGCACGGACTGGCTTCCAACGCCCGCATTTGGGAGCTGGTTGCGCCTTACCTGGCTGAAGCTGGGTGCGCGGTTCTGGCGCCGGACCTGCGTGGACACGGCCTGACCGATAAACCAGAAAGCGACTATGGCTTTGCCACCTTCACCCGCGACCTGGCAGCGCTCTTCAAGGGTTGGGATATCGAGCGCCCGCTCTTGGTGGGACATTCCTGGGGGGCTATGCTGGCGCTGGATTTTGCGGCGCAGTTCACGCATGGGCCGCTTGCACCCGCTGGCCTGGTATTGGTCGACGGCGGCTTTTCCCAATTGGATATGCTGCCCAATGCTACCTGGGAGTCGATTCAAGCGCGCCTGTCGCCGCCGCGTCTGGCAGGTATGCCGGTGGAAGACTTTCTCGCTCGCCTCAGAACGTCCAATGCCAACTGGCAACTGGACGACGCAGCCCAGCAAATCATACTGGCTAATTTTGAAGTCTCTCGCGAGGAAACCATTTCCCCGCGGCTGACCTATGAGCATCACATGCAGATCGTGCGAGCAATGTGGGAATTTAAGACCTTTGAACGCTACAGGCGCGTCCGATGCCCAATCCTCCTGGTTCCAGCCCGCGCCGCGCCGCCGCGTTCTCCCCAAGAAGAAGAATTTTTATCGCTCAAGGAATCCGGAATCAAACACATCCAATCCAATCAGAAAAATCTAAAGGTCCATTGGATGGAAAACAGCGTCCACGACATTCCCCTCCAGCATCCACAGCAACTGGCACAACTGCTGCTGGATTTCTCTCAAAGCCAGTTTTGAAAACCCCGTGCATGGCACAATACTTGCAACAACCCAACCAGGCTTTTTGATAAAAGCACGTAAATCTGCAAGAATCCAAAATACTTGACGCTTTATTGAGTTTGTGCTAGTATCATTGCAAAATACTACAGAAGAATCAGCCGGCTCATTCGCTCAACTGCGCCGGATGTTCCTGGAAGATCCAAGTCGAGGAGAATGATCATGAAACAAGCGCGCGTTATCCTTGTTATCCTGGCGCTGACCCTGACACTGCTGGCAACGAGTTGTGTACAGAGAGCCTCCACGCCACCCGCCTCAACCGGTGAATCGACATCCGGTGCAAAGTCTCCTGAAGAGGGTGCAACCAGCGACGTGATGAGCCAGTTGGAAAGAGCCGCCACGCAAACCCTGATGGCTCTACAGGCCACCCAACAGCCTGCCCAAGCCACCCCCGCACCCACTACAGCAAGCGGAGAAGCGCAGCCCACTACCGAAGCGCCTGCCGCTGCACAACCCAGCGCTACACCTGCCGCCGCCCAGCCAACACAGCCTCCGGTGACGGTGCCTACTGCCACACCCGGCATACCGACCAGTTACACACTTCAAAAAGGCGAACATCCTTACTGCATCGCACGCCGTTTCAATGTCAACCCGGCTGATCTGCTGCAGCTCTCTGGCCTGAGCGGCGGAGATACCTATTACCCGGGCATGGTGCTGCGCATCCCACAGGGAGGCGGTGGTTTTCCAGCGGCGCGCTCCTTGAAACCCCATCCCGCCAATTACACCGTCTCTGCCGGAGACACGATCTACTCGATCGCCTGCGAATTTGGCGATGCCGACCCCAACGCCATTATCATTGCCAATAATCTCCAGTCCCCTTACGAGCTCACCGCGGGACAGAGTCTGTACATCCCATAGATCAATCGATTTGCATGCCGTTAGGTCGGGTCGTGGCTGGCGCGCTGTTCCTGCCACGACCTGCTCTATTCTAAAGCTCTGGTGCGCCATGAATTTCAAAACCATCCGCTCTGAAACCGTCTTCCGAGGTCGTGCCTTCAAAGTGCGTCAGGATTTGGTTGAGCTGCCAGACGCCCGGCAAATCACGCTAGATATCATCGATCATGCAGATGCTGTGACCCTTTTGCCCATTGATGCTGACGACAACATCTGGTTCATTCGCCAGTTTCGCCAGCCTGCCGGGCAAATCTTGCTGGAGCTCCCAGCCGGTGTCATGGAGGCAGGAGAGCCCAGCGAGGCGAGCGCCCGTCGCGAGCTCAGAGAAGAAATCGGCATGGACGCTGGCGTCCTGCGCAAATTGGGCAGTTTCTACCTGGCGCCTGGCTATTCCACCGAGTGTATGCACGTCTTTCTCGCCCAGCAGCTCGTCCCCGCCCCGCTCCCCGGCGATATCGATGAATTCTTGAATATCGAACGCATTCCGCTTCGGGACGCCTACGTCATGGCGGAAACAGGGCGCATCCAGGACGCCAAAACGCTCGGCGCGCTGTTGCTGGCTCGCCCACAATTTTTTTAGCTGGGAATTACGGCTGCAGCCGGTCGTTGCGCGGCAGAGCGCCGCCCCGCCGCGAGGAATGCTTGCGTCCGGCTTCCGGGCTCAACAGAGCGTTCAACCATTGGACAGCTCGCGAGTCATATTCACGCCTGCCGCACACGTCGCACACCCATGCCGGAAAATTCGGCACGCTGATGAGCTCTTCATTCAACCAGGTAAAATAGGTCAGGTAATGAAAGTTCATTATCCCGGTCTGGCACTCTGAGCAGAGCACCGGTTGTTGCTCTGGATCCCGGTTTGCAGTTCGTTTCTTGGGAGGCATGCCTCACCCCTCGCTGGCAATCATTGAAATATTTATGCCCTGCTCATAAAAGCCGATTCTAACATTACCGGCCCCATTCCGAGTGGCTGATGATCTGCCACTCTTCCGGCGGCCAATAGACCAGGACCGCCTTGCCAACCACATTTTCCAGCGGCACCGGTCCCCATTGATGCGAATCGGATGAATTGTTGCGATTATCCCCCAAGACAAACAATTGCTGCCTGGGCACACGCAGAGCGCTTTCATAATCCGCAGGCTGCCCAATGTAGGGCTCTTCCAAACGCTCGCCATTGACGCGCACCTCTCCTCCAGACACCTCTACCAAATCGCCAGGCAGTCCAATGATGCGCTTGATGTATTCCTGGTCTGGATCACGTGGGAAGCGGAAAACAATCACATCACCGCGGCTGGGCGTTCCCAGGCGATAAGCCAGGCGGTTCACCAGTACATAACTGCCGGATTCGAGAGTGGGCTCCATACTGATCCCTTCCACCCGGATTCGAGCTGTTATCCCGTTGATCACCACAAACATCAGCACCGCCAGAAGCAGTGTCTCTGCTGTATCACGCAGAAAACTTGCCAGGCGACTCGCGCGCCCGTTCTTTCCGTCAGGCTCAATCGCTTCAACCTTGCTCAGCGCAGCCTCATGATCAGCAGGCAGCGGCGCATTTTCCACATCTTCACCAATCATGAAAATCATTATAAAACCGCCATGGGGAAGGGGCAAGGGCTGGCAAGTGTCGCTCACCAAATTGTCAGGAGCAGGCGCAATTAACGCGGTTTCATCACCAGGCGAATCGGGGTACCCAAATAAGGATGCTCCTCTCGCAGACGATTTTCCAGGTAGCGCATGTAGGTGAAATGACCAAGTTTAGGGTCATTGACATACAGCAAAAACGTAGGCGGATCGTTGCGCACTTGCGTACCATAATAAATTTTCAATTGGCGACCAGCATGCGAGGGTGCAGGGTGCATGCTTTGAGCTTTTTGCAGCATCTGGTTCAGCCGGGAAGTTGCCAGATGCACCAGGCGCTCTTCTTGTACTCGCAAAGCCATCGGCAGCACCTGCTCAACACGCTTACCGGTCAATGCTGAGATAAACAAAATCGGCACATACGGTAGAAAATTCAGCTCCTGGCGCACGCGTCGAGTAAATGCATCCAGAGTGCTTGAATCTTTCGGCACCGCATCCCATTTATTGACCAGCACCACCACGCTCTTCCAGGCATCCAAGATATACCCGGCAATGTGGGCATCCTGGGCTGTGATCCCACTCACCGCATCGATCATCAGCAAGCATACGTCAGCACGCTCGATGGCGCTCATTGAGCGCAAAACCGAGTATTTCTCAACGCCGGGATCAATTTTGCCCCTGCGCCGGATGCCGGCAGTGTCAATCAAGGTCACTGGAATGCCATTCACTTCCAATCGAGTATCTATCGCGTCTCTGGTCGTGCCGGCGATCGGGCTTACAATGGCGCGTTCCTCTCCTACCAGTCGATTCAGCAGGCTGGATTTCCCAACATTTGGCTTGCCCACAATAGCAATCTTGACCGAGTCATCCTCCACTTCCTCGCCCCGCTTTCTGAAGGACGCCACCAACGCATCCAGCAAATCGCCGGTGCCGGTGCCATGCAAAGCAGAGATTGGGAAGGGTTCACCCATCCCAAGCTCGTAGAATTGGTAAACCAATTCACGCCGCGCGGCGCTGTCAGCTTTATTCACCACCAGCAAAACCGGAGGCCAGGGTTGGCCCTCACGCATCACCTGGTTGCGACGCAGGATATTGGCAACTTCTCGGTCCGCAGGCGTCACGCCGCTCTCAGCATCCAGCACAAAAAGCACGGCATCTGCCTGGCGAATAGCGATCTCAGCCTGCTCCCGGATTTGCTGCACAAAATCAGCCGAACCTATCGATAACGGCTCCAGGCTGCGCCCTGGTCCAGTCTCGGTGGGATCAATACCTCCGGTGTCCACAATATCGAAAACCACTCCGGCCCATTCTGCCTCTGCGACCAGGCGATCTCGGGTTGTGCCGGGCGTATCATCCACCACTGCCAGGCGTTCTTCAGCCAGGCGGTTGAACAGGGTGCTTTTCCCCACGTTTGGACGACCTACTAAAGCAACAACAGGCTTAGGCATAATACTCCTCAAGGTTGAGGGGTGACGGTAGCCCCCGGTGTGGGCGAGGCAACAAAACCCTCCGGTGTTGGGGTGGGCGCTTCGATGATCTCAACTTCGACTGTCTCTGGTTGAATATACGCCACACGCACCTGGCTGGGCAGCAAGTCGATGACAGGCGGCACCTGGTGAGTTCCCAGCCCCAGGCCGCTGAGGTTCACCACCAAACGAATGCCCGCCGGATTTAAATTATTCAATATCGGCAGCGGACCTGCCAGCATCACATCAACAGTATCAGGAGCGAGCACTGCGGTCAGCTCCGGCGGCAGGCCGATGACCTCCAACGGGAGAGCGATTGGCAAACTGCCTTCCAGGGCTGCGATGCTGAGCCGCACCAACACACTCTCATCCCCCGCCAGGGTCACCCCCTCTGGCAGGTCCAGGGTGGCGCGGATATCGGTATCATCGCTCAACCCACTCAGGTTGATAGGGTTCGTCTCAACAAATCCTGGCAAATCATTCACCAGCCTGGGGTTGGTTGAAAATACCGTGACATTGGGGGGGGTGACATTGATATTGGTCAGCCAGTACCCCTCCGCAACATCGCCCGTGGTGATCACCTTCACCACCACATTCCGGTACCCGCCGAGCAGATCGACGCTCAGGGTAAAGTCTGCCAGCGCAGGGGATACGGTCACATTGCTCACCGTTTGTCCCAGGGCATCTTTTGGTTCCAATACCAGGTTGCGGCGGATGACCGAATTGGCATTGGTGATATCCACATCAGCTGTCACACGCACCACCTTCGCCACTTCCGACTCGGCTCCGGTAACCGTCACCGTTCTTGGATCGAGCTGGGGGGCGCCCCTGCGGTAACCCAGGGCAGGTTCGCCGGTAATAACGAGCTCAATTTGATATTCTCGGGAAACCAATGCTTCCAATTCTACGGTGACCTTCTCTGGATCAACGCTGGTTACCCGCGCCGGCGAGGCATTGACCTGCACACGCACCGGCACCTCGTGCTGTCCTGCACCGAGGCCAGAGAGATCGATCCAGGCGCGCACGCGGTCGGTGTTGAAAGTGAGCTGATCCCAAACAGAGCGAGGCGCATTGATCGACACCCTCACCTGAGCAGGGACGCGGCCCACTTGAAGCAGCCCAGGATCCAATCCACTTAACTCCAAGGTCACTGCGCGCGGGTATTGACGTTCTTCGTTGGGATCAAACGCCAAGATCGCTGAAACCCACACCACCACTGCCAGTATGAATGCCATCAGCAGTGTGCTCAAGTTGCGCGCCAGCCAACGCAGAGGAGCGGATGGCATGTCAGTTCTCCTCCCGAAAATTTCCGGGGCGTTCGCTTTTGGTTGGGCGCATGAACAGGCCTAAAATGCCGCGCCTGGCCTCACGCGGCCGGAAAAAGGTTCTTAAGATGTTTTCCAGGCGTTCGCTGTCCAGGCGACGAATCATCCGGCCGCCATGCACAACAGAGATCGATCCGGTTTCCTCGGATACTACAACTGCCACCGCATCGGTAACCTCGGATATCCCCAGCGCGGCGCGGTGTCGCAGACCCATCTGGCGCTCGGGCGAGCGGGTAAGCACGCCGCTGGCAGAAAGCGGCATCACGCAAGCAGCCGCCACCAACCGATCCCCTGAAATAATCACCGCGCCATCATGCAGCGGTGTATTGGGGTAGAACACCTGTAGCAGCAGTTCAGCAGTTACCTGGGCTTCCAAGAGCACACCAGTTTTGACATAATCACTCAGGCTATCGAAACGCTGCAGCACAATCAATGCGCCATGCCTGCGGTCCGAAAGCCTCACTGCAGCGCCGACCACTAAAGAGATCACATCGCCCGCATCAGCGCCTTGCGCATCGCTGGCGAGAATGCTTCCCGCCCTGCCTAAGCGCTCCACGGTGCGCCGAATCTCAGGGGCAAAAACGACTGGAATGGAGAGCAATAACGCCGGCAAAGTATTTTGCACCAACCAGGAAAATGCGGGCAGCACATCCAGGCTCGTCAGCAGGCTGATCAAAACAATTAAAAGCAGCACTCCCCGCAGCAGAACCATCGCCTGCGTATCCCGCAGGAGTTGCAAGATGACAAAAAACACCAGCGTCACCAGGATCAAGTCAACCAGGTTCAACCAGTTCAGACGTTCAAAGATGAACTGCAGATTATTGAGCAGGTTGAGAATTAAGTCTGGCACTGCTAAACCGGCCTTAGAACGCGATCCTCGCGCAGCAACTTATATAACATGACAGCATTGCCAGGCATCACCTCGGCAGCAGCTTCCTGCCAGGCGCGCGCACCCAACTCCATGATGGTAGAAGGCTGGTAGCCAAGCGCTTTCCAAACATTGTGCCTGGAAAGTTGAACATCGCTCAAGAAAAACAGGGCGATTTCGCATTGCAGCTCGCGAGAAGCTCTTTCCACTTCAGTCGTAAAAGCCTCCACCGCTGGTGTGAATGGTTGGGACGGCTCCAGGTAGAAATCATTCACCCGGGCAACCAGGTTTTCAACCTGCCATCCCACCACTCCCACAATCTGATCACCCGATCTCAACAGCAGAAACGCTTTCTCGCCAAATGCCTCCATGACATCAGCGCGAGACATTTTCCTGCGCCCTGCGCTGAGGCGGGTGATGAATGCAGCAATCTCCTCCGCCTGGCGAGGACTGGCGCGCTGCACGATCAGCTTTTTGGGCGTCCTCGCAGCCTGTGGCGGAGACGCCTCTTGAATGGGCGCAACCGTGCGCTGCCAGGCAGCGTACACCTGCTGCCAGGCTTCTTCGTAAGAACCCTGGTTGCGGATGACAACGTCCGCGGCGCTGATTTTCTGTTCTTGAGGGGGTTGCGCCTGGATGCGCTGGCGGGCAGCCATTTCATCCATCTTGCGCCGTTGCATCAAACGAGCAAGTTGTATCTGAGGCGGAGCGTATGTCACCCATAGCACATCGCAACGCGAGCGAAGGCTCGACTCAAGCAACTTGATCGCCTCGATGACGATCACCTTGTGCTTTGCGCGCTTCACCAAGACATCCACCGCCTGAGCCACCAGCGGGTGGATAATCGCCTCCAGCCTGGAGAGCGCCTCGCTATCTGAAAAAACCAGCCTACCCAACCTGGCGCGGTCGATCTCCCCGTCCGCGCCAACCACCCAGCGACCAAAGCTCTCCACCACGGGTTGATAACCTGGAGCGCCCTGGGCAATGGCGCGATGCGCCAGCGCGTCCGCATCGATGCCATAAGCCCCAAGATGCTCAAGCATCAAGCGAACCACACTCTTTCCCGTGGCAATATTTCCTGTCAGCCCAATGACATATTTCCCTGGCCAGGCGCTCATCCACACATTCCTATTCCATCAGCGCCTATCCAAACACGGCCTCTACCACGCTTCGTTCGGACAGGTGATATCTCTCTCCCATTTTAGCCGGGGCATGCCAGAATGTCAAAGGCGCGCAGCGCTGCTGGGTGATCCAAGTAAATCGCCAGCGCTCACAAATTCGTAAGGTGTCGTTCTCAGTTAAAATCCTACAGTCCGGGTAAAACGCTTTACGAAGACACACAAATCCGCCTGGCGAGTCACGCATGCCAGGCGGATTCCGAATTCATGGGTGATCACTTGCTGCTCTGCGCCAGGCGTGGGTCCAATGCATCCCGCAAACCATCGCCGATCAAGTTGAAAGCCAGCACGGTAAACATGATCGCCAGCCCAGGATAGAAGACCAGGTGCGGTGCGGTGAAAACCTGGTTTCGTTCTGCTCCCAACATCGTGCCCCATTCTGGTGTGGGCGGGATCGCTCCTAAACCCAGGAAGGAAAGGGCAGCGGCGTCCAGAATGGCAGTGGCGATGCCCAGGGTCGCCTGCACCACGAGAGGGGTCAATGAATTGGGCAGCAAGCGGCTGAAGAGAATATAGAACGGACCACCCCCCAACGAGCGAGACGCCTCGATAAACTCCATCTCACGCACCGTCAACACGGTTGAGCGCACCACACGAGCGTAGGCGGGGATGGAGACAATTCCAATTGCCAACAGAGCATTGATCAGGCCAGGTCCCAGGATTGTAACGATGGCAATCGCCAGCAGCAAAGATGGGAAAGCCAGCAGCACATCCATCAGGCGCATGATGACGTTATCAACCGTTCCCCCGAGGTAACCAGCCACAGCGCCCAAAACGGTGCCGATGACCACCGCGAAGCTCACTGTGGTAAACCCCACCAATAAGCTCAGCCGGGAGCCATAGATGATGCGGCTGAATTGGTCGCGCACATTCCCATCGATCCCCATCAGATGTTGGGGTTGATCTTGCGGGCAGCCCAGCAAATGAATGCACGGCGCCTGGCGCATTTTCACCGGCTCAACGCCAATCAGCACTTGCAATGGGTCGTAAGGCGCAATCACTTCCGCAAAGATGGCGCAAAAAATCAAAATGGACAACATCACCAGACCGACAAGAGCCGATTTTCGCTTGAAGAACCGCCGCCAGGTCGTTTTCCAAAGAGAAACACTCTTAGCAGATAAGGTTTCTGCATCCAGGCTGACAACTTTTCCGGTGCTTACTTGAGGCATGTCGTGAGTCGTCATAATTGCTAGTCCAGCCGAACGCGTGGATCCAGGTAGACGTACGAAACATCCACAATGAGATTTAAGATCACGAAGAAAATAGCGATGACCACAGTGAAGGATTGTACAACACCGTAATCGCGCGCTGTTATCGCATCATATAAAATTCGCCCAACGCCTGAGAGGCCAAATATGGTTTCGGTGAGCACTGCGCCACCCAGAAAGCTGCCCAGCGAAAGGCCAATGATCGTCACCAAGGGCAGCAACGCATTGCGCAGAGCGTGTTTCAGCACCACGGCGCGGAAGCGAGCGCCCTTGGCGCGCGCGGTGCGGATATATTCCTGGCCCAGCACGTCCAGCATGCTGGAACGCGTCATTCGGGCGATGATCGCCAGGGGAATGGTGCCTACAGCCGCAGCAGGCAGCAACAGGTGGCGGATAGCATCTGCCATGACATCCCAACGCGCAGTGAGCAGCGCGTTCAGGATGTTCAAACGGCTCAGGAAGACCACAAGGCTGGAAAAAACCCCTTGAGCGGCAATTTCCATTCCCCAAACCTCGTAGAAGGGAGGCACGATTGTGCCCGGTGATAGTCGGCCAGAGGGGGGTAATTGAAGGGGTGTGCCCTTCAACAGCAAGGCGAAGATGTAGGCCAGCATTAAGCCCAACCAAAAGACCGGCATGGAAACGCCCACGTTCGCCAATACCATGGTGCCAATATCAATCGACGAATTGTGTCTCACCGCAGAGATAATGCCCAGTGGAATGCCGACCAGCACCGCGAAGGTCATTGCCGCCAGGCTCAATTCCAGCGTGGTGGGCAGGCGCTCGACAATCAACTCGGTCACGGGTTTCCCATAGCGCAGCGAAGTTCCCAGGTCGCCGCGCAAGATCTCTCCAATGTAAATAACAAACTGGGTCGGAATCGGCTTGTCGAGGCCGTGTCGACGAATGAACTCGTCGCAGACGACATCGGTGGCCTTTTCTCCCAAAATCGCGCGGCACGGGTCTCCGGGGATCAGCCGCCCCAGAGCAAAAGTGACAAACAGGATCCCCAGGAGAACCGGGAGGCTGGAGATTACACGTCGGATGATGTAGGTGACCATGATTCACTCGAGTGAAATAAATCCGGTGGGAGTACCCTGGCCAGTTTTGTGGCCAGCCGGCGCCCCCACCGGAGCCGGTCCTGATACTCTTACAGCCGGTCTGATTACTCAGCCGGAGCGTTTAGCAAGCCACCCCACAGCGAGCTAAAGTAAGTGAAGGCGCCCGTGTTGCCCTTGTGCAGTGGATGGGAAGCATCCCATTGCACCAGCAGCGACATCACGACATCATTGGCATCCAGGGTGGAGCCATCATGGAACTTGACACCTTTACGGAGTGTGCAGGTCCATTCGGTCAGATCAGCGTTGGGCGAGCAAACTTCCGCCAGGCTGGGCTGGACAGCCGTGCCGCCGATTTCGTAGCGATACAGCGACTCGACAACCTGCTCACAACCGCGCAGCGACTCGCCATCCGTCTCATCGGGGCAGTAGAGTGAGATTGGTTCTGCATTCTGCATCCAGACAAATGTCTCCTGTCCCGGTACAGCCATAACCGAGAAGTTCTCATTGCCGAGTGGGCTGGAATGAGCACCATCCACAGTCGCCTTGTAAGCCGTGGCTGAACCACCGTGCGCCACAGGGATCATGGGCACGTGCTGCTTGATCAGGTTGTTGGCGGTTTCATACAGCGGCTTGCGAGCTTCATCACCAGCCAGGGCCGCGGCCTGCTTCAAGGTATCCGTCAGGTCAGTGAACTTCTCGCCAAACTGCTTGGAAGAGCCAGCGCCGAAGTGATAATCCAGGAAGTTGGTCTGATCTGGGTAGTCAGCGCCCCATCCCAACAGGTGTAAGCCATCCAGCAAGCCCGAATCAGCATTATCCAGGAATGTGCCTGATTCTTGAACCTCGATGGTGACATCGATGTTCAAGTTCTCTTTCAACTGCGCCTGGATATCCTGGGCAACCACTCCGGGCTGCGGCAGGTAGCCGCGCACCACATCGCGGTAGTACAGCTTGGTGGCGAAGCCATCCGGGTAGCCCGCCGCTGCCAGCATTTCTTTGGCTTTAACCGGGTCGAACTCATACCAGGATTCGCCGACGCAGCCGTTGGGGATCGAGCAGGGGGTGAAGTGCGAGGCGACTTCCGAACCAGCGGGATAGAAGTTGTCGACGATGCGCTGGCGATCAATGCCCATCGCAATCGCCTGGCGTACCTGCTCGTTATCGAACGGCGGGTAGGTATTGTTCATGCCGATGTAGAAAATGTTCAATGCCGGGCGGGGGATGAGCACCAGGTTTGGATCGGATTCGATCTTGGCAAAATCATCCGGCCCAGGGTTGTCGATACCATCGACAGTGCCGGCCTGCAGTTCGAGCAGGCGCTGGGCAGCCTCAGAGCTCCAGCGGAAGACCAGGGTTGGCGTCTTGGCCTTATCCGCACCCCAATAATCTTCAAAAGCAGTGAAAATCAGCTCCTCGCCGCGCTTCCACTCGCTGACCTTGTACGGTCCGGTGCCAACCGGCTTCTCCAGCAGGGCGCTGCCTTCGCCGCCGCCGCCCGTCTGCTCCAGGTATTCTTTCGGTTGAATCGAGAACGACGAGAAGGCGATCTTGGACAGGAACGCCGGGTCAGGAGCGCACATGGTGAACTTGACGGTGAATTCATCCACAGCTTCCATAGATTTGAAAAGGCCGCCATAGTCACAGTTCGGCGCTTCCATCTTCAGTGGCTCAAAAGCCACAACTTCTTCGGTCGCCTCCGCTGTGGGCGCAGCCTGCGGCTGGCAAGCCGACAGCACCATGCTGAACAGCACAGCCAGCACAACGAAGACAAGAATTGGTTTACGGCTCATTCTTCTTTCTCCATCCTAAACATGTTTGGATATGATCGATGAACAGATGCTTGGGTTCGACTTGTGTGATCGGTGCGATCTCACCTCCTTTGTCTGACCAATTATACGCGATTTATCAGTGTGACTTAAAGATTATAACTCTCCGTCAAATAATGTCAATCGAATATTCGATTTTCGCAGCGATAGGACGGCTCCACCACAAGCTGCAGCGCGAAGGTGAGTAGAACGAGTCGGGCAACGGAGAGGGAATTTGTCATAATTTCGTATGACACCTGTCACTTTTCTCGTCAGATGTAAAGAGGTATACTTTAATCAATCAATGGTTACCGGTTTGCCCCAACAAGGGGGCTATTTTCTGGAAAGTCTGGAGGCCTACGATGGCACACAAAACTTGGCAGGTTATTAAGGTACGCTATTGCGAACACGCCGGGACCGAAGTATCCATGGAAGCTCAGCTCATCTTCCCGGCAGACTTCCTCCCCGAACAAGCGCCGCGCGTGGTGGCTCACCGTTGCTCGCAAGCTTTGACATGCAACCTGGATGGGCGAGCGAGCTGTGTGTGGGCCGGAACCAACCCCAACTTTGATCCCTTCGCGGAAAGCGATCTATAAACCTGCTGCTCATTATCCTATGATCAGCAGCCGCACAGCCTCGCCAGCTACAATGGTCAGGCAGCGCGGCTGCTGTTTTTCTCATGCAATCACGCCGGTCGAGCGCCCAACGCGGGCAAATGCCTCCAACCCATAATCCAGGTCATCCCGCTCGTGCGCGGCTGAAATCATCACCCGAATGCGCGCTTTGCCGCGCGGCACAGTTGGGAAGCCAATTGCCGTGGCAAAGACACCGTTTTCAAACAGTTCGCGACTGAACTGCTGCGCCAGGGGCGCTTCACCCAGCATAACCGGTGTGATCGGCGTGATGCTCTTCCCAATATCGAAGCCCAGGCGGCGCATTTCATCCTTGAAATAACGCGTATTTGCCCACAGCTTATCGACCAGTTCAGTCGACTCCTCCAGAACATCCAGGGCTGCCAGGCAAGCTGCAGTATCTGGCACAGTCATTGCTGATGAGAACAAGAATGGGCGGCCGCGCTGGCGCAGCCACTCAATAACCACCGGATTGCCGGCTACCAGGCCTCCAACCACCCCAAAAGCTTTCGACATTGTGCCAATTTCGATATCCACTTTGCCGTGCAGGTGGAAGTGATCAACGATACCCCGTCCACCATGGCCCAACACCCCTTCCCCGTGAGCATCATCCACCATCAAAATGGCATCGTAATGGCGGGTCACCTCATAGATTGCGTCCAGGGGAGCGACATCGCCATCCATGCTGAAGACGCCATCGGTGACCACCAGGGCCCTGGTGAAACCTGAGCGGTGCTCTTTCAAGGCGCGCTCCAGGTCGCTCGGATCGCAGTGCGCGTAGCGAATGATACGCGCTCCCGAAAGGCGACAGCCGTCGATGATGCTGGCGTGGTTCAGCTCATCGGAGAAAATGGCGTCTTCCTTCCCCACCAGGGCAGGGATGGTGCCCAGGTTGGCATTGAACCCGGATTGAAACGAAATCGCCGCTGCCACTTTTTTGAAAGCTGCCAGGCGTTTTTCCAGCTCCACATGCAATTCCATCGTACCTGCAATGGTGCGCACTGCCGCCGGGCCAACACCATATTTCTGGATAGCTTCTGAGGCTGCACGTACCAGGCGGGGATGATTTGCCAGGCCAAGATAATTATTTGAACAGAAATTGAGAGCCTTTTTGCCATCGACAACCAGCCAGGCTCCTTGGGATGAGCTCAGCGTGCGTATTCGCGTATATAAACCGCTCTCTTTCAGCGACTGCAGCTCATCCTGAATCCATTGCAATTTTTCTGATACATGCGCATCGGAGACAGACATTTTTTTTACCTCTGTGTGGGAAACGGTTTTAATAACCCAAAGATTGGAATTGTGATCGACTTGTGCTTACGCTTTTGGCTTTGTCCGGCGACGGATGCCGAGCAATCGCCCAAAGATCTCTGAAGAAGCGGATGTTTTTACTTCTGATGTTGATTGCGCCTCCTCCCAATTTGCTGACTGGCGCTGCTTCCACCACTCATTCCGCCCATGAAAAGCCCGCCTCAGGCGACCTTGCAAGGCCTGCGCGTCTCCCTGGGCCAGGTCATTGCGCATGGCTTGCAGGGAAGCGATCAACCCATCCATGGAGCGAATCACATTATCCCGGCTCAGGATTGCCGAGGTAAGCAATGGATCCGCATCATCCATTTGGGCAGTGATTCCAGTCACCTCAGCATAGGCGCGTCCCGCGATTTTGCGCGCCTCATGCCAGCCCGGTTGGTCAACCGTGGCATTCAGAAGAGCCGCCGCCACCAGTTGCGGCAGGATATGCGTGGCAGCCATCAGGCTATCAATCTCGAGCGGATCGACAAACAACGGCGCGGCACCCAACAGGCGCGCCAGGTCCGCTGCCAGCTTGATCGCTTCAGAGGCAGTGCCTGCCGGTGAAGCAATTGCCAGCAGCCCGTGGTTGAACAGGTCTGGCCGGGCTGCATCCAGGCCGCGATCCAGAGCATGCAGGTAAACCGGATTGATCACCGGCGTTAGCCCAACGTAATAGCGTCCAGTGGGCAGCAACTCACCTGCCCAAGCCGCCACAGCTTCTTTCACTGGCCCGGTGTCCAGGACCACCGCCTGATCTTTCAAATCCTGGGCAATCACCTGCAGCGTCGCGCGGATTTGATCCATAGGCAGCGACAGTATCACCACATCGGCTTCACGTATCGCTGAGGGAAGATTGAACATCGTGCGATCAATGGCACCGATCTTCTTCGCCTTCTGGGTAATAGAAGCGTCAAGATCATGCCCCAGGCGCAGAAATGTCTTCTCGTGTTGGCCCAAGGCCAGCCCGATCGAGCCGCCGATTTGCCCCAATCCAACAATCGTAACTTGAATCGCCATACACACCCTTTTACAATTGATCGTCTACCATTTGAAGGACATTCACCAACCGATCATCCAGCGTCGCCAGTTCCTTCGGAAGAGCATCCTGGTGCCGGGCTATGAGTCTCACTGCCTGAGAAGATACACCCGCGCGGGCAGCCATCTCTGCACCCCAGCGCGCGTGCTGTGCTGCCACGATGAACGCCCGCCGCCAAAATGGAACCTGGCTGCTCGGCGGGTCATCGAATTCCCCCCATGCCTGCACCCTTTTTGGAAAGAGGGCTTTTCCGATGACGATGACCACCCGTTCCCACACAGAAAGCGGCTGGCAGCTTTTACCCACATCGTGCAGTAAAGCGGCAACCAGTAGATGCTCGCCTGCCTCCATTGGTTCAGCTTGCAGCATAGTCGCCACCCGCCGGTAAACCTGGATGCTGTGGAGCTGTTCACTGGGCTGCATCTTTTGGAATAGCTGCATGGCCTCTGGGCCTAGCACCGACTGCGCCAACGCCAGATCTGCCGTATCAGGCCTGGCAAGCAATGCCCTCCAAAATTGCCTGGCGCGATACCAGACTCGTGCCGGGTCTATCCAACCAAAACCCTGAGGAGCAGGGTTAGCGGTGGTGTGATGATCCAAGAGAGCACTCCCAGGAACACAACTGCCATGAGTATGACGGGTCCATAAGGGCGGATTGTATTCAGCGCGCGTTGTAGTGCTGGAGGAAAGAAGTAATCCGCGATTTTTTCGCCATCCAAAGGCGCTAAAGGGATCAAGTTGAAAAGCATCAGCAGCAGGTTAATATACACAAAGACCAATAACACCTGAGGCAAAGTCGGCAGAATGTGATCGGCGCTGGAAACCATATCCATGTAAGCCTGTCCAGAAGATACCAATCCCAGCCGAAAGGGGATTGCTGCCAACAATGCCATCAACAGATTCGACAGGGGGCCGGCCAGGGAAACCCACATCATCGCTGATGGAGACCGACGGTAGAGGGCGTAGGGGTTGACATTCACCGGGCGCGCCCAGCCAAAACCAGCCACAATCAGCAAGAGGGATCCCAATACATCCAGGTGGGCGACAGGGTTTAATGTCAGCCGTCCTTCTAAACGGGGTGTATCATCACCGAAGTAATTGGCTGTAATGGCGTGCGCAAACTCGTGAACCGGGAAAGCGATCAACAGCACGATTAAGTGCGAGATGATCATCGAGGGCGATAGATCCAACATTTTTAGAATGATCCTGTCTTTTGCGCACTCCAGGTGGGTTTGGGAGCGAGACGTGCAGAGCTCACCAAACCACGCCCAACTCTGCGCTAACTGTGTAAGTCCTACCAGCATCGAAGAACATTAAAAACATTATACCATCTGGCCAGATGAGCGTCTTCTTCCAAGTAAGTAAAGGTTCATCCAATAGTAGTCAGGTTGAGTGCACGCGCCGAGGGATAAAGCCAAGGTGACGTGAATACGGGCATGATATAATGATTTCGATGCTGCCAGACCTGGTCCTAGGAGACATATTGCGACTGCGCAAGCCGCATCCCTGTGGCGGCTATGATTGGAAAGTGGTCCGTCTGGGTGCGGATATCGGCCTGGAATGTCAGACATGCCGGCGGCGAGTTCTTCTGCCCCGGCGTGAACTCTCCAGGCGAATAAAAGCAGTTGTGGCAAAAAAAACCGATGAATAAGATCTCAAGCACTCAGCCGCGGATCGTCTTCCTCTTCTCCGACACCGGTGGGGGACACCGCTCTGCCGCAGAAGCGATCATTGAGGCAATCCATCTGGAGTACAAAGACCAGGTGGTCACCGAGATGGTGGATATCTTTAAGGATTACGCGCCGCGCCCCTTGAATTACATGCCAGATTTGTATCCCAAGATGGTGCGCGTCCAACAGGTCTGGGGATTGGGATATTACTTAAGCAATGGCGATCGGCGAGCGCGCCTGCTCATGGGTACCGCCTATCCCTACGTGCGCCGCTCTATGCTCAACCTGGTGCACCACCATCCCGCTGACCTGTACGTCTCCGTTCACCCCCTGGCAAATGTGCCCGTTTTGCGCGCCCTGGGTGATCGTCGCCCTCCGTATGTTACCGTCGTCACCGATCTGGTGACAACCCACGCTTTGTGGTATCACCGCAAGACCGACCTGTGCATTGTGCCAACCCAGGAGGCTGGGCAACGCGCCATCAAGTTCGGGCTGAAAGCGGAACAAGTGAGCGTGGTGGGACTTCCCGTCGCCGACCGTTTTTGCCAACCTGTGGGCAGCAAGCAGTCACTGCGCGCCCAATTGAATTGGCCCCAGGATCTGCCCATTGTCCTGTTAGTTGGTGGGGGCGAGGGCATGGGGCCGTTGGAGAAAACCGCCCAGGCGATCAACAGCGCCCAGCTCCCGGCAGCCCTGGTGGTGATCTGTGGGCGGAATGTTAGCCTGAAGAAAAGGCTGGAGTCAGTCCGCTGGGACATTCCCACTTTGATCTACGGTTTCACGCGTGAAATGCCAGCTTTCATGCAAGCTGCAGATATCCTGGTAACCAAAGCGGGACCTGGCACAATCAGCGAAGCGTTGAACGCCGGCCTGCCTATGGTGCTCTACAGCCGGCTCCCCGGTCAAGAGGATGGCAATGTCAGCTTCATTGTCTCAGAACAGGCCGGTGTGTGGGCGCCTCGCGCCGAGTCAATCGTCGCCGCTTTGAGAAAATGGCTTGATAAGCCCCACCTGCGCCAACAAGCGGCAGAAAATGCGCGCCGCCTGGCAAATCCCAGGGCTGCTCGTCAGATTGCCCAAATCCTGATGAGCTACCTGACAGACGGTCGTTCTAAACTTGGTCAACCCCCCCAAAGAATTGAAGGCACGCTCCCCTGATCTATTTCCATCTGGCAATCTGGATCAATGCCTCATCAGGATGCGCGAACAACCCTCCCACTACGATGAAACGAGCGATTTCCCGCATTACTTCGATTACCCTGCTGCTGATGCTCTTTGTCCTGCTATCAGCGTGCAACCGCCCTAACCAGCAGACCGAAGCCACGGTCACACCAAATATCACCCAGGTTTACCAGACGGTTGAAGCGCGCCTGACCGAGAGCGCCAGTACGACCTTGCCCTCCCCATCGCCCCAATTCACCCCAACCCTGCAGACGACGCCCACCCCGCTCATGACCGCTCCCACCACCCAACCTGCGCCATCTGCCACCCAGAGCCCGCCACAGAACACTCCCACGCCACAAAAATTATGCGACCAGGCTGCTGCGGGCACACCCATCGATGTCACCATCCCTGATGACACCACCATTCAGGGCGGGCAGGCTTTCATCAAAATTTGGCGTCTGGTAAATGTGGGCACCTGCACCTGGGATTCATCCTACGCAGCAGTGTTCTTTTCTGGCGAACAAATGGGGGCGCAGGCAGTCGTGCCACTGAGAGGCCAGGTAGCTCCTGGTCAAAGCGTAGACATCCAGGTGGATATGGTGGCGCCCTTAATTCCCGGCACTTACCAGGGTAACTGGAAGCTGCGTAACCAGGCCAATGTGTTGTTTGGCATCGGCCCAAACGGCAGCGCCCCATTTTGGGTGCGCATCCAGGTGCTGACCACTGCTTCAGTCACACCCAGCCCAACCACAACGAACCCGCCGCCTTCGGTCACGCCCACCATGACACTCACCCCGCCTCAACCAGTCGTTCAGGTCAGCGGACCAGCGCAGTTGAACTTGGGCAATCAACTCGACCTGGACACGCTGCAATTGGACACAGGATCTGGGCAAGACCTGCTGTACGCGCGCAACTCAAACAACCAGCCTGAGCTATCGGTGCTCGGAAATGCCGCCTTTTCAGTGTTCGGCAGCTCGCGCCCGGATTCACAATCATGCGCCGCTGACGATCTCACGCAAACCCCCTTGCTGCTGGAAAGCCTGAGCAGCGGCGATTACCTGTGCTACCGCACCGATCAAGGCCGTTGGGGATGGGCTCGCCTGGTGAGCTTTGACACGACTGGCGGTCCGCTCAACCTGGAAATACTCACCTGGGCTTTGCCCTGAGACAAACCTGTCGTCGCATGTCCACGCTCTACCTGATCGCAACCCCGATTGGCAACCTGGAGGATATCAGCGCCCGCGCCATCCGCCTGTTGCGCGAGGCTCGCCTGATCGCTGCTGAAGATACCCGCCACACCAAGAAATTACTCTCCCATTATGGCATTCAAACTCAGCTTACCAGCTACTACGAGCATAACAAACTGAGCAAGATCGATGAGATACTGGCGGCGCTGGAGCAAGGCGATGTGGCGGTGGTTTCCGATGCTGGCACCCCCGGCTTGAATGACCCTGGCTACGAACTGGTGCAAGCCGTGCTGCAAGCCGGGCACCAGGTCAGCCCTGTGCCAGGCGCCTGCGCTCCCATTGCCGCTCTGGTTGTCTCTGGATTGCCAACAGATCGTTTTTTGTATCTCGGCTACCTGCCCCGCCGCCAGGGAGAGCGCCGCCAATTCCTGCAGGGCATCGCCCATCATGCGTTTACGCTGCTCTTCCTGGAAGCTCCCCACCGCCTGAGGGCTGCGCTGAAGGACTTGTTGGAGGTCCTCGGGAACCGCCAGGTATGCGTGGCGCGCGAACTTACCAAACTGCACGAAGAAATCTTTCGCGGCACACTGCAGCAGGCGCGTGAGCATTTTGCAAGCCAGGAGCCGCGCGGCGAGATCACGCTGGTTGTGGCAGGTGTCTCCAGCGCCAGCAACCGTTGGCGTGAAAACGAGGTAGAAGACCTGCTCAAAACCAGCCTGGAAAAGGGAGAATCACCCAGCCAGGCCGCCGCCAGGTTAGCGGCAATCACTGGTTGGCCGCGCCGCGAAATGTACCGGCGGCTGATGAACGCCAGAGGAACTATCCGCCCAACACCCCCGGAAAGGAATAAGCCATGAACTTAAATGACCCGATCGCTTTTCAGAAGCTGGATCCAGCCAACATGCTCGACGAGATCCGCGGTTTACCCGAGCAGCTCGAATCGGCTTGGGAGTTGGGATTGGCGCAGCCGAATCCCAGCGCCGAGGCTGTCGACCGGGTAATAATCGCTGGCATGGGTGGATCTGCGATCGGGGCAGACCTGGTAGCAGCTTATTTAGCGCCGCAGTGCCGTGTACCCATTTTCGTACACCGTGACTACGATCTCCCTGCCTGGGCGACGGGGAAAAACACGCTGGTCATCGCTTCTTCGCATTCTGGCAATACCGAAGAGACGCTTTCGGCAGCCCATGCAGCAGCGCAGCGCGGCTGCCAGGTGCTCGCCATTAGCACCGGTGGAAAGCTCGCCGAATGGGCCAATAGCCTGGGTTTCCTGCACTGGCGCTTTGAACATGCCGGTCAGCCGCGCGCCGCGGTTGGTTATTCGTTTGGATTGCTGCTGGCCGCCTTCACCCGCCTCGGCCTGGCGACAGAACCCGGGGCAGAGCTGGAGGACTGCCTGCAAGCGATGCGCTCCCAACGGGCTGAATTGGACGCCCAGGTTCCCGATACCCGCAATCTTGCCAAGCGCCTGGCAGGACAGTTGATCGGGCGATATGTCACGGTCATGGGCTCAGATCTGCTAGCGCCGGTCGCCCGGCGCTGGAAAGGCCAATTGAGCGAGGTTGCCAAAGCCTGGGCGCAATTCGAATTCTTGCCAGAGGCTGACCACAACACCCTGGCCGGGATCGTGAACCCTGAGCCTCGCCTCAATGAGCTGGTCGTGCTGTTCCTGCAATCGCCCTCTGACCATCCACGAAACCGCCTGCGCAGCGAACTCACACGGAAAATTTTCATGCTCCAGGGAATCGCTACCGATTTTGTTAACGCACGCGGTGCCAGCCGCCTGGCGCACCTGTGGACGGCTCTGCAGCTCGGTGATTACATCGCCTATTACCTGGCGATGGCTTATCAGGTGGATCCGACTCCGGTGGAAATGATCGAAAGTCTCAAACAGGAGATGAAGACCGCCGGCGGGTGAGCTTTCCGTTACCAGGCGACCAATAAAATCAGCATTGCGGCAAGAACGCCCAAAACAATGCCAGCCGCCACATCGCTTAGATAGTGCACGCCCATTGCAACGCGCGCTAACGCAACCATAGGCGCCCAAATCAGCAGGAGCAATGCCCACCACGCAGGACCCGTGCCCACCGCCAGCGTTGCCAGCAAGGCTGCCCGGGCGGCGTGCCCCGAGGGAAAGGAGTGGGGATCTGTGTTGCGGTAGATCATCCCCCATTCACCGGCCGGGCGGCGGCGATGTACCAGTCTCTTGATCGCAAGCACCAACACGGCGGTCGCCAGGATACTGGAAGCCATCAAGATTATCCGCTGCCGCCAGAATTCATTGCCCAGCACCCAACACACCAATAAGCCAGCCAACCAGAACCAGGAATCCCCGGAGTGCGCCAGGATAGCCGCCAGGGTGCGCAGCACGCCGGGCTTCTCAGCCACGCGCACTCTCAGGGTCAGGTTCTCATCTGTGCGAAGAAATTCTTGCATCATCCTACTGGGCCGCTGTAGCATTCGCCAATTCTGCCTGGCGACGCGCCAGGTCTGCCCTCATCATCTCAAGTTGGTGTGGTTTGTCGATATCCATGCCTACTTCAGCGTATGGGCAAACAATCGCCCTTCCTGTCAATTTCAGTTTACGCGCAACTTTTTTAACTGCCTGGTCGAGCGTGATCTGGCGCAGCAGCAACAACAACAGTGTATCGAAACCAATCAATGAAGCCTGTTTGAAAACGTTCTTGCGCGACTCGATGAGCTTATCCCAGATTTCCGCGTCCGACTGAGCCAGGGACGCCCGCGCTACGTTCATATCTCCGCCGCACACCTCGACATCTTTCAGATGGGTATAGGAACGACGGGAATTGGGGAAGCGTTTCTCCATCACATGGCGTGGAATGACATTGTAGTAAATGTCATCGTTCGTGCGCATGGCCTCGTCAACCACCCAATCCACCATCTCCGCCGTGATCGCCGGGATGTCGGACGATACGATCAGCGCATGCCCGATGCCTGGGTTCATCTCCATCAGCTTATTCAGGCCCGCCAGGATGTTGTTGACCATATGTCCCTGGCCTGGCAAATAGGCGCGGATCTTCGGGGATGTCAGGCCGCTTCCCTGGTCCACGCCAATCAACACGATATTTTCAACCCGGGACGACTCGGTCAAGGCGTCTAACACCCATTGCGCCATGGGCTTCCCTGCAATATCGATCAGCGCCTTAGATTTTCCTTGACTGTAAGCATAGAGAGGATCACCGGGCTGCGGCACACCACCAGCAGTAACGATCGCGTCCATCTGATTAATTCAACTCCTGTATTTGAGGTCTAAAACCAAGCTGATCGAGCAAATCGTTCAGCTCTGCCCTGGTCAAAACGCGTTTCTTGCCAGAGGCAGCAATCAATGCGGCTTCCATCATGTTGGTGCCGAAAGAGCGACCCTCCAATACGGGCGTCGATGTGACCAGGTATTTTACGCCAGCCTTGCGGAACATTTCCTGGTCTGCGGTGGTCGTCGTATTGGTGGCAATAATCTTTCCATCCAGGCGCTCTGGCATGTGTCGTTTGATATAGTGGCAATCGCCAGCGATCACCGTGCCCCAAGCATAATATTTTTCCCACTTCGGCTTTCGTTTTTCTTGCTTTTCGCCCGTCGGATAGACCCATTCGAAGGGCAGTCGGCCCGCCACCGGCATCAGCAGGGCAGCCATCCTTTTCAGGCTGCTGGCGCTGTGCAAGGCAATGGGTATGCCCAGTCCAAACATCAAATCACCAAATACGCACTCATACCCGGCATCCAGGAACGAACGCGTCATTCCCCAGCGATCCACCCCCAGGGTGACAAAAGCCCGCCGGCCCATGCTGCGCACATAATCACCCGCCTCCTGATCAATCACCTGGGCCATGCGATTTTCGAGCGTATTTTTCAAGCCCGCCCCATCGACGATGGGCGTTTGTTTGACATAGCGCACCATGGATTGCACAGAATAAAGAGGATACCATTGGTCTTCGACCATCACACCCAGGTCTGCGCCGCCCACACCGAAGGCATCCACTTTACCATCCAGGTCCCGGTACAACTGGGCAGCCTTTTCCATATCCCCGTCCGTGCCAATGCGCTCAATACGCACCATTTCCCCGAGCAGCTCGACCTCCACGGCTTTATCGCGTTTCGAGGAACCGATGCTGATACTTACCGCTCGCTTCATACCAGCCTCCCAACTGAGATTGGAGCACCTGTCTGTAGACCAGGCAAAGGGCAACCGGTTTTTAGTATACTCTTAAGCACAAAAAAGTGCTATCCCGTGGCCTCTGACATACCCAACCAGGTTAGGCTATCGAAAGCGCAATACGTAATTCGCCTGGCGCTTTTCAGGATAGGATTATAATGGGGATGATCTCAGCCAGTCTTAGCGCCACCGAAAGGAACCAGTCTATGAGCCTGCCAATACACGCTTACTTCCAAGGAAAAATCGTTCCCTACAGCGAAGCCAGGGTTGGGGTGCTGACTCATGGTTTGAATTACGGCACCGCGGCCTTCGGTGGTTTGCGCGCCTATTGGAATGATGAGCAGGAGCAGCTCTTTCTCTTTCGAGCCGAGGACCATTATCGCCGGTTCCTGAATTCTGCGCGCCTGCTGCTGATGGAATTCGAACATACCCCCGAAAGCCTGGTGCAGGTGACCATCGACCTGTTGCGCGCCGACGGGCATCGCCAGGATGTCTACATTCGCCCGTTGGCTTACAAAGAAGACGAGATCATCGGCGTCAAGCTGCACGGCC
This sequence comes from Chloroflexota bacterium, assembly GCA_029265355.1. Lineage (GTDB taxonomy): Bacteria > Chloroflexota > Anaerolineae > Anaerolineales > UBA4823 > JAJUJL01. Next base: position 10,535 of record JAJUJL010000015.1, on the reverse strand, counting down.
TGCGGGATGCTATCTCGATTGTAGCGCTGCCCTTTGCTCGCTACGTGGCCAACGATACCAACGCCCACGTGACCATTTCCTCCTGGCGCCGCGTGGACGATAACGCCATTCCGGCGCGTGGAAAGATCGCCGGCGCCTATGTCAACTCTGCCTTGATCAAGAGCGACGCGCTGCAATCCGGCTTCGACGAGGCTCTGGTGTTGAACCAGGATGGTCACATTTCAGAGGGCAGCGCCATGAACATCTTCATGCTGCGAGACGGCGTGGCAATCACCCCGCCGGTGACCGACAACATATTGGAGGGCATCACCCGCCGCACGGTGATCGAGCTATTGCGCCAGGAGCTGGGTGTGCCTGTCGTGGAACGACCCATCGATCGCACCGAGGTCTATATTTGCGACGAGTTCTTCATGACCGGCACGGCTGCCCAGGTCACCGCCGTCACCAAAATCGATCATCGCCCGGTTGGAGCTGGCGTGATGGGACCCATCACCGCTCAACTGCGCATCATCTTTGATGATATCGTTCGCGGCAACAATCCAAAATACCACTGCTGGAATACGCCCGTTTACCCGTAAAGTTGCCGCAACGTTCGCAGGCACGCTTAATAATAAAGCGGGAGCGGTGAAGCGATCACCGCTCCCACCCTGCTGATGGCTCAAATCAAGTGATCCCCCAGACATTTGAGGGCTTACGCGGAAACAGCACCTCCAAGAGACCCCAGGCAGCTTCTCCGATGATGCAATCTGGAAAAGCATAATCCAGCTCTTCAATGGAACGAAAGCCAAACAAAAGCTGCAAAAAGGTCAGGTTGGGGAAGGCAGCATCTCCAGACCCATTGCCCGGTTCCGGCTTCCAGGCCTCCACCAAGACCAGCTTACCCTGCTCGAAAACCATGCGCAGGCCTTCTCGATAAAAAGTCAGTTTTAGCTCTCCGCTGTGCCCGGCATAAGTCGATGCCTCCAAGCGTTTTTCCAAAGCCGGAGCTACCAGGCGCAAAAAACCGGGAAGATCGGCGACGCGCATGTACCAGGCGTAAGGTTTGCGCACGCGCGGCAGCCGTTCTTTGATCACCTGGTAAACCGGATGCTCCTCGCCCAGCCAAAAGCCCCACGCGCCAAACGGCTCTTGCCCTCCAGCCTGCGCTTGCGCTTCCCCGGCGAACTTCAAATAGCGAATCACGCTAGGCGTCACCGCGGCCCAGGGGTAGTGTGGGATGATCTCGTATGCTGTGGCAACCAGGGTCACTCCTTGCGCCCAGTTGAAATGGCTGTGCGCCAGGTAGCCGACCAGCCTGCCGTCCCGCTCCTCGATCACGCGCAGCTCGGAGCGATTCACATTCTTCGGCAACTTTCCCGCCAGCTCATAACGCCAGTCTTCCAGATCGCGCAGGCAGCTCAGCGGGTAGCGCTGGTTGGCAATCTCGTACAGCTCGCTGATAAACGCCAGGTCTGCTTCACCAGCCGGTCGCACCCGGAAAGGCTCAACCTCTCCATCTGGCAGCCTGGGCACATGGGGCAGGTAACCCAGCCGCCCACCGCCCAGGGAGAGCGCCATCTCATAGCCAAATAAGCGGTAGTAATAGGGAATGCCGGTGATCGCTTGCACCACCTGCCCTTTTTCGGCGCTGAGGCGATGGATTTCCTCGAACTGGGCGCGTATCAAGCCCCGCTCACGGTATTCCGGGTGGGTGCCCACCAATTCAGGCCTCCCCACTTTGAAAGGAATCCCCTCGTACGACCAGGTCTGCGAGATCAGATTCAGCGCAGAGACAACTTTTCCCGAGCGGGTATCCTCCACCAAAATGTAGTCTTCGGGCAGAAAGGTGGGGTGCGGGCGGGTCAGCAAATCTAAAGTCCAGGCGCGGATCAGCTCAGGATCTTCGCCTTCATCCCGGTTGGGAAAAATCGAGCCGTTGAAATCTGCAAGGGCCTGCCCATCCTGGGCAGTTGCCCGGCGCATGAGCAATCCATCGTCCAGTTTTCTCAATACCTGTTTGGTCTGCTTCGGTCGTTTTGACATGGTGGCTGTTCTCATAATTGTGCGTAGCGTTCGATGCGCCTGGCAATCATGCCCAGGCTGTCTTCCCAAAATCGTGGGCTGCGGATATCAATGCCAAATTCTGCTGCCAGGTCGGCAGCTTGATTTTCACCGGTGCGCGCCAACAGGTTGACATACTCAGGCACAAATGCCGGCCCGCGTTGTTGGTAGATGGCAAACAAACCCAATCCAAAGAGCAGGCCAAACGCATAGGGGAAGTTATAGAAAGAAAGCTCGGGACGATAGTAATGAGGTTTCCAGGTCCACATATAGGGATGCAGGTAGCGTTCATCCAGGCCTTCGCCATAAGCTGATTTCTGAGCATCTGCCATCATGTTGCACAGCTCTGATGCAGATATCTCAGAATGGGCGCGCCGCTCGAAGACCTGCTTCTCGAACAGGTAGCGCGAATAGATATCTACGATGACTTGCGCGTCTCCGATCAGAGAAGTCTCGAGGATCGCCAACTCTTCCTGTGGGTCGCTCACCTGAGCCAGGGCAGCATTAACCACGATCGTTTCGCACAGGATCGAGGCAGTCTCAGCCAGCGTCATCGGTAAAGTGCGCTGCAGGGCAGTTTTTCCAGCCTGGAACAGGGCTTCATTGTGGAAAGCATGCCCGAGCTCATGTGCAATGGTAAAGACACCGTCCAGCGAGTAATCGAAGTTGCACAGGATGCGCGACTCCTGAAAAGCGGGTAAGCTCATGCAAAAGGCTCCGCCGCGCTTGCCGTCGCGCGGTTCGGCGTCGATCCAACCCTGGTCGAAGGCGCGCCGCGCCAGCGCTTGCAAACCAGGTGAAAAACGCCCGAAATGCTCGAGAATAAAGGCACGCGCCGCGGCAAAGTCATAGCTGGCGCCGGGTTTACCGGTTGGGGCAAACAGGTCCCACCAAGGCAAGCGCTCATGGCCCAATCGCCCGGCTTTGATGCGCAAATAGCGGTGAAACATCGGCAGTGAAGCCTGCATGGCGCTCAACATTGCTTCCAGGGTCTCACGGTCGATGCGCGCCTGGTCCAGGGCTGAGTGCAAATCGTCCTCACGCCCTCTGCGCCGGTTCAGCGTACCCACCGCGCCCTTGACGCCATTCATGGCGGCTGCCAGGGGCTCCTGCACCTGCTTCCATGCCTCGATCTCTGCAAAATACGCCCTGCGGCGAGTATCCGCGTCGGGGTGGGAGCGTAGGTTAATCAAGCTCATGATGGGCAACGATTGTACGCGCCCGTCCAACTCAAAATCGACGGTCAACTGCGAGGTGACCGTGCCCTGCAATTTGCTCCACGCCTGGGCGCCGCTCAGGTTCAGCTCGACTGCCAGGCTTTCCTCAGCCGGAGACATCAGGTAGCGGCTCTGCCGGGTCATCTCGCGCAGCGCAAAGGCGTGCGCTGCAGCAGTTTTATTGCCCGCGATGATCTCCTCCAATCGATCGCTTTGGCGTCCCAGCAGCGCCTGGAAGCGGGTTTGCGAGTTCACCAGGTGTGTATTGATCTTCTCAAGCTCCGACAGGCGACGCTTCGCCAGGGCATGATACGAATCGGTGGTGACAAATGAACGAATATAGGCGCTCAAGGTTGCCGAAAGCGTGAGCGCAGAATTGAGGCGGTCGATCATTTCTCCCACCCAACCCGCCAGGTCGGCGACCAGGCTGTCCTGTTCGGGAAAGGCGCCCTGGATTTCTTGTAACAATGTAGCAAGCCTTTGCACATCCTCCAGGAAGCTCTGCGCCTCCAGCCCAGAGTAGATATTGGATAAATCCCAGTGCGGCAACGCCTGAGAAGTCGAAACGGTCATAACATCTCCTTTTTGACCTTAGCTATCATTGCGAGACCAGCGTCGGGTGGTTCTTACCCGCCTGATGCTGAGATGCTCTCCTCAGCCCTGGTCGTGGCAAACTCCTATCAGGTCATTTTGCATGACCCACGAAGTGCGAGGAGTTTATTTGTATCCTTCCGGATGGCGCGTGTGCCAGGCTGTGGCTTGTTCGTAGGCCTGCGCCGCCTGCAACACTTTTCGATCTGCCCAGGGAGCGGCTGTAATCTGCAACCCAAACGGCAGATTTCCAGAAGTGAAACCGCACGGCATGGAAATGGAGGGCAAACCCGTCAAGTTGAACGGCGCAGTGAAGCGCGTCAGCAAGCGCGCCTGCTCCACTGCATCGGGACCCTCAATGGGCGGCGCTGGCACCGGCGTGGCTGGCGTGAGCAAGGCATCATAGCTTTCAAAAAACAACTCGAACTGCCGCCGCAAGGTTGCCTGGGCGTGGCGCGCCCGAATGTACTCACTGGAAGTGTAGGCTGCGCCGGCTTGCAGTCGCCGCAGAACGTCTTCGCCAAAATCCTCAGGCGAGGTCTGCAACCGCTCCTGATGGTAAGCTGCCGCGTCGCTGGTCACCACCAACAAGTTGGCAGCGGCTGCCTGGCGGGCGCCGGGGAAAGGCACACGCGTCACGAGCGCGCCGAGCTGCTCGAAGACCACAGCCGCGGCATTCACCCCCGCCAGCACTTCGGGATGAGTGGCTGAGGTGTAGAATTCGTCATCTGCCACGGCAACGCGCCAGCCGCGCACACCAGCTTCCAGGTTGGCAAGCCAGTCTTCCGCCTCGTGCGGCAGCGAATACGGGTCTTGTGAGTCATAACCATCTATGGCTTGCATCAGCAGGACGATATCCCGCACACTGCGCGCCATGGGTCCCACGTGATCCACATTCCAGGAAAGGGGCAGCACACCGCGCAGGCTGAGTCGCCCCCGCGTGGGTTTGAAACCGACGACGCCGCACAGCGAGGCAGGGATGCGGATCGAACCACCCGTATCACTGCCCAAGGAACCCAGGCACAGCCCCGCCGCCAGCGCCGCTCCAGAGCCTCCCGACGACCCTCCAGTCACCAGCCTGGTATTCCAGGGATTGCGGCAGGCGCCGTAATGCGGATTCACATTGGTCACCCCCAGGGCAATTTCGTGCATGTTCAGTTTGCCCAGCAGCACCACGCCGGCGTTTTCCAGCTTTTGTACAACGAAGGCGTTCTCGGCTGGGACGCGTTCGCGGTAGAACTTTGCCCCTGCAGTGGTCCTGACCCCGGCGGTGTCGAACAAATCCTTGAGCGCCAGCGGCATACCATGAAGATGGCCGCGCTGCTTGCCAGCGGCAATTTCCTGGTCGGCCTGGCGCGCCAGGTGCAGAGCCCGGTCTGCGGTGATCGTCAAGAAGGCGTTTAGACCTGGATTGTAGGTCTCGATGCGCTGCAGGTAGGCTTCAACCAGCTCTCGGGCAGAGATTTGCTTCTGGCGAAGCAGATTTGCAGTCTCCCAGAGAGTCAGAAAAGGCAACTCTCCGTTCATCTCTCACTCCCCGCCGTTCAACAGCGTCGCGAGATCGCGCCGGGTTTGCGCGGAATCGACGAACTGGATAGCATGCATGCCCTGTTCGCGAGCGGCCTGCACATTGCGCGGCATGTCATCCACGAAGACCGCCTGCTGCGGCTCCACTCCTAACCGCTGCGCGGTCAAGTGGTAAATGCGCGGGTCGGGTTTTGCCAGGCCTACCTCGGCCGAGATGATGAGTTCATCGAAGGCATCGCTGATGCCCCAGCGTTCGGTCAGCACCTGCCGCAAGTCATCCCAGGCGTTGCTCAACAGCGCGGTGCGATACCTGCCGCGCAGGCTGCGCAGCAGGTCGATCAATTCACGATCCAGACGATCTCCTCCCCAGAAGCCAGCCTGAACTTCCTGCAGCTTACTCTCTTCCAGGCCCAGGCTGGCAAGCACGCTCCGCCAGTGATCCAGGGTGGATAGTTTACCCAGCGTCGCTTCATACCCTGTTGGGCTGAGAAAGACCAGGTCATCCAGCTCCTGGTAGCTCATCCCCAACCGAGCTGCCAGCGCAGCTCGCGGCTGGCGGTCTTCGGTGCGCACCAGCACCCCTCCCAGGTCAAAGATAACAGCTTCGATTGTCATAAACCTCCTCGAGTGATCAGCGGCTTGATACACCACCAATTCTACCCGACACAGGCGCTTATGGTTCCAAACTGCGCCGGCTCAGTTCTACGCCAGGGCGCAGTTCTTTCTCATACATATCAAGCTGGTATTTTGGATCTGGGCGCATGCCAGCTTTCTCATACAGGCGCGTAGCGCCGGTCAGGCTGGAAGCGTCCACACCCAGCCCGACTTGGCGCTTGCCGCGCTGGCTGAAGGCGGAGAAACTGTGCAAAAGCAACGCCAACCCAAGCCCGCGCTTGCGCCAGGCCCTGCGCACCCCCAGCGTGCTGACCCAACCCATGTCCTGGTTCGCATCCGCTTTTGGCCAACATAGCGATATGCCAGCCACCTGGTCTTCATCCAGCGCCACAAACCACAGGCTCGGGTCGAATTCGGGGTTTTCCAAGACATGGTGCTGCCAACGCGACAACTCCTCTTCGAAAGAGGACTCGACATAGTTGAAATGGTCTTTGAAAGAGTCGCGCACGGCGTGAACGATATCTGCCAGATCAACGATCTGCTCGGCGTAGTTCACTACATGGATGCCAGCTGGCCATTCGAGCGGCGCAGGCGCCTGGTCGAGGTCGATCACCATGCGGTAGAAATGTCGAATTTCCTGGAAGCCGTGATCCAGGAACAACTGCCTGGCGCGCTGGTTGTGGTGCGCGCACACCCCCTGGATGACGACGCGCGCCTCCTGCGGCGCGCGCAGAACGGCGCGATAGGCGCGCTGTTCTGCCCAGGCCAATAATGCGCTGCCGATACCCAATCCCTCATATTCTGGATGAGTAGCTCCGAACAGGTTGACCCGAACAGAGGGGGTTAGCAAATCCCAGACCTCATAGTAGCCCACTGGCCTGCCATCGCCATTGGTGACCAGCAGCGTATCCGTCTCCATATTAAATCCTGGCGCCTGGAGATCGGTGACGAACTCCTCGGCCTCGAACTGGTCCACGCCATATAGCTGGCGCGACGATTCATTCATCATCTCGGTCACCGCTGGGATATCTTCCAAACAAGCCGGGCGCATCTCAAACCCAACGGGTAATTTTCCATTCGTTGCAGACATTTCAAACCTCATTTCTGTTGTGGTTGGCTGCCGGTCGCGTTCAGAGTTTTGATCAGCAGCCAACCATTGATTTTTCTCGCCGTTCATCGGTTGAACAGCTTCTGGATACCGAACCATATCCCTGCGAACAATCCGAGACGAGAATGCTCAGCATCATACGCTTCCTGCGCGGAGAATATCTCCTCATGGTGCGCCTGCTGGCGCGCTCTCCCGTTCCTGGCATCGGGGGCCTGAACGCGGACTGGCTTCTCGGGTTGGTCAAAATGCTCATCGATCAAATCGATGGTAATCATGATGTCACTCTCCAACTACACTCCGGAAACCGCCTCGATCAGGGATGAGCTCTGGCGAAATATCTCGCCGCCTTTCAACCCTCATCCATTGCGATGCAGTTTTCCGGTTCTTTTTGCATATCTCTCTGCCTGGCCGAACACCCATAATCCCAAGGGAATCGCCACCAGGCCCATAATCAACGTTGGCCAGATATACGGCCACAACTGCAACGTCGGCAAGCCTTCCAGCAACGACCGCCGCACGCCGTCCAGCACGTAGGTGGCTGGGCTGAAGACTGCCATGACCTGCAGCGCCTCGGGCAGCACATTCACAGGGTAGTAGACCCCAGACACGAGCAGCAGCAGGGCAATGATCACGTGGGTCATCTGCGAGCCGCGCTCCGGAAAGAGCAGCGGCAGCACCGAGCCCATCACACCCACGCCGATGAACGACAGGCTGCCTGCAATCAGCATCAGAGTGCCTCCCAGCAGGTTGGCTTTGCTCATATCGATATCGAACATCGCCACGGTCACCAGCAGGATGACGCCGGTGAAGAACATGCTGTACACCACGGCGAACAGCGTCTGCCCCGCCATGTGGGTGATGCGGTGGATAGGAGCCATCAAGGTGTACTCGATGGTGCCCTCCCAGCGCTCGATGCTGATCACATCCGTGATCCAGTAAAAGATCGAAGACAGGTAGCGCCAGACCAGCGTGCCGATCACCAGGTAAAGCACCAAAAAGCGACCATCCACGTTGGCGCTGCCGCTCATCTGCTCCATACCCATGCCGATGTAGCTCACCGACAGGCTGTTGGCGATGGAATAGGTCATCCAGACCAGCTCCCACGACCAGTAACGCTTCACCAGGTTGGCGTTGCGTTCGATAAAAGCGTACGTCGCTCGAAATTCATGTGTCAATGTCGTCATAGTAACAACTCCTTTTTGTCACTCAGAACCGGGCGGTCCCGGAACGGCTGCGGAGAACGGGTCTACGATCGCTATGTCTCCGGCTGAGCCGCCTGAAGCGCCTGCCACTCCGGGCGCAGCACGCCCATGAGGTACCAGTCCCAACGCCGCCCATCCCGGCGCATCGCCTGGCGGATGACGCCTTCCCGCACGAAGCCGCACTTCTCGTAAGAGCGGATCCCGCGCAGGTTGGATTCGAAGACGAACAGGCTCACTCGCCACAGGTTCAGCTCCTCGAAAGCATACTCGAGGGTGAGCTGCATGGCTTCGGTGCCATAGCCGCGTCCCCGGTACTCGGGTTCGCCGATGCCAATCGAGACGAAAGCTTCGCCGTGCGGCCAGGAAATCTCCCACAGTGCAGTGAAGCCGATCAGGCGGTCTTCCTGCACCGTACGCACCGTGAAAAAGAAACTGCCGGTATCGACCTTCTCCTGATTCTTCTCTTCTTCATCCTTGATGAACTTTGCAGAGAAGAAGCGCGGCGGGTCGCTGTCCAGCGAACGGTAGTAGTCCATATCCTGGCTCCAGCGCGACCAGGCTTTTCCCATGCTCTCGGCGTCAGCAGGGCTGCACAAGCGCACCAATTTGCCTTGAAGGTGTTGTCCGTTCATGATTGGCTCCATTCCGATTGCAGCAGCCCCAGGTGAATGATGTCCAACCGCCGTCCCTGGCGCAGCAGCGCCTGGCGGCGGCGCACCTCTTCGACAAAGCCGAGCTTGAGCAGGAAGCGCAGCCCTTGCGGGTTATCCTCCACAACCGAGGCGCTCAAATGGTGAAAGTTGAGCTCGTTGAAAGCCAGGTTGAGCAGCAACTGCATCGCCTGGGTGCCATAGCCATGACCGCGATCTTGCGGGTCTCCGATGCCGATCTTGACATGACCAGTGCTATGCGACCACTCGATCCAGTGGATCTGGACGAAACCTATCAGGCGGTCATCTTCCCGAAGCCGGATGGTGAAGTGGTACACGCTTTTCTTCTCCATATCCTTCTCGAGCTGCTCGTAAGCCTTCTTCACCTGCGCCACCGAAAGCGGTCGCCCCGGTCGAGCGCCCATGCGGCGCAAGAAATCCAGGTCGTGTGTCCAGCGCGATTCGATCTCGGCATCTTTCTCGTAGTCGATCGGAGCCAGGCGGATCTGGCTGCCTTCGAACATTCTTGCGTTAACGTCCATAGTGTTACTCTGCCTCGTCTTCTTTGACCAGTTTCTTACCGGTCAGCTCCAGGAAAACATCTTCCAGGGTGGGTTCATGCCCATTGCTGGGGATCATCGCCTTCAGCTTTGCCGGTGTGTCGAGGGCGACGATCTTGCCGCTGTCGATGATGGCGATGCGGTCGCAGAGCTGGTCTGCTTCCAGCATGTCGTGGGTGGTTAGCAGGATGGTCGTGCCGCTGTCGTGGTTCAGCTCGCGGATCACTGCCTGCACTTCGCGCTTGGAGCGCGGGTCCAGCCCTGTGGTTGGCTCATCCAGCAGCAGCAAGCGCGGCCGGCTCAGCAACGCGCGGGCGATGGCCACTTTCTGCTGCATACCGCGCGACATCTCTTCCATCGGCGAGTAGATCGAACGCTTTTCCAGTCCCAGCCGAGTCAGGATTTCCACCACGCGCTTGCGCGTCTCGCCGCCTTCCATCCCGTACAGGCGAGCACCGTACAACAGGTTCTCCATCGGCGACAGCTTCTTGAAGAAACTGGCTTCCACCGAAACCCGGTTGATCAGGCGCTGCACATGCACGGGCTGCTTCACCACGTCGTGATCGAACACCCGTATGCTGCCCGAATCTGGCAGCAGCAGCGTGGCGATCAGGCGAATGAGGGTGGATTTGCCTGATCCATTCGGACCCAGCACGCCGAAGATCTCTCCAGCCGGTACGCTGAAAGACACATAATCCACCGCCACCACCTCTGGCTTCGCCGATTTGCCGTTGGTTTGCGCTGCATGGCTGCCATTGACAGCATTTTTTCCATTTCTGCTTTGCACTCGGTTGGGGAGCAGGCGCTTCCACACAGGCTCGACTGGTTTACCGAATTTTTTATACACATTCTGTACGACAATTGCCTGGTCCATCTCATCATCCTCCAAAAAATCATTATGCACTTCGGGCGGGTGTGGGGGTAGCATGCGGGCGCTTTACGACAGGTACAGGGAGCTTGCGGAAGCAAGACTGCAAGAATACTTTACCGAGCCGCTTCCTCAGAGGCGGCTGCTTGAGTCCATG
>JAJUJL010000008.1 GCA_029265355.1 Chloroflexota bacterium | reverse complement strand
GTTCGAGAACATCCTGCAGGCGCAGCCCGAGATTGCGGGCGTCTTTGCACACAACGACGAGATGATCCTGGGCGCCATCCAGGCGGCTGAAGCGGCTGGGCGCACGGGCATTGTATTCGTGGGCTTCGACGCCGTCGATGATGCCGTGGCTGCCGTCGAAGCTGGCAAGCTCGCTGCGACCGTCGCCCAGCAGCCCGAACTGATGGGGCAACTGGCTGTTTACACCGCCTTGGAATACCTGAACGGTAAAACCGTGGAGGACTACATCCCGGTGGACCTGTCTCTGGTAGTGAAGTAAGCATTGTCCACCCTTTCACCTGGAAGGAGGCGAGGAAGCCTCCTTCCAGGTGTCATGGAAGTGTTGTTAACTCGACTCGAGGATGAATAGCCATGACGCCAGAGCCTGTGTCGCTGCCACGCAAAATTTACCGCCTGCAGCTTGAGCACATTTCCAAGTCGTTTCCGGGCGTGTTGGCGGTGCGTGATGTCAGCTTGTCCGCCTACCCAGGCGAGGTGCTTTCCCTGGTCGGTGAAAACGGGGCGGGAAAAAGCACTTTGATGAATGTGCTCAACGGTGTGCTGATTGCCGACTCGGGAACCATCCTGCTCGATGGTCAGCCGGTGGTAATCCACTCGCCGCGCGACGCGCTGGCAGCCGGCATCACCATGATCCACCAGGAATTGGCGCTCATCCCACAAATGACGGTGGGGCAGAACATCTATCTGGGCAGGGAGCCGCGTTTTACGGCCCTGGGGCTGGTCGATTGGCGGCGCCTGTACGCCGACGCCCGCCAGGAGCTCGACCGGTTAGGGCTGGACATTCCCGAGCGAGCTATCATCACCGATCTGTCGCTGGCGCAGCGCCAGATGGTTGAAATCGCCAAAGCGCTTTCCTACCAGGCGCGCGTGATTGTTCTAGACGAACCAACCTCCTCCTTGACAGAGCGCGAGACTGATACGCTCTTCCGTTTGATGCGCTCGTTGCGCGACCAGGGCGTTACGCTGCTGTACATTTCGCATCGCCTGGAGGAAATCTTTGCTCTGTCAGACCGGGTTGCGGTGATGCGCGATGGGCAGCTTGTCGATGTGCGCCCGGTGGGCGAGCTGACCCCCGCCGAGGTCGTGCGGCTGATGGTTGGACGTGAGTTGACCGAATTTTTTCCGAAGACCAACGTGAAGCGCGGCGATGTGGTGCTCTCAGCGCGCGGCTTGCGCAGCGGGCGGTTGTTGAAAGAAGCCAGCTTCGATCTGCATCGCGGAGAGATCGTTGGACTGGCGGGCCTGGTGGGCGCTGGGCGCACCAACGTGGCGCGAGTGCTGTTTGGCGCTGACCCGCTCGATGGCGGGCAAATCTTGATCGATGGCAAGCCGGTCATTATCCGTTCGCCGCGGGATGCAGTTCGCTATGGCATTGGCCTGGTACCGGAGGATCGCAAGGGCCAGGGCTTATTTCCCGGGCAAAGCGTGCGTTCGAACGCTGCCGTGGCTGTGATGCAGCAATTTTCTCGCTTCGGTTTCCTGCTCTATAAAAAAATCAATCAATGGGTGCAGCAGGTGGTGCAGCGCTTGCAGGTGCGCACCCCCAACCTGGCTCAAAAGGTGCGCAACCTCTCTGGCGGCAACCAGCAGAAGGTGGTTATCTCTCGCTGGCTGGCGCTCAATCCCCGCATACTGATTTTGGATGAACCCACCCGGGGCGTGGATGTGGGCGCCAAAGCAGAAATCCACGCCTTGATGAGCGAGCTGGCCTCTCAAGGAATGGCAATTTTAATGATTTCCTCTGAGCTGCCGGAAATTTTAGGCGTCAGCGATCGTATTCTGGTGATGCGTGAAGGCCGTATGGTGGCTGAGTTCGATCGCCAGCAGGCAACCCAGGATAAAATCATGCAAGCCGCTACCGGACAGCTTTCCCCTGAAAGGGTCACCGCATGAATACTAAACCGCCCCTGTGGCTCACCATTCTGGATGTCATGCGGCGCGGCAGCGGTTATATCATCTTGCTGTTGATCGTCGTGGCTTTTTCTGGCTTATCTGGACAATTCTTGAACCGCGATAACCTGCTGACAGTTGCACTGCAGACTTCGCTCATTGCCATCGTTGCCATCGGCATGACCTTCACGATCATTACCAGTGGAATTGACCTGTCGGTTGGTTCTGTAGCAGCCATGAGCGGCGCCCTGGCGGCTGGCATGGCGACCCAACAAGGCCTGGGCACTTATCCCGGTATCTTGCTGGGGTTGCTGGCTGGCGCGGCTGTTGGCCTGCTCAATGGCTTGCTGATTGTATATGGAAAAATGCCTCCCTTTGTTGCCACTCTGGCAACGATGGCTGGGGCGCGGGGCTTGACGTTGGTCTACACCCAGGGGCGACCTATTTCTGGGCTGGACGCGAACTTCAAGTTTTGGGCCAGCAGTATCGGCGTTGTTCCGGTTCCGGTTTTGGTGCTGGTGGTCGTGGCGTTGCTGGGTTATCTGCTGCTGGCGCACACTCGTTTTGGCGTCTACACCTACGCCGTCGGCGGCAACGAGGAAACAGCCCGCCTGGCATCTATTCCTGTTGGGCAAGTCAAGCTAGGTGTGTATACCCTGTCTGGGTTGACCGCTGCTTTGGCGGGTGTGTTGCTGACGGCGCGCCTGTGGTCTGCTCAGCCCAATGCAGGGGTTGGCCTTGAATTGGATGCCATTGCTGCTGCAGTGCTGGGAGGCGCCAGCCTCTCTGGGGGGGTGGGCGGCATTGGCGGGACGGTCGCCGGCGCTTTTATTATTGGCGTCTTGTCGAATGGCTTAAACCTGATGGCAGTGCCGTCTTACAACCAACAGGTGCTTAAAGGACTGGTCTTCATCCTGGCAGTGCTGCTGGATTATATTTTGAAACAACGCTGGCAGCTCACGCTCGTTCCAAGGGATCGCGCTGATTCAACGGCAACCCAGCGCGAGTAAACAACAGCAACACCTGAGAAATGAAGCAGGGCTTGCTCGCCCTGCTTTTATTATCCGATTTTTTCTGTCTAAAATCTGCAAGCTGGCTCAGCTATGCCATCTTCGCAGACATGGGTTCTCAGAGTACAATCTGGGCATCTTCCATCCACGAGGACAGGTATGCAATGAAAGTACGGTATGTGATCCTGTTGGTGATGCTGGCGATGGCTCTCCTTCTTTTGGGTATAGGCGCTGTTTGGGCGCGCCCTGTTCAGCCGCACGCTTATTATCGACAGTTTGAGCGCTTTCCCTTGGTGATTGCCCATCAAGGCGGCGATGGTTTGCGCCCCGGAGACACTCTGGCAGCATTTGAGCATGCCGCTGCCCTGGGTGTGGATGTGCTCGAAATGGACGCTCACCTGACGAAGGACGGGCACGTGGTGATCATGCACGATGAAACTGTCGATCGCACCACGGATGGCAGCGGTTATGTTAAGGAAATGACCCTGGCCGAGTTGAAGCAACTGGACGCTGGCTACGATTGGTCGCCAGATGATGGCAAAACTTACCCGTTCCGCGGCCAGGGCATCCGCGTACCCACCCTGGAAGAAGTCTTCCAGGCATTTCCTGGCATTCCGATGAATATCGAAATCAAGCAGGCTGAACCCGGTATGCACGCGCAGCTCTGCACGCTCATTCGCCAATACGGGCGACAAGAGTCGGTGCTGGTCGCTTCCTTTCACACCCAGGCGATGTTGTCTTTTCGCCAGGATTGTCCCGAGGTGGCGACCTCGATGCCCGAAGATGAAGTGCGTCCATTTGTCTACCTCAATCTGGGTTTCTTGGGCAGCTTTTACCGGCCCAAAGCCAACGCCATCCAGGTGCCAGAAGAAAGCAGCGGCATCACGATAATCACACCCCGCTTCATCCGCGCCGCGCACGGTCGTGGTCTGCGTGTGGAAGCCTGGACGATCAATGAGAAAGACGATATGCGGCGTTTTATCCAGATGGGCATTGATGGGATCATCACCGATTATCCCGATCGTTTGATCGAAGTTCTAGGCGAAGACTAAGCCCCCTCTCACCCGGCAACAGGTATTTCTCCCTGGAGGCAGTTATGTATGATATCGTAGTTATCGGCGGCGGGCCAGCGGGTGTTACCGCTGCGTTGAGAGCACGTGAACTGGGCGCATCAGTGGCATTGGTCGAGCGCGGCCGCCTGGGCGGCACCTGCACCAACGACGGCTGCGTGCCTACGCGCGCCCTGGCGAAGGCTGCTCGTCTGGTGCGCGACTCCCAGCAGTTCAGCGAGTATGGCCTGACGCCTGAGCTGCCCCAGGTAGATTTTGCGCGCCTGCTGGCGCGCACCCAGCAGATTGTGTACACTATTCACGAGAAGAAACAACTGTACCAGACCATGGTGAACGCGGGAATTGCGGTGTTCAGCGATGTTGGCCAGGCTGCCTTCCGCGATGAGCATAGCGTCCAACTTCCGAACGGCGAGATTCTACGAGGTGAAAAGTTCATCCTGTGTGTCGGGGGCCAACCGCGCCGCCTGGATTTTCCAGGCTCTGGGTATGCGTTGACGCACCAGGATATCTGGTCATTGAAAACGCTGCCGCGCTCAGTGATTGTGGTGGGCGCGGCGGCTACCGGATGCCAGCTAGCATCCATATTTGCTGCTTTTGGCTCGCAGGTGACCCTGTTGGAAACCGCTGAGCGCATTCTTCCCCAGGAAGATATTTCGGTATCCCTAGCCCTGCAGCGCGCTTTCCACAAGCGCGGCATCCAGATCCTCACTGGCATTGCTCCGATTGAGCGCCTGGAACGCCGTGAAAAGCAGATGTTACTTTTCACGCAACACAGCGGGGAAAGCACACACCTCGAGTCAGAGGCGGTGGTGTTGGCAGTTGGTTGGCCCGGTAACCTGCAAGGATTGGGGCTCGAAGCGGCAGGGGTCGCAACCCGGCAAGGTTACATTCCCGTGGATGATTATTTGCGTACGACTGTGCCACATATTTTTGCTGCCGGCGATATCACAGGGCGCATGGGGTTGGTGCAGCGGGCGGGTTACGATGCACGCATTGCTGCGGAAAACGCGGTTCTTGGACTGCAGCACCCTTACCGACATCAAATCGTTCCTCACGGCGGATTCACTGATCCTGAATATGGCAGCGTTGGGCTTACTGAGGAGCAGGCACGCAAGCAGGATGAGGTTGTTATCGCGCAGGTGCCGTTTGCCAACCTGGATCGGGCGGTGATCGATGGGCGCACCGAGGGATTTTGCAAGCTGATTGTCTCCTTCCGCAACCATCGCTTCCTGGGTGCCCACGTAGTCGGCGAAGATGCGCTGGAGATTATCCACATCGTCGCCACTGGCATGGCGGCGGGCATGCGGGTGGAGCAGATGGCCGAACTGGAGCTGGCCTATCCAACGTATTGCGCTTCGGTGGGTCTGGCTGCCAGGCAAATCGTGCGCGAATTGGGTATATTGCCAATCTCTCCCGAATGGCGCTCCATCGGGCGGCAGTATCCACCCGAGTGGGAATCCCCATGGCCGCCTTAACATCTGCCCGAAATCGGGGCAATCAACCCCATTTCCGGGCAGATGCTCAGAACACAGGCAGCCTTGCCAGATTGCGAGTTTGCTGGCGCATACCTTGCTGATTTGAAAAGGCCTTTTTCTGCAAAGTGTTGTATAAGTGATAAAAGGCCTTATCGATGGAAACCATTGCAGTTTTCTACGTTACCGCTTTACTGGTGGCCGCATTTTTATCGGCTTCCCTGGCAGCGTATGCCTGGAAGAATCAGCGAGTACACGGCGCCCGACCTCTGGCGGCCCTGCTGGCCGGAGCGTCTATCTGGTCCTTGGGTTACAGCCTGGAAATCTGGGCTGGCCCCGATGTCTCAAAAGTCTTTTGGGCGAAAATTCAATATTTTGGCATTCTGTGCATTCCAGCGGCCTGGCTGATATTTACGCTTCAGTTTGCCGGGTGGCGATCGTTGCGCCCCACCTGGCGCTTGTTGTGGTTGCTGCCCATACCTGCGATTACGCTGATTTTTGTCTGGACCAATGAGCTGCATCGGTTGATTTGGGCTCGATATTCCGTTGAGAGTTATGCGGGTATTCGTTTGCTGCATCTGGAGCATGGTCCCTTCTTTTACGTAATTTCTCTCTATTCCCATCTGCTGGTGGTATCCGGCGGTATCATTGTGTGGAAAGCCTATCTACGTTCCAGGCATGCCTATCGCCGGCAGGCGGGCATGATCTTGGCAGCAGCGTTCTTTCCCTGGGTGGCAAACCTCATATACGTATTAGATCCCCAGTTTTTGGAGGGATTGGACCTGACGCCCTTTGCCTTTGTCATCACGGGCGGCATCTCTGCCTGGAGCCTGTTTCGCTCCGGGTTTATGAATTTGCTCCCTATTGCCAGGTATGTCTTATTCGAAAAGATGTCTGATGGCGTACTGGTGTTGGATGCCAGAGAGCAGGTTCAAGACCTTAACCAGGTGGCAGCCGACATCCTTGGTAAACCGCCATCGCAACTGGTAGGCATGAAGGCCGCTCGGCTAGGATCTGTCTGGGCTGAAACAATCCAACGAGCCACAGCCAATTCTGCCAGCCAAAGCAAAGAGACGCTCAGTGTTATCGTACGCGGCGTGGTTAGAGAATATTTGCCAAAAATTATTCCCCTCCACCATGATAACAGGCAGCCAGTTGGCTCGATGGTTTTATGGAGCGATGTGACCGACCTCAGCCAAATGGAAGCTGCCTTGACTCGAAGTGAGCAGACCTATCTGCAATTCATCGAGAACTCACCCACCCCCATTTTTTCAGTTGATCGCAGTGGATTAATCCACAGTTGGAACCGCGCTTGTGTGAAGTCATTCGAGTACACACAGGAAATCATCGGTGTATCTTACCGCGATCTGGTGATTGCTCCGGAGCAGCTCGAGGCATTGGACGATCTTCTTTCTCGTGTTTTCCAGGATAAGGCGTCTTTCAGCGATATCGAAATCGGCTTTCGTTCCAGGAGCGGTGCGCAACTCATGATGCTGTTGCGTTTGTATCCGGTGATTTCACCGGATGGGGCGGTGGTACGCTGTGTCATCGCCGGCACAGATATTACTGCCCGCCGCCAGGCTGAAGCCGTGCTGCGCCGTCAGCTTATGGAAACGACGGTGCTCAATACCGTTGCCCAGGCATGCGTCAACATTCAAGCTGAGGACGCGCTGATCACCCGCATCACTCAGGTGATTGGCGAGACGTTGTATTCCAAGAACTTCGGTTTATTGTTGTTCGACGAACGTGAAAATGTTCTGCGATTTCACCCCTCCTACATCGGCATACCCGACGAGATCAAGCAAATAAAGATACCCCTTACCAAAGGCATCACCGGTAGAGTCGCTTCCAGCGGACAGACAGTGCGCTCTGGTAATGTCACGGATACCCCTGGGTACGTTCGGTTTTATCAAAAGACCCGCTCAGAGTTGTGCGTGCCCCTGCGCATCGGAGATCGCCTGATCGGGGTGATCAATATCGAAAGCGAAGACCCCGACGCCTTCTCGGAATCGGATGAGAGGCTGGTTGTGACGCTGGCAAGCCAGATTGCCACTGCAATTGACCGCATACGCGCCGATGCCGCTGAACGCCGCAGGCTGCGAGAGATCAGCCTGCTCAGCAAGGTGATTTCTTCGACTACTTCAGCAAAGGATTTGACCAGCGCCCTGGAACAGGTGTGTCGCGATGTGGCGTATTATCTCGAGTCGCCGCAGGCGGGTATTGCTCTGATCGATAGCCAAAAAAGAGAAGCTCGCGTGGTAGCAGAGTATCAAGCGCCAAACCGCCCCAGCGCTTTGGGCTTGGTGATCCCGCTTCAGGGCAACCCGTCAATGGAGCACATCCTGCGCACCAAGGCGCCGCTGGCTGTGGAAGATGCTCAAAACGATCCCAAATTAGCGCCAATTGCTGAAATCATGCGCTATCGCGGGGTGGCCTCCATATTGATCGCTCCCATCCTGGTTGCGGATGAAGTGGCAGGCACATTGGGAATTGATTATTACGAGAGGCGCGCCTTTGAGGTGGATGACCTGCGGTTAATCCAAGATGTTACCAGCCAGGTGGGGCAAGCCATAGAGCGCATGAACTTGTATGCTGCCATGCAAAGCCGCGCTGCCCAATTGGAACGCCTGGCGCAGGTCAGCGCGGGTATCAGCCGTTCATTTACTTATGACCAGGTTGTGCGAAACATCTGCCAGGGCGCCATGCGCTTGAGCGAAACCGATCGCTCGACCCTGTATGTGCGCGGCGCTGAGGGGGAAGTGCATTGCGCCTGGTATGCGGGTCTTTCTCCTGATTATATCCAACAAGCTTTTCAAGCTGTGCACCAGCTCCCCGGCGGTCGCTTATTTCCGAGCCAGGAGCCCGTGTTGATTGCCGACATTGATAACTTGCCTGAAGGTTCGCCTGTCATCGCCCTGGCCCGCCAGGAAGGCTTCCGTGCGTATGCCTTATGGCCGCTGTTGTACGAAGGCGCAGTGGTTGCTGCAGTGGGCTGCTATTTTAATACACCGATGACCTGGACAGAAACACACGTCGAAATCATGACCACTTACGCTCGCCAATGCGCCATTGCGCTGAAAAATTCGCACCTGTTCGATGAGACTCGCCAGCGCGCCTTTCAAATGGAAGCGATCAATAAAATTGTTATCTCAGCCGCTGCGGCTGCCAGCCTGCCGGAGCTGCTCTCGAAAGCCCTGGCCCTGGCGGTGGAGGCTTTGGAGGTTCCTTACGGCGTCGTGTGGACCAGAGAGCATATCTCCGTGTGGGGATTGCCGCAGGACTTCATCGATCGGGTTGATATTTTATTGCCCTCGCATCATTCGATGATGGATTCGACCATCGTCATCGAGAATTGGCAGGATCTATTGCCGCAGGATCCTGTGAGTATCCTGAAAGACCTGCACGTTCAGGCTGGCCTGCGTTCGTCCATTTATGTGCCACTGGTCAGCCAGGGAAAGCGCATTGGTGGCCTGGTGGTGCATACCGATGCGCTGCGCGCCTGGCGCAAAGAAGAAATCTTATTGGTAGAGTCGATCGGCGGGCAGTTGGGAAGCGCAGCCGAGCGTCTTGGTTTGCTGGGAAAAATCCAGGCGCAGGCTGATCAGATGCAGCGTATCCTGGACACAGTTCCCGAAGGCGTATTACTCCTGGATCAAAATCTGCTGCTAGTGCTTGCCAACCCGGCGGCGCAGCGATACCTTGACGAGCTATCCAGCCATTGTTCTGTAGGGCAGGTTTTAGAGAAAATAGGAGACAAGCCGATACATGACCTGCTCGAAGAAGCCGGTACCTGGGGCGAGATCGAAACCCAAGGCTCCAATAAACTGATCTTCGACGTATTCGTACAACCGTTGCGCGACGCTCAGCCGCAGTCGGGCTGGGTGTTGGTGCTGAGAGACTTAACCGAAGAGCGCAATACCCAAACCCGCCTGCAAACTCAGGATCGCCTGGCAACAGTGGGTCAACTGGCGGCCGGCATAGCGCATGACTTCAACAATATCATGGCTGCCATCAGCGTCTACGCGGATCTCTTGTTGATGGAGCCAGGGGTATCCCGTTCGGCACGCGAGAGACTGGAGATTATCCAACGCCAGGTGCAGCGCGCTTCCAGTTTGATCCGGCAGATCCTCGATTTCAGCCGCCGCTCAGTTCTTGAACACAGCCAGTTGGATCTGCTGCCTTTCATCAAAGAGCTGGATAAATTGCTAGCCCGCGTTATTCCTGAAAATATTCGCATCGAATTGAAATACCAACCTGGCAGCTACCTGGTCAATGCCGATCCAACTCGCCTGCAGCAAGTGTTCATGAACCTGGCGCTGAACTCGCGCGATGCCATGCCGGACGGAGGTGTCCTGGGATTTGAGTTGGGGCATCATTACCAGGGGATAGATGGATCGAATACCTTGCCAGAGCTCAGCTCTGGTAGGTGGGTGGTTATCCGGGTTTGGGATACTGGAAAGGGCATTCCACCCGAATCAATCGAGCACATTTTCGAACCCTTCTTCACCACAAAACCGGTTGGCAAAGGCACTGGGCTGGGCCTGGCTCAAGTGTACGGAATCGTGAAGCAGCACGGCGGCTGCATTGATGTCCAAAGCCAGGTCGGCCAGGGCACTTGGTTCACGATCTACTTGCCTGAGCCGGCGACAGCGCCCGTTGCCAGCCAGGCGCCCGCAAAACAGGCAGAGGCATCGGGAAACGGTGAAAAGATACTGATCGTGGAAGACGACCATGCTGCCCGTCATGCCTTGCAGAGCTTGTTACAAACTTACAACTACCAGGTGTACTCAGCCGAAAATGGGTTGAAAGCGCTGCAACTCTTGCAGGACCAGCATGATGAACCGATTGACCTGGTGATCAGTGATATGGTGATGCCAGAGGTTGGCGGTATAGAGCTGTACCGGCGGATGAGCGAGAATGGAACACCCCGGGCAAAATTCATCTTCATTACAGGTCACCCGATGGATGATGATAGCCAGGCGTTGCTGGAAGCCGGAAATGTGCGCTGGCTTCAAAAGCCATTCTCGGCTGCCGAGCTAACCAGCCTGATACGTTATCAACTGCTCGAACAGCGTTGAAGTGAACACCGCGCGCAGCCTTAAGGCGTATTCTCCGGATTGTGTGTATCCATCTGGCGAATGATCCGCCGCAGAAAAGCGGGGGTATTGAGATTTCTCTCCAGTAAGTAGGTGAGGTAATAGTTCAGGATATTTTCCATTTCCCGATATTCGTCTGGTATGACGTGCGCTCGTGCAGCTTCCGTGAAGGTGCTGCGCTGGAAGTGGCGCAGATATTTCAATGCTTTCATAGAAATCGGCCGAGCGCCTTGAGCGCCTTGCCCGCATTTTGGACACAAAACGCCGCCCTCCGGGGCGGAGAAGAACTGGTCTATCGGTTGGATCTCTGTTTCGCAGTGCGCACACTCAAACAGCTTTGGGCGAAAGCCCAGTTGATCCAGGATGCGAAGCTCGTAGTAACGAAGCGCCAGATCAGGAAGCACCCTCTGGTTCAGGCGTTCTAATGTGGCCACCAACAGCCGATAGAGAGCCTGATTCTCTTCACCGGCATATGTAAAGCGATCGATCAGTTCGATCACGTAAGAAGCGCAGCCAAAGAGCAGTAAATCCTCGCGCAGCGCTAGAAAGCCCTGCACGGTTTCAGCCTGGGTGATGATCGGCATGTCGCGCGTCTGCGCCATCTGCAGAGCAACCTGGGTAAATGGCTCCAGGTGACCGGCCTTGCGCGAGCGCAGCTTGCGCACCCCCTTGCCAATCGCGGTCAGCTTGCCTCGCTCGCGCGTATAAAGGGTCAACAGGCGATCCGCCTCACCCCAATCGCTGTGGCGCAGAACCACAGCTTCCACTCGAAAAGAACGCTCGCGCGCAGGCATGCCGGAGATTATATCAGCAAGGCGCTTGCCGCCGGTTGACTCGCTTTCGCCCTTCTGGTAAAATCCCGCTGCTTGCCGCGTTGTACCCTTCGCGCAAGCCTGCTGCGTGCAGAACCCCAACCTCATTTTGGACTTGCGCAGTCCAAAGGAATGATGGAGGGTGGTTGTTCAGGCCTTGCCAGAACAGCCACCCCCGTGATCCCGTAAACTGCGTGATTTCCAAAAAATCTATGAAAGGGCTTGAGAAATGCGTGTTTTGTTACTAAAGGATGTCTACAAATTGGGCCGCGCTGGCGATGTGAAACGCGTCGCCGATGGCTACGGCCGCAACTATCTGCTCCCGCAAGGGATGGCTGTGTTGGCAACGCCGGCAGCCTTGAAACAGGTGCAGCACATCCGCGCCCAGGCAGCCGCCTCCCGCTCAGCGCTCAACCAGGAAATGAGCGGCATTGCTCAGAAGCTGGCCAAACTTGTGCTCACTTTCGGCGCCCGCGCCGGAGAAACCGGTAAGCTGTACGGTTCGATCACCGCACAGAACATCGCTGAAGCCATCTCTCAGAAAATTGGCGCACAGATCGATCGCCGCCAGGTGGATGCCGAACCGATACGGTCTCTGGGCGAGCACGAAGTACGCATCCGCCTGACCATGGATCTGGTGCCGCATGTGCGCGTCATCGTCCATCGCGAGGGCGAGACGCCTCAATTGCCTGAAACCGAAGAAGAGCAGGTTGAAGAAGCTGCATAGCTATTGACTTTCAGCACAGGCGGTTAACTTGTGCCGCAAGTAGAGCCGCCAGGTGCGGGTCGATACGCGCAGTTTGCGGTGTGCGGGGTTGCTTTCCGGCAGGCAGGTGACCCCGCATTTTGCTTGATCGGTAAATTCACCTGCCTTTGCACAAGGCTGTGGCCTCACCCATGGCAGATTCGGTTGGACAACTCTTAAGCCAGGCCCGAGAATCTAAATCGCTCTCGCTGGAGCAGGTCTCCAAAGCCACGCACATCCGGCTGCGGTACCTGCAAGCCCTGGAGAGCGGTGATCTTGGCGCGCTGCCTTCCCAGGTGCAATATAAGGGTTTTTTGAGAGCCTACGCCGAATACCTGGGGTTGGATGTTCAGCAAGTGATGGCAGTCCTCCAGCAACGGGAAGCGGAGTCTGCGACACAAAGCGCAGTAGAAGATGAAAGGGCGGAGATTGTCGTAAAACCGGCAGAGGCTTCGCAACCTGCTAAAGCGCCCATCGCAGAGCTCGATCATTCATCGCTTGATGCAGAGATCTTCCAGAACATTGGAAAACAGCTAAGCCAGCGCAGGGAATTGCTTGGCCTCTCGCTGGATGATGTGGAAAGGCACACCCACCTGCGTGTGAGATATCTGAAAGCGCTCGAAAATGGGGATTTGAATGGATTGCCCTCCCCTGTTCAGGGCAGGGGTATGTTGAAAAACTATGCCTCCTTCCTGGGCCTGGACTCCGAGCCCTTGCTGCTGCAGTTTGCAGAAGGGTTGCAGCGTCGTTTGGCTGCGGTGAAACCCGCCGCTTCCCCGGATCGAACTGCGCCGATGCCCTCCCAGATCCACCCCCCGAGCCTGTGGCGGCGGCTTTTTACCACCGAAATGCTGTTCATTGTGCTGTTTGTGACATTTTTGGGCGGATTCATTATCTGGGGCGCCATCCGCATCTTTGCCTTGCGCACCACTCAACTCCCTTCACCTACGGCTCCTTCCATCTCAGAGGTGCTGCTATCCGCGCCGACCAGTACCATTACGCCAACGCCCGCTCCGCCAACGCCTACACCTCAGGCGTTGCCAGGCGTAGAACAGACCAGCGCGCTCCCCGGTTTGACGCCTCTGCCAGGTGAGACGGGTGTGCGCGTTTATGTCACAGTCCGGCAACGCGCTTGGATGCGAGTGTTGGTGGACGGCGAGCTAGAATTCGAAGGGCGGGTGGTTCCAGGCAGCGCATACCAGTACGCTGGCGATGTTTCGGTGGAAATTTTGACTGGCAATGCCGCTGCCTTGCAGATTTTTTTCAACCAGCAGGACCTGGGCTTGATGGGCTTATTTGGGCAGGTTGCCAACCGCATCTACACTCGGGAAGGCGTGCTCACCCCCACACCAACGATTACGCCCACACCCAGCGCCACGCCGGCTTCATGAAGCATGCTGCCCACAAAGCAAGGAAATTGATAAAGGTATGAAAACGAAAGCATTTCATTTGGTATCGTTGGGTTGTGCTAAAAATACGGTTGACTCGGATTCGATGGCACAATTGTTGATCAACGACGGCTATCACCTGACCGAAACGCCCGCCCAGGCGAAGGTCTTAATCGTAAACACCTGTGGGTTCATCGGTCCTGCCAGGGAAGAATCGCTGCGTGTCTTGCAAGAATTGGCAGCAGAAAAGCGACCTGGACAGATCCTGGTTGCTGCGGGCTGTCTTACCCAAAGGTATGGGAGCGAGGTCGTCAAACAGGTGCCTGGTATCGATGGCATCCTCGGCACCCGCCGCTGGATGGATATCGTTGATCTCGTTCAGCGGCTGCGCAAGGGCAAGCATCCTGAGCCGGTCTATCATCTCCCCGATGCGCCGACCGTGGGGTCTGACGAAGCAGGCGCGCTGCGCGTTTCCATCCAGGGCGCCAGCGCCTATATCAAAATCGCCGATGGCTGCCGCCGCCCATGCGCCTTCTGCGCCATCCCGCTGATCAAGGGCACCGCCGTCAGCCGCCCGGTGAACGTTATTCTGGATGAGGCGCGCACGCTGCGCGATATGGGGATGCACGAAATCATCCTGATTGCCCAGGATACTACGGATTACGGCCATGACCTGGGGATGAAAGATGGCCTGGCGCAGCTTCTCGAGCAACTGGCAAAGGTTGTCCCCGAGGTGGACTGGCTGCGCATCCTGTACGCCTACCCCGGCTATGTCACCGACCGTTTGATTGATGTGATGGCTTCGACGCCGAACATTGTGCCTTACCTGGATATGCCCTTGCAGCACGCCCATCCGGAGATGCTGCGCCGCATGCGGCGCCCGGCGAATATCGACTGGGTGTATAAGACGCTCGAAAAAATGCGGCGCGCCATGCCCGACCTGGCCCTGCGCACCACCTTCATCGTCGGATATCCCGGAGAAACAGAGCAAGAATTCCAGGTTTTATTGGATTTTGTCCGTGAAGTGCAATTTGACCGGCTTGGCGCCTTCCAATTCTCGTTTGAACCTGGTACCACCAGCGAGCCTTTGGGCGATCCCATCCCGGCAGATGTAAAACAGGAGCGCTGGCAACGATTGATGGAGCTGCAGCAGGGCATCTCGCTGCAAAAGAATCAGAGCCTGGTCGGCAAGACGTTGAGCGTGCTGGTAGAGGGCCAGGGGCGGGTAGAAAACAACGGAGCGGCCTCCGTTTCGCCCGAGAAATTGACCCTGGGTCGCTCGTATCGCGATGCTCCGGAGATCGATGGCATGGTGCTGATCGAGGGCGAGCTGCCAGTCGGTGAGATGGTGCCAGTGCGCATCACCGGGGCAATGGCATACGACCTGACCGGCGTGGTGGATACTGCCAGGACGGTGATCAGCCTCGACCGCCGGCAAGCGCCATAATAAGGGCGACTTTGTGGAAGATTTAGACACTGTTCCTTTGCTTCACATGCTGCACCAGCGCATTGAATTTTTACACTGGGTGACTCCGTTTCATATCATCAAGTTTGGCGTGCTCACTCATGAGCAACAATACATACATGGTGGTGTAGCGCAAATCCTGGCTGCTGTACAGCAGAAAGACGATAAGTACAATTCTGGAAGACAGGTATGATTGATCTAAATTCCCCCGAAATCCGTTTTGCATTGGATGTTGTTCGCCAGGCATCTTTGCTGGTCAGGCAGGTGCAAACCGAGATGGTCACCGCCGCCCTGACCAAGAACGATCGCTCGCCAGTGACAGTGGCGGACTTCGCCGCCCAGGCTTTCGTTGCCAGCCGCCTGGCGTGGGCTTTTCCCAATGATGCACTGGTGGGGGAGGAAGACGCCAGCGCGCTGCGCTCACCCGAAGGGCATGCTACCCTGGAGATGGTGAGCAGATTTGTTAGCGGCTTCACCCCTGGCGCCGCTCCCGAACAGGTGGGCGCCTGGATCGATCGCGGCGCGAGCGACCCGCTGGAGAGTCGCCTTTCCCGCTATTGGACGTTGGATCCGATTGATGGCACCAAAGGCTTCTTGCGCGGCGATCAATATGCAGTAGCGCTGGCTTTGGTGGAAAACGGCCGGGTACAGATTGGCATTCTGGGTTGCCCCAACCTGGACCCGGATGGTGCGCCCAATTTCCAGGGAGGGGGATCGCTGGCGGTGGCTGTGCGTGGCCAGGGCGCCTGGGCTTGCGAGTTGCTGCAGCCGGGCGAGTTCATTTCTCTGCAAGTATCAGGACAATCTGATCCGGTGCAGGCGCGCCTGCTGCGCTCGTTCGAGTCTGGGCATACCAATGTCGGTCAGATCGATGAATTCATCCAGGCGCTTGGCATCCAGGCTGAGGCTGTGCGCATGGACTCGCAGGCGAAATATGCTGTCCTGGCTGCCGGGCGAGGCGAACTGCTGTTGCGCCTGCTCTCAGCGGATAAACCTGACTACAAAGAGAAAATCTGGGACCAGGCTGCTGGATCTTTGATTGTGGAAGAGGCCGGCGGGCGCATTTCTGACCTGTACGGGAGGGCGTTGGATTTCACTGCCGGGCGCACGCTGGCGCGCAACCGTGGTATCCTGGCAAGCAATGGGATATTGCATGCCCCGGCGCTGCGCGCCCTGCAGCAAATCTCGGCGCAATAGTGGGATCTGTTGACCCTGAGCAAACGCTCGATCATACTTCTTTTGAATTTGTAAAATCACCCGATGTCGCGCGCAAGCTGGCTCGCTCTGTTGATTAGCCTGGTGGGGATTTGGGCCGCCTGGATGGTGGGGAAAAATGTCTTTGAAGAAATCCCACACATCGAGGATGAGATGGCTTATGTCTGGCAGGCCAAGGTCATTGCCCGCGGACATCTCACCGTGCCAGAGCCGGAGCATCGTGCCAGCTTTCTGGTGCCTTTTGTGGTGGATCACAACGGGCAGCGCTTTGGCAAATACCCGCTGGGCTGGCCGGTCGTGTTGGCGATCGGCGTGTTTCTGGGGGCGCGTTCCCTGGTTAACCCGCTGTTGGCTGGATTTGGCGTGTGGCTTGTCTATCGGCTTGGGCAGCGAATATTTAGCACACCGGTTGGGCTGCTCGCTGCGGCGCTCACGGTGACGTCCCCGTTCTTCCTGATGAATTCCGGTTCGCTGCTTTCTCACCCCCTGGGACTGGTGCTCAGCGCGGCCTTTATGCTGGCCTGGCTAAATGCCTGGGATCCGCTTTTGGGTGAAGACGGATCCCAACGCTGGTTAGCGGCGATCACTGCTGCGTTGGCCATCGGGGTGCTGGCCCTCACCCGGCCGCTCAGCGCGCTGGCCCTGGCTGCGCCGTTCACGCCGCAAGGGATCTATTTGCTGCTGCGCGGCGACCGTTCCATTCGCCTGCGCCTGGTGGTTTTTGGAATACTGGCAGCCGCTGTTGCCAGCCTGTTGTTTGCCTGGCAGTTCGCGGTCACCGGCGACCCATTCCTGAACCCTTACACGCTGTGGTGGGATTACGACCGGGTTGGCTTTGGGCCGGGTCATGGTTTGATCGAAGGCGGTCACACGCTGAGCCAGGCCTGGATCAATACTCAATTTAGCCTCAAGGTTGGCGCTTCAGACCTGCTGGGCTGGGGAAAGCATTCGTGGATCTTCTTGCCCTTTGGTTTAGCGTCTGTGCTGTGGCGCCGCTCGTGGGGCAGGCTGCAGTTGGCGGGTGTTGCCCTGTCTTTTGTGGTGGTGTACCTGGCCTACTGGATCGGTTCCTGGCTATTTGGGCCGCGCTATTATTATGAGGCGCTGTTCAGCTTGATGATCCTGACCGCCGCTGGGATTGCTTTCCTGGCGGGTTGGCCCCTTCAAGAGGGTGAACCCTGGCGAAGTTTCCCCGGCTGGGGGCGGGTTCGACCATTGCTCACCACCGCCGTGGTGGCGTTCCTGGTAGCGCTGAACGCTCTGTTTTACCTGCCGCAGCGCATGATCACCATGTACGGCTTATATGGCATTCGGGCTGCTCAATTGCAGCCTTTCCTCTCACCTGAGGCGCAAAAATTTGTCCCTGCCTTGGTGATTGTCTACGAAAACAAATGGACCGAATATGGCGTCTTCCTTGATCTGTCCAGTCCGTTTATGGATTCGGACTTCCTGTTTGTGATCAATATCAGCCCGACCGCCAATCGTCGCGTGGCGGAGAGCTTTCCGGATCGCATGACCATCTATTACTCGCCGGACGAGCCAGGTCACTTCAGCCTATCCCCGCCCCCCGGGGAGTGATAGATTGATCAGGCAGCTCTCGCCAGAGCTGTCAGCAAGAGTACAATCAAGCCCAGAACGAGGTTCAGGGTCAGCAACATGCGTTGGCGTCGCTGCAGCCTGCCGATGCCGGCGGCGCCCAGGCCGTGGGATGCGCGCAATGCTTCGCGTCGCAACGCGGGCAGTAGCCCCCAGGTCATATAAGCGCTGGCGATAATCATCCCCAGGAAGACAAGGTGTTTCGCCAGGATGGCGGCCGCCCAACGATTGGCAACTGCCAGGAAACCCTGGTAATTGGGGTTGGCGCTCATCTGAAACATACCGGTGCCCACCAGAACTGCCAGGCTGAGCCAGCCCAAGGGATCCAGGCGGCGCTGTACTGCCTCCAGCAAGCGGGCGTAGAGTGGCGCCTCCAGGACTGTGCGCGCGGCTGGCAGCACCAGCAAGGCCAATGCAGCCAGGCCGCCGATCCAGGTGATGGTTGCCAACATGTGCAACCAATAAATGATCGATAGCGCCCAGTATGGGATGCTCATGGCGTGGGTGTGGCGGTTGGCTCCTCCGGCGGCGGTTCCTGGGTGGGTGAGGGTTCTGGCGTCGGAGCTGGTTCAGTGGCCGTCGGTTCCTGGGTGGGTATGGCGGTATCTTGCGGAGGTGGTGTTTCAATGCCGGGCGTGGCGGTCGCAGCGGGTGCTTCGCCGCCGCTGCCTTCACCTTCGTCGGATTCACCCGCGCATTGCTGGAGCGCCAACTCAAGCTGTTGCTCTACCTCTGCATTGGCGCCCAGGCTGAGCGCCAATTGGTACTGCTCCGCTGCCGCGCACCACTCTTTGTTCTCTGACAGGAAGCCGCCGTAGCCAATCAACGCCAGCCGATAGCGCTCAGCAGCCGTCATGCCCGAACCATCCATCAGGTTAGGTAGCGCCGGGGCGACCTGCGCAAAATAATACACCGCCTCGCCCCAATTCAACTCCCAGAAGCTTGCGCCGGTGATGTAAATGCGCGCCCATGTCTCGTAACTTTGGGCGTCTGCGTCCAGCGGCCCGATGCGTCCCGCCACTGCCAGGTCGTACATGCCGCCCTCCAGATCAGCCTGGCGCAAGATTTTATCCACACCACGGTTGCGGAAGGCGATGTACAGCATGCCATCCACCTGCACCGCCTGGTAATTGGGGTCACTCTTGCGCAAATTGAGCAACGTGTCAATCGCCGCCGTCCAGTTTTGGTTGGCAATATCCTGCTGCGCCTGTACAAAACGCTCCTCAATCCCGCGCGTGTCGGGTGTTGGCGTGAGGGTGGGCGTGGGGCGCGGTGTAGGGGTGGCTTTGGTGTTGATCGCGGTCAGCACATCTGCCAGGCGTTCAGTTACGCCAGGGTAGCCCGGATCGAGCTCGATGATATACTCCAGGCGCTGGCGAGCCAGTTCGTAGCGACCGGCCTCGATATCCTGCACCGCCAATTCGTATTGCTCGCCCAACGTGGAGAGCGCCTGGGCCTTTTGCGCCTTCAGCCGCTGGCTGATACCATTGGAATAGCCGGCGAAACCGCTCAAGACAGCGATGACGATCAGCAACAGGAGGCCAATCAGGGTAATACGCCCCAGCGACAGTGTGGAGCGCGGCGGCAGGCTTTGACCGGGTGGGGTGCTTGCTGCTCCAGGCGGCGGAGGCTCGCCGGGGGTGCTGGCATGCGGATCGAGTGACGTGGCCACCGGCATGGTCTCCGCAAAAGCAGGCGACCAATCGGCTGGTAAATCTTCTTCGGGCGCGGCTTGCTTGTTCTCAGGCTGAGACACGGCCATGGGTTGCGTCACATCAAAAGCGGATACCTGCGCGGAACGCTCTGGCAATGCAGCGCTGGCTCGAGTTTCCTCCAGGTTGGCGTTTTGCGTTTCCTGGGGAGACTGGCTTGCGGGGTGGGTGGGTTTGAGTTTCGTCTGGCGAGTTTTCGAAGCGTCATCCGCTCCCTCTGCGGACTCGCCATCCAACCGCATAGGGCGGGTTTCATCGAAATTGTCTGATTGCATAATGGCGATTATACCGCGGCTATTGCGGGTCATGAGAATTATCGTCTTCTCAGTCAGAAAATCTACCGCAATCGTTCTGAGGTACAATTGCCAACATAGTTGATATATCCACGCCGGCGCGAAGCTTGCACAAGCGCCTGCAAGGCTCTTGCAGAAAGGTCCAGCACTTGTTCGAAATCGTATTCTTGGGAACATCGGCTTCAGCGCCATCCGTCCACCGCGGACTGTCCGCGCAGGTGGTGATACATGATGAATATCGCTTTTTGGTCGATTGCGGAGAGGGTACCCAGCGCCAAATCCTGAAAGCTGGCATCGGGTTCAAACGCCTGAACCGCATTTTGATCACGCATGGTCACTTGGACCATATCCTTGGGCTGGCTGGGTTGCTTTCGACCTTCTCACGATGGGAGGCGATCGAGTCGTTGGAAGTTTATGCTGGCGGTTGGGCGCTTAATCGCATCCACGATCTGCTGTTCGGCGTGGTGCTGCGCGGAGCAAAGCCTCCCATGCAAATCGAGCTGCGCGAGATCAAGCCAGGGACAATCTTCGAAGAGGGCGATTTCCGCGTATCTGCCTTTCCGGTGTACCATCGCGGGCCGGATTGCTATGGCTTCTTGTTTGAGGAGAAGTCTCGCCGCCCGTTCCTGGCTGAACGGGCTGATGCATTGCAAATCCCACCGGGTCCCTGGCGACGTGACCTGGTCGAGGGCAAAAGTATCACCCTGGCGGATGGGCGGCAGATTCACCCTGACCAGGTGTTGGGTGAGGAGCGCCCCGGCACACGCCTGGTGCATGTCGGCGATACCGGACGCATCGATGATTTACTGGAAGTGTGCCGGGAGGCCGATGCCCTGGTGATCGAATCAACCTACCTGGATGAAGAAGCAGACATGGCACGCGACTTTGCTCACCTGACTGCCCGCCAGGCGGCTGAGTTGGCAAAACGCGCCGGTGTCAAGAATTTGATTCTGACGCACCTCTCACGCCGCTACCGCGAGCGGGATGTGCTGGCAGAGGCCAGCGCCGTGTTTCCTGCATCCCGTGTGGCGCGAGATTTCGATACCTACCAGGTGCGTCGCGGAGAATGCCACAAGCTGGAGCAGCGCCAGCCCCCACAGGAGTTGGCAGACTGAAAATAGGGACCCCAAGGGTTAGCAATACCCTTGGGGCCTGCTCTTAAGTTCGTTCGGCGCGCAGGCTGGCAATGGTTTGCAGCAGAAACAGCCCGGCCAGTATGAACCACAGCGCCTTCAGCCACCCGCTTTGTACTGCCCCGCCTGCGCCGAGTCCAATCAGGAAGCCGCCCAGGTTTATCACTTTCTGGTAGGAAGCTTGCTGTAAACGGGAACGCAGGCTCAATCCCAGCAAGGTGGCCTCCCAACTGGCATAGCTCATGGCTGCCAGGACAGCCGCGCAGCCCAGTATCCACAGAGCATGAAAAGCCAGGTTAATCCAATCGATCATGCCCAATCAACCCTGCTTGCCTTGCTGAACTTCCGCCTAGCTGAAGCGCTGCTCTTTCCAGACATCTGCTTCATTGTGATAGCCAGCTTGTTCCCAAAAGCCCAAGCGGTCCTTGGTTAGAAATTCCAGGCCGCGCAGCCATTTGGCGCCTTTCCAAAAATAAGGGGTTGCCAGGTCGCCTCGCCCGGGGATGTAGCCAATCACGCCTCTCAGAGGGTAACCGTGGTCTGGGGAGAGCGGTTCGCCGTTGAAGTGCGTCGCCAGTAAGAAATTGTCGGCCAGCATCACCTCCAGCGGCAGGTTGGTGGTAAAGCCGTATTCAGCGTGCTGCAGCACAAAGCGTGCGCTTGGCTTGGGTTTGATGAGCTTTTGGTCGATCAGGTCGCGCAAGGAGACGCCTTCCCACACGGTGTCGAATTTGCTCCAGCGGGTAACGCAATGAATATCCATCATCACCTTGCGCCGTGGCAGTTGCATAAATTCATCCCACGTCCAGCGCACATCTTCTTCCACTTCGCCCCACACGCGCAGATCCCAGGTAGCGGGATTGAAGCGCGGCACAGGCCCATAATGCAGCACAGGAAATTTCTGCGTCAGCGACTGCCCGGGCGGCAGGCGACCCTCTTCGCGCACTCGCTCTTCATCTTCTCGCCGTCGAAATATGTTACCAAACATTAAAACCTCCGCTCAAAAACGAATTTGGCGGGCGCAGCCCGTCCAAACCCGCGACGATTGCACAGCATCTGTGAGCGAGATTATATCAAAGGCTGCTACAACAGTTATGACTAATTGGCGGCCTCGCGCATTTGGCGTAAAGGTGGTGATGCTTTGGCGGGCGAAAAGCGGCTTTCAACCCAATGTGAAGCTGCCTCCCGGCGGTAACACATGCACTTGCGCATTGGTCTGCGCTTGCACCTGGCTGGCCCACGCTTGCGGGTCTTGAGCGATCAGCTCCCAGGTGTTGTAATGCACGGGGATGACGTGCCTGGGGCGCAGCAGTTTAACTGCCCGCAGGGCGTCGGCTGGTCCCATCGTGTAGTTGTCGCCGATGGGTAGCACGGCAAGGTCGATGCCCTCGTCACCGATCAATTGCATATCGCCGAACAGGCCGGTGTCGCAGGCCATATAGATTTTGTGGCCGTCCAGGGTGGTGAGCAAAAATCCAGCTGGGTTGCCGCCGTAGCTGCCATCCGGAAGAGCTGAGCCATGGATCGCCAGGGTGAGTTTGAGGTAGCCAAAGGGGTGCTTGAACCCACCTCCCAGGTGTTGGCCGTGACTCTTGACGCCTTTCTTTTCCAGCCAGGTAGCGATCTCGAAATTGCTGATCACCGTAGCACCAGTGCGGCGGGCAATTTCGAGCGTGTCGCCAACGTGGTCGCCGTGCCCGTGGCTGAGTAAAATGTAATCAGCTTCCAGTTGATCTGCAGCGGTCTTTGCTGCAGGATTGCCGCTGATGAAGGGGTCCACCAGGAGCTTATAGCCTCCGGTCTCCAGTCCCAGGGCGGCATGTCCAAACCAGGTAAACTTGCTGCTCATGATATCACCTCCTGTATATGATTTGGTATATAAAGGATTAAGCAAGCCAGGCGGCTCGCCTGGCTTACAGTGCGGCGAAACCCAAGCAGACCCATCCGGCGATAAAGCACAGTCCGCCAAGCGGCGCGATCGCCCCCCAACGGCGATCATTGCTGAGCACCAGCAAGTAAAGGCTGCCAGAGAAGAGCACAATGCCTGCCAGAAAGCACCATCCTGCAGCCAAAGCCAGGGCGGGGCGCGCAAGGCTGCTGGTAAATGAGCCAACGGATAGCAACGCCAGGGCGTGGTACATCTGGTATCGAGCAGCGGTCTCGAAGGTCTCCAGCCTGTCTTGCGGCAGGCGCCGGCGCAAGGCATGCGCCCCAAATGCACCCAAAGCAACCGCAAGCGCCGCCAAAAGGCTTGCCAGTAAGGTGAATAAGTCGCTCGTTGGCATAAGAAATTTATATCATGATTTTGGCTACCTGTGCACCTGGACTGTATTCGGCTAAAATTCACTAGCCATGTGCAATCTCTAAGAAAGTGAGATCAGTTGTGCCTGCTGTCTCGGTGCTGATGCCCTGCTTTAACGCCGCGAAGACGCTGCACGAGGCGCTGCTCAGCCTGGAAGCGCAGACGCTGCAGGATTTCGAGATCGTCGCCGTGGATGACGGTTCCACAGACGAGACGGGCTGTATTCTGCGGCGCTGGAGCGAACGTGACCAGCGCGTGCGGGTGATCACCACCAACCATGGCGGCATCATTGCTGCCCTGAACATCGGTTTACAATCCTGCCGCGCCGAGATGATCGCCCGCATGGATACCGATGATCGCTGCCTGCCGCGGCGCCTGGAGCAGCAGTACGAGTATTTACAGGCGCATCCCCAGGTTGACCTGGTAAGCTGCCGGGTGCAAGGCTTTCCGCCTGGACAGGTGCGCCAGGGATTCGAAATCTACTTGCAGTGGCTGAATGGCTTGCTTTCGGACGAGGATATTCGCCGGGAAATCTTCGTGGAAAGCCCGCTGCCACACCCGAGCGTGATGGTGCGCAAGGAAATATTGGAAAAGGCGGGCGGTTACCAGGAGCACGGCTGGCCTGAGGACTATGATCTGTGGCTGCGATTGTACCTGCAAGGGGCGCGTTTTGCTAAATTGCCTCAGGTTCTGCTGGAGTGGCGCGAGCACCCAGCGCGCCTGACACGCACCGACAGCCGCTATTCGTTAGAGAATTTCATCCGCGCCAAGGCGCATTACCTGGCGCTCGGGCCATTGTCCGGACGGGATGCGGTTTTGATCTGGGGAGCGGGCATGGTTGGCAGGCGGCTGGGAAAACAGCTTCAGCGACTGGCTGCGCCTCTGGTCGCCTATATCGATATCGACCCGCGCAAGATTGGGCGCCAGCGCCGCGGGCTGCCCATCCTGGCGCCGGAAGCCCTGTTGGATTGTTGGTCCCGCTACCGCAGGCCGGCGCTCCTGGCAGCAGTGGGCGCGCGCGGGGCGCGCCAGCTCATCCGGTCGCGTCTGCAGACGATGGGCCTGGTCGAAGGCAAAGATTGGTGGAGCGCGGCCTAACCGCGCAAAATCTGTGCTGAGCGAAAGCGAAGGAAGGTATATGCAAACCAGCGATTACATTCAAGCAGGACTCTCCAAAGAGGCATCCTACACAGTACGTGAAGAGCACAGCGCTATTCACATCGGAAGCGGCTCGTTGCGCGTGCTGGCGACGCCCTGGATGATTGCTTTTATGGAACGCACGGCTCGTGATCTGTTGGGCGAGCGCCTGCCACAAGGCTATTCCAGCGTCGGTGTGCGGGTGGAAGTGAGCCACCTGGCGCCTTCGCCAGTGGGCAGTGTCGTGACCGTGCGCGCCGTCGTGCAATCGGTGGAAGGATCGAAGGTCAACCTGCACATCGAGGCGCGCGATCCATACGAGCTGATCGGAGAAGGCGAACACCAACGGGTGGTGATAGACGAGGAACGTTTCTTGCGCCGTGTGCAGGCCAAGGCGGGCGCTTGATGCGCGTGCTGTACGATGGCTGGGCGCTGGTGCACCAGCCAGATAGTCCGCAAGCCCTGCATTTACTGGCGCTGCTGGCAAATCTCAGACCAGAGGTGCATCCATTGCTGGCCCTGCCGGGCGCTGCGCCAGATTGGCTGCCGGATGATCTGGAGACAATTACCCTCGCGACCCGTGACAATCCGCGTTCTCGCCTGGCATGGGAACAGCGCCTGCTGCCGCTTTTCGCGCGGCGACACCAAGCCGATCTGATCCATCTGGTCACGCACACGCCCGCCCTGTTCACCGGCAGTCCCAGCCTGATCAGCCCGGCGGGTATGCTGGTGGAGCAAGCGGGCGGCGGGTTCTGGTCGCGCCTGCGCCGGGCTGCGGCGCAGGGCGGCATGAGCCGGCTGGCAGGCCTGCTGTGGCCTGAAGATGTCCACCAGGCGGCGCCGCGCGACCTGGCCGGTCGAATCTTTGCCCTGCCGCCGATGATCTACCCGGGTTTTTTGGAAGAGAGCGGAGATGCGCCTGGGATTGACCTTCCTGAAACCTTTCTTCTTTACCACGGTTCCTATGAGACGCGCAGTTTGCTGCGCCTGTTGGATGCCTGGAGCTGGGCGGCAGGCCCGATTGGTGAGTATTATCCTCTGCTGCTGCTGGGCGCAGATGCGCCTGGGCGGCAAACATTCGAAAGTTTGGCAGCATCGTATGATCTTGACGCCAGCGTACGCTTGCTTCCGAACTTACCGCCGTGGCAGATGCCAGCAGTTTACCGCGCCTGCACCGCAATCTTCCACCCGGCACCCGCCCTCCCCTGGGAGAACCCGTTGCGAGCTGGCCTGGTATCGGGCAAAGCCGTGGTGGCGATGGATAGTCCCCTGGCAGGATTGTTGTGCGGCCCAGCCGCCTACCTGGTGGACGGAGAGAATGCGCGCTCCCTGGGCGCAGCCTTAATCACCGTGATTGTGGAGGATGGCTTGAGAGAAAGCCTGGAAAAGGCGGCGCTCCAGCGCGCTGCCGCGTGGCGGCTTGCGCAACGGGCGGTTGAGTTTGGCGACAGGTTATTAGAAATTTACCGCCAGGCCGTTGGAGCGCAGCTCTAACGGGTGCGCATCAATCGCCCGGCGAACACTGCCAACCCGATTCCAGCCAGCAGCACCAGCCCACCCAGTATACCCAGCAAGGGTGAACGCCCACCTGGTTCTTCCGCCGCGGGCGCCTGGACGTCGCTTTTCGAGCTGACTTGCGCGCCGAAATCCAGGTAGGTTGTGTCGCCGGCCCGCAAGTTGACAATGAAGCTGGTCAGCGTGGTTGGGTTGTAGCCATCTGGCACGCCCACGCTGATGCTGTACTCGCCTTCTGCCAGTTCCGTGAAGCATTGATGGGCGTCGCCAGCTTCGGTTGGGGTGGTGAAAGATACGCTTCCGCTGCGATTGTTGACGCTGATCGCTCCCTCAGGCACTGATGGCTCATCTTCCTGGCGGATGGCATCGCCGTTGCGGTCGTTGTAAAGCAAGACGCACAATTCGCCAAAGCCTGGCTGCGGCGATGGGGTAGGCAAGATAGGGGTGGGCGTTGGGCTGGGGCCGGCTGTGGGCGTAGCTTCGCTTGGCCCGCCGAGGCCAAGGAGCAAGGACTGACCTGCGATGATGTTATCGTTGAGCAGGTTGTTCAAGCCGCGCAGCTCATCGATGGATACGCCCGAGATCAGAGAGATGCGCAGCAAGGTGTCTCCAGGCTGCACCACGTATAGGATGCGCCCATCCGGTCCGGGTGTTGGAGTCGGGAAAGGGGTCATCTGGTAGGGCGGCGCGGCGCGAACCGGGATGGCCAGGGCGATGAAGGCGGTTCCCAGCATGGCGCACGCCACCAGCGCAAGGATGGAGTGTCTGAGCTTTTCCTGCATGGCGTTTCCGATTATATCACCCTATTCAGAGACGGCTGGCTGCATCGAGCGCTGCAGGCGCGCCAGGGCCAGCAGGGCAGCCAGGTTGAGGATTGCGGCGATCAGTGCGCAAGCGAAAATGCCGGCGCTGGATCCGCCCTGGTTTAGCAGCGCAAAAACAGGCAAACCCAGCGTGGCCCCCAAGGCGCGTCCCAATGAAAGTGCGGCAATATTGGCTGACATCAAAGTGGCGCGCGCCCCTGGAAGCAGCTCGGTCATCAAGGGGATCAGGCTGACAAGGGTGAACTCAAAAGTGAAATAAAAAAAGAACAGCCCTACCAGGGCGCCAGGCAGGATGCGCCCCAGGAAAGGCAGCGCCAGCGCAGCCAGGATATTGGCCAGGATGCCCATCCCCACCGCCTGCGGTTTTCCGATCCGGTCGATGAATGCCGCAACCGACCCCTCCGCGCCCAACTCTGCCAGTCCAATGAGCGCCGAGGCGGCGCCCAGGGCAGCGATTTTCACATTGAATGAGGAGTCCATCCACACGCCAAAGACCAGGTTGATGGTCTCATTGGAGGCACTGATTAAAAAACCAATCCCCAGGCCGAGCAGAGCTGGCGCAGATCGGGTAACCAGGCGCAGAATTTCCCCGGCTGAGAGGCGGGTACGCACATGCTGTTGGGCCTCGGCGCTGCCATCTGCTGGCAGCATGCGCAGTAAAAGCAGCCAACTGAGCAGCCCTAAACCGGCCAGCACACCGAACGGAGCCTGCCAGCCCAGGCGTTCGATCAGCATGCCTGTGATGGGGATGCCCAGGATGAAGCTGAGCGACCAGCCAAGCTCAGTGAGCGCCAGCACCCGGCCGCGCTGCGCATAGGGCACGCGATCTCCTAGATAAGCCTGGATGGATGAGTCGTAGAGGTATTTTCCTGTGAGCGCCAGGATAAGCGCCAGCACGAAGGCCGGGAACAGTGGTAGCCGGGCTGCCAGCAACGCCCCCAGGGTGAACAGCCCGACGCCGATCAGGATGGCGAGCTTGCGCCCGCTGCGATCAGCGATCGAGCCCAACAGCGGCGCCGCGCCGCCCAGCAGAGCGCGCAGGGTCACGGCGCTGGCAATCATCGCCGGCTCCACGCCCAACCCGCGGCTGATGACCGGTAAAAATGGGTATACCATGCGGTGCAGGGTGTTCAGCGCTGTGCGGGTCAGGGTGAAGACCAACACCTGGCGCGTGAGGGGTTGGTTCAAGATGAGCGAGCCCGGTCCCTGGCTGGCTCGAAGCGGTACCACCAGCGGGCGACCTGCCCGGCTGCCAGCAAGGTGAACAGCAAGAGAATGATGAAATAAATTTGAATGTGTTGTGCATCCGAGTTGAGGATTGGCGCCGGTGGGTGCATCACGTTCTCAGTACTTGCCAGGCTGACAACCAGTGCGATAAAGTACCCCACGTTTCCGGCAGAAGCCCAGGCAGGATTTTCAAGCAAAGTGACGCCTGACTGCAGCAGCAAGCCTGCCACCGAGAAAACCAGCGCCAACCGCCAGCGGGGCTCTGACAGGAACAGCCCGTTCCAGTTGGTTTGCATGGCCCACATGGAAATGGGCAGGTAGGTCACCCAGAAGAAAAGACCCGTGCGCCCCAGGGCGCGCGACCAGCGCATCAGCGGCTTATGATGAGTTGCCAGGCCCAGGCCCCCGCTCAAAGCGGCTGCCAAAAATCCAGCCAGAGATGACCATACCCAAACGCCGTGCAAGTAGACCACGCGAGCATTGGCGCCCAGGGTTCGTTCCGGCGGTCCAAGGGCGGTCAGGATGCCCACTGCAACCAGGCTGAGCACAAACCATAGCTCCGGAGAGCGCAGAAATGTGGGATTGTATTTACCGTTCAAGATGTACCATTATGCTTTCGTATTCCAGCCTCGCCAGAGCCCGGCAAGCATCAATCCGGCGAGGAGAAAGAGCGCCAATAAAGCGGCAAAGAATGTGCGAATATCCCCGGCGCCGGCATTGAAAATCGGCGATTCGGGATGCAATACCGCCTGGGTCTGGCTCATACCAACCAACAAGGCCGCGCAAAAACCCACATTGATCACCGATGTCCATGCCAGGGGAAAGAAAGACGCGCCGATCTGCAGCAAGAGCCCCACGATGGCAAAATTAAGCGGAACGCGAAACCGCGGTTCATCGAGAAACAGGCCATTCCAATTGGCTTGCATCACATACAGTGACATCGGCAGGAAAGCGATCCAGAAGAGCAGTGCAGTGCGACCCAGGGCTTGCGACCAGGTTTGTAAGCTGTGTTGCTGCAGCAGCAATCCTACCAATCCTGCCAGCGCTGAGAGAATGAACAAGGCCAGCGCTGCCCAAACCCAGGCGCCATGCAGGTAGACGATGCGAGCGTTGACGCCCAGGGTGCGCTCCAGGGGTGCAAAGGCTGCCACCAGCAGCGCCAGTACCAGGGATACAGGTAATGCGATCATTGCCAGTCGTTTCATAGAGAGAAATTGTACCCGATCTTGTTGCTACACTGATAGAATCTTTTTGACTGGGTGCACTGAAAATATGTCAGTGGTGTGCGTGTGGGCGGTGTGCGCCGCCCACACGCACCACCCCATCTGATCACTTTTAAGTGCTCCCCGTCGGCTGAATTCGAAGTGGTTTTCAATATCTACCGGGAGAGACTATGGCAATCTCTGATATGGCAAACATTTACCAACGTCCAGCGGAACTTCTGCAACAACTCATTCGCTTCGATACCACCAACCCACCTGGCAATGAAGCCGATTGCATTGCCTTTATCGACGGCTTGCTCAGGCAGGCTGGGATTGCCACCACCTGGCTGGCGCGCACGCCGCAGCGCCCGAACCTGATCGCGCGCCTGCCGGGGCAGGGCAAAGCGCCGCCGCTGCTCCTTTACGGGCATGTTGATGTGGTCACCACTGAGAACCAACCCTGGACTCGGCCGCCGTTTGAGGGCGTCATACAGGATGGCTTCATCTGGGGGCGCGGCGCGTTGGATATGAAGGGTGGTGTGGCGATGATGTTGGCGGCATTCTTGCGCGCCAAAGCCGAAAAAACGAGCCTGCCCGGTGATGTCGTGCTGGCAATATTGTCCGACGAGGAGCATGGCGGCGATTTTGGGGCAAAATTTCTGGTGGAGGAACATG
Organism: Chloroflexota bacterium; assembly: GCA_029265355.1. Lineage (GTDB taxonomy): Bacteria > Chloroflexota > Anaerolineae > Anaerolineales > UBA4823 > JAJUJL01. The sequence goes on along the minus strand of JAJUJL010000008.1, from coordinate 151,903 downwards.
CCGAGCAGTTTCAAGGCGTCCGCTACGCGCTGGGTGAATTCGGCGGTTTCAGCATGACGATCGGCGGCAAGCGTTTTTATCCCATTCAAATCGCCGAAAAGCAGATGTGCTTAATGCGCGCAACAGTGCGCGGCCAGGGGGGGCATGGCTCGTTGCCGGTGCGCGGCCAGGCGATGGCCAGGCTGGCGCGCCTGTTGCACAATCTCGACCGCAAGCGCCTGCCGCTGCATATCACACCGGCTGTCCGCCTGATGATCGAGTCGCTGGGCGCTGCCCTGGGAGGTGTGCAAGGCCTGGTGGTGAGGCAATTGCTCAACCCAATGCTCAGCGACCGCCTGCTGAGCCAAATGGGTGAGAATTCCCGCCTGTTCGAGCCCTTGCTGCACAACACCGTCAGCCCGACCGTGCTGCGCGCCAGCGAGAAGTTCAACGTGATTCCCAGTGAGGTCTCTGTTGGGTTGGATGGGCGCCTGCTCCCCGGCTATACCCCTGACGATATGCTTGCCGAGTTGGGCGACATGGTTGGGCCGGAGGTCGAATTCGAGGTCATCCGCTATGATCCCGGGCCTGCCGATCCCGATATGGGTCTGTTTGAAACCCTGGCGAACATCTTGCGCCAGGCCGATCCTCAGGGCGTCCCTCTACCGTATGTGCTCAGCGCCATTACCGACGCACGCTTCTTCTCGAAGCTGGGCATCCAAACTTATGGCTTTCTACCCATGCAGCTCCCTGAAAGCTTCAATTTCTCACAAACCATTCACGCGGCCGATGAGCGCATCCCGGTCGATGCGGTGCAGTTTGGCAGCCAGGCGATATTCCATGCCTTACAGCTCTGTGGGGTGTAAATCGCCATTCGGGTGTTAAAATGATTGGGAATTAATATCAATCCGCCGCGCAGGCGCGGCGCTTTTTCCCTTTTCTTGGGAGGAACCATGTTGCGCAATATGTTTTCCTTCGGTCTGGTATTGGCCTTATTGTTGGGGCTCACACCTTCTATTTTGGCTGCCAACCCGGCGGCTGCTCTTGCCCAGGCTGAGCCATTGCCGCAAGAAGCGGTTTTCAGAGGCGTCAGCACTGCAGAGAAATTCGATATTTCGCCTGCCCTGGGTTCGATTCCGCCCCTGCCGGTCGAAGCGGGCAAATTGGTCGAGGTTCCTGAGCTTTCCACCGGTTTGGAAGGCTTGCTGGGTCCTCAGGATGTAGACCAGGTGGTGCAGGCTGAGGTCGGGGCGATGGAAATCCCCGCTCCCATAACCAGCTTCGACGGACCCAGCAATCTCGCCGGGGTGACGCCGCCGGATCCGGTGGGTGATGTCGGTCCCAATCATTATGTTGCCATGAGCAACCTGTACTTTGCTATCTACAGCAAAACCGGCGCGCTGCTGTACGGTCCAGCAGCTAACAACACCCTATGGTCAGGGTTTGGCACCGACTGCGAGGTTGACAATTCAGGCGACCCAATCGTGATCTACGATCAGTTTGCGGATCGCTGGATCCTGACCCAATTCACCGCCAGCGGTCCGACATACTACAACTGCGTGGCAATCTCGACCAGCGGCGATCCTACAGGCACTTATTACCGCTATGCCTTCAGCACAGGAACAAATTTCCCCGATTACCCCAAATACGGTGTGTGGCATGACGCCTATTACATCAGCGCCAAAGAATTTACCAATGGCACCACATTTGCCGGCGTGGGCGTCTACGCGGTGAACCGCGCCCAGATGATTGCCGGAAACCCCACCCCGCAGGTGATCTCCTTTCTGGTTCCTCCGGGTTCCACCCCTTACACCATCGGCGATGGCTTGCTGCCCGCCGACGTGGATGGCTTGGACATGCCGCCGGCTGGCTCGCCCAATTACTATGTGGGTACCATGGATGATGGCGGCCCCTATAGCGCTCCCCAGGATGCGCTGACGCTGTGGAAATTTCACGCTGATTTCGCCACACCGTCGAACTCAACCTTTACCCTGGCGAACACTCTGCCGGTTGCGGCCTTTGATTCGATGTATCCTTGCACCCCCACCTCGCGGGAGTGTATCCCCCAGCCAGGCACCACCACCAAACTGGATATCCTCTCTTATCGGCAGCGACCCTTGTGGCGCCTGGCGTATCGCAATTATGGCACCCATGAATCCCTGGTCACCAACCAGGCAGTTGAAGCCGCTGCGAATGTCGCTGGCATTCGCTGGTATGAAATCCGCGATCCGAACGGCACACCGGTGGTTTACCAGCAGGGCACTTATGCTCCTGGGGTAACTGATGGCATTCACCGCTGGATGGGCAGCATTGCCATGGACGCCAGCGGTAATATGGCGCTGGGATACAGCGCCTCGAATGGCACTACCACCTACCCCAGCGTTTGGTACACCGGACGCCTGGCAAGCGATCCCCTGGGCTCCATGCCGCAAGGCGAAGGCTCGATCATCGATGGCACTGGCTCACAGACAGGTTCGAATCGCTGGGGCGACTACACGTCCATGAATGTGGATCCAGTAGACGATTGCACTTTCTGGTATGTCAATCAGTACATTCCCACCACCAGCTCGATCGGCTGGCGGCTGCGCATCGGCTCCTTCAAATTCCCAAGCTGTTCGTTAGCGCCCGATTTCAGCTTGAGCGCGGCGCCAGAAACGCAAGAGATATGTGCTCCTGCAGATGCAGTCTATACAATCGATGTGAATTCCCAGGCTGGTTTCACCGGTACGGTCACGCTCAGCGCAGTGGGCAACCCGGGTTCGGCAGCTTTTACCCCCAACCCGGTCACGCCGCCAGCCAACGCTTCCGTTAGCAGCACACTGACGATCAGCGGCGCGCCAGCCGGTATGTCACACTTCGAGGTGGTTGGCGCCAGCGGGGCGACCTCCCATTCGATAAACCTGGGTTTGGTCGTGCGCGACGCCGCGCCAGGAGCCCCTTCGCTGATCTCTCCCGCAGATGGCGCCAAGAGTGTTTCGAACCAGCCAACCTTTATCTGGAGTGAGAATCTGCAGGCCACCACTTATAGCCTGCAGATTGCCACCGACCCCAATTTCAATGATGTGGTCGTTTCTGCCTCCGGGCTGACGGCAACCAGCTATACCCCGGTCGCGCCGCTCGACGCCAATACGCTGTATTTCTGGCGGGTGTGGGCAGATAACAGTTGCGGAACTGGGGCATACTCGGCAGTTTCCGCCTTCGTGACTGCCAACCGGGAGACGGTCACCGCCTGTAGCACGCCCAATATGAACATACCGGATGGCAATAGCGCAGGAGCTTTCAATGAGCAGACACCGGCGACGCCGGGTACGATCATTGATCTGAATGTGAGCGTGCGCGCCACGCATACCTGGGTGGGAGACCTTGATTTCACACTACAAAATATTGGCACCGGCACCAGCGCCATGATCATCGACCGCCCAGGCGTGCCTGCCAGCACTTTCGGCTGCTCTCAAAACCACATCAATGCCCTGTTGGATGACCAGGCCAGCCTACCCGTGGAAAATCAATGCGCCACCAGCAACGTTGCAAGTCCTCCCCCCTACGCCATCGATGGCGCTTTTGTGCCCAATAACCCCTTGAGCGTTTTCAACGGCCAGGCGCTTGCCAATACCTGGCGCATGACCGCCAGGGACCTGGCAAGTGGCGATACCGGCACACTCAGCGAGTGGTGCCTGCAGGCAACGGTAGAAGCCGCCCCATTCCCGGCTGCCTTTGCCGACCCGGCTGATCCCACCTGCGGCGGAAATTCTCCCTGTTTCAGCGGGGGCAATGCTATCCAACAGGCACTGAACGCGGTGGCTTCCGGAGGACAGGTGACGGTTTTGGGCGATCACACGATCAACAGCAGCCTGACCTGTGTTGGAGATATCAACCTGACCGGCGCCAGCGGCTCCAGCATCACCTGGAATGGCGGCGCAGGAGACATGTTCACTGCCTGGAACTGTAACCTGACGCTGAAAGGCTTATCCTTGGATGGCGGCGCGGCTGCCAATGTCTTCAACCAGGTGGGTGCGGGAGTGGTAACAGCTTACGCCAACAATATTGCCAACTACGTTTCCGCCTACAGCGGCGGCGGCGCTCCGGCAATTGGGCACAACTTCTGGGGCAGCAAAGACGCCGGCGCGGCAGCACCCAGCGGTATGCCGGCCGGGGAATGGCCCAAGCGCCTGGGCTCTGCAGTGTCTGGTTGGGCGGATAGCCCCACCGGCAGCGTGGCTCTGGGCGGCGCCAGCCTGTCCGGCGGCGCGGGCACGGTCGCGATAGTCAGTTTTGGCCGCGGCGCAGCCAATGCCCCCTTCGATAATGGCGTCTCCGGATACGTGGATGCGATGTGCTCGGAATTCTACGACGCCTTTACCGTGGGCGGCGCGGGCTCGTGGACGCTGGTTCTGCCGGTGGATGCGACCCCGCCGGAATGCACCAGCATCACCTTGAACCAGAATCGCCTGTTCACCATTGCGGATATCTCTCAATGTGCTCCAACCAGCGGCGAGTGCTGGGACCTGGCTACTGGCGTTACCCATACGGGCTCTGGACTGGTTTTAGCGGGCTTGACCGAGGCCGAGCTGGATGGCACTCACTTTGTCGCTGGCGACCCCGGCGGCCTGGACCCGACTTCCGTCGGTATCCAGGCATTCTCCGGTGCAGCCTCTTCCTGGAGGCTGCTCTCCTGGATCTTGCTGACGCTGCTGGCGCTGGCGACGGCAGGCGCCTGGGCGGCGCTCAAAGCATCCCAGCGAGCATAACCAACCGAAGGCTGAACCAAATGGCGCGGCAGCCGGACACGTGCTTCCGGCTGCCGCTGTGATATCTGGCGCTCAACGCACGATGATCGAAGTCGAGGCCCCGTTGACGTTGGAACCCACCACCTGGTCTCCTTTGACCAGCGTGCCGTAATAGTTCCTGGCATCGGCGTGCGCCTGCCAGCCGCTCAGCACGAAAGGCACTGGGCCGTCTGCAGCCAGCCACTCGCCGTTGTACTTACGGGCGATGTGCACATGCGTACCGGTGGCGCGACCTCCCTCGCAAGAGGGGTGACCCAGCGGGAAATCCTGTTCAACCACCAGCCTGGCAGGGGGCAGCTCGCCAGCCAGGTGATAGTACAGCAGCACCCAGCCGGTTTGTTCTTTGCCATCGCCGTCGAGATCAAGGACGACAACGTTCTCACCGGAGCGGGCGATGATACCCGGAGCTGCGGCGGTAGCCCAAGCACGTGAAATGCTGCAGGGTGGCTCGCCGGTCACCGGCGCAAAGTCCAGGGCGCCGCGCGGCGTGCCTGTATTCCAGGCGGGGTGTGGTCCGGCGGTCAAGCTCCAGCGCTCGCCGCGCCCAAAAGGCAGCTCGAGCAACGGTTGGTTGAGACCGGGTGGAAAGAGCGGTCCGAATGCCGTATCCCGCGCCCAGGCATCTCCGAACATGCGCTGGTAAAGCGCCAGGAAGCCATTTGCACCGTATAGGGCTTCTTGCCAGGCGGACTGATCATAGAAGATGGCGAACAGGTGCTGCAGCGCGGCCGTGCCAGCATTCACCGTTGGATCCAGGCGCGCCGTTTTGAGCTGGCGGTAGGTGATTTGGGTGATGATGCCCTGGCGCCAGCCGTAGTAAGCCTGGTTGAGCTGCGTGGCTGTGATGTGAATTTCCTGGTATAAGCCCTTGCGCCCGGCGGCCACGAAGCCGATGGGAAAGTCAATTTCCTGGGGGTCGGTCGGCTCTCCGTAAACCCAGCCAGAGCGGTATTCAAGGAAAGCCAGCAGCAAGCGCGGGTTGACGGATAGCTCGTTCGCCACGCGCTGGATCACCACTGCCCCGTTGAGCAAGTCGCCATCGACTTCTTCAGCGTAGCGGCTCAGGTATCCGCCGGCCTCCTGGACGAAACGCGCGACGTCGAAATCCAAAGCTGTGGGTGAATAGACCAGCTCGCTATCGGGCAGCAGTAGCCCGCTGTGGGCAACCGCCTCCAAGCGTTTGGGGATATAGAGTGGAGTTTCCGCAGGCAGCAGGCCTTGCGCGATGATCCCTTCTGGCAGCAGGATCTCGCCTGGCTCGACGTCGAAGCGGCCCGCCAATCCAGCCAGGTCATCCCCAGAGCGAGTGGTGTACAGGTAATAGCTGCCAGGGGCGAGCTGCGGCGTTGGCGCTGGAGGGTTGGAGACAGCCGGCGGGGTCGCGGGGGTTGCCTTGGCTTCGCCTTCCGCAGCGGGCGCGCTTGCTAGCGGGTTTTCAATTGCGCCAGGAGTTCCGGACGATGGAGCTGCCAGCGTCTGGCGCAGTTGTTCACCGCTGACATTGCGGGTTGGCCTGGCGCTCGTGACCGGATAATTGCATGCCAGGGAAAGAAGCAGGGGAATGGCAACCATCCAGGCAGTGCGGCGCAGCGGTTTCGGCATTGATCCACCTTTTCCTGATATTTCGATTATACCGTTATCATCCGGAATCCTATCCATTTGAATTGGTCGGAGCCGTTATAATCGCTGTGCTGTGATGGCATCTCTGGATCGGGACGAGGGAATACCATGCCTGACAAGTTTTCACTGCTAACCCGGCTGGACGATATTGGTGAATCGTTGGAAAAATCCGGCCACGCCTTGGCGCTGATTGGCTTGGGTTCGGTCGGCTCAGAGCTGGAGCGTTTGGATGAATATTCGGACCTCGACTTTTTTGTGATCGTCGAGGAAGGGTATAAGACCTGGTATGTGCAGAATTTGGATTGGCTAACTGAGATTTGCCCGCCGGCGTATTATTTTCTCAACTCGCCGGATGGCTATAAGCTGCTTTTCCAGGATGGCATATTTTGCGAATTTGCTGTCTTCGAACAGCGGGAACTCGGCGCAATTCCCTTTGCTGCTGGACGTGTGGTTTGGAAGCGCCCAGGGGTCGACGAGCAGATTGCGATACCCGCAACGGCTCCCAATAGCGCCCCAAAAGCGACCACCGATTGGCTGCTGGGCGAAGCGCTGACCAATCTATTGGTTGGATTGGGCCGATATCGACGCGGCGAGAAGCTCTCAGCAATGCGCTTCATCCAGCAATACGCTGTTGACCGCATCATTGAGCTGGCAAACCAGGTTGAAGTTAACCAGCCAGCATTCGCAGACCCATTTTCGGGCGAACGGCGTTTCGAGCGCCGCTTTCCGGGGATTGCCCGCCAACTGCCCGGTTTTATGCAAGGCTATGAACGCAGCTGCGAGTCGGCCCTGGCGATTTTGGCATTCTTGGAGCGTCATTTCCAGGTGAACCAGGCGATGGCAGCAGCGATCCGTGGGCTGGCAATCCCGGTGGCGTGAAGCGATTTTCAGGCAGAGCCAGTCAGCTTAACCCTGCCTGCGCTGGAATTCGCGCATGAATTCAGCCAACGCCTGGGCTGCCTCGACTGGCAGTGCGTTGTAGAGCGAGGCGCGTATACCGCCCACGGAACGATGCCCTTTCAATCCTACCAGGTCGGCAGCTTCGGCTTGCCTGGCAAAGGTCGCTTCCAGCTCTTCACTGGGCAGCCGGAAAGTCACATTCATCAGCGAGCGCTCTTTCGGCATTGCATGGCCACGGTAGAATCCACCGCTCTGATCGATGACCCGGTAGATCAGAGTGGCTTTCTCCTGGTTTCGCTGTGCCATTGCTTTTAGCCCACCCTCAGCCTTGAGCCATTTCAGCACCAGTCCCACGATGTACACGGCAAATACCGGGGGCGTGTTGTGCATCGAGCCGGCTTCGGCCTGCAGGCGGTAATCGAGCATCACGGGTAGATCCTTGGGCGTGCGCGCCAGCAATTCTTCGTTCACGATCACCAGCGTCACGCCTGCCGGGCCAGCGTTCTTCTGCGCGCCGGCGTAGATCAATCCGTATCTCGCGACCTCGATCGGGCGGCTCAAAATATCCGAGGACATATCGCAGACCAGGGGCACGCCGGCCGGAGGCTGGGGCTCCTGTTGAAATTGCACGCCGTGGATTGTCTCATTCGAAGTGAAGTGCAGGTAAGCGGCTTGCGGGTCGTAATCGACCTGTTCGGGCGTGCGGTCGTAGTTGGTCGCTTCACTGCTGCCCGCCAGGCGCGCCTTGCCCTGTTTTTGGGCGTCTTTGAAGGCAGCCCGGCCCCAGGCGCCGTTGACCAGGTAATCTGCAGATGCTCCGGCAGGTCGTAGGTTGAGCGGTACCATGGCGAATTGCAAGCTGGCGCCGCCCTGCTGGAAAAGCACTTTGTAGCTCGATGGAATATTCAGCAGCTCTCGGAGGTTCTGCTCCGCTTCCCCGATAACTTTATCGAAGGCTTTTGAGCGGTGGCTCATTTCTAAAATGGACATGCCACTGCCGTGGAAATCCAGCAACTCTGCCTGGGCTTGTTCTAAAACCGCCAGCGGCAGCGCTGCCGGTCCAGCGTTGAAGTTGTGAACGCGTCTCATCCTGATCTCCTGAAGAGGTGTTGGCCTGCTAGATAGACTTGATTTTAACCCATGTAATGGCCTGGCAGGCAGGTTGTTTCTGCGCGACTGTGCCGTTATAATCCCTGCAGCGCAGTTGGATGTTTTCAGAAAGGTGAATCAATGCAAGAAACCAGGCCCGGCCGCCTGATTGCCCAGGGAAGAACTGCAGATATTCATTTATGGGGTGATGGCTACGTCATCAAGCTCTTTCACGACTGGTTCGAGCCGGAAAATATCGAGTATGAGGCTCGCCTGGCGCGCGCCGTGCATGCCGCAGGTGTTCCCACACCGGCTCCCGGCGAGGTGCTGCACCTGGATGGGCGCATGGGCTTGATCTATGAGCGTGTGCACGGCAAATCCATGCTGGAGATGGTGCAATCTCAGCCCTGGCGAGTGAAGAGTTTGGCGGTACAGCTTGCCAATCTGCAGGCTCAAATGCATTCCAAAGAGCTGCCGGCAGACCTGCCCCAGCAGCGTACAAAGCTGCAACGCAAGATCAGCCACGCCAGCGCCCTGCCTGCCGGTAAGCGAGCGAGAATGTTGGCGTGCCTGGAGGCTCTGCCCGGTGGCGACCGGGTTTGCCACGGGGATTTCCACCCCGGCAATATGCTAATGACAGGCGAGGGTGCCGTGATCATTGACTGGATTGATGCGGCGCGCGGCAATCCACTGGCAGATGTGGCGCGCACGACGATCATCTTGTTGGGTGCGGCGCACAGCGCGATGGTGCCGGGGCGGCTGATGAAACTGTTTGTAAAGCAGTTTCATGCTGCCTATTTGCGACACTATTTCAAATTGCGGCCTGGCGGCGAGCCCGAGTACCGACGCTGGTTACCGGTGGTGGCGGCGGCGCGGCTGGATGAAAACATCCCTGAGATAGAACATTGGCTGTTGGCGCAAGCGCAGGCGTGCGCGTAAATTAACCAGTCTGAGGTGAGGAGGGCAACCGCATGCGAAGACAGGTCAAGTGGCTTATCCCAGCAATTGTGCTCCTGGCGTTGGTGATCGTTTATCTTTGGCCGGTGCCTCGGGTTCCATTTGCGGAGGTGTACGGCAAGGTGCATGCGACTACCAGCCAGTCCCTGGTTTCTTTCCGCCAGTCGCAGCCTCTCAGCCTGATCAGCGTGGGCGGGGTGAAGTGGGAATACCTCGTTGTCGGGCAGGGAGAGCAGGTGATCGTTTTCCTGCACGGTATGACCGGCGCTTATGATATCTGGTGGCAACAAATCCAGGCGCTGAAAGATCGCTACCGCATTATCAGCGTTACTTATCCAGCCGTGGACAGCCTGGAAGAGCTCGAGCAAGGCTTGCTCGCCATTCTTGGGCGAGAAAACGTGACCCGGATTAACCTCGTCGGCACATCCCTGGGCGGATACTTTGCTCAATACCTGGTTTCCCGGCATCCAGAGATGATCGCCCGGGCGGTATTTGCCAATACTTTCCCGCCCAATGACCTGATCGCTGAAAAGAACCGCACCATTGGAACGCTGTTACCATTCCTGCCGGAGTGGTTGGTCATCTCGGTTTTGAGGGGTAGCTTCGAGCAGAGCATTTACCCGACATCAGGTCAAGATGAGCTCACCCTGGCATTCTTGAACGAAATGGGCTACGGGCGCATGACCAAGGCCCAGGTGGTGGGGCGCTACCGCTGCGTGGTGCAAAAATTCGAAGCGCCAGCTCCGCAGATGCCGGTGATGATCCTGGAATCGGACAACGATCCTTTGGTGGAAGCTTCCCTAAGGGCGCAGTTGAAAGCTACTTATCCTGCCGCTGCAGTGCATACGTTTTCTGCAGCCGGTCACTTTCCATATCTCAACCGGGCCGAGGAATACACCAGGCTTTTGGATGATTTCTTCTCTGGCCCATAGCCTGATGGCGCGCCAGTAATTTCGAGGCCACCGCCGAACCTATCCTACACGAAAGGGATATTTTGGAGTTTGTGGGTTGTATTTGAATTTGGCTATTTATGCTATACTCAACAGAAGCCATCCTATGACACGTTACAAAATCCTGCTCAATCCGGTCGCTGGCCGCGGCGCTGGCGAACAAGCCTACTTGCCCCTGGAGCAGCAGCTTCACAGCCTGGGCTTGGATTTCGAAATTGAGCGCACACGTCACCCAGGTGACGCGATCGAGCTGGCTGAACAGGCCTCTATCGCGGATTGGGATGTGGTCGTCGCTGTTGGCGGAGACGGCACCGCTAACGAGACGCTGAATGGCCTGGCTCGCGCCCGCCGGAATGGCGATGGGCAAGCGGCCTTGGGCGTGATCCCCGTGGGTCGCGGCAATGACTTTGCTTATGGCATCGGCGTCCCGCACGATATCTCAGCCGCCTGCCAGATCCTGGCGAATGGGGTGCGCCATAAGTTGGATGTGGGCTTTGTGCAGGGCGGTGATTACCCTCAAGGGCGCTATTTTGGCAACGGAGTGGGGATTGGTTTCGATGCCGTGGTTGGCTTCGAAGCGCTCAAGCTCAAGCGCCTGAGCGGGTTTCCTTCCTACATCATCGCCGCGCTCAAAACCATCTTTTTATACTTCAAGGCGCCGACGGTGCGCATCGAGTTTAGCGACCAGGTGCTCGTCCAGCCAGCGTTGATGGTTTCGGTGATGAACGGCCGGCGCATGGGGGGAGGATTCATGATGGCGCCCGACGGGATGACCAACGACGGCTTGTTCGACCTGTGCATTGCAGGGCAGGTGAGCAAGCTGGGCATCTTTGGCCTGATCCCGCGTTTCATGCAGGGCACCCAGGCCGGGCACCCTGCCATTCGCACTGCGCGCGCGGACAAGTTAACGGTCGTCGCGGTTCAAGGCGCCTTGCCAGCCCACGCTGATGGCGAGACGTTGTGCATTGCGGGTGAACGCCTGGATCTACACATCCTGCCTGAGCTGCTGGATGTGATCGGACCAGCCAAAGTTTGATGCCATGAACCTGGCGCATTGGACTGTTACCAATACCATCAAGAATATCACTCGGGTGTTGTGCCGCATCGATGAAGAGCCACTTCAACAGGTGCCGCGGCATGGCCCGCTGATCCTGGTGTGCAACCATATCAATTTCCTGGAAGTACCGCTGATGTACAGCCACCTCCAGCCGCGGCCGATCACAGGCTTTGCCAAAGCTGAAACCTGGGACAGCCGTTGGATGGGAGCGCTGTTCGATTTGTGGGGCGCCATACCGCTGCACCGTGGTGAGGCGGATACCGCGGCGCTGCGCAGGGGTCTGCAGGCTTTAGATGCTGGCAAAATTGTGGCGATCACACCGGAGGGCACGCGCAGCGGCGACGGGAGGCTGCGCAGAGGCCATCCCGGTATCGTCACCCTGGCGCTGCACTCCGGCGCGCCGCTGCTGCCATTGGTTTACTATGGCAACGAGGCCTTTCGCCACAATATCCGCCGCCTGCGCCGGACTGAATTCCACATCCGCACTGGTCGGCCTTTCCGCATAGAACCAGCCACAGAGCCGGTCACACGCCTCGTTCGCCAGCAAATCACCGATGAGATCATGTATCTCCTGGCAGAGCTGCTGCCGCCCGAATATCGCGGCGCATATTCAGATCTCAGCGCAGCAACCCGGTATCATATTCGATACCTCTAACTCGAGCCTTGCCTGCGATTCCACCTTGTCACCAGCTTGGAGCATCATTCTCAGCGCCGCCAACTGCCTGAGTTCTGATGTCACTTATTGGGAGAGGCGTGTCAGCTCATGAAAAGAAAATCGCCTCCGCCGATTGATGAGAAGCCAGACGTGTTATTGCGATGGTTTTTCGTTTGTTTTCAAGAGGGTCAAAACAGCTTCAACACCGCCTGAGAGGCCCAAGCGAAGAGCGGCCCGGCATATAAACTGAGCACCACTGTCGCCACGGCAGTCACACCTGCTGTCAGGCGCAGCCAGGGTTCGGCGTGCACCTGCGGGTCGCCGTCGCGCATATACATGATCACCACGATGCGCAGGTAGTAGTAAGCCGAGACCAGGGAAGTGAGCACACCGATCACCGCCAGCCAGATGAAACCGCCTTCCAGCACGGTGCGAAACAGGTACAGCTTGCCGACAAAGCCCAGGGTGGGGGGCACGCCGGTGAAGGACAACATGAAGACCGCCATCGCCGCGGCCAGTCCTGGGTATTTGCGCCCCAGCCCGGCGTAGTCATCCAGCGCTAATCCTTTTTGCTCGGCTTTCTCCAGGGCGATCACCACTGCCCAAGCGCCGAAGCTGGTCACTGCATAAGCTACCAGGTAGAACAGCGCCGCTGCCACCGCGTCGCTGGAGACCTGAGTGTTGCCAAACACCACCAGCGCCATGAGGATGTAACCGGCATGGGCGATGCTCGAATAAGCCAGCAGGCGCTTGATGTTGCCCTGGGCAATGGCAACCACGTTGCCCAGGATCATGGTCAGCGCCGCCAGCACCCACAGCACCGGCGACAGATCGGCTGCCAGCTCAGGCAAGGCGCTGACAAACACCCTTAGCAGAGCGGCAAACCCGCCCGCCTTGGCGCCTACCGACATGAAAGCCGTCACCGCGCTGGGTGCGCCCTGGTACACATCGGGCGTCCACATGTGGAACGGCACCGCTGCCACCTTGAAACCCAGCCCGATCAAGATCAGCGCCGCGCCGATGCTCAGCAGCGTCAGGTTGGCGGAACCGGCGTTCACTGCTTGCACGATGCCTGCCAGGGAAGTGGTGGCTGTGGCGCCGAAGGCCAGGGCAATGCCGTAAACCACGAAGCCGCCGGCAAAAGCGCCCAGCAGGAAGTACTTCAAAGCAGCTTCTTCAGGTTCGACTTTAGGACGGCCAAAGCCAGCCAGGACATACAGCGGGATAGAGAGCAGCTCCAGCGCCAGGAAGACCACGATCAGGTCGGCGGCGATCGCCATCAGCATCATCCCGGAGATTGAATAGAGCAGCAGAATGTAGTATTCGCTGCGCTCGATGCCCATGCGCTGCAGGTAGTTGTAAGCCAGGGCAATGCCGACCAGGCCGCTGCCGAGGAACAGCACTTGCAGGAAGATGGCGAAACCATCCACCACCGCCATACCGTTGAAGGCTGTGTACTGCTGCCCGGTTTGGGCGATCGCGAAGCCCATGGCGACCAGTAGGCCCAGCGCCGCCAGGATAGGCGTGCCGCCGTTGCGATCCCGAATGATGTAAACATCCACCAGGATCAGCAACGTGGCCCAGGTGACCAGGACGATCAGGGGAGAGATTGCGTACAGATCCTGCACATTCATAACCAGCTCCTCTCGCGCCGCAGCGGTTAGCGTATCGCCAGGGCGGCCGTTTGCAAGATCTGCACCAGTTTGTCCACCGATGGAGCCATCAGCTCGAAGAAAGGCCTGGGATACAGGCCGATCCAGAAGATGAAGACCAGCAGCGGCGCCAGGGTGACGATTTCACGCCAGTTGAGATCCTTCAAGCTGCGGTTCTCGTCTTTGTCAACCGGCCCCAGGAAAACTTTTTGGAACATGTACAGCATATACACCGCCGCCAGGATGACGCCAATGGCTGCCAGCCCAGCGTACCAGTACGAGCCAAATGGTCCGCCCACCTGGCCAGCTTCCCAGGCGCCCAGCAAGATGGTGAATTCGCCCACGAAACCGTTCAACCCAGGCAGGCCCATCGAAGAAAGCGTCACAATCAGGGTCAGCGCGCCGTACACCGGCATGATCTTCCACAAGCCGCCGAAGGCGTCCATGTCACGCGTATGGCGGCGCTCGTAGATCATGCCGACGATCAAGAATAATGCGCCGGTGCTCAGGCCGTGGTTGATCATCTGCAGAATGCCGCCCTGGATGCCCTGCGGGTTGAGGGCGAACAAACCCAGCATGACGAAACCCAGGTGGCTCACCGAGGAATAAGCCACCAGCTTCTTGACATCCTGCTGGGCGTAGGACACCGCCGCGCCGTAGATGATGCCAATCACTGCCAGCACGCCCATCAGCGGCGCGAGCTGCACCGCCGCCTGGGGAAAGAGAGGCAGGTTGAAACGCAGGAAGCCGTAAGTGCCCATCTTGAGCAGTACGCCTGCCAGGATGACCGAACCGGCGGTGGGCGCTTCCACGTGGGCATCTGGCAGCCAGGAGTGCAGCGGCCACATTGGCACCTTGATGGCGAAAGCTGCAGCAAAAGCCAGGAACAGCCAGGTTTGCAAATTGGCCGGGATATTGTCCTGCGCTACCAGCTCAGGCACGGAGAAGGTGCCGCCCTGGATGCCCAGCCACAGCACCGCCAGCAGCATCAAGATCGAGCCTGCCATGGTGTACAGGAAGAACTTGATAGCCGCATACATGCGGTTTGGGCCGCCCCAGATGCCGATCAGGAAGTACATTGGCACCAGGGTGAATTCCCAGAAGATGTAGAACAGGAACAGGTCCAGCGAGACGAACACCCCCACCATGCCCACTTCGAGCAGCAGGAAGAAGAGCATAAAATCTTTGACCCGATCTTCGACCGCCGTCCAGGTGGAGAGGATCGAAATGGGGGTGAGGAAGGTGGTCAGTAACACCAGCAGGATGCTCAGCCCATCCACGCCCATGTGGAAAGCGATGTTCCATCCTGCCACCTGGATCCAGGGCAGGTTGATCACCAACTGCAGGTCCGGGTTGGTGCGATCGAATTGCGCCAGCACGGCAATGGAGATACCGAAGGTGATCAGGGAGGTGATCAATGCTGTCCAGCGGGCAGCGTTTTTCTGCTCTGGTTTCAAGAAGAGCAGCACCAGCACGCCCAACAGGGGGAAGAAAGTCACCATGGTGAGGGGATACAGGAGAAAATTCATGGCTCGTCCTCGGTTTGGATTCTATGTCGTTGCGGCACAAGTAACCTTCCGTGCCAACGCTTTTCTTACCTCAAGATCAAATAACCCAGAATGATGACCACGCCCACAAATACCGACAGGGCGTAGTTGCGCACGTAGCCGGTTTGCAGGCGGCGCATTTGTTGCGCCAGTCCTTGCGTGACCGTTGCCAGACCGTTGGCAATGGCGTCGATGCCGCCCAGGTCGATGCGCACAGCAGTGAGGCGCGTGATCCACTTGAAGCCGCCGGCGATGACCACGTCGTGGAACCAGTCGTGCCAAAAGCGCCAGTCGATCACCTGCGCCAGGAATTTTGAGAGAGCGATGTAAGGGTTGAGCAGCACTGCCCAGTACAGCTCGTCTACCCACCACTTGCGCTCCATACCGGTGAACACCGGTCCCAGTATGCTGCGCAGCGGATCATCCGGACGCTTGGCAGGTGGGATGTCGAGCATCTGCTTGTAACGCCGGTCATACAGGTACCATGCCAATCCCAACGCAACCACTGCCAGGGCGGTAGAGATGGCGGCGATGCCGAGATCAAAGCCGAGGGCGCCCGCCTGTGCGGCTTCGGCGCCTACCTCTGCGGCTACTTCGGCGGCTTCGCCATGCGTGGCAGCCTCAAGCGTGTGCTCCAGCCAATGCCCGAAGGTGTGGATGCCGGGCAGGTTGAGCAGTCCGCCGAGAGCAGAAAGTCCTGCCAGGATCATCAACGGCACGGTCATCACCGGAGGGCTTTCCTTGGCGTGGGCGGCGGGTTCTGTGCGCGGTTCGCCGAAGAAGACCATCAAGAGCTGGCGGCCCACGTAAAAGGCGGTAAAGAAAGCGGCAATTGACAGAATGATGTAAGCCCAGGAATACAGGTGATTGGCTTCCAGCAGGATCTCATCCTTTGACCAGAAGCCTGCCAGGGGGAAGATGCCCGCCAGCGCCAGGCCACCGATGGTGAATACCCAGAAAGTGATCGGCATGCGCGTGCGCAAGCCACCCATGTTGCGCATATCCTGAGGATCGAAATGGTGCAAATTCTTTGCTTTTTTGCGCAGCACCGGATCGTGTTCTACATGATGGTGTCCCTGCTCCAGCCCCAGGATGACCGATCCAGCCGAGAGAAAGAGCAGCGCCTTGAAGAAAGCGTGCGTCACCAGGTGGAACATGCCTGCCACCGTGGCGCCCATGCCCACCGCCGCCACCATGAAGCCTAGTTGGCTGATGGTGGAGTAAGCCAGCACCTTCTTGATATCGAACTGCCCCACGGCGATGGTGGCCGAAAACAGGGCAGTTAGCGCGCCCACCATAGTCACCCAGAACTGGGCCTCGGGCACCAGGGAATACAGGGGATAGGAACGCGCCACCAGGTAAACGCCGGCGGTGACCATGGTTGCCGCATGGATCAACGCCGAGACCGGCGTCGGGCCTGCCATGGCATCCGGCAGCCACACAAACAGTGGCAACTGCGCCGATTTGCCGGTCACACCCAGCAGCATGAACAGGGTGATGAACATGATCGCCGAGGGAATAATGGCAGCGACCTCAGGCGCCTGGCGGAAGACGGACTCAAATTCGAAGCTGCGGAAAGCGCCAAACATGGTGAAGGCAGCCAGCAGGAAGCCAAAATCGCCCACTCGGTTGGTGACAAAGGCCTTCTTGGCCGCCATGGCGTTGCCGATGCCACCTTCGCCTTTGTCGTACCAGAAACCGATCAGCAAGTAGGAGCACAAGCCCACGCCCTCCCAACCGACGAACAGCATCAGGTAATTGTCGGCGCTGACCAGCACCATCATGGCCAGGATAAACAGGTTGAAAAACACGAAGAAGCGTTGGTAACGGCCTGGGTCGCCATTGTGGCGCACATCCTCATGCATGTAGCCGATGGCGTAGATGTGGATCAAGGAGCCAACCCCCGAAACCACCAGCATCATGGTCACGGAAAGCGTATCCACCTGGATCGCCCAGCGCAGGTGAAGCTCGCCGATATGGATCCAGTCTGCCAACGGCACCACCGCACCTTCTGGGTGCCCCACCAGCGAAATGGCTTGCAACACGGCCACGACAAAGGTCAGCACGACGGCGCTGCTGCCAACGATGCCGATGACCTTCTCGGGAAGGCGACCCCCAAAGAACATGTTGATGAGCAAGCCCGCCAGAGGAAATGCCAGGATCAAAGGCACCCATTGGAAGAACTGCGCACCGGCTGAGGTTACTTCGCTAAAGATCATAATCCCTCCGCATCATCCACCCGTCAGCCCTGCATCGTGTTGAGCTGATCAACATCGATGGAGCGCTTGGTTTGAAAGATTGCCACGATCAGCGCCAGGCCCACAGCGACTTCCGCAGCGGCGACTGCCATGATGAAGAAGACAAAAATTTGCCCACTCAAGGACTGGTAGGCGCGGGCAAAAGCGACGAAAGCCAGGTTTCCAGCATTCAGCATCAGTTCGATCGACATGAAGATGACGATCGAGTTGCGCCGGATCAATACTCCCAGCGCGCCGAGGGTGAACAGGATGGCCGATAATGCGATGTAATATCCAACAGGCAGCATGCATCTCCTCCGTTTGGTGCGAGCGTGCGCACTGGCGCGCTCGAAACCCGCCCTATGCCTTCTTGCTGCGGGCGAGCAGGATGGCTCCAATCATGGCCACCAGCAACAGGACCGAGGTGACCTCGAAAGGCAGCAGGTAGTTCTGGAAAAGCTCCAATCCCACCGCGGCCGGCGCGCCGAAATCCGACCCTGCCGCCTGGGTAGCAGGAATGGCCTTCCATTGTCTTAAGATGATATACAGCGCTTCAACCGCCAGCACTGCCCCAAGCACGATCGGCGTCCAGAACATCCACCCCGATTCGCTGAGGCGACCAGTATGCTCAGCGCCCAGTAGCATGATCACAAACAAAAACAACACCATGATGGCGCCAGCGTACACGGTTACCTGCACCAGCGAAATGAAGGCTGCGCTTAACATCAAGTAGAACACTGCCACGGTGGCAAAATTCAAGATCAGGTACAGCGCGGCATAGACGGCGTTGCGGCTGAGCAGCATGCCCACCGCCGATGCCACCGCGACAATTGCCAGGATGAAGAACAGAATCAGCTCAGAGGTCATGGGTCACCTTGGTTTGGGATGGGGTAGCAATCCACACCTAATCGGGGTTATTCATCTCCGGGATCGATCGGTTAAATTTGCCGGGCTCGGTCTTCTGCGGGGTGGGAAGCCCGCCTTCTTTGACCGGAACCAACAGCATTTCTTTGCCATAAATGGCTTGCCGTCGGTCGGTGAAGGAAAGCTCGTAGTTATCGCCCAGCACGATGGCCTGGGTCGGGCAGGCGTCTTCGCAGTAGCCGCAGAAGATGCAGCGCAGCATGTTGATCTCGTAGGTGCTGGCGTAGCGCTCTCCTGGAGAATAGCGCTCCTCGTCCGTATTCTCGGCCGATTCTACGAAGATGGCATCTGCTGGACAGGCGGCTGCGCACAAAGAACAGCCAATGCAGCGCTCCAGGCCATTGTCGTAACGGCGCAGCTCGTGGCGACCCTTGAACCGCCGCCGCACCGGGCGCTTTACTTCCGGGTATTGCACCGTTACCGGCTTCTCTAACATCATTTTGAACGTCGTGCGTAAACCACGCAGTATCTCAGTAAACATCGTGCCTACCTCCTAAAACTCACTGCCTGGGCGCTGGCGGTTGCGATCCGGTCACGCGCCAGGTAATTCACCACTAAGAATGCCAGGATGCTCATCAACGGGATAGACCACAGAAAAGCCGGCCCATAGGTATCCGCCAGGATGATGCCCACGGCGGTCAGGAAAACGTTGGTCAAAGCCAGGGGGAAGAGCAGCTTCCAGCCAAAGGCCATCAGGCGATCATAACGGATGCGCGGCAGCGTGGCGCGCACCCAAATCATAATAAACAGCAGCACGAACACTTTTACAAACAGGTAAAGCGGACCCAATAGCGGAACCTGGTCAACGAATGGTCCCCGGTAGCCGCCCAGGAACAATGCTGCCAGGATCACGCTGACGGCGATCATCTTCATGTACTCGGCGATGAAAAACAGGGCGAACTTCATGCCGGAGTACTCCACGTGATAGCCGGCGGTCAGCTCCTGTTCGGCTTCTGGCATGTCGAAGGGCGATCGGTTCACCTCGGCCAGCGTGGCCGTCCAAAAGATGATGGCGCCCACTGGCTGCAAGAACAGGAACCAGATGCCGCGCTGGGCATCGATGATCTCGCCAATGCTCATGCTCTCTGCCAGCAAGATCGGACCAATGATCGACAGGCCCAGCGCCAGCTCGTAGCTGATCATCTGGGCAGACGAACGAATGCCGCCCAGCATGGCGTATTTGTTGTTCGAAGACCAGCCTGCCAGCACAATGCCGTACACTGAAATCGAGGCAACCGCCATGATGTACAGCACACCCACGTTGATGTCGGTGATGCCCAACGAAACCTGGCGTCCAAACAGGGTGATCGAGCTGCCAAACGGCACCACTGCCAGGATGATCAGCGCTGGCAGCAGGGTGAGCATCGGGGCGATCACGAAGATCACTTTGTAGGCCTTGGCGGGCGTCAGCTCTTCCTTGAAGATCAGTTTGACCGCGTCGGCAACCGGCTGCAACCAACCGCCTGGCCCAGCCCGGTTAGGGCCGATGCGCACCTGGATGCGCGCCAGGGCTTTGCGCTCGTAAAAAGTGAGATAAGCAAAGCTGGTCAGCAAGATCAGGATCAGCACCAGCGATTTGATAATCCATTCGAGGAGCAGGGCTAAGTCCATAGATTCCCTCGCAAGTGCGCCGGCATACCGGCAGAGAAAATACAATTCACAGATTGACGCAGATTTTTCATCAGGAAAAAGCCGGAAAGCTTTCCAGCAGGCAGGGCAATCTTGGCTGGTGGAATAGAAACGCCGGCGCTCATGCGGATACGACCTCCGCCCGGCGAATTTCCACCGGCGCTGGGCCAAAAATGGGCAAACCCATACTGCGCGGCACAAGCACCACACCCTGCGGCACGTTTTCATCCAGGTGGGCGGCTGCCAGGCGGGCAGTGCCATTCAGCGTGACTTGCAGCATGGCGCCAGAGGGTATCCTCAATACCGCTGCATCTGCCGGGTTGAGCGCCACGTAGGGCTGCGGAATGCGCGAGTGCAACAATGTGGAAGGCCAGACCGTTTGGCCGCGATCGAGCAAACGGTTGATCGGCGCGGCCAGTAAGCCCTCTGCAGAGGCTTGCTGCGAGTGCGACTGCGAAGCGAACTCGGGCCAGGCCAGCGGCACGGCTGCGCCGCGTTGGGCGGCCGGCGCAAGCTGCACGCCCAGGCCCTGCGAGTTCTCGTAACTGGTGCCGCCGTAATAGACGTCGCCGCGCCCCACGATGGGCCACTGCTCGACGACCTCTGCCAGCCTGACGTAGTCCAGCCCGGCATAATCAGCGATCTGGCTGGCAATGCGCAGCATCACCTTCGAGGCGAAGCGGGCTTCGAGATCGAGCCCCAGAAGCTGCCCGATCTGTCCCGTAACGGCGAAATCGGCCTTTAAGCCAGCCGGTTCGGGCACCGCCGGGTAGAAGCGCTGCACACGCCGCTCTCCAGAAGTGAAGCTGCCCTCGCGCTCCGTGTAAGCCTCCACGGGCAACACCACATCCGCCAGCTTGGCGGTATCAGTCAAAAAGAGCTCCTGTACCACCAGAAACTCGCCCGCCTCTGCCATGGAGGGGTCGTCGCCTGCCGGGTCTGCGGCGACCACATACAACACCCGGGCAGACTTCATCGCCTCGGCCAGGTCTGTGCGGGGACGAAAACCCATATCCCAGGCGCCCTGCTCGTTTGCGCGCTGCCATACGGCGATCAGGCCGTTATTGGCTCGCCCGATGTGATTGGTGGAGATCAACAGGTTGGCGCAAGCTTGCGCCAGGGCTTGAGAGCCTTCCAGGCCAAGCCCTTCGCTGCCGTACAAAACCAGGCCATTCTGTGCGCCGGCGAAGGCTTTGGCGGCGGCTTGCAATTCGGGGCTGCGCGCCAGGGCTTGCACTGGCTCGGGGAGGTTGGGGCGCTTGGCCGACAGGCTGTTGAGCATTGCCAGGATAGCGGCGGCTTCGGAGCCATAAGGGTAGCGCACCACGTGAGCGGCGTATTTTTCCAGGCGCGTGGGACGTGCGCCTGCCACGATCAACATCGCGCCGCGCTCGACCGCTTGCTTGATGCGCAGGTACCAGATAGGCGCTTCTTCGTGCAAGTCGCTGGCAACCACCAGGATGGCGCTGCCGGCGCCCATATCGGCAAAGTTGGTGCCCTGTCCTACGCCCACCTGGGCGACCAGGTCGCCGCCGGCCATCTGGGTGTACAGGGCAGTCTGCCCGCCCAAACCCTGCGTTAATTGGCGCAGGTTGAACAGGTCTTCGTTCGAAAGGCGCCCGCCTGCCAGGGTCAGCAAGCCGCTGCCCGCCTGGCGGAAGCGCTCTGCCACCACCTGCAGGGCTTCATCCCAACTGACCGGAGCAAGCTCACCATTCTTGCGCACCAGGGGTTGGGTCAGGCGCTCCGAGTTGCCAGACCCACCGCCCTCGGTGAAATGGTAAGCAAAGCGTCCCTTGTCGCAGATCCAGATTTCATTGACCGCTTCGTTCTGGCGCGGCATCACACGCTTGATGACCATTCTGCCGCCGGAGCGGGCTTCGCGGCGGGTGTTGAAGGTGATGTTGCAGCCCACCGGGCACTGCGAGCAAATCGAAGCAGCGTTGTTCAATTCCCAGGGTCGCGCTCCAAAGCGGAAGTCGGCGGTGGTCAGGGCGCCGACCGGGCAAATATCAGTGGTGTTGCCCGAGAAGTACGAGTCGAAGCCGGGCTCGGAAAAGGTGACAATTTCCAAAGAGCGGCCGCGCTGGTAGAAGCCGATCACCGGATCATCGGCAATCTCGCTCTGGAAGCGCACGCAACGCCCGCACTGAATGCAGCGTTCGCGATCCAGGTAAATCAGTTCGCCCAGCGGCACGTGCTTATCCATGCGCATCTTCTCATCGAAGATGAAGCGGCTTTCTCCAGGGCCAAAGCCCATGGTCAAGTCTTGCAGCGGGCACTCGCCGCCCTTATCACAGATTGGACAATCCAGGGGGTGAGAGGTGAGCAAAAATTCGAGAATATCCTCGCGACCTGCCTTTACCTTTTCGGATGCACCCACCACGACCATGCCTTCGCTGACTGGCGTGGTGCAAGCGGTTTCCAGCTTGGGGCCGAATTGCACCTTGGGCGAGCCATCCGCCTCTTTGACCACCTGCCCGGTTGCTCGGTCGATGACAGGGCGACCGATCTCCACCAGGCACATGCGGCACATGCCCACCGGCTCCATTTTGGGGTGGTAGCAAAAAACCGGCACATCGATGCCGGCCTTTTTGGCGGCATCTACGATCAGGGTGCCCTCGGGTACGGTGACCTGCTTTCCGTCAATCGTCAGTGTTACCTGCTTTGCCATGGATGATCTCCACATAATTTAATCGCTGAGGCGCTAAAAAAAGCTGAAACACAAAGGGAACGATGGAAGCGCAAGGTCATGGTTGTGTTTCAATCATCTCTCTTGCGCCAACTCGGGCTTCGAAGTCCTGGCGGAAGCGATCGATGCCGGAGAGCACCGCCTCGATCGAAAATTCGCCCAATGCGCACAAGCACTTGCCGCGTATCTGGGTGGCGACATCTTTCAGCAGTTCCACATCTTTCCAGGTGGCTTTGCCTTTGTCGATCCGCTCGGTGAGGTGCATCATCCAATAACTACCTTCGCGGCAGGGCGTGCATTTGCCGCACGATTCGTGTTTGAAGAAATGAATCGTCTTGTTGATCAGCCACGGGATGTCGACCGACTCATCGATGATAATGACCGAGGCTGAGCCAAGCTGTGCGCCCACTGCGGGCACGCTTTCGTAGTCCATGGGTGTATCCAGGGCTTGTTCGTTGGCGACGATCAGTGAGGAGGAGGCGCCAGCGGGCATGATGGCTTTGATTTGGCGTCCACCGGGGATGCCGCCGCCATGCTCGTAAATCAATTCCCGAAAAGTGGTGCCCAGGGGCAGCTCATAATTGCCAGGCTTATTGACGCAGCCCGACAAAGAGAAAATCTTCACCCCGGCGCTCTTTTCGGTGCCATAGCCGCGGTACCAGGCGGCGCCCTTTTCAATGATCAGCGGCACATTGGTCAGCGTTTCGACATTGTTGACCACCGTGGGCATGCCGTAAAGTCCAAACGAGGGTGGGAAAGGTGGGCGCAAGCGCGGCTGGCCCAGTTTGCCTTCCAGCGACTCGAGCATGGCGGTCTCTTCGCCGCAAATGTAAGCCCCAGCGCCCAGGTGGGTGTAGAGACGCAGCGAGTAGCCTGTGCCGAACAGATTGTCACCCAGCAGGCCGGCGGAATGCAGCTCGGCAATTTTTCGGTCCAGGTGTGCAGCGATCTGCCAGAATTCTCCCCGCAGGTAAATGTATGCCACATTGGCCTGGATGGCGTAAGCGCACAGCATCACGCCTTCCAAGAACTGGAAGGGGTTGTTCTCCATGATCTCGCGGTCTTTGAAGGTGCCAGGTTCGGACTCGTCGGCGTTGGCTACCACGTAATGGGGCCACTTATTCTTGTCAATGAACGACCATTTCAACCCGGTGGGGAAACCGGCACCGCCGCGGCCGCGCAACCCAGAAGCTTTGACCACTTCGGTCACCTCTTCGGGCTTCATCGAGGTGACAGCTTTGTGGAAGGCCTGGAAACCTTCGTTTTGGCGGTACACGGTTAAGTTCCCAATATCGGGGATCTGGCGATGACGGAGCAGCAAATATTCGCTCATGGATGCCCGTCCTTGTTGCTGTGAGATGCGCCTTTTTTCAAGGATTGGATCAGCGCCATAGCGCTTTCCACGGTTTGGTTCTCGTGATAGGAGAGCCCCTCGCCGCTTTGCACCTGGAACATAGGCGCTTTGTCGCAAGCCGCCAAACACATGACATGCTCAACGGTCACCATGCCATCTGGGGTGGTCTCTCCCACGCGAATACCCAGGTTTTCGCACAGCTTCTCCAGGAATTCTTCGGCGCCGCGCAGTGCGCAGGGCAAATCGGTGCACACCTGGATGCGGTACTTTCCGGCGGGCTTATCGTAGTAGAGCGAATAAAAACCGACGATGGAGGCCACTTCTGTAGCGGTAATGCCCAACAGCTCGGCAATCTCGTTCATGGCCGTCTTGGTGACGTAGCCGCTCTCGCGCTGAGCCAGGTAGAGCAGCGGCATGACCGCCGAGCGTTTTTGGTCGGCAGGGTATTTTGCCAGGATAGCCTGGATTTCTTCAGAGTATTTTTCAGCCAGGTGGTTCACCGGTCCGTATCTCCCAAGACGATATCGATGGTGCCAATCAGAGCCACCAGGTCTGCGACCAGGTGTCCCTTAGCGATCAGCGGCAGCACTTGAAGGTTGGCAAAGGAGGGTGTGCGCCAGTAAACGCGGTGCGGCTTGGGGCTGCCATTGCCTTCCAGGTAGACACCCAGCTCGCCGCGCGGCGACTCAACGGCAACGTAAACACCCCCCGCAGGCGCTGAAAAACCTTCGGTCCACAGCTTGAAATGATGGATCACTGCTTCCATACTGTGTCCCAGTTCCGAGCGCGGCGGCGGCACAAACTTGCGGTTGTTGCTGCGCACCGGACCGTAGGGCAGCTTGTCCAGCGCCTGCTGCACAATGCGCACCGATTGGCGCATCTCTTCGACGCGCAGCAAGTAGCGAACGTAGGTGTCGCCCTCTGTGTGGGTGGGCACTTCGAAGTCATACTGCTCATAGCCGGAGTAAGGCATGGCTTTGCGCAGATCGTGCGGCACGCCAGAAGCGCGCAGCGCCGGACCGGTCACTCCCCAGCGCAGGGCGTCCTCTTTGCTCAGCACGCCGATATGCCGGGTGCGCTCCAGGAAGAGGGGGTTATGCGTCAGCAATGCTTCGTACTCATCCACGCGACGTGGGAAGACGCGCAGGAACTGACGCACAGCATCTTCAAACTCAGCCGGCACATCGCGCCACAAACCACCCGGGCGGAAGTAGGTGGACATCATGCGCTGCCCGCCGCACATTTCCAGGATATCCATGATCATTTCGCGCTCACGGAAGCAGTACAGGAAAACCGACATCGCTGCCAGGTCCAGGGCGTGCGTGCCCAGCCATACCAGGTGCGAGGCAATGCGCTGCAGCTCCGCCAGGATCACGCGCACCGCCTGGGCGCGCGGCGGCACATCCAATTCCACCAGTTTCTCGATCGCCAGGCAGTACACCAGATTATTGCCAGAGGTGTTCAGGTAATCCAGGCGATCGGTCATCACCGCCGCCTTTTCATAAGTCTTGGCTTCCATGTTCTTTTCGATGCCGGTATGCAGGAAGCCAATATCGGGAATGCAGTTGACGACCGTTTCGCCATCCAGCTCCAGCAGCAAGCGCAGCACGCCATGCGTGCTGGGGTGCTGCGGGCCCATGTTCAACAGTACCGTTTCGCCCGTCAAAGCCCGCTCGGAAACCAGGTGACGGAGTTCATCCAGCGTAACTTCAGTTTGTTCTACCATGTCCAGGCTCGCTTATCTGCACTGAGTTTGGATTACTCTTTGGCGTATGGTTTGCGCCGGTCGATTTCATCGTAGTTGAAGGAGAATTGCACTTCTTCGTAGCCCAGGGGATAGTCTTTGCGCAGAGGGTGCCCTTCCCAATCCTGGGGCATCAAGATACGACGCAGGTCTGGATGGCCCTCAAAGCGCACACCGAACATGTCCCAGATCTCACGTTCCTGCCAGTTGGCGTTGGGATACACGCCGGTCAGGGAGGGCATGGTCGGCGCGTTGCCATTCAGAGGAACGCGCAGGCAAACGCGCTGGTTGTGCTGGATGGAATAGATCTGGTATACGATGTGAAAGCGGGGCGTCAGCTCGGGCCAGTAATCCACCGCGGTTTGACCGGAGAGCAGCTCGAAGCCAAACTCGTCGCGCAGCGCCAGGCAAGCGGCCACGATATGGTCAGCGCTCAGGGTCAGCGTATCTTCACCGCGAAACTGGCTATGCTGCGCGCCAAAGCGCTCTACGAAGGCTTGTATGACCGAGGAGATGATGTTTGCGCTCATAGGCAACTTTCCGGTTTAGGACCAGTCTTTGATTTTTTCGCCGCGCACTTTTTCGTGCAGGGTCATGATGCCATGGATCAGCGCCTCCGGGCGTGGGGGACAACCGGCAACGTACACGTCAACCGGCACCACTTCATCCACTCCGGGGACGATGGCATAATTGTTAAAAACCCCTCCACAAGAGGCGCAATCGCCCATGGAAATGACCCATTTGGGGTCAGGCATCTGGTCGTACAGGCGGCGCAAGACTGGCGCCATCTTGCGGGTTACCCGACCGGCAACGATCATCAAGTCGGATTGCCGAGGGCTGGCGCGCATCAACTCCATGCCAAAGCGGCTCATATCATAATTGGAAGCCTGCGCCGACATCATCTCGATGGCGCAGCACGCCAATCCAAATAGCATGGGCCACATCGAATTGGTGCGGCCCCAATTGACCGCATCTTCCAGCCGCATGGTGACGACGCCCATGTTGCCCAGTTTTTGTTCTATTCCCATTCTAAAGCTCCTTTCTTCCACGCGTAAACATAGCCAACCAATAAGATGAAGATGAAAACGAACATTTCGATCAAGCCAAACAGGCCAAGCTGGCGAAAGACGATGGCCCATGGCAAGAAGAAAACGACTTCGATGTCGAACAGGATGAAGAGCACCGCCACCAGATAGAAACGCACTGGCATCCGGCGTGTGCCGGGGCCGATGGGATTCATTCCAGATTCGTAGGGGAGAGATTTTCGGAGGGTTGGGCGGCGAGGGCCAAACGTGTTACCGATCCATACAATTAACGCTGCCAGACCCGTTGAGATTACCAATAAGATTGCGATGGGCAGGTATTCAATTAGCATGGGCCGTCCTCGACAAATGATGTAGGGTATTCGACCTAGGTATTTAGTTTATCACATGCATTTCTGGGTGTCAATTTTCACAAACTTGACACACCCTGATGAGATTTGTTGATTGGCTGGCTGACAAATGCTTATTGATTGGCGGTCGAGCAGCTTACCACCGGTTACCCCAGGTAGTCGCGCAACTGGCGGCTGCGAGTAGGATGACGCAGCTTGCGCAGGGCTTTCGATTCGATCTGCCGGATGCGCTCCCGGGTAACGTTGAAATACTGCCCAACCTCTTCCAGCGTATGATCTTTGCCATCCACCAAACCAAAGCGCAGCTCCAGCACCTGGCGCTCCCGGTCGGAGAGCACAGCCAGAGCATTCTTCACCGACTCGCGCAGCATCTCGCGCGCGGCAGCGTCCATCGGCTCCAGGGCGTCTTCATCTTCGATAAAGTCGCCCAACTGGCTGCTGTCTTCACTGCCCACCGGGCTTTCCAGGGACATTGGCTCCTCAGCGGCGCGCAAAATGCGATTGACCTTGCTGGCCGCGCGCGCCAGGCGGCGGCGCACATCTGGCGGAGGCAGTGTACCTTCGGCATGCGCACGCGCAATGGCGCGCTGGTCTTTTTCATCCAGGTAGCCGGCTTCGATTGCCAGCTCCTCGGCGGCTGGATCGCGTCCAAGCTGTTGAGTGAGCTTGCGCTGGATGCGCAACAAGCGATTGATGGATTCAAAAATGTGCACGGGAATGCGGATGGTGCGCGCCTGGTCAGCAATCGAGCGGCTGATCGATTGGCGTATCCACCATGTGGCATAGGTGCTGAACTTGAAACCGCGCGTCGGATCGAATTTTGACACGGCGCGCAGTAAGCCGATATTGCCTTCTTGAATCAAGTCCAGGAAAGAGCTGCCGCGTCCGATATAGCGCTTGGCGACGCTGACCACCAGGCGCAGGTTGGCGCGAATGATGGCATGGTGCGCTTCGTTTGCCCGCATGCGGCTGGCGTTGATCTCTAGTTGCAATTCCTCATCCGATGGCAGTTGCTTTGTGAATTCTTCGTCGCTGGGAAGCTTACCCTTATCCTGAAGATAAGACATCAAGTATTGCGCCAGGTTTTCGGGCATCACATACAGGTAGAGATACACGGTAAAGGCGTTGCGCGCCACCCCATCCCAAAGTTTATCTTTACCCCATACACCATTATCCAGGTAACCGTGCAAGTAAGATGGCTGGTGGTTGTTCCAGGTTTCGCGCAGCATGCGCGCTTCGCTGAAGATCAGCTCCAGGTCTGGGCAGTTATAGCCCATGCGCTCAGTGTCTTCGAGCACCCGTTTCCAGGCCGTGATCAGCTCATCATACAGGGCGCGATAAACGCTCCTGGGAGGGGCTGGCGCCTCACGCTGGCTGGACTTGCGCCGGGTTAGCGGGTGCCCGCGACTCAATTGATCCAACCGCCGCACCGCTTCCAGGCGCGTCGAAAGCCAAAATTCCTGATCGGTTTCGAGCAGCTCTATGCCGCCGATCTCCTTGAGATAGAGCCGCACCGGATCTTCGCTCAGCTCGAGCATCAGATTGGGGTTTTCGAGCAGATCGCTGGCGTCCTCACGCGCCAGGTTTTCCAACTCATCCGACTCGGCGGTGATCTCCGCATCATCTGGTTCCTCGACCACCTCGAGATCTTCCACCGGCTCGGGAATCAAATCTTCGAGATCGATGTCGGGAAGCACGTCGGTAAAATCGGTGTCATTCTCAAGGATGGCATCCGCGTCTGGCGCCAAATCCGGATCAAAATCGACCCCGTTTTCAGCGTCAAATTCAAGGCTTTCGGGCTGATCCTTGGCAGCTTTTTTGCGCGGGTGTTTTGGCTTTTTCATGAGCGCGGTTTTCCTCTAACTTGCGCGCACGACTCGACTGGTGTAATAACCCATAGCTTTGTTCAAGCGTTGCATGATCAGGGTATGTTGTACCATAGTTTGGCGGTATTGTGTGGCCTTCAAATCGCCTTGTTCCTGGGCGTCTTCCATCAAGAAACGCAGGTATTCCATGGACTGGCGTACCGCTCGCTGGCGCAGGTCGAGGATCGCGCGCAGCACATCCGCCAGCACCCGCTCATCGCTGGGATCCAGCCGCTCGGTGTGCGCCAACAGGCTATCGGCAATTTCCATCATCGGCAGAGATAAGCCATTGAGCACGTAGTTCAGCGGTTCTGCATTGTCCTGGTCCACCGATTGACTCAGCAGCCGGATGATTGCCTGGTGATCGACGTGCTGAAAGTCATCGGCGGAGAGGCTGCTCAAGCCATGTTCGTGCAGGGCGCGATTGACGCGGTACAGCAAGTCCGGACGGCGCATCAACACGCCCAGGGCATGCGCTTCGACGGCATAGGTGCTGCTGGTCAGCAAACCTGGCTGAGCCACCGCCGTGCGCTTTTCCCCCTGGCGCGGCGCCGAAACTGGTGATCGGGCGCGACTTCCAGAGCGACCTGCGCGAGTGGAGCGGGTGGCGGCAAATAAAGAATCTTCGCTCACCCGCAACAAGCGCGCTAACCGCTGCCGGTAGGTATCGCGCTCGATCGGGTTGGGTACGTCAGCAATCAAAGGCAGCACCTGAGCGGCGATTTCGCTCTTGACTTTTGGGTCATCCAGGTTTTTGCCAGTTGCTAAAGTTTCCATAACATGGATAACTACGGGGCGAGCTTCGGCCACCAGGCGCTGCCATTCTGCCGCATCGCGGTTTACAACTTCATCGGGGTCCATACCCGGGGGCAGGGTTGTGACCCGAATATCAGCTTGCAGGCGCGCCTCCTGGGCCAGCAGCCCGCGGGCATCGAAAGACAGCTCCGCCTCCCGGTCCATCGCCTGGCGGGCGACTTCCAGGCCGCGCAGCGTTGCCTGGTCGCCTGCCGCGTCCGGGTCCAACGCCAGTACGATGCGCTGCGAGAAGCGTTTCAGCAGCCGCAAGTGATGTTCGGTGAGCGCCGTGCCCATGGGTGAGACGGCGTTCTCATAGCCTGCCTGGTGCAGTGCGATCACGTCCAGGTAGCCTTCTACGATCACTGCTTGGTCGGCAGCGCGAATGGCACGGCGAGCGCGATCGAGCCCATAGAGCAAGCGCCCCTTATCGAACAGCGCCGTCTGCGGAGAGTTGAGAAACTTGGGCATGTCTTCAGGATTTAAGATGCGCGCCCCAAAGCCGGCCATGCGGCCACGTTCATCGCGGATGGGAAACATCACCCGGTGCCGAAAACGATCATAGACGCCGCCGCTTTCTCGTTCGCTTACCAGCCCAGCCTCGAGCAGCTCGCGCGGCGCGATGCCTTTGCTGGTGAAATAGCTGGTGAGCGCCTCCCAGGATTGGGGAGCGTAACCCAATCCAAACGCCTCCAGGGTTTCGTCGCGCAATCCTCGCCCGAGCAAATACTGGCGTGCGGCTTGCCCTTGCGGCGTGTTTAACAGTTGATGGCGAAAGAAGATGACCGCGTCTTCCAGGATCTGGCGCAGGTTTTCGTGTTCTTCCTGCGCGGCTTGCTCCTGCGGGGTGGGGGGCTTCAGCTCGACGCCTGCCTTGTCTGCCAGGAAGCGCAGCGCTTCAGCGAAATCCCAACCTTCCTTCTTCATCACGAAGGAGAAGATATCTCCGCCTTCATTACACTGTCCGAAACAGCGCCAGGTACCCGACTCGGGGAAAACGACAAAGGCTGGCGTGCGGGTATTGCTGTGGAAAGGACAGAATCCCAGGTAACTCTTGCCGCTGCGGCGCAGTTGCACCGTTTGCGAAACAAGGTCAACGATATCGATGCGTGATTTGACCTCGTCAATCGTCGACATAACGCCTCTGGTCGAGATTATACCGTAAAGGGGTATCCCCTATTCTATCCATAAAATGTATAATTGCGCACATGGACGCTGGATTGCCTGAAAACGAAACGTATATTTCGGTGGATGTGGAAACAGCCGGGCCAAACCCCAGCCAGTATTCCCTGCTCACTATCGGGGCTTGCACGCTGGCAGAACGAACAAGCACGTTCTACGTTGAGCTGAAGCCGGTCAATAACAACGCCATACCCGAAGCGCTGCGGGTAAGCCATCTGTCCATGGCGCGCCTGGCTGAATCTGGGCTGGAGCCAGCGGAAGCTATGCGCCGCTTCGAAGCCTGGGTGAAAGCTGAGACGCCGCCCGGGCAGCGCCCAATTTTTTTGGCTTTCAACGCTCCCTTCGATTGGATGTTCGTCAACGATTATTTTCACCGCTACCTGGGGCGCAACCCTTTTGGGCATGCCGCCCTGGATATCAAATCGTTGTACATGGGCATTGCAGGTGTGGGATGGAACGAAACCAGCATGCGCTACATCATGCCTCGTTACCTGGGGAACCAGCAGCTTACTCACCACGCGCTGCGAGACGCCATGGACCAGGCGGATATTTTCCGCAAGTTGATGCAAGAAGCGCGCAAAAAAACACCAGATTCATCTTCCGGGAGGGCGTAAACCCATGGTCGACTCGCAGGCTTCTGAAGCGTTGCAGCGCATTATCGAATCTGCCCGTCGGTTGGGCGTAGAGCTAGATGAAGAAGAAGCCCTGCAGTGGTTGACTGCAGTGGCGGCTTCTCAAGGCATGGAGCAGATCGCCGTGGATACGAGCAGCGGCGTCTTTGGTCACCGAGTGTCGCTGCTCGACTTCAGCCCGCAGGAGTTGGGACGTTTCCGCCAGATCGGTAAGCTGGTGGCGCTGCCGGATAAACCCGGCCTGGTAGAAACTGCCCTGGCGCTTTCCGGTTCGGCAGCTCAATCCAAGATCCAGACCTATCCCGGCGATGCCGATTACTTCCAACGCGTGAATATCCGGGCCGAAACGCGGCAGCAAGCCTGCCAGATCCTGGCGGATTTGATGCACGAGAAAGCGATGCAGACGGAACGAGGCGTCGGCTACCAGTTGATCGAGGTCAAGTTTGGTAACTACCCGTATACCGTGCAGCGCGACGGGCGCAGCATGGCGGCTGGATCGCCCATCTCCTGGAATGTTGCTGAGGTGCGCAAGAAGCAGTTCGACGTGACGCTGCCAGATGGCTCTCCCAGCGTGATCACCTGGGACCAGGCCGCGCAGGATCCGGGCTGGTGCAAACTGGATTGGGTGGTGACCGATCCGGAGCGCGGGCAACTTGCCAATGCCAGCAATATGCTGGATGTCACCTGGGAAGCGCCCGATGGCAACATCGTGCCGCTGGACGGCTACCTGGATGGTTATTTCCAGGAGGTTTACCTGGAAGCCGAGTCGATTCCCATATTTGCCAAGCTGGCGCAGCACATTTCGCCAGATGCTATGGATGATTACGTGAAGCAGCTCGAAAAAGAGGTGAATAAATACGTCACTCGCGACATCAATTATGGCAAAGCTGCCAAGCGCATGTACAACGTCTTTCGCCTGACCGGGCGTTACGAGGAAGCGGCATACCTGCGCGAGCTGTTCGACGAACCGGCGTCCATGCTCTACCAGGTATGGTCCTTGATCCGCACCATCGACGATTGCGCCGATCCGAACTCGCCGATCACCGTTGACCAGATGCTCGCCCAGACCGACCAGCTCATCCTGGCAGTAATCAATGCCCTGGAAGGGGCGGAAGAAACCGAAATCGTGCGCCGGTTGCTGCGCTTGCGGGATGCTCTCTCCCGCCAGAAGACCAACGAGCAGCTCACTGCTGAGGCAGAGGCAGCGCGCGCCGAAGTGATCAACATCGTCAACAACTTCTTCTACGAGAAGCTGACGGCGATCCCGGCCATCAAGCAATATATCGAGGGCTTCGAGCTAAAGCCGTCCTGATCGCCTGCCTGATGCAGATTGATCGGGGTGCTGGCGGGTGGAACTACCGTTCGCTGGCGCCCTCATTCTTTTTAATCGAACAAATCAGGCTCAAGATGTGTATTTTTAAGTGATGAACAACATGGAACACATCCAATGGATCCGCCGCAGCCGGGCTGGCGACAGTCGGGCTTTCGCTCACCTGTATGAGGCGTATAAAGACCTGGTGTACCGCACAGCCTACCTGCTGCTGGACGATCCAGCGGAGGCCCAGGACGCCCTGCAGGAAACCTTCCTCCAGGCTTACCGTGCGCTGAACAGCTACGACCCGCGGCGCAGCGCCTTCAGCACCTGGCTGTACCGCATCACAGTCAACCACTGCCTGAACCGGCGGCGGGCGCGCCGCCCGCTGGTGCACCTGCCTCCGGCTCAGTTCGAGTCAATCGCCAGCCCGATCGATCTGGAAGGTGAAATTTCAGAAAACCTGCAGCTCCAGCGGGCGTTAGAGCATTTGAGCGAGAAGCTGCGGGTGGTCGTTGTGCTGCGCTATTTCCTGGATCTCTCTTACGCCGAGATGGCCGAGGTGCTGGAAATTCCGCTCGGAACAGTCCAATCTCGCTTGAACCAGGCGCTGCAAAATCTGCGCCGCGCTCTGCAGGCGGCAAAACAGCCGGGCGAGAATTTTGGCCTGGAAGAAGAGGTAAGCGAATGAACTGCAAAGAAGTAAACGGACGACTGCTGTCGTACATTCACGGAGAGGTTACCCCCTCCGAGAAGCGCCTGATCACTGCTCACCTGTCCGCCTGTCTGGAATGCACGGCTAAGCTGGAGAGCATGGAGAGCCTGGAAAGCCGGGTCCGCCGGCACATCCAGCAGCGCGCCGAGCGGGTGGCGGCGCCCGCCTCCGGCTGGCAGGCGCTGCAAGCCCGGCTGGATAAAGAGCCGGTTTCCAGGTCGAACGGCTTCCTGTCGGCGTTGCGCCCCCCTTTTTTCGGGCTGCCGCTCAGCGGCTGGCAGTTTGCAGCAGCGGCATTCCTGGTTTTTCTGGCGCTGTTCACGCTCACCCCAGCGGCGCGCGCCCAGATGCAGGCGCAGATCCAGCAGATCGCCGGAGGCTGGTTCAACTTCAGCTCCCCGGACGGACAAAGCCAAGCTGAGATTGGCGGCTTCAGCGCCTTTACCCCCTACCATGCCACCTACCTACCGGAGGGCTTTCAGTTGAGCGGCATGGGTGGCAGCAGCGCGCTGGACAAGGAGACGATCACGCTGGGCTACAACAACCAGGAAAAGTTCGTGGACCTGGCGCAGAGCGCGGGTACGCCCCTGGAGGCGCTCCCACAGGGTGAACACCTGGTTTTGAACGGCAGCACGGCGGTCTTCGTTGAAGATTTCGCCCGCAGCGCCCAGGAGCTGCAGGAGAAGATACCAGCGATCTCAATCGTTATCGAATATGACTACACCCACACCAATCTACTGGTCTGGGATATGGGCGAGATCCGCCTGCAGATGCTTTCCAACCTGCCCAAAGACGAGATGGTGCGCATCGCCGAGTCGCTGGCGCCGATGCAAGGTGGGCGGCTGCCGGCCGCGCAAACTGGCGGCGGCTCCGGATGGGGAGGGCTGGAATTTTTGATCATCCTGCTGTTTGGCTGGGCGGGCATCGCGCTGGGGCTGGTACTGGCCACCCTGGGACTGCTCAAGCGCAGCCTGCCGTTTGGCATCGCCGGTTTATTGCTGGGTTTGCCCTTTTCCTTCTACTTGCTGGCTACCCCCAGCGGATGGCCTTTCGGCCTGTCGCTCCCGCTGCTGCTGGGCGTCTCTGCCTATGCGTGCAGTAAGCCTGGACGCCTGAAACTGGGCTGGATCAGCCTGATCCTGGCTGGCGCGATTGTGTTGGGAATCTTTGTTCTGACCCGCTGAACGCCGGCCCGAAGGGCAAGCAGGCGCTTCCGGTTTAGAGGGTGCTGAGGTAATCCAGCACCAGCCGCACCCCAAAGCCAGTCGCTCCCTTTGGAGAATACGGCAGATCCTTGTCCGCCGTCGCCGGTCCGGCGATGTCCAGGTGCGCCCAGGGGATGCCTGGCTCGATGAACTGTTTGAGAAAGATGCCGCCCACGATGGGATGCGCCTGGCGTAATTCGGATGAGTTCTTGAAATCGCTGTCGTCGCCCTTGATCAGCTCGAAGTAATCGTCATCCAGCGGCAAGCGCCACAACCGTTCGCCGCTGCGCTCGCCGGCCTCGAAGAGGCTCTGCGCCAGGGCGTCATCGTTGGACATCAAGCCGGCGCGCACCTTGCCCAGTGCGATGACCACACCGCCGGTCAGCGTTGCCAGGTCGATGATCGCTCGCGGTTGGTATTGGCGCTGGGCGTAGGTCAATGCATCGGCAAGCACCAGGCGGCCTTCTGCGTCGGCGCTGATCACTTCGACGGTTTTCCCGGAAAGGGTGGTGAGAATATCGTTGGGACGGTAAGCATCAGCCGAGATCATGTTTTCGGCGGCAGGGATCAATCCAACCAACGGCGTGGAAAGGCGCATCTCGGCCGCGGCCTGCAAAATGCCCAGCACCGCCGCGCCGCCGGCTTTGTCGTACTTCATACCAACCATATTGACTCGATCTTTGATGGAATAGCCGCCTGTATCAAAGGTGATCGCCTTGCCCACCACGATCACCGGCGGCTGGCCGAGGCCTGCCCCAGAGCCCGGGTATTCCAGCACGATCAGGCGCGCCCCGCCCTGGCTGCCTTGCCCGACCGCCAGCAGCGCCCCAGCTCCCAGCGCCTGCAGATCGGCGGCATCCAGCACTCGAAAGCTCAGCCCCGAGGCCTGCGCAATCTCGCTGGCGCGCTGCGCCAGGCTGGCGGGGTTGATCACGTTGGGCGGTTCGTGGGCTATGGAGCGAGCCAGGTAAACACCGCTCAAATCCGCCTGCCAGCGGCTAGCCTGCAAAGCCAGGTCGCCGCCATCACCAGAGTGAAGCAGATGGATTGCCTGAAGGGGCCGCAGCGCCTGATTCTCAGGCGGCTTCGCGCGGTAGTGGTCGAAGCGGTATGCGCCCAGAACCAGACCGGTGCAGAAGGCTTCCAAGGCCCCGGGGATTTCCAGGGCATCCAGCATGGCGACTGGCAGCCCAACCTGCGCGTGTTCATGTTCCAGCAGCCAGCGAGCGGCCTGGCCGCCCGCCCGGCGCAGCGTCTCCAGCGTTATCTCTTCTGCAGGACCCAGTGAAACCAGCAGCGACGCCCCGCCGGGTTGGGTGCTGTCCAGCATGGTATCTCCGGGCTTCTTCCCGGGGGCGAAATCGCTGCTGCTGTAGGGCAGGGGCAGCAGGCGCAGTCCCTGCCAGCTATCTTCGGGGGTGATCAATAGTTTAGGCGCCTGCGGCAATGCCATATTTAGAATCCCTCCAGGCGGCTCAGGTCAGCGGCGCCGTTCGCCAGGGCAGCGATGCGCTGCACCAGTCCCAGACGGTTGCGGCGCAGCAGTTCATCCTCTGCCATCACCAGCACATCATCGAAGAATTTATTGATCGCCGGGATCATTGGCAAGAAGGCGTTCAAGAAATCATCGACGGAGCCAGGGCGGCGAGAGGCGGATTCGGCGGTTTGCAGGGCGGTGTAAAGCGTCTTCTCCGCTGGTTCGACGAAGCTCTCCGGCAGCACGTCGAATTTCTCGCCAACGCTGCGAGTGATGCGCACACAGCGAGCGTAAGCGGGCAGGATGGTGTTCCAGTCCGGG
The DNA here is from genome assembly GCA_029265355.1 of Chloroflexota bacterium. Lineage (GTDB taxonomy): Bacteria > Chloroflexota > Anaerolineae > Anaerolineales > UBA4823 > JAJUJL01. The sequence goes on along the minus strand of JAJUJL010000008.1, from coordinate 115,233 downwards.
CGCCCTACCCATTGCGAAAGCTCGGCTGCGGCGCGAGCGGCGCGGGCCGGGGTGTAGCCCTGCTCGGCGACCACCGCATCGACCACGTCGTAGCGATAACCTTGCTCGAGCAGCAGGTTGCGCAAGCGTTCGATGATAAAGGTGAGCACCGCGGCGCGATTCTCATCCGAAATCGCGATCGGCTGGTGTGCGGCCGCCATTGCTACTGCCTGGCGCAAGTCGAGCTCCAACTCGCTGGAGATGAGATTTTGCACCAAACCCAGGGCAGTGCGGCGCTGGGCAAATGGATCTTTGTTGCCACTGGGCGCCAGGCCGGCGGCAAACAGTCCCGTGAGCGTATCCAGGCGATCTGCCAGGCCCACTGCCAGTCCGGCCTTTGTGGTTGGCAGCGCATCGCCGGTGTAACGCGGCAGGTAATGTTCCATGATAGCTTGAGCCACTTCAGGCGTCTCGCCAGAGGCCAGGGCGTAGTAGTAACCCATCACACCCTGCAGCGAGGTCATTTCCACCACCATCTGGGTGGCAAGGTCAGCTTTGCAAAGGGCGGCTGCACGGCGGGCGGTGGCCAGCCCGCTCTCATCCAGGCTCAACAACGGCGCCAGGTCCTTGACCAGTTTTTCCACGCGCTGAGATTTTTCCAGCATCGAACCGAGCTTGTACTGGAAGGTGAGCGTGCTCAGGCGAGGCAGATAAGCCTCCAGAGGGCGCTTGCGGTCCTCGCGCACGAAGTAGGCTGCGTCGGCAAAGCGCGCCCGGATGACGTGCTCATTGCCTTCGATGATCGTGTCCGCGCCCTGGCAGTCGCCTGCCGATTTCGAGGGTTTGTTGGCGACAATGATAAAGTAGGGCAGCAGTTTGCCATCGGTTTGCACCGGGAAGTAGCGCTGGTGCTTCTTCATCACCGAAATCAAGACCTCACGCGGCAGCGCCAGGTGAGCCGGGTCGAACGCACCGCGCAGCGCGGCGGGCGCCTCCACCAGGTTGGTCACCTCCGCCAGCAAATCGACGTCTTCTGCCACCTGTCCACCCACCTCGGCGGCCAGCGCCTGCACGTGCTCCCAAATGCGCTGTTTGCGCTCTCCCGGGTCGAGGATGACGCCTTGCTCGTGCATGGCGCGGAAGTATGCTGCTGCGTCGCTCACCGGCAGTTCCTCCGCCGGCGCGAAGCGCAGTCCGCGGGTGATATTGCCGGAAACCAGGCCAGCGTATTGGATAGGTACGACTTGCTCGCCAAGCAGCGCCAGCAACCAGCGCACCGGGCGTGAAAAGGCGGCGTTGCTGCTGTTCCAGCGCATGGATTTTTCGAATTTCAGGCTGGCAATCAATCCCGGCAGGGCTTGCGCCAGCACTTCCAACGCTGGTTTGCCTTCCTGGCGCACCACCGCGGTGACATACTTGCCGCCCTCGATCTCTCTCACCTGCAAATCTGAAACCCGCAAGCCCTTGCTGCGGGCGAAACCAATCGCCGCCGGGGTCGGGGCGCCATCGGGTCCGAAGGCGCGGCTGGCAGGCGGTCCTTTGACCACTTCTTCCAGATCTGTCTGGCGAGCAGCCAGATCTTCAACATAAACTACCAGGCGGCGCGGTGTGCCCAGCACCTGCAAGCTGCCATACGCCAGGCGCAGCTCGTCGAGCAGGGAGGGCAGGCGCGAGCCAAGCTGCGCCAACGCTGAATCCAGGTCGCCAGCGGGCAGCTCTTCGGTGCCAATTTCCAACAGGAATGGCTGGGGGGCAGTTGCTGCGGGAAGCGCGGGTCTCTCTCCGCTGGCTTTTGCATTGCTTGCAGTTTCGCGTATCGCCTGCTGCAACCAGGGGTATTCCAGCCGTTGGCGCTGTTCCATGTAGGCCTCAGCGACGCGCCGCGAGAGATCGCGCATGCGGGCGAAGTAGGCCTGGCGCTCGGTCACACCGATGGCGCCGCGCGTGTCCAATACATTGAATGTGTGTGAGCACTTGAGCACGTAATCGTGCGCTGGCAGCACCAATTTCTGCTCCAGGCAGGCGTTGGCCTCGGCTTCGAACAGCTCGTACATGCGGCGCAGGCGCTCCACGTCGGCGATCTCGAAATAATATTTCGAATGTTCCTGCTCTGCCTGCAGGTTGACATCGCCATCGGTGCGATCCGGGCTCCATTGGATGTCGCGAAAGCTGTTCACCCGCTGCAAAGCGATGGCGATGCGTTCCAGCCCATAGGTGATTTCTACCGAGACCGGGTCGAGCTGGTAGCCACCCGCCTGTTGAAAGTAGGTGAACTGGGTGATTTCTTGCCCATCCAGCCACACTTCCCATCCCAGGCCCCAGGCGCCCAGCGCCGGCGATTCCCAGTTGTCCTCCACAAAGCGGATGTCGTGTTTGCGCGGGTCGATGCCCAGCGCTTCCAACGAGCGCAGGTACATCTCCTGCGGGTTGCCGGGATCGGGCTTGAGGATCACCTGGATCTGGTAGTGCATCTGCATGCGGTTGGGGTTCTCACCGTAGCGTCCATCGTCGGGGCGAATGGACGGCTCGACATACACCACACGCCACGGCTCGGGTCCCAGCACGCGCAGCGCGGTGGCCGGGTTGTAGGTGCCAGCGCCTACCTGGCTATAATAAGGCTGCCAGATCAGGCAACCTTCTTTGGCCCAGAAATCCAGCAGGGTCATCATGATCGATTGGAAATTTAGCGGTTCAGACATGCAAGCTCCACAAAAGAAAATAATTCCCGCATTCCAGGCGGCGAGTTCTGCTCCCGCCCTGAGCGCTTATATTGTAACCCAACCCAGGCTGTAAGCCAGCAGCCAAAGCAAGAGCGCTACCACTCCCATTGTGAGCAGGGCGCTGGCGATAAAAGCAAAGACTTTGACCCAATCGGTGGGTTTCTGCCCACCCACCTTGCCGGTTTGCCCGTTGACGATCAGGCGATACTCACGACCTTTGTAGTGAAAGCTGCCCACCCACAAGGGTAGCAAGGCCAGCTTGTACGACATGGCAATCCAATTGGTGGCGCCGGATTGCAGGTGCTGGTGTTCCACCCCGACCAGCACACGGTCGTTCAGGCTGCGCCGCAGGCGGCGCGCCACCTGCTCACGCGCCAGCAGTGTGGCATCCGAAAGCGAGCGGTTATAGGTCAGCGCTGTCCAGCCTGCCAGGTATTCGGGCTTGAATTCCACCAGTTCTTTCAACCGAAAGGGCAGCGCTCCTGCCAGGGCTTTTTCTTCCAGTCCCTTGAAACCGGAGACCAGTTCGTCGTCGAACATCTCCAACTCGGCGCCGCTGTGCGTGCGCCAGACGGGCATGCGCTGGGAGCCTTCATTGACCTGTGCGGACCAACGCAGCTCCAGCGTGCCATCGAAGGTCCAGAAGGGATAGTACGCCGGGCGCAGCGCCGAAGACCGCGCCAGCTTGCGCAGATCGTCGGGAATGAACCAGCCCTGACCTAGCCAGTCGCGCACGGCGCGCTCCACTTGGCTGCGATCCAGGACGGCCGGCGCGATCACCTGGGGAGCGACCAGTTCCTGGCTCTCAGCAGATGCGATCACCTGGCGCGAACCGCAATAAGGGCATTCGCCAGCCATCTGGGCGGCTGGCAGCAGCCAGCCCGCGCCGCAGCGCTGGCAAGACAGGATGTGCTCGGCTTCGGCCCAACGGTGCCCGCGGGTGGTGAACAATGTGAAATCGAGCGGCTGTTCGGCCTCTTCTGCCCTGTAGCTGGACGCAATCTGCCGAGTTGCGCCGCAGAACTCGCACACCAGCGCCTGTTGGATGGAATCGAAGGTCAGGTGACCGCCGCACTGCGCGCACAGGTAGGTCTCGACCGCCTGTGCTGGTTCAGGCTCTTGCGGATTGCGCGGCGCAACTGTTTCTCCTTCCGGAACCACTTGCTGCGCATCCAGCTTGCCGGTCAGCAGCGCCAGCTTGCGGCGAGCAGCGGCGTTGCCGGGATCGGCGGAGACAGCGTGCTCCAGGAAATCGATCTGTTCAGCAGTGTCTTCGCTGACCGCCGAGAGCCACAACCAGGGGCGTGGATCGGAGGGTTTCATGCCGGCAGCTTTGAACAGCAGGCTGCGCGCCTGCAACTTGTCGTTGCCCTTGACAGCAGCGATGCCGGCAGCGACCGTGCGCTCGAACTGCTCATCGTCGTAATCCAGGCGGCGGAAAAACTCGGGATGGTTCATAGCGGGAATAGTTTAATCCCAGCGGTTGAGGATGTCAAAGAGGAGGGTGGAGTCTGCATTTGCAATATTCTATCTGGTCAATCCAGAAATATCTACCGGGGCAACCTGATATGAAAAATCTCACAGGCATTGTTGAAATAGATATATAAGATTACAATTATCCAGATTGCTTGGTATGACTTCATTCAATGGTTAAGAACTCGGGAGATGCTCATGAAAAAAACCGTTGTCGCACTGCTTTTTGCTACCTTGCTCGTGTTTTCGGTTGTGTTTGCCGCACTGGCTGATGACGGCGCTCCAACCGGTGGGTGTCCGGATGGTTTTCAACTGCACCAGATGATGGATCACGATCACGATGGCGAGCACATGCATCACCACATTGGCAATGATCAGGACCAGAACGGCGACGGCTACTTATGTATGAAGCATGTCGGCAGGGATGCGAACAATCATGTCCATGTCGACAACAATTTGCCGGTAAACTGAACCTTCCTTGCAGCCAGCAAAGCGACCCCAAGGGTTTGAAAAACCTTCAGGGTCGCTTTTTTTAATCCCCTTATTCAGCCCAGGGTGATGCTTTAAGCATTCACTTGCAATTTGCCTGGTCTATGGGGGGTGTTCGTTGCTGGTGTAGCCTGGAATGATTCACCATCTCAAGCAATTCCATTCGTGGCGATCACTCGTCGATACCAGTGACCGCTGTCTTTGATGATGCGCTGCTGGGTCGCGAAGTCCACCCAGATCAAGCCGAAGCGCTGCGAGAAGCCATAGCCCCATTCCAGGTTATCCATCAAAGACCAGACGAAGTAACCCTTCAGAGGCACGCCAATTTGAATTGCACGCCGGGCGGCGGCAAAGTGCTGTTGCAAGAAATCGATGCGGCGGTTGTCTCTAACCCTGCCGGTCGCGTCTGGGCTGTCTGACCAGCTTGCGCCACTCTCGGTGATATGGAATGCCTTGGGCTGGTATTCGAAATACAGCCAGGCCAAAACATTGAACAGCCCATCTGGGTAAACTTCCCAATCGTCCATCTCCTGCCAGTCGCGGTCGTTCTTTGGCGCCTGGAACACGGTTGGCGCAAGGTTTTGTTCGGGCGGGATATCCTGGTCGCGAGCGAGCTGGCGAGTGTAGTAATTGACCCCCAGAAAGTCGCAGGGCGTTGCAATTGCCGTGAGGTCGCCTTCGGCAACGAAATCCGTGCCTTCAGCAGGCAGCATTTGCTTTTCGATGGCATGTTCCACCAGGTCAACAGGGTAATGGCGGCCGTAGAGCGGATCCAGAAACCAGCGCGTCCACATGCCGTAACCGTACTGCCAGGCGCGGTGGTCATACAGGCTGGGCGAGGCGGGCTGGTTGAAGTTCACGTTCATCGCAAGACCAATCTCTGCGCCCGGGCAGTTTGCCCGGATCACCGGGATGCTCCAGCCATGCGAGAGCAGCAGATGATGCGCGACGCGCAGCGCCAGGTATGGATCGCTCAAGCCGGGTGCGTGACTCCCCATCACGTGACCGACGAAGGAGTATACCGAGGGTTCGTTGTGGGTGATCCAATGCCGGACGCGATCCCCCAGGCGGCGAGTGGCCACGCCGGTGTATTCGACAAACGCCTCAGCCGTGGAGCGAGCCGAAAAACCGCCTTCTTCCTGGAGCGCCTGGGGCAGATCCCAATGAAACAAGGTGATCATTGGGGTGATGCCTGCTTGCAATAAACCGTCTACCAGGCGGTCATAGAAATCCAGGCCAGCCTGGTTAATTTTGCCTCGCCCGTTTGGCAGGACGCGTGGCCAGGCAATCGAGAAACGGTAGGCTTTCAATCCCAACCATTTCATCAACTCGATATCTTCTGCCCAGCGATGGTAATGGTCACAGGCGACATCCCCGGTGTCATTGTTGGATATCTTGCCGGGAGTATGGGCAAAACGATCCCAGATTGATTCGCCTTTGCCATCTTGATCCCATGCACCTTCGATCTGATAAGCAGAAGTGGCAGCGCCCCATAAAAAGCCGTCCGGAAATAGTGCATCTGAAATAGCCATCTTGTCTTCCCGTGCAATTATTTTGCTCCCAGCCAGGCGCGAATTTCGTGCACCTGATCTGGCGACAGGGCGGCAATGCGCTGCCGGGCTATCCGCACGCTCTCGGCAGGATTCTCGAGCAGCAGTTCATCGCCATCGATTGTGACTCTCACAATTCGATAATCGCCGTAGTTCAGTTTCTCGGTGTTATGGAAAATCACCTGGATCCGCCGGTCTGCAAAGCGGGTCAGCACACTGGCTTGCCCTTTGGCGTCGAATTGCTCTGCAACCAATTTGGGCGCCAACGCCAAATCTCCGGTTTGACCGCGCACACCGAAGGCCTGGGTGAGCAATGTCAGTAGATACCAACTTGCCGAACCTGTCAGGTAGGTGTACACGCCCCGCCCACGAGCATTGAAATACTCTGGGATGCCCGGATACATGCGGCTGATTGGGAAATCCACACTCTGCCGGTATATTTGCTCCAATGCTTTGTAAGCCTGTTTTGCAAAACCTCGCTGATAAAGCGCATAGGCGTACATGACTGCCATGTGGCTGAACATGGCGCCGTTCTCTTTGTGCCCGTAGGCAAAGCCAAAGCAGCGTCCCATGTTCAAGAGCACTTCCTGGAAATTGGAATTCAGCCGGTATCCCCCAACGCCAGGGTCGAACAAAAGGCGCTCCACAGCCTGGATGATTTTATCGGCTTGCTCATCCGTAGCAACGCCACCCATCAAGGTAAAGACCTGACCGGTAAGGGTGATGCGCACCCCGTTCGGATGAATCCCCTCCAGTCGCTGGCCGTCATTATCGTAATAACCGTTGAACCATCCATATCCATCCTGATGAGAAATCCATTCCTGCTCCCTGATGTGCGCCATCATCCATTCTGCCTTGGCAGCCAGGTCCGCCGCCAGGTCAGCCAGGGGAATGGCAACCTTTTCTCCGGATAAGGTGTGTGAAACGGCGGCGAAATATTCTCGCAGGCGCTGCTGCCTGTCATTGATAGAGCGGTAGTCAATTGGGTGTTGCAGCGTATCCAAAAGCAATCGAATCTCTGCTGCCACCTCTACTTGCTCATGACCGGAATTGCGGAGCTCTTGGACCAATTGGCTGATCTGCTTAATATTGCTGGCGTACAGCGCAGAGAACGCCACGCTCTCGCCTCGCTGGGCAGCCATGTCCATGCCATCGTTCCAGTCAGCCCCCTCTAACTTGATGTGATTGTGCTCACCCACATTGAAGAATGCCGTCAGGTGCTGGACGAGCAAATGCTCCAGGATCGTGCCCTGGTAGACATCTCCTGCCCGGGTGCGCTGCAGGGTTCCCTGGCTGGGCTCCCAATGTACGTCGGTTGACTGAGCCCGCTCAATCAGGTGATCTTTGAAATAAACCTGGTTCCTGAGCAGAAAGTCCAGGTCTCCGGTTTGATCGATGTAAAGCAGGGTCGTTAATAGAGGCCAGGCGCCATGATCCATCCACACGCGGGGAATGTTGTTGCGGTCGGCCTTGAATTCTCCCGGTCTGTTGCCAATGATGGTGGCATTGCTACCATCCAGGCGCACGCCAGCGAAGTTTTCGAACAGCATCTGGTCCACGGCGCCGGATTCAATAATCAAGAGCGCCAGGATATCTTGCCAGAGATCACGCCAGCCACGCCCACCTCGCCCGTAATCGTGGAAAGGCAGGAAAGAATTGCCCATCTCACGGCGTAGAATGGGCTGCAAGCTCACCCACTTGAGCCAAAGGTCGTATTGAACATTGCCAGATTGGAAATCCAGGTGTTCGAGCCTGCGCTGCCAATAGGTTTTCGTTTTTTCGAGCCATTCGGCGAATTTCGCCTGGCTGCCGTAAGTATTGACCAGGCGCTGGAGGGAGGTCTCGTGCGAAGTCATACCCATGATGAGAATATAGGTGCAGGCTTGTCCGGGGAGCAAATTGACTTCTCTGAAGCGCAGCCCACCAATTGCTTCATAGCCTTCGAAGGATTGCCCGGCTGGAACGCAGTCCCGTACAGGTTGGACAACCGCTTCAGGCCAATCCAGGCTGCCTCCCTCGCCAATGAAATCTTCGAGAATGGGGAAGAAGCCCTCGGGCGGGGCGCCGTCGCTTTCTGCGCCAAGGACAAAGTAGCGGATATGGTTAAGATGGTGGCCACGTTCATCGAAAGACAGTGTTGGCTGAACCTGAATACCATACTTGGTGCAGGTAATCCGGTGCAGCAAAGAGGTGACGTGCCGGTGATCGCGCAGATTGTCTGCTGAGCGCCCAAAAATGGGGATCGCCGCAGTGGCTGTAAATCGGATGGGTTGGTCTGAGGTATTGGTGAGCCGTACCTGCATCAATTCCACCTGATCGCTGGACGGCGGTGCCAGGTTGGTTATTTCAGCTTGTAGCCCAGGCTGCTTGCTCTTGCGGGTGATCTGGTGCCAAAGAAAACCGGCGCGAAGCGTTACCTGCTCATTCTCTTTACCCGAAAATTTATGAGCGATCTGCGATGCGGCATTGCCCGTCGCCGACCATGCTCCGACATTCTCAATATGAAGCCAGAAATTCCGGCTGGCGCGCGAATTATGTAGATCTTCTACCGATACAGGTGGCGTAAGAAAGGTGTGGTGCCCGGATTTGATATCGCCGTGCAGGATCGGGCTTATCGAGGACATGATCCCGGCTTCGTTTACAAGAGGAAAATACAGATAACTTGAGTGATGTGCATCTGGCAGCTCGAACGCGCCGTGTTTGTCGATGAATTTCCAAGTTTGAACCATTTTTACGCCCTTCAGGGTTTTCTCTACTCTTGCACTCGCGTTGTGAAGTTAACAACGATGCGCCGGACACGCCCATCCCGTATCATCGCGGCGTAGGGAGGTCCGATCACATCGCTGCGCAGCTCAATCTCTTCGCCCTCAAGTATCAATTTGATGCTCTGTATCTGCACCGATTCTGAATAGGTATCTGCTCTCGATGGGTTGAGATAGGTCACCTGGCAGCGACCGAGGAAGGTAAAGCTCAGCGTATTGGCCTCGTCGAACAGCCACGCTGGAAGTGCTGGTTTCAGGCGCAGGGACAATTCGCCATCCTTGAGGAAAAAAGGATGGCTGCCTACCATCATGAGATTCCACATGCTCAGGAACTCGGCGGTTGCGCCGGTGAGGCGCGCCACGAAGCCTGCGCCGTGTAAATTGCTATCCGGATGAGCGCTGCTGACAATGAATGAAGAATTTTCCAGGGGACTGCGCCCATAGCGGATTGGATCCTGGAAGGCAACCAGCGCACTCCGAAAATCTTCGAAGAATTCGTCATACAACCCGGCGCGCAAAATTTCCAGCAGGTACTTGTATTCCATGTGCAGGAAGATGGATTCATTTTCCAGCCAGCCGGGAGTGAAAGCGCGCAGCCGGCCAATTTCCATCGACTGGTGCTCCAAAGAGGCGTTTGTGCGATACATCTTCAGAAAGCGGTCATACAAGGCGCTTTCCTTTACCTGTTGGTAAAGCTGGCGCGCTGTGTGGATATCTGGCAGGGTCTTGAACATTCGGACGACGCCCTCCAGGAAAATCGGCAACACTCTCTGGCGGAAACCCAGCGCACGGATGCGCACGCGCTGCTGATCATCCCTCACTGGCTCCCTGTTGGAGGAGCGCAGGATGTCGAACGCTTCAACGTCATAGTAAAAGTATGTCGGTGGTAATCCCTCATTCAACCGCAAGGCGCGCTCAATCCCGGCTTGCACCTTATCCAAGAAAAGAGAGAGGTATGCTTCGATATCTGCGAAAGTGATCGCTCGGGTTTGACCGTCGAATCCGAGGCGGACAATTTCCCGGTAGGATTCGCGGGCCGTGGCGACTGCATCCCAGTAGAAAAATTCACGCCTTTCATCCTGTGAGGCCTGGTAGGCGCGCAAGTGATCAACAACAGCAATGAGAAAATCCGCGACTTCGATGGGCAAATGCAGGCTGGATGCCTTATTCTCAGGAAGATTGGTTTTCAAGAAAGCCAGCAAACGCGCCAGCTCGAACGTTTCGGACAGTGAGGATCCGAACAGGCCGGGCAGTCCATTCAACGCATCACACCAGGCGGGGCGGTCTGCTTCCATCTCAACGCCCATCCCCATGGGATCCAGGGTGGCAAATTTGATCAGCGCCAGGGTTGCCAATTTGGCGTACAAGTTTGTGCGGAAAATCTCTCCTCGTCCCTTGCGGGTGCGCATCAGGTTGGGGTACTCCCGGCGCTCAGCGATCAAGGCGGCTTTTTCGCGGTCGATCACTACAGCTCCATATTGGCGCGGCTGGTTGCCTACCAGTACGTATTTCTTGCTGCGCGGCTGCACGAAAGCCGGGCTATCAAAGAAGGGCAGGTCCGCCCGTTCAAAAAGCAACGCTTGCCTGCGATCTGGGTAGATTGCCAGGAAGCTGTCGATCAAGTCCAGGTTATATGTCCAGTGATCGGTCCAATATCCCTCGCCAAATTCAGCATCGAAATATTGATCAGCTTCATATAGGGCTTGTTGCAGGAAATTGAGAGGCGAAGTGTTCAGCTCGATGCCATTTTCTTCGATCCAACTCAGCAACCCCCCTGGCGTAAACGGCCTTTCAAGGAATGTCGCCACCCGCTCAGGTTGCGCTGCAAGCGCGGTGATGGTTGAGCGCTTGCCCGGAGGCACCCAAAACTTGCTGCCTTTCACCACCAATGGATTGTAGCCATCGGCCTGGATCAGGCTGAGAAATGACCAGATATTCGTCTCTCCAACACGAGGCTCAAAGAACACCTCGCAGCGCCGATTTTGATTGACGTCGCGGTAATTTCCATTGCCCTGCGAGTAATATTCCGCCGCCAAGAAGAAAGCGTTGTAATCCCGCTCTGGGTCGCCGTGTTTGCGTGAGTAAATGTGATAAGTGACTGGTTTCGCATCGCTTCCGAGTTGAACGGGCCAGCCGCCGCGCAGAACGTTGTCCAGGAAGGTTTGCCGGCAGTAAGCGTCGAAAACTGGCAAGCTGGTCTTGGTAGCGATAGGTGCGGTGAGTTGATCGACGAGCGAGTTTGCAGTTCGCCTTTTTTCATCCAGGTACCCGGGCGCCACCAGGCGCGGCGCAACCTGGTTCAGCGTCGCTAACCCGCTGGCATAGCCATAGATGCTATACAAGCGCACCGAGCCGGATGCAGGCAATGTGGCGGGAAAACCGAAAAAAGCGCACGGTGTTTTGCCGGAGGCTGTTTGGGGTGGCTGATGCAACTCGAAAATCGCCTGCTGGTGAAATCTTTCCGGGAAACTGAGCGACGTGTCGGGCCCAAAAACAGTTTCCGGGTTGACGATGGCAGCCAGTTGGCGATTGACTCCATCCTGTTCCACGTAACCCAAGGCGAAATTGCCTGCTCGCACAGGTTTGACTTCTGCTGTGTCGCCTGGGGTGGAACGCAACCGAAAGAAGGGGGCATTGTTTTCCTGGTTATATACATCCATCCAGGCTTCAACTGTGCGGTTGTGTTCTTTCAGGTCCTGGTTCGAGACACCGTAGGGAATAATGGCGGGCAAGCCATCCAGTATCTCCAACTGCGCTGTGTGCTCGGTCAAATTGGTAACCACCACCTGGCGCACCAGGCCGGCCAGACGTTCTTCTGGCAAGACGAAATAGCGCACCTCAACTTGTAAACCGTGAGCTTGGTGCTGCTCGCGCAGCTCCAGCTCGTTGTAAGAGATCAGCATTTGCTGATCTCTGTTCTTAGCGCCCGCCGAAAAGGGCTCATAGATGGATGGCTCGTCGGAGCTCAGCAGTTTGATGAAGGTGCGGAACCCTAAAAATGGCGTGAGCTGGTATGCCTTATTCGCTGGCTGGAATTCCATGATGGGGTGGTCCTTGTTCTTTACCCCAAAGCTGGTGATTGCCTGGCCGCGATTTACGTAAAACACCCACATGGGGATGCCCAAAGGGCCGGCGATACCGGGCAGTGTGCTGGAAAATGGGCGCTGGCGTTGGTAATCAGTGACGATAAAACGGTTGTGTTGGTCAAGATAATAGGCGCTCATAACTCACCTGATCAATATCTCCAGATGGTGCGCAAGTCCTGCGTCATCTGCTGGGATAACGGTTGGAATCCGTGCCGCGCTAGCGCTGGTACACCCGCACATAATCAACAAGATATTGGGCCGGGAAAGCTGTATCTAAGCCAACCGGCCCAGGCAGTACCCCGCCAATCGCCAGGTTGAGGATGATAAAGAATGGCTGGTCAAAAACCCACTCCCGTTCGCCGACATCTGCCCGGGTGACAGTGTGATACAGCGCCTCATCATAATACCAGCGGATTTCGTCCGCCTCCCATTCGATGGCATAGGTGTGAAACTCATCGGCGATGTTGTAGGTCTGTCGGTTCCATTGGCTGATGCCCAGCGCCCCAGAATACCCAGGGCCGTGCAAGGTGCCGAAGATCAAATCCGGCTCTTTGCCAATGTATTCCATGATATCGATTTCCCCGCAGTCGGGCCAGTTGCCGCCATTGAATGAAGAACCAAGCATCCAAAATGCAGGCCACAAGCCTTTGCCTGCCGGTACCTTTAGTCTTGCTTCGATCCGCCCGTATTGGAACTCCTGCAGCCCTTGGGTCTTAAGGCGGGCAGAAGTGTAATAAGCGTCTTCGTATTTCTCCTGACGGGCCTCGATGACCAGCAGGCCGTTTTCAAGGCGGGCGTTCTCTGGGCGAGAAGTGTAGTGCTGTGCTTCGCCATTGCCCCAACCGCCAGCGCCGAGATCGTAGGTCCAATTTGCGGTGTCAATCTTGCTGCCATCGAACTCATCATGCCAGATTAAATTCCAGCCTTCGGGCGCCACGATGGGGGTCGATTTACTCCCGAATGAGGCCGGACTGCAAGAGACTCCAAAGGCGATCAGGGACAGGGTTATCACGATGGTGCGTAAGCCGCGAGAAATCAGACTGGAGATCACAGATTTTCTCCTTTATTGAGTTTGATGATTGCCTGTGATCGCCCCTGCCTTGCTGGTGCGATCACAGCAGGGTCCGGTTTCTTAGCGCCGCTTCCTCAAGAGGGAAGGCATTCTCTCGAGGAAGCGGCAGAGAGCATTCTCGGCGCCGGACTTATAGAAACCAGGGTTACGGTACTACAGCCTCGAAAGCACCAATATCACAATGTGGTCCTTGCGGCCTCACTACCCCGCGCTGGTCCATCGCCGGGCATACCAGATCATCCGCGGCATCCAGCGCCAGGCTTCCCGGCAGCAAGGCATGTGTCCAGGTTGGGCCTCCATTGTCTGCCAGAGGGCCAAGTTCTGCGCTGCCCAGAATCAGGTCGGTGGCATTCGGATTGCAGGTGGCGTCCTGAACCAGGTTATGCCCTCCAGAGACAACAATGACGCTGCCGGTCCAATGATCACAGGCATACCATTGATTGCCTGAGATAATGGTGTTGGTCAGCTTAAGGCTGGGTATGGAAGCATCGAAGGATCCAATGAAAATGGCGGAGGGAGCCCAATCTGGCCCGCGGTTGTTCGCAATGGTTGAGTTGAGAATGTCAACCACGCCATTGGTGTGGAAGAGGGCGCCGCCATGCCAGCCGTAGGATGAGTTCCCGCTGATCGTGCTGTTGACGATCTCGACATCACCGAGCGTTCGCAATCCACCGCCCACATTGGCGCTGTTGCCGCTCACCGTGCTGCGATCGAGCATGACCAGTGTGTTGAAGAAGGCGTAGATGCCTCCCCCGTTGGATTGCTGCGCCGCATTACCTGCCACTGTGCTGTTCACCAGGGTGAGTGTACTTCCATCGCCATTGTAAATCCCAGCGCCGCCTTTCCACCAGTCCTCGTAATCGGTTGTTACGGTGTTGTTTTCGACAACAACATGGTCGAGCGTCAATGTGCCATTGTTCAAGATGCCGCCAGCCAGCTGATAGCCATACCCATTGGCGATCCTGAGATAACGGATGACCGCATTCATCGTCGGATCGATGACAAAGGGACGAACCAAGCCGCTGCCGCTGATGGAAAGCCCCGGCGCGCCAGAACCGTCAATGGTAAGGGGCTTATTGATTGCCAATTCGCTCGAGGTTAACCCGATCGTCTGACCAGCCAGGCCCGGATCGAAACCGATTGTGCCGCCAAAACAAACATCGCTAATTGCTTGGCGCAGAGAGCCTCTCCCGCTATCGGCTGTGTTCATCACCGTGATGTCGAAGCTGCAGTACGGCTGCACTCTTACCTGATCGATCATTGCGGGCACGGGGATATTTCCGGGGAACTTGAAGCCATATCCCCATACGCTGGCAAGCGTCAGCCCATCATTGGGGGCGCCTGCGGGCTGACTATCGCTTCGCCGAAAGGCGCTAAATGGTATGGATATCCGCTGCCAACCTGCAAAATTATCGGTAAATGCAGCCTCGAAGCGCTCGGCTGTATCGGGAGCCTGGTAAAGCCGCACGTAATCAACCAGCATCTGCTGAGGAAATACGGTGTCTTCGCCAACAGGCCCACCGAAATTGCCGCCAATCGCCACGTTCAGCAACAGGTAGAATGGGTGATTGAATACCCATTCGTTAGGGGCGACATCGTCAGGTGCAGCGCTGTGGTAGAGAATCCCATCCACATACCAATGGATCTCATCAGGCCGCCATTCTACTGCGACTGTATGAAACTCGTCGGCGGCTGGTACGCCAAAATCATAACTCTGACCGAAGCTGTCTCCGCCAGAATACCCCGGACCATGTATGGTTCCGAAGATCTCATTCGGTATACGCCCGACATTTTCCATGATGTCAATCTCCCCAGATTGCGGCCATCCAACTCGGTCAATGTCGGTGCCCAGGCTCCAGAAAGCGGGCCACAACCCGGCGCCGCTGGGGACTTTGATGCGCGCTTCGATGCGCCCATAGGCGACTTCGAACTTATTTTTGGTTGTGAGCCGGGCTGAGGTGTACTGGCACGGACCATAGTAGCAAAGCAAAGAACCATCTGCTTTCCTGGCTGTAATTACCAGGTTGCCCAGGCCGTCTGTGGCGGCATTCGCGGTGCTGTCGGTGTAGTACTCCAACTCGTCGTTGCCCCAACCGGGTATCCCGTTGACTGTGCCATCGCCAAGCTCATATCCCCAGTACTCCTGGTTGGGCGGCGCACCTGCGGGAGCATTGAACTCGTCATTCCAGACCATCTGCCAGCCGGTTGGCCCCGGATCTGGAGCCTGATTATCAAATAAATTAACTTTGATCTTTCGGCCGGAATTGTATCCGAAATACCAGAAGCTCAATCCCTGGTTGCTCCGCCAGTCTTGGGCCGCGGCAAAACGCCGGCTAAGCTCGAGCGAGGTCTTGCTCGCATCGTTGCGCGTTACCTGCAAGACACCTTCGTATGCGCCCTGAGACGGTAATGCCAGGGCTGTACCCGCTTGAATTTCGAGCGAATCGATGATTGTTTTGGGAGGAGAAGCAAATAGATACGGGTAGGTTTCGAAGTCATCCAGCAGCGAGGCGTCATACGAGTCATTGTCCTGGATGTTCAAGCGCGCCAGGGGAGGGATACCCAGCTCGCCCAGGCTCGGAGGAGACAGTTGCAGAATGACACTCTCGTCCCCTTCATATTTGGCATCATCCAGGGTTTTGATATTGATCGATTGCTGCGTTATCCCAGGGGCAAAGGTGAGTTCACCCGTGGCAGGGATGTAATCACGATCTGCTCGGGCGGATCCAGCATAGGAGACATAATGCACCGTCACGGGTTCTTCGGCAGGCTTGCTGAGTTTTACAATGATGCTGCCGGCGCGACCCTCTTTTACATTCGTATTGCTGGATGCGAAGCTTACCAGCAGCGGTCGAACTGGCGCTGTGCCGTACAGCGCAACTTGATCCAGGTAGTAGGTTTGTGTACCGCTGGTGGTGAGCGTGCCAAATGCCCAACCATGTACTTCGGTCAACGTGAAACCGTCATTCGGTGCGCCGTTGCCAATTTCCTTGCGGGTGAAGCTGGTGAAGGGGAATTGGAACTGCTGCCAGCCGCTAAAATTGTCCTTGAAGCTGACTGTGAAACGTTCGGCATCATCGCGCGGCAAGGCTGGTGTATTGCGATTGTCGATCACGTCGATAAAAAGGTCGGTGTTCGTATTGCTGCCATACAGCCAGAAAGAGATGCCTTCGTACGCGCTCCAGTCCTGTGAAACCCAGGTGTTCACATCGGGATTCTCGAAGCCGTGGATCACCACGCCGTAAGACGCCACTGTGAAGTCAGCTTTCAAAACGGTGTTTGGTTCCAGTGCGCCAGGCAAGGGAGCAGGTGGTGCCATTGTGGCTGCAAATGAAACTGTGCTGCTGCTATCTTGTGCGGTGAAGAAGCCAATCGGAATGCCATTGCTATCGAAACCAGACACCAGGGTAGCCTCAAAGTCATCGACAACTGGCAGTTCTGCTGCAATAGCCGGCAACATATTGGGGAAGTAGACACCGTTCAGCAGTAAACTGAAGATCAGTGCTAAAACGGGCAGGGATTTTCGCTTAATCATTGGTTTACTCCTGTTGTATAAACCCTTACATAATCGACGTACATGAACTGTGGGAAGAGCGTTGTCTGATCGGGATAACCCGGCCAGTGGCCCCCGACGGCAAGGTTGAGCAAAATAAAGAAGGGGTGATCGAACACCCATCTTCCCGGCACATCGCGAGGTGTCAGCGTGCTGTAGTGGTGGTCATCCACATACCAGCGTATTTCATCCGGCTCCCACTCAATCGCATACAGGTGAAAATCATCGCAGAATTTCTGGTCTGGCAAGATCAGGTCGGCGCCGATGCTGTCATCGCGGAAAAAACCTGGACCATGGATTGTGCCACGCACCATGTCTGGCCGGTGCCCGATATTTTCCATGATGTCGATTTCGCCACAATCCGGCCACCCAATGGTGGAAACATCATCTCCTAGCATCCAGAATGCAGGCCAAATACCCTGACCATAAGGAAGTTTGATGCACGCCTCTACCCTGCCGTATGTCCAGGCGTGCAGCCCCTGGGTCTTAAGACGGGCAGATGTATAGTGGAAACCCTGGTATTCTTCTTCGCGTGCTGCGATCACCAGGCAGCTGTTTTCGAGGCGGGCATTTTCAGGTCGATCTGTGTAAATTTCCAGCTCGCCGTTGGTTTCCCCCGTGTAACCCACATCCAGTCGCCACCTGGTGTGATCGATCTCGGCCCCTTCGAATTCATCTTGCCAGATCAACTTCCAAGTTCTGTTTGTCATCAGGCCCGTCACCTCTGAAAAATTGTGCACATAGTGCGCGGTAGCTCACCTCAGCCCGGATAGAGGGGATGAGTTTCGTGCTGGTTCTGGGTGTCAACGATATTTCGCAGTTGTGCGACGAAAGGGTTTGTTATCCCTTGACTGCACCTTGCGTGAGGCCAGAGATAATGTAGCGCTGCAAGAGCAAGAAAATCACCAGCATGGGTATGGTCATGATCAGCACCGCCGCCGCCAGGGTAGGCCAGTTGCTGCCATAGACGCCCTGGAAGACGATCATACCGCGCGTGATGGGGTAGTAATCCTTGTTGGTCAGGTAAATGGTTGGCAGAATGAGCTCGTTCCAGATGCCGATCGCATGCAGCACGGCCACGGTGGCAACCGCCGGGCGGATCAAAGGAAAGAGTATGGAGGTCACAAAGCGGAAATACCCACACCCATCCAAAGCCGCTGCTTCATCCAATTCCTTGGGGATCGTCTTGATATAGTTCACCAGGATCACCATGCCGATTGGGTTAATAGTAAACAGCAGGATGTATCCCAGTGGGTTGTTGTACAGCCCCAAGGCGAGCATCAATTGGAATTGTGGGATCAGCGCCGGTGGCAGAAACAGGGCGATGACGAACATAGTTAAGATGAAATTCGCGCCTTTGACGTAGCCGCGTGAGATGGGGAAGGCAACGAATATGGCGGTCACAACAAAGACTAATGTGGCTGTGATGGTGTAGATCAATGAATTGGTCAGGTAGCGTGGGAAGTTGGCCTTGTTCCAGGCCTCGATAAAGTTTTCAAAATTCAAGCTTGTGACCGGAGAGGTTGCACTCTTCATGAATTCAGGCAGCGTCTTGAAAGCGGTGTTGACCAGCATGAGCAACGGCCCGGCATAGATCACTGCGAATAGCAGGAGGAGTGCATAGGAGGCAATCCGCCCCCACTTGATTGGACGTCGGGTATCCAGAGTCGCGTTCATCCCATGATCCTCTTTTCTCTGCGGTTCAGAATAGTTTGGGTGACCGTGCCCAGCACGAGCACCAAAAGAAACAGGACGATGGAGGCCGCTGCAGCGTACCCCTGGCGGAAAGCGCTTGTCACACTGCCGGATGTCTGGCCGAAGCCCTGGGCATAAACCAGGTAACCCAGCACCTGGGTTCCATTGCGGTAGCCGATCAAGACCAGAAATAGTTGCCAGGCCTGAAGAGAACCGATAATGTTCAGCAAGAGATTAGTGTTCACGCTAGGGGTAAGCAAAGGCCAGGTGACATTTTTGAAGACCTGCCAACTGCTGGCGCCATCGATCTGAGCTGCCTCGTATAATTCTTCTGGGATGGTTTGCAAGCCCGCCAGGAAGATGATCATGGTGGTGCCCAGGTTGGCCCAGATCTGAACGACGATCACCCAGGCGAAAGCCTCGGTTGGTTGCCCGCCAAAGAACTCGGAGCGTGCGCCAAAGAATTCCAGGAGGCGTGCCATGGGACCGCCCAAGGGGTAGAGGAAGAGCGACCAAATCAACCCCTGGATGACCGCGCCCAGGATCACCGGCATGAAGTACAGGGTACGGAAGAAGTTTGTGCCTTTCAGGCGCTGGTTGACCAGCATGGCGACCAGCAAACCCAGGCCAAACTGGATGGTGGTGACAAAGAAACAGAAAACCAGCGTCCGCCAAAGCGCGGCATAGTTATCGCGCGAAGCCTGCCCCAAAAAGAGAAATTCCCGGTAATTGTCGAAACCAATCCAGTGCATTGGCGCGCCGCGGATGCCTGTGGCGTCTGTGAAAGAGAAAACGGTGGTTGCCAGCGAAGGTCCCAATGCGATCAAAATGTACAGGAAAATCCCGGGGATTAATAACAGGTAGGGAGTTAACCTGGCTCGCCCGCGCCCGAAGTGATAGCCAATCATTGTGTGCCTCCTTCAAGTGCGAAAGAAGTGCAGGCTTCTTGCTGCACCAGCAAGAAGCCTGCCAAGTCTTGAAAAGGGTTACTTGTTGGCATCCAGGCCAGATTGCAGGTCAGCCTGAACTTTATCCGCCAGCTCCTTGGGATCATCAAAGGTGCCGAATGGCTTGAAGTAGGAAGCCCAAGGGTTGGCATACTGTCCAGCGCCTTTTGGTGCGACCCAGTATTGCTCAAGCCCAACGCGGAAGTTGGCCAAATAAGGCGCAACTTCTTTGCCGATTTGTGTATCCAGGGTGGCGCCCGGCTGGGTGGGGATGAAGCCTACCGCGTTGACAAACTCCTGGTAATTGGCGGGTTCGGAGAACTCTGCGACGTATTTCAAAGCGGCGTCTTTATTCGGTGATTTGGCAGCAATCACCCAACCCTGGTCATATTTTCCAAAGAGGTACTTATTGTCTTCGGGGTTGTCGCTGCCTGGGAAGGGGATGTAGCCCCATTGGAAAGCGGGCTGCGCATCTTCGATGGCGGAGGCGTACCAGGTACCGCCAGGGAACATGGCGACGGCTCCAGAGGCGAAGCGCCCTGGCGCGGCGTCACCGGCGATGCCGCTGGCGCCGGCTTCCATCATGTTCTGGGCGTAGATTTTCATCTTTTCCCACATTTCCAATGATTTGGCATCGTTCCACTTGATTGTGCCAGTCCACAGGCCCTCGACTAAGGCAAGCTGGTCGGGGTAGATCGAGCCGGTCAAACCATAGGCGCCAACGAAGATCGGCCAACCGTCTTTGCCGCCGGCAGTCATGCAGGGGATGTCAGCAGCCGCGAAGGTTTCACAAGCGGCAACAAGCTCAGGCCAGGTGGTGGGCACCTTGACGTTGTTCGCTTCGAAGAGATCCTTGTTGTAGTAGATGCCGCTGTAAGAGACACGCCCGAGATTGACCTGGTACACTTTGCCATTGTATGTGCCAGCGTCCTTGATCGTCGCTTCGTCGTAATTCTTGACGAAAGGCTGGTCTGTGATATCGAGCAGGTAGCCAGCTTCGATCAGGGTCTGCCAGTTGGGCGGATCGACGTTTTTCATGTAAGGCTGGGCGGCGTTGGCAAAGCCGAACATGTCAACCACGTCCACGTCATTGGCGGTCAAACGGGTCTGGGTGACGGTGCTCAAATCGTTGGCATTCACCACAGCCATGTCAACCTTGATATTGGGATATTTCTCGGTGAACTTCTGGTTGAAGGCTTCCATGAATTCCACCATGGGCGGATTCTGGTGGACGAGGACTTTGAGGGTGATATTCTGTTCGGCTGCGGCGGGTTGACCAGAGGTTTCACCTCCGCTGGAGGGGGCCGGGGTGGCGGGTCCGGCGCACGCACTTAGCACCAGGCTCAGCACCAGCATGGATAACACAATGGTGAGGGAAATCTTACGCATCACAAACTTTCTCCTTCCTGAAATAACTGATCGGGTCATGGTGAGGGAGCCCTGTGCAAGCTTGGAGTATGCGATCGAAGTAGCCAGGTCTTTCGCTCCCACAGGATGACTTCCTTGCGAGTGGTCGATATCGTGCGAGGCGCTTTAATTGTCGAATTGCGTGAAGACTGGGAGATGGTAGAGTTCGGTCGGTTTCACCTCCTGCGTGCGCACGGTTGAGACGTGGCTACGAGTTACTTTCCGGAATGAAAACCAGGCAATGAAAGCGCTATCATAGTATTCGCCATTTATGGGCGTGTAAATTGAAAGCGCTTTCACAATAATAGCATCTTAACGTCGTTAAGTCAATAGGAATTCGGAAATTGGCGGACATTCTAATCTTTCATAGGCAACCGTCAACTCCAGTTAACTGCAGCTAAGCGGTTGACTGAAAGCGTTTTCAGGTTATAATTACTGTGTGTTACGAGGTCTATATGTATCCCGATAAGAAAACGACCATCCAGGATATCGCTGCACGCGCCAATGTCTCGATCAGCACCGTTTCCAGGGTCTTAAACAACACTGCCCCGGTGGCAGAAGAAACCCGGAGAAGGGTGCTGCGCATTATCGATGAACTTGGCTATAAACCCAATCTCTTTGCGCAAAGCCTGGCTGGTGGCCAATCACGCACCATTGGCGTACTCACGCAGTTGATCGGCAGTCCATTCTATGATGTCATCTTGCGGGGCATCCTTCAAGGCATTGAAGGCAGCGGCTACTCGCCGCTTTTTGCCGATGGCGGTTGGGATGGAAACAAAGACCGGATTGCGCTGAATATGTTCATGGATCGCAAGGTGGACGGTTTGATCCTGCTGAATGGGCATACCTCGGATGATTACCTGGTCGATTTGGCCAGCCAGGTGCCCATGATTGTTCTTGGGAGGGTCATACCAGGCCTGGAAGAATTGTGCCTGCCGTTCGATGATTATGAGGCGGCGCGCAAGGCTACCCGTTATCTGATCGAAACCGGGCACCGCCGCATTGCTCACATTACTGGGATACTCAGCCACGAGGATGCTATCGAGCGAAAAAACGGCTACCTTTCCGCGTTGGCAGAAGCCGGTATCGAGGCGGACCCAGATCTGATCATCGAAGGCGATTACACTGAACCTTCAGGGGTGATGGCGGTCGAGATGTTACTGATGCGCGGCCGCATCTTCAGCGCCATCTTCGCCTCCAATGATCAAATGGCTTATGGCGCCAGGCTGGCTTTACACCGGCGAGGCTTGCGCGTGCCCGAAGATGTCTCGATCGTTGGCTTCGACGACCAGGCACCCTCTGCATACATGATCCCGCCATTGACCTCGATCCGGCGCACACCGTTGGAAATCGGCGAGGTTGCCGGGCGGGCGCTGGTTGATTTGATGCAGGGCAAACCGATTCGCCTGCCCAAATTTCAATCTGTGCTGATGATCAGAGAGTCGGTGATGCGGCGGTTGTGAACGCTTAATGGTCGGCGATACTTATCGCGTCCCCTATAGCAAATCTTCCCTGGAATTTGAACTGCTTCCGGGTATGAAGGCCACGGTAGGCGTATCACGGCCAGCCCGACCGCTGGCGGATGCGACAACGGCCATCCAGCAGGCTCTCGACCATCCGATCGGTTCACCACCTCTGCGAGAAATTGCCAAAGCTGGGGATCGGGTCTGTATTGTTTTTACGGACATCACACGTGCCAGCCCCGACCATTTGCTGGTACCCGCCTTGCTACGCGAACTGGAAAGAGCCGGTGTGCAGGATCAAGATGTCACCCTGCTGTGCGGCATCGGCGTGCACCGCCCTTCTACAGGCGAAGAAAAAATCACCAAGCTGGGAGCAGCGATTGCAGCGCGGTATCGGGTGATCGATAATGAGCCTCAAAACCCGGACGCGCTGGTGGATTTGGGAATAACCCCAGGCGGCGTGCCAGTCATGCTACATCGCTCGGTGGTCGAAGCCGATCTGCTTGTTGCCACCGGTATCGTCGAGCCACACCAGTATGCCGGGTATTCGGGCGGACGCAAAACGGTAGCGGTTGGCGCGGCTGGCGAAGCTTTGATCGCCCATACGCATGGCCCCGCTTTTGTGGACCACCCAGGCACGCGCTTGGGACAGATCGAAGGCAACCCCTTTCATGATGCCATAAACGAAGCCGCCCGCCGCGCAAATTTGCGCTTTATTCTGAACGCTGTCTTGGATGATGATCAGCGCATCCTGCGTGTGGCTGCCGGGCATCCTGAGCAGGCATTTCAGGAATTGGTTGCTTTCGCGAAGTCTGTTTATGAAATCCCCATTTACCAGCAGTATGATATTGCGATTGGTGGCGTCGGCTTTCCGAAAGATGTCAATTTATACCAGGCCAGCCGGGCGCCATCCTATTTATTCTTTGCGCCCACTCCGGTCGTTCGTCCGGGCGGCTTCTTCATCATCCCGGCGCGCTGCGAAGAAGGCGTAGGCGCCGGTGTTGGAGAACAACGCTTTTTCTCGGCGATGCGGGATGCTCCGCATGTCCAATTTATTTTAGATGACGCTCGCCGCAATGGATATCCCCCGGGCCAGCAGCGAGCGTTTGTCATGGCCAAAGTGCTGGAGCAGTCGCACGTGGTAATCGTCGGCAGCGAGTGCCCGGAGCTGGTTTCAGCCTGCAAAATGATCCCGGCAGCCACCATGCAAGAAGCCCTCGAGCTGGCCGCATCGAAGTTGGGGGCAGCCTGCGATGTCCTGATCGTACCTCACGCCTTGCTGACCCTGCCGATTTTGCAGGCAAAAGTGGAATAGGTGTTTCGCCGGAAGTGATTTAACAAAAATGCTGATAATCACCAGCGAAACCCTCGAGTAAACCGCCGTGATCTGCGCCGCGCTATTCTAGGTGTTTCGTCGGAAGTGTTTTTACAAAAATGTGAACGAGCACCGGCGAAACCCTGGAGTAAACCGCCGACGCAATGGCGGATTTATTCTAAACACTTTCGGCGGTTTACTTAACCACCTTCGATGGTTTGCTTGACATGGGTCAAGGCATCAAGGCATTATAAATCGAATTGTCGCCTCAATTTCTGTTGCAGTTCGTCGCCCAGTGGTAAAATTAATGGGAGTTGCGCCCTTCAGGTGGGTTTGGGGTGTTTGGGCGGGTAAACCCTGCCAAAACATCCCAAACTCCCCGCCGACTGTGTAAGTCCTGATTAAAATAGTGGCAACCATCAATGGAGCGAAATACTGGAGGATATCATGTCCGAAGCCTGGATTATCGACGCAATTCGCACCCCAATTGGAGCGCTTGGAGGCTGCCTGGCCTCGGTACGCCCGGACGATCTTGCCGCTCACGTGATAAAAGCCATTGTCGAACGCAATCACCTGGATCCTGCGCTGGTCGAAGAAGTCTACTTTGGCTGCGCCAACCAGGCTGGGGAAGACAACCGCAACGTGGCGCGCATGGCTTCCCTGTTGGCTGGATTGCCTGTCGAAGTTGCTGGTGTGACTTTCAACCGCCTGTGCGCTTCGGGGTTGAACGCCATCAACCAGGCGGCGCGGGCCATCAAAGCCGGCGAGGGAGATGTCTTCATTGCCGGTGGCGTAGAGTCGATGTCGCGCGCCCCCTACTCCCTGCCCAAAGCAGAGACGGCCTTTCCGTGGGGGAATCTGATTGCTTACGACACGGCTCTCGGCTGGCGCTACCCCAACCCCAAAATGGTCGAAATGTATGGCACCGAACAAATGGGTGAGACGGCTGAAAATATTGCGGCGATGAAGCCGCACATCACGCGTGACATGCAAGATGAGTTTTCCCTGCGTTCGCACCAGAAGGCGATTGCCGCCATCGATAGCGGCAAATTCGCTGAAGAGATCGTGCCCGTGGTTATTCCTCAGCGCAAAGGCGATCCGGTAGTTGTGGATACCGACGAACGCCCGCGCCGGGATACGAACCTGGCAGCGCTGGCGAAATTACGCCCAGCCTTTCGCAAAGAAGGCGGTACGGTGACAGCGGGTAATTCGTCAGGCCTTAACGATGGGGCTGCAGCGGTCTTGCTCATGAGTGCGGAAAAGGCGCGGGCATTGGGCTTCAAACCGATGGCGCGCATTGTCGCCTCCGCCGCAGCGGGCGTCCCGCCGCGCATCATGGGGATCGGGCCGGTATATGCCACGCGCAAAGCGCTCGAGCGCGCCGGATTGAAACTGGAGGATATCGGCCTGGTCGAGATCAACGAAGCCTTCGCGGTGCAGTCGCTGGCAGTGATTGAAGATTTGGGTCTCGATCCCGCGATCGTCAATGTCAACGGCGGCGCAATTGCATTGGGGCATCCTCTGGGCTGCTCCGGGGCGCGCATCCTGACAACTCTGCTGCATGAAATGAGACGCCGGGGGAATGTGAAGTATGGCCTGGCAACGCTGTGCGTGGGGGTTGGGCAGGGTGAAGCGACCATCGTCGAGTGGATTGGCGGTTGATGGCGAGGAGAGCCGGGTTGATACAGCCCGCTGAGCTTGGAGAAGGGCGCAATCCTTCAAGTACATAGTCCGCCTCTGCTGGTGGATGATGCGGATTTGATAAGCTGAATCTATTACAAGCTGGGTTTGGAATAACACAGGGGTTATAATTGTGGCGTAGATCGTCGTTAACTGGTAGGAGCCAAGCAAGGAGCTGGGCTCGTGCGAGGCAATAGCGTCCAAACCATCGTCCGCCTGGTATTTCTGGCATTCTTCTCCCTGGTAGTGCTCTCGGTGGCGGTCACATTTTGGGCGATCCGGTCACAAGAGAAAGACGCCCAGGTGATTAACCTCGCTGGTCGCCAGAGGATGCTCACTCAGAAGATGATCTGGCTGGCCTCTGCCCAGCCGCAAGAAGCTGAGCTAGCAGCCTCGATTGCACTGTTCGAGAGCACGCTGCACGCGCTGCGGGATGGAGGGCGAACGCAGTACGGCTCACCAGGAAGTGAGCGCACCATTGAGCTGGATCCCGCCCCAGACGCAGAATTGCGGGCTGCGCTGGATGAGGCCGAAGAGCACTGGCATGCCTTTCGAGCCAGCTTGCAACCGGTGGACGTACTGGCTCTGCAAAGAGAGTCTCCGATCATCCTGGCGCAGTTGGATGCCATCGTTTCAATGTATGACCAGCGGGCATCTGCTAAGCTGGCGCGGTTGCAGATTATTCAAATAGCTTTCTTTTCCCTCGCTTTGTTATTGCTGGGTGGCAGTTACCTTCTGGTGCGCCAGCGCATCTTCCAGCCGCTGGCTGAACTGGGCGCGGCAGCTCGCCGCATGACGGCTGGAGAGCTGCATCGACCCATCGCTATCGCCTCTGGAAATAACCCGGATGATGAGCTGAGCGAGCTCAGTCTGGCGTTCGAGGATTTGCGCGCTCGGGTGCTCGCCTCGCAGGAGCAATTGGAGCAACTCGTTGCCCGCAGGACTCGCGAGCTTGCGACCGCGTTCGAATTCAGCCAGGAAATTGTCTCACAGTTTGATCTCGAACAATTGCGACAGTCGGTGGTGGAGCGCGCCCGTTCTCTGACTGGCGCTCAGGCGGTGGCATTGTGCCTGTTGGGTGATGGGCAGGATGCGTTAACGCTGGTATCCTCCAACCGCAATGGTCACTTGAATTTGCGCCAACCCATCCAGCGCGACCCGGCCTTGCAGGTGGTGAGCGGGGGGCGGACGGTTGTCACCCAAACCGAGCGCACCCAGTGCGCCTTCCTGACCGCCCATACCCCAGGGGAATGTGCGATTGCGCCGTTGCGAGCCGGTAAAACCACCCTGGGCGGGCTATGCGTAGTGCGTCTGTCGAAACAAGCCTTTGATGAGGACGAAACGCGGGCGCTGACGCTTTTGGCTAACTCAGCAGCCATTGCCATCGCCAACGCCCGCCTGGTGGAAAGTGGGCGGCGCCAGGCTGAGCTGAGCGCGGCGCAGGCTGAGCGTGAGCGGCTCTCGGCTGAGCTGCACGATAACCTGGCTCAAACGTTGAGCTTTCTAATGCTCAAAGTGGAGTCGGTTAAAAAGCTTCTGGTGAAAGCCGCAGAGGACCAGGGCGTTGCAGAGATTGAGAAGATGCGCACTGCCATCGAGGGCGCATACGAGCAAGTGCGTATGGCGTTGGTGGGCCTGAATGATCCACTGCCCAAGGCCAATCATTTCCATAAAAAGCTGGTTGAAGTGCTGGAAACAGCCAGGCAGCAAACCGGGATTGAAATTCAACTCCAAGCGGATGAGATGGATTCAATAGATCTGCCCGAGCTGGCGCAGGCGCAGGCGCTGTACATCCTGCGCGAGGCCTTGGCGAATGCCAGCAGACATGCCCGAGCACAGCGAGCGTGGGTGCGGGTGGAACGTGATAACCACCTGGCTTGCCTGAGCATCGAGGACGATGGATGCGGTTTTGATCCACAGGCTGTCATCGGCAGTCATCATTTGGGTTTGCGAATGATGCGCGCTCGCGCTGAGCGCAGCGGGGGATCGCTGACTGTCGAGTCTGCGCCCGGTGAGGGAACCCGTGTGATTGCCTGGCTGCCCCTCTCCCCGGAAAGAACAAGCCCATGAGTGCGACCGTGTCTGCAGCTACTCTCCTGCTTGCCGATGACCATGACCTGTTTCGTGAGGGGCTTGCCAGCCTGGTCGGTGGACAGCCTGATCTGGTGGTTGCCGGCCAGGCCGTGGATGGATTGCAAGCGTTGGAGCTTGCCCTTCGACTGCGCCCGGACCTGGTTGTGATGGATATCAATATGCCTCTGTGCGACGGTTTGGAGGCTACCCGTTTGATCCGCCAGGAATGGCCCGAGGCGCGCATCCTTATCCTGACTGTGCACGATGAAGACACCAAGCTGTTCGATGCGGTAAAGGCTGGTGCAGCAGGCTATTTGCTCAAGAACACCAGCTCCGATGAATTTCTGCGCGCAGTGCGCGGCGCGCTGCACGGCGAAGCCCCGTTAACTCCCCGGCTGGCTGCCCGCCTGTTGGAGGAGTTTGCGCTTTTGGCTAACCGCCGGCAACAAAACAATGCCAACACGGGAGACCCTGGCCTGACCAACCGCGAGCGCGAGGTGTTGGAAGCGCTGGCAACCGGCGCCACCGACAAAGAGATTGCCGCCCGGCTCACACTGAGCCTGCACACCGTGAAATCGCATGTGCGCAGCATTCTTACCAAGCTGCACACGGCCAACCGTCGCCAGGCGGCTGCCCTGGCAGCCAAGGAGGGTTGGATTAAGGGGAGAAAGAAGTAAAAAGATAGAACCATTGGTGAGTCCCAGTTGCTTCTCAAAAATAACAATTTTTTGAACGAAATATCACAAGCCATGTGATTGTTATGTGATACAAACTTTCTATAAGATGATATTAATCCCCTTATTTTCAGCTCCCGTTTACAAGATTTATCCAGCCAGATCACGAATATGAAAGGAGATAGATGTGTCAGGGTACAAATTCATCAAACTCATTTTATCTATGTCGTTGGTAATGGTCTTCCTCTTATCCGCCTGCCAGCCATCGACTACTCCAGAATCTGCTGCTACTGAGCCACCGGCAGTTGTCCAAACTCAGCCGCCCGAGTTGATTAAGCTCTCTTTGCGCCTGCCCTGGATTGTCAATGCCCAGTTCGCCGGCTACTACACAGCTCTGGAAAAAGGTTTCTTCCAAGAGGAGGGGTTGGAGGTCGAGATTCGCCCTGGCGGCATTGACAAGAACAGTATCACCCTGGTAGCTGCCGGGGAGGATACGTTTGGCCTACATGATACGGGCTCACTGCTCCTTGCTCGAGCCCAGGATATCCCTCTGGTAGCTGTGGCAACTTTCTATCAGAAACACCCTGGGGGCGTGATGGCCTTGGCCGATTCAGGCATAACGACTCTTGAGGATTTCAAGGGCAAGACAATTGGCTTCCAGGAGGGTGGTCCCTGGATGTTGACCAAAGCAATGCTCAAAGCCAATGGCATTTCCTTGGATGATGTGAAGACCGTCACGGTGCAATATGACATCAGCCCATTGCTGAGTGGTCAGGTGGATCTGTTCACAGTCTTTGCCACGAACGAACCCCTGATTGCCAAGACACAAGGTAAGGATACTGTAGTTTTTCTGCCCGCCGACTATGGGGTACCAACCGCTTCTGATGCCCTCTTCACCACGGAAGAGTATCTGAAGGAGAACCCAGAGGTGGTGCAGAAAATGATCAGAGCCATCCAGCGCGGCTGGGATTACGCCCTCAAAAACAAGAAAGAAGCGGTCGGATTCCTGGCTAAGTATGACCCACAATTGGATCAAAATCTCGAGCTGATGAAACTGGAAGCCGAGGAGCCCTTCATCTTGACGCCTGAGACCCAGGCTCACGGTATTGGCTACATGAACGATGAGAGATGGAAGACCGCCTATGATGTCCTGCGAGCAGAGGGTGGCCTGGAGGAAGACATCGATTACACTCAGGCTTTTACACTGGAATTCGTGGGGAAATAATGAGCGTACTGGACAAGGCAACCATCACACTCGGCCGGCCGCAGTATCACCTTCGACTGAAACCCGGTGATGTGGCTCGCTTTGTGTTGCTCCCTGGAGATCCTGACCGGGTGCTGCGCATTGCCAAGCGTTTGGAAGACAGCCGTGAGGTTGCCTTCCACCGCGAGTTCCGTACCTGTACCGGGAAGTATAAGGGCATACCGGTCAGCGCCACATCCACCGGGATTGGCTGCCCCTCAGCAGCCATCGCTGTTGAAGAGCTGGCCAATATTGGCGCCACCCACTTTATCAGAGTAGGAAGCACCGGGGCCTTACAGGAGAGCATGCACACCGGTGATCTGGTTATCAGCACGGGGTCGATGCGTAATGAAGGCACGTCTCGTTTCTACGTCCCAGACGGTTTTCCAGCAGTTCCCGACCATTTTTTAACCCATGCCTTGATCGAAGCCGCCCGAGCACAGATGCCGGAAAAGCCAGTTAATCTTCATATCGGTCTGAACGCTTCGGATGACGCCTTCTATGGTGAAACGCCGGAATACATCCAAAGCCTGTCGCGCCACCGGCTGCTCAACGTAGAGATGGAGAGTTCAGCCATCTTCACCGTTGCCCATCTGCGTGGCCTCAAGGCCGCTATGATCTGCGCCGTTTCCGGCAATCTGATCACTGGCGATGTGATATACGAAGGAGTCAACGAACGATTGGTTCAGGGATGGGAAGATGCCATCAACGTAGCCCTGGAAGCCATCCATTTATATGTGACAAGAGGTTACGAAAGCCTCATATGAAGTCCTGAGCCCTGTAGGAAGACAGGGCTCAGCATCTTCTTTACATAATCGAGATATGTTATGCCCGCTTCTTTGTATCCACAGAACCAACGTGGGATCATCTTGGAGAATGTTCAAATGGTTTTTCCAGGCAGCCCGCCTGTGATTGCGCTCCAAGATATCTCGTTAACCATCAGAGATAAAGAATTTCTTGCCATTGTGGGCCCCTCAGGGTGCGGTAAGTCCACTCTCCTGCGCCTGGTGGCCGGGTTGCTTCAACCTACAGAGGGTGAAATCGTTGTTCATAGCAAGCACCCCTCTCAGGCGCAGAGGGATGTTGAGTTTGGCTTCGTCTTCCAGGATGCCGTGCTTTTTCCCTGGCTGACAGCACTGCAAAATGTTATCCTACCGGTGGAGATCCTGGGCAAACGCAGCCCATTACCGGTTCAGGAGGTAGAAGGGGTTGCCAGACAATTGCTTGCTGATGTGCGATTGCACGGTTTCGAAGCGCATTACCCTGAGCAGCTTTCAGGCGGGATGCGGCAGCGGGTATCACTGGCTCGCGCATTGGTATACCAGCCCTCTACGTTGTTAATGGACGAACCCTTTGGAGCATTAGATGAAATCACCCGTGATAGCCTGAACTTGTTGTTGTTGGAAGTGTGGGAGAAAAACCGTGCCACGGTCATTTTCGTCACTCATAGCATTTCGGAAGCACTATTCCTGGCCGATCGGGTGGTAGTACTCTCACCTCGCCCGGGACGGATTACGACGATTGTCGATGTGCCTCTTTCCCGGCCGCGCACTTTTGACATGCGTTTTCTACCGGAATTTACCTTCCTGGCGGCAGAACTGCGCAAACTGTTACAGTTACCTGCGGAGGTCTATGAAAGTTGACGCTGTGAAGGAGAATCTCATGGTCCGGAAGAATGCCCGGCAGGCTGCTTCGCCCTTAACGGAGTGGCTACCTGCTCTCATTTTGTTTCTTTCCACGTTGATCTTATGGGAAGGGTTGGTTCGAGGTCTGGATGTGCCCAGGTACATCCTGCCTTCTCCCAGCGAAATCGGTGCCGTTATCACCCAACGTTGGCAGGACCTGGTTCGTCAGGTTGCATGGACAATGCTGGAAGCTATTGGCGGCTTCCTGCTAGGTAGCATACTGGCTTTCCTCTCGGCCAGCCTGTTTGTACATGCTCGCCTCATCGAGCGCAGTATGTATCCCTGGGCAATCGTGCTTCAGACCGTGCCCATTGTTGCCATTGCCCCACTTCTGACCATCTGGTTGGGTTTTGGCACGGCGCCAAAGGTTGTCATTGCGGCCATTGTCTGCTTTTTCCCTGTCCTGGTTAATACGACGCGTGGTTTGCGGCTTGTTTCTGCCCAGGCGCTGGAGTTGATGCAAATCTTATCAGCCTCCAGGTGGCAGTTGTACATCCGGCTGCGTGTCCCGTCTGCTATGCCATTCCTGTTCACATCGCTCAAAGTCGCTGCTTCCCTCAGCGTCATCGGGGCGATCGTGGGTGAGTTCACCGGTGCGGACCGGGGAATCGGCTACGTGGTTGTTTCGGCTGCCTACCGTTTGGATACCCCATTGCTTTTTGCTGGCATCGTTTTTTCTTCCTTTGCCGCAGTGATCTTTTTCCTGCTGATCTCGGGCATTGAGCGGATATTGCTTTTTTGGCCAGGCGCGCGGATCGAAGATTGAGCACGACCTTCTTTGTCGGGATATTCGCAGCGGAGTAAACTGTCCAGCATGGAGGAGCTCAGAAGATTTTCCAATGAGGATGACGTTCCCTACGAACTCCAGCGCTGGCAGATGCTGGAGCAGCTCATTCGGCATCTGCCGGGCGGCTCAGCGGCCCCGTCGACTTTGACTGCTGTTCTGCATCAAGCTGGTCGGATTGTTGATGCCTGTCGGGTACAGTTGCAGGCTTCGGTAGGTGGTCAACCGCTGCAAGTTGACTGGCAAGCTCCAGAATGGGAAGGATCGCAGGAGACCCTCTGGGAGCTTAGTCACCGGTTAGATGGTGGAGGCTGGGTGTGTTGGCAGGGACAGGGCGAAAATCCGGGTGTGTCCACTCGAGCACGGGCGACGGTGGTCACAGCCTTACTTTCCATTGCTCTGGACAACCTGGAGCAAGCACAAATCAAGCACGCAGAGCGCCAGCTTAGCCGATCGTTGCGCCGCATCTCCTCCGAAGTTCTGCTTTCAACCCTGGATATGGAGGACGTCCTCGCTTTGATCCTGGATCAATTGGCTGAATTGGTGGCTTATGATAGCGCTAATGTCATGTTGCTTGAAGATGGCCTGCTGCAAATGCATGCCGCCCGCGGCTATGATGCTTACACTGGACCCATTGAACTGTCGACGATCGTTTTCGACCCCCTGCGCACCCCCCTGATTGAGGAAACCCTGACCGGCAACCAGGCTGTCATTCTAGACGACACACAAAAGTTGGATAACTGGATTTGGGTACCCTGTGGGCGACACATTCGATCTTGGATGGGCGTCCCGCTACGGGTGAAGGACCAGGTTATCGGATTGTTTTCGCTGGATAAAGCTACACCCGGCTATTTCACCCGCGAACATGGTGAGTTAGTTCTGGCTCTGGCTCCTCAGGCTGCTCTTGCCCTTGACAACGCCCGCATGTTTGCCGAGATCCGGGAGGCTAAAGAGCAATTGCAAGGCTTCTCTGCCAAGATGCTGAGTGCATTGGAACAAGAACGCAGCCGAATCGCCCGTGAACTGCACGATCACGCCGGACAGGCTTTGTTGGCCTTGCGCGCTGAACTTCAGGTGTTGAAGCATTATCTACTGTCAGGCGCGGACCAAGCTCTGCGCCAAATAGAGCACATGGATGGGATTGTTTTGGAAACGAGCCGTGATCTGCGCCAACTGGCCCATGATCTGCGCCCACCCCTGCTCTCTGAATTGGGTTTAATCCCGGCTCTGGAGCAATATGTGGAGGATTTCGCCTCAAGGCAGCAAATCGGTGTGGTCTTTGAAGTGCAGGAGCACCAGCCTGGATTGCGTTTGCCAGAAGCGATCGAGCTGGTCGTCTATCGGGTCGTGCAGGAAGCGTTAACCAATTTGGCTCGTCACTCCCAGGCGAGTCAGGTTAATATTCGCCTGAAACTGAATTCTGGATGGCTTCAAATGAATGTGCTCGACAACGGTATTGGTTTTAATCTGAGGAACCAGGCGCGCTTGTCCGGCTTTGGATTGGTAGGAATGCGCGAGCGGGTGGCAGCTGTGGGTGGAGAGTTCAAGATCTGGTCACGTCCAGGGCAGGGTGCACGCCTGTTTATCCGAATCCCCCTTCGCGAAACCAGGACTGGGGGCGAAGCTCCATGAACAGCAAGTCACTTAAAGTTTTGCTCATCGAAGATCATCACATCATGCGGCGTGGGCTGGCATCCCTGCTGAAATTGGAATTTAGCAGCGAGATTGTTGGTGAGGCTGCGAACGGATTGCAGGCGCTGGAGATGCTCGAAAATATAAAGCCCGACTTGGTGATTATGGACATTACAATGCCTGGGATAAGTGGCCTGGAGACTACCCGGCGCATCAAGAAGCGTGAGCCAGACCTGCCAGTATTAATTCTTTCCATGCACAACAACCATGTTTTCGTGCGACAGGCATTGGAGGCGGGGGTCTCGGGCTACATACTTAAGGACTCGATGGTCGAAGAACTCAAGCTGGCTATCGACGCTATCCAGCATGGAAAAAAGTTTATCAGTCCTTTGGTGACGGCCCCATTGATTGACGAATACCTGGAAGGCCTGGGCGAATCGGGCTCTTCTCCAATCGGTTCTCTTACTCGGCGTGAACTGGAGGTGCTGGGGAGCCTGGCACAAGGCAAACCTGTCGCCCAAATTGCCGATGAAATGGTGGTAAGCCCAAATACGGTCTATACTCATTTACGGAACATCAAGGAGAAGCTTGCCTTGAAGAACCAGGCCGAGATGATTCGTTTTGCCATCGAGCATGATTTGGCTAATCTCTCCCATGACCCTTGATGTTTCTTAGGTGTGCCTAAATCCTTGCATGCCTGCGAGCGTCTTTCTGAGAGGATGCGGCGACTGAAGAATCTAAATCCTACGTTTCTCCCAAGCTGACATCCTTGTATATGGCCCACTCCTTGCGCCAACTCATCCTGTAGAGGCTGGTTGACCGGCGGCCGCCGTAACCGCAGCCGTTCCTGGCTTGGTCTCTCTGCAATTTTGGTCATAACTGAGCAGCCAGAGAGCGACAATGCCGAGGAACGCCTGCACACTGAACTGAGGCGCCAACCCGCCAGCCAGCAACAGCAGCACTGCCCATCCAGCCGGGCTGCGCTGCCATGTCGCAGAAAAAATCACGACACTCGCCGCCCACACGCCAAACGCATACAAAAGCCAGGGCAGGTACAGCGTGAAGCCGGTGGACCAGATGGAAATGATTCCCAGCATGGCGGGGTTGAGCAGGTGAAAAGCAACGAATGCCAGGGCTGGGATAGAAGCCAGCACCCCGGTTTTCCAGGTGAAAGTGCGGGCATAAGCCCACCACACTGCCAGCAGGCTGAACAGGGCAAATAGCTCGGCGCTCAAGAAAATCACCTGGTTGAATGCTGGCGGACCTGCGAGCCTCGCTGCTTGATAAGCAGCGGGGGTGATCTGGTAGAGCTCGCGCGCCACCAATGCCAGGGTGAGCACGATTGCCGCCATCTTTTGGCTGGTAGATTGTACGGTGCTGCGCGCCGCTCGCCGCCCGATTGCGAGCACCAAGCCTAACAGCAGCGCATGATAGCCCACTGCCAGCCAGCCAGTCGGCAATTTGTACAGAAAGAGCAGGTTGAAAGAGACCGCGCCCAGGCAGGCAGCGGGTATGAAACGCCCGGCGGCGCTGTGAAATTCACGCCATGCCATCCAGCCAAAAGCCAGCAGCGCCAGCAAGCCGGCCAAAGTTGCCACCGCTTGTCCTGCAAAACCGAGCGCCTGATAGAACAGTATCACCGCTGGCGGTTTAGGCATAAAAATTGCCATGCGCGTCAGCGTGCGCGTGACCAGCCAGTCGGCAAATGCGGCCAGAGCCAACCACTTAAAATAAATCGGCAGGCTTCGCATCGAATTCCTAGTCTGGTAGTCGCCAGTAAATGAAAGCTCCAGCCAGGATGACGAGGACGAATGCGCCGATTAATATCCAGCGCGTTCGTTCTTTGGTCAGCCAGGTCCCTTCGGATCCGGCCGCCGGCGCAGCCACTGCAGGCGCAGATGGAGCGCCTTCAAACTGCAGCGACACCCATTGGGAGGTCGATTTTTGCCCATTGCGCTCCCCATTGGATCCGTCCCAGACCGCAAAAGAGATTGAATAGCTCTTTCCGGGCGAGAACGAGATATCCTCGACCTCCTGGGAAGACAGGTCACGGCTGAAGATAACGCGCCATCCGCCATCTGCCCATGCGCCGAATCCCTGCACATTTTGGAATTCCGGCAGTTGGGTGGTCAGCGAGCCAAAACCTCCTGCGACCAAATCTTCAACCGGTGTGCTGCGCACTTCACTGGCAAACAGGTTGCCGGCTGCCAACGCTGGTAGGTAGTTGCGATCCTGGTAATCGGCGGCGCTGGCCAACTTCCCTGGCGGCGGATTGGCGAAGGGATATTGGTCAACATACATATCGGCATAGGCATTCTCCATGTCCTGGCGAGCAAGGATATCTGCCTGCCAGTCGGCTTTCCAGTGCCAGATATTCACATTGCCACCTTGCTGCCCCATGCAGAAGAATGGCTGGCCTTCGATTAATGGGAACTGCACAGCCACTGAATCGCGAAAATCCTGCACCCGCACGGTGGATTCGTCTCGGGTCTGGTCACTCCACTCCACCAGGATGGCAACTTGAGCCTGGTTGTGGAGCAGCCTGGCAGTGATCGCTCTGACCTTTGACTCCAGCAGCAGCGGTTTGGCCACGTTTTGAGCGCTCAGCGGCACTTCCAGGGCGGTTGCTTGCTGCCAGAGCGGTGAGTCGGGGTCAGAGAGCGGCAGTTCGCCTTGCACCTGGCGAGCGATCAGAGTCAATCCCTGCGAGCTGGCTAGAGGAACTTTGAAGAAAGCCAGCACGGCGCTGAGGCTCAAGATGAGAAGAAAAATCAGGTGTGCTCGTTTCAACATGGTGAACCTCCTGAATGCGCGTTTACCCAAGCTCCTCGATAGCAGGGCAGCTCTCACAGGAAAAATCTGGATTGAATGGGGTGGGCGCTATCTCAGCTGGTGAGTTGTGCTGGGGTTGTACACCGAGGCGGCGCGCATCTGCCAGGGTGAACTCGGCGCAAAACCTGGTCAATCCCAGGTATGGCTTAGTCCAGATCGCATCTACTGGAATGGGAGGGCTCAAGCGGGTCAGCGACGCCGGTACCAGGCCTACCCAGCGGGCCAGATGATCGTTCAGGAACTTCCGCTGGGCATCCTGGCAGATTTCAGCTTGCTCACGATTTCCATGAGCCAGCGCCAGGGCCTCTTTGAGCGCCAGAACCGACATAAACTCCAACTCGGCTGCCAGGTGGTCAGGACGCTCGCGCACTGCGCCGCCGGTGCGGAAACCGAAGGCCTGATAAAATCCAGCAATATCCGCCATTTCCTGGCTCTGGCGAAACTCATGCGGCAGGCCGATCTCCGTTTCGTAGCATTGCGATCCGGCCAGGCCGAAAGTTTGCCGATACTCTGATTGGAGCTCTTCCAGGGATATGTTGATAACTGGTAAGGCGGCTGAGTCTCCCGGCACCAGGTTTAACTCTGTTGCGATGGCAGCCGCCGCTGGAAAATCTTCCAGCCAGTTGCTATCGGGATACAGGCAGGCGCCGGTCAGGAATGAATAAACCTGTGCGCGGCGGATGGCGTGCTCGGCATTCATCTGTTTCACTCCGTCCATACCTATATCGAGTTCAGCCGTTCGGCAGGGCGCTCGAAAATCGGTTCGACCACGCTCAGGCGCACGGCTTCTCGCCCTTTGGCATCAAAGCCAATTACGGTATCGTTGTACATTTGCCACGGTTGCCCATTGACCTCGGTCTCCAGCACGAGTGGACCCTCTTCTATTTCATAGCGGAAGATCATTTTTTGCGTGGTGCGGAAAAGCTGCATTACCGCCAGGAGCTGGCGCGACGGAGCAGCATAGCGAGCAATGGCTTCATCCACGCCGGGGCCAAACATCTGGCGCAGATACGGGCGAGGTGCCCAGCGCGGTGGGATGTAATAGATGTTCGGCTCCGTGCCGAACTGTGGGTAGAGTGGCAGAGCGACTCTTTCCACCTGGATCATATAATACAGGGGGTGACTGGGATTATTTACCCAACTGCCGTCCTGGGCAATCTCCACCAGCCCGTTGAGGCGAATTTTCCCCGGGCAGACCGCCATGCAGCGGGTTTCCATCGGTACGCCGTCGCTCAGCGGATCGGATCCTTCCACTCGCGGGTAGCAGGCCACGCACTTCTCGCTGGTGCGCGTTGTGCCCCGGTACATGGATTTTTTATAGGGGCACTGTTCCACACATTTGCGATATCCCCGGCAGCGTGCCTGATCGATGAGCACGATGCCATCTTCAGGGCGTTTGTAGATCGCTCTGCGCGGGCAGGCTGCCGCGCAGGCAGGGTAGGTGCAGTGGTTGCAAATGCGCTGCAGGTAAAAAAACCAGGTTTGGTGTTCGGGCAGCGAAGCGCCCTGTGTACTGATTCCCAGTCGATCACCTTTATAGCCTGTGGCCGTATCTTCATAGAAATTCGGCGCTTGCCACTCATTATCCTGGGGCAGATAGCCCAGCGCTTGCTCATTCGAGCTTGCTGCTGCTTCGGTCAGTGTCATTCCGTTGTACACGCCGTACGGGGCTTGCTGGTTGACCTGGGAGGTGTCCCACTCAGCTTTTTTGCCCTGAGCCTGATGGGCCTCGTCCAACAACGACAGGTTTTTAATATCCCAGTGTTGGGGATAGCCGCCGTAAGGCTTGGTTTCTACATTGTTCCACCACATGTACTCTTGCCCCTTGGAGAACGTCCAGGTGGCTTTGCACGCCCCGGTGCAGGTCTGGCAGCCGATGCAGCGATTGATATTGAAGATGGCAACAAACTGTTTTTCGGGGTGGGCTTCGGGGAAGATGTAGGTCATCTTGCGTCCCAGGTGCCAGTTGTACACTTCAGGCATGCTTCACCTCCACCGGTCTGATGCGGTATTTAGCACGAGTTTTTTGGATCAGCTCTCTTACGTAGGCCTCCCCCTTCTGGCGGTAAATGCGGTGTGTGGCCATAAACATCGGGTTTTCGAACAGCGTCATCAAGCGGGCTTCCTGCCAGCCCAGGCGCAGGTACTCATCAACAAGACATTCAGCCATCTGCTCGAGCTGTCCCGGCTCGCCGGGCAGCACCATCCCAACCAGGTCCATCGGGTCATCGGTGTTGAATTCGTCTTTGGGCATCGCGTTGCCTCTCTATTTCCCTATTACAGGTCTGATTCAGGCCTCTAGCCTGCGGGTCGCACATTGATCCAGCTACCTGCCAGGTACCTGGCCATAGCCTCGTTTTCATGCCCGGGGGTGTAGCCGGTCTTGGTGGGTTCCCAGGCGCCTTTTCCGCCCAGCCCGCCATCCTCTGCTTTGGTCACCTTGACCAGAGTCTCTTTGGGCACCGTATTGAGGGCATGATTATCGGCTTCTCCGCCGAAGATGAACTGCATACCGGTTTTCTGCTTATGAAACAGCGTATCCGTCTGGTGCATGGGCATTGACCAGTCACGCGTGACCGACTGCTGGGAGCCGTAGCGCAGGTTGGCCATGTAACCCGTGCCGGCAGATTTTGCCAGGCCGTCGGGGCGCGTTTCGTGCGCCAGCACCGAGCGCTCGGTTGCCATGAACGGCCCGTGCTTCAGCATGATGATATGGTAGGGGTAGGCCGGGTTGTACTTCACCCGCAGCATCAGCCTGGCGACCTTGTAAAACGGGTCATCTGCCTTCCAACCGATATATGGCCGGTCCGCCGGGTTGGCATCGACATAGACATAGTCTCCGTCTTCGATGCCCAGATCCTTAGCTGCCTGCGGGTTCATGTGTAGCTGGTGATCGCCTGGCCCAGGCAGGCGCTTATCCACTCGGTAGGGATCCCCAAAATTGGAGTCCAGGATAATTGTCCAGTCCACCGTGCTCCAGGATGAGTGCACCCGGTGGCGGGTCTTGGGTGTGAAGCAGTAAAACTGGAATCCCGCCTCCCACAAGCCGTTGCTGGTTTGCTTGACCTGTTCCCAACTCATGGCGACATTGCGCACCGTGCGCTCTTCCCAGCCCATGTGGTCGAGGGGGATGCCGTAGTCCTCCGGGCGCACAAAACGGCTGGTGGAAACGATCACGTTGGGCAGGTAAGGGGTCGCTTCTGGGCTTTCGCGATGGCTGATCAGGTTTTCGCCATATTCGATCGCCTCGGGGATATCACAGTACGCATTCAAGCGACCGGTATCGGTGTAGAAGGGAATAGAATCGTGGATTTGCTCCCAGAAGGGAATGCGCGGGTAGGTGCGGAAGAGCATCAGCGCAGCGCCTGGCTCGCCATACTTGCCATTGACAATATCCTCAAACTTGTAGCCTGTAGTGGTCAACGACGAATCCAGCAGGCGCTGGATATACACTTCCGTGCGCCCCTCCAGGGTGAACTTCCAGTAATCGCGGAAACGTTGGTCGCCCAGCAGGTCCCCAAGGGTGGCGGCCAGCTCGGCCTGGATGCGCGAATCGTCGCGCGTATCATACAGCGGTGGGATGCCGCCTTTCCAAATTTGCAGAAATGGGTTTGAACAAGAGGCGGTGATCTCATAAGTCTGGAACTCTGCCCAGGAGTTGGCTGCCAGCGCGAAGTCGGCGTATTCCACCGTGGCGGTCATCTCGATGTCCACTGAGATGATCAGCTCAATGTTGGGATTGACATTCTTGATCATCTCGTAGTGGTGTTTGGCGTTGTTAAGCAGGTTGACGTTGGTGAAAAACTGAACCTTGGTAGGGGTGGGCATGTGGGTTTGCCCGGTAAATACTTTGCGCCCATATTTGGGCGTCTCCACGATCAACGGGCGTTCGGAATGATTCCAGTAGGCAGGTTCTTCATCTTTCGTGTAAGCATGGGCGTGAATTTCTTTTCCAGAGATCCGGTCATCCAGGGCGGGCTCGAAGGGGTCCTCAGCCACCCAACCTTTGAAACCTGGTCCGGTGGCGGGAGAGCCCTGGAACAGGGCCGCTTTGTAGTTGCCTGCCCAGGTGTAGCAGCCGGCGCCTGGCTTGCCGATGTTTCCGGTCAGCATGAGCGGCAGGAACTGCGCCCGGTTTGCCAACGTGGCGTGGAACCAGTGGTTGATCCCTTCGCCAATGTGGATGGCGACCGGCGCCATGGTGGCAATATCATTCGCCAGCCGCTCTATCAACTCCTTGGGGGCGTGGGTGATCTCCGCTACGCTGTCCAAGTCGTAGTCTCTCAAATGCTCTCGGTACATGCTCCACAAAGTGATCGCTTCCACCTGGCTGCCGTCCATCAGGGTGAGTGTGCCTGACCATTCCAAAACAGGGTCCAGTCCCGCAGCGTCTAGCTGCTCACCCACCTGGTCGCGGGTCAGGGCTGCGGGGGCAGAGGTTTTGGCATCGATCACCACGAAATCGCCCAGGTTTTCGTACTGTTGAGGCGTCAATCCCTGGAGGGAAAAACTCGCTCCACCAGGATCCAGGCCAGGCGTGTAACCGGGAAACACATCCGCTGCCCGCACTCGCTCGAGCGTATCCGCCCGCACCAGCAAGGGCAAATCGGTGAAGCGCTTGACAAAATCGGCGTCGTACTTCTGGGTATCGATCAGCCAGCGGCTGATGCCCAGGAATAGCGCGGTATCGGTCGCTGGCCGAATGGGGATCCAATAATCGGACTTGGTGGCGGGTGGGGAGTATTCTGGTGTAATGGTGACGATTTTGGCGCCGCGTTCCATGGCTTCGATAAAGAAATGCGACTCGGGCATTTTGTTCTCGACCAGATTTTTACCGCATTGTATGTGCAGGCGCGAATTCCGCAGGTCGTTGAAGTCTTCATCCGAGGCTTGCAAACCGGTGACAAAGGGGTGACCAGGGGCCTGATCGCCATGCCAGGTATAGTTCGACCAGGTGCGCCCGCCTTTGGCTTCTTCTGGACCTACACCACGCACGTGGCTATCCAACAGCGCCAGGGTGTTAGCAAAGCGATACATGCCGTACTTGCCGATGACGCCCAATAGGCCCATGCCGCCGCGGCATTTAAACGTGCGCGTGCCAGCTCCCCCCATGGCAGCGATCATTTCTTTTGGGTAGCCTTGCTGCTCCAGGAGCGCCGCACCCTGCTCGCCGGAGTAGCGTTTGGCGATGGCGATCATGCCGCGAGCGATGTAATCATAGGCGGTTTCCCAGGAAACGGGTAACAGCTCGTCCTGGCCGCGTGCATCGAACTTGAACTTGCTTTTATTGGCAGCATCCAGCACGGGAAAACCGGCGTCGGCCCATTCCTGCCACCCCTTGCGCATCAGCGGACCTTTTAACCGGTGAGGGCCATACAAGCGGCGGTGAAAGGTCTGCCCCTTTTTGCAACCGCGCGGGTGCCAGTGGGCAGTGGCCTTGTTGCCATAGAGATCGCTGTAATGCTCCACATCGTAGTTGGTCTCGGCGCGCAAGATGACGCCGTTGCGAACAAAAGCGCGCAGACGGCAGGCGTGGGTATCGTTTGGCGAGCACACAAAGGTGAAAGAAGAGTCGTATTGGTATTGGTTGCGGTAAACGCTCTCCCAATCGCGCTGGGGATAGAAAGCAAGCGGATTCAGCACATCCACAGGCTCCAGCAGCTTGAATTCCAGTTGAGAGGCGGCTGCGCTCAGCGCAGCCATTGCAGAGAGCTTTAAGAAGTCACGTCTGGTTATCTTGGGCATGAGCGGTCTCCTCATCAAGTGATGGCAATTCTCTATGTGGCAAGGATTGCTGCACCGCCACGTTGCGGATTACCTCCAGCAGGCTGGCCGTCCGCGCTGGCATGCGCTGCGACGAGTACACCTGCAGGGTGTTGTTCTGCATCGAGACTCGAATAATGGAAAGATCAGGAAATTTCTCCAGGATTTTGGCTGTCAGGCGGGTAATTTGCTCATTTTGACTTTTATCATCACCGATCAGTAAGATATCCAGCGGCTGCTGCGACAGCCGCGACAAAATGCGGTTATCGATGGGCCACGAGCCGACAAATTCAATATCGGATAAGCTGGTCAAGATTTTTTCCAGCCCTTCTCCGAGTAAGTGCGGCTCACAGATAAGGACCAGGCGAGGTTCGTTAGCGCTCATATTCAGGATAGAAATACATTAGCATAAGAAATCGCCCCAGGGTATCGCTCCCCCTGTGTGCAAAGAATGAAAAAAGAACGATCTGCAGACCGTTCTTTTGAGAAAGAATTAGTTCATTGAGTATACGGAATATGAACCGACGCGCCTGCCATGAGCAGAAAGATACCCAGGGCAGCCAGCAGCGTCAGGCGGGTCTGGATACAGGTGAGGCCAGGCAGGATCAGTCCCAAGGCAGCCAGTATCTCAGCAACGCCGCTGAAGAGATGCATGCCGGGAGACAGATCGTGCCTCCATGCGACGCATTCGGGAAGGTCTGGCGGCAGAGTGAAGCGCTCAATACCGATTAAAGGAAATGTATGCAAAGAACTGCAAGACCCATACAGAGATGTTTATAAATCGCCCTGGCCATTTGGAATGTTCGATTGCCGGGCTACTTCATCACTGAGGGTAAGAATATCTTCGTGCTGCTCAGCGGAGCGCCTTCGATCAGCCAAAAGTCCACGCTCACTGTCTGTGGGCTGTTTTGCGTCAGGCTGCCCGGCGCTCCAGCGACGGTGATCAGCGCCTGGTAATGCCCGGTAGGCAGGCCGGTTTTATTCACGCTCACGCTGAGTGCATCTCCAATGAGCGCTGTGCTCAACCAGGCAGCGTTATCGCTGATCGCGGGCGCCAGCGTACCGCCTCCCAGGTTGAGCACGCTGACGGTTTGCGCAGCTGGGTTGGCGCCTGCGGTATAGGCGTGGAGGGTGAGCCAGTGCGGCGCTACGCTCAAATCTGGCAGGGGTAGCAAGCCTGAGGTGAAGTTTTCATAAGTGGCGGGTGTGGCATTGGCATCCAACGGTGGGCTGCCGCCGGCGACCTCGGCGCCATCCGAGAAGCCATCGCCGTCCGTGTCCGAAAAGCGAGGATGCGTGCCATAGTTCACTTCTTCTCCGTTCGGTAAACCATCCCCATCCTCGTCCAGGTTGGGCTCGCTCACCAGGTAAGCTGTCTCCCAATCATCGGGCATCCCGTCCCGGTCGGCGTCGGTGAAATCGCTGACCAGCACGGGCAAGCCGACCGCCGCCCGGCTCAACCGCGCCCAATCGTCGCGAGTTTGCACCGCAAAGAACCACATAAACCCCGGTTCGAGCAGTCTCAGTGTGAAG
Source organism: Chloroflexota bacterium (assembly GCA_029265355.1). Taxonomy (GTDB): domain Bacteria; phylum Chloroflexota; class Anaerolineae; order Anaerolineales; family UBA4823; genus JAJUJL01. The sequence goes on along the minus strand of JAJUJL010000008.1, from coordinate 71,823 downwards.
GCATCCGTATCGCCCAGGTCTACCGGCGCTTCCATCTGCCCGACGCCGAGCGGCCGGCCGCGCGAGTAGTACAGCCACACACCGCCGCCGGGCGGCAGATCCACCGGCCCCCAGCTCAGCTCAACCTGGTTGGTAGCCACCACGACCACCGAAAGATCGCCAGGGTCTGGGGCCTGGCTGGGCGTCCCGCTGTCTGTGACTGCCTCAATCAAGTCGCTGAAGACGCTCAGGTTGCCGCTGGCGTCGTATGCGGCAAGCTGCACCATAATATTCTCCCCAGCGTTGAAGCCCCCCAGGCGGGCGCACTGCTGCCATTGGTTGGGATCGGCGACCTCGGCGTGCAGGCGAATATCGTGCTGGTGATAATTGCCGAGCACGTCTGGGGAGAAATAGCGAAGCACATAGCCAGATAAATCCTTTTCGCTGTTGTGCGCCCAGCAGGCCCAGAAGCCATCTGTAATGGGCACCATCACCAGCCCTGTGGGCGTAGCAGGAGCAACAGAATCCAGCAGATGGATAACGCCCGGCGCGCGGATCCAGGCCTCGCCAGGAAGCTGGTTGGTGCCGGTCAGGGTGGGAGCCGGCTGGATGGGCTCGGCGCCTGGCTGGCCGCTGTACACGCGGGCGTACACCTGGTAGTCGCCGTAGGCCAGGGAGGATAAATCCCAGTTGTAACTGCCATCCGTAACGGGAATGTTTTCGCGGATGACGCCGCCCAATCTTTGGGTCGCCGTCATCGCGGTGGAATTGGTGACGGTGTAGTAAAGGTTCAAGCGTAGATCCATCCCGGCAGGCATCGGGGGCACCGTCCACTGCAGATTGTACAGGCTGTTATTTCCGGCAAGATTGACGTTCTCCGCAGGTGTCTGCATTTGTACATCCGGAATAGCCTTGTTGGCAAACCAGGCAAAGTGATAATCGTTGTTGGCGGTGATATTGCTGATTTTTGCCTGCCAGGTGCCCGGCATGGGGTGCGCCACCCCGTACAGGATCGAAGCAGGCTGGACGGCTATCGCTACCCCGTAGCTGGCGGCGTTGGCGGAGGTGATTTCCACACCGTCGGGGCGCACCAGGCTCAGCGCGGGAACACCCTGGCTCCAGGTCAGCCCAGCGATGAAAGAGCCGGTGAAGGCGGTCACATTGAGCGGGTGCGTGACGGTCGGGGAGAGCGGATCAGTCGCGGCTGTTCTGGTAAGCGCCAGTGTTTTGCCGGCGCTGGCGGGCTGGTGGTCAGTCGCCATGCTAGACGCGCTCTGGCTGGCTGCGTACTGGTCGATCAACAAGTGTCCATCGCTGCCCAGGATGAAGTCGAAGCCGCTGGAGAAACCGTAGAAAAAGCCGACATCATATCCAATGACCTCGAACTTGCCCTTGATGCCCCACTCGTATTTCGAGCAGCCCGAATTGCTGCAGAATTGCCCAAAAGCCACCGTGATGCTGAAAGTAATATCCCAGGGGGGAATCTCGATGAACTCCCAGGAGAAGGCTTGCCCGGCGTCGATCTCGATGCTGGCAGTGATGCTGCCCGCAAAGTGGGTTTCGTTGTTGTTCGGCAGCCAGGAGTACTTGTTTTGCCAGCCTTGTCCTTTCCACAGGTGAGCGTGAACCTGCCCCTGTAGCCAACTGGAGTACCAGGCGTGCATATCCACCCCGACATCCAGCGGATTCCACGCCACCCAGGCATGCCCGTTGTAGTCCACCTTCGCCAGCACTTCCCCGCTGGTTTGCAGGTCGAACAGACCGGCGGTGTTGATGGTGACCGTGCCGGCGCCATCCACGAGATTGCTGTTGTCGTGGTATTCCAGATCAAATGTGATCTGGGTATTGGAGGGTCCGATGAGCACGTCGCCTTTGACCAAATTGACCAACACACCGGTGCTTCCCACTGGTATATCGGGCGGGCCCTGGAACTGCATGCTGACCTCGCGCAAGGTGGTCTCGCACAGGATGAAAGTCGCCCCGATCATGGTCGCCGGGTTAGTATCCGATCCCAGGCCCGGCAGGGCAATCTTGGATTGACCGGTGATTACCACCACTTTTTCGGTGTTGCCGCTGTTGGGGCACACCTTGACATCCACATTGACGTTACCCTCGAAGGTGCGGAAGGAGAATGGGATAGAAACTGAATGCGCCGCGTTGGGATGGTCGCTGCTGAAGACGGTCAGCTCGCCGGGTTTATTGAAGAACAGTGTTTGCGCCTGCCCATTGATTACCAGGTCCGGCAGGCCCCAGGTGCGGTTGGGCGCGGCGAGGCTGTCGTTGGCAGCGCGAATATCCAGGCAATCGCCCGGACAGCCCGCATCGCTGTCCGGGAGGTTTGCCCCCACCGGCAGCAGCAGGGCGGTGACGCCTTTCCAGTTCGAGCCGAGCGAAGCTGGGGCAGCCACTTTTGCTCCTAAGCCCCCGTCGCCGAAAGCGCCTGGCAGGTTGCGCAGGTTGGTGAAGCGCCCGTTCGGCTGGTAGTTGTCCTGGTAATCGATATGCCAGCTCGAGCCAAAGAGCAAGGTCAGGCTGGCAACTTCTGCATCGGGCGGTGTGGAAACAGGGTTGAGGTTGATATTTGCTAGCGTGGTGTAGCCCTGCGCCTGCACCTCCCAGCTCAAGTTGAAAATAAAATCTTCCAGCCCGGCGGGTGACGTCTTAACCTGGCGTTTCAGGGTTGTACTGGCTTCCGCCACCTGGCGGTCGACATTGACATTGATCTGCAAATCAGCCGCATCGGAAAGGGAAAGGGGCGGCGCGGCGTATACTGCGCTGGAAAGCGGAATCAAGCGCGCGTAAGTCGGGTCATTGGGGTTGTTGACGCCTGGGTAGCCCGGCGCGACGCCGCTGAAGAGCTCCAGCATTTCCAGGCCGCCGCCAGCGTCGCTGGCGAGCCAGGTATTGCCAATGGTCATAAAGTACAGGGTCGCGGTATCGAAGGTGATCGGGCTGCTGGCAAGCGGCGCCACCGCAATCCAGCGATCCTGCTGCCCGGCCAGCCAGTCGGCCTTCCAAACAATGTAAGGCGGTTCAGGGCTCGGCCCGCCCGGCATGACGGTGCTGCACAGCGTGCCGTTGCAGGTGAAGCCGGCCTGGTTGAAGACACGGAAATTGCCCACATCCATATAGAGGGTGGATACATTCGGCTTGTTCACCGTCAGGCAGCCGTTCTGGGTGGGGATGCCATTGGATGGGCAGGCGATGAAGACCAGCTCCAGAGACATCGTCAGCGGATGGGTGTAGGTGATCGGCGGCTCGCCGATGGAGGGGTCGACATCGCCGAAGTATTCCAGCGTCAATGCCCAGACGCCGCCCTGGGAAGCGCCCACCTTGATTTTGCCGATCTCGTAGACTCCCGGGGCGTTGTGCCCGCCAATGTGCTGCCCATCCAGGTCTTTCACCAGCGTCTGCCCGGAGGCTGCCGGCGGGTAGAGGCGCGCGTCGATGTACGGCATATCGGTGGGATAGCCGCTAACCGGATCGTTGGCGGTGGCGTGCACGCGCACGCCCAGGCGGGTGTTGGCTTGCAGATTCAGGTTGTAGAGTTGCAATATTTCGGAGGTGGACATCACCACCGTGCGTGTGATGTGCGTGCCGGGGGTAAAGGTTGGGTTGCCTGATAAATTCGCCGATCCGATGGCGGAGATCATGTAGGCGTCCAGGTTTTTATTGGCTGGCGACTGCGGATTGGGGGGGTAGAGCCAGGCTTCCAGGTCGGTGTTAGCCGGGTTGCCGCGCACCAGGATGAAATTGGGCCGGTTGGTGAAGTCGCCTTCGGAGGGTTTCAGCACACATCCGGCGTCAAAGGGGTCGGTGCAACCGCGCCCCAGGCGCAGGTTGCCAGCGGCTTTGTCGATCAGGCCATTGTCGGTCTGCACTTCATTCAACCCTTCACCGCTACCGCTGTCCACGTGCTGGCAGAGCTGGGCGGCAGGTAGGCATGGTAGGTGTCAGCGTAGTTTTCGCCAAAAGTGGGCAGGCTGCTGAAAATGGTCTGACCCAGCGCCAGGGTGGGCGGGGCGTAGGTGATTTGCAGCATGATCCCGCTGCCCTCGCTGGCCGAAAGCGGGAAGGGCTTCCCCGGATCGAGGTTGCGGGTGTCGTTCTTGGTCCACAGGGGAGCAGTATATATATGCACAAAGTCGGTGCAGGCTGTGCAGTTGCCGGAGACTGGCTCGTCCAACAGTAAGCCGTGGTTGGGGATTGCGCCTGATAACCAGCCAGAAACCAGCCCACCTGGCTCGGTTTGCAGGTGAAAGCGTGTGACGAATGACTCGGCGCTGACCGGGATGGCTGGCTTGATACCCTGCAACAGGTACTTCTGCTCGATCGCGGGGAAGGCGATGGTTGGGTCGTTATTTAGATAGTAAACCGTCGCTGGATCCCAGGCGGAGGTGACCTGCCAGACGCGGATTTGTTTGGTGACGGGTGAACCAACCAGGTAATTTTTCGGAGCGATGAGCAAATCGGCTGTTTCGACTGTATAACCAGGCGGCAGGGTGGGCAGGTTGTCAAAGCGGATCAGGGCGCTGACAGTCCCCTGGAGGTAGCTGCGGCCAATGTAAATAAGCTCGGTATTGTTGGTAGGATCAACCGAACCGGTCAACGGGCATGGAGCAGAGGTGTGGTAGCTGCACAGTTGGGCGGTGGTGATCGGACTGAGCATTTTCATCGTCGGGTCGAGCACCACCGGGTAGGCGCGCTGCGGGTCGGCCCACCAGGACCAGGGGGTTTGCACAGCCACCTGCCATTCACCCTCTCCGTGGGGTACAAAGGTGTACTGCCCGATAACCTGAGCAGCGGGATTGCCTTGTTCGTAAGCGATAACTGGGGTCAGCACCAACGCAGTGCGCCCCGTCGCATCGCGGATCTCCACCCGCCCTTGAGTGGTGAATGCCCCTGCCTGGATCGCTCCATTGGCAAACAGGGACGCAGACGGAGAGAGACGCAACGCAGCGAGCAGATCGAGCGTGGCAGCGCCCACCACGTTGCCAGCAAGAGCAAAGCGTTTCTCAATGATCAATCGCTGCTCGGCTGCTCCTGGGGCGGCGATGATCTCTTCAATAATGCCTGGCCGCGACCAGGATGCAGAATAGCGCACCACCTGATCCTCACCCGCCAGAACACCTGGGCCGGCAGCAGCGTCATCTATCACGTTTGCCAGGCTTGCCCGGTTGCCCTCGCCGGACAGCGCCAGTTCCTGCGTTTGCCATTGCACCAGGGTATCTCCGTTGCGCAGGTTGAGCGTGGGGCTGCGCTCCGCGGTCGAGATGCGCAACGCGTTGGTGAAGTTACTGAATCCACCCTCGGCTGCGCGGAAGCGCGCGTCGATCGGCTGCCATGAGCCATCCTCAGCCTGGTACTGCAGCGGGGCAGCAGAAACGGTAAGCCTGCGCCGTCCGTCTGCCAGCGCCTCGTCATGCGCAAAAGCGGAATTAAGTGCAGACTGCCCTGCCGCCGGGGGATCCACTGCGACTGCAGCAGGAGCGCTTTCGGTAATGACCTGGGTTCGTTCGGGCTTGGGAAACAGCGACCTGGCATTCGGCGCCGTGCTCGACACGACGAATACTGCCAGCATTAAACCAGAAAAGGTCGCTCGCAGTAAACGGAGTTTGGCGATCATTTTGTCACCTCTTGCAAAGAAACAACCGCCCCATTACCAATTAATTCAAATTTACACCCCAAATGGACTAAAAAAAGAATGAATTAAGAATGAATCTCGGGGGGCTGGCAAGGACTCCGCTGTTTAGCTCTTGAATTCAAGCAGCCTGACATTTCCCTGGGCAATACACTGGTGAGCAAATACATACATCCCCGCAGACCAGGCCTGATGAGGATAGCCCATTGGCTGACCGGTGCGCCCGTGGCACCATTCGTTGAATTCCCACTCTTCTTCTATGCCCAGGCGATTGACCTGCGCCAGTTTTTCTAACTGTCGCTGCGCTTCTCCCATCTGGCCAGCTTTGACCAGTGCAGCAATGTAGAAACCGCCCACGAACGGCCAAATCCCTCCGTTGTGGTACTGATCGGGGAGGTTCAGGTTGTTGTTGCGATAATATTCGCGCCAGTCCTTGCTCCCGGGATAGATGACCGGGTGCAACACACGCACCGGGTAAGGGTCGGCAATGCCTACCTGGCGCAGGTATGCTAAAATCCGCTTTTCCTGGGCTGGATTGGCGACGCCAAACAGTATTGCCAGTAGGTTGCCAAATACATCGCAGTAATCGCCAAAATCGCGGAAAGCCACGTAGGGCAAGAAGAAAGGGCGCTTGACCAGTACCGGGTCCACCTGGCTGAGAGTGTATTTCCATTCTGTGTGACCCGGGCAATTAGGCCCCCATTCATCTTCGTTCTCAACTCCCACCCACAAGACAATGCGCAGCTTGTGGCGTACATCATCAGCCAGCTCATGGTAACGCTTGTTTTCCAATCCCAGGGCGCCTGACATCTCCGCCATGGCGCGCAACGCAGCGTACCACAGCACGTTATCGTAGAGCACATTGAAGCGATTGGCAAGCAGGTCTGCCCAGTCGGCCGCTTCATGCACCTCCAGCAAGCCGCACCCGTTAGAGTCCTGGTAGCGCAGCCAGAGCAATGCTTTTTCTAGAAAAGGCCACTGGGTGCGTAAAAATTCCAGGCTGCCCTGGCTTCGATATTGAAAGAGATGGCCGAGGATAAACCACAGGTTGGAGTCTACCGAGCCAGCGTTGGTGTGGTCCAATCGGCCTGTAGCCACACTGACGTTGTTGGGGACAGCCCCCAGCTCAGACTGTTGGCTGGCGAGCGTTTGGAGCGAAACGCGCAGGCAGTTTTCATGCCCGGGAGCATGGAGTGTTCCCAGGGCGGTGATCACACTGTCGCGCGCCCAAACGTGCGGGTAGCCTTCAGGAGATGCCATCAAGCCGATAGGGCTGCATTCGCTGGCCAGGATCGCCTGGGCTTTCTCAAGAGCAACCTCAATGAGTGGTTTCAAGTTTCACTCCATTCCATTCTCGCTTAGAACTCATCCGGAATTTCGAGAGAGGCAGGGCTGTTGCGGCGCTGTTTGCCGCAACAGCCCTCCAAACCAGTAATCTTCAGATAGAAACTTACAACATGGCTTGCAGGGTGGTTTTGCGCTCGGCGAAGGAGGGGTCGTTTTGTAAAGGCAGGCATTCCTCCAAGGAGCGTTTCTGTTGAACCACCATTACTGCAAACGCCAGGCAAGTCGTCTCGCCGCACTGTTGGCAGTTGCTGCGTGGCAGCAGCTCCCAAATATCCAGATGGCGAGGGGCGCGGCGCGCCTGTGTGACGGCGGTCAGCTCGCGGCGATGTTTCCAGGTAGCGTTGATGGCATCCTTCAGAGCAGATAGCACCTCCAGCCCAGCCTGCGCATCTGTGATCTGCGTGATATACACTTTGTCCGGGTACAGCGTTAAAAAGCCAGGTTGGCGGCGAAAGGTGAGCGTCAGTGTCTCGGGGTTGTAGGCAATCACGCCGGGCAGGGTTGCCAGGTAGGGAATCACATCCCTCAGGTCGCGATCCGGTTTGCCAATCACAATGATTTTGCCTGGCTCTGCCAGGCATGGCAGTGTTTTCACCAACGCAATGGAATCCAGGTAGCTCATGGCTTGAAGATGTTTGTCCTTACCTGGTGGATACCCGCACCGGGCACCTCAATCATGACCTTTCATCCACCTTCGATCAGGTCGCGAGCTTTTCCCTTGAAGTGTTGCTTCAAGAATGCCAGCGCGCCTTCGGCATCTTCATCCAGCAAGATGCGCATCAACTCGAGGACATCCTGGTCCTCCAATACAATTGAGATGGATTTCTTCATGCCAGGCTCCTAAGGTCCGATGGCCGGCGCGTCGATCACCAACTCTTGCAGGGCGGCAAGTTTCTCAGCGTACTGCGGCTCGAACAGCGGTGGGCAGTCGGCCAGTTTTCTCTGAGAAGCAGCCAGCTTGAGCGCAAAGGTGTAACAGGTAGGCTCGCCGCATTGCTTGCAGTTGGTTTGCGGGAGCAGCTTGTAGAGCGCCATTGAGCTGGGGCGCTGGCGGGTGCGGGTATCGGGTTGGATCTCAGCCCGCCGTTCCCAGGTGCGGTTGACCAGATCGATCAGCCCTTGCAGCTCACTCTCGGCGCCTTCGCGATCTTCCACATTGCTGGTGGCGATCTCATAGGCGTGAAAGGCAATATTGTGGCCGCCCTTCTTCCAGGTCAGCGCATGTGCATCTGGCAGGTACACCGCGCCGCGCAGCGTGGCGTTCAAATAGGGCAGAACTTCGGAGATGTCAACTTTCAAACGCGCTCGCGCCGCGTAGCGTTCCGCGCCTGGCTCGCAAGGCGGGGTGAAGACTTCAAGATCATATTGTTCGATTAACATTCATCCCTCCTTTCTCTCACTGTGCACCCATCTCGGCAATGGCAGCTTCCAATTCTTCTAACTTGAAGGGTCCACCTTCTATAAGTGGGTAGTCCTGGCGCCAGAGCACCCGCCCATCCGCGCTTACCAGCACCAGGCATGGGGCGCGGAAAACCTGGTATTTTGCCTCCAAATCCCTGCGCTGGTCGATTGCAAGCTGAACAATTTCCACACCTTTGCGCCGTTCGACAGGCCAACCGACGATCTGGGCCTCTGCTCGCTGGGTAAGTTCGACCATACACTCGCAGGGTTCTTCGATAGAGAAGAATAGGATGAAGGGCTTGTTGCTCATCTTCTGCTGCAGGGCTGCCATCGCCAACACGTCTGGCAGGTATTTGACTCCCAAGGCGATGAAGAGTATTCCCAGGAATGCCAGCCCACTGGCTTTACGCTGCTGAGGGTTCATCGAACTCACCTCATGCGATCCACAAGAAATAAAAACCAACCATAAGCACGATTACACCGCTGACCTTTTCGATCACGGGCGACCAGCGGCCTATCTGTTGGAAGTTCTTCATCACACCGGTGAATGTTCCCGCCAGGACCACCGGCGCGCCGCGTCCCATAGCATAAACGAAGAGCAGCGAGGCGCCATAGACCAGCGCTCCTTTTGCCATGACATAGGTCAGGATGGCAGCCAAAACCGGCGTGGCGCATTGCGAGGCCACCAGGCCTGAGATCAAGCCGAGAGCCAATGCGCCTGGCACCCCTTTCCAGCCGACGCGTTGGCGCAGGCCGCCGAAGAGCAGCGGTAAATCGATGTGGAGCACATCCAGCATCTGCAAACCGATCACGAAGCAAATGCCAGCCACCAGATAATACCACCAGCTGGCTCCCAACCCAATCCATGCGCCAACCAGCGCCGCCAGGATGCCCAACGTCATGAACGTGATCGCTAAGCCGAGGGCGAAAGCCAGCGATAAAATAAAAGCGCGCTGGCGAGGTAAGTCACGCGATCCACCAACATAGCCAATGATAAGGGGAAGGGTAGCCAGGTTACATGGCCCCAGGCTGGTGAGAATACCGCCCAAGAACACGATTCCATACCCAATCAGCGAGATATTTTGAAGTGAACTCAGATCGAAAGGCATATCTGGTCATTCTCCGGTTAGCTGGTTCAACTGCTCGCGCAGCGTATTTGCTTCCATCACCCCCACAAAAGTTTTACCTTGACCCCGCTGGTCGAAGAATACCAGGGTCGGGATATACTGCAGTCCAATCTTTCTGAGCAGCGGTTGGTTGTTTGGATCATAGACATCGACATCCACCAGCCTCACCACTCCTGCATAATCTGGCAACACCTGCTTGACGATATCAATCATGATCAGGCATTGTTCGCAGTTATTGGAGTGGAAAAAAGCCAGGGCTGGCTCACCCGCGCTCAAGGCTTGCTCCAATTGAGATTCAGGCAGGGGTGTGTTGGAAATCGGCGCGCGTGTTCCGGGCTGCCCCTTGAGCGCCAGGATCACCGCCGTCAGGAGTATCACCCCACCGACGATCAGGAGCTGAGCATACTGGGGAGTCCTACTTTTTTTTCTGGGCATAATATCTCCGGCCTGGTCGGGCTGTCTGGCGCCGCAGCCTCAGCGTGTCAAGCGAATCGATCGCTGCCGGCAAACTCAACACTAGCAGGAGCGTCATGATCACAGCCGAGCTGATACACCACATGCACACCGCTTTGATCACAAATGGCTCCAGGTAAGTCAGATATAAAGAGAACACGACCCCGATAAACGTCAGGGCAAATACAGCCAGGGCAGCCAGGGTAACCTTGTGGCCCGAAGCCCAACGCTTGATCATCCAGGCTGCCAGGATAGCGATGTAGCCGGTCACGCCCATCACGCCCACTGGCAGAAAACCAAACAAGCGAGCGTAGGGGCTACCTTGCACCGTGTTGCAGTCGCCAACCGGCCCGCAGGCTGCATCGACCATCAGGATCTCCACATACGAGAGGTAGCCTGCTACAACTAGGCCTATCAACACAAGAACGGGAAAGAGCCAATCTGCCCAGCCTGGCAGCGATGGAGCCTTGCCCAGCGCGAAGGCTGCCGCGCTGTAGATCAGCGCCGCTGCCATCAAGGCAAGCGTGGCAATGGCAATCGCATAACCATCCGCATGTGTTTCTGGTGGAGCCTCTTTTTCAGGTGTATCAGCTACGATGGATCTATCGGGTATTGCGGGCCAATCCACACCGCCCTGCGCCAGGAAATCTTCGATCAATCCGGGTAATTCATCTGGAATTTGCTGCGAGCCGATCAACACATGATCGCCGATGATCAGGAACGGCACATTGGCCCGGTCAATGGGAATACCAAAGGTCTTTGCCACGGCGTGCAGGTACCGGACATCCTCGGTATTGACCACTTCGATCAGCCTGATTTCGAGCTGCGCACCGTATTTCTCCTGCAGGGGCGGCAGGACGTTCTCCAGAACTTCGTGGCAGTGTGGGCAGCCGTTCATCCAGAACATGATCGCCCGCACCACGGGCTGGCCTGTCAGGGTCTGCGGCGTGCTTTGCAATTGGCGAGATGCGGCTTGGGCCAGGATTTCGGAGCTCATCGAAACAGGCCACCGTTTGCGAGAATCGAGCGAAGGCGATGCTGGGGAATTGGAGTACGCCGTTAGAGAGAAGGCCATGAGGATCAAGCTGATGGTTGTGACCAGGAAAGAGTTTATGCGCCAAATTTTCCGCTGCATTTTGTGCTCACTTTTGTGGGATAAAGATTGGCCAATCGACGATGCTCGAAAGCCGTCCATCCGCTACCACTGTAAAGAAATGCACCTGGCCTGGCAGAGTGGCAATCGAACATTCAGCCAGGGTTTGATAATGTTTTATGCTGACTCTATCCCGGAATTTTGAAGCCATGCTTTCAGCGTATCTCGATCTGGTAAATCCAGGGTGCAAACAAGCGTTTCATTGATGACTAATCCGGGAAGCTGGTCGATGGGCATATATTTCCGAATGATATGTTCATCATCGATACGAATGATCGGAATATCGCTTTTGTTTAGCTCTGTGAGCACATCGTGTATCAGGGTTTCCAGTTTGATGCAGTTGTAGCAGCCGGTGCCCAATATCTTAATTTTCATGGCTTCCTCCATCATTCCCACTTTCAGGCGTGCATCAACTTCTCTTGTTCATCGCGCACTTCGATCGTTTCACCCAGGCATTTCAGCAATTCCAATGCCAGGGCGCGCCCCGGCTCACTTACCTGGCTGCCAAATGCGACAGGGTTCATGCCGCGCCCAACCAGGGAGGGGGCGTTGGGCATCACACGGATTACCGCCACACCCCTTGGGAGCAGCTTCTCCAGCCGTTCGAGCGGGATAGCGGCTGCACAAGAGATTACCAACTGCCCAGGGTGCCAGCGCGGCGCCAGGTATTGCAGCGTCTCGAGCACTGTTTTGGGAGGTACGCAGATGAGGATGACGTCAGCGTTCGAAACCTCCGCTTCGCCCAGCGCGGCAGGCTTGACGCCGAATTCTAAGGCGGCTGATTGGGCGCGCGCCTCGTCTGCATCCACCACCAGCATGTGTTGCGATGATACGCCGCTGGCCAATAAGCGCTTGATCAGAATGCGTCCAATGTTTCCAGCGCCAATGACGGCGAGTATTTGGCTGTGTATGGCTTGCATCTCAACCACTTAACAAAATGTACGCTCTTTGAATTGCCAGCAGTACCAGGGCGAATGCAAATAAGCGAGTTAAGGTCAGCGACTTGACGCGCTTTGCCATAAAACGCGCCCCAAGCTGCGCCCCGATAATCGCCGAGATCGAGGTGAGGATCAGCATTAACCAGTCGAATTGAGCATCCGACAGGTGCGTGATAAATGCAGAAAATGAGGGCAGTGTGACGATGACACTGTTGGTGGCGGCTGCCAGCCGGGCGGTATAGCCCAGCAGCACGAGGGTAGGCATCATCAGGAAACCGGGGCCAACGCCGAGCAATCCGGCCAGGACGCCAATCAATGCGCTGAAAACCCCACCTTTGATCCGGGTGGCATCTGTGATGGTAACAGCTTTGCTGTCATCTTGCTTGGGAGGGAATGCCATGCGGTAAGCGAGGAATAAGAGCAGGCCCACGTACATCCACCACAGCGTGGTTGTGGGTATGTACTGTAACAACCATACACCGATCGGGGCTACCAGAGTGGTGATGATCAGCAAGGGGATAGCCGTGCGCCAGTCCACCATTTTTGCGCGCGCAAAAGCGATTGCGCCAGAGATGGCTGTCAAGCCATTCAGCCATAGAGACCAGGGCATGATAACGTGCTTGAGCTCAAAATCAAACAGCCCCAAAACGGGCGTGGCGATGAAGGCGACGCCCAAGCCCATCATGCCAGCAATGAAGGAGAGCCCGAATAAAAGCAAGGTGATGATCGCATATAACATTGGAAGCATCCCGGAGAGGCAGATTATTTTTAAAAATAATCTGCCTCTCCGACGGTGGATTAATTATGAAAGTGCATCAGCTATCCAGGTGATGACCTCCGCCTGCGTGGGGATGCGCCCGGAGGAAACCACCTTTTCATTGATGACCAGCCCAGGAGTGGAAAGGATGTCGTATTGCATGATTTGGTTGTAATCGGTGACTTTCGTGAATTCCGCTTGCGCGCCGATGGCCTCCAGCGCCTGGCGGGAGATCATCTCCACCTTCTTACAATTTGGGCAACCCGGTCCCAGAACTTTGATGCTTAGCATGTTAAACCTCCATGAGATGTTGGACAGTATTGCAGGCATTACCAGCCTGTTATTGCTCAATCAGTCGTGGCTCCGTGTGGGACCACTTTTACCTGGCTGCGCCGGCTCACCAGCCACAGCGTGGCGGCAAGCACTGCCAGGAATGCTGCCAGGTACAGGACAATCACTCCGATGCCGGTGCCGTCGATCCACGCGCCGTAGATCAGGCCAGCCAATGTGCTGAACAGCGCTACCCAAAACACGTACACCCAGGCTTTCAATCGCCCAATGATGGTGGCGGTGATCAAGATGCTCTGCAAGCTCAATTCGGGGTCTGCCATCAGGTAGGCCAGCAGTGGCCCTCGGTGCATGCCCAGGCTGAGGAACATATTGGCGATGGGCACCTCCACCAGTGTGGGGAAATACATGAAAACACCGAAGACCACACCAGCCAGGTTGCCCAGCAAAGTATTTTCACCCGCCAGGGCCTCGATCCACTCTGGGCGGATGAGCACGCGGATCACACCCACGGTGAAGACGCCCACAACCAACAGCGGGAAGATTTGCTTGACAAAGCGCCACGACTCCCACAGGAAATCGCGCTGCTCGTCTTCACTCAATCGCCGCCGCAAGAGCCAGGTCAGCAATCCAAGCGCCAGCAATACGCCGAAGAATTTTCCAGTGAAGGCGATATCCAGCCCGTCAACATGCGGCGTCATGCCCAGCGCCGCGGTCAGCAGGGTCAACCCGACCAGGCCCAGGGCGATCCATGTCCAGTGATTGAAACCTTCGTGTATGTTTTCCATGCCCTTCCAGGAGCTGAAGCCGATCAGCGCCAACAGGCCGATGAGGATTGCGCCTTGTGCGGTCACGCCTTCCTCGCCTTTGGCTGGATCAAAGGGCACAAGTTGGTAGAGAAAGTCCTGGAAGCGATCCAGGCCCGCAATGGGTACCGTCACCTGGGCGTAGGAATTGGTCAGCAACCCGATTTTGAGCGTGCCTGAGAGCAAGAGCGCCACCAGGATCAGCAGGAATGCCAGGGCAGCGCGGCGCATGCCCTTCTGGCGCTGACCGGCGAACATTGCATCCGTGGCTTTGTCATGAGCCAGGTCTGAACGGTGGAAGATTAATGCCATGATCAAGCCAATGCCGATGCCAAAGACCAGGGAGAGGAACAGGCGTGCAAAGGCCAGGTCCGCTCCGATCACGCCGCCGGTGTACACCAGCGCCAGGATGTTGGCCGCCGGCGCAAAGAACAGAAAGGTGATTGCCGGGCCAAGCCCCGCTCCCTTTTTATAAATACCCGCAAAGAGCGGTACGATGGTGCAGGAGCAAACCGCCAGCACTGAGCCTGCCAGCGCTGCCGCGGGATAAGATACATACTTGGGGGCATTGCGTCCCAGGAAGCGCGTTACTGATTCCTTGGGGATGAGAGCCGTCATTGCCCCGGCAATATAAAAGGCTGGCACAAGGCAGAGTAACACATGCGCGGCTAAGTATGCAGCCAGGTTACCCAGGCCGCCTTGAATCAGTTTGGTGAGAAGTGCGGTGAAATCCATACTTTCCTCATTCTTTGTCTGTCAACATATTCGATTTGTCGAATATATTCTACTTAACATCACCTCGATTGTCAATCGTGACATTTGTCACTTTGCCTCGCTGATCTTAGTTCGGTTGGGGGTAGGTATCTGCACACGGCAGATGACTGGTCAGCGCTTTCAACCGGTGCAGGAGATCTCCGTGTTCACCACGGCATCCGGAATGTTCACCGTGTAGGTGTATGCCGCGGTGTATGTGTCACTGTCGGCTTTGAAAGAGACAGTCGAGCTATACGTCTCTTGCCTCCAGAATATGTCGTACATGCGGATTTTCCCGACGGGGACGAACAAATCTACTGCTTCCACTTGTTTTTTTGCTTCATCAACGTGCTTCCGATAGGCGCTTTCGATTCGAGCGGTCAGTTCCGCTTTTAACTCATCGGATAATTCCAGGGTGTCGCTGGTGCTGGTGGATGTGGCAATGTCTGAGATCGTCAGCGTACAGGTAACCTGAGCTTCTTCTGATAAGGGGCGGTGCAGGTCGGTTTGCTGATCACAATTGTAAATCTCGACGGATTTTTTACTCATTGCGCTCTCGCCAACAACCGCCTGGGCAGCATGGACTTGAATCACAGCCCCGTTACATCCCGCCAGTATGAGACTCAGGCAAAGCATCAACACTCCCAGAGAGAATTTTGGCGTCATCGTTTATAGCTCCTTCTTCTTTTTGCAGGAAACCCCGATGAGTTATTTACCGAATATGGTATATTCGATTCTCCGAATGCAGTTTAATCATTAATCGCGCCGGAGTCAATTGTGATTTAAATCACATTTCGACCGGGCGAGTCCTCGGGCTTTGTTGTTACGGCGCAGTAATTGCGATAGATGCTGATCAAGCCTGTAAATTTTCAGGTTATGTTATCGATCGTATCCAGAGCACGGGATACACACCAGTTGCGCGCCCACGGCGCGCAGGTAAGCATGCGCTACCAGCTCCCCGCAGGCATCGCACTTCCTGAAACCTAGCACTTCCGGAATCCAGTTCTTGGGATAATCGAAGACTGCACCGACAGTAAGCACGTCGCTTTCAGGCGCATCCCATACCAGGTTCACCAGCTCCATCTGATCGGCTTCCGCAATCTCGTCTGGCGAGATACCAGCGGCGCGCTGCTGCATGAACGTCGACTCGGCAATTTGCTTTTGTAGTGTCGGCTTGTACGAAACGCGCACGGCTCGGTCGCTGGCCTTGTCGATGACGGTGACCGCCAGTTTGCCCAGAGGCTGTTTTTGGATGTTGCCTTTGCCAAAAGTGCATCCCGTGGCGTATTGCACGCCATCGCCAAAGCACATTCCACCATGCTCCTCGCCGATCTCAATGATGGCATGCAGTTGCGTACCGCCGGACCGTTTCACTCCCAGCGTTCGCAGCGCCGCCAGGCCGGCGCGCACACCGGCGACGCTGGCCCAGCAGCGGTGACCGTGAAATTTCAATGCGTCCAATAGAATCTGTTTGTCGTCCATATCAACTCCTCATCATTTGACTAAATCGTAGACCATCTTTATGGCGATCAGCCACAGTACAACGCCAATGATTTTCTTGAGTTGAGCGCTGGATATTTTTGTTTTCATCAACTGCGAGCCGATGATCGAGCCTGCAGCAGCCATCACAGCGGTGACGCCGATGAACAGCGGATCCAGGCCTCCCAGCGTGACATGCCCGAGAAATCCTGATAGGGATGAGAAAACGACCACCACAGCGGTTGTCCCGGCGGCTACCTTGGGGTCCAAACCGACCCAATTGAGAACGGGCAGGATGAAATTTCCACCACCCACCCCGAGCAGGCCACCTAGAAAGCCCGCGAGTGAGCCAACTCCAGCGCCAGCGCTGATTTCCAGGTTGCGGCTGATGGCTGTGGAGTGCTGTTTACCCCGATAAAACAGCATCATAAAACCAGCGAAAATGAGAAAGGCAGCGAATAAACTCAGCAGGATTTTCTTGTCTACGTGGGGTGTGAGGCGCGCTCCCAGCGGTGAGAGAATAACCGCGGTGACCAGTATGGGTAAACCCACACGCCAGTTGACCAGTTTGCCGCGCCAGTAGTTGATTCCCGCAAAAAATAAACTGACCACGTTCAGCAACAAGGCGCTCGGGGTGGCTTCGGCCAAAGGCACACCCAGGTAGTAAAACAGCGGTACGAACAAAAATGCAGCGCCCAGGCCCGACATTGCTAACAATCCTGAGAAGCTAAAAACCAGCACCGCGCTGATCAAGTAGGTGGATATTGTCATGTGTATGCAGTCTATAAAATTCGTTTTATCGAATATTATTTCGCAAAACAATAGGCGGCTGGGCTGCCTGGGGTTGTGGGTTTGTTAGTTGCTGGTTTGGATGATATCCATCGATAGCAGACCCGGTTGTTCGCCCGATGGGGATGTACCTGCGCTGCATTTTGGGCAGAGGCAGGCTTTCGCGCTTGCCTCTGGTTTAGTAGAGACCGTGCTACCAGTAGTATCGCCACAAAAGCTGTTCATGGCATCAATGACCTCGTAGATCTCGGGTTTGCTCACCCGGTAGAAGATGTTCCAGCCCTCGCGGCGGTCAGAAACCAGCCCGGCGTCGCGCAGCACCATCAGGTGCTGCGAGATATGCGCCTGGCGCAGTCCGAAAACCGCTTCCATGTGACACACACACTGTTCACCGTCTCGAAGAATATCCAGGATGGCCAGGCGGGTGGGGTGCATCAGCGCTTTGTACATTTGGGTTTGGATTTGATAATTTTTCATGGCTTATCCGTGAAATATATTCGATATACCGAATGTATTCTATTCTGGTCACCCGCCTTTGTCAAGCCCGGCTGGGGAATTGCTCAACACCCCAATGCAGATCAAAATATGCGATAAACATGAGCTTTGACACTGGCAGTATGGGCTAAGATCGAGTATTTTTAATGGTAATATCCGGTTGGAGGTTCCATCATGTACAGGTGCATCTTTATGTTGCTGGTTCTGATGCTTGCTGGTTGTGCGACGCCGCCGTTAGCGCCCTCGGCAGGGTTTGTCGACCTCAATCGGCTTGAGCCTTTGCCCACACCCGTGCAAAATGAGATCCGCCCATTGAAGGTGGCAATTGCGGCAGTGATTTCTCCTCAGGGTACTGCCGAGAGCTATGCTCCGTTATTGGAGTATTTGAGCGCCAAGTTGAACCGCCCGGTTGAGCGCGTCCAGCGGCGCACCTACTCTGAGGTGAATGAGCTGTTGCGCTCCGGTGAAGTTGACCTGGCATTTGTATGCACCAGTTCCTACTTGCTTGGTAAGCGTGAATTTGACCTGGAGCTCCTGGTTGCGCCTCAGGTCGGCGGAGAGGTGGTCTACCGCGCCCAGCTCATTGTGCCGCGCGAGAGCGCGGCGGATAAGATCGAAGATCTGCGCGGCAAGGTTTTTGCCTTCACCGATCCCACTTCATTCACCGGACGAGTGTACCCCACCTATTTACTCAAAAACATGGGAGAGGAGCCAGAAACTTTCTTCGCGCGCACCTTCTTCACATACAGTCACGATGATGCCATCCGCGCCGTGGCTGATGGGATTGCCGATGGCGCCTCGGTGGACAGTGTGGTGCTGGGCTTTGCACTTAAGCGCACTCCTGAACTGGCGCGACAAATTCGTATTATTTACACATCTCCACCATTCGGTATGCCGCCAGTGGTTGTCAGTCCCGGTTTGCGTCCCACGATTCGCGCTGAGCTAGAATCCATCTTGTTGAATATGCACGAAGACGCCGATGGATTGGCGGCTTTGCAGGTGCTGAATTACGATCGATTTGTCCATGTGTCTGCTGACGACTACCAGTCTGCTGAAATAATCGACTCTCTGGTGCCTTTTGATGAGGTTGCTCCGTGAACTCGTTCTGGCATAACCTGGTTTCGCGGTTTTGGGATATCGCTGGCAGTGTTAATGTACGGACAAAGATCATGGGCATCGTGCTCGGTGGCACCATCTTGCTCAGCACGGTGCTCACCATCCAGGTGCATTACTCATTGACCCGGGTATTGGAAGAGGAGCAGGGTGCGCAGGGAGCTTCGATCGGGCGCGACCTGGCGGCGCGAGCCACCGACTTGATCCTGGTCAACGATCTATACGCCTTGCGGCAGTTGCTACTGGAGACGCAGGCTAACAACCGCAATGTACGCTATGCCTTCATCCTGGATACTCAAGGGCAGGTGCTGGCGCACACCTTTGGTCAGGGCTTTCCAGTCGATTTGATCTCCATGAATCGGGCTACGCCCGAAGAGTACCAGCACACGGTGTCGTTGGATACCCCAGAGGGACTGGTTTGGGATATCGCCGTTCCAATTTTTGGCGGTAAGGCTGGCACTGCCCGGGTTGGAATCTCTAACGAGGGCGTGCGCCGTGTGCTTCTCGATCTCACCTCACAGGTTGCGTTGACCACTGCAATCGTTTTGGTGATGAGTCTGCTGGCTGCCACTTTCTTGACATTCGTACTCACCCGCCCCATCCTGGAACTTGTCGATGCTACCCGGGCAATCGGGCGAGGCGACTTTTCCCGCCGGGTACGACGTTGGGCGAATGATGAAATTGGCGAGCTGGCTGATGCCTTTAACCAGATGGCGGTCGAGCTGGAACGGGCTGATGAACTGCGTCGCGAGCGTGAACTGCTGCGCCGGCAGCTTTTGGAGCGGGTCATCGCTGCCCAGGAGGAGGAGCGCCGTCGCATCTCGCGGGAGCTGCACGACAGCACCTCTCAAAACCTCACTTCTCTTATGGTGGGGCTGCGCACCCTGGAGAATGCCTGTGATACCCCGCAGGTTCATGATCATACCCAGGAACTGCGCCAGGTGGTTGGCAGAGTGCTGGACGACGTGCACACGCTGGCTGTGCAGTTGCGTCCCTCTGTGCTGGATGACTTGGGCCTCCCAGCGGCACTGAATCGCCTGGTGCACGATTGGTCCAAGCGCCACTGCATCCGCGTGGATCTGGTAGTGCACCTGGGCAATGAGCGCTTACCCGAGGCGATTGAGACAGCTCTCTACCGCATCTTGCAGGAAGCGCTCACCAATATCACCCGCCATGCACACGCCAAATCGGTCAGCATCCTGGTGGAGCGTCGTCATTACGACGTGGTTGCAGTGATTGAAGACGATGGCGTCGGCTTCGACGTCAATCAAAATCACGGCGAAGGCCATTTGGGATTGGCAGGCATGCGCGAGCGTGCCGAGCTATTAGGCGGATCGCTGACCATTGAGAGCACCCCCGGCTCCGGCGCCAGCCTGTACATCCAATTGCCGCTCAATCAACCTGCCGAGATTGACCCCCTCATCGGGTGGAAGCCATGACGCCCAAGACGCGCATCATACTGGCTGATGACCACGCTGTACTGCGATCAGGCCTGCGCTTGCTGCTCAACAGCCAGGCAGATCTCGAAGTGGTTGGTGAAGCAGCCAGCGGGCTTGAAGCGCTCGCTCTCGCGGAACAAACCCGACCCGATTTGATTTTGCTCGATTTGAGTATGCCTGGGTTGGGTGGAATGGATGCGCTTCCAGCCTTGCACCGGAGCTCCCCCGCTTCCCGAATCTTGATCCTGACCATGCATGACGATCCCCAGTACCTGCGCCAGGCGCTAAAAAGTGGGGCCGCAGGGTATGTGCTGAAAAAAGCCGCCGATGTGGAGCTGCTCTCAGCGGTCCGCGCCGTGTTGCGCGGTGAGGTGTATGTGCATCCCTCCATGACACGCGATCTATTAGAAGACCTGCTCCCACAGCCGGGCAACACCAGTGAACCCGATTTATGGAATACACTGAGCGAGCGTGAACAAGAGGTGCTTCGCCAGGCTGCTTTGGGATACACCGGCAGTGAAATCGCAGAAAAGCTCAACCTGAGCGTGAAGACCGTGGAGACTTACCGAGCGCGCGGCATGGAAAAATTGGGCTTGGCCAACCGGGCGGCCCTGGTCCGTTTTGCATTGAGGAAGGGTTTAATCTCGGCCGAGTGACGGAGTCCATCCTCTTAGAGGGGTGAGCCTCAATTCTTTATGCGAGTCATGGCGCTGGGATTGCCACTGTAAACCGAGTGCAAAGAAACCGGGATGTTTGTGCGCTGCTATATGGCGCACAAACATCCCTGATGACTTGCGGTCTCGAACAACTAAGGGTTCGGGGTGGGTGTTGGGAAATTGAACTGCATCTGGGGGGGCATTTTCTCGAGCGGTTCTGCAAACAGCATCTGCCACAGATCGACACCCTCCTTGGCAAATTCCCAGGTTGCAGTAGCTTCTTGCTTGGCAGGTTCGGCCGCGCGCACATCTTCAATGTTGGCGATGCGCATAAAGGCCAGCTTGAAGGCTTGCTGGTAGTCTTGCGGCACTGGCACAACCAACCCAGCCGCAGCCGGGAATTCTAAAGCTTTGGTTTCCGGGTTGTAGCGGGTCAGCACAATTTCACCGGTCTCGTTGTAGGTCTTCACATTGGCGTTATCGTGGCACTGTGCGCAAGCCTTATTGATATCACCTTTCAAGCTGCTCACGGTGTGCCCGTAATTGGGGGCAATCACGGCAAAGGTCTTGGTTTCTTCGCCTTCGGAGTAGGTGACTGCCATTAAGTTTGCCAGGTCATACTTGCCATCCCGCATCACCAGGAATTTCCAACCGGTGAAGCGCTTGTATGGAAACTCGCTGCCCGCGACACCGTTCTCATCGGGCACCACTACGTTGAAATGGCAGCCGTAGCAGCTCGTCACTGTTTGAACGTGGCACGCGGCGCAGGTCACGTTTTCGCCGTGTTGCTCATGGGCCGGATTGTTAGACAGATTCTCGACTGCATGGCAGTCCACGCACTTGACGCTTGGTGATTCGATCAGGGAATTGTAGCTGTTGCCATCTCCATGGATTTCAGCCTGCGAGTGGCAGTTGACACACTGCATGGCTTTCCCAACCGGTGCCGGGCTGCGGTGCACATCGGTGGTCAATGGAACCATCACCTGATTGCCAAGGGAGTCGGTTACCGGCTGGTTGGTAGCAGGATCCAGTTTGGGTTTTTGAGCAACGATTTCAAATCCCTGGCGGCGGTGGCAGGAGAGACAACCTGAAGGACCCGTTGATGCAAACTGCGGTAATGAAAGCATTGCCATGGGCGGCGCGCTGTTTGCCGGATCGGTGATGTGGCAGCCTTCGCAGCGAATCTGTTCCAGCTTTTCCTCTTTGTTATAACGGGTGTGGCACTCACGGCATTTCAGGTTCTCGTAGGGAATGCCAGTGAGTATTTCCATGCCACCCTGGTCTTTGGAATAGAAATACGCCTTTCCTGCGGTGGTACCATGAAGCGATCCCTCCAGCAGCGCCAGGGCTTCTTCATTGGGATCGGGTGGCAGCACCTCCACCGTCTTCACCACTTCGACTGGCACTTCGACGGTCTTGATCACCTCCACTGGCACTTCTTTCGTGACCTCGACCTTCACTTCTTGAGTGACGATCTTCTCCACAATTTGCGGCTGGCAGCCTGCCAGAAGGATGGCAAGCGCCAAAACACTGATCAATAGCACGGTGAGAGTGAGCTGTTTTATTTTCTCGGCCATAGCATTCTCCTCAATCGGTCAATAGGAAAAAAAACTGCCTTGTGAATTTCTGCACACAGTATAGATTAAATTTCAATTAGAAAAAATGGGGAAAATGCCTTAGACAGAGGTGGAAAAAATCTACTTTTTGGATAAGGCGTACTTGATCAGGCCGGCTCGCGTTGTGATATTCAACTTGGACATGACACTGGCGCGATGTTTGTCGACGGTTTTGGCGCTGATGGAGAGCAGAGCGGCAATTTCGGCATTGGTTTTTCCTTCGCCAATCAACGCCAGCACCTCTCGCTCGCGTTCGGTCAGGTCTTCTGCGGGGCCTCCAGCGCGCGAGGGGAGATCTGGTCTGAGCGCCGCTTCGATGATGAAAGAAGTGATGGCAGGATGGAGATAACTCTCTCCCTGCGCCACCGCTCGAATCGCCTGCACGACTTCATTCCCCCCGGCGCGCTTCAATATGTATCCTTTAGCTCCTTCACGCAGCGCCGGGAGGATGTATTCAGGTAGCTCATGTTGGGTCAGAACAACCACCTTACATTCTGGGGCATCCTTGCGAATCCGGCGCAGGACATCCACCCCGCTCAGGCCAGGCATCGCCAGGTCCAAGAGCAGGATATCTGGATGAAGCTGGCGAACTTTTGAAAGCGCTTCGATCCCATCTGCGGCTTCTCCCACCACCTCGATATCAGGATAGAGCGCCAGGTATGCTTTCAAGCTATCGCGCAATACGGTATGATCGTCGACCAGCATGACGCGTATCGGGGCTGCCATGCGATTACCCAGCCTTGAATTCTCTTGCGGGATATCGCACCAAAATGCAGGTGCCCTGCCCGGGAGCGGAGTTGATTTGTGTGCAGGCGCCGATCACAGAGGCTCTTTCTTGCATACCAAACAGCCCAATTCCCTTGCGATCATCCGGCTGGTTCATGACGGCTTCAGGATCGAAGCCACAGCCATCGTCCCGAATGGATAACTGGATTGTGTGATTGGTTTTTTGGTATGACAGCCAAACATTCCTGGCATGGGCATGCCTGGCGATGTTGTTGATCGCCTCTTGGGCGATGCGATACAGTGTGGTCTCTACATGCGATTCCGGGTTTATCGCAGGGTCGCTGCAATCTATGTGCACGTTAACACCGGAAGTGCCCAGGCGTTGCATCGCAAACCAGCGAATTGCGGCGATCAGCCCCATATCGTCTAGCAAGGTGGGCCGCAAATCCAGGATGATTCGATTGATCTCTTTCAATGCGGTTTGCAAACGCGGGCGCATGTGGCTCAGCCGCTGGAGCACAGGGTGGTGTCGCAATTGGTCATCAAGGTCAATGGCTTCGATATCCAGCGACATGGCAGTAAGCGATTGTGAGATCTCGTCGTGCAGTTCGCGTGAAATACGCCGGCAGCGTTCATCCTGGGTAGCAATCACCCTGCGCAAGAGCTCGCCGCGCTTGATTGCCAGGCGCTGTACTTCCTCATACAGGCGGCTGTTTTCAATCGCAAGAGCCAGTTGATTGCCAGCCATCATGATGAACTCACGATCATTTTGGTCAAAATTTCGCCCAACGTGGTCGACTACCCAAAGCCTGCCAATCGGCGTTCCACCAACCTTCATCGGCGCTGCCAGCCAGGCGTACGCTTCCTGCCCCCAGGTAAGAGCGTCCGGATTGTCCGGGTTGGTGAAATTGCGCCAGGATTTTGGATCTGCAAAGAAGTTGAGCGGAGACTGCGCCCGCAATTGGATGAAGCCGTTGGCATCCGGCCAGAGAATTCCCGTTGCAAGTGCAGAGGTCGCGGCCAGCAAGCAGTCCAAGGCGTCGTTTAATTGGCTTTGCAGGTTCCGCGGTTGGCAAGAAAGCAAACACACCATTTTCTTGAGCATCAAGATGTGATCCAAGTGCACCTCCATGGCTGAAGCGCCAAAGAGTCGGCCTGCATATTCGGAAAATCGAATTCATTATAATCATAACCGCTTTTCAAGATTAGTGATAAATGTCACCTTTCTGTAACCCGAGCGCGTTTTTCGTTTCGTAGGGTTTTCCCTGACAAGCGGCAGCCATAAATACTGACTTTACCTGATACAAGCGAACGCCCTTCGGCGATACATTTAAGCTGGTATTTCATCTTACTTACCCTGTCCTGGAAGGAGGTATGTTATGCTCGGAGTGCTCGAACAGCAAGATGTGCTGGTGCGAATGCACGCAGAACTCCAGCGGGCGCTGAAAAAGAAGCCCGAAGAAAGGCGCTGGGTGATGGTGATAGACTTGCGCAAGTGCGTGGGATGCCACGCCTGCACCATCGCCTGTGTTGCCGAAAATAAGCTGCCACCCGGCGTCGTCTACCGCCCGGTGCTCGATGAGGAGTTCGGCAGCTACCCGAATGTGACCCGCCGCTTTATCCCCCGCCCTTGTATGCAATGTGACGAGCCGCCTTGTGTGCCGGTCTGCCCGGTGAATGCCACCTACAAAAACAATGAGGGCGTCACCGTCGTGGATTATGACCAGTGCATCGGGTGCCGCTACTGCGTGACAGCCTGCCCGTATGGAGCGCGCACCTTCGACTTCGGTTTGACCTACACGGATAACACGCCCGATAATTTCCCCTTCTTGTTTGGGCAGGCCAACGCCGATGACTACGAGCGCCATGCCAATTACGAGTATGGCGAGAACCGCCAGCGCGAAGGCGAAAAATCTCCTATTGGCAACGTCCGCAAGTGCCACTTCTGCCTGCACCGCCTGGCGGAGGGCATGCTGCCGGCCTGCACCACTACCTGTATTGGTCGCGCTACCCTGTTCGGCGACGCGAACGATCCCGATAGCCTGGTAGCCGAGATGATCGCCAGCCCGAACGTGATGCGACTCAAAGAAGAGCTGGGCACCGAGCCACGCGTGTACTACCTGGTGTAAGGAGCAATGAGATGAACTTCAAGCGTGCGATTTATACCATTAGCGCCTTGGCCCTTCTGTTTGGCTTGTGGGGCGTCTTCGTCCGGCTGACAACAGGCCACCGTGAAGCAGCCTACGGTTCCTACGTGGTCTGGGGACTGTGGGTGGCGATGTACTTATTCTTCGCCGGCACAGCGGCAGGGGCCTTCATGATCTCAACTCTGGATCTGCTGTTCCATATCAAAATCTTCAAAGGTACCGGGCGCACAGCCCTGTGGGTGGGGCTGGTGAGCCTGGCGGCTGCCTTGCTTTCGATCTGGCTTGACCTGGGTCACATGGAGCGCATCTGGAAAGTGTACCTGCAAGGCGACCTGGGTTCGGTGATGGCTCAAATGGTGTGGGGCTACACTTTGTTTGGACTGCTCATGTTGGCCTCACTCTACCTGTCCATTCGCAATCCGCAGAGCAGTCTCTTGCGAACTTTGATGATCGTAGGCCTGCCTCTCTCTCTGTTCGTCAGTGGCGCAGTGGGAGCACTGTTGGGTGTAGAAGCCAGCCGCCTGTTCTGGCATGTTGGTTTGCTGCCGGTGCAGTTCCCGGTCTTCTCGTTAGCATCTGGAGCTGCCGCCATGCTGGTTGTGATCGGCCTGTTTGGGCAAAAAGAGTCGCCCAATCGTTCAGAACAGCTCTGGGTGCTATCTGTCTTAACAGTTGCCCTGGCAGTCGTCAAACTGTACTTTTTGTGGGCGGACTTCTCACAGAGTATGTACGGCAACGTGCCGCAGAACGTCGAAGCTGTGCGCGCGGTGCTGTACGGCCCATACTGGTGGGCTTTCTGGATACTGCAAATTCTAATCGGCACATTGGTTCCGATCTTCGTGCTGGTGCAGCCCAAGCTGGCGCGACACAACGGTTGGGCCGGCTGGATGGGCGTGCTGGTCTTGTTTGGCTTTGCCGTCGCCCGCGCCAATATCGTCTTCCCCGCTCTCACGGTGCCGGAAATCCAGGCGCTGACCACTGCCTTTAGTGGTCCACATCTCACATTTGATTATTTCCCAAGCCTCATGGAATGGGCGGTCACACTGGGCATCGTCGGCATGGCGGTGCTGGCATTTCTGATTGGCGAAGATCGCCTGCCTTTGAGCAGCAAGGAGGCATGAAATGGCTAAACAGCAACCACAAAACAGCGATCAAATCGCGGAGCGCCCCACAGTCTCGCGGCGTGATTTCATTCGACTTTCAGCAGTAACCGGCGGCGCCCTGGCGCTGTTGGGTAACATCCCGCAGGCCCGCCAGGCTATCCAAAAGGTAATGGCTGCTGGAGAGGGTGGTTTTTTCGAAAGTAAACCCGAGAACCAGATCTACACAGTCTGCTTACAGTGCAACACTGGCTGCGCTATCAAGGTCAAGTTGCTCGATGGACTGGCGGCTAAGATTGATGGCAATCCGTACAGTCCCTGGACGCTTTGGCCGCACCCGGCGTACGATACACCGGTCAAGGACATGGCAACGATGGAAGGCGGCATCTGTCCCAAGGGGCAGGCCGGCTTGCAGAGCGCCTATGACCCATACCGCATCACCAGCGTGCTCAAACGCAAGCCCGGCACCAAGCGCGGCGAGGGTCAGTGGGTCAGCATTCCTTTCGATCAGGCCATCGACGAGATCGTCAACGGCGGCGACCTGTTCGGAGAAGGCCCGGTGGAAGGCCTGAAATCGATTCGCGCCCTGACAGATACCGAGGTAGCAGCCGAGATGGCTGCCGAGATCAAGGCCATCTGGGATGAAAATGATGCCGATAAGAAGAAAGCCTTGGTGGAAGAGTTCAAGGCAAAGCATGCTGATCACCTGGAGGCGCTCATCGATCCAGAGCACCCAGACTTGGGACCGAAGAACAACCAGCTCATGTTTGTCTGGGGACGCATGAAGGGTGGCCGCGAAGATGTGGTGCACCGCTTCTTCCAGGAAGCTTATGGCACAGTCAACATGAACGGTCACACGACTGTGTGCCAGGGTTCGCTCTACTTCACCGGCAAAGCCATGAGCGCCAAGTGGAATGCTGCTAAAAGCTCGTGGGATAGCGGCGATAAGTTTTACTGGCAGGGTGATACCGGTAACAGCGAGTTCGTCATCTACGTTGGAGCCAACCTGTTCGAGGCCAACTACGGCCCGCCGCAACGCACGCCAAAAGCCACGGAGGGCCTGATCAATGGCAAAAAGTTTGCCGTGATCGATCCTCGCCTGAGCAAAGTGGCTGCAAAAGCCTGGAAATGGGTGCCAATCAAACCCGGCACGGACGCAGCCTTTGCCCTGGGGATGATCCGCTGGATGCTGGAGAACGAGCGTTACAACGCTGCTTACCTGGCGATTGCCAACCAGGCGGCCGCCACAGCAGCCGGCGAACCGAACTATACCAACGCCGCCTGGCTGGTCAAGATCAAAGATGGGCAGCCCGGCAAGCATCTGCGCGCCAGTGAGCTGGGCCTGCTTACCCCGCAGACTGTTCAGAAAGATGGCAAAGATGTCACCGTTTATGTAGATGCTGCTGGTGTGCAGTATCCGGGCGACACACCGGTCGCCCTGGTGGGCGGTGCGCCAACGCCTATTGATGTGCTCGATCCTGAAGCTGCGCCGGTGGTGGGCGATTTGCTGGTCAACCAGACTGTTGGCGAGTTCGAAGTGAAGAGCGGCTTGCAGATCCTGCTCGAATCGGCGCAGCAGCACACCATCGCTGAATGGGCTGAGATTGCGGGCGTAAAAGAGAGAGACATCCTGGAACTGGCTGCCGAGTTCACCTCCCACGGGCGTAAAGCGGTAGCTGATATCCACCGCGGCCCATCCCAGCACACCAACGGTTTCTACAACAACAACGCCTGGTACGTAGTCAACCTGCTGATCGGCAATTTCGACTACGCTGGTGGCACGATTAAAGCCAGCACCTACGACCGCAAGGGCAGCAAGAAAGGCCAGCCTTTCCCGGTGACCACCATGTTCGGCGAGCATCACTTCACTTCCTTTGGAGTGGACATGCTGCGCACCAGGGTTGCTTACGAAAAGAGCACCCTGTTTGATGGCACCTACCCAACCAGGCGCCCCTGGTTCCCCATCGCCACCGATGTCTACCAGGAAGACATTCCTTCGATTGGCGATGCCTATCCCTATCCAATCAAAGTATTGATGACGTACATGAACGGCAGCGTCTACAGCTTGCCTGCCGGGCATACCGCCATCGAAATCCTGGCGGATACCAAGAAGGTGCCGCTGCACATCGCCAGTGATATCCTGGTGGGCGAGACTTCTTCTTACGCGGATTACATCTTTCCGGACCTGTCTTTCCTGGAGCGCTGGGAATTCCATGGCTCTCACCCATCTGTGCCCTGGAAGGTGGAGAACGTCCGCCAGCCAGCCATCTCTCTGCCGGGCTGGCCCACTGTCAAGGTGTATGGCGAAGAGATCCCGATGTCGTTCGAGGCTCTCTTGATGGCCATTGCCGAGAAGCTGGAACTGCCCGGTTTTGGGCCCAATGGCTTCGGCGAGGGCATTCCCTTCACCCGCCCCGAGCACTTCTACCTGAAGCAGGTAGCCGATATCGCCTTCGGCGATAAAGAAGATGGCTCGGATAACGTGCCAGAAGCCGACGATGAGGAAATGCGCATTTTCCTGGAGGCGCGCCGCCATTTGCCCAAATCCGTCTTCGACGCCGAGGTTTGGAAGGCTGCGGTGGGTGGCGATGAAAGCCTGTGGCGCAAGACGGTCTTCGTGCTCAACCGCGGCGGGCGCTACCAGGACTTTGCCAAGGGTTACAAAGGTGATCTGGTAGCCAACAAATACGGGCGTTTGATCAACCTGTATCAAGAGAAGACTTACACTTCGATCAATACCATGACAGGTAAGCCCTTTACCGGCTACACCACCTATGTTCCTGCCGGCCTGTCCTCCACCGGCGAGGAGATCGAAGACGAGGGCTACGAGTTCAACCTGATCACCTTTAAGATGATCACCATGACCAAGGCACGCACGGTCACCAATTACTGGCTGATGGCTGTGCAGCCGGAAGGCTACGTGATGCTGAACCGGGCTGATGCCGAGCGCCTGGGCATCCAGCATGGCGATCGCGTCCGGCTATCATCCGCCAGCAACCCGGATGGAGTTTGGGATGTGAAAGGCGGACGCAAAGTGCCCATGATCGGTAAGGCGCATATCGTCGAAGGACTGCGCCCCGGCGTGGTAGCCTTCCCGCTGGGTTATGGGCATTGGGCCAGCGGCAGCCACGATATCACCATCGATGGGATGGTGGTCAAGGGAGACCCGCGCCGGGCGGCGCCGCTGCACGGCAACGCCGCCATGCGTGTTGACCCACATCTGGGCAATGTCACTCTCTCTGACCTGGCGGGCGGCAGCGCCGTCTTCTATGACAGCAAGGTGAAAGTCGAAAAGGTATAGCCTTGCCTGAACCTGGGGTAGGGAGCGTAATCCCTACCCCAGGTGTCTCATTAACCTTATGAAGAAAAATCCGTTTTTATTGGTGGCTGGTATCACGACACTGGCTGTTTTCCTGTGGCTCTGGCTTTCCCCGCCGCGCTTTTGGCTCAACCTGGTCAAGCGAGTGGATAGCAGCGATCCTGTCGCTGCGGGGGAACGCCTGGTCGAGCAGTATGGCTGCCGACAATGCCATAAGATCCTTGGCCAGGGAGCGTTGAAGGCCCCTGCGCTGGACGGTGTGACACAACGCCTGGATGACCAGGCGCTCTACCGCTGGCTCAGCAACCCCAACGCCGTGGCAAGAGGCACCGCTATGCCCAATTTTCGCCTCTCCGATGCAGAAATATTTGCCATCATCGCCTATTTGCAGTCGATCGAGTAATCAGATGCTTTCTCTCACGGATATTTTGGAACAATCTGCTGCCCAGCACAGCCACCTGTGCCCGCGCCAGGTGCTGGGCGCTCGCATTGGCCTGGCAGGCGCGGCTGCCCTGGGATTGGAAGCGCCGCGAGGCGACAAGCGCTTACTGGTCATCGTCGAGACAGATGGTTGCTTTGCCGATGGCGTCGCCACCGCTACCGGCTGCACTGTTGGTCACCGTACCCTGCGTGTGGAAGATTACGGCAAGATTGCAGCCACATTTGTGGATACAAAAACTGGGCAGGCGATACGGGTAGCTCCCAACCTGGATGTGCGCCAACGTGCCTATACCTACGCCCCGCAGGAAAAGCGCCATTATTTTGCCCAGTTGGTCGCATACCAGGTGATGCCGGACCATGAGCTGCTGTCGGTTCAAGAAGTTTCCCTGACCACCCCGGTCGAAGCGCTCATCAGCCGGGCAGGCGTGAGGGTTAATTGCATGCTGTGCGGCGAGGAGATCATCAATGAGCGCCAGGTGCAGCGCGGTGGTCTCCTGCTATGCAAAGCCTGCGCCGGGGAAGCCTACTACCAACAAGCGCCGGCCATCCGGCTCGAGCTCCGGCAAACGGCCACTGCCACAAGCTAGGTGTTTCGCCGGAAGTGTTTTTACAAAAATGTGAACGAGCACCGGCGAAACCCTGGAGTAAACCGCCGACGCGATGGCGGATTTACTCTAAACACTTTCGGCGGTTTACTTAGCACCTTATTTGATCTTAGCTGTCATTGCGATTCGGCTATGCCGCCAGGCGGCACTCAAATGAAGAAATGACAAATATGTCATGAGTAGACCAGCGTCGGGTGGTCTTTACCCGCCTGTGCTGGTCGTGGCAATCTCCTATTCTATACCCTTGCTACGCTGGGTCATTTGCCATGGTTCAACGCGTCTTCATACCAGCGGATGATTTCTTCTTTCTTTGGAATGCGGCCAGCGCATATCACCTGCTCGTTGATCACCAGCGCTGGGGTAAACAAAACGGGGTATTTTTCGATCTCTGCGTAATCTTCAATGTGCACCAATGTGGCTTCCAGGTCAGGATTTTTACGCAATAAAGCTTCCAAACCTGCTGTGGCAGCCCGTTCGACAGCGTAACATTTGGCGCAACCGGGACCGAGAATCTTGATATTGAGCATTCTTATCCTCCTGGTTTTTTCTCTTTATCAGGATCGGGCTCTGGCAGCTTGACGCCCATCTTTTCACACGAAACACACAGATCAGTCTTGCGGGTAGTCCAGTAGACAAAGCCGCAATGAGGGCATTTGACCTTGCGCAAGCCAAAGTCTCGTTTTACTGCCCGGGGTCTCAGTTCGGGCGGTACATCTGTGAATGGATCCTGTGCACACGTGCACAACACAAGCCTGTCATGGTTTGGCTCGGTTTCAACAAGACACTCATCGGGCTTCTCGTCGGTTTCATCATCCATATAAGCCTCTTTTGTCACATATTTTGATCGCGCCAGGATTTTTTTTCTGTGCGAAGCATCTCGCCGGTCATGCTCACGTCGGTTTTTCCAGGCGAGCACAATACGCGGCATACGCCTGGCGCAGGGCAAGCGCATAGTCGGCTTCTATGGCCGGTTTTTCGGGGATCCAATTGAACTTGCGCGCCATCCCCACCAATTCCTCATCGGTGACTTCAGATGGATTACGTTGCATCAACGATAACTGCTGAAATACCAAATCCAGGCCTCTCATTCCGATCGTGTGCGCCTGAGGCCCTATTTTCAAGTATGTGATGCCATCTGCGGTGGGCAGGCAACAGCCATCAGAACCTGGCAGCATGGGTGGCATGGCGCCAATCTCCTTACCGGGAGCAACAGCCTCCACCGGGTGGAGTAGATGACCTGGTGTTCTTAACGATCATGACCGGTCGGAATATCTGCCGGGTTTGAGGGCTGCCGCATTTAGGGCAGGCTGGTTGCCAACCAACCTGTTTCTTTTTAATTGAAGCAAAAGCGTCGAAGATCGTTTTACATTTTTCACACTCATAGGTGTAGATGGGCATGAAAACCTCCTTGCGGATCGAATCTTGGTGCAGTTGTCTGAGCACCACATTACATTCGATTTATCGAATATTATAGCATATAATTTAAATTGTGCAATAGTGATGAATGTAACATACTGCTCTGGCTGCTTTGTGCAGCGCTGTCCCAGATCGGCTTATCAATAGCGCACGATCAGGTGACCTTCATGGTTCTGTTCAATGCTTAAGGGCTTCAGGTTTTTGGATGCCGGGCCGCGCAGCAAGGCTCCTGAGCTGTCGAAGCGGCTGCCATGGCACGGGCAGGAGAAGCCGCCTGGCTCGGGGTTCAACAGGCAGCCCAGGTGGGGGCATTCCAGGCTTAGCGCCTGGAAGCCGGCTTCGGTGTGCAGCAGTACCAGGTTAGCTTGAGCCATGACGGTCTGCGAACCGATGGGAAAGTTGCTGGCGGGGCCAAGATCGACTTCGTTCGCCGAGCTGGGAGCGGGGGGGTGACTCAAGAAGCGCAAGAGCATCCCTACGCCCAGCAAGCCGTTCAGCGCCAGTACACCTCGGGTTGCCAGAGCGAGGAAATCGCGCCGGTTGACCGGTGTTGTCGGGAGGTTATCGCTCGACGGCATGGCAGGCATGGCAGTAGCTCGATTCTTGCTGCTCGGCGGATTGCTGGCAGGCGCTGCCCTTCACCGCCCGGAAGGTGAAGCGCTGCCCGCTGGCTTTGGCGAGCAGCTCATAACTGCCATCTGGCAGCCGGCGCGTGTTCCACAGCGGCTCACCCCGGTCGGTGATGATGATGGTATCGCCAACCTGTAAGTCGAACTGGGGATTGACGAATGCCAGGCGCAGGGCAAGATCATTCGGGTCGCTGATCGTGCGGGTGAGCGGCAGCTCGTCGAGCGTGCCGTGGCAGGTGTAGCAGCGCACATACTCGGCTTCTTTTTGACTGGAGTAGATATGACCATCTCCCATAGCTTCTTGGCGGGTGTGGCAGTCGATGCAGTCCAGCGTCCATTCGCAGCGAACGAACTGGGCAATCGGCTGGTAGTAGTCGTCCAGTCGGTTGGTAGGCTGGTCGGACCTCGCTTGAAAATGCATACTGCGCAGCTCATAGTTGCCGCGGTTGTGGCAGGTATTGCACTGTGTATAGGGAATGGCAGTCGTCAACCGGTGAAGAGGTTGTTCCAGATCAGTCCCTGCAGTGGGTGTGTGACAGGCAGCACAGCCGGTCAGGCGGGCATATTCCTTCCCCGGCAGCGGCTCGGATGAAAGGTGGCAGCTCAGACAGTTTTGCGAGAAGGCGATCAGGGAAGGGTGTGTTTCTTGAGACGGGTCGAAAGCAGACAGGCCTGGCACGCTGGAGGATGTGGGATTGGGGTCTTGGATGGCGAAGATGCCCATTCGAGCGCTTAAGTCCTCCTGGGCGCCGAAAGTGTAGCGCATGTTGGCAATGGCGCCAGCATACGTTGCCTGAATGCTGCGCAATACGCGCGGGATGTGATCTCGCGCCTGTGCGGCGGAACCAGAATGGCAGTCTTCCCCGCCGCAGGACTCTTGCACGACCGAGAAATCCGACGGGTTGCGTCCCCCGCGCAGACTGCTGTGCGCCAGGTCGGCATCCAACGCCAGGCGTTCACCTCCATGGCAGATTACACAGCCAAAGGTCTCTATTGGATGGGACGGGCTGATCTCTGCCAGCTCGCTGTGGCAGGTGAGGCAGTATTCGGTTTGCCTGGTCAGGGTTGGCGCCAGTGGAACCGGCTGTGGCGCTGTTTCAACCCGCCAGATGCTGATAGCCATTGCTGCCAGCAGCAAAATTGAAGCAACCAGGCGTGTGCGCTGCATGTCATCAAGCTGCCGCCAGCCAGGCCCACAGGCTGAAGACCAGCACTGTCACAGCGAGGGCTGAAAAGATGAGTTGCGCCGCTCGTCCTGATGGCGGAAACCAGCGCCCCAATTCGACTGCGCTGGGAGCCGGGGTAAAATAAGGCAGCAGTGCCAGCAGCGCCAGCCAGCCAACCGGGATGAGCACGCCGAAAAGAAACGGATCGCCCCAACGCAGCATTTGCTGCACCCACAGAAAGAACCAGGGAGCAAGGGCAGCCTGTTTAGCCGCGTCTGGTTCACCGATGGGCGCAGCCAATGGTGCAGGGAAGAACGCGGCGAGAAACACCAGCCCGGCGGCGCCAAACAGCGCGGCAAGCGCCTCACGGCGAACCAATTCAGTTCGGTTGATGCGCTCGGCATCCTGGCGCTGCGCCGGCGGAGGTACAGCAATGCCGCCATCCCGGCGCACGCGAAACAGGTGCCAAACGCCGATGATCACGGCCGGCAGCATCAAGCCGAAGATATGCCAGCCGTAAAAGCGAATCAGCGTGACCGCTCCCAGCCGGTCTCCTCCTGTGACCAGCGCATACAGCCACTGCCCTATGCCCGGGATTGACTTGAGCAAATTGGTGCCTGTGACCAGCGCCCACTGCACATCTTGATCCCAGCGCAGTATGTAACCGGTGAAATCGAGCAGCAGCAGCGCTACGAACAGGCCGATACCCAATAGATAGTTGAAGCGGCGCGGCGGGGCATACGCGCCTGTGAAAATTACCCGCACCAGGTGCAAACCTGCTGCCAGCACCAGCAGTTGAGCAGACCAGTAATGCAGGTTGCGTACAAACCCACCGTAGGGGATGAGGAAGGTCAGGCTCTGGATCGAAAGCGGCGCCTGCTCCGGAGTGGGAACGTAGAAAAACACCTCCAGCAAGCCGCTGAAGATCACTGCCAGCAGCAAGAAGACGGAGAATCCACCTGCACCCCAGGTATACCTTAACCGAGCCTGCCTGGCTGGGATAGTGGGTGGGTGCAGGTGGTGAAAAAACGAGGGGCGCATTTCAGGGCGTTAATCCGCCGTGGCGGGTTGTTCTTGAGCGTGCTGCTCCGCACTGCGCGCCAGCTCTTGACGGACGAGATCCTCCCACGCCATTTCTTCACGCAGCTTCTCGTTGTACCATTTTTCATGGTGTGCTCGGGCATACCAGGCAGACACTTTTCCGCTGAACATCGAGAAGAAAGCTTCCTTTTCTTCGGGAAAGACGGCGCCCATGTACACGTGGATAATTAACCCGGCGACAATCGAAAACACGGATACCCAATGAACCGGCTGGGCGATCTGTTTGAGGAGGGGTGGGAATACCTGATTGAAGGTCATCACGACGCCACTCACCATGATACCGATCGTTCCAAAGATCACCACGTACATATACAACTTCTGCCCAGCGTTATAAGCATCCTGAGGGGGCAGCTCCTTGTCTTTCATGAACCCCAGCATTTGCAGCGGCTTGGTTTTCAGCCATTCGATATCATCCTGGTCGAGCAGCAGGCGCGTGGCTGCGAATGGTACGAAGTAGCGCCTGAAACCAACCAGGATATTGAAAACCAGTACGAAGATCCACAGCAAGCCAACTGTGTAATGAAAGCGAATCAGGTTGGCGGTTCCCCCGAACACATTGCGAAACATTTCTTGCATCCAGAGTGGGCTGAGGCCGAGGCGCGGTGAAGACAGGATTGCAATCCCGGTGGGCAGCAAGAGCAACCACATGCCGACATTGAACCAGTGCGTCAGAATATTGGCCAGGTTGTGCTTTTTGTACATCTTGGAGCGCAGCCGGCGCCGCTCAGGCAGGGGGATATTCTTGTGACCCATAGCTTACTCCTCGAACTCTTTCTCGCCCTCGATCAATTGCTTGGTGAAATAGATTGCCTGTACCAGGAAAGAAGCTCCGATGCCGGCTGCCAGCAGCGGCACAGCCACATGTTTCCAGCCCTGCTCCGAAAGGGTGTACTTTGGCGCGCGGGGCAGCGCGCCGCTCTGTGAAACCAGCGGTTGGAACAGTTCTGGCATGTTTAGCTGTTCCATGTTCGGAAGGTTGATGTAGTAAATGTTGGGGTCTGTATCGTGCCCGTTGGCTTCGTAATCCAGCCGCACGATGTTCCTGGCATTTTGCAGCGCTACGGAAGCTTTGGAAACCGGGTCGTTCAGATCGCCGAACAAACGCGAACCTCCAATGCAGGTCGCCACGCAGGCTGGTTCCAGGCCAACTTCCAGGCGCTGGGCGCAGGCGTTGCATTTATCGACCACACCGCGCTTCTTATCCAGGTAGCGCACATTGTAAGGGCAGGCATCCACGCAGTAGCCGCAGCCGATGCAGGCATCTTGATCCACCAGCACCAGCCCGGTATCTTTATCTTTGTATGTTGCACCGCTGACGCAGACTTCCGTGCATGGCGGGTGTTCGCAGTGCATACAGTTGTAGGGCACGAAGATATGCTGCAAGTTGGGAAACTCGCCCTGCACTCCCAGGTCCTGCACCCAGATGCGGGTGTTTTCCATAGGCACGTGGTTCTCAACGCTGCATGCCACCTGGCAGGCGCGGCAGTCGATGCAACGAGCGACATCAATGACGAATGCGTAGTGGTTTTTTCTTTTCATGCTGCTCTCCGCTCTACGCCTTCTTGATCGTGACGAAGGTCTGGCTGAGCGCCTGGCCTCCGCTGATGGGGTCGGTGTAGGTGACGTGCAGATCTGAGGCGTTTGCGCCTACCTGGTAAGCCGTGCGCAGCCCTTTGGAGGCATGCCCGTACCCGGGTGTCAGGTAAACGCAATCTGGCCGGATGGCTTGAGTAATTTTTACGGGCACCTTGACGCTTCCGACCTGGCTGGTCACTTCCACCACATCCCAGTCTTTCAATCCCAGGCTCGCTGCGGGCTCTGGGTGCAGCCACAACCTGGGCTCATCCTGGTATTTGTGCAGTAACTGGTTGTTCTGGGTGCCAAACTGGGTGTGTTGGGCAACCTTGCCGGTTAGCAGATAAAATTCGCCCGGCCTGGGATAAACGGGATCTTCCCAGGTGGGCCAGGGAGAGAAACCGGCCTTGCCAAGCGTTTCCGAATAGACCTCGATTTTGCCGGAAGGGGTGTTGAAAACAATCTCGCGCTCTTCCTGCGCCACGCCTGGATCGAGATAGCCCTTGATCCTCAATTCGTTGAAATCCAGGTTCAATGGCGCCAGTTGCTGGCGGATGTAGTCTTCTTCATCTTCGTATTGGAAGAAATCACCCAGGCCCAGGCGCTCGCCAAGCTGTTTATAGATCCACAGCGCCGACCTGGCTTCACCTTGTGGCTCAACGACTGGCTGACGCAGGTAGATTTTCCTGTCTACGATATGGAGAGGATCGTAGCGTTCCAGGTAGGAGGCTTCCGGTAGAACGACATCAGAGTACCAGGAGGTGTCGTTCATGATGATATCCACCGTCACCAAAAAGTCAAGCTTGCTGATCGCCTGCAAAGTGCGCGCCCGGTCAGGTAAAGAGAGCACTGGATTCTGCCGGGCTACCAGCCAGCCATGAGCCTGGTAAGGTTGTCCGCTGAGGATGGCATCGCGCAGCTCTTGGAAAACGCCCAGTTTGAGCGGCACGAGCGGATATTTCCAGGGTACACCATCCAGGCGCAACGCTGAGATGCGCGGGTAAGGGGGCTGCGGCGGTTTGCCCAGGCCAATGCTGGCGGCTTCCGGGCTCTCGGCTGCCAGACAGCCGCCCGGTGTGAGCACGTTGCCGCTCAGCGCATTCAGGGTAGCGATGGCGCGCTCGGTCTGGAATGAGTTGATGAAGTTTGATGTGCGCCAGCCGGGGTGTGCCAGGGCCTTGTGCTTTGCCGCCGCAAACTCGCGAGCGATACGATCGATGGTGCTGGCGGGTACACCGGTGATCGTCTCTGCCCACTGCGGCGTGTAGGGCTGCATGGCCTCGACAATATCATCGCAACCCAACACATACTTCTTGACGAATTCGCAATCAGCCAGCTCTTCGCTGACGATGACGTGGATCATTGCCAGCAAGAAAGCTGCATCTGTACCTGGGCGAATCGGGATCCATTCGCTGGCCTTTGCCGCTGTCTTGGTGTAGCGCGGGTCAAGGTAGACCAGCTTTGCCCCGCGCGAGATTGCCTCCACCAGTTCGGCTGTCTCGGAGGTGGAGATCGCTTCGGTCAGGTTACGTCCCACCAGCAGGATGAATTCGACCTCATCGTAGTTCCGGGCGGGTTCCTCCACGCCGTAGGTCAACGAGAAAGCGGTCACCATGGCGTTGAAGCACAGGCTGCGCTGTGTGCCATAGTTGGGCGAACCGAAGCCGTTCAGCAGATTCTCGAATTGCACCTGGCTCAAGTTGTGGGTGGAAGAGAAAACCATCGCCTCCGGCCCGTAATTTTGCTTGATTTTGAGCATGTTGTCGGCGACAATGTCCAGGGCTTCATCCCAACTGGCTGTGCGGAATTTGCCCTCGCCGCGCTGCCCGACGCGCACCAATGGCTTTAGAACCCGGTCAGGATCGTAAGTGTTCATCAAGCCGGATTGCCCGCGCGCACACAAGCGGCCGCGTGAATGGGGATGTTCTGGATTGCCCTCCAGTTTGACGATTCTCCCGCCCTCCACTTTGGCCAGCACACCGCAGCGCCATACGCACATTTCGCACATCGTGGGAATATATCCATCGCCATTGGCATCCAGGCTGCCCAAGCGGCGCGCCGCCTGGGCGATGGGTGGAGCGACGAAGCTGCCGAGCAGCATCGCCCCGCCGGCTGCGCCGCCGACCTTCAGAAAGTCCCTTCGACTGAGCGTTTTATTGGCCATAACGTATCCCTCGCAAACCGGAACGACCGTTCCTGGCCTGCATTTAAGACCTTACTTTATCCTTACGCTGCAAGCCTGCCCGGTCGATGGCATAGAACAGCAGCAGGCTGATCAGTGTAAACAGCGCAACCACCAGGTAGGGGTTCAGGTTCCAGAGATCAGGGATGACCACATTGCCAAGTTTGGCGACTTTTTCGATCTGCGGAAAGACCTGCTGGTAGGTAAGTCCAAAAATCGCTGCCCCAGTCAGGAAGCCGAGCATACCGGGGATGAGATAGTCCAGTTTTCCTTCGCCGCTCCCGGCGGCGCAGGTGCCCGGTCAGAACCCGGTGAGAGCCATGCCCACACCGAAAATCAGCCCACCCACCAGATTGCCGGCCACGTAGGTAGCAGGGATATTCGGAAATGTGATCAAACCCAGGCCACGCAGTGTATACAGACCGGTCATGGATACGACCAGGGCGGTCATCATGAATTTCAAGACGGCCAGATCAGTAAAGCGGAAGACGTTTACGATTTTGTGGTAACGGGTTAGCCCGGCTTTGTTCAGCGAGAAGCCGAAGGCGATACCGAGAAACAATGCCAGCGTGTAATTGAGCATGGTTATTCCTCCACAACAGGGATGGGTTAATAATTTTTGCGGTAGACGAGAAGGGTCGTAACGATCCCTGAGGCAAACATCGCCCCGATGAAAATGAACGCCGCCGGCGCTAGCAGCATGCCTCCCGAGATGGCCAGCCCGCTGGTGCAGCCGCCGGCGATTCCCGCGCCGTATTCCAGCACAATGGCGCCGAAAAAGGCGATCACCCAACGCTTCCAGGCTTGCGGTCCAAAGGTGGCTTTCCACTGGGCATCATCATTGAAGCGCAGTTTGAAAGTGCCAGAGAGCAGCGCCCCCACCATGCCCCCCAGGAAGATGCCCACCAGCAGCACCACTCCCCAGGTGATACCGGCTGGCATAATGAAGTTGAAGTACATGTTATTGAACACCTGCGGTGCAACGGCTTTTCCGATGAGCCCAGCCAGGTTTTCGAAAGCCCCCGAAGCTCCCAGCAGGCTGTCGCTGAGCCACACTGCCAGCACGCCGACCACACCCAACAGCACACCGGCGGTATAGGGCGACCACAATTCTTTGGCCAGTTGTTTGCGAAACCAGTTCATATTCAGCTCCTGTTCGAAAATTGGTGCACTTCTCCGGGTTTATCGATCGCCCGCCAGCGCCAGCAGAAGATTGCGAGATGCAGGGTCCAACGAGCGGATGTTCTTCACCAGGTTTGGATCAAGCTGCGATAGATGGTGCAGCAACTCAGCCGCGTCATCAGGGTGTTGCAACAGGCGCTTCAAGGCGTGCAATCCGACCGGGTTTAGCCGGGCGAGAAACGGAAGCAGGGCAGTCACCTCGCTGGAGTATCCCTCAACGACCGGAATTTCCACCGCAGCCGCCGCTGGGACTCGCTTGCTGACCAAGGGTAAGCCACGCAACCGGCGCTCATTCCAATATACAAAGGCGCTTCCGCCCACCAGGGTGGCTATCAACAGCACCCATAGAATCACATTGCCCCAGTTGATGGTGCGCTGGCCCAGCACGGTTTCAGCATAGCGCTGGTTGTAGTCAATAACCTCGGAACTCGCCACGACGACAGCGCCTGCGGCAGGCGGGTCAGCGGATTGTTCCGCAGATGGCTCAGCAGGGGCGCTCCCGCTCGCTGCGCTGCTGGTTGAGCCGTCTCCGGTGCCAATCTCGACTCCCAGGGCTGCGGCGTATACCTGGGAGCGTTCCATCAAATCAGCCGGATGGCAGGCCTGGCATGCGGCTTTCACATCCGACATAGGCGGCACCATGCCCGCGTGCGCCTCCTCAGCCACCATACTCTGGTT
Organism: Chloroflexota bacterium; assembly: GCA_029265355.1. Taxonomy (GTDB): domain Bacteria; phylum Chloroflexota; class Anaerolineae; order Anaerolineales; family UBA4823; genus JAJUJL01. The sequence continues at coordinate 31,326 of JAJUJL010000008.1, read as the reverse complement.
GTTTCCGGCGTGGCACACATAGCAAAAATCTCCGAACGCGTGCGACTGGTGCCAGCCTGTGCCATCGGAATTCACCGGATCCTGTCCCTGGATTTCGTGACAGTTTTTGCAGGAAGAAGCTTGCGAACCGCACTGTGCCTGCACCGGGCTGGTGGATATCCAAAGCGCAATTCCCACCAGAAGCATTGCGCCGCCAATGATGAATGTGAGAGGCGTCACTTTGTTTTTGTTCATGCTTGACTCCGCTTTAGAATGAAATTTACTCAAGCTAATATCAGGCCAGGCTTATTCTTTGGCAATTTGATCGGCTTGCGCCAACTGCGCCCGGTAATTCAAGCGATCGTGTAGCACTGCGCGCAACAGATCCAGGGCCTGCACCAGGCGGCGGTCGGTGAGCTGGTATTCCACGCAGGCGCCCCGACGCACAGCCTGCACCAGGCCGCGCTCCCGCAGCAGTTTCAGGTGGCGAGAAACAGTTGGCTGATTCATGGTTAAAGCCTGCGCAAGCTCGCCCACGTTGCGCGGCTTTTCAGCCAGGGTGTAGATTAACAGGATGCGTTTGGGATCCGCCAGCGCTGAGCAGACATCAGCATGCAATTGCGTGATTTCCTCATACAGCGAAGTAATATGATCCATGGTGTTCCCAATCACTTAGAGGGCGTCCAGACTTGTTGGGCAATTCCAAGCACGAATCCATCCCGACCCATTTGCCTGTCAAAATATTAACTTATGCAGATAGCCAAATATACAAAATACCTGATTAGTATAGCAAGTACGCGCAGGGCTGTATAGTGATAAACGTCACATTTATTGTGCTGAATTGCGCTTTGCCGATTGAGAAATACGCAGTGCAAGCCCTGGTCGATTCCCCCCTTGGTGGAAAATTTTCCCCCTACTAGAATCCCAGCTCCTGTAATCTCTTGCGGATGGCAGGCACCGAAACCTTCTCTCCACTGCTCAAAACCTGCCCATTCACCAAAACGCACGGTAGCTGGGTATCAGGCGGCATAGATGGGCAATCTGGATCGAACAGATCGTAATATTTCACCTGGACGGCTTCACCAAAGCGGGCTCTTAATTGCTTTGCCGCCCAGCCAGCAATCTCTCGCCAGGTTTCTTTGATGCCATCCTGGCATGCAGTGGGGGCGCCGATAATGTGCACCTGAACAGTCATGCGGTCTTTCTCCTAACAAGTCGAGCGGTTCACATAATAAGAGGTAAAGCTGATCCCCCATCGTTGGATGATCTCGGCGTTCACTTCTCGAAGGAAGTCGACAGCTTCTTTTTGTGCCAGACTGTAAGCTTTGATCACAGGCTTGCGTTGCGCTCCCGCTTGCACGGCCCGCAGAAATCCAAGGTTTTCGCGCGAAATCGGATTCGGTTTGCGACATAACCGACCTTGAAATCGGGCGAACTGCCGCAGCCGCGCGCAGGCCTGGTGATCTTCGTCGAAGAATTTATTGGCTTGTTGATAGCGGAAAAACGCTTCAGGCGCCAGTTGTGTTGTGCGCCTGCACTTGAGGGAGTTGGTCATTGGCTGCAATCAAAGTTTCCAATTCAGCGCGCTGAAACTTATCGCGTTGAGCATCTACAGGGCTCTTGGAGATTTTACTATTTCTGGTACGCCCGCACTGCTCTCTGGGCTTCTTGCTCGCCGAGTAAAGCGTAAGCTGCCTGTTCGAAGGCTTTGAACTGTGGTGTCTCTGCCAGCACATCGGCAAAATCATGCGCTGCCTGCATAACTACCAAAAGGGAGGCAATTTCCAGATCTTCAAGCTGGGTATTTTCCATGTTCTTCTCCTGGCCGAACGCTCGAGCTGTGATTCTGAGCAACTTAAGAAACCCTACTTTCTTCCTGCTGATAAGTCAACTCGCCAAGCTCTGCAAGCATAGCCAATCCCTTGATCTCATGTGAAAGCAGGGGAATCTGCACAACAGGTACCTGGAAGCGTTCGGCGATCTCCGCCAGGTACTTTTCCTGCATGCTCCTTCGGGAGCGGGTGAAAGGCGTGGTTGCCTGCTCGGGTGGGATGACCATGTTAGCCACCACCAGGCTGGGCCGGATGCCGACTGCGCTTAATTCTCTGGCGGCGCGCCAGGCTTCGAGGATGGGGGTGGATTCTGGGTACATCACGAAGGCAAAGGCGCTCTGCTGCGGGTCGCGCATCATCTCGATCACCTTACCGAAGCGCTGCTTGGCCACATCGTCTGCGGCAGCGGTATCCACAGAAGCAAAGATCTTCACATCGATCTGCTTGCTCCAGTCCATCGGCAATTCGAGCAGGCGCAGGGTGTGGCCGGTTGGGGCGGTATCGAAAACCACCACCTGCCAAACCTCTTGCGAGGCGTACTCAATGAACTTGTCGAAAGCGGCCATCTCTTCCGTGCAGGGCGAGTCAAGCTCTTCCGCCATGATCTGGATGGCCGATTCGGGCCGCCCGCGCTGGCGGGCGTTATCCAGGATGCGCGCCTTGTAGGTTTCAGCAGCGGCTTTGGCGTCAATATTGGCCGCCCACAAGTTTTTCGCTCCAGGCACGGGTGCAGGCTCGGCGCCCACCGGCACCCCGAGCACGTCGCCCAGGTGGGCGGCGGGATCGGTAGTCAAGAGCAGGGTTTTGTATCCTTGCCGCGCCAGCCAGACGGCGGCAATGCACGAGGCAACCGTCTTGCCGACCCCACCCTTGCCCGCAAAGAACAGCGTACGGCGATGACCGTTAGGGGTTAGCAGGTGGGAAAGTTGCAAGTTGGAAGGCTGGATTGGCTTAAGTGTTTCAGCTTCAATGATGGAATCTTCGATCTTTAGATTTGGGTTGCCATCGAAGAAGACGCTCCCCACCTGGCGCAATCGTTCCACGCTCTTGATTTCGCTGGGAAGCAGCCCCATCTGCTGTTTCGGGTAAGGCAGACTGGCCTCGATCTCAGACAGGTAATGTGCCTGCATTTCTGCACGGGCAGCGAAGAGTGGGTTCTGCGTGCCTTCGGGTGGGATAATGCCGTTGATGATCAACCGGTAGTTCTCGATGTCCAATTTCTTGAGCTCGCTGATCGCCCGGCGGGTTTCCTTGATGGAGATTGCCTCGGGGTGCAAGACAAAGATAAAGATCGTCTGGGAGGACTGGCGCATGGCAGCCAGGGCACGCTCGTACTTCAGCTTGGCATCCTGGATGGCAGCAGCCGGTCCTAGACAGGTCTGGCCGCTGCCGGCGCTGGCAGTCTCGATCGACTGGCTCCACTCGGCAGGCAGCTCGAGCAAACGGATTGTGTGGCCGGTGGGCGCCGTGTCGAAGATCACCACGTCGAAGGTTTCCTCTTTACAGGCTGGGACATCCAGGAAGTCGGTGAAGCGATCGAAGGCTGCCACTTCGGCCGTGCAGGGGCCGCTCATTTGCTCCTCCATCACCTGCACCATTTGAGGCGGGAAGGCGAAGCGAATGGGCGCCATGGCGCGATCGATGTATTCCTTCGTGGCTTGATCTGGGTCGATCTCCATCGCGTAGAGATTGGGAACGCCGGCGATCGGGGTGATATGATGGCCGATTTCCTGCTCGAAAACATCTGCCAGGTTAGATGCAGGGTCGGTGGTGACGATCAGGGTGCGCCGGCCCTGGTCGGCATAGCGCACGGCGTGGATGCAAGCCATGCTGGTCTTGCCCACGCCTCCCTTTCCGGAAAAAAAGAGATAACTGGTCATACGGAGGCTCCGTTAAGGTGAATCAGCACTTCTTCCAGAGTAGGGTAAGCCTGTGTTTTAATGACTCTGCCCTGCACCACGGTGATGGGCAATGCAGCTATTTGTTGCTCGCGCACCAGCTTCATCACGTCCGCATTGTTGAGGAAGGCATTTGGATGGCTGGTCATCTGGTAGCGTGCCACGCTGATCCCTTTTGCCTGGAGCGACAACACCGTTTCGTTCAAATCCAATAAGGCCTGGTCAATGGTCGGCCCGCAGATGCCGGTGGGGCAACACATGGGCGGATCGAAAATTTCAACATCCGCTTTGGATGAAACAGCGGGCGCAGCATCGAAAAAAGGCACAAAATCGTTCATTTAGTTCAATCTCCATTGAAATGGTTGGTTAAAAAAATTTACCCCTCATGCACCTGACTGAGGCGAATCATCTCGCCCTGCGGTCCGCAGGTCAGGCGTCGTGGTTTGATGCGCTGCGGGTCGAAGAATGCACTCCAAACCTGGTTGAGAGCCTGAAGCGCCTGGCGGTTGACCGAATAGTAGATCCAGCGCGCATCCAGCGAGTCTCGCTCCACTTCGATCAAGCCTGCCTCACGCAGCACACGCAGGTGATGCGAGATCAGGTTGGGGGCCATTTTCAGATGTTCGCCCAGTTCGCAATTGCATTGCACGCCTTCCATTAGCAAGTGAAAGATGAGCAGGCGGTTGGGCTCAGCCAGAACTTTCAGCCACTTCGCCAAACGCGCCAGATCTACAGGTGCAGGTGTCGGTGGAGCAGTATAGTTCAACATACATTGAATTATAGTGGAGGCTGATCTAGACAGCAAGGATTAGATGTCACGGAATTGTGATGACATTCAGCGCGAACGACTGCCGCCCTTCCCACCGCGCCGGACAGCGATCACCTCTGCCAGGATCGCCACCGCAATTTCCTCGGGGGATGTCCCGCCCAGGTCAAGACCAATCGGAGCATACACACGCTGCAGCGTTTCGTCCGCCACGCCGTCGGCCTTTAAGTTGTTCAGGATCGTGCGGCATTTAGCGCGGCTGCCGATCATACCGATATAGCGCACCGGCGAGCCAATCACCTGGCGCAGCGCGGCTTCATCGGAAACGTGGTCGGTGGTGATCAGCACCACATAAGTGTCTGCTGTCAGGTGAATGGCAGAGAGCTCGGGGACATCGGCGCGACCCGGTTCGACATCGACCACAATCACCTCAAAACCGGCGGCTTCGCCCATCACTTTCAGCGGGCGTCCGATGTGACCGCCGCCGACGATGATCAGTTGGGGTGGGGGTAGAAAGGGGTGAATAAAGACGCTCACCTCCCCGCCGCATAGCGTGCCCACGGAGTCGGCGCCTTCTTCGGTCAGGCTGTAATGGCGCAGCAGCGTCGCGCCGGCTTGCAGGGCAGCCTTTGCATCGGCGAGTATGGCAGCTTCCAACTTACCGCCGCCGACCGTCCCGGCGCGAGTTCCATCTTCTAGTAGAACAATTTGAGCGCCTGGTTTGGCTGGCGAGGCGCCGATGACATCTATCACGGTTGCCAGTACAGCGGCTTGCTTCTTGGCAATGGCTTCAGCCAGCAGAGGTATCGGTTTGTTCATTCCTCCAACTCCTGGAGTCGAAAGGGCTGGCACAACGGAAGATATGCCGTTGCTTTCGACAATTTATTATACCCTTTTAATATTCTTCGAACTTTATCCCAGGTCATGCTGGGGCATAGGCGCCCGAGCTTTTTTTTAATCCATCCTCAGTCGGCAGACGTGTGGGTAAATCCACGAGGGGAGTAGAGGCAAAAACCCGCTATCCGGCGGACCTGAGAGGTGTTTTTTCCTGCGGGGAAAAATTGAGTGAGCGCGGAAGGACTCGAACCTTCAACCGAATGGCGGGCATTGGTTGAACGGCAGATTGATTAAGCAAGAATGGCCCACAACGGGCCATTTGGATGAGCGCGGAAGGACTCGAACCTTCAACCAATGGCTTAAAAGGCCACTGCTCTGCCATTGAGCTACGCGCCCGGGTAACTGAATTCTATCACGCACAGCAGGAGGCGTCAACCGCGCTGCGTGTTCGCGCCTCGCCGGTGGTGTTTATTCGCAAGTTGAGAAATCACTCACCTGACGCCTGGAGTTATTGACATTTCACCCTGGTTTGGATACCATTATAGGGTGCTTTCCCGTGCCCGACAGGAGGCAATGTTATGGCAAATTTATCCCATGTGAGCGAAGCCAGTTTTCAAGCTGAGGTGCTCGATTCGGTCATGCCCGTGCTGGTGGATTTTACTGCTGTGTGGTGTGGTCCGTGCAAAATGTTGGATCCGATTGTGAATCAACTCGCCGATGAATGGGCTGGCAAGGTCAAGGTGGTGAAGCTGGATGTGGACGATAATCCTGGCCTGGCGATGAGCTACCAGGTGATGGGTGTTCCCACGCTCATGCTCTTCGTCAATGGTCAGCCCAGCGAGCGCGTGACTGGTTACCAGCCGAAAGACCGTTTGGTGGCGCGCTTCAAACCACACCTGATGATGGCCTGATTCTGCCAGATCCAAAGGCAATACCACGCATACCCTGGCTCTCCAGGGTATGTTGTGTTTAATCAGAGCAATTTCCCTGAAATCAAAATGTAACACTGGGGGGATCCCAAGTGATATAATTGCGAATGTTCGCAGGAGATAATATTTGCAATGACACACTGCGCTTCACTCATTGATACATTGCGCCGCCGAGGATTTCGCATCACCCCACAGCGCGAGATGATCATCCAGGCCCTGGCGCATGGCAACGCCCATGCCACTGCCGAGCAGGTCTATACAGACGTTCGCCAGCGCTCACAGGCGATCAACCTGGCAACGGTGTACCGCACGCTGGATCTGCTGGTGGACACTGGCCTGGCCAGTCGCGTGCTCATGGCCGATGGTCAGGCGCTCTACTCTACTGTCCAGCATGGTCCGCACCTGCACCTGGTTTGTCGCCAGTGTGCAGCTACTTTCACGGCCGATGCCAGCCTGCTCTCAGATATTGAACAGGTATTGGAATCCAAATATTCTTTCCAGGCCGACCTGCAACACATTTCGCTGGTCGGCGTGTGCGAAAAATGCCGAGGAAGTTAAAAAAAAAGGAGGTTCGATCATGTTGTATGCTCCGCTTCCCATGCATATTCCCGATGGCTTTCTTTCAGTGCTGGTTTCCTTGGTCCTGTGGGCAGCCACGATACTTGTCGTCGGCTACTCATTGCGGCGCGTTGGGCAGGACCTGGGCGAGCGCCAGGCGCCGCTGATGGGCGTGCTGGCGGCAGCGATCTTTGCAGGGCAGATGCTCAACTTCACCGTCGCCGGCGGCACTTCTGGACACTTGATGGGGGCAGCGATTGCCACCATCCTGCTCGGACCGTGGGCGGCAATACTGGTCTTAACCACGGTTGTTGGTGTGCAGGCGTTGGTGTTCCAGGACGGTGGATTGCTGGTGCTGGGGGCTAATATCTTCAACATGGGCATCGTCGGTGTGGCGGTGTCTTATTTTGTATACCGGACTTTCCAGCGCCTGGCGAATGGCAAACCGTGGGGAATTTTTGTGGGTGGTTTCATCGCTGCCTGGGCTTCGATCTTCATCGCTGCCCTGGCCGTTGCATTGCAACTTGCCTTCTCCGGTACTTCTCCTGCCAATATTGCCCTGCCGGCCATGGGTGGCATTCACGCGTTGATTGGCCTGGGGGAGGGCTTGATCACCGTCGGCGCGTTGGCTTTCCTGTACGCCACGCGCCGAGACCTGGTGACAGCCGGCGAGGGGCAGGTCAAAGCCAGCTCCGCCGTGTGGGTAGCCGGCCTGCTGATCGCCCTGGCGCTGGCAATTGCTTCGCCCCTGGCTTCGGCTCACCCCGATGGATTGGAATGGGTGGCAGAGCAGCGAGGTTTCTTGGATGCTGCTCGAGAACCGCTGTACAACGTGATCCCTGATTACGTCTTGCCGGGCATTGCAAATGAGAGCCTGGCAACTATCCTGGCCGGCATTTTGGGGGCGCTGATCGTGTTCTTCATTGCCCTGGGCGTTGCATACACACGCCGCAAGCGAGGTACGGCTTCCTGAGCCATCTCGGGCGGAACTCATGCACATCCATTTTCTGGATCCGTTCATTGCCGGTCAAAGCGCCATCCACCGCCTCGATCCGCGAGTGAAATTCGTGTTGGCGGTGGCGTTCATCTTGACTGCAGCGCTCACTCCCAGTGGAGCCTGGCCAGTCTATGTGCTGCTGTTTGCCCTGGCGATGGGTGTGATTGTGCTTTCCGAACTGGGGGTGGGCTTTGTCTTCAGGCGCGCCGTGCTGGCGCTACCGTTCGTTTTAGCTGCCCTGCCGGTCATCTTCACTTTGCCGGGCGTCCCGCTTTTTAGCCTATCGCTGGGCTCCTGGGGGTTGACTGCTACAGCAGACGGTGTGGAACGTTTTGTGAGCATCGCTTTGAAGTCGTGGATCTCGGTGCAGATTGCCATCGTGCTTTCTTCAAGCACGCCATTCCCCGAGTTGATGGTCGCCATGCGGGCGGCGCGGGTGCCACGCCTGTTGGTGAGCATATTCGGCTTGATGTGGCGCTACCTGTTCGTGCTGGCAGACGAAGCCATGCGTTTGCTGCGGGCGCGTTCAGCGCGCAGCGGTGCCACCGGGCTGCCCGGGATGAAGGTGGGCGGCAGCATCTCCTGGCGCGGCCGTGTGGCTGGCGGAATGGCGGGCAATTTGTTCTTGCGCGCCATAGAGCGCTCCGACCGCATCTATGTTGCCATGCTGTCACGCGGTTACGATGGCGAAGTGCGCGACTTGCCTCTCCCGCCCCTGCGCGCCCTACATTGGCTGGTGCTTATCTGCGGCGTGGCGCTGCTGGGCATGCTGGCCATCTTCGGGTTTCTTTTCTATGGATAACAGGCTATGCACCATGAAATCGAAGTAAGCGGGCTTTCTTTCGCCTATCCTGACGGGCACGTTGCGCTGCGCAATGTCTCATTGCATATTACCCCCTGCGAAAAAGTCGCCCTGGTAGGGCCGAATGGCGCCGGAAAATCAACGCTGATCCTGCACCTTAACGGTATTCTCAACGGGGGGAGCGGGACGGTGAGCGTGTGCGGCCTGGAAGTTAAGAAGGAAAACCTGGCGCGGGTGCGCGCCATGGTTGGGCTGGTGTTTCAATCGCCGGACGACCAGCTTTTCTCGCCAACCGTTTACGACGATGTGGCTTATGGACCGATTTACCAGGGGCTATCAGCAGCAGAAGTTGATGGGCGCGTGCGCGAGGCGCTGCAGGCGGTGCGCATGAGCAATTATGCACGGCGCGTCTCGCATCACCTGAGCATGGGCGAGAAGAAGCGCATCGCCATAGCTACCGTGCTTTCGATGAAGCCCGAGATCCTGGTGCTGGATGAACCCACTGCTGGCCTCGACCCGCGCGCCCGCCGCGACTTGATCAAATTGCTGGACGACCTGCCCATCACCATGCTGGTATCGACCCATGATCTGCGCATGGTGCAGGAGCTTTTCCCACGCATGGTGATCATGGACGAAGGGCGGATTGTCGCCGATGGCGAAACGGCAGTGTTGCTCAAAGACCAGGCTTTGTTGGAGGCGCACGGTTTAGAGTTGCCTTAAGCGACAGCGGGACGTCTCACAGAGTGGACGTCCCGCTGAGTTTTTTCATCGAAGATGGGGTTTAATCTGCCGGCACAGCGACGTTGATGCCGGCAGCTTCGCGCAGCGCCTCGACGCGGTTGGTTTGCTCCCAGGGGAGATCCAGGTCGTCGCGGCCAAAGTGCCCGTAAGCCGCCGTCTGGCGGTAGATGGGTCGCCGCAGCTTCAAATCGCGGATGATCGCTCCTGGGCGCAGGTCGAAATGTTGCTGCACCAGCCCGGCGATGCGCTCATCGGCGATGCGTCCAGTGCCGAAGGTTTCCACATTGACGCTCAGAGGGCGGGCCACGCCGATGGCATAGGCCACCTGGATCTCGCAGCGATCCGCCAGGCCGGCCGCCACCACGTTCTTCGCCGCCCAGCGCGCTGCGTAGGCTGCCGAGCGGTCCACTTTCGTCGGATCTTTGCCCGAGAAAGCGCCGCCGCCGTGGCGCCCCATGCCGCCGTAGGTATCGACGATGATTTTGCGCCCGGTCAAGCCAGCATCGCCCTGCGGGCCGCCGATCACGAAGCGCCCGGTGGGGTTGACATAGATCTTCGGCGAGCCGCGCAGCAGCTCGGCGGGGATGGTGGCGTTGATCACATGCTCGATCACTGCCTGGCGAATATCAGCCTGGCTGATTTCTGGAGCATGCTGGGTGCTCACCAAAACGGTTTCCACGCGGTACGGTTTACCGTAGCGATATTCCACCGTTACCTGGGTTTTACCATCGGGGCGCAGCCAGGGCAAAGTGCCGTTCTTGCGCACCTCGCTCAGGCGGCGGGCCAGTTTGTGCGCCAGGTAAATGGGCATCGGCAGCAGCGTCGGCGTCTCGTTGCAGGCGAAACCAAACATCATGCCCTGGTCGCCAGCGCCGATGGCGTCCACTTCGGCTTCGCTCATCTCGCCGCGCTTGGCTTCTAGCGCCTTATCCACGCCCATGGCGATGTCGCCAGATTGCTTGGCGATCGCTACCAATACGCCACAGGAGTTGCCGTCGAAGCCCTTGGCGCTGTCGTCGTAGCCGATATCCAGCACCACCTTGCGTGCCAGCTCGTCAAAGTTGATCTGAGCGCGGGTGGTGATCTCTCCCAGCAGCATCAGGTAGCCGGTCTTGGTAGCGGTTTCGCACGCCACGCGCGAGAAGGGGTCCTGCTCCAGGCAGGCGTCCAGCACACCATCGCTGACCTGGTCACAGATTTTATCCGGGTGCCCTTCTGTGACCGACTCAGAGGTGAACATCAGGCTGGGGGAGTTCATAAAAGTTGTACTCATGGGGATACCTCCACATCTAAATAAAATTGCCCCTTCGGGTATCGTGAAAGGGCAACACATCAGGCAGTGCCAGCCCTCTCATCTTCCAGAACATCCGTCTGCCGGAATTGGCACCTTTTTCAGCGTTCAGCTACAGCTTTCAGCATTGCCTGCACAATCGCCGCAGGCGGCTCAGTATGCCGATACCTGACCGCTGATGACTGAATGGTTGCCGAGGCTTCACAGGGCCGGTCCCTCCACCTCTCTGGATAAGAGCGCCATCAGGGGCTATATTGTTGTAGCTGGAGATAATACCATGATGAAGCCTTAATGTCAAACGGTCGGAAACTGACCTCAAACCATCCACACCACCAAATAATACCCAATCACCCCCGCCCACAGCCACGAATCGATCCTGTCGAAGGCGCCCCCGTGGCCTGGGAGGAGGTTGCCCGAGTCTTTCACACCCACCTGGCGCTTGACCATGCTCTCTCCCAGGTCGCCGAATATCGTGAACAGTCCCATGGTGATGCCGATCAGCGCGCCACGCATGGGGGTCAGCCCTGCCTCGGGCCCGGCGCCGATGCTCCACAGCATTGCCAGCAGAGCGCCGCCGATGGCGCCTGTGACCAACCCGCCAAAATACCCCTCCCAGCTCTTGCGCGGGCTGATGCGCTGGCTGAGCTTGTGCTTACCGAAGCGGCTGCCGATCATGTAGGCGCCGCTATCCACAAGCCACAAGGAAGGCACAGCCAACAAGAACCACCATTCCCCATCCGGGAGCTGGCGCAGCGAGATCAGGTAGCCGCCGATCCAGCCGAAATAGACGATGCCTGCCAGTGTGATCGCAAAATCGCTGGCAGCCTGGTCGCGGCCGCGTTCGTAAGCCACGACATGCCAGGTCATACTGGCCAAGGTAAGTAGACTGAGAAGCACAGGGGCGCTCTCGAAACCATCCCAGGCGCGGGCCAGCAGCAGCAGGGCGGTGCCCGTCAGGATCAGAATGCCAGCCGGTTGATCCCCATTCTTGCGAAAAAGCTGCACGTACTCCCAGGCAGCTAAGGTAACAATGAGCGTGATCGTACCGGCGAAGATCCAGCCGCCGGCGGCGATCGCCAGCAGGCCAATCGGCAGCAGTAGCAGGGAGACCAGCGTGCGCTTAACCAGCATGCCCGGCGGTGTCCTCTTCGAATGAGTTTATGCCGCCGTAGCGCCGCTCACGATGAGCATATTCCTGTAGCGCCTTGAATAGTTCCTGACGGTCAAAATCAGGCCAATACGTGGGGGTGAAATACCATTCAGAGTAGGCGCCCTGCCAGATCAGAAAATTGCTGCCGCGCAGTTCGCCTGAGGTGCGGATGATCAGGTCTGGATCGGGCACGCCCGCGGTGAAGAGATACTGGCTGAGCAACTCACTGGTGACTTCTTCCGCCTTGTAGCCATCCTCGATGATGCGTTGCACAGCGCAAACAATCTCATCTCGCCCGCCGTAGTTGAAGGCCACATTCAACACCAGGCGCTCGTTATGGCGGGTCAGGTCAACGGCTTGCAGCACTTTTTCCTGCAGCACCGGGCTCAAGCGATCCAGGCGGCCGATATGGCGCAGTTGCACGCCCTGGTCGTTCAGTTCTTGCAGCTCTTTATCGATTACATCTTCCAGAATGCGCATCAGACCTTGCACTTCTTCCTGCGGGCGCCCCCAGTTCTCGGTGGAGAAGGCATAGATGGTGAGATAGCGCACGCCGAATTCGATGCAGGCCTCGATGACACGGCGCAAATTTTCGGTGCCGGCGCGATGGCCTGCCAGGCGCGGCAGCCCACGCGCCAGCGCCCAGCGCCCGTTGCCGTCCATAATGATGGCGACATGAGTGGGTATACGCTCGGGAAGCGCAGAGATTTCAGAAACGGTGGTTGAAGGAGAGCTTGCCATTCTCAATTGCTGGTGGTCAGACCTCCAGGATTTCCTTTTCTTTGCGCTCGCCAATCGCATTGATATCCTCGATATAGCGATCGGTGATTTTTTGCAGCTCTTCCTCGCCGCGTTTCAGTTCGTCTTCCGAAATCAGTTTTTCTTGTTCGAGCTCGCGCAGGTCGCGGATACTATCCCGGCGCACATTGCGCGCCGCGACGCGGGCTTCTTCTACCCGATTGTGCACCACTTTGACCAACTCACGCCGGCGCTCTTCGGTCAGCGGCGGCAAATTCAAACGGATCGTTTTGCCGTCATTGTTGGGGGTGAGTCCCAGGTCGGAAGCCAGGATAGCTCGTTCGATCGTTCTCAAGGTAGAAGCATCGAATGGGCGTATCAGCAGGGAACGCGGCTCGGGCACGCTGATGCTGGCAAGCTGGATCAGGGGTGTCGGATTGCCGTAGTATTCAACCGGCAGCCTTTCTACCAATGCTGGGCTGGCGCGTCCCGTGCGAATGCCGCTCAAGTCTTCTTCCAGAGCTTGAACAGCGCCTTTCATACGGGCTTCGGTCTCCTTATAAACATCATTCAACATAACGCCCTCCACAACCTCAGGCAGCAGTGCGCGCTGAGAGCATGATGAACCCGATACCCTTATAGGATACTCGAAAATGCAGATGGCGAAAAGGGTGTATGCTTATTCAATCGTGCACCAGCGTACCGACCTTTTCGCCGCGCACAGCCCGGCATAAGCCATCCGCTTCCCACAGATTCAATACCAGGATGGGCAGGTGGTTGTCCATACACAGCGAGATCGCTGTGCTGTCCATGACTTCCAATCGCCGGTTGATGGTTTCCATGTAGTTGAGACGCTCGAAGCGCACCGCGTTGGGATTCTTCTTTGGGTCGCTGTCATAGACGCCGTCCACTTTAGTGGCTTTGATCAACACCTGTGCGCCGATTTCCATGGCGCGCAAGGCAGCCGCGGTGTCGGTCGAGAAATATGGGTTGCCGGTGCCTCCTCCCAGGATGACCACCCGGCCTTTTTCTAAGTGGCGGATGGCGCGTCGACGGATATACGGCTCTGCGACGGCGTGCATCTCGATCGCCGATTGAACGCGAGTGACCAGCCCACGGCGCTCCATGGCGTCCATCAAAGCCATGGCATTCATCACGGTTGCCAGCATTCCCATGTAGTCAGCGGTTGCCCGGTCCATGCCTCGCTCCAACCCCGCTTTGCCTCGCCACAGGTTCCCGGCGCCAATGACGATGGCAACATCGACGCCCAGGTTGCGCACCTCGCTGACCCTTTCAGCGATGTCTTCGGCGCGAGCAGGATCGATGCCAAAGCCCTTTTCTCCCGAAAGCGCCTCCCCACTGAGTTTGAGTAAGATCCTTTGGTACTTCAATTTCGTTTCCACAGGTTCACATTCCTTGAGTGATGCGTGTTTTGTTCAGGCAAAATAAATGCCTGCTGGCGATACTCGCTGCAGGCATTCGATTTCCACTATCCTTGCCCTCCAGCCAAGGGGGCGAGATCGGTTTGAGGCATCATGGGTTCAGCGTCAGGCACAGGTTTGCAACACCACATTGGGCATAAAACCAGGATCAAGCCAGGCCCTCGCCAACCTCCCAACGTGCAAAGCGGCGCACCAGGATATTCTCGCCGATGGCGGCCACATTTTGCATAATTAACTGATCGATGGTGATCGACTCATCCCGAATGTAGGGTTGGCGTAGCAAGCAGACTTCATCTTTGAACTTTTCGATGCGGCCGGCGACAATTCGCTCGAGCACAGCTTCCGGTTTGCCTTCTTCCAGCGCCCGCGCCCGGGCGATGCCGCGTTCGTGTTCCAGCACTTCTTCGGGGATCTCTGTATCGCGAATGTAGCGTGGGGCGGAGGCGGCAATTTGAAGCGCAATTTCGTGCGCCAGGGTTTTGAAGGCATCTGAACGGGCGACAAAATCGGTTTCGCAGTTCACTTCGACCATCACACCCACGCGACCACCGCCGTGTGAATACAGTTCAACTCTTCCTTCCGATGCTTCCCGATCGGCGCGCTTGGCCGCCGTCGCCAGGCCCTTCTCGCGCAAGAAATCAACCGCCTTGTCGAAGTCACCCTCGGCCTGTTCCAGGGCTTTGCGGCAGTCCAGGATGCCTGCGCCGGTGGCTGCACGCAGTTCTTTAATCTGTTCAGTGGTGATTGCCATTGCTAATCCTCGTCGTCCTCGTCTTCATCGTCATGACCGCGCCCAGCTTCCTCATCGAATTCTTCTTCGAATTCTTCTGCGATGATCTCCTCTTCCAGAATGTCCTCATCTTCGAAGGCTGCTTCCTCGGCTTCGGCCTCTTCTTCGATCCAATCGGTGCTGATATCCTCGTCCTCTGCGCTGAACACCTGCGTACGACCACCAGAAAGCTTGGCCAGGGTCGCCTCGCCGAGCAGATCTTCGTCGGCGAGCTCAGGTTCCTCGACGCCTGCGGCTGCACCGGCGGGGATGGCCTCCATGTCCTCTTCCTTGCGCATCGCGCGGCCTTCCAGCGCCGCATCGGCGATTTTGCCGACCAGCAGCTTGATGGCGCGTATGGCGTCATCATTGGATGGAATGACGTAATCAACGCTGCTCGGGTCACAGTTTGTGTCGACCAGGGCGATGACTGGAATGGCAAGCAGGTTAGCTTCATGGATGGCAGTGGCTTCGCGGCGCACGTCGACAACGAACAGCAGCTCAGGCACGCGCACCAGGCTGCGAATGCCGCCCAGCAGCATTTCCAGGCGCTCGATCTTGCGGGAGAGCAGCAGGGCCTCTTTTTTGGTGATGCGCTCGAAATCGCCCCGCGAGCGCATTCTTTCCAGCTTTTCGAGCTCATTGATGCGCGCCCGGATGGTGCGCCAGTTGGTCAGCATACCGCCCAGCCAACGCTGCGTCACGTAGGGCATGCCGGCGCGGGTCGCCTCAGCCTGGATGGTTTCCTGGGCCTGGCGCTTGGTGCCAACGAATAACACCGTGCCTCCACCGGCAACGGTATCACGCACCAGGTTATAGGATTGTTCTAGCGCCTTGACGGTTTTTTGCAGATCGATGATGTGGATGCCGTTACGCTCGGTAAAGATGTACGGCTTCATCGCTGGGTGCCACTTGTGTGTGCGGTGTCCAAAATGCACACCACTCTCAAGCAGCGATTTCATAGGAACGATCGCCATTGCTTATAACTCCTTTGCGTTTTGCCTCCGCTTCCTTCATCCCGCCCCGGCGCCGCATGTGCGGCACGCCCGGAACGGTCCAGAAGCGTGTGAGATGGGGTATTCCCGCGCCAAGCGGGCGCGCCGCTTGCAGCGGGCACGGCGAAAAAGTATATCACAGCAAGGTTGGATTCGTCCAGCTATTTTTTGCGAAACCAGGGAAAAAAGGCGCTGGTGGTGCGCGTGTACTCCTGGTATCCCGGCTTGGTATCCTGGAGCGAACGCTCGAGCAATGCCACACCAGAGACTTTCAGCAGCAACCAGGTCATCAGCAGTGGACTGTAGACTGTCCACCAGCCGCCAGCCGAGACTGCCAGCAAGTAATAGCCCCACCATTGGACGGCGTCGCCGAAATAGTTGGGGTGGCGCGTATAGCGCCACACGCCGCTGGTGAGCAGCTTACCCCGGTTCGTTGGGTCGGATTTGAAGCGGTTCAATTGCCAGTCGCCCACCGCCTCGAAATAAAAGCCAACTGCCCATACCATCGCCCCCAGCCAATCTATCCAGCTCAACTGTTTTGGTTGTGCAGCGAGTTGCGCAGCCAGCAGCGGAGCCGAAATGAGCCACAAGAGGATGCCTTGCAGCAAAAAAACCTGGAAGAAGCTCCGCCACCACCAGTGTTTGCTGTGCTGCTTGCGCCAGCTCTGATAACGCTGGTCTTCACCTTTGCCCCGGTTGCGAAGCCAGATGTGCAGCGCCAGGCGCAGTCCCCAAATGCTGACCAGCGCAAGCAGCAGTGCTTTGCGCGGCATGGCTCCTTGGGGGGTGAACGCAGCAAAAATCCAGGCGCAGATCACAAACCCTGGCCCCCAGAAAACATCTACGATGCTGGCATCGCTCAGCGTCAGGCTCAACAGCCACAGCGCGCTCATGATGGCCAACAGGGCAGCGCCAGCCAGCGCGTAGATTTCCCCAAAGGGCATGAAAGGCTCCAAGTTGGCTCAGGGTTGCGCGAAGATCAGGCGCCACGAGCCCCAGTAACGCGTCCCGGTCGCATCCTCGCATTCCGGCGTAGTCAAGTCGGGCACGGGCTGGCCCCCGCCGGCTATCTGGAGCAAGTAAGTGACGCCGGGCGTCATGGTGAAATCGCCGTACCCCGGGCCGATCTCTGGCTTGAGACCGGTCAAGAAGCGATCCTGCCCGCCAGGCCATTGTACCAACACTTCCACACCGGAGACGGGTTGGCGGGCTGCATCCAATGTCTCCACTTGTAGAAGCGGCTCGGTCCATTGGCGGTCGCAAACCTGGCGCAGCGAGTCGAGCACGAAAGGAGCGCCCGGAGTGGGCGTGGACGTGCGCGTGGGCAACGGGGTGGGGGTGCGCGTGGGTGTGAGGGTGGCAAAGCGGATCGACGACGGGGAGGGTGTGGCCGTCGCGGAGCGCGCAGTTGGAAGCGGCAGGGTGGGCGATATGGCCAGCGTAACGCTCAAGACCTGGGTCGTGGTCACCGGTGCGGTGGGCGTACCGAGCGGTGCGGCCTGGGTGGTTGTGATGACAGGGATGCTCTGCAGGGTGGCAGTGAAGTTGGTTGTAGATTGAGGTGTAGCAGGCGGGGGAGGCGAGGGCGTCTCGCCGGAAGTTGGCACGCCTCCAGAGCCTGCAGCCGAGCTGGACTGTCGGATGGCAACGGCTAACAAACCCAGGGCGCGGGCCTCCTCTGGAGAGCGACCTTCGGCCAGTGTGCGCTGCGCCTGCTCTGCCAGGGCCTGGTACACGTCTGCATCTTGCAGCAGCTCAAGGCGCGCCCGGGCGCGCACCAGGTCGCTATTCGCCATGTAGGCTGAGGCGATCAAGGCGCGATAGCGGTCTTTGAAATCCGAGCGCAGAGAGGCGGGCGAGGTGTTGATATACTCAACCGGCTGCACCATCCAGGCATACGCCACGCCCAGCACGGCGCCCAACAGCAGCCCGGTGAGCAGGTACCAGGGACCGCGCGCCTCTCTGTTCATGGCGCGCTACCAGCCCCTGTCGGAAATTGCGCTTGCAGGTCAGCCTCCAGCCGGCGCATGCGCTCCAGGTCGGAGTCGGTATAACCGCGGCTCTCACCAAACAGTATCGCCTGGCGGACAATGTCCGCCAAAGGGCGGTTGCCCAGCAGCGCCAGGCGACGAGCTGCCAATTCAAGATCGCCCTCTCCCTGGTAAGCTTCCGCAGTCATCAGCACGTAGTCGCTCTGGTAATCGATGCGCAGCGTGTCAGGCGTGGTATCTACATACTTGACCGGATCCAGGCGCCAACCATAAAACAGACCAGCACTTGCCCCAGCGAGCAAAGCCAGCAAGAACCAAAACCAACGCTTCATGGTTGTATTTTAATGCAAACCGGCGAGGCAGACAAAGCACTTCGCTTTGGCATGGTTCAATCCCGATCCTGTGGGGTCACGATGTCGTCCAACGCCTGCACGATGATCTCGTTTTCATCGAGCGTGTTGTAAAAATAGGGTGAGATGCGGATGACACCGGGGCGTTTGTCCACGATGATACCGCGCTCGGCCAGTTGGCGGGTGACCAACATGGGATCCGCCAGCTCCACCAGGGTGATGCTGGCTTGCCTGTCGGGATCGGCGGGTATGCGCAGGCGGTAGCCATGGGAACGCAGTCGCGATACCAGGTCCTGGTTCAAGGCTGCAGCACGGCGGCGGATTTGCGCTGGCCCAATCTCGTTGATGATTTCCAGGCCGGCCTTGCCGGCGTAAACAGCGGCAACAGCCGGTGTGCCAGCCTCGAAGCGAGCCGCGTCTGGGCGGTATTCGAAGGTGTGCGGGTCGAAATCGAACTGCCGCCGGTGACCAAACCAGCCCGCGATGCGCGGCTGCAGGCGAACAGCCAGCTCTCGGCGCACGTACAGGTAAGCCACACCCGGCCCGCCAAGCAACCACTTCAACCCGCCGGTCACCAGGAAATCCACCCCTGTGGATTTGACGTCGATAGGCAGTTGACCGGTGCCCTGGTAATCATCCACCAGCAGCAGCGCCCCCTGGTCATGCGCCATCTCCGCCAGGGCTTTTATGTCCTGGATGTAGCCGCTGGTAAAGTACACCCGGCAGGTGGCCACCAGCGCGGTGCGCTGGTCGATAGCCCGAGCGAAATCTTCCAAAGGCACGCTCACCCGGTCGGGCGAGGCCAACAGCACGCTCTCCACACCTTCTCTGCTGCGAGCCTGGAAGTGATAAGGCACGGTAGGGAAATCCAGCTCGCAGGAAACTACCCGCGGGCGAGACTGGTAATCCAGGCAAGAAGCTACAGCGGCCAGGGCGGAGGAAATATTGGGCAGGATAGCAATTTCATCAACGCTGGCGTTGATCAGGCGGGCGAATTCGCCGCGCAGCGCATTCACTTCTTGGAGCCAGAAACTGTACCAGGCCGAGGCGCCGTACTCTGTCCACAGGTCTAGAAAACGATTCACCGCGGCGCGCGAGCGCCTGGAGAGCTGTCCCAGGGAGACCGTGTTCAGGTAAGTGCGCTGCCGCAGGCCGGGGAATTCAGCCCGCCAGGCATCCCAGTTTGGGGCAGGCGCTGTTTCACCCTGATTCAAGCCAACACCTCGCGCAGGGCAGCCAACAGCAGGGTAACATATTCGCGCCGGCTGGAATTGCCCATCAACCCAATGCGCCACACCTTGCCCTTGAGCGGGCCAAAACCGCCAGCGATCTCGATATTGAAATCCTGCAGCAGGCGGCGACGCACGGCAATGTCATCGATGGCTGGTGAGAGCTGCGGCGTGGTCAATGTGGGCAGGCGGTGAGCACGTGGCATCAGCGGCGGCAAGTCCAGCGCTTCCAGGCCTTCCCATAGCAATTCGGCGTTGGCCTGGTGCCGGTTAAAGCGCGCCTGTAAGCCTTCTTCCTGCACCATGCGCAGCGCCTCGCGCAGGGCGTAATTCAGGCTGATCGGCGCAGTGTGGTGGTAACTGCGCTCCTGCCCCCAGTAGCGGCTGAGCTGCACCAGGTCCAGGTAAAAGCTGGGCACGGGTGTTTTTCGTTTACGAATAGCCTCCAGAGCGCGCGGCGAGACGGTCAACGGCGCCAATCCGGGAGGGGCCGACAGGCATTTTTGCGAGCCGCTGTAGGCGATATCTACCTGCCATTCGTCAATCTGCACCGGCAAACCGCCCAGGGAAGTGACTGTGTCGAGCAGCAGCAACGCGCCGTGACGGTGGGCAGCGGCGGCAATCTCAGCGATGCCCGGTTGCCAGGCGCCGGTGGAGGTCTCGGCGTGCACCAGCGCCAGCAGCTTGTAGCGCCTGGACTTCAGCGCAGTTTCGATCTCCTCGGGTTCGAAGACCTGTCCCCAGGGACGATCGAGGCGGTCGACCTGAGCGCCCCAGCGCGAGGCCATCTCGTACAGCCGCTCGCCAAAATAGCCTTTGACTGTCACCAGCACCGCATCCCCGGGTTCGATCAAGTTGCACAGGGCAGTCTCCATACCGGCGGTGCCGGTGCCCGAAATGGGCAGCGTGAGCTCGTTTTCTGTCTGGAACAGGTAGCGCAGCAGCGCCTGCACCTCATCCATCACCTTCAGGTATTCCGGGTCCAGGTGTCCCAGCAAAGGGGTTGCCATAGCGCGCAGCACGCGCGGCGCCGCGGTGCTGGGTCCGGGTCCAAGTAGAATGCGAGTGGGCACGTCAAGGTCGCGCATTGAGCTGGCTTCCATTGGTGAACTCCTTGTGAAAAGAGGGTCTTTGGCTGGATTTTCGGAGCGTTTGGGCAGCGTTTATCCGCCCAAACAATTCTAATCCTATATAGCATAGTGTACATCAAATATGCCAGCGGGGGGAGTCAAGGTGGTGCATGACCGAAAAAAGCCAGTTGGATTTTGAACGAATACCTGTTGCGCCGTTGCAAAAATTCTTGTACAATAAATTTGGGTGAGGTGGTCGAATGGTCGTGAACCAGCCCTACTTGTCAGCGCGATGGACTATCGGGGAGGATGGATCCATGGACGTCATCAAAGTATCTGGCAAATCGCGCACCTCTGCAGTGGCGGGCGCAATCGCTGGCGTGTTTCGGGAGCACAAGCACGTCGAGGTTCAAGCCATCGGAGCCAGCGCCATCAACCAGGCTGTCAAAGCCATGGCGCTGGCCAAGAGTTATCTCGCGGAGGACGGTTACAGCATCGTTTTCGTACCGGAATTTGTTGATGTAGAAATCGACGCGAAGGTGCGCACAGCTATCAAGTTCACCATCGAGCTGCGCGGCGCGTAATCGGCTCTTCCTGGACTGGCGGGCGATCTTTTGATACACTCGCAGCGTAATGTTGGCGCGCAGTGTATCTCTATGGTGTATTTTGATACTGCTGATGGCGGGTTGCCAGGCCAGCCCGCAGTCCCAGTCATCACAGGTTGACCAGACCCCGAATCTTCCTCCAACGTTTGCTGTTTCTGCTGTCCGCACGATCTCCCCAACTGCTGCGGTCCCAGCCACGCAAACGCCAGTGCCAACAGCCAGCTCAACACCTGCCACGCTGCTCCCGAGACCGATAGCGACAGGCAGTCCCACGCCGCTGGCATGCCTGGCGCAGGGCGGGCGCTTTGAGCAGGGCAGTTTGCGCGACCCACGCCTCAAGCTCCCCCTGGAGTACTCCATATATTTGCCGCCCTGCTATGACCAGACTCCCTCGGCGAGATACCCGCTGCTGATCCTGATCCACGGCATGAACTACAATCACGACCAGTGGGACCGCCTGGGCGCCGATGAAGCCGCCAACCGCCTGATCGCTTCCGGCGAGGCGCCGCCTTTCCTGATCCTGCTGCCGCGCGATCGCTCCTGGGCTCAGCCCAGCGAAGATCCGTTTGGCGCCGTACTGGTCGAGAAGCTGATCCCCCACATCGATGAAAACTATCGCACCCGAGCGGAGCGGGCTGGTCGCGCCATAGGCGGCTTGTCGCGCGGCGCTGGCTGGGCCGTGCACCTGGGATTATCCCATTGGGAGTTGTTCGGCGCCATTGGCGGGCACAGCCTGCCTATCTTTTGGGAGGATACCGGCAAGGTGCGCGGCTGGTTGGATGTTATATCCCCGGAGCACTTGCCGCGCATCTACCTCGACATCGGGGATAAAGATCGCCCTGCCATCCTGGAATCGGCGCGCTGGTTCGAAAATCTGCTCACCGAAAAAGGCATTCCGCACGAATGGTATCTGTTCCCGGGCTACCATGAAGAGGCTTACTGGTCGGCGCATGTCGAACAATATCTACGCTGGTATAGCCTGGCCTGGCGCACGACGCCATGAATTCGCAGGCGTGTTGACTTGCTGTTACGCGCGCCGGCCCACTGCTGGAGCAGGTTTTTAGCGGTTGATCTGGACGAGTTCGGCGGTTGAGCGCGTTGTGCCAGTCTGGCGGCTCGAGCTTTGCTGACTGCAGCGCTGGCTGTTGCAGGGTGCCTGCAGTTTAACCGAACCGATGTGCTATAATGGCTGCACGGTTTGCGAGCAGTTCCGATCGATATTCTCATGGCGCCAAAACAGGCAAAACCCTCACCCAAATCCAGTCGTTCGAAGGGGAAACCGGACGGCAAGGCGCCGGTGAAACGCGCCACGCCCACAAAGCAGCCCGCCTCACGCCCAATCTCCGGGCGCGCCGCCGGTTCCTCGCGCAAGAAGGCCCCGGTAAGCCGCCCGCGCCGCAGCGCTCCGGTTTCCACCCAAATTTCGCTGGATCGCCAGTTGGATATCTTGGGTGTCGGCCTGACTGTCGCCGGGTTGCTGATTACCTTGAGCCTGGCATCTGCCAACCGCAGTCCGATGTTGTCTTCCATTGTGGGATTTTTCTTCGATGGCTTCGGCTGGGGCGGTTATATCTTACCCCTGGCAATGATTGTGCTGGGGTTGTGGCTGGTGCTGCGCAAGTTTGAACGCATTCCCCAGGTTTCACTGGAGCGCATGTTGGGCATCGGCCTGCTCTTCACCAACTTGTTGGCGCTGCTGCACTGGTCGCTCCTGCCCGCCAATCGCGGGGAAGCACTGGCTTTTGCGGAGGCCGGGCGCGGCGGCGGCTATATCGGCGCCACCATTCTGAGCGTTTTGCAAGCTGCCCTGGGCATGGGTGGCGCAGCCATTGCATTACTGGCCTGGTTGCTGATTGGCCTGGCCTTCACTTTGGACACTTCTGTGCCGGATCTCTTCCGTTGGGCGCCAGGCCTGATAGAGCGCCTGCAAGATATCTGGGATGAACTGCGGACGCGAAGATCAACGTCACAGGCGCATCTGTCGACGCCAGCTTACACAGGCAGCCCCACGCCGCTGGTAGCGCAGCGGGCTGCCGGGGAGAATCCGCAGATTGCCGTTGCGCCTGCGCCAGTGAGCGGCTACATGCCTGAAGGTGCACAGGTTCGCGCCTGGGCGCTCCCGCAAGTCGAGCAGATCTTAGAGCCTGGCGATGAGATGGCGCATGACGACGAGATCGACCGGCACCGGGCGCGAGTGATCGAAGAGACACTGTCTTCGTTCGGCGCGCCTGCCAAAGTGATCGAGATCAGCCGTGGACCAACCATCACCATGTTCGGCGTCGAGCCTGATTTCATCGAATCACGCAACGGGCGCATGCGCGTGCGTGTCAGCAAAATTGCTGCTCTGGCGGATGACCTGGCTTTGGCGCTTTCGGCGCGCACCATTCGCATCCAGGCGCCGGTTCCCGGTAAGGGTTATGTTGGCATCGAGGTGCCCAACGACGAAATCAGCACCGTTGCGCTGCGCGATGTGATCGAAAGCGAGGCCTTCAAGCGGCTGAAATCGCCCTTGCGCTTTGCCATTGGCCAGGATGTCGCCGGCCAAGCCTTCGCCGCCGACCTGTCTGCCATGCCGCACCTGCTGATTGCCGGCACCACTGGTTCGGGTAAATCGGTGTGCGTCAATTCGCTGATTGCCTGCCTGCTGCTATTCAACACCCCGGATGACCTGCGCCTGATCATGGTCGACCCGAAACGGGTGGAACTGACTGGTTACAATGGCATCCCCCACCTGCTGGCGCCGGTGGTGGTTGAAATGGAGCGCGTGGTCGCTGCGCTGCAATGGGTGCTGCGTGAGATGGATCAGCGCTACCACAAACTGGCGCAGGCTGGCTGCCGCAATGTGAAAGAGTACAACGCTCGCCAGGTTGCCCGCAATGAGAAAAAGATCCCCTATCTGGTGGTGATCATCGACGAACTGGCCGATTTGATGATGCTGGCGCCTGATGAAACCGAGCGCACGCTGACCCGCCTGGCGCAGTTGGCGCGCGCGACTGGCATCCACCTGGTGCTTGCCACGCAGCGCCCTTCGGTGGATGTGGTCACGGGCTTGATCAAGGCGAATTTCCCGGCGCGCATCGCGTTTGCTGTGGCTTCCAATACAGACAGTCGCGTGATCTTGGATCAGCCCGGTGCGGAACGGTTGTTGGGGCGCGGCGACATGCTCTTCCAGGCGCCAGATGCACCTGCGCCGGTGCGCCTGCAAGGAACGTTTGTCTCCGACAGTGAGATACAGCGCCTGGTAAGCTATTGGCAGGCTTTTGCTGGACCGCCGCCCGCTCCGACCACCGCGGGTGGCGTGGTGGATGCGCCTGCCTCCGGCCTGCCGCTCAAGCAGATGCCCTTATGGGACGAAATCGAAGTCGAACAGAACAGCGACCCGCTGTTCAATGAGGCGGTCGACCTGGTGCGGCGCGAGGGGCGCGCCTCGATCTCGATGTTGCAGCGCAGATTCCGCATTGGCTACACCCGCGCCGCACGGCTGGTGGAAAGTATGGAAGAGAGAGGCATCGTTGGTCCGCCAGAGATGGGCACCGGCGCCCGCCAGGTGCTGGATTACGGCCCTGCCGCCCCGCCGGTTGAAGAGCAGGGCGATTAGCTCAGTCGCTCTCAGCGCCGCCTGAAGCGCCAACGAAGTGCCTTTACCCAGCGAGATGTTATAATCCCCGCCATGCGAAAGACCTGGGTACTGGTCCCTGCCAGTTTATTGGTCATCATTCTGGTTTGCATATTGGTGTATTTCCTGCCACCGGTGCATTCGCGCCTTGCCTGGCGGCTGGCAGACCTGCGCTCGCAGGTATATTACTACTTCAATCCACCCCAAGAAGTCGTTTTCTTGCCCCAGGAGCAGCAGATCGAAGCGATCGTGCAGGCCACCCTGCTGGCAGCCACCCAATCGGCGATCAATTTGCCGCCAACAGCGACCGCCACTCATGAACCATCTCCGGCGGCGCCTGGCCCAACTCTGACCCCCGAACCAACCGTCACCCCCACAACTGCTCCTACGACCATACCGGCCTCGGTGGTGCTCACCGGGCTCACCCACGAGTACCAGCAGATGAACAACTGCGGTCCGGCGACGCTGGCAACGTTGCTTTCATACTGGGGTTGGCAGGGCGACCAGCGCGATACGCGCTTGTATCTGCGACCCAATTTTGCGTCGGTCGATGATAAGAATGTCAGCCCCGATGAGATGGTGCGTTTCATCCAGGCGCAGACCGGCCTGCGGGCGCTGTGGCGGGTGGGGGGCGATGTCGAACTGCTGAAGAAACTGGTGGCTGCCGGCTTCCCGGCGATCGTCGAGAAAGGTTTCCAGCCCCCCAAAGAAGACTGGATGGGGCATTACCAGGCAATCAATGGCTATGATGATAACCGTGGGCGCTTCATCACCCAGGATTCCTACATCATGCCCGATTACCCGCTCCCTTACCCGGATTTGCAAGATCGCTGGTGGCGAGACTTCAACTATGTGTATGTGGTCGCTTACCCTGCCGAGCGCGAGCCCGAGCTGTTCAGCATACTGGGTCTCCATGCCGATCTGCAGGCAAACTACCAATACGCTGCGGAGAAAGCGCGGCAGGAGATCCTCAACCTGCAGGGGCGCGACCTGTTCTTCGCCTGGTACAACCTGGGCGCCAGCCTCTCCCTGGCGCAGGATCACCTCGCCGCAGCCCAGGCCTTCGACCAGGCTTTTGCCGAGTATGCCGCGTTGCCCGAGGATGTACGCCCCTGGCGCACCCTGTGGTACCGCCACGAGCCTTATGCTGCCTACTACCACGTCGGTCGCTACCAGGATGTGATTAACCTGGCAAATACCACGCTCTCGTTCCTGGCGCAGCCCATCCTGGAAGAGAGCCTGTATTGGCGGGGGATGGCCAAAGAAGCCCTGGGCGATAGCGAAGGCGCGATCAAAGACTTCCAGCGCGCCTACAGCATCAACCCGAGCTCGACCGCTGCTGCCGATGAGCTGCGGAAATTGGGCGTCGGCGTCCCGTAAGGGCACGCCGGCACTTGTGGCGTGTCCCTCCTCCTGACCATCCTGATATGCGTAAACGCAAGCAAGCCCTGACCCTGGCAATCGCCATCCCCGCCCTGCTGTTAGCAGGCACGCTGTTCTACTTCCTGCCGCCAGTGAACGAACGGCTGGCGCCGCGGCTGGACGAGCTGCGCACGCGCCTCAAATACGCCATCAACCCACCTCAGCAGGCGGTGTTCGTGCCAGAAGCCTCCCCGCTGCCGCCGCCGAGGGTGCGCACTGCAACCGCCACCCAGGCGCCGCCTGCCAGCCCGATTGTCACACAGGCAGGGCCAACCCAGACGCCCACTCCCACCCTTACCCCGACCATCACACCTACCCCGTTGCCAGAGCGCGTGGTGTTGGAGGGCGTTAAGTATGAAGATCAGCATGGGCGCTGGAACTATTGTGGACCGGCGAACCTGTCCATGGCGCTCACTTTCTGGGGCTGGGAAGGCGACCGCGATGTGGTTGGCAAGGCCCTCAAGCCCAACAGCGACGATAAAAACGTAATGCCCTACGAGATGCAGGATTTCATCGCCGAGCAGGCGCCGCAACTGAGCTCGCTGCTGCGCATAGGCGGCGACATCGAGGTGCTCAAACGGCTGATCGCTGGAGGTTTTCCGGTGGTGGCCGAGAAAGGATATTACGAGGTCGATTACACCGGGCGGCTGGGGTGGCTGGGGCATTACCAGTTCGTCACCGGCTACGACGATCAAAAAGGCGTCCTGATCGTCCAGGATACTTATATCAAGGATGGTAAGGATCACGAATTCCCGTATGCCGACTTTATCGAGGGCTGGCGTTCGTTTAATTACCTGTTCCTGGTGGTGTTCCCCGAGGAGCGCGCCGAGGAAGTTTATGCATTGTTGGGTGCTTACGCTGACCCGGACTGGGCCAACCGGCATGCTCTGGAAGTGGCCAAAGCTGAAGCCGAAACCCTCTCCGGCATCGACCAGTACTTTGCATATTTCAATATCGGCTCCAGCCATGTCAACCTGCTGGAGTACGCCGACGCCACCTATGCCTTCGATTATGCCTTCTCGACGCTGTACACCGCCCTGCCGGAAGACGGTCTGCGCCCTTACCGCATGCTGTGGTACCAGACTTCCCCGTACCGGGCGTACTACTACACCGGGCGCTACCAGGATGTGATCAACCTGGCCAACATTACCTTGCTGGACACGATCAGCGAACCGGTGTTGGAGGAAAGCTTTTACTGGCGCGCCCTGGCGCGCGAGGCGCTTGGCGATACCGCTGGAGCGCGAGATGACCTGCGACAAGCGGTGCAGTTGAACCCGAATTTCACTGCCGGTTGGCAGCAGCTCGAACGCCTGGGAGGCGGTTGATATGGTCAGAATTTTGCACTTTGCTGATGCCCACATCGATATGGCGAATTATGGGCGCCACGATCCACACAGCGGCCTGCCCCTGCGGGTGATGGATTTCTTGAAGTCGCTGGATACCATCGTCGATACTGCCATCGAAGAAAGGGTCGACCTGGTGCTGTTTGCCGGCGACGCTTACAAAGACCGCAACCCTGCGCCTACCTTTCAGCGCGAGTGGGGGCGGCGCATCATGCGGCTTTCGCGCGCCGGCATTCCCACCTTGCTGCTGGTCGGCAACCACGATTTGGCGCCTGCCCTGGGCAGGGCGCACGCCCTGGATACGTTTGCCACCCTGGAAGTGCCCCATGTGCGCGTGCTGGAGAAACCCGCTTTTTTGACACCCAGCGACCTGGGCGGTTTGCCGCTGCAGGTGATGGCGATTCCCTGGGTGTCTCGCTCGGGATTGATCGCTCACCTTAACCTGTCTGGGCCAGATACCACTAGCGTATACGAAGCGCTGGAAGAAAGGCTGCATGCCCTGGTGTCTGGGTGGCTGGAGAGCGCCGATCCTGCGCTGCCCATTGTGCTCACCGCCCACGCCTCGGTGCAAGGCGCAAAATACGGCGGCGAGCGCACCGTGATGCTGGGCAATGACCTGGTGCTTTCTGGCGCCTTTGTGCGAAACCCCCAGTTCGATTATGTTGCCCTGGGGCACATCCACAAGCCGCAAGACCTGAATGAAAACGCTCACCCGCCGGTGGTTTATCCCGGCTCTATCGAACGCGTCGATTTCGGCGAGTACGAGGATCATAAATTCTTTGTCATCGCCAGCGTCGAACGCGGGCGGACCCGGGTGGAATGGCGAGAGCTGAAGAATATCCGCCCCTTCATCAGCCGCTATGTGCACCTGGAAGAGCAAGATAGTATCGCTGCGCGCCTGGAGAAGGCTCTCCCGGCAGAGAGCGAGATGAAAGACGCCATCGTGCGCCTGATCCTGGAGTACCCGCGCGACTGGGAGGCAAGCATCGACGAGGCTGAGCTACGCCGCCGGGCGGCAGGCGCGTTCGAGTTCCACCTGGTCAAGCGCCCGCAGGTCGAGGCGCGTGTGCGCATTCCTCAAGACCGCGCCATCGGCAGCATGACGCCCCTGGAATTGCTAGATGTCTATTGGCGCAGCCGGCACCTGGAAAATGAAGATCTGCAGGCGCTGGAGCAACTCGCCCAGAAGGTGATCAATGATGTGCATAACCCTGATGAAACACCTGCTTGAGCTGAGCCTACGCATGTTTGGCAAGTTGCGGACGAGTTTATTGCCATGATCCCCATCGAACTCACCATCTCTGGTTTCCTCTCCTATCGCCAGCCAGTCCGCCTGGACTTCACTGCGTTCGAACTGGCTTGTATCTCCGGCGCCAACGGCGCTGGGAAATCATCTCTGCTGGATGCGATCACCTGGGCGCTGTTTGGGCAAGCCCGCAAGCGGGATGACTCTTTGATAAACTCTGCCTGCGATGCTGCCCAGGTGAGCCTGATTTTCCAATATGAAAATAACCTTTACCGTGTGCAGCGCACCAGCCCGCGTGGCAAAACCAGCCAGTTAGAGTTTCAAATTTACCAGGGTGATCTCAATTTCCAGGATATCTCCGAGCTGCACATCCCCGGCGCATGGAAAACGCTCAACGAGCGCAGCCTGCGCGAGACTCAGGAGCGCCTGGAAAAAACGCTGCGCCTCGATTACGAGACCTTTGTCAACGCCTCTTTTTTCTTGCAGAACAAGGCCGATCAATTTACCCAACAACGCCCCGGCGATCGTAAGCGAGTGCTCTCCAGTATCTTGGGCCTGGAGATCTGGGAGCAGTATCGCCAGCGCGCCAGCGAATTGCGCCGCGGCCTGGAAGCGGAGATTCAAGCCTGCGATGGGCGCCTGGCGGAAATCAATGCTGAAATCGCTGAGGAACCGCAGCGCGTGGCGCGCCTGAAGCAACTGGAAAGCGAGCTGGAGCTCCTGGCTCAACAGCGCCGGAACAGCGAAGCGGAGCTGGAGGCGGCGCGCAAGATGGCAGCCGTGCTGGCAGAGCAGGGACGCCTGGTGGAGACCCTGCGGCGGCAGTTGGATACGCTGCGTGTCCAACGCGACGAACTCGCCGCCCGCCTTCAAAAACGGCAGCGTGAACAGTCTGAGTATGCCAGCCTGCTCGAAGAAGCCAGCCAAATTCAGCAGGCATACAAGGAATGGCAGCAAGCAATCGCCGACCTGGAGTACTGGGAAGAAATCGCCAGTCGTTTTCGCGAACAAGAGGCGCGTCGCCAGGAGCCGCTGCGCCAACTTCAAGCTGAAGAGACCCGCCTCAAACATGAGCTCGAAGCGCTGCAAGCCCAGCAAGTCAACGCCCAATCACAAAAAGCTGCGTTGCAGGAGCTGCAGGAACGCTTGAAAACAGCCCAGGCGCTGCTCAAGGCTGCCGAGACCAAATTGCAAGAGAAGGCCGGGCTGGAGGCTCAACAGCAGGAGGCCCGCCAGCGGCAGGCGGAAGCGCGCGCAGAAAACCCGCGCCTGAAAGAAGCCATGGAGGCGCTGAGAGAGCGCATCACTCGCCTGCAACAAACCGCAGAAGCGACCTGTCCTTTGTGCGGGCAGCCTCTGAGCGCTGATGAGCGCGCCGCCCTGATCCAATCTTTGCAACAGCAGGGCACTGAAATGGGCGATCGCTACCGCGCCAATTCAACAGCATTGACCCAGGCAGACGGATTGGTGGCTGAGTTGGAATCTCGCATCCGCAGCCTGTCGCGCTATGAACAGGATCGCCTCAGAGCCTCCAGTGACATTTCACGCCTGGAGGCGCAGATCGAGCAAGCTGAACAGGCGCTCGCTCGCTGGCAAACCGATACCGCGCTGCGCCTGGAGGAGGTGCAGCGCCTGCTGGAAGAGGATTGTTTTGCGCCCCAGCTCCGCCAGGCGCTTGCAGAGATCGATGCAGAGCTGAAGATGATCGGCTACGATGCCCAGGCTCACCAGGCAGCGCGTCAAAAAGAACAGCAGGGGCGCGCCTCCGAAGCACGGCTGCGCAAACTGGAAAGCGCCCAGGCAGCTTTGGCGCCTTTAGAGAGGGAAATCCAGGAAATCCAGGCTCAAATCGCCCGCTTGGAGGAACAAGTGCAGCGCCAGCAGGAGGAGCACGACCAGTCTGCTGCTGCATTGGCAGCCGCACAGGCTCAAGCGCCGGATTTGCACGCCACCGAGCGCGCCTTGCTAGAAATCCAACAGCGCGAAAATCAGCAGCGCATGGCGGTTGGCGCAGCCCGTCAGCAAGTTGCTGTGCTGGATGATCTGAAAGCGCGCCGCAAAGCGCTGCAGGCCGAGCGCGAGCTGCATGCCCGCCAGGTCGGGTATCACCGCCAGTTGGAGATGGCTTTTGGCAAGGATGGCGTCCCGGCGCTATTGATCGAACAGGCATTGCCGCAGATCGAAATACGCGCCAACGATATCCTGGACCGTTTAAGCAGCGGCAGCATGTCGGTGCGTTTCGAAACCCAGGCGCCCTATAAGGATCGACGCCGCGAAGAACTGCGCGAAACACTCGAAATAAAGATCAGCGATAGCGCTGGAACACGCGATTATGAGATGTTTTCTGGGGGAGAGGCTTTCCGAGTGAACTTTGCGGTGCGGCTGGCGCTGGCGGAGGTGCTGGCGCAGCGCGCCGGCGCCCGCTTGCAGACCCTGGTCATCGATGAAGGCTTTGGCAGCCAGGATACACAAGGGCGACAGCGCCTGATCGAAGCCATCAATCTGGTGCGCCAGGATTTTTCCAAGATTTTGGTCATCACCCACATCGACGAATTAAAAGATGCCTTCCCCAACCGCATCGAGGTCGAAAAGACGGAGCAGGGGAGCATCTTGCGTGTTATATAGAACTCATCCGAAAATTCGGGAGAGATGGGGGTGTTGGGGCGGACCCCCGCCCCACACCCCCCAAACCCCCAAAAATAAGTAAGAAAAAAAATGTCGAAGAAAAGT
>JAJUJL010000058.1 GCA_029265355.1 Chloroflexota bacterium | reverse complement strand
GGCGCTCACCAGGCGGTTCTCGGCGTCATACAGAAAGTCGCATTGGGAGGTCGTGTCGTGCTCGACCATGTTGCCGTTTTTGGCATAGCTGAAAGTCCAGCCGCTGCCGGTGGAGGTGACGGCGTGTTTGTTTGCCCAGCCCAGATCGGTCCCTTATTTCCACAGCTCATACGAAGTTTCAATACATCCACTGTAGTTGGCATCAGAATAAGCCTCGTAGAAATCATCCAGGCTCATTGAGGTAACCTCATCCAAGGGTCGAAATTCGCTCAAATGGAACGGCGGTATACTGAAAATTGTGTAAATTAGTTAGGGATACAACATACGTATACCTCGA
Source organism: Chloroflexota bacterium (assembly GCA_029265355.1). Classification (GTDB taxonomy): domain Bacteria; phylum Chloroflexota; class Anaerolineae; order Anaerolineales; family UBA4823; genus JAJUJL01. The sequence goes on along the minus strand of JAJUJL010000058.1, from coordinate 8,754 downwards.
CCAGGCCTGCACCCCCTGCGCCGCTTCTGGGATGATCGAATCCGGGCTCAGCCAACGCCCTAAAGCGGGACACTTATCTTAACCAGACCTCATTTTCGCTCTTCCGGCGGGTCTGGATTGGTTGGTAAGGTACCGACCTCCTGAGAGTAGAATGGGGGTACCAGCCTCACATTCCCACTCACAGGAGGTATTTCCATGCTAGCCGAAATCGAAGAATTCGTCAACTGGGTGCGGCGCCGCAATCCACAGGCTCGCACCTGGAAGGATTATTCATACGACCTCAAGCAATTCGCCGCTCTGACCGGCGACCGCGCTCCGGGCGAAGTCACTTTCCGCGAAGTCGACCAGTTCGTCAGCAGCCAGGTGGAACGCAGCTTCAAGCCCGCCACGGTCAACCGCCGCCTGGCAGCCATCCTGGCGTTCTTCACTTTCCTGGCCGACGACGACCCATCGCTGGTGTGCCCGGTCCTGCCCCACCGCCACTACCTGCGCGAGCAGCAGCGCCTGCCGCGACCCGTCCAGGAAGACATCCTCGACAGGTTCTTTGCGTCCATCGAAACCAGCTCACCCAATGGCATTCGCGATCGCGCCATGTTCGTGCTGATGCTGCGCTGCGGTCTGCGCATCTCGGAAGTCGCCAATCTGCGCCTGGCGGATCTCTTTCTGAAGGAAGCGGCGCCGCGCCTGATCGTGGGTGGGAAGAGCGCACGCCAGCGCTCGGTGTACCTGTCGCCCCAGGCAGAGCGGGCGCTGCGAGCATACCTCGCCATCCGCCCCACCACCGCCAAAGACTTCGTCTTTCTCAGTTACCAGCTCGACGGTCTGTCCACCACCGCCATTCATAAGCGCCTGGTGCGCTACCGGGAGCAGGCCGAGGTGCATCTCACCGCCCACGGCCTGCGCCATTCCTTCGCGAACGACCTGATCTGCGCCGGTGCGCCGGTCACTTCCATCCAACAGCTTCTCGGCCACCGCTGGCTGGAGACCACCCAGATCTACGTGCAAGCCAACGACCAGACCGTGCAGGCCGACTTCTATGCCGCCTGCGAAAGAATTGAAGGCTGGACGGTCCAGCAGAGCTCGACGGTCCAGCTCCGCTGGACTCAGCAGGAGAGCACCCAATGAGCCCGGCCCGCAGGCGAATGACTACGATGCGCGAGCGCTATGATCAAGCGCTGGAATATTGCCACGACAAAAAACTGCCGTCTGAAGCGCCCAAGCCGAAATTTACCTGCCACTGGCCGCCGGAGAATGTGGCTCTTCTGGAACGCTATGCCGGTTGGCTGCGAGGCGGCGGCGCCAGCGAGTACGTCATCCGCTCCATCTACGTCCCCATGGCCGGTCACGTCCTCGGGCTGGCGCTCAAGCCTCATACTCAGCTCAACATCCAGGTTGATCTCCAACCGGCGCTGGAGTACGTGATTGCCAAAGGTGCAGGTGCGGAGTGGAGCGACATGTGCCGCCTTGCCCTGGCCAAATTCCGCCGCTTCCTGCTGCACACCCGCGGCCAGGTGGAGATCAAGCTCAAGCCCTACGATCCCACCCCGCACACTCAGGGCCTGCCCGCCTGGCTGGTGGAACAGCTCTCCCGCTACCAGCGCATCTGCCAGCGCAACTGGCGCCCAGCACGCTTGCAGGAGAGCATCCGGCGCTTCTGGAGCGGGCACCTGCGCGTCTGGCGCTACCTGGTCGAGCAGTGCGGCGTGCAGGAGCTCTCCGACGTGCGCCGCAAGCACCTGCTTGCTTACCAGAGCCAGCGCCTGGAAGACCGCTCGTCGGTTTCGACCATCAACGCCGATCTGCGCAATTTCAAAACCTTCCTGGTCTTCCTCCAGGAGCAGGAATTCAGCATTCCCCAGGCGCTGATGCGCATCCCCGGGCTCAAGCAGCCCGAGCGCCTGCCCAAATACCTGACTGACGAGCAGGTGCGCCTGCTGCGGGACGACTTTCTCGATCGCCTGGCTCGCGCTGCCCATCCCTACCAGCGCTGGGATGCCCTGCTCGACCTGGCGATCTTCCACCTGCAGTGGCAGTGCGGGCTGCGCAAGGGCGAAGTGGAAGAGCTGCGCCTGGAAGACCTCGACCTTCCCAAGCGCCGCTTGAGCATGCGCAACGGCAAGGGGATGAAGGATCGCACCGTCTACCTCTCCGGCACCGCCATGCGGGCGCTGCGCGATTACCTGGCTTTCCGCGGTGAAGGTGCCAGCGATCACGTCTTCCTGTACCGCAACCAGCCGTTGAGCAAGGATCTGATCCACGGGCGGCTCAAGGCTGCCGGGCAGCGCGCCGGGGTCAAGGTGCACGCCCACCGCCTGCGCCACACCACCGCCACCCAGCTCCTGAATGCTGGCTGCCCGGTGACCAGTATTCAGAAGTTCCTGGGGCACAAGAAGCTCAACACCACCATGGTGTACGCCCGCGCCCACGACCAGACGGTTGAAGCCGATTATTTCGCCGCCATGGGACGCATCGAGCAGCGCTTGGAGCTGGTTCCCGAGCCACAGCCGGAGAGCCAGTCGGTGCAGGGGCAAGAGCGCACACAACTGCTTGGGCTGGCGGAGCAGCTCACTCTGCCCGAGCTGAGCTTCGAGCTGCGTTTGCACATTGCCATCCAGATGCGCGGGCTGCTCACCGGCGATACGGCATGCCAGGCGCAGGATGGCGTCGGCTGGATCCCGCCGCCGCGTTCGATGGCGTTGGCGGCAGCAGAAGTTCGATAATTTGCTTATTCGGTTGGTAAGATGCCTGCCCTGAGCGTGATCCTCGCTCCGGGCAGGGTACAATCGCGGCGAGTGTGGGAGGGTACAGCTCTGCTGGAGAGCGATCCTTCACTGCATTCAGGATAAGCCCGGAGCGCCCACCTCGACCGTCGACAGGGCAGAAAGCAGCTCAAAGCGCTTTCTGCTCTTCCCTTCCCCCTGTCGATGGTCCAGGAGGCGAAAAACTCATCTGTTTGCTTGAGACGAGCTTGATTGTATCCTCCGTGAAATTTCCTTGATCAAGTTATCCCAATCCGTAATATGTCTCTCAATCAAAAAACTTGGATACAAGGTTCGAGAATAAAGCCATCCATAAGCTCTATGAAACAGCGTTATTCGTCGCGCCCGAACCAGCAGATAACCTTTAGGGGGAAATCCAGTTCCAATATCTACAATAGTAGCCCAGGGGATTCGTATTCGAAAGAACAAATACGCAGAAATCTGGAGTCCGTCCTCGTCCATCCAGATCGTCGGTAATAGATTAATGAACGCAAAGCTCACCGACCATCCTATGAATAAAATCCAGACTGTTAGGCATATCAGGGTTACCCGAGGGTCATCCAGGATGAATGTAGAGTTACTTTGTCGTGGAACAAACCAAATTCCAACCAGAGTGAAAACAGCACCTAGTGTTGAAATGATAAAACCCAGAACACCTACTACCTGAGCATATAGAACTTTAATCTTTTGAAATCCTGGATAAGAATGTCGGATCATACTAAAATCCCCAAATCTTCACCAATGACAACAGGATATTAGAATGTTTACGGTAGGTGAAGAATATCATTCCAAATTACTTCGCCTACGTCTCTCAATACATCTCTGATGGGTGGGAAATATATCCACCAATGATATCCAGCCCGATCTACCCGCAAGCCTTCAAATGCATAAGAAAGTGAACCATAGAAAGCAAGTCCGGTAGCTCCCCCCACTGCTATAAAACCGCCGTCTAAAACATCACTTGGGTCTTGAAATTGATGAACTCCGCCCCAATTCTTTTCTACATTTATACCAATAACATCTCCACCCATAATTCCTACGCTTTTTGCCGTCCCGCGGAAATAATCGTTTGAAGGACAATATCTATAAAGGGTAACTCCTCCGACCAAGGTTAGAGTTGCTCCAATTGCTATGCCGCCTTCTGGCGACCCGAATACACTGAACTCTCCAGAAGTAAGGTTGAGGACAATATCAAAAGAGAATCCACCAAATGCACCTGCTCCTCCGGTTAAAGATACTCGAGCTCCAAGGGCGTCGATCGTTGAAAAGTCTAAACCAGCACTATGTACTGCAAAGGATACCTCAAACAATGCTCTGACGAGTTCAAGCGTTATAGGATCGGTTGTGTTCTCGGAGAGCAGGAAAGCCAATAGCTTATCTCGCTCATAAAAAATTGCGTCCTCACCAAAATATTTTAACTTCCAGTCTTCCCCCAACGCTTGCTCAAGCTCATCTTCCGTCCAGTGCCCCGTTGGATCAGAGTATCTCAATGGGTTATTCCGAGCATAGGCATAGCGGTCGAAGTCAATTGGGCTACTTGGGTCCGGTATAATACTGTCTGGGCTGGTCCAGCGGTTAAGATAAGATCGGTTATATTACCCAGCCCTCAGTGGCTCTGGCAGGTGAAGCAATCGCCTCCTGAGAGTAGAATGAGGATCACCCAATCCCATATTCTGCTCTTCAGGAGGTTTTTGTATGCTAGCCGAAATCGAGCGTTTCGTCAACTGGGTGCGCCGGCGCAGTCCCAATGCCCACACCTGGCGGGACTACCGCTGTGATCTGAATTTCTTCCTGCAGTCCGTCGGGGATCTCCCGCCATGCGCCATCACCTTTCGCGACATCGACCAGTTCATCAGCGAGCAGTCCGAGAAGGGCTTCAAACCTACCACCATCAACCGCCGCCTGGCGTCCATCGCCGCATTCTATGCCTTCCTCATGCCCGAAGACGAGGAACTGGCCTGCCCAGTCTTTCCTCGCCGCCATCACCTGCGCGAACCCGAAAGGCTGCCGCGCCCGGTGCCAGAGTCTGAGCTGCGCACCTTCTTCGAAGTGATCGAAGATGCCCGCGATTTGGCGATCTTCACCCTGATGCTGCGCTGCGGCTTGCGGATTGGGGAAGCTGCCCATTTGCAGCTCTCGGACCTGTATCTGGAAGAGGACTTCCCGCGCCTGGTGGTGCAGGGCAAAGGCTCACGCCAGCGGCCGGTGTATCTCTCGCCCCAGGCGGTGCGAGTCTTGCGCGCCTACCTGGCCGTGCGGCCGGCTGCGACCAGTGAGTTCGTCTTCCTCAGCTACCAACTGAAAGGCCTCTCCACGCATGCCATCCACATGCGTCTGGTGCATTACCGAAAGCTGGCCGGGCTGAGCCTGACTTGCCATCGTTTGAGGCACTCCTTCGCCAACGACCTGCTCAACGCCGATGTGCCGGTGACCAGCATCCAGAAGCTGTTGGGCCACCGCTGGATCGAGACCACCCAAACCTACGTGCAAGCCAATGACAAGCAGGTGCAGGCCGATTACTACGCCGCCTGCCAGAAAATGGATGGCTGGTCGGTCCAACAGAACTGGACTCAGCAGGTGACGCCATGAGCCCGCCCAAAGCTGCCACCACCGTTGCCGGGCGTTACGACCAGGCGCTGCACTACGCCCACGATCTGCGTCTGCCGCCCGAGGCGCCCCGTCCCTGCCCCACCAGCCAATGGCCGGTTGAGAACGTCCGGCTGCTGGAGAAGTATCACGCCTGGCTGCTGGGCGGAGGCATGGCTGAATACGCCACGAATACCGTTTACCTGCCCATGGCCGGCCACATCCTGGGCCTCAACCTGGTTCCCCACCCGCAGATCAACCTGGAGGGCGACTTAGAGCAGGCCATGGAATACGTCCAGGCCAAAGGGGTCAGCCAGGAGTGGCTGGAAGCCTGCCGGCATGGGCTGGAGAAGTTCAGGCGCTTCCTGCGCCTGGAGCGCGGCCTGGGGGAGGCTAGCAAGATTCACCCCTTCGATGTGGCCGCCCACACCCAGGACCTGCCGCTCTGGCTGGTGCGGGAGCTGGAACGCTACCAGCGCATCCAGCAGAAGCACTGGCGCACCGCCCGCCTCGACGACAACGTACGCAACTTCTGGAACAAACACGGCCGGGTCTGGCGCTTTCTGTGCCTGGAACGCGGCGTCCGGGAGCTGAATGACCTGAAACGCCAGCACATCCTGGATTTTGTGGATCACAGCCTGGAAGCCGGCTATTCCGTCTCGACCGTCAATGCCCATGTGCGCTATTTGCACACCTTCCTGCTCTTCCTGCAGGAGGAAGGCTACAGCGTGCCGCAGGCGCTCTTGCGCATCCCCAACCTGAAAGTCCCCGACCGGCTGCCCAAGTACCTGACCGATAAGCAGGTGAAGAAGCTGCGCGACGAGATTGAGCGGGGAGTGCAGGAAGCCCCGTCTGCCCATGTGCGCCGCCTGGTTTTGCTGGACCGGGTGACTTTTTATCTCCTGTGGCAAGGAGGCATGCGCTTGAGCGAAGTGGAAGAGCTCCGGCTGGAAGACCTGGATTTGCCCGGACGCAGGCTCTCCGTGCGCAACGGTAAGGGGCTGAAAGACCGCAGCGTGTACCTGACCGATACCACGCTGCTGGCCCTGCAGAGCTACCTGGCGGTGCGCGGCGAAGGCGCGAGCGACCACGTCTTTCTGTACCGCAACGCACCGCTCAGCAATATTTCATCCGCTCCCGGTTGAAGACGATTGGTACACGGGTGGGCGTGAAGGTCTATCCTCACCGGCTAAGGCATACCTGCGCGACGCAGTTGTTGAATGCCGGCTGCCGGATCACTTCGATCCAGGCATTTTTGGGGCATAAGAAACTCAACACGACGATGATCTACGCCCGCGCCCACGACCAGACGGTGGCCGAAGACTATTTCACCGCCATGAGCCGGGTCGAGCAGCGCCTGGAGATTGCGCCCGTGGCAGAACCGGAACCGAAAACTGAATATGAAGTTGTTAAGGTACCGGAACCCGTTCAGATCCTCGCCTGGGTGGAGCGGTTGGCCCTACCCGAGTTGTGCCAGGAAGAGCGGGTGGAGATCGCAGCCAGCTTGAAACACGCGCTCTTCCAGGGCCTCGCTCGCCAGCATGCGCCGCCTGCGGTCTTTGCCTAGCGTAGATAGCTTAGGTTATTTCGAACCTTAATAACCGCATAGTCATCCTTTGCTTTGTCTTTCTGCCCTGTCGATGGTCCGAAAAGCGGTAAACCTACCTCCCACCCCAAAGAGCTCCCTGGTAGAATCAAGGTGTTCGCGGGAGGATAGGGCAACTGCTGAGGAGCAACCCGAGCGCCCACGAATGACCGTCGACAGGGCAGAGGGCGATACATTCCCCCTCTGCTCTCTTTTTGGGAAATGTTCGAAGAGTGACAACACATTTATTTTGCATTGATTACATTGTTCAACTACGCCATGAGTAAAAAACCGTCACACATACAATTAATAAATATAGTATTGCGACGGAGCTTCCTAAGATTTTTGTTGGTAAATGCGCATTTGGTCTTGTAATCACTATTATCGCAAATAGTGTGGATATGGCCGCCATTGCACCAATCGTGATCCGTTTTATTTGTATAGGCCATGAAGTCTTAGGAATCCACGAAATCCATGCTGGCATCAGGAAGATACCAATTAGGATGAAACCCAAAAGGAATAAGGATAAGTATCTCATTATGGTTGCTCCCATAAAGAATATCCGGTTCCAGCAAGATATCCAGTCCCTGTAGCAACCAAGGCTTGTGAATACATGTTTCTAGCATTTTGGGTTGCAAATAGGGTGGGAACTGTTCGCCCTGGCATGAAATGGCTGGCTTGGCGTAGAGTACTCATCGTATTGTTTGATACTGGGAATCTGCTACCTACCGCAGGAGATATTACGCCAGCAAAGGCTGCATTAGCCGCTATTCCTCCGATTGTCGGTTGGAAAGTAGGGGTAGTTCCCATTGCTGAGTCAACCGCATTTTGAGTATAACCTCCTGCCAAATAGGAGGCAGCACCACCGGCAGCATTGACTGCCGCTGTACCCGCAACTAATGCTGTACCGGTGGCGGCTGTGCCAGCAGCATGTAATAGTGTTCCAGCTAATGGAGTCGCTATAACGCTGACTGCACCGGCAACTGCACCACCCGCAAATGCACCTGCTACACCTGCTAGTGTAATTTCTTGCCCGGTGACTTGGGCTGTTATAGCATACATCGCGGTTGAAATTGCGCCACCAATAACTGCTCCTGCTAGAAGTGGGACAAGAAAAGCAAAATGCCCATCGGGATCTGTATAGCGGAGCGGATTATAGTAGGAATAAGAGTATCGATTGAAAGCCAGGGGATTTGTCGGAACGACAGGAAGCTTTGCCTGTGGATCCTCAAGCCGTTTTCGGTTCTCCTGGTTCAGCTGTTCGAGGAACTTTGTCTCGTGGTAATCTACGACTAAGGGCGAGAAGTTACCACCATCGCTTGGTATAATCGCATCAGGTTGGGTGAACTGGGTAATATAAGCATCATACCACCTCGCCCCGTAATAATAAAGCCCATCCGTCCCGCCCAACAGGTCTTCCTGGCGTTGACCTGTGTAGCGATACGTCGTCGGCAATGTCCCGCCGTATCGCCACTCCCCCCAGGGGTGGTAGCGCCGCTGGCTGTGGAATGAATCATCGTAATTGGCAACCTTGCTGGTAGAGCCTAAATGGTCGCCGATGATCCACAGCAAGCCGCTCGTCCCGGTACCGCTGCCGCTCCGCATGGCAATCCTCTGCGCGCCGGCGTAATAATACTTCTTCATCGTGCTTGTGGAGCCCGTCCACTCGAACCAGTTGCCCACGTAGGCGGTCGCCGCGCCGTTGACCGTGCCTTTCACCCGCACACCATCGCCGTCGTAGCTAAAAGTTGAGCTCAAGCCTGCGCCTGAGACAGTCACCAGGCGGTTCTCGGCGTCCCAACCCTGGGTGTAGGTGGCCGCTCC
>JAJUJL010000059.1 GCA_029265355.1 Chloroflexota bacterium | reverse complement strand
TGCCCGGCGCTCAGTGGACGGTCTCAGGGGCAGTCCAGACTGCGAAAGCACGGGCAGCTTGGCTCAGTGGTCAGTGGCAAAGCTTATGCTATCAGCGTTCCGCTCTCCCCTTGGCCATCTGACATCTTTTGCGTGCACACGTTGCCAGGAGAGGGCTGTTGTCGCAGAATGAATACATTGGCGCATCGATTACAGAAACGGGTTTACCTGAAGCACTGTCCAGACTGTGGGAGAGCCGCATCCGGCGGGTATTCGAAATTGGTCAGATGCTGGAGGTGTTAGACACATCTTCCTCGCCGCAAGGCATGCGCTATTTCAACACTCGTTTGGTGCCCGAGTTCGGTTATTCCGATGAAGTGCAAACCGTATTATCGATCGCCCGAGATATCACTGAGACAGTTAATGCCGAGCAGCGTATCCACCTGCAAGCTTCTGCGTTGCAGGCGGTTGCTAATGGCGTTCTAATAGTAGACCGACAGGGATTCATCCAGTGGGCTAACCCAGCGTTTACCACGCTGACAGGCTACAGCCTTCAAGAAGTTCTTGGGAAAACACCGCGCCTGCTTAAAATCTGGCATACAGAGCGAGGCATTCTATACGGAGCTATGGGAGACGATCCTGTCCGGGCGCGTCTGGCGCGGTGAGATTGTCAACCGGCGCAAAGACGGCAGCCTGTATACTGAGGAAATGACCATCACACCGGTGCGTGATCGAGGGGGGGAGATCGCCCATTTTGTGGCGGTCAAACAGGATGTCAGCGAACGCAAACGGGTCGAAGAGTTGATCCGGGTGCGCTTGAGAATGGTTGAATTTGTTGCCACACACACGTTAGAGGGATTACTGAGACTCACCCTGGATGAGGTGAGTGCGCTGACCAACAGCCCGATAGGGTTCTTTCACTTTGTAGCAGAGGATCAAAAAACACTCTCCCTGCAAACCTAGTCTACGCGCACCCAGCAGGAATGTCATCCTGCTGATGGTCAGGGATATCACTCTTGGGTCGATGAAGTCGGCGTTTGGGCGGATTGTGTGCGCGTTGGCAAACCTGTGATCCATAACGATTACGCCACGTTATTAAACCGAAAAGGGCTACCGCTCGGTCACCCCCCGGTGGTGAGGGAACTGGTTGTTCCCGTCTACCGAAATGAAAAAATCGTCGCTATTGTTGGAGTAGGCAATAAACCCGGCGATTACACTCTCGGTGACGTAGATCTGGTTACTTACCTGGCTGATATCGCCTGGGAGCTGGCTGGTCGCAAACAAAAAGAAGAGACTCTGCAGCGGCAGTTAAAGGAATTGCGCACCTTGAAGGAGGTGTCATTAATCTGCTCCCTAGCGACAGACGAGGAAGAGCTGATCTCGCGCATCGCCGAACTTATCGGTGACACCTTTTATCCCGATAATTTTGGCGTGCTGATTGCAGACGTCCCCAACCAGCTTTTGCGGGTGCACCCCTCGTACAAGATGAGAAAGACGGCCAACCATCTTCAAGCCATACCGCTCAGCAGCGGGGTAAGCGGGAAGGTATTCGCCACAGGGAAACCGCACAATATCGGCGATGTGCGCACGATTTCGTACTACTATGAGTCCAGCCCAGATATGCTTTCCAACCTGTGCGTGCCAATCTCCGCCGATGGGGGCGGTTTGGGGGTGATCAATGCCGAAAGCACGCAGATTGATTTCTTCACCAGCGACGATGAGCGCTTGCTGAGCATTATTGGTAACCAGATGGGTCTTAGCATCGAGAAAATTCGCTTGCTGAACAGCGAACGGGAACGACGGCGGGAGGCGGAGAGTTTGCGCCAGGCTGTCTTGGCGCTTACGTCAAGCCTGGATCTCAATGATGTGTTGGATGTGCTGCTCAGGGAGCTTTCTCAGGTGCTTAATTTCCACACGAGCGCTGTCTATCTTCAAAAGAACGATCGCCTGACGGCTCTGGCAGGGCGCGACGATGAGACCTCCCATGATGTGGTGGGTCGGGAGGTATCGGCGGCCGATCCGCTCTTTCAGCTGAGTCAACAATCGCTGTATCCGGTGTTGGTGGGGGATACGCGACTGGATGAGCGCTTCAAATCTTGGCGGAATGGAAGCGAAATCCGATCCTGGATGGGCATCCCGCTGGTGATGAAAGAAAAGGTGATTGGCTTCCTGACTATTGGAAATCGTGATCCTGGAGCGTACACGGCGTTGCACATCGAGATTGCGCGCGGGTTTGCCCAACAGGCAGCGGTTGCCATCGAAAACGCGCGGCTTTTTGGCGGTATGCAGCAGCAGCTCAAACGCCTCTCCGCTTTGCGCCAGATTGACCAGGCAATCGCCTCGAATATGAATTTGCATGATACCCTGGATACGCTGCTGGAGCAGGTGATTGAGCTGCAGAGTGTGGACGCTGCTGACGTGTTGTTAATTGTACCGGAAAGTCAATCGCTGGAATACGTCGCCGGCCGGGGTTTTCGCTCCCCGGTTTTCACAGACCCTTCGCTACGCAGCCGGCAAGGTCTGCGAGTCAACGATCTACCGGAATCGGGGCTGGTGTCAATCCCAGATCTCTCTAACCCGCCTGTCAATTTCTCCTGCCCGGCGATGCTGGCAGAAGAACAGTTTTGCTCATACGCGGCGGTACCGCTAAAAGCCAAGGGACAGTTGCTGGGTGTGTTGGAGGTGTTCCAACGCAATCCTCTCAAACAAGACGCAGAATGGATTGGGTTTTTAGAGACACTCGCTGGTCAGGCAGCGATTGCGATTGATAATCGGCTAGCTTTTGAAAAACTTACCCAGTCGAACGCCGAGCTGGAAAAAGCCTATGACCAAACCATTGAAGGCTGGGCCAGCGCCCTGGAATTTCGCGATGGCGAAACGGATGGCCACAGCCGGCGGGTTACGGAGATGGCTGTGCTGCTGGCAAAGCGCATGGGCATCCAGGGGCAGGAGTTGGTCAGTTTGCGTCGTGGCGCCCTGCTACATGACATCGGCAAAATTGGCGTGCCAGATGTCATCTTACGCAAACCTGGCCCGCTAAACGACGACGAGTGGGAAATCATGCGCACGCATCCCGCGATTAGCCTGGAGCTGCTTTCCAGGATCACGTTCCTGAAAGATGCACTGGACATTCCTGGCAGTCATCACGAAAGATGGGATGGCAGCGGTTACCCGAAAGGACTGCGTGGCGAAGAGATTCCCTTGGCGGCGCGCATCTTTGCCGTCGTGGATGTCTGGGATGCGCTGCGTTCGGACCGGCCATACCGCAAAGCCTGGCCAACCGAAGAAGTAAAAGCTTACTTGCAGCAGCAGGCTGGGGCGCAGCTTGATCCCAGGGTGGTGGAAGCGATGCTTGAATTGCTCGAGGAAGTGGAAAGCGAGAGATAAAAATTGCGATGCGTTCGATGGGGATGCGGGCTTATTCCATGCCTCTGAGGGAAGAGGCGCACACGGCAATGAGTTCGGCAGGATAGGTCGCAAATGAAATGACAGCCGGCCAGGCGCAGATAAGAGCTGCCTGGCTGGCTGCGCCTGGATGGGGGCGGCTTCTATTCTACTTCTGCAGGGTAAACAGCCACGATACCGCTGCTCAGATCCACGTAGGCCGGCACATAAACACGGAATGGTTCCATCACACCTTGCGTAGCGTGGAATTCTCGGATGCGCTCGATCAGGTAAGGGGTGAGTTGGGCGTATTTCTTTGCCGCCAGTTCGCCCGCCACGCTGCAGATATCTTCGCCCAAGATCATGCCTTCGACGAGGGTGCTCACGCTTGCCAGGCGCGAATCCCACATCTCGAGATCAAAGGGTTCACTAGACAGCGCTTTGATGACACGCGGGTTGTAGACCTCTGGCTGATTGCGCATGGCTTCGACCGCCTCGCTGTGCGGCATTCCCTTTGCGATCAGTTGGTGATAATCGGTGGCTGCTTTTAGTATGTGGGCACCGGTGTGAGTAGCATCGAGTGGCAGCGGTCTGCTGGAAACGTCGAATTCGCTCAAGGGTTTGAGCTGGTCGCGCACCATGCTGGCAACCTGTTCCAGGCGAGGAATGCCCGCCAAAAGGCGGTAGCCGAGCAGTGGGTGCGAGTTGTAAGTTTTCTGTTCCTCCGGTGACAATCCGAGCCCCTGGCTGATTTTCTCCAAGATGGAAGCTGGTATGAGTACGCAGCCAATTTGGGAAAGCATGGCGGCTATTTCTATTTGCCAGGCTGAACTCAAGGCCATGTGTTTGAGGATATGACTGACGACCCGGCGCAAGCGTAGCGTGAGACTGAAAGCCACCGGACTGACCGTGCTCAACACCTCGGTAAGCAGGTTGATGCTGCCCTTTAGCGTCTTTTCCAGCAGCTCGCGCTCGGCAGTGATCAGTTGATACTGTTTAACGCCATCTTCGATGGCCTTGATGACATGCTCTGGTGGGGATGGCTTGGTCAGGAAGCGGAAGATGTTGCCCTCATTGACCGCGCTGATGGCATTGCCCAGATCGGCGTAGCCGGTGAGCATGATGCGCACGGTATCCGGCGCAGCCTGCCGGGTTTTAGCCAGAAATTCGATGCCGTTCATTCCCGGCATGCGCAGATCGGCAACCACTACCGCAAAGGGGCCGTCTTGCGCCAGCAGCTCAAGCGCTTCTGTACCAGAGCGCGCTGTATGCACTTCGAAGCGACCACGCAGTTGGCGGCGAAAAGCTGAAAGTACGTTTTCTTCATCGTCAACGAACAAAATTTTGTAGCTCATATTTTCTCCTTGCTAGAATGATCACCATCACTAACGGCCAGACGGATGATAAAAACTGTGCCATGCGGTGTAAGATTTTCAAAGTGGAGGGTACCCTGGTGCTTACGGCAAACAACATCATAAGAAATCGCCAATCCTTGCCCGGTGCCTTTGCCCACTTCTTTGGTGGTGAAGAAGGGTTCGAAAATGCGATTTTTTATTTCCTCGGGAATGCCCGGACCATCATCTGCGATGCGGATTTCCACCCAGCCTGATTTATGGGTGGTTGTGATATTGATCTGACCCAATTGGTCAGGCGCCCGGTGCGGGCTGCCGGCAATTGCCTGGGCTGCATTGACGATTACGTTCAGTAGCACCTGGCTGATCTCGGCTGGCAGGCAGGTGACCATTGGCAGATCGTGCTGGAAATCGGTGTGCACCTCGGCGTAGTATTTCCATTCATTGCGTGTGACGGCTAGCGTGTCGGTAATGGCTTTATTGATATCCAGGGGGACTTTTTGTTTGACTCCGGGGTGTGAGAACTCCTTCATGGCACGCACAATCTCGGACACGCGTTGGATACCGTCCAAAGATTGCTGAATGGCCAGGGGAATTTCTTGAACCAGAAATTCCAGGTCCGCCTCCTGAAGCAGATCATCCAGCCGATCGTAAGCCTTGCTTTCCAGGCGCCCCTGGCGGGCGCCCTGCAGCATCTCGATCAACTCGTTCACCAGTTGAATCAGGCGCGAGAAGTTGTCACGCAAAAATTCGGTGTTGTTATTGACATATTGGATGGGGGTGTTGATTTCGTGGGCAATGCCTGCTGCCAGTTGCCCGATGGATTCGAGTTTTTGAGCTTGCGCCAGGCGGCTTTCCAGGAGCTTGCGTTGGGTGATATCCGAGCATAAGAAAATGAAACCAGCTAAATGGTTTTCTTCGTTTTTTAGAGGGCTGATGCTCAAGCCCAGGAAGCCATCGCTGCAATCCTGGCGCGTGAAGCGCACCGGGTCGAGGTGCACTGGCGCCAGTTCTCTGCGGCAGCGCTCAACTCCCGCTTGAACAGCCGCAGGATCCCAAGGAAGCCCCAATGAGAGAAGATTCTTGCCGATCACTTGCTGTGCATTCAGTCCATATAGTTTGGCGGCCATGGCATTCCATTGCTTGGTGATCAATTGCGTGTCGGTGACGATCAGGGCCGAGGAGAGCGATGAAATGAGTTGCTCGAAATCCGACTTGGCGCGACGCACTTCAGTTTCCGCTAATCGGTGGCGGGTAATATCTCGGCCCACACCGATCACGCCCAGTATTTCGCCATCGAGGCCATAGCAGGGGACTTTCTTGGTTTCGATCAGCACAGCCTCGCCATCGGGCCTCTTGATCCAATTCTCATAAGCCAGAGTTTTACCTGTCTGGATCACCTGGGCGTCTGTCTCGGCAAACAGCAGCGCTTCTGGTGGAGCGTACAGGTCATGATCCGTTTTGCCGATTAGCTCATTGGTATGCCGGTGGCTGAATGCTTTGAAGGCCTTATTAGCCCCCAGGAAAACACCTTGTTTATCTTTGTAAAAGATCAGATCTGGAATGGAATTGATCAGGCTGGAGAGCAAGGCTTGTTCGCGTTGCAGGAGCGTTTCGGCCAGCTTTCGGGAAGTGATGTCGATACCGGTAGCAAAGATGTATTCCACCTGCTCACTGCCATCCAGCAAGGCAGTGATTGACCAGGAGATGGTCAATCGGCGTCCATCGTGGGTAACCCACTCGTTCTCGTAGCGATTGGATGATTTACCAGCGTGGATACCGCGGAGCAAATCCTTGATAGCGTTGATCTGTTTGGGCAGCGGAAGCACGCCGGTGGTGATGAGCGAACGGAGCTGTTGAGCATTGTAACCAAACAGGCGTTCGCACGCATAATTGAAGCGCACGATTTGCCCGGAATGGTCGAGCACGATCAGCAGCGCGTCGGTGTTATCGAAGACGCGGGATAGAAAATCCCATTCGGCGCGCAGTTCTTCCAATGTGGACGGCTGCCGACGTGGATTTAGGAATGGATCGCTCGCGATTGGCGTCTTGCCAGAGAACGACTCGGGTCTGATCATCGCAGTTTTATCCTTCTTGTTACTAAGGATATGCAATGAGCGTGTGCCTGACCATCCGTAAATCTACGGAAAATATTCACGTGTCTGACGGAGTTTTCATTTCATCGTGTGCACGCAAAAGATGTCAGATGGCCAAGGGGAGAGCGGAACGCTGATAGCATAAGCTTTGCCACTGACCACTGAGCCAAGCTGCCCGTGCTTTCGCAGTCTGGACTGCCCCTGAGACCGTCCACTGAGCGCCGGGCA
>JAJUJL010000044.1 GCA_029265355.1 Chloroflexota bacterium | reverse complement strand
TTTTTATTTTTTTTTTGGGGGTTTATTATAAAATTATTAAAACCCCCAAAAACCCCCCTAAATATCTTCAATTTAAAAATATTTTTCCGGGGGCTGTGTGGGTTTTTTGTGTGGGTTTTTGTGGCCCAACCCCCCCCCCAAAACACCCCCAAACCCTTATCCCGTACCCCTCGGGCAAGAAGATGGAGGCGCTGTCATGCTGCACGGTATTATCTGGGACATGGATGGGGTGCTGGTGGACACCGGTGAAGAGCATTATCTTTCCTGGGCAGAGGCGCTGGCGCCAGCCGGCATACCATTTTCTCGTGAGCTGTTCCGCGCCATTTTCGGCATGAACAACCAGGGCTCATTAGAATACCTGACCGGCAGGAAGCCGGAGCCGGCTTTTGTCGCCAGGATTTCCGAGCAAAAGGAAATCCGCTTTCGTGAACTGATGCGTGGACGCGCCAGGCCATTGCCGGGCGTGCTGCACTGGCTGGAACGATTTCGCCAGCTTGGTTACCAGCAAGCAATCGCAACTTCTGCGCCGCACGCCAATATTGCCGTGCTGATCGACGAGCTGCAAATCCGCCCTTACTTCGAGGCAATCGTCTCCGGCTTCGACATGCCAGCCAAGCCCGATCCGGCAGTATTTTTAAAAGCCGCCGCGCAGTTGGGGCTGGGGCCTGGCGATTGCGTGGTGATCGAAGATTCCATCGCTGGCGTCCAAGGAGCGCGCCGCGCCGGGATGAAGTGCATCGCAGTCGCCACCACCAATCCGGCGGAGCGTCTCTCCAGCGCCGATCTGGTGTTGAACAGCCTGGAAGAGCTGGATGAGGACGCGCTTAAGAAGCTCTTTGCGTGAGCGACGTGCAACAGGTTTTATGCTCCCAAAAACATCCGCTTCAGCCGCTGATATCCGCCGCTATTACAACCAAAACACGCGCTTGTTTCTTTCCCTGAGCGGTTCGGCGCGCACGCAGAGCATCCACCGGGCAGTGTGGGCGCCCGGCGTGCGCTCGCTGGATGCAGCTTTGGATTACACCCATGGACTGGTGCTGGCGCAAGCGGAACACTTGCTTGCGTCCCACCACCTGGAATCCCTTAAGCTGGTGGATTTGGGCTGTGGTGTCGGGGGCAGCCTGGCTTACTTGTTGGCGCGATTGAAACAACCAGCCCTGGGCGTGGGCTTGACCATCAGCCCCTTGCAGGCGCACATCGCCCGTCGCCGTTTGGAACCGCCCGCCTGTATCCTGGAAGCCGATTTCCATTCCGTACCGTTGGCAGCCGGCTTCGACCTGGCCTACGCCATCGAGTCCTTCGTCCACGCCTCCCAGCCGGAGCGCTTTCTGTCCGAAGCCGCCCGACTTTTGAGACCCGGCGGCAGGCTGGTGATCGGCGATGACTTTCTTGCAGAGCAGGCCGCGCTTGGCATGGATGCCGCTCAGGCAGGCTGGCTCAAGACATACCAGGATGGCTGGTTCGCGCCCAATGTCACGACTGCCCAGACTGTTAAGAAAATGGCGATCGCCTCAGGTTTAACGCCAATTTGGGAGGTTGATTTGACTCCCCACCTGCGCCTGCGCGCTTTGCCTGACCGGCTGGCGCGCCTGCTGCTGTGGGCGGGCGAGCGATTGCCGCTGAAGCACGCCATCTTGCCCAGCATGCTGGGCAGCATGGCGCTGCAACAATGCCTGCACATGGGCCTGGTGCGCTACTGTTTCCTGGTCTTTCAAAAATCAGGCTGATTTTCTCGTGAAACCGGTCGTCTTTCTCACCAGCGGAACTCGCGGCGACATATTGCCTTACCTGGCAGTGGCAGAAGGGCTGCGCCGGGCAGGCGCAGCCGTGCGCGTGGCTGCACCGCTGGAATTCAAGGGGCTGGTGGAAAAGCGCCGGCTGCCGTTTGCGCCGCTGGAAGGCAACCCCAGCGAGTTGATGACTCGCAGAGGTGGGCAGTCGGCGTTGACTTACGATGGGAGCTGGCTGCGCAGTATCAAGGCGAGTTTCGAGTACCTGAAGGCGGCGCGACCGCTCTACCAGCGCATGCTCAGCAGCGCTGTCCGCTCCTGCCAGGGAGCGGCGGCGGTGGTGGCTGGCCTGCCCACCACCTGGGGCAGCCACCTGGCCGAGGCGCTGGGCGTTCCCTGCATCTGGGCTTTCCTTCAGCCGTTCAGCCGCACAGGCGCGTTCTCCAGCGCGCTGCTGCCGGCGCGCCTGCGGATGGGCGCAGGGCTGAACCGGGTCAGTCACCTGCTGGTGGAGCAGGCCGTCTGGCAGGCCTGGCGAGGGCAAATCAACCGCTGGCGCAGGCAGGAGCTGGGGCTGCCGCCAGCGCCGCTGGCAAGCCCATTTGGACAGCTTTACCACCCTTCCACAACGGTACTGTACGGCTTCAGCTCGCAGATCGTGCCCGCTCCTGCCGATTGGCCGGCCTGGCACCGGATCACGGGCTACTGGTTCCCAGAAGAGGAAGACTGGCAGCCACCGACCAACCTGGAACGCTTCGTCGCGGCCCACCCACAGCCCATTTATATCGGTTTCGGCAGCCCAGGCACGCGCCAACCGCAGCAAACCCTGAGAATCGTGCTGCAAGCCCTGGCAAAAGCCGGATTGCGCGCAGTGTTGGGGATACCCGAAGAGGCCTTCGCGAATCTTCCGCTTCCGCCAGGCATTTATCCGCTGGCCTCTGCCCCGCACACGTGGCTTTTCCCGCGCATGCGCGCGCTGGTGCACCACGGTGGGGCGGGCACCACCGCCGCTGGACTGCGCGCCGGCGTTCCGGCGCTGATTACCCCTTTGGCAATCGATCAATTCTTTTGGGGAGAACGCCTCGCCGCCCTGGGAGCAAGCCCCCAGCCGCTGCCTCAGCGAAGCCTGTCGGCAGACCGGCTGGCCCAGGCGCTGGAGCAAGTGGCTTTCAACACTGAGATGAAGCGGGTTTCAAACCTTTTGGGGAAAGCCATCCGAGCAGAACAGGGCGTCGCAGAGGCCGTGGCGCGCATCACCGCGGCTCTTTAAGCGCTTGCTGCCCCTCAAGGCGCAAGGCCGGAAGCACAATCGCCAGGGCGAGCGCAGCCAGCGTCCCGCCCAGCCAATAAGGCGCTCCCACCGACAGTCGCTCGAACGCCACGCCTGCCAGCGCTGGCCCGCTGATCATCGCGATGCTCAACATCGCCTGCATACCGCCCATCAAACGCCCTTGCGCCCCAGCCTCCACCCGCTGGGAGGCCAGCCCGCTCAGCGAGGGAATGCTCAGCCCACTGCCCAACGCCACCACCCCAACCAATGGGTAGAGATACCAGGCGCGATTGGCAACTGCCACACTCAAAAGACCCAGCGCCATCAGCGCCAGTCCAAGCGTCGACAGCCGGCGCTCGCCGAGGCGGGGCTGCACCCAACCGTAGAGCGCCCCCTGGATGAACACCGCGCACAAACCGACGTACGCAAAGAAGATGCCGTTTTGCAAGCTGCCCCAGCCAAAGCGCGCCTGAGAGTAGAGAGGAAAGTTCGTTTGCAAACCAGAAAAGGCCAGGTTGAGTGTAAAAAGGCCCAATAGCAAGGAGCGAATCGGCGCCAGCCCAAGCAGGGCGCGCAATTGGGCAAACGAATTGAGCGGCGAGGCGCGCAGCGAGGCGCTACGCCGTTCGACAGGAAGCGATTCTGGTAACCTTAAGTAAGCAATCCCGATGTTGAGCATGGCCACCCCAGCGGCAGCGAAAGCTGGCAGCGCCAACCCATAGCGGCTTAGCACCCCGCCCAGCGCCGGACCAATCATAATGCCGATGCCAAAGGCAGCCCCCACCATTCCCATGCCCCGCGAGCGCTGCTCTGGGGCAGTAATATCAGCGATATAGGCATAGGCGGTGGTCAGGTTGCCGCCGGTAATGCCATCGATCATCACTGCCAGGAACACGGCTGCCAGGGAGCCGGCTGTACCCAGGACGAGATAGGCTGCCGCTGTTCCCAGCATGCAGCCCAACAGCACCGGGCGGCGACCATAGCGATCAGAGAGCGCCCCCAAGACTGGGCCGCTGAAGAACTGCATCAGCGCGTACAGCGAGCCCAAAAGGCCAGCCGCTGCTGCACCGCCCTCCTGCGCCTGCACATAAAACGGCAACAGCGGCAGCACGATGCCGTAGCTCATTAAATCCAGCATCACCGTCAGGTAGATCAACGTCATGTCCAGCCATTATACCCACTCTGGCGGCAAGTATTGCAGAGCAGCGCAGAACCACTGCACAGGTTATAATTTTCTCTGCCTTCGAAAAGAATGGAGATGACCTTGTGAGCTTCCGCCTGCGTAACCTGAGAAATCCCAGCCTGACGCTCACCCTGAGCGCCCAGGCCTGGTTTGGCGTGCTGGAGCTAGCGCAGGCTTATGAGTGGATTCCGATGGGCACAGTCTTGGCTGGTCTGGAGCGCACCCGAGCTATACCCGGCGAGCAGGATCCCTGGAGCTGGGACTACACGCCGGAGGAGACACGGCTGGTTCTGCTGGAGGACGCGCTGAACCTGGCAGACGCGCTGGAACGAGCGTATCACGATCAGGAACCCGGCGAGGCCTGGTACAGCGCTGGCTTGTTCATGCAAACACTGGCTGCACCGCCGGACGAATTCCAACCGGCTATTGGCGTGATTCAGCAGACGATTGCCTTTTGCCGGCAAGGCGCCTTTCTCATCGAGCGCAGTTGAGGCAACAGACGATTACGAAGGGGGAAGCGTGTTTGTCTCGATCGAAGCCGCTTGGGAGATTGTCAGATCAAGCCGGAGATCATTGAGGCAGCACGGGGGCAGTTTAACCGCCCCCATGCCAATAACGATCACATATATTCGCGAAACTGCAACCCGTGACGCTTGCGCGCTTCCAGCCAGGCGCGGCGCAGGGTTTCGTACACTTCCTCAGGTTTTGCAATGTTGCGCAACGTGATTACCGGGCGTGAGGCGTCCTGGCCGCGAATGGCAATGTCGCCGATACCCAGCATGCGCTCGCCGACGTTCTGTTTCAGATCGATATCCTGCACACGGATCAGTTCGAAGTTTTCCACGTCTCGCGAGACCAATCCTCGCACAATTTTGATGCGCTCGTTGGTCAGCGTGTATGTCTCAACCAGCGAGAGGAACGGCCGGCCTCGCCAGAGAATCTTTTCTCCCAACTCGTCCTCTTCCGGCTCTGCCTCAGCTTGGGGAATCTCATCCAGCAGAGCATCCATCGTTACCAGCACATTATCCGCAATGGTTGCAACCAGTTTTTGCTGTTGCTCTTGCGGCACAGCAGTCAGGTCCACACCGCTTTGAGCAATCGACTGCCAGATGCTGGCAACCACACGGGAACGAGATTGTTCTAAGGACATGATTTACCTCCGTGAAATCTTGCTGTGAACAAGAGTAAGGAAACTCTTTGCTGAGTATACACCAATTAGCCTAACTGCGGTCAATCACCCCATAGAAAATTGCCGCCCCCAACCCGGGAGCGAGTCTCATGCCGCTCAAATCACCTTCCCGGCGTATAATATGATCCAGTAAGCGCAGGAAGACCGGGCATTGAGTGCCGTGGCTCAGCGGCAACCCGCAAAGAGTCATCTTCCTGCAGGTCGGCAGCCCAAAACCAGTATAGATGCGCATATCACATAGGAAAAACGATGAAAACGTCAACCCTCGCCCGGCAAATTGCCAACATCACCGCCGTGCTTGCCACGATCGCGATAAACGGCCTGGCAAACGCTCTCCCCTTGAACGGACAAATGACCGGTGAAATCTCTGACCGGTTTAAGGTGTTCTTCGTACCGGCGGGTTATGTCTTCTCGATCTGGGGTCTGATCTACCTGGGGTTGATCGGCTTCGCCGTTTACCAGGCGCTGCCAGCCCAGCGCAACAACCCGCGCCTGCAGTCGCTCGGCTACCTCTTTGCGCTGAGCTGCGCAGCCAACATTGGATGGTTGTTCGCCTGGCATTACGAGCAGTTTGTACTATCCATGGTGTTGATGCTGGCGCTGCTGGGGCTGTTGATTGCCTGCTACCAACGGCTGAAGATCGGGCGCAGCCGTGTGCAGGCTGGCGAGCGCTGGCTGGTGCAAGCGCCCTTCAGCATCTACCTGGGCTGGATCACCGTGGCAACCATCGCTAACGCCACTGCGCTGCTGGATTATCTGAAGTGGAGCGGCTGGGGCATTGCAGCGGCGCTTTGGGCAGCCATCATGATCGCAGCCGCGGTGGTGGTGACCGCAGCAGTCTGGTTCACCCGGCATGATAGCGCCTATGCCCTGGTGATTATCTGGGCATTGATCGGAATCGCCGTCAAACACGCTGGCACACCCCTGGTCAGCTACACTGCCTGGGCGGCCACGGCTTTGGTGGCGCTGATGCTGGCTTCTGGATATGTGCTGCCAAAAACTGGCAGCCCAGGACTGCCGAGCGGAGCTTAAGACAGCATCCAGCGCCCCACCTGGAAGCTGATCCAGGTCACCGCGCTGGAGAGCACCATACCCCACAGCATATCCACAACCGTCATCGCCCAGGGCCAGTTGCGCAGCGTCGCCAGGTTGGTCAGGTCATAGGTTGCATAGGTCACCAGGCCAAAGAAAGCGCCCGCCAGCAGCGCCTGATGCAGGGCGCCAACTTTCAGACTGGGCACAACCACGAATGCCAGCAACCCGGCGATGAAGAGCAGGTAAAACAGGATCGCCGCCGCCCAATTCACCGAGGGCGACATCAGCGCGCCGAGCTGCTGGCGGTAGAAGGCCCGCGCCACCACCCCCAACCAGGCCATGTCGATGACCAGAAATGCTGCCAATGCCGCCAGGTATAGCTTGATATAAAACCCTGCGCTCATTCGCTTTGTATTCCACCTTTTCTAAGTAAACCGCCGAAAGTGTTCAGAGTAAATCCGCCATCGCGTCGGCGGTTTACTCCAGGGCTTCGCCGGTGCTCGTTCACATTTTTGTAAAAACACTTCCGGCGAAACACCTAAATAGGTTTCAAGTGATGATATCATTATCCAGCCACCCACGCTCAGTGCCATCCTATCTAGGGTGAATTTCAATCCGCTGGAGGTGCTTATGCCCAAACCCCGCGCCCGTGATCTGGGCATCCCCTTCGAAGGCCAACCCGCGCCTTTGAACGCCATCACCGATGTCGAGGGCATCGAGGTGGGCTACACGACCCTGATCGGCGGCGAGAGCATGCGCACGGGTGTGACCATCATCCACCCGCGCGGCAAGCACAATCACGACCCGGTCTTTGCCGGCTGGTTTCCGCTCAACGGGAACGGCGAGCTGACCGGCGCAGCCTGGATCGAAGAGGGCGGCTTCCTGGAAGGACCGATTGCCATCACCAACACTCACAGCGTGGGCGTGGTGCGCGACGCCATCATCGCCTGGCAGGTTCAGCACCAGGCTCTATTCCAGTTGTGGTCCTGCCCGGTGGTGGCAGAGACGGCGGATGGCTGGCTCAACGATATGAACGCTTTCTACGTGCGCCCCGAGCATGTCTGGGCAGCCCTGGACAACGCCCAGGCAGGCGCCATCGCCGAGGGCAACGTTGGCGGCGGCGCTGGCATGCTGTGCTACGAGTTCAAGGGCGGCACCGGCACGGCCTCTCGCCAGCTCCCCGAGAAGCTGGGCGGTTACAAGGTGGGTGTGCTGGTGCAAACCAATTTTGGGCGTCGCTTCCAATTGAGCATCGCCGGGGCGCCAGTGGGACAACACCTGAGAGAAGGCGCAGTCTTCACAAGTGGGGAGAATCCCTTCCGCGAACAGGGCTCTTTGATTGTTATCATCGCCACTGATGCGCCGCTGCTGCCCTACCAGTTAAAGCGCCTGGCAAAACGCGCCGCCTTGGGCATGGCGCGCACTGGCGGGTTGGCTGGCAATGGCTCGGGCGACATCTTCCTGGCCTTTTCCACCGCCAACCCGGGGGTGGCTCGCCCGGCAGGCGAAGTTGCCAACCTGCAGGCCCTGCCCAATGACCGTATCGATCCCCTGTTGTGGGCTGCCGCCTATGCCACCGAAGAAGCCATTGTGAACGCCATGGTCGCCGCCGAGAGCATGACCGGGCGCGACGGCCTGAGCGTGCCAGCCATCCCCCACGATGCGCTGGTAGCCATCCTGCAGCGCTACAACCGGCTGGAGCAAGCCCGAGCGCGCTAACTCGCAGCTATTCGATCAGCGTTCCCTGGGGCGCTACCGGCATGAACACCCGGTAAGGCGTCAGCGCCCGGCACTCCTCAGTATCCAGGCGATAGTCCGGGGTTGAGTACGGCGTGGCGAGCCCCAAGGCGTGCACCGGGCGCACCACGAAGGTGCAGGTGGTGCTGTCCAGCCCAGTCAGCGTGGTCGAGGTCTCGAAACCAGTGCGCGGCACCGTGTCGACCTGCGTCAGCGGGCCAGCGCCAGAGCCGGTATACACCTCGTACGCCTGGATCTGCGTGGCGCCATTCCAGCTAAAGTACAGCTCCACCGTTGTCGGATCGTCGCCGGTGACTGCCGTCACGCGCGGCGGCTGGGAAGGGAAGGCATCCCAAGCATATTTGAAAGCGCGGTAGGTGAGCCCACCCAGCGCCAGCTCCAGCGCCTTGGAGCCATCTGGCCTGATTTCACTCACCCTCGGTATCGCTCCCCAGCCGATGATCGTATTGCCATTATCCAGGCGCTGCGCGCTGCCCATGAACGGCGCAAACAGGCTGGTATCCTCGGGATACTGCCAAACGCGCGTCACCTCTTTGGTCTGTTCGTTAATCGTGTACTCGACGGCGCGCGAATAAGCTGGCACATGCATATTGCCGTTATCGAACAGGGTGATATGCCCATTTGCCAGGCGTCGAATGTCGTGCTGGGTAGTAAAGCCAACGTCGTTTGTAAAATCAAATTCGTTTGCCTTGCCGCCCAGGCGCCAGATGATATCACCCGTCTGGCGGTTGATCTTCACGATGTCTGAGGTGTTGCGGTTGGAGATGAGCAGGTTGCCATCCTGGTCGGCCTCGATGGCATTGGTGTGCATGTAATCCACCGGCGAGCGGGTCAGCGAGCTGTAGGTGTCCGTCAAGGGAACATGCTGGCTGCCGTGCCACTCGAAGATCACGTTCTTGGAGGGATCCTGCTCCTGGATGAGGATATCCACAATCTGCCCATCGGCGGGTCCGCCGTACGGGCTGAGATCCCATGGAATGGTGACATAAGAGAGCAGCAGCGCATTGCCATTATCCAGAAGCTGCATTTCGTGCTCATCCGCTCCGTAGCCATTGCCGATCGTCCAGGTGTCTACCAGGTTGTAGCCCTGGTCCAGCACATAGTAGGAGCCGTTCGTCCAGACGTTGACCGAAACGCCGGTGTGGTAAACCAGGTAAGGGACGCCGCCCACCGTCTGGCGCTTGAAATCCGTTGTATTCAGTCCCACCTGGGTGGGTTGGATGTAGACCGGCTCGCCGCTGTCATCCAGGATGAATAAAGCCGGCGGCGGAGCGTCGTTGCCGATGCCAGTAGAGGTGAGAAAGATGAGCCCTTCTGCCGTGCCCTGGGCAGGGGTGGTGACTGTGATGGGCATCAGGTTGGTAAACTCGGGATGCGTTTGATAGACAAAGGCAGCCTGGGCGCTGGTTGGTTCAGCCGGCGCAAGGGGCAGATCAGCGGCTTGCGCGGGGAGGGACCCTTGCAGGGTGCGAAATTCAAAGCTGACACCGGGCAATACCCAACCACCCGCAGCGCGAGCGCCCTGGCGCAAAGCGACGGAAACACTTTCGTCATAGGCGAACGGCGCATGCGGATAGAACAGCAGCGTGCGCCCATCATCGGCAAGCACCACGTCTCCCGTGTGCACGCCGCTGCGGCTGCCCGACACATCAAAAACAACCTGGTCGAGCCTGCGGATGTCCAGCGCAGGGCCGAGGCGCACAGCAACCGATGTGCCCGGGCTGATGTGCTGCGCCCCAGCAGACGGGATCGTATAGATGTACGTTCGTTCCACCTGAGCAGGCGCAGATGTGTAGACAGCCGCCAGCAAGCAAACCGATAACAGCAAGGTGAACGGCGCCCTGGACATCATGATTTTGGTTTGCATTTTTCCTACTCCTTTTGCCTGGTGTCGGAATTTGGCTTCAGCACAGGCAAGGCGCGACTGGGTCGCCTGGAGAAATCCGGCAAGACGGGAGGGTTGGACTCCAGCAGCGCCAGGATTTCGCTGATGGCTCGCTCGAGCTGTGCATCTCTGCCGCGGGTATAATCTTGCGGGGTGTTATCCACCTCGATATCCGGCTCGGTGCCGTAGTTTTCCACACCCCACTCCACATCGGTAAACCAGAAAGAGAACTCTGGTTGGGTAGTGATGGTGCCGTCCACCAGCGTGTGGCGCGGCCAGATGCCCACCACACCTCCCCAGGTGCGCTTACCGAGCAAGGGACCCAATTTCATCAGCTTGAAGCCATGCGAGAAAATGTCGCCATCCGAACCGGCAAATTCATTGGTCAGCGCGACGATCGGTCCCATGGGCGCCTCAGCCGGGTAGGGAGCGGGTGCACCCCAGCGCTGGGTGCTGTAGCCAATGCGCTTGCGCGCCAGCTTCTCCAAGAGCAGCCCAGAAACATGCCCGCCATTGTTAGAGCGCAGATCCACAATCAGGCCCTGGCGATCCACTTCTGCCAGGAAACCCCGGTGAAACTCGGCATAGCCCTGCGCGCCCATATCCGGGATGTGCAGGTAGCCGACCCGCCCGCCAGTGGCCTGGTGCACCGCCTGGCGGTTGCGATTGACCCATTCCCGATAGCGCGCTGCCATATCGCTGCGCAGCGTCTTGACGATCACCTGGCGGGCTTCTTGCTGCGCCTGGCTGGTGAGGGTCAGAGTAACGTCTCTGCCCGCCAGGTTGACCAACGCCGCCTGGGGAGAAACCTGCCGGCTGAGGCGTTGAGCATTGATCGCCAGCAGCACATCGCCTTCCTGGATGGCGACGCCCGGGCGATTGAGCGGCGAGTCGCACCGCTCATCCCAGGAGTCGCCGCGCACAATATGGGTGATCTTCCAACCATCCAAATCGGGATCGTAGGCGAAGTCTGCACCCAATGCGCCAATCTGGTACACCGGTTCGGGGCGGTAATCGCCAAGCATCTCATAACAGTGCGAGGTGCCCAATTCTCCCTGCATTTCCCACATCAAGTCGGAAAATTCCACCCGGCTGCCAACCCGCTCCACCAGCGGCAAGTAGCGATCATGGACGGCCACCCAATCCACCTGCGACATCTCCGGATTCCAGAATTGGTCGCGCTGCAGTCGCCAGGCTTCGCGGAACATCTGCCGCCATTCGTCACCGGGCACCACCACGACGCTCAGGCGGGATAAGTCGATCCAACCGGTTTTGCGATTGAAACCGTTGTTGGGCTTGTCTTCGGGTTTTTCACCCGCTTTGAAGACACGCAGGCGGTTGCCGGTGCGGTAGATCAACGTCGAAGCGTCCAGCGAGATATCGAAATCCGAAACGCCGCGCACCAGCGTGTCTTCTTTTTGATCCTCAAAGCTGTAGCCGAGCAATATTCCTTTGGATGAAGGTTCTTGCTCAAAAGGCGATTGGCTCAGGGCACCCTCGATCGGATATTCAGAGTACACCACTTTCCCACCCTTCAAGCCAACGATGCGCCCGTAGCGTCCCTCTTCGACGGGAAAAGCCACCACGCGATGCTGGATGCCCTCCAGGTCGATCTGCAGCGGTTTTTCTTCCGCTTTTTTATCTTTTCCGCTCTCGCCGCCAGCCCGGGGCTCGTCATCGTCAGTCCTGTCGCCGGCTGCTTCCTCCGAATCAGCCTTCTCCGGCGCAGCTTTTTCTTCTGGCTGCTCTCCAGGCGCAGGCTCTGCTTTCTTCTCCTCCTCGGGTTTTTCCTCCTTGGGCAGCAGCATGAACGGCGAAGGGATATCCTTCTGCAGGGTAATCAGGTAAGGTTTGGTGCCCGCTGGGAAATTCAGATCGAACTGCAGGTTGTCATACACCGGGTCGAAATGCCGGTAGGAAATGAAGTACAGGTACTTGCCATCCGGGTCGAAAGCGG
The DNA here is from genome assembly GCA_029265355.1 of Chloroflexota bacterium. Taxonomy (GTDB): domain Bacteria; phylum Chloroflexota; class Anaerolineae; order Anaerolineales; family UBA4823; genus JAJUJL01. The sequence continues at coordinate 6,939 of JAJUJL010000044.1, read as the reverse complement.
GGTTCACATCGCGCAGCACCGGTTCGGTGAGTTGAGTGATCTCGCCGCTGGTAGCGTTCCACAGCTTGAGCACCGCCACCGTATTTGAGATGGTGACGCTGTAAGCCAACCATTCGCCATCTGGAGACCAGTCAAATCCGCCGATGCGATCGGCCGCGCCGCGATCGATCAGCTTCAGCATTTTGTTCTCCAGGTCCAGGACCATCAGCTCGTAGCGGTGGTTGCTGAAGGCGATTTGTTCTTTCTTGGGATTGATTTTGGCTTCCACCGGGCGCCCGGTGTCCAGCACCGGCAGCAGCTCGAGCGGCTGCGAGCCATCTGCATGGATGAGGGCGAAGCGCTCTTCGCCTCCGGCGTCCGTCACGGTTACCAGGCGCTTGCCATCCTTGAGCCAGTGCGGCAAGCGGTAGCGAACGCCCTGAGCTTCGCCGAGCTGGGTCACCGGTCCCTCCCAGTTGGAGAAGCTGAACAGTTTGCCGCGCGTGGTGACCGCCAGGGCGTTGCCCCTGGGGCTCAATTCCCAGCCTTCCAGATAGCTCGCCGGGTTGACAAACCTGCGGTTGCGCTGCACCTGGGGCGAGTAGTACTCCACCGGGATCAATCCTGATTTGCCAGTCTGCGGATCGAACAGGTAAAGATCGGCGCCAGCGTGGTAAACGATGCGCCGGCCATCGCTGGCTGCGTTGCGGGCGTAGAAGTCGCCGTGATCGGTATGGCGGCGCAAATCCTCCCCGGTCGGCAGGCACGAGTACAGGTTACCGACGCCTTCATGATCCGACAAGAAATAGATACGCTCGCCAATCCACATTGGAGAAGCCAGGTTGCCCATGAGCTGCAGCAAGGGGCGAAAATTTCCGTCCCCATTGGCGTCTACCCACAACTGACCGGCGGTGCCGCCGCGGTAGCGCTTCCAGCGCGCCGGGTCGCCCGTGTTGCGCCCGATCACCATTGCGCCATTCGGCCCAAAAGAAACCGAGCGCGCTGGACCGACGTTGATTCTTTCCGGCAAACCATTCTCGATATCCAGCGAATACAGGTACAGGTATTCTGGGAAAGCCTGCCCAACATTGTTTGCCAGGATGAGCCTGCCATCTGTCCGCCAACCTGCGGTGTAACACAGGCTGCCGCCCATGAAGGTCAGCCGCCGGGCGGGACCGCCCAGGGCTGGCATCAGGTAAATCTCTGGCTGACCTTCTTCACGACCGACGAAGGCCAGGTGAACGCCATCCGGAGACAGCCAGGGGCGCGTTACCTGTCCCAGGTTGGAAGTCAACCGGCGCGCAATTCCACCCTGCACGGGCACCGTCCACAAATCGTCTTCGGAGACAAAGACCACCTGCTCGTTGGCGATGGTTGGAAAGGTATAGTAACCAGATTTCATCAGCGCTCCTGTGAGTTCTTTTCCCGTACAACCCTGCTTTCGCCCCGATCCACGTTGGCAAGGATGAGCGAAAAAGCCCCTCTTTTGAGATAGCCAGGCTGCTTACGGCCTCGGCAGCGTAAATTATATCTTGAGTGCACGGTAAAGCCAGCGATACTCCAGAAAATGCCAGCCCCGCCTGGGCAAAGCCAGCGCCCCGCTCCACCCGCTAGATCGAGAGCAGGCGGTATGCCATCATGCTGGCAAACTTCGCCAGGATCATCGCCAGCATGGAGCAACGCCGGTCACGATTGAGCAAATCCGCTGTCTGTCTTAGCCCACTTCGTGCACCAGGTCTTCGAGCTTGCGGCGCGGGCGCGGCAGTGGCTTGACCGCCGGATAACCAACCGGCAGCAAGATGACCGGGCGCTGCTCATCGGGCAGGTTCAAAATCTGGCGCACGCGTCCCTCGTCGAACGCCCCCACCCAGACGCTGCCCAATCCCTGGTCGGTGGCGGCCAGCATGGCAAAGGTGCAAGCGATGGTGGCGTCTTGCAAACAGTAGAGCGTCTCCCCGCGCTCGCCATAGCGATCACGGTTGCGCTGTGGGTTAGTGCAAAAAACCAGCAGCAGCGGCGCCTGGGCGATAAACTCCTGGTTCCAGGCAGCCTCTGCCAGGCGGCGGCGCAGCTCAGCCTGGCGCACCAGGTAAATCTCATAAGCCTGGCGGTTGCCGGCAGAGGGCGCAGCGTTGGCAGCTTGCAGAATGCACTGCAATTTTTCCTCCTCGACCGGTCGGTCGAGGTACTGGCGAATGGAGTGCCGGGCGGCAATTGTTGCAAAAGTATCCATGGTTAAATTATACAGCCTTTCATGATCCGCCCGCTCCGCAACCGACCCTGGTGATAGGTGTTTCACCAGAAGTGTTTTTACAAAAATGTGACCGAGCACCAGCGAAACCCTGGAGTCAACCGCCGTCGCGATGGCCGATTTACTCTGAACACTTTCGGCGTTTTAGTGAGAAGTACGCAGAAATTGTTGGCTCGAGTGCACACGGATGGGGCTGCGAGCATCTCATAAAACACGGCATGGTAGAATCACGCCAGCCATGCAGACACTCAGAAAATACCTGCCCGAGCGCGGCGACGCGGTTTTTTCGATGGCAGCCGCCTTTTCCTGGTCTTACCTCATCATCGCCCTGCTCAACCGCAATGAATACGGGTTTTTCGCGCTGCGCTCGTTGCGTTGGCTAACGCTGCTATTCCCCGCCATGCTCGTGGGAATCCTTTATGCGTCCAAGAAACTCCGCTCAGCCACACCAGCCTCGCTACTGCACAGCGAAAACAGGCAGGCGCTGATTGCCAGCCTGGCAACCGCGGCGGTGATTTACCTGCTGTTTCCTTTTCCCAATCCCGCGCTGGTCACCGAGCAGCACCTGGTGTTGATTTCCACCGGGGAGAAGCAGGCCTCCAGCGCTGGCCACGTGGTAGAGGTGCGCGAAGCCCGGGGCCTCGACGGCGCAGAGCTGCCCCTGGATCGGTTTCAGCTCTCGGGAGATTGGAGATTGACCAGGCGGTCGCTGGCCTCCGAAGGCAGGGAGCCAGGAGCCAGCGCTGAATACCGCGGCCCGCTGGGCGGGGGGGTGGTGCTGCAATTGCGCTACAACCAGGATGCGGGGATATTGCGCGTTATTTTCAACGGCATCGAGTCTTCCTACGATCTGTATACCGAGCAGGGTATTACCGTCCCTGTTCAGATCGGCGCGCCGACCTGGCAGAGCGCCGACCCGGCGCAAAAAGCGTGGCTGACGCTCAACGCCGCGCTGAGCATGGCCGCGCTCACCACGCTGGGCATGGCGCTGAGCCTGGCGAGCCGCGCCCAGCGCCGCCCGGCATCCGCGCTGGTTGCTCTGCTGTACCTGGGAATATTTGCTGTTTTTCTATTCACCAAGCAAATGTACCCCCAGTTCAACGCTGAACGCGCCTTCCGCGATACCTACTCTTACGTGGCGCACGCCGAACTGCCGCTTTGGAATATCGAATTCTGGGCCGGGCAGCGCACCTTCACCATCCCCCTGTTGTACAAGCTGCTGGGCATCAACCTGGACAACTACACCGCTCGAGACAGCCTGGGCGCCGTGGCGCAGGCGCAGCATTGGTTCTCGGTGCTCTGCTGGACGGCGCTGGCGGTTGCCTTTGCCCGCACCATGCGCAATGCGTGGGTAGCTGCATTGGCGTTTGGGTTAGTGCTGTTTTTCAGCCTCAACCTGGGCGTCAGCTTCTGGGATAGCCTGATGCTGTCAGAGTCGCTGTCCTTCTCCTTCTTTGCCCTGGTGCTGGCGCTATGGATCATGCCCGCCTGGCTGCCCGAAAAATTCATCACCGGCGCAGGCGGCTACCTCTACCTGCTCTTTTCTGCCCTGGCGACCGTGTTCTACACCTTCACCCGCGATACGAATTTGTACTTTGTGCTTGCCTGCGCGGGCATCCTGGCAGCGCTGGCGGTCCTGCGCTGGCTGCCGGCGAAGGTGCAGTGGCACTACATTTTGTTTGCCGTCTTCGCGGTTGGATTGTTTTTTTACCAAAACTGGACCCTGCAGGCTGGTAACCGCTGGCAGATTCACATCTACGATCACCTGGCTAAGCGCATCCTGCCCGACCCCGAGGCGCGCGCCTACTTCATTGCGGCGGGTCTGCCGGTAAATGATCGCCTGATGGCCATCACAGATATGTTCGGCTACGAATACCACGACCTGCTCGACTACGACCCGAGCATGGCTGCCGTCCGCGCCTGGATCAACCAGAGCGGCAGATCGACTTTCTTTCGCTACCTGCTCACCCACCCGGCAGCTTCACTCTGGAAACCCATCCTGGAAACAGAAGCGCTGGTCAACGGCAATAACCTGGAATACCGCTACCCCAAACACCCGCTGCAGCCGGTTCCTGATTTCATCGCACAACTCACTGCCCGGCTTTACCCCCACGCGCCGCTGATCCTGTGGCTAATGCCTGCCATGATCCTCCTGGCGGCTTTCCTGCAGCGCGCCAACAACGATACAGGTCGCAGCGCATGGTGGCTGGCGCTCGCCATCCTGCTGACGCTCTATCCAATGATGTTCATCACCTGGAATGGGAATCCGTTGGAAATCGAGCGGCACGCCGCCCAGGTTGGCATCCAATACCGCCTTTCGGGCTGGATGAGCCTGCTGATGCTGCTCGATTGGCTTTACGCCCCGGGTTCTTCTATTCGTCGTCTGAGCTTTCGCCGGAAAACGGAACAGCCAGGTTAGCCGTGCACTGGCGCGCCAGCTCTGGCGAGATCCACAGGGTTTCCGAAACGGGCCAGTAATTGTCGTCCAGGAAAGTGATCAGGTCGGAGAGATAGTCTTCGACCACATAATCCTGCCAGACGCGCTTCTCACGCCGGATTTCCACCACCGCCGAGGGATGATCCTTGAGCGTCTCGATCACAGCTTGCTGTCCAATCTCTGCCACCCAGGGGTGCATGAAAGTGTAAAATGAAGCCGGCTCGATCTCGGAGAGGTAGTAGACCAGGGGATTGAATGGGTATATCAAGAGTTCGACATCCTCCCGCTGGCAGGTGATGCGGCGGATCTCATCTCCGAAGCGCTCGATGCGGTTGAGATAGCGGCGGTCAGACAGCGCCTGGCGGTGATCGAGCAGGAAATACGCCCCGAAGAGCGCCGACCAGGCGTACATGAACAAAAAGACCAGGGAAACCAACCGCCAGGAAACCTGCGCCAGGCGGGAGAGCAGTGAGGCGCGCCAGGCAGCGAACGGCGTCGCCAGGTTGGTGAGAAGATAAGCGCCCGTGAACAGGCTCAACCAGATGAACGGAATGGTGTGCCAGGAGGTGACATCGCGCACCAGCAGCGTGGTCGAAAAAACATACAGGAACAGAGCCGCCAGGAACTTGCGCCGAAAAAGCAAGCCCAGCGCACATAACAAGATCGAAACGCGAAACAAGAAGCTGGAATAAATCCACGAGTAATACAGCGCTTCATCCGCGATGCGATAACGCTGCACGCCAGGATCGATGAGCAGGGAAAGGTGCTGGCGCCACTGTGGATTGAGCACATCCAGGCCGGTGAGCAACTGGTGGGCGATCCTGCCCAGGCGCAGTGGGCTGCCATCTGTGTAATGGTTGTAGATGTTGGCATTGAACCAGACGGTTTGCCGGTATAAATCATCCAACAGGCCGTTCAGAGCCATCAACACCAAAAACACTCCCAGAACCGCCGCAGCGCCGCCGCCCGCCCACAGGCTGTAACGCCAGGCCTTGCCCCAACCAGCTTTCTCGCGCAAACGAAAGCCTGCCAACCACAGCGCACCCATCGCAATCCCCGCCGGGTAGAGCATGAGCGGGTTCGAGAGCATGGCGCACGCCAGCAGCACCCCGCTGAAGACCAGGCCGGAGCGCTTAGCGCTGGCTGGCTCCAGCAGCACGGAGAAGACCACCGCAAAGCTGGAGATGATAAAAATGCCATCGAAGTTATCGTACAGCACCAGGTTGCCGCGATGGAAGTGGCTGGTCAATCCCCAGGCCAGTGCGGCGATTCCCAGGGGCAGGAACAAGCGGCTGAAGCGCATGCTGAGCGCCAACAACGTCACCTGCAGCGCCAGCAAGGAAACCCGCGCGGCAGCCTGCGAATTGCCAAACAGCGCCGCCGCCAGCGCTGTCCAATAATAAGCCCCTGGAAAGTGCTGCGTGAAAAAATCCCGGTAAGGCCACAGGCCGCGGGTGATTAGCCAACCGTTAAACAGGTTAGCGCCCTCGTCCACGAACTGCCCAAAAACCAGCTTGGTCAGCCCGAGCAAGAAAGAGATTGCCAGCAAAGCCAGGCTAAATTGGGGTGAATGCAGGAGGCGCCGCGCTCGAGCCCAACCGGCATGTCGAGGCAGCTCGCGCAGGGTTTGCAGCCACACATTCGCCGGGTGCAGCGCCAGCGCCAGCAAGAAAAACTGCGCCGGGATGAGCAAGAGCCAGATGAAAAGGGGTTGCCAGCGCAGGAAGTAGCCCGCCAATCGCTCCTCCCGCCAGGGGGAAAGCGTGAACAACCAGCCAACGATCACAGCAACCGTGAAGCACAAAAACAGCAGCGCCACCTGGCTGCGTTGCGCCAGCAGCCAGTCGCTCAAACGCTTGCCATTCCGGTCAACCAGCCACTGGCGCGCACCTAGCGCTGCCAGCGCCAGGGCAAGCAAGCCCACCAGCGCCGCCAGCGCCATACGCGGCGAAATGATACCCTGCTGCAGCCCGCCGGCAGGCCACAGTTGCGTCAGCGCCCAAATGCCTTCAACTGCACAGAGCAAGAAGAATCCGGAGGAAAGATATTTCCGAAACATGAGTCTGAAGCCTGCTGTCTCTGTTGAAATCCTCAGGGTATTGTATTATAAACAGGCGCAGGCAGGGCGAATTTGATCGGAAGAATGTTGCTCACTGAGTGAAGCGGACAAACCCTGTCGGATCAGCCGATCTGGATATAATATAACGTGATTACGGGATAAGGGGTTTTGGGGGTTGGTTTGGGGGGGGGGGGCGCCACCAACCAACCCCCC
>JAJUJL010000055.1 GCA_029265355.1 Chloroflexota bacterium | reverse complement strand
TAACTTCTTCGAGCTCGGCGGCCATTCCTTGCTCGCCACTCAGCTCATCTCCCGCATTCGCACTTCTTTCCTGGTCGATCTCCCGCTCCGCACTATCTTCGAACACCCTACTATCGCCCAGCTCGCACTCGCCATTGAGCAAGCCCAGGCCGCTCAAAGCGCTGCGCCAACCCCAACTGTCCAGCCGCCGCCCATAAAACCCATCGCTCGCGAACAGCGCCGCATGAAACGCTCCGAACTGAAATCGGATGGTCAAAACCCGGTGGCAGAGACACCACCAGCCGAAGAAAACCAGCCAGAAGCGTATTCTGGCTGATCCGCTACACATATCGAGGCATCTTTGAGCAAAGAAAAGAACCGCTTATGACAGAAGCGCAATACCAGGAACACCTATCACCCTCGAAAGAACTCGATGACGATGTCTACGTCTTCCCGGCATCCTACGCGCAACAGCGATTGTGGTTTTTAGATCAGTTCGAGCCCAACAGCCCATTCTATAACATCGCCAACGCCGTCAGGTTTGAAGGTGATCTCGACCTGGATGCGTTGGAGCGTGGTTTGAACGAGATCATCCGCAGGCACGAGACACTGCGCACCACATTTGCTTCCGTGGAGGGCAAACCAGTCCAGGTGATCTCGCCCCGCGGATCGCTGAAGTTGCGCCTGCGCGATCTCAGCAATTTGCCTGAGAAAGACCGGCAAGCGGAAGCCTTGCGGCTGGCGCGCGAAGAAGCGCAAACACCATTTGATTTGCAGCGCGGGCCTCTCTTGCGCGCCAGCGTGCTCCGGATGGCTGAGGCGGATCACATCCTCCTGTTAACTATGCACCACATCATCTCAGATGGTTGGTCGATGGGCATCCTGGTGCGGGAATTGACAACTCTCTATGCAGCCTATACCGGCCTTGCTAGAGGCGAGAAAGACCAACCAATCTCTGAATTGGCCGCCAGCTCGATACTCCCCGAACTGCCGATTCAATATGCAGATTACGCCCAATGGCAGCAAGAATGGCTCCAAGGAAGCGTCCTGGAAGAACACATTCATTATTGGCGTGAACGGCTTGGGCGCGACGTTCCTGTCTTGGAACTTTACACCGATCGCCCGCGCCCCGCTGTGCAAACCTATCGCGGCGCCACGCATTCCATCAAGATCACACAGATTGTGGTCAACAAATTGAAAGAGCTGAGCGTCAAGGAAGGCGCTACTTTGTTCATGACGATGCTGGCTGCGTTTCAGACGCTGCTTTATCGTTACACAGCTCAGGAGGATATCTGTGTTGGCACGCCCATTGCCAATCGCAATCGGCAGGAAATTGAGGGCCTGATCGGTTTCTTTGTGAACACATTGGTAATGCGCACAGATTTATCTGGCGACCCCACCTTCCGCCAACTCCTGCAGCGGGTGCGTGAAATCACCCTGGGAGCCTTTGCTCACCAGGATCTGCCCTTCGAGATGCTGGTGGAGCGGCTGCAGCCCGAACGAGATATGAGCCGCAGCACGTTCTTCCAGGTCATGTTTATTATGCAAAACGCCCCTGCCGGGGCCGTTGAATTGCCTGGCCTGCGGCTCAGCATGCTGGAGACTGAAATCGGCACTGCAACCTTCGACATCACCCTGTCCCTCTCCGAATTACAGGACGGCATGGATGCATCGATTGAATACAATACCGATTTATTCGATGCTTCGACCATCGCCCGCCTGCTGCAAAATTTTGCCACTTTACTGGAGAGCATCGCTGAAGACCCCAACCAGCCGATCTCAGCCTTGAGCCTGCTCACCCCGCAAGAAAAACGCCAGTTGTTATTCGAGTGGGCCAGCACCCAGCGCGAATACCCGCTTGCTAACCATTCCATACACAGTCTGTTCGAAAGCCAGGCAGAACGCACACCGCAAGCCATTGCGGTGGTGTATCCGGAATCCGAGAACGAGCCAGTTCAACGCCTCACCTATCAAGAGCTGAATCAGCGCGCCAATCAACTGGCTCATTACCTGATCAAGCAGGGCATTGGTCCCAATCAACTCGTAGCGGTCTGCGCTCAAAAATCGCTTGAAATGGTTGTTGGAATACTGGGCATCCTCAAAGCGGGCGCTGCTTACCTGCCTCTTGATCCCAGCTTGCCCCAGGAGCGCCTCAATTTCATGCTGCATGACTCAGGCGCCAGGCTTCTGCTAACCCAATCATCCGCGATGCATGCTCATCCAGCGCCAGTCTCGCCAGTAGCTTCTTTCGAATCCATTGCGCGTTTCTACCTGGATACCGAATGGCATAAACTGGCCTCCCTTCCGCAAACCAACCCGGGCGTTGTAACCCGGCCGGATGACCTGGCATACACCATCTACACTTCCGGGTCTACCGGCGCTCCCAAGGGTGTGCAAATCTGCCAGCACAGCCTGGTGAACGCTTATCTCGCCTGGGAAGAAATTTATTCCTTGCGAGAGCCTGGTGTGCAGGGTTCGCAGCCGGCTGTGCACCTTCAGATGGCAAATTTTGCTTTTGACGTCTTCACCGGCGATATGGTGCGCGCCTTGTGCTCGGGTGGTACGCTGGTCCTGTGTCCACGCGAGACCCTGCTCGACCCGGCTCAGCTATATCTGCTTATCCTGCGCGAAGGCATCACTCACGCCGAGTTCGTCCCCGCGGTGCTGCGCTCCCTGATGCAGTACCTGGAAGAGACCCATCAAAACCTGGCTCAGATGCGACTTCTGGCGTGCGGCTCAGATATCTGGCACGTGCGCGAATACCGGCGCATAAAGCGCCTATGCGGCAGCCAGACACGCGTGATCAATTCCTACGGCTTGACCGAAGCAACCATAGACAGTTCCTTTTTTGAGGGCAGCCAGTCCAATTTACCGCCAGACCGCATTGTTCCCATAGGCAGACCGTTTCCCAATACCCAAATGTATATCCTGGATCAACACCTGCAGCCGCAGCCGATCGGCGTGCCTGGGGAGCTTTTCGTCGGCGGCGCAGGTCTCGCCCTGGGCTACCTCAACCAGCCGGAGCTGACTGCTGAAAAGTTCATTCCCCACCCCTTCGAGCCGGGAAAGCGCCTCTATCGCACGGGCGACCTGGCGCGCTATCTCCCTGATGGCAATATCGAATATTTGGGACGCAAAGATTTCCAAATCAAGATCCGCGGCTACCGCATTGAAACGGGAGAGATCGAAGCTGCCTTGAAGTCTCACCCTGGCGTACAAGACGCCGTGGTGGCAGCGCTGCCACCGCAAGCGCCAGGCGCAGCCCAAGAGGCGTCACCAACACCCCGTCTGGTCGCTTACCTGGTGGCTCGGCACATGGTGGACCGCGCGCCTTACCGTTGTACCTGCCAGGCCATCACCCTGGATGATCTTGGGCAGGCTTGCGATGGACAGCCAGCCCAGGTGGAAATTGTCGATCTCTCTGCAAGCGGAGCGCAATTGCTAAATATCCCCAGCATTTGGCGCCGTGGTCAACCCATACAAATTGACCTTGAGCTGCCAAAGTCCACAAGCTCAGGCAATGGGTCAAACGCCCCGCAAATCAACACAGGCAATTACCGCCTATCATTGAAAGGGCGCATCTCCTGGCAGGCGGGAGGGAAGGCAGGCCTTGAATTTGATTTCGAACACTCACAGCAAGCGGCGCTCGACCAGGCGATTCGACAGGCAGAGAAATCTCTGATTGGCAAACAGCCGCTCAGCGACCTGCGCGCTGCGGACTTGCGGCTACCGGTACATCACCTGTGTTGGATCGAACCGGCCTTCACGCCGCAAGAGCACAGCCAACGGCGAACCGCTACCCTGGAAAACCTTTCCCTGGGCGGGGCGCGCCTCAACATGCAATCTGATACAGCCTTGACTTTTATCCAGAGTGATCAGGCTTTCTCGGACCTGGACTGGCAGGTGGGCAAGGCGGTTCGCATTGGGCTCTCCTACCCAGATTGGCCCGGAGAATTGAAGCTGCAAGGACTTGTGCGCTGGCGCCAAAGCCATTTCATCGGGATTGCCTTCGATTCGAACCCGCAAGAGCAAATGCGCCTGGAGCAGTTCCTGCAGACCGTGATCAATGCGCGCCGTTTTTCCGTGGGTCAGCTTCGCAGCTACCTGAAAGCGCGGCTGGCAGACTATATGCTGCCATCGGCCTTCGTTTTGATGGATGCCCTGCCACTCACCCCCAACGGAAAAATTGACCGTAAAGCGCTGCCTGCGCCGGATTGGTCGCAAGCCGATTGGGGTGAAGAGTACATCGCACCGCGCACGCCAACCGAGACCAAGCTGGCTGAAATTTGGGGACAGGTGTTGGGGCGCCAATCCTCGTCTCACATTGGTGTGCGAGATAATTTTTTCAACCTGGGTGGACACTCCTTGTTGGCCACACAATTGGTTTCACGTATCCGCCAGGTCTTTGAAATTGACCTTCCCTTGCGCAACGTCTTTGAATATCCAACCCTGGAAGAATTGGCAGAGCGGGTGGAGATACTGCTGCGCGGCGGTTACAGCCTGCAGGCTGGCGCCATCACCCCTATCCCCCGCCAGGGCGAGCTGCCACTTTCCTTTGCCCAGCAGCGCATGTGGTTTCTGGACCAGCTTGAGCCAGGCAGCCCCTTCTACAATATACCCGAAGCTGTGCGACTGACGGGCAACCTGGATGTGAGCGCATTGCACCGCAGCCTGCAAATCGTGGTACAGCGCCATGAGATCCTGCGCACAAACTTCCATACGCGGGATGGCAAACCGGTTCCCGAAATCCACCCTGAGCTGAATCTTCCCCTGCAAGTGGATGACCTGAGCCACCTTCCCCCAGCAGAGCGCGAGGCACGCGCCCAACAAATCGCTCAACAGGAGGCCCAGACGGCTTTTGATCTATCCTGCGGCCCATTGCTGCGCGCTCGCCTGGTGCGGCTGGAAAAAGACGATCACATTGTACTGCTGACCATGCACCACATCATCGGTGATGATTGGTCGACCAGGGTCATGATATCGGAAATCTCGGCCATTTACAGCGCCATCACCCAGGGGCAAGACCCCTCTCTGCCCGACCTCCCCATACAGTACGTGGATTATGCTGCCTGGCAACGGGGCTGGTTACAGGGCAAGGTGCTGGAAGAACAATTAGCCTATTGGAAACGGCAATTGGCTGGCTGCCCCCCACTACTTGAGCTGCCCACTGACCGACCGCGCCCGGCGGTGCAGTCCTTCAAGGGCTCCTACCTGACATTCTCCCTGTCTCCCCAATTGACCAAATCCCTTCGTTTGCTGTGCCAACAGGAAGGGGTCACTCAATTCATGCTGTTGCTGGCTGCCTTTCAAGCGCTGCTGCATCGCTACAGTGGTCAAGATGACATCTGCGTGGGCACGCCGATCGCCAATCGCAACCGGGCTGACATCGAGCCGCTGATTGGTTTCTTCGTGAACACTTTGGTGCTGCACACCACCTTCCGCGACCGGATGACATTTCGTGAATTGATGCAGCAAGTGCGAGAATGCTGCCTGGGAGCTTACGCCCACCAGGATGTGCCCTTCGAGCTGGTTGTCGATGCACTGCAACCCGAGCGTAACCTGAGCCAAAGCCCTCTGTTCCAGGTGATGTTCGTCATCCAGAATGCTCCCGGCGAGGCGCAGCAAATACCGGGCTTGACCATCCAACCCATTGAAGCCCACAGCGGCACCGCCAAATTTGATCTGACCCTGTTCATGTTGGAGGAATACGAGCGGCTGGGCGGCGCAGTTGAATATTGCACCGATCTCTTCGATGCCGCCACCATCGAACGTATGCTGGAACATTTCCAGAACCTCCTGGAAAGCGCAGTTGCCGATCCTGATCAGTTTGTGGAACACTTACCCCTGCTGGGCGCCGCCGAGCTGTCCCAACTGCTCCACGCGTGGAACGACACCATTGCCCCACCGCTTGCCGACGATAACCTGCCGTGTGTGCAACAAATGATCGAAGAACAAGTGCAGCGCACACCCGATGCCATCGCTGTCACCCAGGTTCTCGAGATCGACGGGGCGGTCCGTTCGCTCACCTATCGAGAACTCAACGCTCGCGCCAACCAGTTGGCGCACGCACTGCGCCAAATCGGAGCTGGCCCTGATACGTTGGTTTGCGTGTGCATGGATCGATCGCTGGAGTTGCTGGTTGGGTTGTTGGGTATTCTTAAGGCAGGCAGCGCCTATGTACCGCTCGATCCAACTTACCCGGTGGACCGGCTGGCGTATATGCTGGAGGATGTCGCTCAATGGGGTGAACGGGAAATTCCGGCAGTTCAAACAGGCATTCACGCATTATCAAAGCCTGTCATCCTCATCACCCAACGCGCCTCGCTGCCGCTTTTTGAGAGCCTACCGATCGGCCGCTCCGGGCTCATCCACATCATCTGCCTGGATGAAATCTGGGAAAAGCGGGAAAATGAATCAAGCTCAACTTCCAGGACAGAGAGCGCCAGGTCATTGAACAATCCAGGCGGGAAATTCGAGCTTGAAATCGGTCGTCAACCCGTGACCAATCCTGCCTGCCTGACCATCCCCGATCACCTGGCCTACGTGATCTATACCTCTGGCTCAACCGGGCGGCCCAAAGGCGTTATGATTACGCATGGTGGTTTATCCAACTACCTACATTGGTGCCTGCGCGCTTACCCGTTGGAACAAGGCAGCGGCTCGCCGGTTCACTCTTCCATTTCTTTCGACCTGACCGTTACCAGCCTTTTCAGCCCGCTGTTGGTGGGTCGCCAGGCAGTGTTGTTGCCTGAATCGCTCGGCCCACAAGCACTTGGCGAATTGTTGTTGCAGGTGAACCAATCCCATGCTGATGAACCATCAGGCTCCTGGCATCCTCAGACGTTCAGCCTGATCAAGATCACCCCCGCGCACCTGAAATTGCTGGGTGAGATGATCCCAGCGCAGCAGGCCTCGAGGCTGACACATGCTTTCGTGGTCGGCGGCGAGAACCTTCTGCCCGAACACGTGGATTTCTGGCAAACCTACGCTCCTGGTACTCGGTTGTTCAATGAATACGGACCTACCGAGACCGTCGTCGGCTGCTGCGTTTACGAACTTCCTCCAAAAACGAGCGAGGCAACACCTTGCCGCCCAACTACCAACGGCGCGCTGCCCATCGGCAGGCCGATCATCAACACCTGCCTGTATGTTCTGGATAAACACCAGCAGCCAACACCGCTCGGCGTGCACGGTGAGCTTTACATCGGCGGGGCAGGCGTAGCGCGCGGTTATATCAACCGCCCAGACCTGACCTCAGAGCGCTTTATTCCCAATCCGTTTACTCCGGCAGAGGCAGGTGCTAACCGCCTCTACCGCACCGGAGACCTGGCTTACTATCTCCCCGATGGAAACCTGGTCTGCCTGGGGCGAGTGGATTTTCAGGTGAAGATACGCGGTTTCCGGGTCGAGTTGGGAGAAATCGAATCGCTGCTGAACCAACATGAGCTTGTCCACGAGAGTGTCGCCTGGGTATTGGTGCAGAATGGGCATAAACGTCTCGTCGCCTACGTTGTTCCACAAGATAGCAGGCTGCTCTCGCATGGGGCAGCTCAGAAGGCCTGCACAGAAACGCTGCACGACTACCTGAAGCGCAATCTACCTGATTACATGGTCCCGGCTGCTTTCGTTTATTTGAACACACTGCCGCTGACCTCCAATGGAAAAGTGGACCGCGCAGCGTTGGCCGCCCTGCCTGTTCCAGATTTTGAGCTTTCAAAGGTTGAAGAAGGATTTGTTGCCCCACGCAACCGCTGCGAACGTTTGCTGGCAGATATTTGGGCGAGTGTGTTGGGATTGCGCACAACCGAGGAAGGGCCAGCCATCAGCATTCACCAGAACTTTTTTGAGTTGGGCGGCGACTCGATCCTGGCAATCCAGGTGGTTGCACGCGCCAATCAGGCTGGTCTGAAACTCTCGCCGCGTCACATCTTCGAAGCCCCGACGATTGCCGGCCTGGCGGAGCTTGCCGGTCGTGAAGCGCCAATCCTGGCAGAGCAAGGCGCGGTAACCGGCGAATTGCCGTTGACACCCATCCAGCGCTGGTTCTTTGAACAGGAGCTTCCCAACCCTGCCCATTGGAACCAGTCGTTATTGCTCGATCTCCAACAACCGCTTCAGCGCGCCTGCGTAGAACAAACCCTTCAGTACCTTCTGGCGCATCATGACGCCCTGCGCACACGTTTTGAGCGAACCCCCCAGGGTTGGAAAGCCCGCATTGTTGATCCTGATGAAAAGGTGAACGATTATATCGAGTGGCGCTCCCTGGCCGAGATGGATGCGGCGCAACGTTCAATCGAGATCACTGCAACGGCCGAGCGCCTGCAATCTAGCCTGGACCTGCAGCATGGTCCGCTGTTCAGACTGGCCTATTTTGACCTGGGTGCGCAGCCTGCTTCCGAGCGGCGCGCCGTGCTGCTGTTGGTCGCTCATCACCTGGTGATGGACGGCGTTTCTTGGCGCATCTTCCTGGAAGATTTTATTTCTGTCTACATGAATTTGTCCAACCAATTGCCGGTTGGTTTACCGCTGAAAACCACCTCTTATAAGCAGTGGGCCTATGCCCTGCAAAGTCTTGCAAAGTCCAGCGCAATTCGGGAACAGATACCTTATTGGCTGCAATTGGCGCAGAGCCCACACTGCGCCATCCCCCTGGATTTCATCGGAGGAGAGAACTGCGAGGCAAGCGCGGTTACCTTGAGCACAACGTTATCTGAAGCGGAGACCATCGAGTTGCGCCACCTGCCCTCCTTGATTCAAGGCTTACACCTGGATCAGCTCTTACTGGCCGCGGCCGTGCAAGCCCTGGCAGAGTGGCTTGCACCTGTCTCCACGGCCGATCCCCCAGCCGTACTGATCGAGCTGGAGGGACATGGCAGAGAACCGATCCAATTCGAGACGGATCCCCATCAGACGCTCGATCTGACACGCACCATAGGGTGGTTCACCAGCCTGTACCCGGTGCGCTTTGATACGGTCTCCAGCGAACAATTCGGGCAGAATCCTGGTAAGGCGTTCGAAGCGGTCCAAAGAGCGATGCAGGCAGTCCCACAAAAAGGTTTGGGATACGGCTTGCTCCGGTACCTGTCTCTGGATGACCTGCCGCCTGACCAAAGCCCCCGCCGAGAAATCTGCACCATTCGACCCTCCATCAGCTTCAATTACCTGGGGCAGATCGATGCTCACAGCCTGGTGGCGCAGACAGCCCTGCCCGACGCCCAGGAGATGCAAGCCGGCATTGCCCTGTCTCGCGAGGCGCGCGGACCGGAGCGCGCACCTGCAAGTCCCCGCACACACCTCCTGGAAATCGAGTGTGTGATTGCCGGTGAAAGCCTGCAAATTGAGTGGACCTACAGCAGCCAACTGCATCGACCTGAAACCATCTCCAGGCTGGCGCAGAGTTGCTTGCAAAACCTGCGACAGTTGAGCGCCTGGTGCAGGGATGTGCATTCTCGGCAGGCGACAAGTCAGCCCACCGCACAAGAAAAGCGCCGCTCGCCCGTCGAACACCACCCCCCTAGGATCAGCCAGGAGTATGAAATTTTTGGCTGGTCTGAGGCAGAGATGGAAGACATCTTCGATGAAATCGAGAAATTGTTCGAAGCCGATGATGAGGATAAGGGATAACGCTATGAGGTCCAAAAACGTCGAAGACTTCTATCCATTATCTCCCATGCAGCAAGGAATGCTTTTTCACTCGCTGCTGGAGCCAGACTCTGGCGTGTACATCGAGCAAGTGACATGCACGTTGAAAGGCAATCTTAACCTGCCCGCCTTCCAATCCGCCTGGGAGCAAATCGTGCAGCGGCATGCCATCCTGCGCACCGGGTTTATCGGGGAGAAGCTCAAAGAACCCGTCCAGGTTGTTCATAAGCAAGTCTCGCTGCCAGTCAACGTTTACGACTGGACGGAAATTGATCCCGCTGAAAGGGAAGATAAGCTGGCGGCGTTGCAACAGCGTGAGCGGTCCCAGGGCTTCAAGCTGACAAATCCTCCGCTGATGCGCCTGGCGCTGGTACGAACCGCTCAAGAGAGCATGGAATTTATTCTGACCTTCCACCACCTGCTGATGGATGGCTGGTCAATGCCGCTGGTGCTGCAAGAATTCCTGCAGCGATACGAAGCGCTGCGCCGCGGGCGCGCTGTGGCGCTTGGGTCGGTTCGCCCCTATCGAGATTACATCGCCTGGCTGCGGCAGCAAGATCTGACCGCTGCACAAGAATTTTGGAGGCAATATCTGCATGGATTTCTCTCACCCACTCCCCTGGTCGTCGCCAACCGAGACTTGCGGCGCTTACCGGACGATGCCTCACCAGCAACTTATCTGGAAGAAGAAACCTGGCTGAGCCAGGAACAGACTGCCAGGCTGCAGGCTTTCGCACGAAAACAGCGCCTGACGCTGAGCAGCCTGGTGCACGCCGCCTGGGCACTCCTGCTCTCCCGTTACAGCGGCGAAACGGATATTGTCTTTGGAAGCACCGTATCCGGGCGGCCGACCGATTTACCCGGTTCTGAGAGCATAATCGGCCTGTTCATCAATACCCTGCCGGTGCGCCTCCCTGTGGACGAGCACCGACAGGTCGGCGAATGGCTGCAAGACATTCAACGAAACCTGGTTCAGGTCCGGCAGTTCGAATACACACCCCTGCACCAAATCCAGAGCTGGAGCCAGGTCCAAAAGGGCCAACCCCTCTTCGATAGCCTGTTAGTGTTTGAGAATTTCCCAACGCTCCCTCCACCCAGCGGTTTTTCTACACCACAAAGTCAACCAACCGATGTGCAGCCCAGCTTGCTGATCGAGAATGTGCGTTCGGTCGAACAAACCAACTACCCGCTTAACCTGGTCGCCGGAGCCGATCAACGCCTGATGCTCAAGCTGCTATTTGACGCCCGCATTTTCGACCGAGAAGCCATCCAACGCATGCTGGGGCACCTGCAGACCCTGCTGCAGAGCTTCGCCGAACACCCCAACGCCCCCCTGCTCGAGCTGCCAATGCTCACCCCCGATGAACAACAGCAGTTGCTCGTCGCCTGGAACAACACCGCTGCCAGCCTGAGCTTCGATCCCGTCCACTACACCATCGAGCGC
>JAJUJL010000017.1 GCA_029265355.1 Chloroflexota bacterium | reverse complement strand
GTTGGTTTATCTGCCCACCCCGCGCCTGGTTTTAATTTCACATTTTTGGTTGTTTGGGGGGTTGGGGGGGGCGCCTTCGCCCCCCAACACAACCCCTAAATCCCTTATCCCGAACTCCTGGGTATTATTTGAAATAAAAGCGATAGGGCGCCGGTTGGCGGGTATAGCGCGTGGTGCCCGAAACGATCAAGATGGCTTCGTCCAGGTCGCCGGAAAAATCCAGCTTCACCTGGGCTGAGTTGTCAGGCGACAGGGGAATATATTCGACGCGGGTAGAGCCATCCTTGAGGATCAGAGACAGGCGGTAGGTCTGCGGCAGCAGGTTTTGGATGCGCACGAAACCGACGGCTTCCCAACCGCCATCATCCTGCTCGAAGTCGCTGAAGTAGCCGGTTTCAGGAATCGCAATATCGTCCACCAGCAGGCCTTCCCCGTTGACGGCCACGTCGGTGATGTATTCGAAGCGTAGTTGCACTTGCTGTCCAGCAAAGCGCGAGAGATCAAGCCGCTCCTCGATCCAGGTGGGGCTGCTTGAGCCGCCGCTGACGCCATTGTAGCCCCAACCGAAGTTCGCGCCGGTGGGATCGCTGGCTGTTCCGGAAGGAGTCTGCAATATTTCCCAGGTCTGCCCGTCGGTGGAAGCCAGCAGATAGGCGTAATCGAAATCGGTTTCCAGATCGTACCAGGTCCAGTAAGTCAGCGTGAGGGGGCCGCTGTGTTGAGAAAAATCGAAGCTGCGCGTCAGGGTCATATCGGATTCTTCGCCCTTGTTCGACCAGAATGCGTAATCTCCTGAATGCGCATCGGTCGCCAAAACCCCCACCTGAACCGAACCTTCGAAGTGCAGGGTGACATCCTCGCGGCAGCGCAGGCGAATGTAATCGGCGGCGTACTGGTTCACCTGGCGGGTGTTCACGCGAGAGTCGCAAGAGCGCAGCTCTTCTGTGGCTTCAGGAGCAGGCGCGTCGGCGTAATCCTGGTAGACAAACCGACCATCACCCACTTTCGGGTCTTGCAGATAGGAGGTGATCACCCAATCGGCGAACACATCATCGGCGGTGATCGTCTGCCCGGTCAGCGGATCCTGGATGCCAAGCTGAGCCAGCACCAGGTCGATGCTCTCCAGCCCGTTGGCGTCATGGTTGACCAGAGCCTGGGTGGCAGTATCGCCAAAGCGAGAGAGAAAGTAGTTTGTGAAAAGAAACGAAGCGCCATAGTGGGGTGTGGTTAAGTTCTGGTCGTTGGGCCAGTCGTTGAGCTGTAGATCCGGATCGCTGACGTACAGGAAATCATGCCCGCCGATATCGTAGCCGTTCAAGAACATCGCCAGGTCTGACATACCTTCGTTGAGCCAGAGTTCTTCATTGCGGTCGCGATACCAGTGAATCATGTGCTGGAATTCGTGCGCCAGGACGCCGTAAGTGAAGGATTCATCCAGCCTTACGGTATCGGCGTTGAAGACGAACATCTCGTGTCCGTTGGAATACTCTTCGAGCTGTGGAGGGTAGGAATCGTTTGAAGAGAAGTAGCCAGCCACGCCGCTGCCAATGCCGCTGGCATACAGGATATACAGGTGTACGTCGCCGTCCACGCCTGGCGTCCACTCTGTGCCAAAGAATTCCCGGTTGGTGGGGTAGATGCGCTCTTCGAACGTTTCTGCCAGGTCGCGCAGCTCGCGCTGGTTGTAGTCGACGCCTTCCTGGATCCAAAAGTAGGCATGCGGTGTGACATAGCGCAGCACCGCCTGCACCTGGAAGTTCTCGTTGTTATCGCTGTTGCTTACCCAAAAGGATTTGCGCGTCCCTACCTCGAAGGGCGCCGTGGGAGGTTCCAACGTTGGAGGAATGTCACGCTTGCCCTCCAGGCGCAGGGCCAGGTCGGCGCGATCGTTGATCGGAATTTGAGCCTGGCTTAAGGTAAGCAGCGTCTCGGCTGCCGCATCCAGGTCGATGGCAGGCGCCGGCAGCGTAGGCGCTGGACCAGGCAAAGCCTGGGTTTCCTGCGGGCGAATGACCAGCGGCGTCGGCTGCGCTTCCGGCATCCACACCGGCCCACCAGAATCCTGACCGGAGCTGGCTGGCGCAGAAAACAGGTAGATACCGGCCGCAATCGTGACACAGAAGCAGCAGATCACGAATAAAGCCAGAACTACTACCGCTATAATCAGAATTGTGCGTTGGTTGGAGGTCATATGGTGATCTCGATTTCTATGAATAAGATTTCTTACCGGTCATCTTCACACGTACAACCCACTGCGGGATCATCCCATGGGGGTAATCGGCAATAGAGTATAATCACGAAATGTGTTGAATCCTGGCAAAGCCTTGGATTTCTATTGTCAATGATTTCCCATAGCGAGCATACCTCAACAAAACCACCGCAGCTTGTGGTCTATCGCACTGCTCTGCTGGTGCTCAGCCTGTTCAGTGCGGGAACGATCCTCTGGTTGCTTGCATTGCCGCGCGACCCGTCTGTGTATCCTTTATTGGGTATTCCAAATCGAAGAATTTTGATGCTTGGGGTGTCTCTCTTGCTCACTGGATTATGGAGTATACCCTTAGCGCTTTCTTACCGCAAGCCTGCCAGGTTCTGGGAAAGTATACAGTCTTATAGAACCTGGCTTACGGAGCGAAGCAATTTGCAGCTTGCCTTCTCATCTGTAATGATTGTTCTCTGGTTTAGCGGTATGTGGTTATATGTGTTCCATCAAAATAGTTTCTTTGCACTGGCGCCACCGCCAAAGCCGGATTTCAATCGCTATATTCGCTTGGTGAATGAGGCCTGGACGCAGATTAAACCGGTGTTAGCCATTTTGCAGCCGTTCTTGCTACAGGTATTCGTTGCCAGTGCGATTTTTGCATTCCTGATACTCTTCACCCATCCTGGTCCTGCCAGGTTACATCAGCTTATTGTTAAAAAGAGGGGGTACGCAATAGCAGGCACTTTTTTGCTGATTGTGCTGGTTTGGAGCATGCTTGGCTGGACGGGGATTCGCCTGGAAAGTAATACCTCCACCTTCGGGTGGTATACGCTTGGCGCCCCGATCTTAGAAACCCAGGTTTTTCTAGGTCTGATTGCTGTCATCTCGGTTTTTGTGGGTGCATATTTTATCCATGCCTGGTTTCCCCGCCTGATTGAGAAATTATCATCCATCCTGGCAGAGGATAGGGCGAATCTATTCATTGCCTTGATACTGTGGGTTTTGGCTGCTTATTATTGGAATACTTTCCCTCTATTGCCAAATTGGTTTGTCTCACAACCCTCTTATCCCAATTACGCAATCTATCCAAACTCCGATTCGATCGTTTACGATACAACAGCCCAATCTTTGCTGGTAGGCGCTGGCTACCAGTCCGGTGATCTGTTTTTCCCGAAGCGTCCGCTTTATGGTTTGTTTTTAGCAGGACTCTATCAGATAAGCGGTCCGGATTTCGATCGACTGACTCAAGTACAAGCGGCTATATTTGGAGTTTTTCCTGCTCTCTTCTACATTGTTGTTAGTCGCTTTTACAATCGGGCGGCGGGCTTGATTGCGGCTGCCTTGATCCTATTCAGAGAAGGCAATGCCATTGCATTGGCCAACCGCATCACTATCTCGACCTCCAGATCGGTGATGTCAGAAATGCCGACGGCTATCTTGCTGTTGCTTGCTTCATTGTTGGTCATCAAGTTTGGGCAAGCGCGCAACAGGTCAACAGTAGCATTGTGGATCGGGGGAATTATCGCGGCCTCGATGCTGGTACGCATTGAAGCTGCAATATTCCTAATAGCTTTTCTCCTGGTTTCATTAATAGTTCAATGGCCCAAGGTAAGATCCTGGTTTTTTACCTCAGGAATGGCAATTCTCGGGGTGCTGCTTTTCTTAACACCCTGGTTATGGCGAAACTGGGAGAAAACAGGTGATGTTTTTATCGAGCAACCCGGCGAACGTTTGCAGTTTATCGCTGACAAGACAGGTCTGGTAGAAGCCGAGATTGATGCCAGCTCTAGCGATTATCTACCAACCCCGGCTCCAACCAGTGTGCCAACCGTCGAAGCAGACAAACCGAAAACCGCAGAGATCAGCGAGCCTGCAGTCAGTCGATACTTTGATCGCTTTGGGCAGAACCTTATTAATAACTATCTGCAGGCAATATTGACCTTTCCTGATGCGTTGCGTCTCGTTGATAGCCTGGCAGCATTTTCGATCCGGCAGGATTGGGGGACTCTTGGCCAGGCCTGCTGCGCTCGGATAGATTACTATAATCGTTTCCCCTTTTGGGTGTGGGGACTGTGGGATGGTGCTATACCAAAGCAAGCCGCTCTACCGATATTGTTCACCCTGCTCCTGTTATCAGTTGGCTTGCAAAAATTGTATGAGCGGGCGGGTGTTTGGGGGTTCTTTCCACTTGTCCTGATTTCATCTCACTATATAACAATCAGTCTTTTACACATTTCTGGTGGGCGCTTTGTCCAGATACTCGACTGGGTTTGGATCATCTATTACAGCATTGGCCTGGCGACTGTTGTTCACTTTGTTACTGAATTTTTTGGATGGGGTGTCTCTCGCTTTTTCGATCAATCCGCCTGGATGGGCCGCGTGAACAAGGATCCTATAACCAATGCCAGATCGATGTCTTTATCGATGATCGTTTCCATGATGGTTATTCTCCTGTTGGGATCCAGTATTCCTCTCGCGGAGATCTTAATTCCTCCACGTTACACTCCTGAGACTCAAAAGGCTGGTTTGCAGGAATTGTTATCTGCCTCTGAAATCCAGGCAAATTTTCCTGAGCTTCAGTCAGCTCTGCAGGAGCAGGCTTCCAGAGGCATACTGGTGCTGCAGGGACGGGCGCTGTATCCTCGTTTTCACCTGGAATTCACCGGTGAACCAGGGACTAACCCCACCCCATTCACCGTCAAAGACTTTGCCAGGTTCAGCTTCTTTGTCGTTGGGCCGCGCAATACGGCGGTTTTGCTGCCGATCGATTACGCCCCGTTGACGGATTTTCCCCACGCCTCGGATGTGCTGGTGATAGGTTGCCAGGATGATATTTTTGTGCGCGCCTCGGTGGTTTATAACCGCTCGACCGGCTCAGTCCTGCTGAGCAGCGAGCGCGATCAGCTTACTGCCTGCCCATCTGTCCCTTGATTTCCCGGATCGCTCGACCTGTTGGCAGGGAGATGGGCCACAGCGGTGATCAAGCCGAACAGCACCCACATATTGGGGATGGCAAAAGAATCGAAAGACCACAGCGCAACAGCAAAGACCAGCATCCCCAGCAATCCCGATAATCCCCAGGTTCGTTGCCAGGCGTTCCCGGAACGCCACAGGAATAAGGCGCAGCCCATCACCGCCAGGGCGAAAGCGGTGAACACGGCTGTCCCGACCAGGCCTGTTTCGGCCAACAAGCGGGCGTACAGGTTCTTTGGCGTGATCAAACGATCGCGCCCTTCTGAGGGGGTTAATTGGCGAACGATCTCGGGTTGCCGGTGATATGGCTGATTAGGTGCATATTCAATGAAATTGAAGGCATAATTTCCCGGCCCAACCCCAAACAAGGGATTATCTGCATAGATATGGAAAGCGGTTACCAGGTACACAATGCGCTGACTGGCGCCGATATATTCAAAGTAGGTGCGGTTTTCGATGCTCTCAGTGGTGAAGTAACGCCAGAAGCGGGAGAAGTAGGGGTTGCGCGTCCCGGTTGCCAGCACCACAGCGAGCAGGACCGCCACGGCCAGGAGCGCTTGCGCCAATGTTCGCCCGGTGTGCTGCTTAATATTGGAGCTCTCCCGGTTACGGGCAGCCGACCTCAAACCATAGTAGATAATGCTGATGAAGGTCAAGAGCACCAGGATCAGGATGCCGGTGCGCGAGAAGGTGAAGATCATCACGGTAGCTGACCAGAGCAGCAAGAGGGTTTCCACGCTCACTCGCTTGAATCTCCAGGCGAATACGGATTTTCCACTCAGGATGCTTCCAATCAACCAGGGCATCAGCAGGAAGCAGATCTGTTCGGCAAACCACTTGGGCTCGTAGGTCATACCGGAAATGCGCGTGGTGAACAACTTGCGCGTAGAGATGAAGGCCTGGATTTTGTTCAAGAAGCGGAAATAATCCTGCGAGAAGTCGATGATGTAAACCGCTTGAAAGGTACCCCAAAGCAGAGCAATGGCGAAGCCGGCGTACATCCAACGCAGCGAGCTTTGCATTTCGGCCTGGCTTTCGATATACAGAGACACGGTCAGGTAGAAGGAAGCTCCGATCAACAAGGTCAGCAAATTGCGCGCCAGGCGATCGGTCTGCGACACACCCATGAGCGTGGTCGGCTGAGCAGAAAGCGACAGCAAGGCGCTGATCAGAACGACCAGGATGAATGCCAAGAGCGGCAGGTAAGTTTTGGGCAGTTGCCTTCGCCACAAGCGCGGCAGGGTGGTCAGCAAGAGCAGCGCTGCCAGGGGATACAATGCCAGCGGGCGCACCAGCGTCTTGCCGCCAAAATCGGCTGGGAAGTATGGAAAGCTGGTAACCGGCAGGCTGATCCAGAAGAATGCCCAGGCCGCGTTTTGCAGGATGCGCACATACCGGTTCATGCTCGCGGCAACCATCACGGCCTGCCTCCGTTGCGGTTCAGTTCGTAGAGAGCGGTTAAAGCCCAGGCGCACAGACCGATGGCGCTGCCCACCAGCGCCAGCAAGGCGTTCGATCGAATTTGCTGCGCAGCATGGGGTTGAATCTCCTGAATTTCCAGGTTTGCTGAAAGTCCTTTGCTCATCGGGAAAACCTGCGCATATTCATCTGCCAGACTATTGCGCTGCTGATCCAGGCGCGCGCGGGTATCTGTCAATATGGCGAGGCGGGACTGTATGGCTGTGGGAAGCGCTTTCGCCCAAGCAACGGTCTGCTGGGCTGGCGCTTGAGCATCCGGTGGGCTGCCAGCAGCCTGGGCGATACCCGGACTGTGAGCTGCTGCCTGGGCAACCAGATCGATGAGCTGCAGGTGCGCATCGCCGGGCAGGGGCTGTTGAAGGTCAAGGATTTCAGCTTGTTGCAGCCATTCCTCCAAGGCGGTCTGAATTGCTAGAAGTTCCTGCCTGGAGCTTTCCACGCGCGCTTGTTCGGCAGACAATGCCGCCATTTGTTCGTCTAACAGTATGGCTTGCTCGGAGGCGCTGACCGCTTTCTGGATTAATTGGATTGCCACTTTGCTCCAGGTGTGAGCAGCCTGCTCTGCCAGCCTGGCTTGAGGGCGCTCGGCTGCCAGACTCCAGCTACCCGGGTTGCGCCACTCGCTGGAGAGCATCTGGCGCAGTTCATCGATCGTCACATTTTGCCAGTAGGCATCTTGCTTGTGCAACGAATCCAGGACGGGCTGCAACACATCGTCCAAAATTAAAAAAGCATCGAGCTGAGCCATTTGCCAGTTCTTGTAATCATCGATATTGGTATATTTGGGGCGAGCGATGGCGAGGAACTGGCTGTCGTTCTTGGCCCGGTAGGCATTGAACGCCACATACACCTGGCTCTCAGCGCGGTATGGTGCGGGCGTGAGGTATCCAATGCCCCAGCCCACCAGCCCGCCGCCCAGCAAAAACAGGACGATCAATGGCCAGCGATGAAATACAAGATAGAATGCTTCAGAGAGTTTCCAGGTAGAGGTCATCATGTAGCTGAACCGATCCTAACAGGATGTGCCATGCTGAGAAACGGCTGTTTTCACAGGCTCTCAGGATGACTTCACTGTGCATGGTGATCGTTGTATTATACTGGCTGGTTTCCTTCCGGCTTGTTCAATTGGCGGGCGCGATCGTGTTCGGCTGCCCAGGTCGCCGCGGAGAGCAGTCCAAACACTACCCACATGTTGGGGATGGCGAATGAGTCGAAGGATAGGGCGGAAACGCTAAAAGCCACCAGCAAACACAGGCCGGCTGCCCCCCAGAAGATTTCCTGCGGTTTTGAAGACAGATAGAGATAGAGCGCCGAACCCAGCAGCGCCAGCAGGAAGGGCAGGAACGTCGCCAACCCAATGACGCCGGTCTCTGCCAGAATGCGCAGGTAGAAATTCTTGGGCGTCATCAAACGGTAGCGCTCGACATTTTGCGTCACCAGGCGCAACACCTCGGGCACATCGACAAGAGGCGTGACGGGCATGGCTTCCTCAAAGTAAAAAGCGTAATTGCCGACCCCAACTCCCAGGATGCGATGAGCATCGAACACATTGAAGGCTGCTGAGCCAAAGGTGAAGCGCGCCCCGAATCCCAGGTATTGGAAATAACTATCCAGGTTGGCAGACTTATGGGTCTCCCAATAATCCCACAGGCGTTTGAAGAAGGCATTGTTCTGCCCTGCCAGGAAAATCAGCCCGGTTACCAGGACAATGGCGGCACTGGCCTCAACCAGGCGGCGCAGCCAGGTCAGAGATCGCGTGGGACGGCGATTCGACTGATGACCGTTTCGAATACGCAAGATGAAGACGCTAAAAAACAGCACCACCAGTACGATCGCCAGGCCTGCCCGGGAAAATGTGAAGGTTAAGATGACCAGGCTCCAGGCTAGCAGAAACCATTCGATAGTCACCCTTTTCCAGCGCCAGGGGAAAACAGTGAAATCGTTCAGCACAGAAGCGATCAACCAGGGGATCAACACAAAACTGAGCTGCGCGCCAAACCAATTCGGCTCGTAAGTCAGGCCCGAAACGCGGTTTTCGAACAACCTGCGCGTGGAAATATAGCTCTGCAGCTTGTCGATCCGCTGGAAATACTCCGGCGAAAAGTGGACCACGTAGACTGCCTGCGCCGTGCCCCACAGCAGCGCGACGCTGAAGCCAGCGTACAACCAGCGCAGCGAGTGTTTTAAATCCTCAAATGTGGCTGGGATCAGCGCTGTGGTCAGGTAAGTGGCTGCGCCGATCCCCAGGGTGATCAGCCCGCGTGTCAGGCGCTCTGCAACCGACACCGCAAAGGTTGGATTGATCCCGTTCAGCAGCGAAGCCACCGAACTGATCGACGCTGCCAGGAGAAAAGGCGCTAATGTATGGAAAGTGCGCGGCAGCGGCTTCCGGAGAATGGCGGGCAGCGTTACCAACACCACCAGGCCAGCCAAGGGATACAACGATAGCGGCCGGACAATGAAATCGCCGCCAATCTGTCCAGGGAAAAAAGGAAAGCTGCTCACCGGCAAGGTCAAGAGAAACAGCGCCCACAACAGGCTTTTGGTTGTTTCCAGGATTCCTGGCCTCATCGCGCGCCCCAAACCTTGCGCAGCGGCGCTATCAGCCAGCTCAGCAACCATAGCAGACAACCCAGCACGCCGCCAACCAGGGTGGTCAGGCTGGTTGGGCGGATGGCCTCGGGCACTACTGGCGCCACATATTCGCGATCAACTTCCAGGTTTGCAGACAGGCCGCGTGCGGCAAGCGTGACTTGTGCGAACAATTGGCTCAGAGAAGCGTATTCCTGCTTGAGCAGATCGAGCTGCTGCCGATTGAGCTGGATATCTTGCCGTAGAAGCTCCAATCCATCTCCCAACCAGGAAAGGTGCTCAGCGGGGGAGGCATTGGATACTGGAGTGCGGTTGATCAATGACTGCCATGCCAGCGAGGAACTTTTCACCTGGGATAATGAAGCCAGGACTTGTTGAGCGGTTTGTTCATCCAGCGTCTCGACCGTTGCCTGCTGCAAGCGCAGTTGCCATTCCAGTGCCGATTGGCGCGCGGTCTCTTGTTCCAGGATTTCCAGCTCGAGCTGGGTCTGGGCGTTGGCGTTGGCCAGCATCAATTTATCCACCTCGAATTGGCGGATGGCATTGGCGCGCGCCTGGGTGTAATACTCCAGGAAAACAGCGCTCCATGTCTCCACTGCCTGAACGCCGTATTCCGGTACGGGGTGCTCGATCACCAGGCGCCATTTCCCGGTATTGCGCCAGATGACCCGCGTCAGGTCGCGAAATTGGGGCGTTTCCACCTGCTGCCAATAGGGCTCGACATTGCGCAACCGTTTCAGCGTCTCCGAAAGCACTTCATCCGTGGTGGTCAGGTCAGTGAGCTGCTGCATTTGCCAGTTTTTGTAGTCATCTGGATTGCGGAAAAAAGCATCTGCGTTGTATGCCACATACAGTGGAACCTCTGCCCGGTAAGTGGTCGGAAGCAGCATGGAGGCCACCCATCCGAGCAGGCAGCCTAGCAGGAACGCCAGGGAAGGCAGGTACCAGCGATGGGAGAGCTCCAGGATATCATCTCGAAAATGCCACTCGGTCAACATTTCAGTCTCATGGGGTAGGGAGGATGGCTTGTAGTGGGTGGTTGGTTGCATGATCAATGCCACCGCTGGTGCTGCTCGAGGATGAAGATGCACACGGCGCCTAAAACCAGGACGATGAGAAAAATCGCGTTAGACAGGGCAACGGGCTGCCCCAAAGTGCTGAGCGCTAAAATACTCAGAGTAAAACTGGCTGCATGCATGGTCATCACCGCGCGCTCAGAACCGAACCCCAGGGCGACCAGGCGATGATAGGTATGGTCCAGGCCTGCCTGGTAGATGGGCAGACCGCGCCGCAAGCGAGAAACGACCACCAGCGTGAGATCGAAGATCGGCATGCCCATCAGCAGGATAGGAATGAACCAGGAAGCCCCGATTTCAAAGCCGGCAGGGTTATACAAAATCGACAATCCCGCCAGCAAGAAACCAAGCAGTTGCGAGCCCGAGTCCCCCAAGAAGAAAAGCGCGGGTTGGTTGTTGTAATAAAAGCAGGCTGTGCCAGCGCCAAGCAATGCAGCGCTGAACATGGAGAGATCCGTTTGTCCGGAGCCATTGGTTGCCAGCATGAAAAATGACGCCGCCAACGCCGCCAGGCCGAGTGCAAGCCCATCCTTGCTGTCGACGAAGTTGAAGGCGTTGGTGATCCCAACCATCCACAGGACGGTGACCAGCAAATTGAGCCAGTTTGCTGGGAAGAGCTTCACCTGCGCACCCATGCCAATCATCAACAGGCTTGCCACGGTTTGAGCGGCTAATTTCGCCCACGGCGGAAGCCCGCGCAGGTCGTCCCACAGGCCAAAGGCGAAGATGATCAGCGCTGGCGCCAGGATTGCGGCCAGCCCCGGCAGCTTATGCCAGCCCGACAACAGCGCTGTGGCTGACAATACCAATGCCAGGATTAATCCTCCTGAGGCGGGCATTGGTTGGGCATGCTGCTTGTGGGCGTATAAGCCCGGCCTGTCCAGCAGTCCAACCCGCCGGGCAAGAGAGGTGATCAACGGGGCGACAAGTGCGGCAGCCAGGGCTGTCAGCAGGGTGATGCGAAGGTTTGGGTATGGCATGGCCTGGCTCGAGTCTTAGCAGACAAGGGTTCCCTTGATGCAGGTAAGCTTCTTTGGCGAACGAACGGCCAGGAGCGCCGGCTGAGGCTCAGCCCTTCGTAGGAGTGGCAGTCGCCTGATGGGATTTTCCCTCCTGATAGACTGCATACGTGGCTTGATTAATGTGCTCATGGGTAAATTTTTGCAGCACCAGCTCGCGACTGGCCTGCCCCATTCTACCACGCAAGCTGGGATCAACCAGCAAGCGCTGCAAAGCCTGGGCCAGGGCGCTGGCGTCATTGGGCGGCACCCGAAATCCATTCACGCCTTCCTCGACCACCTGGTCGCATCCAGGTGTGTCGGTGGCCACCAATGGGCGCGCGCAGGCCGCCGCTTCTAGCAGGGTGGTTGGCACGCCTTCACCGTAAAAGGTGGGCAGCGTGACGATGTGGCATTGCTGGTAAACAGCAGGCATGTTGGCCTGCCATCCCCACCACTCCACATCGCCTGCATGGTGCCAATCCTGGAGCACTTGTTCGGAAATGCTCGATGGATTGCCAGGATCCGGTATGCCGGTGAGCACGAAGCGCGCTTCAGGATGGCTGGCTTTAAGCAAGCGAGCTGCCTCAACAAAGACCCCTACCCCTTTATCCCACAGCATGCGCGCCGCCAGAACGACCACAGGCGGGCCGGGCGGTTCTTTGAAAGGCTGGTAGCGCTCCGGATCTACCCCTACCCCTTCGATAAGCCGGGTTTGCACCTCAGCGACCAGGCGGTGTTGGATAAAATAATCGCGGTCGACGCGATTCTCGAAGATGACCGTAGTATGCCTGGGTTTTAACGCCAGGCGGTAGATCGGACTCACCACCAGGCGCAGTAACCGGGCGCGGCGCCCTTCGCCCAGGAAGATATAACCGCGACCGGTGATCGAGTTGATGACGCGTGGCACTCCTGCCAGGCGCGCTGCGATCGAGCCATACAGCACCGGCTTGATGGTGTGGTGGTGCACCAGGTCTGGTTGCACCTGCCGGTAAATCGCTGCCAGGCGCAGCAGCGCGGGCAGCTCCTGCCAAGGGAGCGTGCTCTTGCGCCCGACTTCCCAGTGCAACCACCGAAAACCATCCGCTTCTAAAGCTGCGGTGTAGGCTCCGGAGGGGGAGACCAAAATCACCTCCAGCCCCTGCCGGCGCAGGTAGCGCGCCAGCGCCAGGCGGAAGTTGTACAGATACCAATCCGTGTTCGCACACAGGAGCACACGTTTCATGGCGATCTGCCCTGCTGCTTATCTTGCAGGGAAGCATACAGCGCCAGCAGCCGTTGGCGCATGATCTCCCAGGAATAGCGTTGCTCGTAGACCCGGCGCGCATTGTTCCCCAGGCGCTGGCGCAAGCCGGGATCGAACTGTAAGCGTTCCAAGGCGGCTTGCAACGCAGCAGGATCGCCGTATGGCACCACCAGCCCACATTCCCCCGAGGCAATCACCCGGTCTACGTTCGTATCCTGGGCGACAATGACCGGCTTGCCCAGCATCATTGCTTCAAAGACCTTGTTGGGAGAGGCGTAGCGGTGATTGGGTATGGCCGGATCGTAGGTAGCAAGCAGCACATCGGCCTGGCGGCTGAGCTCCAGGGCGCGTGCGTAGGGCACGCGCCCATGCCATTGCACATTGGGCATGCCAGCAATTGCTGCCAGGAGGCGCTGCTCGTCGCCGCCAAAGCCAGCCAGGTGCAGCAGCCACTCTGGGCGTTGCTTCAGCACCTGCAGCAGTTCGAACAAGCCGCGCTCCGCCTGTAGCAGCCCAATGTAGGCGATGGTCAGGGAAGCTGAGGGGGTCGCCTCGGCCTGCTCCAATGGCGATTGCGCCAGGCGCAGATCTGCCGGACTGTTGTAGATCACCGCGCTGCGCGCCGGGCGCAGATCGCCGATCTGCTCCCAGCGCGAATCGTCCACCAGGATCAGGGCATCTGCGGCGCGGATCGCCCAGCGATCGACCACGCGGATCAGGGTTTTGAGCGCCTGCGGCGTGGCGCGCAGGTGATCAGCGTAGAAATCGAAGATGTCGTACACCACCTGTTTGCCGAAAAGCGCCTTGAGCACCAGCGCCGGTAAAATGGTATCGAAATCACAGGCATGAAGGATGGTAAATTGCGAGCGTTTGTGCAGCAACCAGCGTAACAGGCCGATTTGCCAACGCAGCAGATCCGGTAAGTTGCGCACGCCGCGCGCGTATTCAGCGCGGATCGGCAGGCGCGTGATCTCAATTTGTTGCCCGGCGATGGATAGCAACTGGTGAGCTGGCAGCGCCGCGCTGCGATCCCAGGCGACCACCTGGACGGGGTAGCCGGCTTGCGCCAATGCCAGGGCTTCTTTTTCTACCCTGGGATCGGGCGCGACCGGATTCGAGCGGCAGAAGACTATGCCTGGTTTATTCACTCGGCTGGTTCCGTGGCGCCACTTTGATGGTAGATTTCCAGGATTTCTTCCTCGGTAAGGGCGTATGGATACAGGCGCAGATCGCACAGCTCCAGCCCACTATCGATCACTTCCATGGTGCTGCTGGGACGAGATTCCTGCATGCTGCCATCTTCGTTCTCGATCAATTCCCCTTCCCAGGAGGCAGGGCGCATTCCGATTGCGATCTGGGAAGGCAGGCTGCGCCCGTCGCTGTAACGGCGGTCATACTCGAGCTTGTTCACCAGAATGCCGTTCAGGTACAAGCGCAGGCTGCCTTGTGGGTAACCAGACCAGGTCATCGTCACCAGATTCCATTCGCCCGGCGTCAACGGAATACCCGGAGTGGCGGAATAGGTGGTCAGTGTCGAGGCAACCTCCGGAAAACCGCTGCTGCCATAGAAAGTATCTGTGGCGCGGCGATTGCCTCCCGCCCGTGCGACCAGGACGTTGAATTCTTCCTGTTCTTCTTCGGAGAAGTATGTGCCGATATACAGGATATATCGGCTGTCATCTGTGTGGAAAATGGCGCAGTCGCGCACGCGGCGGTCGATCGGGAACTTAAGCCTTGCGGAGAATGATCCCCGAACAACGTTAAAAATGCCTTCGGAGGGAAACAGATCAGGTATCTTTTCGATTGCGTGATAGGTTGGCTGAGCACTCTGAGAGCTTCCTTGGGCGCTTGCACCGCGCGGCTCGGCTGATCGCGCAGGAGGCGGCTCTGCCTGTGAACTGCTTTGGATGTATTCCTGGATCACCTGTGCCACAGGTCCGATCGACCTGGACTCGCCTCGCTGCAGCCACATCGCTCGCTCGCAAAAAGTTTCAATCGTGGACATGCTGTGTGAAACAATCAAGATGGTGGTGCCTTGTTGCTGGTAGCTATACATGCGTTCCAGGCACTTGCGGGCAAAGCGAGCGTCGCCTACTGAGAGAACCTCATCCACTAATAAGATATCCGGTCGCACGCAGGTGGCAACCGAAAACCCCAAGCGCGCCACCATGCCGGTGGAATAGGTTCGGATGGGCGAGTTGATGAAATCACCGATTTCAGCAAAGTCGATGATTTCGGGTAGTAGCTTTTCCACCTCTGCCCGAGTACGGCCGAGCAGAGCGCTGTTCAAATAGATGTTTTCGAGCCCGGTGAGCTCCTGGTGGAAACCTGCTCCCAGCTCCAGCAGGGGCGCCACCCGCCCACGCAAGACAACTCGCCCGCGCGTTGGATACAGCACGCGCGCAACGACTTTGAGCAGGGTGCTTTTGCCCGAACCGTTACTGCCGATAACGCCGAACACCTCGCCGCGCCGCACTTGCATCGAGACGCCCTTCAGCGCCCAGAAATCTTCGTAAGCCAATCGTCTCTGCAGCATGCGGATGGCATATTCTTTGATGCCAGAGACTGGCTCACGCGGCACGCGATAGCGCACTGCCACGTCCTCTAGATAGATGACGACATCTGGATCGATAGATGCTTCAAACCCGGTAGGCATAGTCATTGGTATGAGAGGTAAACACAGTTGCACCTACTACCAGGGCTGCCAACGCAAAACCTGCCCCGATAAGCCAGGCCTGCCATTCTGGAAAGACGCCATCGTAAATTGGCGCTCGAAACAGGCGTACGAAATAGTACAGAGGGTTGAGCCGGAAAAGCCACTGCAAGTTGGGAGGAATAATTTCGATGGGATAGATGATGGGAGTCGCATACATCCACAACGTCAAGAGAACTTCATACACCGGAAGCATATCCGCGAAATAAACTGCTGCAGTTGTCAGCAGCAATCCAAGCCCCAGGGCGAAAGCCGCCAACAGGACGATCGACAATGGTAGCACCAGGAGCGCTGGGGTGGGGCGTACACCGGTGAAAACCGCGATCAGCAACAAGGGGATCAAGGAGATCAACAGATTAATCAGGCTGGCGCCGATCGAGGCGACCGGAAAAACCAACTTGGGCACGTAAATCCGCTGAAACAAACCTCCGCTTAGAACCATATCTCCCATGGAGGCGCTGGTGGCATTGGAGAAAAACAGCCAGGCGGTGTGCCCGCTAAGGATGTACACCGCGTAATGCTCGATATTGAACCGGAACAGGCTGGAAAACACAACTGTGAGCACCAACATGGTCAGGATTGGATTGAGCAGCGTCCAGACGACGCCCAACGTGGAGCGTTTGTAGCGCGTCTTCAATGAACGCGAGACAAATTGGACCACGAGGTTGTTATAGCGCATCAGCGCTTGCACTTCGTCGATCAGTGGTGATCGGTGACGAGCCGAATCGTAAAATTCTTCGTGGGTCTGCATGGCAACCTTCGTGCTTTGAGAGAGATTGGTTGTATTTTACCCTGTCGCGCGGTCGGCTGTTTCACCGGAAGAGATTTCGAAAAAAAACTGTGATTAACGCTGGCGAAATCCGGGATTGGACCAGCGTTCTCATCACCGAATTATTCTAAACACTTTCGGCGGTTTATTCCGTGCCAGATGCAGCCAGGGCGTCCAGTATCTGGCGGGCGCGAATATCCCAGGTATTTTGTTCAACCACCTGCTCGAGTTGCGAAAGATAAGCGGGATCATGGCGCAGGATCAGAGCCCGGTCGATTTGTTGAGAAAAAGACTGCGCATCGCTGGCGACCAGTACACCCGGTGTGCGCATGCTCTCTTCCATAGGGGTGATCACCACTGGTTTGCCGCCAGCCATGTATTCAAAAAGCTTCAGCGGGGAAGTCGAATGGGTAATATCGTTGAGTTGGAAGGGGATCATCGCAACGGAGAAATAGCGCAGATAGTGGGGTAATTGGTCGTAAGGTTTGACCCCCAGCCAATGCAGGTTGGAATGCTCGAGCAGGGCTGGCGGCAGAGTGCCGTCGTAGTCAGGGCCGATGAGCACAAATTCAAGGTCGGTGCGCATGCTGCACAGGCTGTCGAGCAGCGCATAATCGAACCAGGCCGCCAGCGCGCCGTAATAGCCGACAACCGGCTTTCCCTTAGCAAGGATCGCTCTAAAGTCGCCAGGCGCATCTGCAACATCAATCTCACCAGCGACTGGCCGGCGCGCCTGCGCAAAGTGATGGCGCTCCACGCCGTTGGGGCAGAGCAAAGCATCATGGCGCAGCGGAAGGGTCTGGCGGTAGAGCCTTTCAGCAGTGGTCAATACCAGCCGGGCGGTGCGCACCAGGCGCTCGTGGTCGCGTTTCATGCTCGCGTAATTGCCCTCGAAGACGGCAATGTCATCGACGTAATCGTAGATCACCTGTGGGTGATCAAAGACTCTCTCGTGAGCGCGATTCCAGGTGAGCAGATAAATGACCGGCGCGCTAAAATCCGCAAAGGCTTCTGGGCTTGTATTGCACAGGTACAGGCCGGGCAGCATTTCCTTGAAAGGGGGTTCCGCGGGGTCGGGATCTGGTTGCAAATAAAACACCAGGGCTCCCTGGCGGGCTAAGGCCATGGCAAGCTGCTGCGGGCGCTGAAAGAGCTGCGTGTGCCAGTCCAGGCTCGGCGGAAAGATGATCATCGGACGATCGGCACGTAATTCGCCTGCCAATGCCAGGGCTTGCTGGCGGACCGATAGCAAGGCGTCCAACCGACGGCGGCGCAGGGCGGCGCGCAGCGGGCTGGCAAGCGACGGCGGCAGCAGGCGCAGCAGCAAGCCAGCCAGCAGGCTGGACGGGCTTGTTTTGCGCAAGCGAGACCAGGCTGAAGTCAACGCCTTGCGCTGGCGCAGCAAAACGCGCCACTGCCGGTCAGCCCAGCTTCCAGGGGGCGCGAGGTACAAACGGATGCGCCGTGTCCTACGGTTTTTCTGCATACAGGAGGTCAAAATCAGGCGCCTGCCTGTGCAAATGATTGCCAGGGCAGGCGCAGCATCTGGGGCTGATTTTTAGAAAGAGATCAACTGCCAGCCTTGCTAGGGAGTGCTGAGCACCATCTCCATGACATCCACTGGTGGGATGTAGATATAGTTGGCAGAGGCGACTCCATCTCGATAACCTGTGAAGCTGACGCTGCCTGAGCGGTAAAACGTCCAGTCATAATCGGGGCTGGCGTTGTAGTATATAACGCCAATAAGACCTGGATACTGCGCCAGCAGGGTATAGGCTTCTTTGAGCCAAAGATTCTTCTGGTCAGGGTTGGTTGTGCGGCTGCTGTTGTAGTAAGCTGTGGTGCCGGTTTGAGCGATCATGATGGGCTTGCTGGGCGCCAGAGCGGTCATGCGCGTCAAATAAGGTGAAAATGTCTCGCTGGGAGTCTTCCAATCTTTGTACGGGTTGAGTGGATGGTAGCCAAAATTATAGGATGAGAAAGCAACCACATCCACGTAGGCGTCACCCGGATAGTAATCTTCAAAACCAGGGTAATTGGGATCGCTGTACCCATTGGGTGCAAACACCCAGCGCACCGAAGCCGCTGGAACGCCTTCCTCAGCAAACAATTGCCGGACGCGCCGGAAAGCGATCTTGAAATTGCTGGGATCGAGCCCATACGGCACCCAGTCCCCGTTCATCTCTTGCATGGGCGCCAGGAAAGCCATGCGCGAGCCACCATTGGCGTAGATTGCAAAATCACGCGCCCAGGCTCGAATTTCTCCATCTTTTTTGCCACTGGCGATGCTGGCGGCGCTGGCATTGAAATGAATATTCACGAATGGCGTGTAACCATTATTCCAGATCGTGGGCAGCATATTGCTGACCGTCTTGTATTGTTCAATGGAGTGGTAGACTCCTGCCAGAGAAGTGTGTTTACCCGCCCAGGCGTCTAATGGTATGAACTCTTTATTGATTGCATCTTGCACAGTTGGCTGCCAGTAGCTGCTGGGGTAAATCCCCAGCATCACGTTGGGCACCGGGCTGTTGTGGATCGTGATCGGCAGGTAGATTTTGTTGGTGAGAGCGTCGGGCTGGTTTGGCGCAGGTTCTTCTGCCTGTACGTTGATTTGCGGAACCAGGCTAACGGTAAGAAGCGCTGCCAGAATCAAAAAACGAAACAAGTCGCTGAGCTTCTGGTGGCATTGAAGGTTGGTTGACATCAAGCAGTCCTTAAGGTTGAATTATTAATCTTAATTGTAAATTAAGCTATATCTGCACTCCATTTTGATAAATTCATCTTATCTAATTATCGGTCGCGGGGCAAGGGTACTTGAGAACTATTTCACATGGCTTTCATTTTTGTTGGGTGGCCCAACAGGCGCTCAATTTTTCAGATACAGCCAGCGCGCGGCGTTTCCAGGTGTTGCTGCGGGCTACCTGGTCAATGGTTTCCAGGTATGCCGGATCCAAACGGGCTGCGAGCGCCTTGTCGAGCATTTCCAAGAACTGGGCAGGATCTTCCGCCACCAGCACCCCAGGATAGCGGCGGCATTCGGGCAGCGCGGTGGATACCACTGGCAAGCAGCAGGCCATGTATTCGAACAATTTTATCGGAGAGGTTGCCAGTGTGATCTCGTTGACTCGGAATGGAATGACACCCACAGCGAAACGCCACAGGTACGAAAACAGCTCTGGATAAGGTTTCATGCCCAACCAATGCACGTTGGCGTTTTCCAAGAGCTTGCTCTCGGGTAAACTGCCATCATAATCCACGCCGAGCAACACAAACCGCCAGGCAGGTCGGGCTTTTGCCAGGTAATCCATCAAGGGGTAGTCGAACCAGGCTGCCAGGGCGCCAGAATAGCCGATAACGGGTGAGCTCTCATCGCCCAGGGGCCAATCAAGCGGCGGGCAGGCGCCGGGCTTCGGTTGCAGGCTTTGGATCAGGTCGTAATCGACTCCGTTAGGCAGCAGCAGCGCGTCTGGTCGCTGCTTTTCAACCGATTTTTGCAGGCCTTGGGCGGTGACCAGCACAATTTTCGCCTCGCGCAACAGCGCCTGGTGGTCCTCGGGGCGAGCGCCCGATACCTGCAGATCGTCGTAATGGTCGTAAATCACGCAGGGTTGGCTGAAATGCTCCAGGTATTGCCGATTCCAGGGGGAGCCCAGGTACACGATTGGCTTTTCCAGGATTTTGAAAGTCTCTAGCGGTACGTGACAGAGCACCAGGTTGGGCTCGATGTGTTGAAATCCGAAAACCGCATCGGTGCGTTCGTTGGCGGTGCAGTAGAAATACAGGTAGCCTGACCGGGCAAAGGCGCGCGCCATTTGGTGGGGGCGCTGAAACATGAAGGCCCAATCGTGGGTGGGCGGGTAAACGATGACGCCTTTTGACGGTTGGTTGTTTTGCAGGATACGGCGAAGCTGCGCCTGGTAGTGCTGCACCTGCCGCTGCTGCACCTGCCCACGATTGCGCACGCCGGCGGCAAAGCCCAACATCTGCACCACGCCTAGCCAGTCGAGCAGCAAAGTGTAAGGGAAGAACGCCACGCCCAGGCGGCGGGAGTGCTCCTGGTTATCACGGTGCAAGCTTAGAACAGTCAGTCCCATCCAGGCAGTCCAATACAGCAGGCCCGCCGGCCAGAACAGCGCGGTCAGAGCCGCCCCTGCAACCAAAAGCAGCAGGCGACGGCTGTATGTGATTGTCACTTCGACGGTCTTGTACCAGTACAACTCAGCAGCGATACCGGTCTCGCCGTCGCCACGAGCGTAGCGGGCATAGGTGCGCAGCAGCTTGAAGAGTCGGTCTGGGGTGCGCCAGGAAACGCGCGCCTCTGGCACAAAAGCCCAGCGCGCAGGCTGAGCCTTGAGCTGGTAATCGAACAGGGTATCTTCCCCGGCATCCGTCAGCCACTCAGGGTAACCGCCAGCCTGTTCCCAGAGACTTTTCTTGAAAGCCAGGGAGCGGCTGGAGGGTAAAAAGGCCTGGGGTTGCACTGCCTCCAGGTGCACGCCGAACAGGTCGGCTGCCAGGCGACTGATAGTGTTGGTTTGCAGCGCCTCGTAGTAGCCAGCGCTCAGAGCGATCTCGGCCTCCAGCTCGAAAGGGGCGACCAATCGGCGCAGCCAGTCGGGCCGCAAGGTGCATCCCAGGTCGCTGCAGGCGATGATCTCATGCGCGGCGTGTTGGATGGCCAGGTTGCGCCCGCGTGCGATATTGCTGCCGGGCGCCTCCAGCACGATCAGGTTTACCGGAAAGGACGCTGCCCGCCGCCGTAGCATTTCCAGGGTTCCATCGGTAGAACCGCCATCGCAGATCACCACCTCATCCGGCAGGCGTTCTTGCTGCGACAGCGAATCGAGCCAGCTTTCCAGGGTACTGGCCTCGTTGCGACAGGTGGCAATCAGCGAGACACGGATGGAGTGCGCGCTCTCTGCTGAGCTGCCTGGCAGAAGGCGAGGCGAGTATCCGGGTAGGAAACTCTGCTCTGCCAGTAGATACACCTGGCTGCGGTCGACCAGCGGACGTGACCAGCGATAAGCGCGGTAAAACCTCTCCAGGCTTTTGGGCAGGAGCGGTCTGATCATTTTCAAGAAACGCTTAACAAGCTGCAGAAAGATTACTTGTAATTTTTGCATGCTTTTCGAGCAACGTCACCGAACACATCATAAGCACATTTTGAATTTTTGATTACCTGATTGCACCTCACCATAACCTTGGTGCAGGATATGCTCCTCTCACTTCGTAGGCCACGCAAAAGGATGGGATCTCTTCATTGTCATTAAGGGCAAGCTCTGAGCGAAGCTAAGGATCTAGATTCTTTGGTCGCGAAGTTTATCCAGATCGCCAACCCGAAGGGTCAGGCAGCAAAGGACCCCCTCAGAATGACACAGCAAAAATGGACGGCTAAATTATTGTGCGTTGGAGCCAAAGGCTGGTCGTAGTATCGAATAGCAGCAGTGCCATTTTCTTCATACATGTTGCAGCATGGTGGGTTGTCATGTAGCTGTTAAAAAATAATATCTGGAAGTGATTGTTGTATTGTAAAAACATCCGCAGGTAGTGAGCCTCATTGCAGAAAATCCCTTTGGCATACCAATCGATAGGATACTCGAAAGGCCAGAGAATATCATGAAAGTGGATGATTACTCCGGGTGCCAAGCTTGGCAAAATATTATAGAATATGTGTGCGACATCGCTTCCTGGTTTGAATAAATGGGAAGAGTCGATAAACAGGATATCGTCTTTTTTCAGCTCCTGGAATATTGTCAAGGGGACTTCCTGCACCAGAGCGGGGAAGATCTTATGATTGATTTTAATGGCCTGTCGGTCAGGGTTGCTCCCTTTTTCAATCAAATTATTCAAACGATCGGGGTAGGGTTCAATGAATGTTAATTCAATATTTCCCCCGAAAAACAACTCATTGACATCTAACATCACTGCGGAAGAGTAGCCGCTCCCAATCTCAACGATTTTCTCCGGTCGAAAATGGCGCATAACCGAATACAAGATTAACGCATCGCTCATGCCGAAGTACATGTTG
Source organism: Chloroflexota bacterium (assembly GCA_029265355.1). Lineage (GTDB taxonomy): Bacteria > Chloroflexota > Anaerolineae > Anaerolineales > UBA4823 > JAJUJL01. The sequence goes on along the minus strand of JAJUJL010000017.1, from coordinate 81,005 downwards.
GGATATTGATAGCGGAGCTGAGCGCCTGATTGGAAGGGGAAATCAGCGCAGTAATCAGAGAAGGCATCCAGGAGATCGATTTGCTCTTTTATCTGTAAGTCGAGTCCTGGTATTTCGGTTGCCGACCGATCGAAGATCTGCGCTGACTTTTGCTGCATCTCACGAAGGTCTGGCAGCGGAGCTGAATAATGACCGGAGGGAGCATACGCCAGAAAGGGGGATCTGATGTGACTTAACAGATTGCGCATCCTTAGATAACGATGGTAAGCGCCTCGCAGAAGAGCGATTGCCTTGCTTGAGAAACGGGGTGGTAGCAAATTTGACATGACTGGAATCTCCCACAATGAGGCCCGGTCAATATTGATCCATTTTTACGCGGGGGGAATTTCCTCGACGGCGGGTTGAGGCTTCGATAAAAACGACCAACGCTGTGCAATTCCTACCGAGACCACCAGGAATACCAGGGGCATCAGAACGTAGTGGTAACGGTCCTGCACTTCGAGCAAGGCATGCAGCAGCGTGCTCCCCAGCAGCGCCATAAGCGGCATGTTCAAATCCCCGGTCGGTTTGCGGATAATGTGGAAACTGGCTGCAACGGTCAGTATCCAGATGGCAATGTAGAAGGTCTGCGAAACGATCATGAAATTGCGGGTGAAGGTAGCTAAATCCCAACGAAAGCGGTCAAGGACAAGATTCAGCGTGCTCCAATAGATGCTGAATCCTTCTCCGCCCCACAGCGAGCCGACCTTCTTAAGAGTCAACAGCCCAACCCCGTATGGGTCAGCCTGAATCCTGCGTATACCTTCTGCGCGGGCTGCGGCTGCACCCTCCTCGTAGGTTGAGAATGAAGTCATGTAGCGATAATCATCCCAGTTCCACACCCCGCCGGCATCAACGTTGACCCCCACCAGGAGACTGAACGCGCTGCTGGTCACCGGGAAGACCTGTGTGCGGAGGTATACGGCCTGGCGATATAAGCTGCTTGCCCCCCAATAGCCAACCATCAGCGCCGCCGCTGCGCCGCCGCGCAGGAGCATACTTTTGGGGATAAAAAGCAGAGCCAGCATGCTGGCTAAAAAAACCAACAGCCCCGTATTGCGCGTCGCAAAGCCAAACCCGAAACACAGCCCTGCGATCACCAATCGAGGCCAGGAGAAGTCTTTGCCTGTCAGGATCGGTGCAATAATGGTCATTCCGGCGAGCGTGAGCAGCGTAGCCAGGTGCTCAGAAGCCAATACGCTGGTAAACGCAAGTTGAGCAGGCCAAAACAAGAACAGCAAAACTGCCCAGCGCGCGGCGCCTTCGCCCGAAAATCGGCGGGTGGTTGTATACATCAGCAGCAAGGAGAGCACGCCGAGAAACAGGCTTAGCAGCTTCGCCACCCTGAGTTGCACCCCAAAAATGGCATAGGCGCCTGCCAGCACCATCGGGTAGCCTAGCGAGTACAGCCGCAGCGGCCATTCGGTTGTGTATTGCGCTACCAGGGAGCTACCGTTCAAGATGATCTGCGCCAGGTTATTGTAGACAACAAAGTCGGAAGTCGGCAGAGTTGGCACCAGGTAAAGCCAGGCCAACCGGCTAAATGTGAATAGTACGATGGCTGCCAACAGGAACCAGATGGTTGGAATGCGTTCGACGAATTTTCTTCCAGCCGTGATGAAGATCAAAACCGCCAATCCCAGAGCCAGGGGGTAAACCAACCAGGTGATGAACCTGACCTGATTCCATGGGATTGTCGAGAAAATGATGTACACCGCCAATACGCCATAAAATAGGCCTAAGAAACGCTCAACCAGAAGCTGCATGCTAAAGTTTTGGGTGCGGAAGATCTTCATTTGCCAGTTTCTTTATACAGCTTTTGCCGGGCAGAGATGTCTTTCTTGTATTTGCGTATGACAGCCGCGATAGCCTGGTAGATAAAGTAGTTTTCCAACCGCCTGTAAAACGGCAGGCCGTGTGCGAAGATGGCTTGCCGGAGATGCTGTCGCTGAAGCTGTTTCAAACCAGGGAAATCTGGCCTGTCTGGCAAATACAGGTCGATCTGCTGGCGATAAATGCCCAACCAGCCTTCTTTTATCGTATTGGCAATATGCCGCAGGCTGTAGCGGCTGGGGTGCGGTCGATGAAGCACCTTTGCTGCCGGGGCGATGATCACCGCGTAACCCAGGCGTTCGATCAGGCTGGCGGCGATCAGCTCTTCTCCACCGCTGAAATCATCGCCGCGCCTCCCATATCGGGTACGGAAGCCGCCGATGCGCAACAGCGCCTGGCGGGTTGCGCTCCAGTTTGCGCCCCAGGGATATTCACGCCAATTGCTGGCCCGGTGGGTTGCGTTGTTTTCTGGGACGCGAGCGCTCCAGTAATGATCCCAACCGGGTTTTGCCCAGCGCGGCCGCGGAGAAGGTGGATCCAGGATGATACTGCCGCCGATCACTCCAGCCTGAGGATGTTCAAGGTATGCCTGCCAGATTTTCTCCAACCAATCCGAGAACGCCACTGCATCGTCATCCAGGAAGCATAGCAACTCTCCCCTGGCTTCCGAGATCCCCGCATTGCGCGCGTGTGACAGGCCTTTCAAGTGGCAGTCGATCAGGCGCAGGTTTAGCATCGGGTGAGCCGGTTTGGATTCTTTCATCTCCTGGATGATCTGGGCAACTGATTTGTCATTGGGATCGTTGTTAACGATCAGGATTTCATAATCGCGGCTGGGAAAAGATTGCTCGATGACGCTGTTGATCGCCTCCGCCAGCAGCTTCCCTCGATGATAGGTGCAAATGATCACCGTGATTTTCAGAGCTGGCGGGCTAGGATCGGAGATTTCAGCTTCCAGCAGCTCTGCATGCGATGATTTAACGCGAATGTCCACCGCGGAACACAAATTAGAAATACTGGATATTTTCAACCATCCCTGCCGGGGATGCGCCAGGCGCGGCGAGTCAGCGTGATCATCGGCGGCTATACACAATTTCCATACTGGCGAAACCGAATCAGGCAGAGGCGCGTTGCCTGTGGCAACCAGGATCGGATATGCCTGAGCCGGCCAATTTTCCGGCAGCCTGGCCGCGGCGGGATTACTGGTGACCATGATTGCTGCCAGAGGGAACCAATATCGATGAGACCGCTGCGCATCGAACGCATCAGCCTCGAGCACGCTTTGCCCTGCCATGCGAGCTGTTTCGATTATTTGGTCTGCCAGCGCTCGAGCCGTTGGTGTATCGTCGCAGGCGACGAGCAGGGCAAGCGTGGAGATGTACAAATCCCGCCGGAATTCCTCGAACACCATCAACGCCTCTCGGCTGCGGGTGATGCCCAGCTCCTCGTCGCGGGCGGTCAGTGAAGTGCTGTGAAAACGGTACTCATAAACCGGCTCGTCGAAATCAGTGTGTCGCAGGGTGAACAGTGCATTGACCCGCATCCAATAATCGTAATCCTCCGTGCCAAAGCGACGCGGACTGTAACCACCCAGTAGAAAATCCACCTGGCCCCGGTACATAAATGCTGAGCCGACTGAATTGTTCGCAATGATATTCAATTCGGAGGTATCTGTTGGCAAGTGGATGTGTTCGCTGCCTGGGGGCTGTTGTATGGCTGCGTACCAATCTGAATTATGGAGCGGTTTTCCATCGTCACCAATAATATCGATATTGGCGTAAATTGCATCCCAATCCGGGTGGCGCTCCAGGCAGGCTACCATCTGAGCTAAAAACTCGGGTTTTAGCCGGTTGTCGGCGCTGGTCCAGGTGAAGAGTTCTCCGCGGGCCTGTTGGAATCCCGTATTCAGCGCAGCGGGTAATCTTTGATTGCTCTGGTGAATCACGGTGATGCGACTGTCCCTCAGCGCATACTCATCGAGGATTCCAGGAGTGGTATCTGTAGAGCCGTCATCAACGATGATCAGCTCGAAGTTCCGATAAGTCTGGACTAAGATGCTGTCCAGGGCTTCTCGGATAAAGTCTTCGCCATTGTAGACTGGCAGAACTATGGAAACCAGCCCGGGGACATGGGGGATATTTACCGATCTCGAGAGCAAGGGTGCGTAGAGGCGGCGCACCTGTTTGAAACGATGGAAGGCATAAGATTCCCAGGAAATCATCGGCTCGACATGCCTGCCCTGCAGTACAGCGGATAACCGCCGCAGCGTGCGCTCACGCCTTCCACCTGGAGGGGCGATCAGGTGGCGCAACTTTCTCATGGCCCGCCAGCTTGTGCTCGTCAGTATTGCATTCAATGAGGCTTCGGTATCTCGCAAGCGCCATTCCAGGTAGCCAATATTCTGCATGAGTTGGTCGATGCGCTGCTCCAGGCGACCGATGGTTTCGTTTCGCTCGGCAATCATTTGGTCGCGCTGGGCGATCAGGGCATCCCGTGCGCTGATCGTTTCTTCGCGCCAGGCAGCAGCCTGGATCATTTCAGCGATTTGTTGGCGCATCAATTCTCTGCGATAAAGGTGCGGTTGCCAGGGGCGCCCCCACTTTTGCTCAAATTTCTGGCGGTTTTCCTCGAACAGACGCCGGTATGCCGTCTGTCCCAGGGAGGAGAAGCTGGCGCTGCCCCAATGGTGGATGAACACGTCTTCCGCGCACACCAGCCTTAACCCTTGCTCATGTAGGCGGATGGCATAATCATCGTCCTCAAACATACCCAGGTTGAAGCGCTCGTCTAAGGGACCAATTTTATCGAAGATTTCTCTCCGCAAAGCGACGCAATGAAAAGGCAGCATCGAAATTTCGAAGCTCTGGCCCCGGTGCGCCTGGGTGTATTCCCGAGCGAACGCTGGCATGTCATCTAAATCCTGGTAGTCGACTGCAATGCGAGTCTCATTGCCGGAGCTATTGGTTACCGGTCCAACCATGCCCACCGTGGGATCCTGAAGGTGATGGATCAAGCCGGACAACCAAGCATGGGTTACAACGGTATCGTTATTGAGCAGCACCAAATATTGGCCCTCGGCGATCGCAAGGCCCTGGTTGTTGCCACGCGGGAAGCCGGCGTTTTCCTGGTTCAAAATCAGCTTGACGTTGCTCTTTTCAGCGGCGAAGGCTTTCAGGTAAGCAGGCGTGCCATCCGTCGAGGCATTATCCACCAGGATGACTTCAAAATCGGGCGCCTCCGTCTTGGCGTAGATGCTTTCCAGACACAGGCGGGTGTACTCCAGGTTGTTGTAGGTCAAAATGATGATACTGGCGGTGGGTTGAGATGTCACGTAAGACAATTCCTGCAAATCGAGAGGTATGGATTGAGCAGCTTCTTAATCGTCGTTGTTTTTTCGATACTGGTGCATTTGCCAGGCGACGCCCCACTTGGCTTCGAACTTTTGGCGGTTCTCGTTGAAAATCCGCTGGTAGCTTTCCGGGTCGATTTTGGAGAAACTGGCGCTGCCCCAATGGTGCACGAATACATCCTCGGCGCAGACGACCTTATAGCCGCGGGATTTTACTCGCATCGCGTAATCGTCATCTTCGAACATGCCGATAGCGAAGTTTTCATCTAGCGGGCCGACTTCATCGAACAAGGCGCGTCGCATGGCGACGCAGAAAAACGGTAGCATGCGAATCTGGAACACCTCTCCAGCATGGGCGCGGGTATAGCGGGCAGCGAATGCATCCATGCCCCGCAGGTGCGTGTAATCGACCTCGATTTGCCCCTCGTTGCAAGAATGGTTGGTCACTGCCCCAACCATGCCAACGGAGGTATCTCGTAGGTGGGCGACCAGGCCGGAAAGCCAGTCGCGGGTCACGACCGTATCGTTATTCAGGAAGACCAGGATCTCTCCAATGGCAGCGGCGGCGCCGGTGTTGTTTCCCCTGGCGAAACCGGTATTCGTGGCGTTAAGGATCAACCGCATATTCTCATGAGTCGTGGCAAATTCCTTCAGGTATGTTGGAGTTCCATCTGTCGAAGCGTTATCCACAACAATGACTTCGAAATTTGGGTAAGCGGTTTTTTGGTACAGGCTCTCCAGGCAGAGACGGGTGTAATCCAGGTTGTTGTAGGTCAGGATGATCACGCTGACCTTGGGGTAAATCTCGGCAATCTCGGCCGTGATTTGGGCGTAGCGCGCCTGCCAGGTATTCTGGCGAGCGAATGCCAGGCGCTTCTGGACCTGCTGGGGAGAGTTGTCCTGCAGCGCCGCTTCGATTGCCTCCACCCATTGCTGGGGCGTAGATGCCAGGCGCGCTTGCTCGGTGTAATGCAGCATATCCTCCAAATCGGTTGACACCACGGGCTTGCCTGCGCTCAGGTATTCATACATCTTGAGCTGATTGGCATACTGGGTCAGCAGTGTCTTTTTCAAAGGAATGATTGCCACATCGTAGTGATGCAGGTAGGCGGGCAGTTGCTGGTAGGGTTTTTCGCCCAGCAGAATCACATTCGGCAGTTTCTGGAAGACGTCCGTGTTGCCGTACAGCGTGCTCCCGATCAGAACGAAGTTCCACTGGGGTCGAGCGAGTGCCAGGTCCCGGACCAATTCGCTGTCGAACCAGTCCGAGATGGCGCCGTGGTAGCCAATAATTGGCTTCGCCAGGCCTGCGATATCTGGCGGACTCCAGGAGGGGGCAAAACGAAAGTGTGTGAAATCAGCGCCATTGGGAACCAGGATGCAATGTGGATTCACAGCAGATATGGCGGCCAACATGGGGTAAGAGGCAACCAACACCAGGTCACTGGTTGCGATCAAGATATCTTCCTGATCGAGCATTTGCTGGGTGTTGGTCGAAAAGCCGCGATGATTGTCCATGCAGTCGTAAATGATGCGCCAGCCATAGACCTGGCGTAAGTGCGCTGCCAGCGGCGCCCAGAAAGGCAGATCCACCATGGTCACGGCTTCGGTGATGCCAAAAGCGTTTCGCACCGCTGCGAGTTCGGCCGCCGCGGTCTGCTGCAGCGGTTCGCTCATCGCCTCCTGGTAGATGTTTACAGGAGTGTGTGAGGAAAGCTGCACCTCGTAGATATTCTCATCCACCCGCCTGACCAGCGGTTGTGCTTGTTGGCGGAAGGCGGTGTGCAGGTAAAATACGCGCTGCCCCGCGCCAGCAAACTGCAAGGCGATTTGTTGGGGACGCTGCACCCGAGATTCCCAATCCATCACCGGCATGACGATCAGGTCGTATTTCGCTGGCCGCGCTTGCCAGAGCAGATCGATATCGCCAAAAGATGCCCCATTGAACTGTAATTCCACGCGTGAGGTGAGAGGCGACTCTTGCGTGGCGGGGGGTGAGGTTGGCAAGGGGAGAGCGGGTGAGGTGGTCGCAGTGGATAGTGTTGCGGCGCCGGGTATCGTACCAGTTTCGGGAGCAGCGGCAGGCGCATTGGGAGCGACGCCCCTCCCTGGTCTCAACCGGCTCATCAAGCCTTGCGCCAACCGTTCTCGCCGGCTGCCTTTTGGGAAAATCGCCAGCCTCAGCCGCCACAACCATTTGACGATCTGCCAGGCTGTGCTGCTGTAAACGTCGAGCAACTGGCGGTTGATCTCGGACAGCGTCTTCTCGGTTGCCTCCAGGCGCGTTTGCAGTGATTGGACAGTCTGCAGACTCTCACGCAAAGCCTGCTCATGCTCGGCTTGCTGCGTGTGGAAACCCTCGGCGCTGGTTTTCAGGTCGCGCTGCCACTCGCTCACTTGATCGAGGATGCGCAAAACTGCAGCATCGCCCCATGCGGATGTCGACTGGCCTCTGCGCTCGCCCGCCAGCAGGCTCTGGTAAACATCTGCCCATTGCTGAGCGTGCTCAGACAGCAGCCAATCCCTGCGCACGGTCTCTTGCGCACTCTGGCCAAGAGTGCGGCGCAGCTCAGGCTTTTCGATCAACTCAGCCAGGCAAACCACCCACTCTTCGCCGGTGTAAGCCAGCAAACCATTTTTGCCGTGAGAGACCACGCTGCTGTAGGGTTCGATGCGGCTGTAGATTCCCGGTATGCCCATCGAGCTATACTCAAGGAATTTGATGGCGCTCTTGCAGCGGTTGAAGTGATTATCCCGCAAGGGGGCAATGAAGAGATCAGCCGGCTGGGATGCAAAATCGGCAGCAAAATCGGCGTAGACGTGAGTTTTTGACGGCCTCCAGGTGATATTGGGTTGAGCGAGCAACTCCTCTGGAGGGCGAACGCCTAACACGTGCAGGGCTACTCGGCTACCGTAGCGCTGCAAAATTTCCATCAGCGCTGGAGCGACCAGGCGCAGATCTTCCAGGTGCGATTCACCCCCCATGTATCCGATCACGAGCGGAGAATCGCCGGTCTCGGACGATTTTGGGGGATGTAGTTTCCAAAGCTGATCGTCGAGATAATTGGGCAGCAGGAATACATTCGAATTGAACGGACGAACGTAATCGGCCAACAATGCATTGCTGACCGTGACAGCATCTGCGGCGCTGAGGGCGTGCAGCATCGGCAGAAGCGCGTCTGCGTAATAGTGATTGAGCCGGTCGGGGTGATCTTCGGGCAGCTCGAGCAGTAAATCATCCAGGTCGTACACCACCGGCTTGCCCTGCTGGCGCGCCAGGAAGAGAATTTGCTGGTAGGCTTTCAGCCGGCGTGGGAAATCGCGCTGAATGAGTACCAGGTCGGCATCTGCCACACGCTCTGGATAATCCTGGTCGCCCTCTGCGCCCAAAACGACTTGAATTCCACACTGCCGCGCTGGCGCCAGGATGCGCAATTGAGCCAGTGGGCTTACCCAGGTGTTGGTGCTGTAGGCAACCAGACGTAACCTTGTGGACGAGCTGTTTTCATGCATTGGCGATGCTGAATCGGGATCCTGAATGTTGACCATTAATGCTTTCGTTTCACAGGGTTGGCATCATAGGTGGCCTGTGCAGGCGGGGCAACTGTTTTGTTCGAAACCGGAGATTTCACAGCCTGGCACTCACACAGTCAGGCTCAAACGCAGCGCATCTCTCCAGTGGGGGAGCTGGAGATCGAAAGTCTTCGAGAACAGGCTGCAATCCAGAGCTGAAAAAGCCGGGCGCACAGCGGGGGTGGGGAACTCAGCGCTGCTGGCTGGCAGCACTTCCTGCACGACCTGCTGTTCTCGATGAGGGTCGAGTGATAGGATTGCCTGCGCCCACTCAAAGCGACTGGTCCAGTCCGGCGCTGCCAGATGGTAGAGGCCGCGCCGCTCACGGATCCAGCCAGCCGGCTGGCTGCCGGCTTGCGCCAGTAGCTGCCCGGTTGCCTCAGCCAGCGCGCGCGCCCAGGTGGGATTGCTGACCTGGTCATTAACGATGCGCAGCGTGCGATGACTGCGCGACCAGCGCAGCACCTTGTTGACAAAGCTGTTGCCGCGCAGACTGTACACCCAACTGGTGCGCAGGATCAGAAATGCATCTCCCACCTGCTGCACAGCTTGTTCGCCGACAAGTTTCGAGCGACCATAAGCGTTTAATGGTGCTGGTTGATCATTTTCTGAGTACGGCCTCCCCAGGCTGCCGTTGAATACATAATCGGTAGAGTAATGGATGATCGCGGCGCCGATCTCGTTGGCCTGCTGCGCCAAGAGCCCGGGCGCAACTCCGTTCACCGTGTGCGCCAGATCATGCTCTTGCTCGGCTTTGTCCACATCGGTGTAGGCAGCCGGATTGACAATCACTTGTGGTCGAACCTGGCGCACCAGCTCGAGAAGCCGATCAGGCTGGGCCAGGTCGTATTCTGGCAGGTCGACACCAATGACACTGCCAAGCGTTGACAGGCTGCGCTGCAACTCCCAACCCAGTTGTCCGTTAGCACCAGTGAGCAAGATGCGCATCATACGTTCGAGAGCATACTGGCGCGCGCCTTACTCGCGCAGCGAGTTGAAAATCATGTCCTCATCCAGCAGGCGCAGCAAGTACCTGCCGTATTCATTGTTGTTCATTGCCTCGGCCTGCTGGCGCAGTTCGTTGCGGTCGATATACCCCAAGCGGAAGGCAATCTCTTCGGGGCAAGAGATCATCAAACCCTGCCGATCTTGAACCGCCTGGACGAAATTGGCTGCCTGCAGCAGGGATTCATGCGTGCCAGCATCCAACCAGGCAACACCCCGACCGAAAATCTCTACCCGCAATTGGCCGCGTTCCAGGTACATGCGGTTCAAATCAGTGATCTCCAGCTCGCCCCGCGCCGACGGTTTGAGCAAAGCTGCCATTTGCCCCACCTGGTGGTCATAAAAATACAAGCCCGGCACGGCGTAGTGCGAACGCGGCTGTTTTGGCTTCTCTTCGATGCTGATCGCCCGTCCAGACTGGTCGAATTCCACCACGCCGTATCTCTCCGGGTCGCGCACCGGGTAGGCGAAGATCAGCGCTCCCTCGGTCAGGCTGGCGGCGGCGCGCAGTTTGGCCGCCAATCCCTGCCCGTAGAAAATATTATCCCCCAGGATCAAAGATACAGGTTGGTCAGCGATAAAATCGGGGTTGACCAGGAAGGCGTCTGCCAGGCCGCGCGGCGTTGCCTGTTCGGTGTAGGTGAAGGACAATCCCCATTGACTCCCGCTTCCCAGCATCGCCTGGAAAGCTGGCAGGGCGTCTGGCGTGCTGATAACCATGATCTCGCGGATGCGCGCCAGCATCAGCATCGACAGCGGGTAGTAGATCATCGGTTTGTCATAGACCGGCAGCAACTGCTTGCTGACCCGGATGGTGAGGGGATACAGCCGGGTGGCGCGGCCTCCGGCGAGAATAATCCCTTTCATGGTTTATGCCCTCTTTTTTGGTAGTTCTGCTCTAGCCAGCGCTGGTAATCTTGTTGTTGGCGAATGGCTGCGATCCAGGCCTGGTTCGCCAGGTACCATTGGACGGTTTTCGCCAGGCCGCTGCCCAATCCCTGGCGCGGCTGCCAACCCAATTCACCAGAAATCTTGGTGATATCCATGGCATAGCGCCGGTCATGCCCTGGGCGATCGGGCACGTGCTGGATGAGTGCCTTGTGCGGCGTGTGGGGCGAGTCTGGCATCTCCTCGTCCAGGATGGCGCACACGGTTTCTACCAACATCAGGTTGGTGGGCTGGTTATTGCCGCCGATGGCATAGGTCTCCCCCACAGCGCCTTTTTCCAGGATGCGATAGATGGCTTCGCAGTGATCGCCGACGTACAGCCAATCCCGAATTTGTTGCCCATCGCCGTAGATCGGCAGGGGTTTCCCTTCCAATGCATTGGTAATCATCAAGGGCAGCAGTTTTTCTGGAAACTGGAATGGCCCATAATTATTGGAGCAATTGGAGATCGTAACTGGTAAACCAAAAGTGTGGTAGTAGGCGCGCACCAGGTGATCGCTGGCGGCTTTGCTGGCGGCGTAGGGCGAGTTTGGGGCGTAGGGTGTGGTTTCAGAAAATGGTGGATCGCCAGGCTTCAGCGCGCCAAACACTTCATCGGTGGAGACATGGTGGAAGCGAACCGCGTGGTGTGGGAAGGCTTTTTCTACCAGCCAGTATTGACGGGCGGCTTCCAGCAGTGTGTAGGTGCCCACGATATTGGTCTGGATGAAGGGTCCCGGATCTTGAATGGAGCGATCGACATGGGTCTCGGCGGCAAAATGAACGATGGTGTCGATCTGGTGAGCGCGCAGCAGATGGTCGACAAGTTGCCGGTCGCAGATGTTGCCATGCACGAAGGTGTGGCGTTCGGGAGAAGGGAGGTCTTTCAGGTTCTCCAGGCTGCCGGCATAGGTGAGCGCATCCAGATTGACGATGCGCGTTTCGGCGCTTTGCTCCAGCAAAAAGCGCACAAAATTTGCGCCAATGAAACCAGCCCCTCCGGTGACGAGTATATTTTTCATGGTCCTCATTAATCGAACAACTCAGCATCTCGAAAGCGGGTTCCCCTCTGATCTTTTTCAGAAACGATGGGCTGCTCACCAGGGGGGATGGGCCAGGCAATGCCTAGTTCGCTATCGTTCCACATCAGCGTGCGCTCCCAGGCCGGGGCGTAGAAATCGGTCGTCTTATAGATCACCTCGGCCCAGTCGCTCAGCACGTAGAAGCCATGCGCAAATCCAGGGGGTATCCACAATTGGGTGTGATTTTGAGACGACAGGCGCATGCCCAGCCACTTCCCAAAAGTCGGCGAGCTGCGGCGCAAGTCTAAAGCAACATCGAACACTTCGCCAGCAACCACGCGCACCAGTTTTCCCTGTGCGTGGCGGATCTGGTAGTGCAGGCCGCGCAGCGTACCGCGGGTCGAGCCGCTGTGATTGTCTTGTACGAAGTGCGTCGGGATTCCTGCCGCAGCAAAGCGCTCAGCCTGAAAGGTTTCCATGAAGAAACCACGCCCATCCCGAAAAACTTTGGGATGGATGAGGATAATGCCTGGGATCGAAGCGGGTAAAAATTCCATCTACTGCCTGTCGCGCGGACGCATTGATTTCAGCCAGTTATTATAGCCTGAAAAATCTTCCTGTACCGGTCATCGAGAATTCCACCAACCGTGATGCGGTTTCCTGCATTCAACGGCAATCATAGATCAGCAGGTTAGCTGGATAACCGGAGCTGTTGCCGTCGATTCGGTGCGCTTCCTGGCATTGCCCCGCTATATACGTGTTTTCAAGCTCAGGAGAGCTGCCTTCACGCACCACCAGGTAATCGGGCTGGTATTGTTCTGAGACCTGCACAGCCAACCTGTCGTAGCTCTGGCTGCCTGCCAGTTGGGCAGCGATCTCGGGTTGCAGCAGGCCGGCAAAATCGATCATATAGCGTTGGGCGTAATAGCCAATGATACCCACTTCCAGCGTGGCTACCGTAGCATGTTGCGGTGTGTTTTCTGCCAACCATATTCCGGCTTGCTGGTAGACCAGCAGGCGCCGGTCTGGGTTCATGTGCAGCTTCCAAAGATCGTTGAACTGCATGATAGCCAACAGGAGCAAGCAAACCATCGCTGCCCCAGTCGTCCAAAGCACCTGCTCTGATGGTCGTGCAGCCAGGCCTGGAGATTGTCGCCGGCTGGCCAGCCTTTGGATGCTCTGCGCCAATCCTTCAACTCCAAGACCGGTGGCTACCAGCAGCGGCGGCACAAGAGGCACATAATACCAGTAGTATGTGCTCACCTGCAGGAAGTGATAAGCTGAAAAGTAAATCACCGGCCAGAGCAGGAAAGGCCGCCAGCGCCGGTCTTTGATCGTCACCCAGGTCGCGCCCCCCAACGCCAACAAAGCCTCTATCCAATAAACAGGGCTGGCTTGAAACCACTTGAGCACATTCAAAAAGCCGGGTGTAAAGGTGACGCTGTTTGCCAGGCGAGCCTGTTCTTGCTTGGCAGCCAGGGTCGCTGGGATGGGGCTGCCGAAATAGGCCCAGGAAAACACATACCAGGGGATGGCAATTGCCAGGAAGACCAGCACGGCGCGCCAGGGAAACGGGCGTCGGCGCAGGTTGGGTAGGTATGCCAATGACAGGATGATCGGTACCAGGGCGCCATCCGGGCGAGTCAGCAGAGCCAGGGCGCAGGCTGCGGCCGCTAATGTGTATTTTTCACGCGCAAAGGCAGCAAAAGCGCCCAGGCAAAATGCCAGGTAGAGTGGCGTCTCGGAGCCGATCGTCATCGCCAGGATAAAGAAAGTTGGGTAAAGCAGCAATCCCGCCCAGGCGGCGATGGGCCTGTTTAATGCGCGCGCCAGATCCCACAACAGTAATCCTCCCAGGGCAATGCTGGCTGCGCCGATCAGGTTAGCGGCACGCGGTAGAGCATGGTAAATGGCTGCCGGAATGGCGAGCAGCAGGGCAAAGAGCGGTGTGGTGGTGCTCAAAACGCGCTCGCCGGGATTGTAGGTGAAACCCATGCCTTGCGCCAGGTTGAGCGCGTAGCGATAAGTGATGAACGGATCGTCATAACCCCAATCGCGGAAAATGGCGAAGAGCGCCGCTGTGACAACCAGCCCATATATGAGATAAACCATGCCCGTCTGCTGAAGTTTCAGCCGGGAAAGCCCGAAGCCTACTGCGTTCCAGGGACTGGATTTGGCGGATGCTTGGGTCATTTGGAGACTGCCGCTATGGTGGGAACCACCTGAGATTGCTTGCTTGCCAAGAAAAGCCTGAAATCGATGTTGCCAGCCAGCGCCAGGTGCGCTTCCTGGGCGAGGAGATTGCGCGCCAGGATGTAAGAGGGCCGGGTGACGGCGCCAGTCAGCGGGCGGAAATCAGCCTCCGGCGAATCTTCTCCCAGTTCTTTCACCGGTATGTAGGCTGGCTGCCAGAAGTCTGCCAGCTTGTCCACGATCACCCATTGGGCAGTTTGTGCGCGCAGGGCTTGCTCAAAAACTGCTGCGATCTGTTGGCGGCGCTCGAAGTCATCACTGCCCGCCGGCGGCTGCGCAGCCCCGAGGTAATCGCCCATGGGAGCGGCGTGAAAAAAGCTGGCTTTGCCTGCCATGCGGCTCAAGTAGCTGTGCTGGAAGACCCAAACCTCTCCCGGCAGCTCGGCGATATCCTGCAAGAGGCGCTCCCCCGCTGCCCTGTGGCTTGCCGTTGGGAGCTGCTGCCGTGGGTCATAGGCAAGAAGCGTAAATTGAATGATGATGAGAAAGAGGGGGGCAGCTCTTCGCAGCGGTTCGGCGCTGGTCAACTTTTGCAGCATGGGGCTTGTTTGCCACCAGCCGGCAACCATACCAGCCAGCAATGAGAGACCGAGCGAGGCCGGCAAAAACCCATTATCGTAGGTCCAGGTTTTAAAGAAAACGCTCCAGCTTGCCAGGATAAGCGCTATGGTGAAGGCGATATCTTCCCAAACCAGAGAGAGGTGCAACGGCAGGCTGTCTGCCGGCGGCGGTTCTGCACCTGGCGAGCGCCAAGTGAAGAAGACTATAGATCCCGGGTTCTTGCGCAATTGGGCCGCAGCCAGCGGTATGCTGAGCGCAGCCAGCAGCATAGCGGGCGCCATGCGTTTCAACAGCGGACCCCAGAATATGCCCAATGGCAGCAGGCGAGCGTGGTACGCCAGTGCATCCAGAGTGTAATAGGAAAACCATCCCAGGCTGAGCCGGTCGAGCAGCACAAACGCACCGCCTGCAAGGGCAGCCGCCCAGGCCCACACCGGCCAACTACGCCCGCGCCACGCCAACAGGGAGACCGGCGAGAGTGCAATCACAACCGGCAAAGTCGTCTGCTTGGTGAAGTACGCCAGGGCAAACAACGTTCCGCTGAACACCCAGGTGAGCAGCAAGCTGCCTCCCGCCTGTGCGCGCTGGCGAGCGGAACGGTAGACCCAATAGGCCAGCATCACCAGCAGCAAGAACAGGCTGTCGGTCTTGGCCAGATCCAGCCAGGCGCCGGTGAAACGGTAGCTGGCGGCAAATAAGCCGGTCGACAACCAGGCGAACAGTTTACTGCCCGTGGCGCTCTGCACCAGGAGGAAACTCAGCGCCAGCACTCCGACAGTCGCCAGGACTGAAACCAGCCGAGGAGCAAAAAAGCCTGTCCCGAAAATCTTTGCCGCGCCAGCAGCCAGGTAAAAATAGATGGGAGTGTAGGTGAGCGGCAGGAATTCCAGCGTGGGCGGCTGGTAAGGGAAGCGGCCGCTTGAAATCCAATACACCTGATCCAAAAATGCGCCTTCTGTCCATTCCAGCTCGAATGGATAGACCATGCGCGCCAGCGCCAACAACAAGAGCATGCCCAGGTAAATGCCTGCCAGCGCGGATGCTGTCCAATTGCCCAGGCGAGTTATCGGATTGGCGGAAGCCGGGTTAGGAGTGGACAAGAGGGGTGAATTTGGCCTGGTCAGCAGCCGGGTTCGATCTCGACCAGTACAGGGCTGGGCGGCGCCTGCAAATGCAAGCGGCCCTGCTCATCCAGCCTGGAGGACGGGACTTCATCCGCAAGAATTGATTCATCCTGCGGCAGCACAGCGCCATTCAACCAGATCACAGCTCCGGGTTGTGTGCGGGGTAAGATAATTTCCCCGTGCGTGCCAGCGGGAGAGGCGATCTGCAGTGTTACCCGCGGGCAGTTTCTCTGCCAGGATACCGCCAGCGGGCCGTTTCGAAGGGGGATGGCACCTTCAACAGACAAAGGTCCGGAGTAGGTTTCACCAGCATCGAAGGGCAGTTTTACCTGCCAGGCGTTCGCCCCCGTTTGGGTTGCGCCCAGCACATAGCTGCTCAAGAACCAGGTGGGAGAAACACCCCAGGCATGTGACAGGCTGGCGCGCCAGTTTCCACCGGCGGCAAATTGCTCCCACCATGTGGTAGCGCCCTGATCGAGCAACCTGCCATAGTACAAATCGAGCAAGCCCAACGCCTGGCTGATGTAGCCGCTGCGAGCCAGCCCTTCCAGCACCCAGAAAAAACCGTAGATGTTCAGGTTGGGGTTGGCAGGGTCCGGCGAGAGCAACTCGAGTAAAGATTGGGCGACCGCATCCTGTTGGCTGGCTTCGGGCAGTCCATAGGTCAGCGCATAGGCCTGAGCATGCGGCCCAGGCGCAACCGGCGTTCCCTGGTAGATGGTGCTCAGGTAACGGCCTTCATCCGGTAGATACAGCCATTGATTGACAGCCTGGCGCAGCGCCTCGGCTTTCAGCTCCCATTGATTGGCTGATTGTGCATTTCCCGTGGAGCGGGCAATCTCAGCGGCTGAACGCAGCGCTTGTGTGTACAGGGCGTTCAAGGCGGTGGATTGACCGTAGCGGCTGTCATATCCCAGCGGGTCGATGTAGGCAGTTTGGGACCAATGCATCTGCGGCAGGTCTAGCAGCCCAGTAGAAACATTTTCCAGCTCCTGGAGATGCTGCATGAAGCTCACCACTTGCGGGAAAGCGCGGTAAGCCTCCGATAGATCTCCGCTGGTGCGGATATAGTTTGCCAGGCTGTCCACCCACAGCATGGCATAGTCCAGCATGTGAGTGTCGTTTGGGTTCGGCGCGATGCCAGGAGCATCCAGATTTTGCATAGCGTCCGCCATCAAGCGTATGCCCCGCCGCCACAGAAGGGTATCGCCAAAGGCTGCCTGATTGGCCAGAATGCCGATGTAGGCATCTCCCCACCATTGCCCACGTTCGCGCCAGGGTGTGTCTGTGTAGGCGTCGGTCATATTTGGGCGCATGGTCTCCACACCTGTCTGCCAGATGGTATTCAGCCGGCTATCTGAGGAATGAAAACTTCCGCTCTGAACGGTGGGGTAGCGCTCTTCTGTGATGGTGATCTGTTGAAGCTGGATGGGGCCTTTCCCCCAGGCGGCGATCAGGAGATAGCGCCCAGCGCGAGCGTCCAGCGTGGTGATCTGGCGAGGGAGTCCATCCAGCACCCAAGAGTCGACCTGGTTCCATTGGGGGTGGAGCGAACCAGGATAGGGCAGCGGTATGCCATTGGCGGATAAGCGCTCATCCCAGCCCATGTCCAGGATGGAGCCTGGCGGGCCGCTCACCTGGGCGGCAATCCTGCCGTGAATGGTGCGGCCAAGGTCCAGGATTGCGTAGCCTGGCAGGCTCACGAAGGAGAGACTCAGCGCCGCATCCTGAACCGTCTCCACTGCTGTCGGGTTTGGCTGATAGTCTGCCAGCAGCAGGCGATGACCTGCGTGCAGACCCTGCTGAAAAGGCAGCTTCACTTCGAGATCGGGCGATTGCTGGATTGCTAACGCCATTCCCAGGGTCGGCACATTGGCCAGCGATATCTGGTGAGTGCCGGCTGCCAGCGGCAGGCTGGCTGTGGAAACATCCGGTCGCTGGGCTGCGCCGGCAGGCTGCCAGTCGGGTATCGTTCCATCGACAGCCAGCGTCACGGTGGGTGGCAGCGTTTCCTTCAAGATTTCCAGCGTCAGCGTCAGGTTGCTAGTGGTTGTCAATGGAATCGTCTGGGAGACGGCTGAGGGCATAAATTCTCCCAGGAGATAACCTGGCGAGAGCAGGCCAACGCCAGCGATAACGGGTGTGACAGGCTGTTCGATCAGGGGGGGTATCGAGCGCGGTTCGTAAGTCGTCCCTGTCTCGGAATCGCCGGTGATGACAGCCTGGCCCCAACCAAGATCGTTGAAGTCGGGCGCATACCAATTGTCAGGCAATTGCTGCAGATCCAGCAGCTCAGTTGGGCCAATCAGGCTCCAGCTATGCACCGGCGCGGCCTGAGGCTGCCAGGCATTGGTTTCCAGCGTGAGCCAATCGGGGCCAGTGCGCGCCAGCAGCCTCACGCCAGACGCGCCGCTGCCTTGCACATGCGCCCGCAACATGGGATAGCTCGATTCTGAACGACGGGTATTTGGCGCCCATTGTACCAGTACAGCCAGCACATGGTCTCCGGCGGTCAGGGCGCCCAAAGGCAAGACATCGTATTCCCGATAGCTCATGGAAAAACGCGCTGGGCCGCGGCCAATCCATTTGCCGTCCAGCCAGGCCTGGTAGCGGGTATCGGCAAAGATGACCAGCTCTGCCTGGTCGAGCTTTTCATCCAATTGAAAGCGGTGCCTGAAAAGCGTCACCTGCGAAGCGCCGGGAGTCTCGACGCTTGCGCGCAGGCTGGTAGATGCTTCATCGATCAGTGGGTAGTGGGGCGAGGCCGTTGGAGTGACCGGCGAGGACCAAATGGCAGGATCATCGGAGAATAGCGACCGCCCAGCGATAAAGGGAAGGTAAACGGCTGAGACTGGTGCAGCGGCGACGACTCCCACGGGCAGGCGCGCCTGAATGGCGGAGACGCTGCTGTTTACATTGAGAGCATGCAGACTGGCTGGCTGGGAAAATAAGGGAGCCTGGTTTACAAGGGCGTAAACCAGGCACAATACGCTCAACGCCACCCAGGCAGAAGGTGCCCAGAGTGCGCCTGCACCTTTTTTAGCGGAGGCGCGGCCAGTTGCTATCGATGGCATGCGTTTTCAAGAGAACAGCTACGGCGTCCTCAATATATAAACTGGGCTAAAGCCGACCGGGATTGGATGGCTGTCGCCGACCGGCTGGCTGTCGATCGGATTGCCGAACAGGTCATAGGCGGCGATGAAGGCCGAGCTGGGCACGGTAACGGTGAAAGATGCACTGGCCTCGATTGCCCAGAGCACATCTGTGCGTTGCGACTGGCGGCTGAAGCTATAGGCCTCGATGCCAGCGCCGTAATCTGGTTTTGACTGGTATGTCAGGCTGCCCACACGCTGCACCAAATGCTTGTAAGCGTTGTACGCCGGGCGAGGCAGTTGCAGGGCATCCAGCAAACCGGTATTGCGCCAGCCAGGGCCGTTGATCGAATACCAGATCATACCCATCACGTCTTCGCTTAAGCCGCGCACGTAGGTGCGCACAATGTAATAAGCCTGGTTTTCGAAGAACAAGGCATCTGGCGGCTCGCACCAAGTGGAAAAGATGTTCTCTGAAGAAGGGATACAGCCGAAACCGGATTCGTTGAGAAATACCGGCTTGCTAACACCATAATCTGCCATAATCTGGCGCAAGAAACGCGCCTTGCCCAGGATACCCCCGCCCCAGGCGTCCCAGGGTCCATTGGCAGAGTTATCATAGTCGTCGGTTGCATTCCAGTAGGAAGAGTGCCAATGGTAGGCAACGATATCGATATGCGGCGCTGCGCCAGCCGCCAGGATGCCGCGCAGGAAGTTCTCTGGCTTGCCGTGGGCAGGGTTGGTGGTATTGGGCTGCGCTAACAGCAAGCCACCGATCCAGACCCGGGCGGTGGGATCGGCCTGCTTGATCGCCTGGGAGACAACAATCAGCATTTGCCCGAATTCATCTCCGCCGTAATAGGCGGTGTCATCGATATCACCCCAGCACCCAAAGATATAATCCGGCGGAACCAGGTCGGGATCGACGTCTGGCTCGTTGCCGATCTCCCAATCATGCACGTTGAATTCGTCTGTTTTGTAGTGGTTGACCACCTGGCTGACGAAAGCAGCGAAGTCATCATAATAATCGGGAAGTATCGGTCCGCAGGAGGTCAGCACGCCGTCCGAGTCGCGGGCGGTTGGATCGACTGCCCAATGCGGTGAGTCCTTGATCACCACCACCGGGCGCGTGCCCGAATTGCGCATATCGCGCAGTTCTTTCTCGAAGCTTGCCAGGTAGTCCCAGTTAATGTCACCGCCCTCAACCGGCTGCATATCGCGCCATGAAATCTGCCAGCCGTAGCGCACCCATCCGCTGCGCGTGTCGATCGTGCGGTTCGTCACGGTCGATCCTTCCCAAAGAGCGGTGGTGGATTCGATACCGAACGCCACAGTCCAGGGATGGCTGATATACATCTTAGGCAGGTAGACGGAAAACACCTCTCCGGTTTGATCCGGAGCGGTAGCAGGCGTCAAATTTGAGGCCGAGGGGCTATTACCTGTAACCGCAGATCCCAGGACCTTCCCATAAGCAGCGCCGAGCAGCAATGCCAGAATGAGGGTCGGGAATACGGCTGCACGCCAGGATTTTGGGGATATATGCATTACGATCTCCTTAACATTCACCAATCTAGAACGGCATTCTCTCATAACCGATAACGACTGTCAAGCAAGCACGGTTGTTTGAAGCTAACAATTTGATTAAGATTGTGAGGCGCATCGGCTGGCTGGTGGATGCCCTCGAGCGACTTCAAACGGGCAGCCAGCGGCGCAGCCATACTCGCGCTCTTAAGGGCAGCCAGGCATACAGCAGCGGGCGCAGGCGGGCTTTGAAAACCAGGGGCGAAAACCAGGTGCCGCCTTCCCGGTAATGCACGCGCAGCATCTCGGGCCAGCAGCGGTCATCGGCGATCACCGACTTGCCGCCGCCGTGCAAGCGAAAATTTGCCCACAGGCGCGGGTGATAGTGCAGTTCTGCCAACCGCGCCAGCCGCACCCACAGGTCGTAATCCATAGCGAAGTAAAAGGTGGGGTCCAATGGGCCAACCCGCTGCCACAGCTCAGCTCTGAAGAAAGCCGCCTGCTGCGGGATGTGTACATAGCCGCGCCGCAGGCGCCGGTAATCGGTCTGGCGAGCGGGGAATTTGCCGATCACCGCGCCGCTCTCGTCCACCAGGTTGGCGTCCCCGTAGACCATGCCCGCTTCTGGATGGGCTTGTAGATAAGCGACCGCCTCACTCACCGCGCCTGGCAGATATGTGTCGTCAGAGTTCAACCAGGCCAGGATTTCCCCCCTGGCGTGGGAAAAGCCCTTGTTAATGGCGTCGGTCTGTCCGCGGTCAGGTTCAGAGACCCACCAGCGGATGCGCCCCAGCTTTGGGTCATCCATTTTTGCGTATTTTTCGATGATCGCGCGGCTATCGTCGGTCGAGCCGCCGTCTGCGATCAGGTATTCCAGGTCGGGGTAATCCTGCTCGAGCACCGAGAGGATAGTTTCTTCTAAGTATTTTCCCTGGTTGAAGGAGGGGGTCACGATGGAAACGAGAGGGTGCATGGGAAAGTCGGGTCAATCCCACTCGATATCCGGATAAAACCGGGCAGCCAGGTCGCCGGTCTGCCGACGGATGCGCTCAATCTCTTCAGGGCTGAGCCTGCGCTTCCAGTTGTGCAGGTTCGAGCGGCTGTCCAGGCGCACAGCGTGGACGCGCTTCTTAGAAAGCTCCTTTGGGTTTTCAGAGCTGCTGGAAGCCAGCACGGCTTGTTCAGCCCGCGCGGTGAAATCGAGTCCGAGCTCCTGGTACAGTTTATTGTAGCCCCCAAGCGGATCCAATGAGAGGTCCTCGTGCCGGACGAGCATGAACTGTGGGTATTCTTGCAACATCGCAGCCACGGCCTGGTAAACCATGCGCCACAACAGCGCTCCCTGCCCGAGAATATCCTCGGGGTGCATACCCAGCATCTCTTCCCGGAAAGGCTCAAGCCAGCGCTGCATCAGGCGAGGTTGTTGCAGCAAATTGCTGAAATCGAAGGGCCAGTCGAGCCGCTTCAAGCTGCTGGCAAAGGCCGCGGGGTGGCGAATGGTGATCACCACCCTGCAGCCCAGGCGTTCGGCGAACCACGGCGCCGAGAAGACCGCAAAGGGATCTTTGAGCAATGGGCGCTGTTTTGCAAGGTGGCCGCGCGCAAAGATACCCATATCCCGCACCATGCGCAGAAAATCTTTGCGCGAGCGCAGGGATCGGATTTCTGCCAACAGGTGGTAGTTATAGGACAGCGTCTGGCTCAGCGCTTCTAGATAATCATCCTGGTTACTTTCGTCAATGTACTGGTACCAATAGGTTGTTGAGGCGCCCATCACGCCGGGACGGTGCCACACATTGAGCGGCTCGCTGATGTAGGCCGCCTGCCCGCCGGCAGCCAGCATCTTACCAACCCAGGTGGTGCCTGTGCGGTGTGCTCCTGTGACCAGGATGGGAGATCGATCAGCATTCATCAGGCAGCGCCAGGGGCGTGACCGGTAATGCGCCGCACGTACTGCGCCGCATTCCGTCCGAAAAGCAGGTAAACCAGGGCGTAAGCCATGCGATGCCAGTGCTGCAGGGCAAAGGCAGGATCGTAGCGCAGGGCGAGCAGGTAAGCGCGCAGCGCCCGCGCCGGCTGATCGCCATCCAGTAAATAGCGCCCATCCAGGCGGTGCGCCCCAGCCAGGATGCGGCGGCGCATGCTTGGCAGGCGCTCCGCCAGGCCAGGCTGATTTCGCATCCACTCCAGGATGCGGAAAGCCTCGCGGCCGAAGCCAGCCGCCTGGGAGACGTTCTTGGCCTGTGGGTGGTGGCGCGCCGCAGCCCAGGTGGCAGCCACATGCCGCACAGGGCCTTGCTGCGCCAGGCGCAACCACAGGTGGTGGTCCAGAAGATAGTGGTAGCTCAAGTCTAAATAGCCCGCTCGCTCCAGGGCTGCCCGGCGCATGAACACGGCTGGCTGGCAGATGATGCGAAAGCGCATCAGCTCCTCCAGGCCCCAATCCCCGAAGACCAGGTCATTCAGTTTGCGACCCTGGGCATCGATGGTGATGGCGTTGGCGAAGACCATGCTGGCTTCTGGGTTTTCTCGGAGAGCGTGCACCGCCTGGGTTACCGCACCTGGCAGATAGAGATCATCTGAGTTCAGCCAGGCGACATACTCGCCTCGGGCGCGCTGCAGACCCTTGTTGATCGCCTCCGCCTGCCCGGCATCCGGCTCAGATACCCACCATGCCAGCCGACCGGCATAGCGCTGGATGATGCCCAGGCTGCCATCCGTTGAGCCGCCATCGACCACTATGTATTCGAGGGGTAAACTTTGCCCCAGAACCGATAGCATGGTTTGTTCCAGGTATGGCGCCTGGTTGAAAGATGGCGTGACGATCGAAACCAGCGGGGTATTGCTCGAGATTGATTGAGCGTTCATTGGTTCACTGAAGCCAGCGCCAGAGTACTGGCGAGCGCCAGAGTACTGGCGAGCGCTAGGGTACTAGCGGATGATCCAGGTCGTAAATCTGGTAGCCCTGCCCATCGGCGAGCAGGGGATAATTCGATTCGAGCATTTGCTCCAGATCTGGCTGGCGCTCGTATTGATTGAATGCCGTGATCAGGAAATAATTCTTCCCTTCGATGCGATTGTAAAACAAATCCTCGAACGCTTTGCCCCGCCCGCGCAGATTAGCAAGCTCGCGCTCGCCGACAATCGGCCACAACACCACTTTGCGCCAGCCATAATACATCAAACGGTAGCCATAATCCTGCGTCAGCGCAATGGTCTTGCCGTCTGCGGGGATCTTCGAGGCGATTTCTTGCCAGTAAGCCACCTCGGTTGAGTAATCATCGCGTGCTTGTTCGACCAGGTAGGTCCAGGAGGAATGCCCAATACCGACCAACAGGAGAAGAGTGATCCACAGTTGCCAGAGAAGGCGCTCGAATACGAACGGACGCTGAAAAACCCTTTTTAGAAGCGGCGCCAGTGCTGGCGCCAACCCCAGGGCGGTCATCGGTACAAGCATCAAATGATAATAATTGTGCGTGTACATCTGGTAGGGTAAGAACAGCCCATAGGCGCCATACCCGGCCCACATCCCCAGCAGCAAGGGGCGCGCTTTGGCGTGAGAGACGGCAATGCCAGCCAGCGCCAGCAGGAGGACCGTCAAACCAAGCAGGCTCTGCACCAGATTAAACCAACGCGCATACACGGAAGGCTCAGCCAGCAGATGCGCCAGCGACAGCGTCCAACTGGAGAAGAACTCCGAAGCCCGTGCGCCGCGGCTCAAGTAGTAAATGACGGATGGCAAAAGCATCAGCCCCGCCATACTCCACACCTGCGGGCTGCGCCAGAAACGCCGCCATCCCAGGGCTGCCAGTACCACGGCAATGGCTGCGCCAGCGATCGGATAGGCGGCGACCACTTTGGTCAGGATAGCCATCCCACCGGATATCCCGGCTGCCAGCGCCCATTTCCAGGAAGGAGCGCCTCCAGCCTCGGGTTGCCACTCAGACCAGCGGTAAAGCGCGTAAAAGGTGAAGACAATCCACATTACCATCATCGGATCAGGTTGGATCGTGCGGCTGGCTTGCACCCCAAAGGGCAGCACCAGGTAATAAGCCAGGGCGGTCAAAGCTGGCGCCCAGCGCCCATAGCTGAACCGGCGCGCCAGGTGCAGCAAAGCAATTCCGCCCAATATCCAGAAAATGGCGCTGTACGCACCCGGCACCCAGCTCTGCTCACTGCCCAGCAGCAGGTAGGTGTAGGCGGAGAGTTTCTCCAGGATGGATGGTTCATACTGCCCGGTGGACTGCCAGAAGTCAATCGCTAGCTGGCGCTGGGCGGGATCGGCGCCGCTCAGCATCTCATAGTACATGCCGCGGGCGATGATGGCGCCGCGCAGTTGGCGGGTGGGATGGAAATCTATGGGTTGGTCGGTGATATCGTACAGGCGCAGCGCCAGCCCAAAAATGAGCAGAGCGGTTGCCAGCAATCCTGGCAGCAGCCGGGTCGCTGGCGCCAGGGCGGGCAGATTTCGATCATGGGTGGAACGATCTTGTTGGGCGGCAGGGATATCAGCCATGTTTAGAGGAGGTCTCGGTTAGCAGCTCAGCGGTGCGAAAATCGTCCCACTTAGAACAGGCTGTTGTAATCCACCTTGGGAAACACCGTCAGTTTGCCGCCCACGGTGGCATCCAACACCTGCCGGCCAGCGCGCTGGTAACTGTCACGCGCCATCCGGTAGGCGCGTTCAGAGGTCTCCAGGTCGGGGAGCTGCCAACGGAAGCCTTTGCCGAAATAGTTGGCATGGAAATGGTTGGGGTCATCGCCCTGGGAGACCACGGTTGTATTGGGCTTGCCCTGGGTGCTGAAATTGTGATCCACACCGATCAGGATGACCTGTTCGAAGCCCATGTGGAAGGCAAGCTGCAGCGCCACGTAGGTGACGGTTGCGCCTTCCCACAAGCGACTGCGCGCATCGCGTCCGAAGCGCGGACCGGAATAGGTGGTGTGCAGGAATATGGCATCCGGCGAGCCGTACAGGCGGTGCGAGCGCCAGGAGAGAAAGCGGGGGATCGGCAAGGCGCGGATGTCTGCCGCGCATTGCTCGATCACCAGGCTGTTGACCGACAGGTAATAGGTGGTGGTAAAGCCCAGCTCTGGAAACAGCAGGTAGATGCGGTTCATGCCGAAGGTGAACTCGTCCTTCAGCCGGCTCAGGTCTGTGTTCTTTAGACTGGGGCCGTTGCCGATGATGAAGCAGCGCTGACCGTGGTGGATGTCTTTCAGGGCACCCAGGTGCTGGATGCTGGCCCGCCGCCAGGGATGCAGCGTGGCAGACGGCCACTGCGCCGCCCGGTTGAGGGCGTAGCGCGTGTCGCTGGCAGCTTGCCACAAGGCGGGTGGCAGGATCTGTTTCAGCTTGTCTTTGAATGTGGCCATACCGTCACAGCTTATTCCGTGCTCAAGCGAGCCGTAGCGCCGCCATCTACGACCAGCGCCTGCCCAGTCATAAAGGAAGATTGGGTGGCGTCGGCGAGGAAGTAAATGGCATGAGCGATCTCTGCGGGCTGCCCGATGCGCCCGTTGACCGTCTTGCGCGCCAGGTTATCCAGGCGTTGGGTGATCGTGCTGCCGCCGAGGTGCCCGCGATCCAGCCCGGCGCGCAGCATGGGCGTATCCACCGCGCCAGGCAAGATGGCATTGACGCGAATATTATCCGGCGCAAATTCGATCGCCATGGCGCGGGTCAGCGCCAGCAGGCCGCCTTTGCTGGCGGCATAAGCGGCGATGTTGGCAGAAGTGGCGACGGCGTGCACCGACGATACATTGACGATTGCTCCGCCGTCGGCGGCTTTGAAGAGCGGATGAGCCAGCTTGACGCTCAAGAAAACCGAGCGCAGGTTGGATGCCATCACCGCGTCCCACTCTTCTACGCTGGTTTCCAGGAGCGGCTTGGATACCTGCAAGGCGGCGTTGTTTACCAGGGCATTCAAGTAACCGCTGAATGCGGATGCCTGTTCGAAAATGTGCTCCAGGTGGTCTCCTCGGGAGATATCGGCCTGGATAAAGCGACCCGGCTGGGGAAAATCTGCGCCGAAATCGTTGCGATCCACGCCGATGACTCGCCAGCCCTGGCTGGCAAACAAGGCCACCGTGGCGCGCCCGATGCCGCCAGACGCCCCCGTAATTAAGACAACCCGTGGATCAGAGCTGCGGGAGGCAGAAGCCCCCGGGATGGTATCGTTCATTGGAGAATACTCCTTTTTAGATCTTAGCTGTCACTGCGAGACCAGCGTCGGGTGGTTTTTACCCGCCTGTGCTGGTCGTGCCAATCTCCGATCAGGTCATTTTGCTTGGCCCACACCGTGCGAGCGGCTTCTGCTGACCCGCCAGGGTGCTCGGGACGAGCGAACGGCTCGCCCTACAAGGCGATACGTTTTCGCCAATCGCTCAGGTCTGCGCAGGCTATACCCAGCCCTTCTAGCAGATTGCGCAACGTGTTCCAGTGCACGCGTTCCCAGGCTGCCGGGCTGGAATTGGCGTTGTGCGGCGCCAGCAGGACATTGTCCATCTCGAGCAGCGGCGAAGTGGAAGGCAGCGGCTCCTGCTCGTACACATCCAGCGCCGCGCCTGCGATCACGCCATTTTGCAGGGCAGAAACCAGCGCTGTTTCATCCACCACTGGCCCGCGCGCGGTGTTGATCAGCACCGCATCGGGCTTCATCAGGCTCAAGGTGTGCGCATTGACCAGGTGCTGGCTGGTGGGATTGAGATCGCAGTTCAGGCTGACGAAGTCGGCGCGCTGCAGCAGATCTTCGAGGGTGGTCATCTCGACGCCGTATTCCCGGATAAAGTCCGGGGCGATCTCGATGATATCTGTGCCCAGGATGGTCATGCCGAAGGCGCGCGCCCGGCGGATGACCGCTTTGCCGCAGTTGCCCACGCCAATCACGCCCAGGGTGCATTCGCTCAGGGAACGCCCAGGGATTTTTTGCCACTGCCCGGATTTCATGGCGCGGTCCATCCAGGGTTGCCGACGGGCAAAGGCCAACATGTAACCCAGTACCGTATCGGCAACGGGCAAGGTGAAGGCATTGGGTGTGCGCCCGATCTTGATTCCCAGGCGGGCGCAGGCAGCCTGGTCGATGGAGTCGATGCCGGTGCCCCACTTCGAAATGATTTTCAAGCGGGGAACGCAGGCTTCCAGCACACGGGCGGTGTAGCGATCATCGCCGCATAGTGTGCCATCGAACTGACCGGCGAGCGCCAGCAGGTCGTCTTCCTCCAGGCGCTCGTTGACTTTTACCTGCAGGATGTCCAGGCCGTAATGCTCGAACACCGGCTGGAACGCCTGGCGGAAAGGGATCATGTAAGGGGCGGATAGCAGGATCGTGGGCATGCAGTTCTCCGTGTATGTAGCTCCAACTGTGAGGTTGTCCGGCGGGGGCAAGCCAACAGCTTGCCCTACACTTGAGACTTGCGCATCAGCAGGTATTCGGTCACAAGGAAATCCAGTTCGTCATCGATATCCCAGGCTTCTTCGGCGCTGATCTCGAACATCAGCGGTCGTTCCCCCAGGCGGTTGCGCCGGTTGACGAGGTGCTCTTTGCGAAAGATATAAATACATGAATTTTCTTCATATACGGGGGGTAGATCCTGGGTTTGCAGCAGGATGGCCGGGTTGTGATTGATCGCCCGGCCAAGCTGATCCCAAAGGCGCGTTTGCAGGCGAGTGACCGAAAAAAGGGAGTCGTAAGCTGGGTAGTGATTCAATAGAGCCTGGATCGCCCGCGAGTAAGTCTGTGCGCTGAGCAGCGGGTTGGTGCTGTGAGTCTGCAAATACAGGTCGGCCTGCACCTGGCTGGTGTCGTACACCAGCACTTCATTCATTGGGATTTGATCGGCGCGCAGGTGTTCGGGGCGCTCGATGATGTGCACCCGGGGAAACGACTTTTGCAGCCCCTCGATGATCACCGGGCTGTCGGTGTCAACCACTACCTGGGCAATGTCTGGGCAACCAAGCAGGGTGCTGACCACGTGTTGGTAGAGCGGCTTCCCTGCCAGGTTGCGGTAATTCTTGCCGGGTACGCGCTGGGAATGATGGCGCATGGGCACAAGGGCGACGATATGTGGTGTCATAAATCTCTTGCCTGTTTTGAGTGATTCACGCGGGGGAGGCGAGGCCGTTCAGGAGCGGTATTGGATCGGCTCGACATCCCGCGGTTCTTTTGCGGTGATCGGGGCGCCCTGGGGATAGTAAAACGTCTGGCGAAGCTGCGAGGTGAGCGGGCCAGATTGCCGGTAGCCCTGGTAGGTGCCCCAAAACTGCATCCAGCGAAACCATAAGATTTGCCGGGTGGTGGAAAGAGGGCCAGCCTTGCGGTTTCTTTGGCGGGCAGCCTGTACCAGGTCGTTGATGACGTTG
Organism: Chloroflexota bacterium; assembly: GCA_029265355.1. Classification (GTDB taxonomy): domain Bacteria; phylum Chloroflexota; class Anaerolineae; order Anaerolineales; family UBA4823; genus JAJUJL01. Next base: position 52,344 of record JAJUJL010000017.1, on the reverse strand, counting down.
CTGGTAAACAGGCGTGCAAAATCCCACAGGTGGAATTGTTCTTGCGGGAAGATGCGCTTGAAGGCCATGGCTTCCCGCCGGTAGCGGTTGAACACGGCGGTTGGCGTTTCATTGTGCACATGGATGATCTCCGCCTCAGCCGAGTAGGAGATGGCGTACCCCTGCTCCATCGCCCAGTGCGCCCATTCCAGGTCTTCCAGGCCGGAAAGGCTTTCATCGTACGGGCGCTGTTGCCACAGCGAGCGCCGTATCGCGGCATTGGCGTTGTTGCAAAAAGGGTGGCTCTGGCGCGGGATCGATTCTTCCGGAAACCAGCGGGCGAAGATCTGTTGCTCGGAAAAGTGCGAGTCGGCATTGCCGCGCTGTTTGCCATAGACCAGCGCCACCTGCGCATCCTGGAAAGGCGCCAGCATACGTTCGAGCCAATCGGGATAAACCGGGTAGACATGCGCGCTGGCGATCACGATAAACTCTCCCCGCGACTGGGCGATGCCGCGGTTCAAGGAGCGACCGAAGGAGAATTCTTCGGGGCGGATATGCACAATTTGAACCGGGTAGCGGCTGGCGATGGCGAGGGTGGCGTCGCTGGAGCCAGAATCGACCAGGATGATCTCTACCAGTCGAGGCTGATGCCGGTACAGGGTTTGTTGCAGGATGCCCTCCAACAGCCGCCCGATGTGCTTTTCCTCGTTGTAGGCGCGAATAACGATGCTTGCAACCGGAGTGGAACTACCAGTCATAGCCAGATTCATACCCCAGGCGGATCAGCAGGTCGCCAGAGACTTCTTTGAAAAGGCGGCGGTTCTCTGGGGAAAAATGTTTCTGCCAGCCACCCACCTTTCCACTGCGGAAGGTGGGCGAGCGTTGGGGATCGATGCTGTTCTCCAAAATCTTCAGGGCGTCTTGCCGGCTAATGGATAGGAAAAAGCCTCCCCGCACAGCATGTTCGAGGATGCGTTCCAGCCCGCGACTGCGTTCCAGTATCAGTTCTTCATATTGCAGGGTCAAGACCTGCGGTTGTTCTAGCCATCCCAGGAATGGCTCGAAGCGCTGGCGAATGTCCGGAAAGGAGAAACTGCTCTCCGGCAGACCCAGAATGCTGGTGCGCAGCCGCTCTTCGAAGCTGTGCAGCTCCTGGGTATAGTAGGCGTGCAAAATGTGCCCTGGCTCCATCTCGGTGACATAGTGCACGTGGGAGACCACCACGTCGCGCGGGTCGCGCAGGATAAAGTAAGTTGTAAAACCGGGCTGCGTCAAGAACTCGATCGTTTCGGGTTGGGCATGCAAGTGACCGTAAGCGATATCGCCGGGTTGCAGGCGCGCCAGATCGCCAAGGATCTCCGCTGGGGTGCGTTCTCTGCCGCTGCTGCCTTCGTAGGTGACCACAGCCGGTAAACCGCTGTTCACCGCCGGGCCGAGGCGCGTGAAGCCGGCTAAAACCTGGGTGAGCAAGTGCGTGCCGCTCTTGGGGAAGGAGTTTGCGAACAGCACCGGCACGCCCGACAGTGATAAGCGCCGGTAGCGCAGCGCCTGCGCCGTGCGGCGCAGGTTACGGCGCACGAGTCGGGCTTGCAGGCTTAACTTGGATGGCAGTGAGATCATAACCGGCAGAGTGTCTACCAATCCAGGCTGTTTTCGTATCCCAGGCGCAGCAGCAGATCGCCGGTGTGCTCTTTGAAGGTGGCGATGTTGCGATCCGTAAAGTGCTCGCGCCAGTTGCCGGGTTTGCCTTTGCGAAATGTGCCGGATTTTTTGGGGGCGATGGCCTGCTCCAGGATGGAGATTGCCTGGCTGCGCGGCAGGCGGGGGCTGAAGCCGCGCTCCTCCAGGTAATCCAAGAGCTGCCCAAAAGCCGCGCTGCGCTCCAGGATCAGGTCTTCGAAGCGCAGGCTCAGCACTCCCGGCTGTTCCAGCCAGCCCAGGTAGCCCAGGTAGCGCTGCCGGATGGGCGTGAGCTCTGAGCCAGGCTCTTGCACGCCTTTGATGGCGGCGTCGATGCGCTCTTCCATCGTGGAAAGCTGTTCGGTGTAATAGCGCCGCATCCAGTGCCTGGGGTGCATTTGCGTGGCGTAGAAGATATGGGATACGATCATGTCGCGAGGGTCGCGGTAGACAAAAATGGTCGCTCTCCCGCTGCCAGACAGCGCAGTGAGAAAAGGTTCCTGGGCGCTGATATATCCGTAGCCAATATCCCCAGGGCGCATGCGCTGGATATTCGCTAAGATTTCAGCCTCGCTGAGTTTGTGATTATCTTCACCGCGGGTAACCGGTGGGAAACCTGGATTGGTGAAAGGCCCCAGGCGCGTCAACCCCTGCAGAACCTGGATGATCAGGTGTGAGCCAGACTTGGGCATGGCATTGCCCAAGACAGCGGGCATGCGCTGCATTTCGCGCCAGCCCCAGCGGCGGGCGGTGGATAGGCGGCGAAGCTGCCAGCGCGCCAGCTTGCCCCACGATTTGACGGTGTAGTAGGCGTTCATGGTAGAGGTAGTTTGTGCGGATCTGTGGGCTGCGGCGCTGGGCTGAAGGCAACCAGCCCTTTTTCGTGCAGCAAACTGATGACGCTCCAAACCGCGTCGAAATCAATTTGCAGCTCAGCAGCGATATCGGTCGCCGTGTGTTCGCCGTCGCAGCGCTCCATGATCTGGAAAAGCTGGCGATGACCTTGCGGGTTGGTGCGGTAATCGATCCAGATGCCGTAGCCTGAGCAAAAAATTTCGCCTTTGAACAGATTGACGACATAGGCGCTCTCGCGGGGAGCGCGCTCCCCGGCGCGGGTTGTGAGCTGCAGCTCGGGGTGGCGGCGGTTTTTAAGAGCGGGTGCGCCGGCAATCTCTGGGGAGCGGCGCTGGGAGTCAGCCTGGCGTTCCCAGGCGTTGATCAGTCCCAGTGCAGTGCGGCAGGATCGTTCCAGGCGCTCCTGGTTGACGATCTCGGGTGTATCCTGGCTGGAGTGGTACTGTGCATAAGGCGGGCGCCCGGAGGCCTTGGGCGCCTCCACCCGAGACAGAGAGAGCATCGGCACGCGCACCCCTGGGGCGTTGAACTGGCGCTCATCGTTATCGATGATGCTGCGGTAGGGGGCCTGGTATCCGTCGGGCTCCAGTTCAGGGAAAGCGGCGCTCAAGATGCGATCCACCTGGCTGTTCGGTTGAAAGGATGCCTGCAGGGCATGCGGGGAGTCATTGCCCAGCATCTCGAGAAACAATCCCCCCACCATCTTGGGGATCAAGTCTTCGTTGTGGCTGAGGTAAGCCACCGAACCGATGGTCTCTGGCAAGATGAGAAGCCGGTAGGTGTAGCGCCGGGGCAGGGCGTTCAGAGCGGTGATCGCCTGCAGACCCACCACCACGCCGGTCAGGTCATCGTTGACCATGGCCGGGTGGCACAGGTGCGCCGCCAGGATAAAGCTCTGCTCGCTTTCTCCAGGAAGCACGATCTCCGCCACTTTGGCGCTGCCCGGTTCGAAGCGGGTGCGGATGACCACCCGGTATGCGTCCTCCAGCAGGCTGTCACGCAGAGTCCTTGAGCAGCAAAGTCCCCAATCGCGCTCATAGTATTTGAAAACGAATGGGATAGCCTCCGGCAGATGGGGATGGACGTGCAGATGTTCGAGCAGCTCCTGGCGGCTGACGACACCCTCGAATGGCAGGGAGTAAGAAATGACGTGCAATGGGTGGTCTGCGTAATCCAGCAGGCGCTGCCCAGTCAAGGTTTCCAGGTAGGCTTCCTGGCAAGTCCATTTCTCGGGCACACGCCAGGTCCAGCAGGCCTCGCCGGTGGGATAGGTGTGCATGCGCACCGGCGGCAGGTTGCGACGGGCGGCTTCGCCAGCGAGTCGCTCCAACGCTTGATCATACCCATCAGAGACAATATCGCGTTTCAGGTACCACAACTCCTGGATCAGCTCCATCATGCTGCTCGAATTTGAGTGGCTCAAGTGTTCTTTCCTGTTGTTGGCCAGGCTGTCAGCCTGCCCAGTCTGTGTTATCAGCATGCTAACCGATTGTTCTACGGGCGGTTGGTCACCAGCGACCAGGGGTCTGCCTGTAGGAATTCATCCAGCACTGTCACAAAATCCCGCAGATGGCATACCGCGACTTGCCCGTAATTCAATGTGACAGAGCGCCACAGCCGGCGCTGTTCCAGGACCGCCTGCACCGGGTAAAGCTCGATGCGCGGCCCGCCACGCTGCGGATCAATGCTCAAGTCACGAACGAACATGCGGTAAGTGCGGGACTGCCAGCCCTGTGGGGTCCGGTAAGGGGCTGTGAAATCCTTCCAGTAACGGTAAGGCACGGCGCAGCGCTGCTCGCTGTAGTGCAGCATCGAGACGGCCTGGATATCTGCGCCCAACAGCAGCAACTTGAAGTCCAACGCCAGCATGCGCTCAAATGCCGAACCAGGATCGAATGCTGAGAGGGTATCCCGGCTTGCCAGGTCATGCGCGTAACGTCCGATGACTGCCAGGGATTGCATGGGATGAGGCGTGCGCAGAGCAAATGGGAGCTGGCGCAGGTATTCGGAGAAAGCGCCCATGCCTTGCGATGGCGTGTTTTGGGGATCGTAGGGTTCGCCGCGGGCAAAAGCAAAATTGAAGGTCGGGGCGGCGAGGGTGCCTTGTTCGAGCGGCTGCGGCAGGTCGCTGCCAAGGGGCTTGTCTTCCAGGAGCGACCACAGCGCCTGGTAATACAGGCCTGTCCCGCCCTGCGGCAATCCCAGGAACTGGATGGCAGAATGCACCAGCAGTCCATCGCCTGGCTGCACACCGACAGCCTTCAGCGCAGCGAGTGCCTGGGCTACTTCAACCTTCTTCATACTCGTCCCACAACAGCCTGCCAACACGAAATTCCAGTTTGAAGCCCATGCGCTCGTACAGCTTCCAACTGGCCTCGTTATCCTTCAGCACCTGGATCTCAATCGAATGTGCGCCTTGCTGGCGCATCCATTCGATTGCCAGGCGGGAGAGCTTATCGCCGATGCCCATGCGCCGGGCGCGCCCATCGATCCACATGTCGCTCAACTCGCCCACTATGACGCCTCCCATGTAAGCTGGCACGCGCTTCAGCCGGCACAGCATGAACCCAACCACCTGTTTTTGTCCATCGATTTCCATCTCGGCGACATGCACATTGCTGAATCGACCCAGCGTGCGGCGAAAAGAATCCAGCCAGATCTCGCCCACATTCTCCGGGTGCGGCAGGCGGTAGCCCACCTGGTAAAAGTAGCTGTTGAGCTGCTCGTACATGCCTTTAATGACCGGGAAATCGGCTTCCGTTGCTTCCCGGTACGAGACCGTCTGGACCGGTTCTGCCATCAAGCGCCTCCAGGGTTTTGGGGAGCGGCGCTGGTTTTAATCCAATCGCGCACCACTGCCGGCCAGTTTGCAGGTTCCGGCCCGAACTGCGCCAGGAAGGCGTAGGCCATGCGCTCCAGGCCGAAGGCGACGCAGCCGGTGTGCACGGGCGCCCCGGCGGGCGCGCCCGACCCGTCCGGCAGGCTGATGTTCAGGTTGCGACCGAAGAAATCCTGGTGGTAGTTATACGAACCAACCGCCAGGGTGGCGTTTTTGAACGGCAAGCTGGCGCGGATCTCGTACTTGAGTTGGAAGGCAGATTGGAAAGCGGCCTGCTTGCGGAATTCACCGATGAAGAAAGGATCGTTGGCGCTTTCCACCCGGTACGCCAGGCCGATTTTTTCCAGGCGCTGCGCCATTTCCTGGCGGGCAAGCTCGCGGTTTTGCAGCACGAAATCCTTCGAACCAACGAAGATGATCTCGCGCATGGTGAAATTCCACAGGCGCTCCAATGAACGCAGGTTGAAGGATTCATAGCGGAAGCAGTTGCCCACCGCGGTAGCAACAAGTTGCCCGCCTGGCAGCGGTTTGTCTGCCAGGGAGAAGTACAGGTGGTAGCACACCGCTGGTGAAAGCAGCGTTTGAATAGGGGCGAACGATTCAGCCGACGTGTTCAAAGCTCCGAGGAGGTGTTCATGATCGCAGGCAGCGTGCTGGGCAAAATCATCGATCACATCCAGGTCCTCGCGCAGGTGGGTGGCAAAGCTGAGCGAATGGGGGAAGGCGCGAAAGTAGTTGACGCGCTCCAGGTAGCGCGCCGGAATGAGCGTCGGGAAGCGGTATGGCGCAGCATTGAAGGAGGCTGCCAGTCCCAGGAATTGATTTTCGAAGAACTCGATGAGCCGGGTGACCAACGGACCCAGGGTGAAGATCCCCTGGGCTTCCTGGCTCATTTCACCGCGCGCCAAAAGAACATCGTTTGGATCCTGGTGGTATCGAACCGGCCTATCCATGAAGTCTTCCAGCACCTGCACTTTGGGCTGGATGGCGCCGCGCGCCAGGCTGGTAACCACGCGCTGCACTTTTTCTTCCAGACGAGAGCGTTCGGCGCTATTTGGCTGCTGATGCAGGTGCAGGGTGATGTGCAAACCATCTGCCGATACAACCGCTTTTGCGATCCCCTGGTCCACATACGCCAGCTTGGACTGCACCTCGCCGGTCAGGTGGGTTGGGATGACAACTGCTGGCACAATCTCGAGCGTGATTTCAGGCATGTCCGTTCGCCTCCAGGTAGCTGCAGATGGCGGGGATACTGACCAGGTTGGCGATGGTGTCGGCATTGATCTCCACACCGTAGTGCAGCTCCAACGCCAACATGACCTCCATGTGGCCCATCGAATCCCACTGCGGCAGGTCGCCAAACGACAACTCCGGCGTGACCATCTCTGGCGAGGCTTTCAAGGCCTCCACCAGCAAGTTTTGGATTTGCCTGGTCAGGGCTGTTTTTATATCGTCCATGCTATGATCTCCTCAAAAAACGGTTGGGATGAGCTGCCATCCGGTCTAGATGGGGCAAGCAAAAAGCTTGTCCTACCCGGCCTTGGTTTTGCAAACACCCACCGGCTGGTATTTAGGATCCCAAACTCCCCAGGGCATACCACCTTCCCCGGAGCGGTAGTAAAAACGCGCCAGGTTTTTGCGCAGCTCTTCGCAGCCGCGCAATGCCTGGAATAGCTCGGCATAGCGGTCGTAATTGGATGGGACATCTTCTGCAAGGGCAAACAACCGTCGCAGGCTGGCGTCGGTGTAGCACCAGCCCTGCGAGGGCTGGTGAAACCAGTCCTGTTGCTCTGCGGCGCACAAGGTTGCCAGCAGCGCGCCGCCGGGACGCAGCACGCGCAGCAGTTCCGCTCGCACCAGGGGAAGGTCTTCCGGCGGGTTGTGCTCCAGGGCGGACACAGATACCACCACATCGATGCTGTTGTCGGGGATATCTGCCAGGTTGCGCAGATCCTGGTTGTAAATAAACACCTTGCCGGCCGAGCGGTGCAGATTCGCCAGGCTGCTCAGCTCCTTGAGCTGGTTGACGAGCTTAACCTGTAGTTTGCCCGCCCCTTTCCAATTATTCTGGAAGACCTGGCGGGTGGGGGCAAGATCCTGCTTGCGCAGGCCCTGGACGCGAAAGCGCTGGCGGAAGCGCAAGGGTAAGTGCGCCCGGCTCATGCGGTCGACGCTGATCACTTCAGCGCCTTGCTCTGCCAGGTACCACTGGATCAGTCCGGTGCCAGCGCCAGCGTCGAGGATGCGCAGCGGAGCGCTGCTGGCGCTGCGGGTGTTGCCCACCTGCGAGAGAATCCAGCTCAGGTCGAGCAGATAATGCCAGCCGAACTCCAGGTGCAGTGAGCGCGCCAGGCGACGCAGCCGCGTCACCAGTGGGCGCTGCTGCTCGAGCAGCTCTACAGAAAGGATCTCGATTCGGTCTTTCAACCTGTCGGCCTGGGCGGTGTTGGGAGGGATTGCCATACCCATCAGATCTCCATCCATGAACGATATGCGCTCTAGGCGGAACGGGGCTCGCTCTGCTGCAAGTCTTCTTCCGGCATCAGGAAAGGCTGCCCATGCAGAATGCCGGCGTGCAGCACTTGCATGGTGGGCGAGCGTTCTGGCAGTAAGTCTTGCCAGGAGAAGTCGCGCAGCTCCACAAAACCTTTGCGCTGCGCAACTTGCAGGTAATTGCTCATCGGCAAAGAGGCGCGATAGAGCTGGTAATACAAAAAGCGGCGGGCATTGCGCGTGAATTCTGTTGGGACAATCACCTGCTCAGCCTGCAGAAATGCTTGCGCTTGCTGTTCGTACGCTTCGGGGCTGTGCGGGAAGAAAACGATCGGATACTGCGTGTAGCGCGCTTTCCCGCCGCATAAGACAGCCTTGTGCATCAGCGCTGCTTCCATACCGATCGAGGAATTATAGACCATGACAAATTTGGCGCGCTGGATCAACTCGTATGAGCTGATGTACTCCTGCGAGTCGATAAAGACCACGTTATCCATCTGGTCCACCCGGTTCGTCTGCACCCACTGGCGCACGCTCTCGTTGGATTGCTTGGCTGTGCCAGGGCGCATCTCGTCAGGGTGAGCGCGGATCACAAACAGCGTATGCGGATGATCGCGGATCACTTTCAGCACCAGGTCGAGCCAGGCAAACATGTGGGGAAAGATGACATTGGCGTGTACCTGGCTGGTGTCGTACACCACGTTGGTAAAGACCGGCACGATTTGCCGAAAGCGAGCCGCTTTTTCCAGGAAGGCAGCATCCAGGCCGCGCATTTCAGGCCAAAACTGGATGCCTGCCATGGTGAACTTGCCCTGGAAGCGCTTGCTCAGGTAGTCGTCCAGGCGGGCGTTTTGCTCGGCGTTGAGCTCGAAATCGCTGGGCAGGTGTATTGGATAGGCAGTTGGCTCGCCTGCGGTGAAGAAGGTTGAATACTGAGTAAAACCAACCTCATGGGCAACGGTGGGCAACCCAAGCTGGCGCGCGGCCCAGCGGGCGGCTGCTTCTGGATACATCACGCCGTTGAAGATCACCGCGCACTGCGGCTGGATGCGCCGTATGAGTTCGGCAAACTGCCTTGCCACCTGGTAGGCTGATTGGATGTACTCACGCAGCAGGTAGCGTGTGGGTTCGTCGTCTGGGAGCGTATGGCGGCGCAAGGCCCAGCGGATGGAGGGTAGCACCAGGCGCCCGAGGGGAGCTGGCGCGGAGAACTCTCCTTCAGCCAGATATTCGAAATTGCTCAGGGCGGGCACATCCAGTTCCGCCAGTTTCGCCGCCAAATCCTGGTCAACCCGGTAATGGAAGGCGTGCACGTCTCCGCCAGCGTACAGGCGCTTGGATTGTGCGATGCAAGTGTCGCACGGCGGCGGCCCGGGGTAATCTTGCAGGCGAGTACTCAAGGCATAGGCGCTGCCCAGTACGCACTGGCTCATACCGCGCTGGCAGTTGAATTGCACCACCGGCACGCCGCTCAAGCGCAAGCTCCAAGAGGTCAGCAGCGAGAAGGCGGCATTCAGGCTCAAGTCGGAGAGGCGTGTGGAGGCGTTGAATACTACCACCGGCGCTGACTGTGTCGGCGGCGGGGCGTTTTCAGCCACCTGGCGGGCGAGCTGGGCGATGCGGCGGCGTTGCCGGAGCTGGTTACGCCAGCCAGAGGCGCGCTGGCTCAGTCGGTTGAGCAGTTTTTGGGGGGTTGGCATGTCTTGCGGTCGCGGGTTTCAGGCCTGCGCGGATTGACCCAACTTCTGGTGCGCTTTGAAATAAGCGTCAGAGAGACGTTGGATGGCAATCAGAAACCCTTCGCCCTGGCGCTGGTGCCCTCGCCAGATTTCAGGGATCATGGTGCCGTGATAGTCCCCAATCACCTCGAAGAAGTGCACCCAATCAATGGTGCCTTCGCCAATTTGTAACCCCTCGCCATCTAAACCAGCGCCGTCCGCCAGGTGCAGGTGGCGCACATAGGGCAGCAGCACGCGCACTTGCTCGTAGAAATCGACGTGCGCCCAGTTGCAATACAGCTTCGAGTGGGAGGTGTCGAAGCACATATTCAGGCCCAACGAGGTGATAAACTCGCGGATTTCGTAAGCATCCATAAAGGCGTTGGTCAACCACTGCCCGCCAAAATACCAGGGGTGCGGCGGCAAGTTCTCGAGCAGCAGCTCCACACCCTGGTAATCCAGCTCCTGCACCGAGCGGCGCAGGTTATCGTACAGCCGCTGGCGATCGGTGATGGGATGATCCAGGCTCATTGCACCCGGATGGATGATCACCTTGGGCGTGCCCACGAAATAGGGGGCGATGGTGCGGGTCAGGTTGATGGATTTTTGCATCAAGGCGACCGAGTCTTGCCGCTGGCGCTCGTCCAGGGAACACAGGTCTACCAGGGTGCGCTCCCAGAACTCGGGAGCGTGCACCACCAGCTTGAGATTGTGCTGTGTGCCCGGGTAAGTTTCATCAAGGTCCTGGTCGGTGAAGTGGAATTCCAGCATCTTCGGCTGGTATGCCAGCATTTCGTCGTAATCTCGGAAGCGCACGGTGAAACCATATTCCATCGGTAGGGTATGCTCGACATCCAGGCGAATCTCCAGTCCCAGGTCGCGTTCGAGGAATGGCTCGTCCTCTTCGATCACCCGCTCAGCGATGCGCCCAACCAGCTCTGGATAGCGCTGGGGCGAAAGTCCGAGTGCAGGGCCTTTGACCCGGATCAGGCTGGCTGTGATCGGTTCACCAGGCTCGATTCGCCGGGTGGCAACCAGGCTCTTGCCCAGTACCTCCCGGTTCAGAATTTCGCCGCGGGAGATGAATTTCTCCTCACCGGTGCCAAGCGCCATCGCTACCTGGCGGATGTCGCGCACCATCTTCTTGAAGCCGTGTGGTTCCAGGCTGGCAGCATGGTCGGGGCCGTCCATGGTGCGATCGAGGGTGATGTGGCGTTCGATGATGCTGGCGCCGAGCGCAGAGGCCACGGTCGAAACAGCGATGCCGCGCTCGTGCCCAGAATAACCCACCGGTACGCCAAAGCGGCGCAATTGCTCCATAAAGCGCAGGTTGATGTCTTCGAAGGCCGCCGGGTAGGTGCTGTTGCAGTGCAGCAGCGCAAAATCGACCTGGCGCTGTTTCAGGAAGTTGACGGTAAATTCCACTTCCTCGATGCGCGACATACCGGTTGAGAGAATCAAGGGCTTGCCCTTGCTGGCCAGGTGATCGAGCAGCGGAATATTGGTCAAGTCAGCCGAGGCCACTTTGTACGCCGGTACACCCAGCTCGGCCAGGAAATCGGCGCTGACGGGATCGAAGGCAGAGCACATAAAGGTGATGCCTTTTTTCTTGCAATAATCCAGAATACGATAGTAGGCTTCGTCGGGCAGCTCCACGCGCTGCAGAATGGGCAGCAGGTAGCGCAGCGTCTTCTCCCCGGCGTTGGCGTTATCCAGGTACTTCTTCGAGTACAACTGGTCGAGCTGCCGTTTTTGAAACTTGACCGCATCCGCACCGGCATCCACCGAGGCGTCGATCAATTCGATGGCCAGGTCCAGAATTCCGTTGTGGTTTACGCCGATCTCGGCGATGATGTAAGTGGGTTGTCCATCGCCTACCAGGCGATCTCCAATTTTGATGACAGGCATTTTTCCTCCGCCAGGACTGATGGGCTGAAGCAGAGACCTCAGCCTAAGCTGAAGCCTAAATCGTCCCAGGTGATCTCATGATTTTCGAGCATGCGCTCCGCCCGGCGCCAATCGTCGGGCGAATCGATATCGATCCACTCGCTCGGATCGATCACCAGGGGCAGTATGCGCTCTCCGGTCATAGAATTTTTCTCAAGAATGGTTTCCGCCCAGGCGGCATCCACATAGCCGGTTTGCCAGTAGACCTCTGGCAACGCCTGGCGGGGCATGTTGTAAGCTTCTTTGAATTCGGTTTGCAACAGCGGCTGCATCAGGCCATCCGCGCCGATGCGCCACATTTTGAATGGGTTTTGAAAGGGAACGCACACCGTGCGCACCGAGTCAGCATCTGGTCTCTCCATCAAGCGATAAACTGCACCATCGATGTGCTGCACCCGGCGCAGGGGAGATGTGGGACGCAACTGCACGACGATATCGGGGTGGTAGCCTTCTTGATCGCTCAGCCAGCGCAAGGCATGCTGAAAAACCGGCAAGTCAGGGGTGTGATCCTGGGCAAATTCGGCTGGGCGAAGGAAAGGCGTCTCAGCGCCGTACTGGCGAGCCACGGCCGCGATTTGAGCATCGTCGGTGGATACAATCACCCGCTCGATCGACTCGCAGGCCAGCGCTGCGGCGATGCTGAACGCGATCAATGGGTGCCCGGCGAAATTGCGGATATTCTTATGTGGAATGCTTTTTGAACCCCCGCGGGCGGGGATCAAGGCCAGCGTTTTCATGGAGCACCTGAGAGGGGAATCCAGGCAATGGGTTGGAAATCGTTCTTGCCGCGAATATGGGTGATCAGCACTTCGCCGACAGTGAAGAGCGGGTCACAAAACGGTATCGAAATCGCGTGCGAGTTGAGTTTGACGGGTTGGATTTCCTCCAATGCGGTTACCAGCGTGGAGGTCCAGCCACGAGGATACATCGAGGTCGAGCTAGAAACTTCCAGCGCCTCTTCGATTAACCTGTGCAGGTTGCGCAGATTGTCATCTTCTTCGACCTGCCACTTGAGAATGTGGGTGAAGCGCAGCGGCGAGTATTGAGGGATGTAGGCGATCGGTTTCAGGGTGAATGGGGTTACTTTTGATAACCGGTGGATGAGCGCTTTTTGCAACAGGTCGAGGTTTTTCTTGTCTGGCACCTCAAAGCGGTTGCAGGTGAGATGGGTGGGCTCCGGCAGCCGCCCGCCGAACAGCATCTGTAGATCCATTTGGTGCCGGCGCAGTCGCTCCAGATAGGCATCCTGCGCGGGCGTCAGCAGGATGCAGTAATCACCCGGCTCTGCCGGGCGTGTGAAACTGAAATGTCCGGTGCGCGGCAAGCCGCTGGAAACACCCTTGGGCGATTTTACCAAGTTGTCCAACCTCCATCAACGATCAGGTTTGCCCCGGTCATGTAAGCAGAGGCATCGGATGCCAGGAACAGCAGCGCGCCGTTCATATCACGCTTGTCTGCCATGCGCCCCAGAATTGCTCTGGCGGAGTAGGCCTGGACGAAAGCTGCGTCGTGACCATTGAATACGCCGCCGGGCGTGAGAGCGTTGACGCGAATGTTCTTGCCAGCGTAGTAAGCGGCCAGGTAGCTGGTCAGCCCGATGATGCCAGCTTTGGTCACTGTGTAATACACGGGCTTGTACTGGGGTGGTCTGCCTTCCCTCTGGTACAGGCGCTGGTCTGGGGCGGTCAGTCCGTAGATGGAAGACAGGTTAATGATCACACCGCGTCCTTGCTCCAGCATGACACGCCCGGCAGCCTGGCAGCACAAAAAGGCTCCAGTCAGGTTGACCTCCAAAGCCTGGTTCCAGGCTTGCAGGGGGTAATCCTCAAAGGCGTTCGTGCGCTCGCCATGCTGGGACAGCCCATCTTGCAAATTGGCTTGCGAATCGACCTTGGGGTCCATCGCCGCGCTGTTCACCAAAATATCCAGGCTTCCGAATACGCGACGGGTCTGGGTGACCATGGCCTGCACCGACTGTGGGCTGGCGACATCGCAAGCGATTGCCAGCGCTCGCGCTGGAGAGCCGGCTGCATCAGCGGCGATCTCCTGCGCGGTCTGCTCGGCTGCCGCGGCCGAGATGTCGGCCACGACGACCGATGCACCAGCCTGTACCAGGGTGCGGCAGAATTCTTTGCCCAGCAGACCAGCGCCGCCCGTAACAACCGCCGTTCTGCCGGTCAAATCGAACATTTTTGAGAGTTCTGTCATATATCCAGTCTGGTTGGGTGCTGGCTGCAAGCCTTATCGCAGCCAACACCCAGAAGGTGTGCTGCTAGGCCGCTGGTTGAACTGCTGCCGGGGCTTCAGCCTCGGCAGCGTTTTCGCTGCCGTTGGTTCCATCTGGGGTGATGAAACCGCGCGCTTCAAGATAAGCGATGATCTTGCGCGCATTTTCTTCAGGCGTGAAATCCACCGTGTTGAGCGTGATTTCAGGATTGACGGGAGCTTCGTAGGGATCATCCACGCCGGTAAAGCCGGTGATCTGGCCGCGGCGGGCGCGAGCATACAGGCCCTTGACATCGCGCTGTTCGCACACCTCGATGGGCGTATCGACGAAGACTTCGATGAAGCGTTCCTCGCCGACCATCTTGCGCGCCTCGTTGCGCGTAGAGCGGTAGGGGCTGATGGCGGCGCAAATCACGCTCCCGCCATGCCGGGCGATCTCACCTGCCACAAAGCCAATGCGCAGGATGTTCGTGTCGCGATCTTCGCGCGAGAACCCCAATCCTTTGGAAAGGTGCGTGCGTACCACATCGCCGTCCAGCACGGTGATCTGTTTGCCGCGCTCCAGCAGCAGCGAGGTGAGCACCTCCGCGGTGGTGGACTTGCCCGATCCGCTCAAGCCGGTGAACCAGATGCAGAAACCTTGCTTGTGACGCGGGGGATACATCTGCTGCAGAATGTCCGCAGTTTCCTTGCGTGTGAACCATTCGGGCAGTTGCTTGCCCTTTGCCAGGTAGTCTTCGCGCACCTGAGTGCCCGAGATGGAGTAGATCTTTGCTCCCTCTGGCACCTTGTTGGTCTCTTCGTAACGCTGCTCGTCTGCCAGATACACCAGCTCTTTGAACTCTACCGGCTTGACGCCCAGCTCGCCGGCATACTGCGCCATCATTTGCTGAGCTTCATACGGGCCGTAGAAAGGTCGCCCGTTGCTATCGTTTCCCGGACCGGCATGGTCGCGCCCGATGATAAAGTGGTTGGCGCCGTAATTGCGGCGGATGATGGCATGCCACAGCGCCTCGCGCGGTCCGGCCATGCGCATGGCAAGCGGCAGCAGGCTGAGCACGGTGCTGTTGCGATCGTAGTAATTCTCTACCAGAGCCTTGTAGACGCGCACCCGCGTGTAATGGTCGACGTCGCCCGGTTTGGTCATACCCACCACCGGGTGGATCAGCAGGCTGCCATGCACCTCTTCAGCGGCGCGCTTGGTCAATTCTTCATGGATGCGGTGCATCGGGTTGCGCGTCTGGAATGCCACCACGTTGGCATTGCCCATCTGTTCCAGCAAGGCGCGCACCTGCGCCGGTGTGCGGCGCAGCTCGACGAAGTCATAATAGCGCGGCAGATCGATGACTTTCAACTCGCCGGTCACGTACACTTTTCCCCAGCGCACCATCTCCGAGATCAGGGGATGGCGAGGATCGGTGGTGCCCAGCACCAGGCGGGCTTCGCGCTGGGGATCGTAGTGGTAGACATCCTCGATGGTCATCACAGCGATAGTGTTGTTGCGCGCGTCGCTGAGTGTGATCTGCTCAGCCCAGTTCGGCAAAGCGCTTTCATCCAGCGGAAGGGTGACCGGAATGGGGAACAATGTGCCATCTTGCAGGCGCATCTCGGTCAGCACGCGCTCATAGTCAGCTTTGCGCATAAAGCGATCCAGAGGCGAGAATGCGCCGGTGGCTAAAAGTTCCAGGTCACACAGGGCGCGAGCGGATATTTGTACCGAGGGCAGGCGGCTGGATATTGCCAGCAGCTCTTCTCGCTCTTCACCCTTCACCATTAAGTCAACGAGCTTACCTCCGTAGGGGGTGACTAGGGTTTGGTCCGATTTTTTCATTCTGAAGTTTCTCCTAGAAATATGAGTTTTACAGGCTCTCTTGAGACTGCATTGGACAGCGAAACCGCTGAGATCTTTTTCTATGACTGTGCGTTGTTGCGGCGCAATCGTTGCCTGGCTTTCATCTCGCTCTCGTAAACGCGTTTTTGACCATCTCCCAGGGCTTTCTCGATCACGCGAATGTCGCGCACCAGGCGCATTAATCCCCATGGTTCGATGGATGCAGCCTGGTCGCTGCCCCACATGGCACGATCCAAGGTGATGTGGCGCTCCACAAAAGCCGCCCCCAGTGTTACCGCGGCAAATGTGGTCTGCAAACCCACCTCGTGCCCTGAGTAGCCGATCGGGCAGTTGTATTTGCCTGCCAGGGTTTGCAGCATACGCAAATTCAGCTCTTCTGGCGGGCAGGGATAGGTGCTGGTGCTGTGAGCGATGAGCAACCTTTCCTGATCCATGAAAGCGACTGCGGCCTCGATCTCTTCCATGGTCGACATGCCGGTGGATAAGATCACCGGACGCCCTGTGGCGCGGATGCGTTCGAGCAACGCGAAATCGGTCAGCGAGGCCGAGGCGACCTTGTAGCAAGGCGGATCGAATTGCTCGATGAAATCCACCGAGTCCTCATCCCAACAGGAGGCAAACCAGTGGATACCCTTTTCACGGGCATAGCGATCGATTTCCTGGTAAGCGGCCTGATCGAACTCGATGCGGTGGCGATATTCCAGGTAGCTCATCAGCCCCCAGGGTGTTTCGCGGGTCACGTTGCGGTACTCCGGCGGGACAGCTTTCTCTGGATTGCGCTTTTGAAATTTCACGGCATCGCAGCCAGCCATCACTGCCACGTCGATTAATCTGCGGGCAATGTTGATATCACCATTGTGGTTGATACCAATTTCAGCGATGATATAAGTGGGGTAGCCCTGCCCCACCCAGCGATCTCCAATCTGAACTGCTTTTGGCATACTCTTCTAGCCTCTCGATTCCAGTATCAATTCACAAATTTCCCGGATCGCGCCGTTGCCGCCGTTATGCGAAAGCACGATGCGCGCCTGGTTGCGGATGGTGGGATGGGCATCGGCAACCGCCACCGGGCAGCCCACCCGCTGCATGCAGGACAGGTCGTTCAGGTCATTGCCGACGTAAATCACATCTCGGGGGTCAATTTCTTGCAGGCTCAGCCAGTGGCTCAGAATTTCCCACTTTTCCTCTACGCCATGCAAGCAGGGTAAACCCAGTTTATCGGCGCGCGCTTGCACCACTGGGTTCACCTCCCGCGACAGGATCAAGATCGGCAGACCAGTCTTCTTAAGCTGGGAAATGCCCCAACCATCGCTGCGGCTGGCGACGATGGCTTCGCGCCCATCTTGCAGCACAATCACCTTGTCATCGGTGAATACGCCGTCGAAGTCCAACACCAGGGCAGCGAGTTTCTCAGGTAAAAGCTCGGCGCGGCTGGCGCGCTCCTGGGAGCGGATGAGCACCTCAGCAACTTGAAAGTCGACCGGGTCGTCGATCTCCAGGCGGCGCTCGGCGGGCATCTCATACAGCGCTGTTTTTCCAAAGAAACGGTGGCGGTGCTGGAGAAAGCCGGGCACGCGCATCACGTACACTGCCCCGGTCTCCAAGTACTGCGGCTCGCGCTCCTGGCGCAGCGGGCGCACGCGTTTATCATGATTGATTCCGGTTGCATCGCCATCCGCCTGGCGGCGCCACAAGAAGTAGTGGAACGGGATAACCGCTAGAGCGCTATCCGCTGCCTCGTCCAGCAAAGCCTGTACGGTTCCATCGATGTCTTGCGCTGCTGTCAGCGGGGAGGTGCATTGCAAGAAGACCAGCAAGTCGGGATGGTACCCTTCGCTCTGCGCCAGGTGCTCCAGAGCATGCAGCAGCGCCAGCTCCGATGAAGCTGTATCGCCGCTGATTTCAGCCGGGCGCCAGACAACTTCCGCTCCATACGCCTGTGAGACAGCGGCAATTTCGGGATCGTCAGTTGAAACAACCACCCGGTTCACCAGGCGCGCCTGCCTTGCCTGGCGTATGTTGTGGGCGATCAACGGATGCCCGGCCAGGCTGCGCACGTTCTTGCGGGGAATGCCCTTCGACCCGCCGCGCGCTGGAATGATCGCCAGCACCTGAAGGGCGGTTTGCTCTGCAACGTTTTTCGCTACCATCGTATCACCTCATCCTGTTCAGCAGACCGGTGGGCGGCCAGCGCCAGTTCGAGGGCGCGCAACCCATCCTGTAATGTGCACACCGGTTGCGCTTCGCCGCGCGCAACATGAATAAAATGGCGCATCTCATCCAGGAACAAATCGTTGCGCTCGAAACCCGCCGGCGGCTCGTATCTCAGGATCGCGCCTTGCCCGGCGGGATGGTTCTCTCTTTCGATGCGGCGAAGGCCAGGCAAGCTGGCAGATTTATCAATATGACGAAGCTCAACGGAGCCATCCCGGTTGTCCCAGCGCAGGGTTCCCTGAGCGCCGATCAGCTCCAGCCAATGCGCGCTTTCGGGCCTTTGATTGTAATCGAGATGCACGCTGCCGAGCGCTCCGTTTTGGAAGCGCAGCCCGATTTCGGCGGTGTCTTCCACATCCAACTCAAGATCTCCCAAACGACCAGCGAATGCCCACAAAGCCTGCACTTCTCCCAGCATCCAGCGCAGATAATCCAGGGGATGGCAAAGGGTCAGGATGACCCCGCCTCCCAGATCGGAGCGAGCACTGTAACTGCGGCGATAGTCTTCCCAGGGGTGCCAGCCAGGCAGGTATTCACCCCAATGGGCGCGCACCGAGAGCGGCCTGCCAATCGCGCCTTCTGATAGCAGCCGGGCGGCGGTTTGCAGGCCGGGATGAAAGCGGAATTGAAAGGCGGTGAGCACCTGGCCGCCTCCCTGTTGCACAGCGCGCTGCAGCTCATCCACGCCGTGCAGGGAATGAGAAATCGGTTTTTCCAACAGCAGGTGGCAACCCTGGCGCGCGGCCGGAATGGCAACTTGCAGATGCAGCGCGGTTGGGTTGGCAATGATCACCGCGTCGGGACGGTGCGCCAGGGCGTCTTCCAGCCTGGTTTCGGTGGGGAAAACGGCCAGGTCGTCATCGGGGAGCGTGCTGCGGAAAGTGCGCAGCAGAACCACATCGCGCTCACCCAGCGCCAGCAGGTTTTGCAGATGGCGCCGCCCAATCGAACCCAGGCCAACGATCAAAAAACGCATCAGGTTCCGCCTACCACTCCAGGTCTTTCTCGTAGCCCCACGCCACCAAGGTCTCGCCAGCGGCTTGTTTGAAGATTTCCCGATCGCGTGCCGTGAACAGCTCCTGCCAGGTGCCGCGTTTGCCCTTGGTCAGTGCGCTGGCGATTTCGCCCGCTTTCTCTTGCTGCCAATCAGCATCAGGGTTCTGCTGCAGCTCGGCTTGCAGCGCCTCTTCCAACCCGGGCAGGCTGGCATCCACGCCCAGGAAGCGCCACAGGCTCCGCATGACTTCCCCGGGACGCGCCAGCATGTCTTCATAGCGCAGAGTGTGATACTGCGCCGGTATCAATTGCTGTGCGGTGCGGTGGGTATCCTCGACGTTGTGCGCCCAGCCCTCTGCTGCCTGGCGCAGCGCTTTTTCGCTGAAGATGGAGCGCTGACCTTTCAGGTACGGCTCGGGGTTGCGAGCGAAATCTTCGCGGATGCGCCGCCCTTCCGCATCCAGGTGCTGCGGGCGGTCGATGAATGTCTGGAAGCGGTGTGACACGGCTGCGTCGCGCCCATCGCGCACGATGAAGACCAGCCTGGCGTCTGGGTAGACCTGACACATGTGGCGCACCGCCTCGCCATCCAGCAGGCTGTTGGGACTTTTATCGCCCACCACGCAGCCCGGCCCGCCTTTGCCTGCGTAGCGCGCGTCCCGCTCCATGATAAAGTCGGCCACAGCGCGCAGCACCAGCGGCGAGAGGTCTTGCCCGCGGTTCCAGCGATTACTGCGTCGCGACAGCCAGGAAGCGACCTCTTCATCAGCCACCAGCGCTTGCAGCAGCGGCTGGCGGGTGAAGAAATGCGCCTGGTAGTTGCAATGCACATGGGGGTGCAATCGCACCAGGCGGGTCAGCAGCGTGGTGCCGGAGCGGGCATGACCGTAGATAAAGAACTTATCCAGCGGAAAGAATTGGCGGGCCTCAACCACCTGCTCGGCGGTGATGGCAGGCATTGGGCTGCGCCTGAGGTGTTGTTGGGTATCCAGTTTAGGCGCCTGCCCGAGCAGGGCGCGAGCAGCGATCTTGAGGCGTTGGCTAATGCCGGGCATGGGAGGCTCCATTGGGATGGGTGCGGTTGCTGTTGAGCAGAGAGGCAAAAAACTCGCCGGTGCGCCTGCCGGCAGTACCATCGATATAGGTGCATTCTTGAAGAAGGAAGCGGCGCTGCGCTTCCTGATCACGCTGCGGTTCGACCAGGTAGACGTTCAGAGCCTGGCGCAAGCTTTCCTCATCCAGCGCCACGATACCCGCTCCTGAAGTGCGAAAGCGCGAATGCGTGGGCCAAACGCCGATCTGCGACATGGGCACCCAGTATTTTCCGGGGTAGCCTTCCTGCGAGTCGATGCACACGCTGACGATAGGACGTTGCTGAAAAGAAGCCTCAACGCACATCGTGGAATACACGGTCAAGAAAATATCTGCATGCGCCATCATGGAGGTCTTTTCTGCCATATCTTCGCCGGAATAGTGTCCCAAAGCGCCCAGGGGCACCGGTTCGACCACGTGAATGTTGGGCAGCTCTCGAGCGAGTTGGCGAATGCGCTCGGCTTCCTGGACATAGTGACCGCTCATGTGAATGGGATGCAGACGCACCAAAAGCTGGGTGGGTTCGACCAGGCGCTCCTGGCTGACCAGGCGAGCCAGCGCTTCTACGTTTTGAATATTCGGCGACCAGCTCACGAAGCTGCTGGCATAGGCGAGCAGCTTACGCTGTGGGTCGAGGTTGTGCAGGCGAAAATACTCCTCCCGGGACAACAGCCATTCGCCGCGCACATAGCCATCATAAGGCGGCATGCCCGCCACGTGGACCCGTTCTGGGCGCCAATCGCCGCCGCCGACCAGCTCCTGCTTTTGAACATCCGACCAGCAGGTGATCCAGTCCACATCTGCGCCGGGCAGGCCGTAACTGGACGAGCTGTCCCAACTGATAATGGCTGCGGCGGTGGTGATCTTGCGCTTTGCCGCCTCGCGTAGCAGGTAACGATCCTGGCGGAAGCCGGGCGAGCCAGCAATCACCAGGTCGGGCTGGTATTTTTCGAACAGGTCAGTGTAAATCGAAGGTGTGAAGCGCCGCTGTGCGAAGCGCAGCATACGGCGCATGAGCCGTGATGAGCGCATCAGGCGTGCGACGCTCTCCATCAAGGGGAAGAGCTGCCGCCGGCGGGCGTGCGCTTCGCTTTTCACCTGCTGGATGTAGCTGTCAACCACCGCAAGATTGGTGCCGCCGGCCGCGCCGGCGCGGCGCAGAAAGTCCAACCACCATTGCAGGGTCGGAGAGACGCGGCGTGTGTATTGGTTCACTTTTTCCAATCGCAGACCTTCGAAAGCGACGCCCGGTCGCCCGTATTTTTCTGCAATCAGCTCTTTGCTGGCGTCTTCGGTGAGCACGATCACTTCGGCGCCCGCTTCTAGCAGGGTAGGGATGATGTCACTCTGCAGGAAGTAGAAAACAGCCAGGCCGTGGTCGGCGCAGATGAACACTCGTTTAGATGGCAACATCGAAAGTTTAAAAAGCTCCTGTTTGTTTGGGTGGTTCTCTGCTCGGCTCGCGTTTTTAATCCGCGGGTGGAATTTTTCGATAGACCAGGTGATAACCAGTTGGAGCCAGGCTGCGCGCCTCCGCCGGAGGTCTCAGCTTGCCTGGGCCGAGCACTCCCCGCAATCCAGCGGAGAGCGCCGCCAACCCCAGCGCCAACGCTTTGCCAGCATAGCGCCGCCAGCCGTGCAGCGTAGGCAGCACCGCATTTTTTAGATTTCCGATCCCTTCCCCCAGCAGGGAAACCGGGTCGTAAAAGCCCTCCAGCTTGTCCAGCGCCAGCCCGCTGTCCTCTCCCATGCGCTGCAGAGCGTAATGGGTGTAGCGGGCAAAATCAACCGGCACCTGGTGCATCTTGACCATGAAGGGTATGGCGACGATCAGGACCCCGCCGGGCTTCAAGATGTGGGCCAGGCTGCGCAGCAGACTGCGCCCGTCATAGACGTGCTCCAGCACATTCATTAACAACACGGCGTCGAAGCTTGCAGCGCGCAGGGGGTTGGTGTGCGACAGGTCGCAGACCAGATCGACTTCGGGATAGGGGTAAACATCCAGGGCGTAATAGTTCCGTCCGCTGAACAGGTCGGCGAAATCACCGCGCCCGGCGCCCACATCGAGCAGGGCGGCTTCCGCTGGCAGGTGATTTGCTTCGGCTTCCAGAAAACGCCAGTTGGCGCGCCGCCAGGGTGTGCCCAGCTCAGGACCGCGCGCCAGGCGCGGGGAGGGCTGCAAACCTGGCGGCGGGGGTGTGAAGATGGGGATTTCGCGCGACTCTTCGCCGATATGCACAGGCGTTTGTCGCCCGCAGGCTCGGCAAACCAATTCTCGGTTGGAGGTTGGCGCAAGCTCTCCACCGCAAGCCACGCACACCAGCCGTTCCAGCAGCCCGGCTTTCATCGCTTCTGCCCCTCGGTGTACAAGACCCGGAACAGGAAATCGTACAGGCGCAAGAACAGGCGCTGAAAGCGCGGTCTTTTGGAAAGCGCCAGGGCGCCGCGCATGGCTGGGGAGAGCTTCTGGGCAGGCTTATGGGCACGCGGCGCGCCTGGTGAGAAGCCCAGGCGCCTGTTGCCAGACTTTCCGGTGATCTGGGCCACTTCCACGAGCAAGCGCTCGTTTATCGTATTGCCCATGTGAAACACGTAGGGTTTGAGCACCGACAGATGCAGGTAACCAAGCTCATCGGTGCGGTAGTCCAGCGACATGGTCTCTTTGCGCAGCAGGCCGCGCGTGGCGGGCAGCGGCGTCACCTGGCGCGCCACCCGGCGAGGAATGATGAACTGCATGTGCGAAGCGCCCAAGACCGCCTGCACGCTCTTCTGGCGGTTGGTCACGGCAGGCAGGGGGTTAGCATGGAAGCGGGCTGCCAGCTCCGGGTCTGCGTTGATACCCAGGCAGTATTCGTCCACGATCTCCGGCGCCGGGTGGTATTCACCCAGCACGAAGTTATCATCCTGCAGGAGAGCTGTGTGCGCCTTTCCCTTTCCTTCCAAGACATCGTAGAAATTGGGCTGGGCGGCGACCATCCCCGCTTGAGGAAAGGCTTCCAACACTTCCAAGGAGGCCTCCAACCAACCCGGGCGAAAGAGCACATCAGAGTCGGCGTAGCAGATGAGTTCGTTGGGCATCGCGGAAAAAATCCAGTTCCAGGCGCCAGCTTTACCCATGTTGTGGCGCGAGAGCAGCAGCCAGTCGATCCAGCCCCGGGCGTGCATCGCTTGCAGCTCAGCAACCACCGGCGCGCAACTGCCGTTATCGAATACCAGCAAGTCGAACGGCTGGCTGGTGGCGGCGCGCAGGCTTTCTACCTGGTAGCGGAAAATTTCCAGCGAGTTTTCGAAATAACCCTCGGTGAAGGGAATATACAGGATCAATGCCACGCCCAGCCGGTTGGGCGAGTAAGCGGGCAGTCCGGTTTTAGCGGGATTTTTACCAGTGCGCACTTGTTTCTCTATTTGTGATACAGGTCGAAGATGCGATCATACAGCCAGAGCAGGGATCTGCGCACCAGCGGTAGATCCACCAGGCGCGGCTTGCGCACCGCGTTGGCAGCCGGGAGCGGGGTGAAATCCAAACGGTTGCCCATGTGCTTGACCAGCGGCTGGCAGGTGCACAGCCGCAAATAGCCAGCGGCATTCATCCGCTCATCCAGGGCGCGCACTTGTCCCATCGGGCGATCCATTTGGAAGGGGAGGAATTGCGCCAGCACAGCTTTGGGAGCAGAAAACTGGAAATGCGCTGCCCCGATGTAAGCCTGTACGCCGTCGAGCGTCAGGCGGTAATCCAGGCGCGACTCGTACCACTGGCGCGCCTGGGCTTCGTCGGTGCCCAGGCTGAGCACGTGCTCCAGGTAAGTCTCCCAGGGTATGAAGCGCTCTTTCTCGAAGTGCACGCTGGGGTTGGATTGAGCCCATGCCAGCGTGCTGGTGTAGAACTCTTCAGGCGTGCGCAGCGGTCGCGCCGTAACCATGCCGGCGCGAGGAAAGGCCTCCAGGATTTTCAAAGTTTGCGACAACCAGCCTGGGTTGAAGCGCACGTCGCTGTCAGCATAGGCGATAATCTCGCCCGGCGCGGCCTGGAAGATGAAATTCCAGGCGCCGCCCTTGCCGATGTTTTTGTCCGCAAGCACCAGGTACTGGATGCGCTCCTGGGCCTGCTGCTGCACCAGGTAGCTGCGCACCTCGCTGCACGAAGCATTGTCAAACACCAGCAGATCATAGGCCTCGCCGGTATTTTGCCAGAGGCTCTCCAGGCAGGCTTTGAGCACTTGCAGACTTTGGGCGTAGTAGCCGCTCAGGAAGGGGATATAAGTGACGATCGCGACCGTCACCCGGGCAGGCTGGGCGACGTGATCGATGGACTTAGCAGGGTTTTGACCGAGGCGCATAATCTAATTTAAGGATCCGGTCAGGCGGCGGCGCAGACGGCGCGCCTGGCGCGCCAGTTGCCAGCGCCAGCCTTTGCGGCTGCCATCCGGCGGGGTGAGCCGGGTTTCCATGCGGCGCAGGGCGCGCAGCCATGTCCAGCGCGGGCGCCGAACTTTGCCTTGGATGAGCTGGTGATCGCTATCCAGCACCATGTACAGGTTTGCACTGCCGCCTGCCAGGGCTTCATTGACCCGCGATTCGGGCATCTCGTAGTGCGGTCTACCGCCAGGCAGATGGGAGTAGTCGTGATCCTGGTGAATCACGTTTATCGAGGGGGTGCCATCCACTACCGGCCAGCGCTGGCAGCGCGCGTGATAAATCATCCAATTATCCCAGCCGGCTCGCCCGATGGCGAATTTTGGCATATCGGCAAACAGCGCCCTTGGGAAAATGAAATAATCGCTGCCTGCCGGCAGGTGCAGACGGCCGCGCTGCTGTAGTTCCTGCAGTAAGCGCTGCTGCCAACCGTCGGAAAAATCCAGCCGCGTGCGAACGTCCAGGTCCCAGCGCTGCCCGATGATCAGGAAGCGTTGCAGTTGACCTGCCACCTGCAGCGCTGCCTGGACAAAATCTGGCAGCAGCAGCACATCAGCGTTGACGTATGCCAACAGCGGGCTCTGGCTGGCCTGGCGGGCGAGCTGGAAGATCGAGCTGACCAGCGGGGTGCCGCTCTCATTGCGCTCCACTTCTTGCAGCAGCGGAACATTGAACTCGGCGGCAACCTCCGCCAACCCATCTTCTGAACCGACCAGCAGCACCTGCACCTGCGGCCCGAGAAGCGTCCACGACTGGATGGCGTTGCGCTGGATGATGTTGATGTGCGGGTTCGTGAACGGCTTTGGCGCCGAGAAAATGGTCAATTCGCTCATGCGCTGCGCTCCCCCGCGCCGGCGGCTGCTTTTTCGGCAGGTATCCAGGCGCGGTCCGGCTGTAAACGGGTGAGCAGCCAGCGTCGCAGCATGCCAGCGCGGCGTTTCCACACCACCCGTTTTTCGGGTTCCAGATGGTAGCCATCCTGCGGTTCCGCCGGGATGGCAATGGCGGTCAGATACAGCGGGATGAGGTGAGAACGCGGCCTGCCGTGAGCCTGCAGCGCCAGGGTTTCGAAGCCCGCCTTGCGCAGCACCTGCTGCAAGCTGTGTTCACTGTACGAAACCAGGTGCGCCACCTCGAAGCTGTCGTGGGCATACAGGTTTGGCACCTCCAGCAACAGCCTGCCATGCTTTGCTAACAGGTCTGTGCGCAGGCGGTGCAGGTAATCCACCGGATCGGGCAGGTGTTCCAGGACATGCGCCAGGCTGACCAGGTCGAAGGGAGCTTCTTGGGCTGCATGCAATTCATCCAGGCTGGCATACACCTGCAAGCCGAGCTGGCGGGCGTAATCCCGGTAAGCGGTGCCCGGCTCGATGCCCACCGACTGGCAGGCGAAGGCTCCTCGGAAGCTTTGCAGCAGCAGCCCGGCGGAGCAGCCGATATCCAGGTGGCGCTTAATTTCCTTGATGTACGGGCGAGTGAACTCGAGCAATGCCGCTGCGCGCCCCTCTTGCACCGCCAGGTCTTTGCGGTCCGGACCCTGGCTTCCCTGGTAGAGCTGCCGGTATTCGCTCTCGTAGAACGCATTGAGCTGTGCTTCAGACATGCGCGGGGATTGGTACACCAGGCCGCAGTCCTGGCACAGGCGATTGGTTACAGGAATACCCCGGAAGCTGCGCTGATCGAACAGCGCGCTTTTTCGGCTGCCGCACAACGGACAGGGGATTGGAGAGGCGTTCGGGCTGCTTTCTGATCGGCTCATGGCAGGGAAAGCGCAAAGATGGTGTAGCGGGTTGATTGAAAGATTGCCTGGTTGAATCCACAGTTCAAGCCGGCGTCACGCTTCTTGACCAGCACGTGTGTCACGCCATAGCGTGCATTGATCTCCTTCAAGATCGCACACTTCTCGATTTCTCCAGGGGCGTTATAAAAAGCATCCGCTTGCTGGACGCGCTGGTACCATTCCAACACATCGCTGTCTTTGTAGGGGTGAGATTTCCAGTTGATCATAATAGGAGCGCCGGTATACAGGCGGAAGTCATCGAACTCGGCCTCCCGCGGCTCCACCATGTAGACTTGCCCAGAGGCAAGGTGGGCGCGCACGAAATCCATCATTTCGACCAGTTGATTTTGCCGGAAGCTGGCGCCATACTCGCTTTGGATGTCCATGCCACGCCGCACAGCGCGAGAGGAGAAATTGAACACCAGCGGCGCGATCACCAGCAAGAGCAGCGGATGGTCGAGGAGCGCCAGCGGGGCATTTTGTGACGCGCGCCGGGGGATGCTCAACAGGCGTGCGATACCGGCAATGATTGCCGCCAGGATCAGGCTGGTGGAAAGCGGTACAAGCAATACCGAAACCCGCCAGGGACCCAGCAGCGCCAGGCTGTCACTGCCAGTCCAAATCTGCACCGCGGAGAAGATCAGCCCACCGCAGGCCAGGCAGGCCATGACGGCGAAGAGGCGGCTGCGGAGGGTCAGCAGCACACCAACCAGGATGAGAACCATCTGCAGATCAGCAGTGCGGTTAAGAAACTGCGCTGGTTGGGTGTGGTGGGGGATACGCTCGTGCACCAGGATGGACAACGCCTGCGCCTGGCTTTCGGCAGAGCTTGCTCCAAGAAAAGCCTGGTTGTACCACACCAGCGGCGCAACCAACAGCAAAGTCGTTAAACCCAGCCAGAATGGTCGCCGCGCAGCTTGAAGCAGGTCTGCAAAGCTGAGCGGCTTCTTTGCGCTGCGTGCCGCAGCGAGCGTAACCTTTGGCGCAACCGAAAGCTGCGATTGCAGCTCTTCGAAAAGTATCACCAGCAGGTATGCCAGCGTGATCAGGGCAGCGCTGAACAGGTAGGCTGAGTGGAACAGGCAGGCGATAACCAGACTGGCGATCGCCGAGATGTATTTTCGTCTCAGGAAGGCGTAAATTGAGAGCAGTAACAGCACACCAAATGAGCTGTTTTGAAACTCCAGCCCGAGCAGGTACTGCCCAGCCAGCCCATTTTGCAGGAATTCGATGTTCAGCCCCTGGCGCACCTCCAGGCGCATGATCAGCCAACGGGCATGCACAGCCAGGATACCCGCCAGGAACAACAGGGTGCGGTTCAAGGAACGATTGACGCCGAAGACCTGCGAGGCGATTCCCCACAGGCTGTAACAATAGACGCCAAACAAAATGAAATAGTAAATGTAAAAAAGATCCGGGTTGATGCGGGCGGTCAGGTTCACCAGCAAGGAGAAGAGCGGCAGGGGATCGGCTGTGTTCGCCAGCCAGTCTTCATGCAGGTAGCCAAAGCCAGCTTGCGCCAGCCCATGCAAGAATTTGGTATTTTGGTTGCCTTCATACAGCGGCGTTTGGGTGTAGGCCAATCCGAATACGACGGCCACTCCCACCCACCAGCCCAGGGATAAAACCAGGCGCAACCATGCAGGCAGGGTTTCCCAGGTGGGCAGCTTAGTTGGTAAAAGTTTCCAACTGCCGGCAAAAGCGTTCATTTCGAGTGCTCGGAAGCGGCATCCGCACGCGAGGAGGTGGGCTGGGCATGCCCTGCACTATCTGCGCGCCGATCCACATCGCGGTAGTGTTTGTGTTGCACCTTTGAATTGATCAGGTTGAGCTCCGGATGGCGCTGCACCACCTCGAGCACATCCAGCCAGGAGAAATCCTGGCGCCGGGCAGGCGCCAGATAGGCAAAGATCTGCCGCACAAGCTGCAGGTCTTCAGGGGTGTCCACCGTCCAGCGCAATTTGCCGTAATCCACATCATGGTTGACCAGCAGAATGCGGAAGCGTTCGGGTTGTTCGTAGAAGAATGGCATGACGTGCTCGCGCTGGTGCGGAAGGTGAGCCTCTTTCCAGGCAGTCTCCAGGTTGGCAAAGGTGGTGACTTCGGTATCCAGCCCGATGGGATAGGTGCGTCCCCAGGGAGGCGGCAGGCGGTTGGCGGCAAAATCGTACGGAAGCGAGGCGGGCGCAGCGGCTTTGGAACAGGCCTCGGGCAGGCCCAAGAACAGGCACACCGTGCGATCGATCAATTGGGGATCGATCAGCGGGCAGTCTGCCGTGATGCGCACAATCAACGCTGTTTCTGAGTTTACAGGGGATAAGTAGCTCCGGGCAGCCTGGTAATAGCGGTCCAGCACATCATAAGCGCTGCCGCGAAAGCAGGGATAACCCTGCGAGCGGCAGAAGGCTTCGATGGCATCGTCGCCAGGATCGGTGGTGGTCGCGACGAGGACGGCGTTGACGGTTTGCGCCAGCCGGGTGCGTTCCAGCACGTGGGCCAGCATGGGCTTACCAGCGATGTCCAGCAGGACTTTGTTGGGCAGCCGTGAGGAGGCCATGCGGGCCTGGATGATGGCTAGTGTTTTCAGAGGTGGCATTGGGTCGAGGTGTCCTGCCGAATTTGAAAATTATTGTGCAACGGATAAGACCGACCGGTAGGCGTTGAGCAGAACAGGGAAGTTTTTGCGCCAGTCGGCGCGCTCTTCGGCGAGCCGGCGCGCTGCCCGCCCCATGTCGAGCAATTTCTGGCGCTGGTGGACAGCTTCCACGATCGCCTGTGATAAAGCGCCGGCGTCGCCATCCGGGAACAGCCAACCCGTTTCAGCCGGTCGCACCCACTCGCGGTTGCCGTAAATGTCGGAAACCAGGGCCGGGCGTCCAGTTGCCAGCGCCTCGAGCAAGGAAATGGATGTGCCATCGCTGTGTGAGGCGCTGATATACAGGTTTGCCATGCGGTGAAAGCGCGGCAGGTCAGCCTGGCTTACCTGACCAGGGAAGTGCACCCGGTCGAGCACACCCGCCTGGCTGAAAATGGTGCGCAGCAGGTTGGCTTGCGAGCCTCCTCCGAGCATCACCAGGTGCAGTTCGGGAACCTGGCGTGCTGCGCTGGCAAACGCCTGGGCGATTACATCCACGCCGTAGATTGGCTCCCAGGAACGGGTGGAGAGCAGGGTGAAGGCGGCGCCGTCTGGTGGCGGGGCGTAAGGGAACTGTTCCAGGTCGATCCCCCAGGGGAAGATCACCATATCTTCATCGCGCATTCCGTACTGGCGCGCCAGGGCGCGGATCGCCTGGCAGTCACCGATCATCAGCCGACTGCGGCGCAGGGTGAAGCGGGTCGCCCAGCGCCACAAGAAGTTGCGCCTGGCGTCATGGATCAAGTCGTAACCCCAGGACATGCTTGCCAGAGGGGTGAAGCCGCTGAGGGCGACTAAAAAAGCTGAGCGCTGGATCGGTCCGGCCTGAACCAGATCGGGCTGCACCTGGCGCAGGACGCGCCGCAGGTCGCCCAACAGGCGCGGCCCGTCGCTCAGGCGGGCTGCGCCTGCACCGCCAGCCCAGGGCACGATCGTCACACCTGGCGGCAGCGGGCGGTCTTCCAACTGGCGGGGATGCTTCTCCAGGCGCAAAAAATAGACCTGGTGTTCGGTTGCCAGTGCGCTCAAAAAGCGGTGGTCGTGGGTGGTGTAATCGCGCGAAAAGTAGAGGATGCGTGCCATCGGCTTGGGGGCAGATCGTGATACACCCTGGTAATCCGAGCGTTGTCAATCACCCAGGTCTGTCCAGCGCAATTCTTTGCCTTTTGGGATATCGTGCAGGGCGCGCGTGCCTATCACCTCAGGGATATGCGGGGGCAGAATCGCGCCTGGGGTCGCCGGGCGGAGCACATCGATCATCTCGCGGGTGAACACCTCGCCAGCCTTGATATCGCGTGCGGCGCGCAAGCAGCGGCGTTGAACAACGGCAGTTTCGATTTCGTTTTGGGCGATGAATTTGTCCGATGAACCCAAGGCGCGCTCCAGCAGGCGAGTTTCTTCAACCATCCTGGCCCAGTTATCCGGGTTCATGGCAAATTTGTGGTCCGGCCCTTCCCGGTCATTGCTATCGGTGAAGTGGCGCTCGATCACCCGCGCCCCCAATGTTACTGCGCCCAGCACGGGCGCCACTGCGTGAGTGTGGTCTGACAGCCCCAAAATGACGTTGGGGAACATGGTGGCGTAGGTCTTGAGCACATTGAGGTGCAGGTGATCATAGTTGTCCGGGCTGGCGGTGTAATTGGTATTGCACTGCATCAATACCAGTTGTGGGTTGATCGCCAGGATGGTGTGCACGGCTCGCTGCACCTCACCGATGGTGGCCGCGCCGGTGGCAACGAAGAACGGCTTGCCCTTGCTTGCCATGCGCTCGAGCGCCTCCAGCCAGTCGATTTCGCCTGAGCCAGCTTTGTAAACGCGCACGTAGGGGTCGAGCATGTCGATTGCTTCGAAATCATAGGGTGCTGAGAAATATTCAATGCCGACTTTGTCGCACTCCTCTTTCAATATCTCAGTCCACTCGAAGGGGATCGAAGCTGCCTGGTACACCTCGAAGACCGATTTTTTCCAGCTTGCCTGGTGGGAGACCTGACCGCCCATGTGTCGAAATCCATAGTCAGATACGATCTTTGGAGCGCGGAAGTTTTGGAATTTGGCGGCGTCTGCACCGGCTTCTTTTGCCAGGCGAATGAGCAGCCTGGCGCGTTCCAGGTCGCCATCGTGGTTGGCGGCAATATCCGCGATGAAATAGGTTGGATGAGCCAGGCCAATCAGGCGCTGTCCAATTTGGATTTCCATATAGCCTCCAGTTTCCGATTTCTTTTGTGCGAGGTGATGAAAATTGTCAAAGCTATGGGTTGGTGTGCATCTCACGCAGCCTTTGCGGGTAGCCCTGCCGGTAAAGCTCGTAAAAACGGCGAATGCCGCTGGTGGTATCTGGCGCTGGGTGTCCCAAGGCCGCGCTGAGCTTTTCGGTGCGCAAAGTCAGGCGGGGTGAGCGGGCAGCTTTCAGCCCGGCTTCCTGCACGGAAGTGGGCTGGATCAGGCTGGGGTCCAGGTTGAAGGCCTGCGCCAGGCGCACGCCAAAGGCATATTTGGTGAGGCATTCATTGCTTACCACATGATAGAGACCCTGCAGTCCGCGCTCCAGCATCTCCAGGAAAACCCTGGCGATATCGTTGACCAGCAATGGGCAAAAGTACACATCTGTGAAGCCCATCACGCGCTTGCCAGCGCTCAGGTGGTTGAAAAAGAACTCTGCCAGGCTGCGCTGCCCGCCCAGGCTCCAGCCGAACAGATTGACGCGCGCAATGAGGGCGGATGGGTCCTGGGCGGCAACGCGGCGTTCGCCTTCTAGCTTGGTGCGGGCATACACACTCAAGGGGTTGGGTTCGTCGCTTTCGGTGTATTGTCCTCGAGCGCCATCGAAAACTGCATCGGTGGATACATGCAGCAGGCGCGCTCCGCCCCTGGCGACATATTGAGCCAGTTTTTCGGGCAGCAAGCTGTTCAATTGTTCCGCCAGGGCCGGGTCGGCTTCGCAGGCGTCGACGTTGGCCTGGGCGGCGCAGTGGATAACCCAATCGGGTTGTACCTGGTCGATCAGGCGCTCCACTGCGCTGGGAGCGGCCTGCGGCCTCAGATCGGCCTGGATCACCTGGAAAGCCTGTGTTCTCAGGCTGTTGCGGTGGACGACGCCGAAGACCTGGTGGTCCTTGGCGGCTTCCAGCGCCAGGTTCAGACCGAGCAAGCCGCTGGCCCCCGTGACGAGGATGCGCATTCACGCCTCTCCGTGCCGGAAAGCTCGCTCATCTGGAGCAAGCTCCGGGTGGGCCGCGGCCGTTTCGCGTCAGGGCGTCACGGTCGCATCGTTTTCAAAGGGCGCCACCATTTTGCGGATGTCTTCCAACGACAGCCACTGTGGGTTGGTGTCGCTGGCATAACGGAAACCGTCTGGCAGGGGGCGCCCTTTATCCTGCCAGCGGCGGGCAAACCATAACTCTGTGGCTGGCTGGACAACGAACATGTCATCCAGTTCGATGGTGCTGCGCGCTTCGTCTTCGTGCACCAACACCTCGTGCAGCTTTTCACCTGGGCGGATGCCAACCACCTCGAGCTTTGCTTCAGGGGCGATGGCTTTCGCCAGGTCGACGATGCGCGTGCTGGGGATCTTGGGCACGAACACCTCCCCGCCGCTCATCTGCTCGATGCAGCGAATGACAAATCGAACGCCTTGTTCCAGCGTCAGCCAGAAGCGGGTCATGCGCTCATCGGTGATCGATAATTTGCCGTTCTTGCGCTGTTGAATGAAGATGGGTACAACGCTGCCCCGGCTGCCGACGACGTTCCCATAGCGAACGCAGCTAAAGGAAGTGGCAGTGCCAGCAGCATAGGCATTGCTCTGTACGAATAGCTTTTCGGCGGCCAGCTTGGTTGTGCCGTACAGGTTGACCGGGTTGACGGCTTTATCGGTGCTCAAAGCCATGACTTTTTTCACGCCCATATCCAGCGCAGCCTCGATGACATTGCTACTGCCCAGGATATTGGTCTTGATCGCTTCCATGGGATTGTACTCACAGGCTGGCACCTGCTTGAGAGCTGCGGCGTGCACCACCAAATCCACACCGTGCATGGCGCGTCGCAAGCGGTCCACGTCGCGCACATCGCCGATAAAGTAGCGCAGGCTGGGGTGATTGAAGCCGCTTACCCGCATCTCGTGCTGTTTCAATTCATCCCGGCTGAAGATGATCAGCTTGGCGGGGTGATACTCGTGCAGCATCACCTCGATAAACTTCTTTCCAAAGGAACCGGTTCCACCGGTGACCAGGATAACCTGTTCTGACCAATTCATTTTGACCCTCGACTCAACTAAGGTTTGTCTGGTTTGCGGATCACGATCAGCGGGTACTGACCATTTTCGCCGAAAAAGCGTGGAAAGCGCTCCTCCAGCAGGTACAGCAAACGCAGCCACAGGCGCCCGGCCATCCAGGGATGGATCAGGTTGCGCATGAAGCGTACGCTGACGCTGCGCCAGGGGTAAATTTCCAGCGGCATTTGCGCGCCAACTTGTGTGCGCATCCACTGAGCGTCGTGCCGGCTGGTGAATGTCCCTTTCAGGGTTGTCCCTTTCTGGTTTGCGCCATTCCCCTGCTGGGTATCCTGATCGGAGGCGGACTTGCGTTGGGACATTTGACTATCTGCGCTGGCGCGCCCCACCAACCGGGCAGCGAGCCGCCGGCTGCGCTGGCTGAGGCGGATGAATGGCTCTGCCAGCTTCATCAGGCGGCTGGAGGGCCAGCCATTGACCACCGCAGCGCTGCGTCCCGGGCGCAGCACCCGGTACAGCTCGCCATACGCTAGCAGGTGCTCGTCTTCGGGCAGGTGGTGAATGGTGTGCAGCGACACGACACCGTCAAAAACGCCGGGTTTGAAAGGCAGGTGCGCCACATCGGCTACCACGTACAGCCCGTGATCGCCAATGCGCTTGCGCGCCTCTTGCAGCGCAACGATCGAGATATCGGCGCAGACGCGATACCTATAGGAACGTGAGTAAGCCAGGTAATCGGCGTATTGGATGGGGCCGGAGCCAGCATCCAGCAAGTATTGCCCGCTGCTGTGCAGGCAGCGAGCCACGCGCCCGTGGCAACGCTGGATGTAATCGCGCGAGACCGGGCGCAGGTCTTCGTAGTGCGCATTCTGGTAAAGCCCCTCGGCCACTTGTTGCCAGCCTATCTGATCGTAGAACTGGCGAACTTCCTGCTTTATTTCAGCTCCCATGCACAAATTCCTCGAACAATCCGATTAAGCAGCAATCGACCAGCGCCGCGGTTGTCCTTCGAATAGTTCAGCGAAAGTGCCTCCGAATTGCGATAGGCCTTCCTCGGATAAAGCACGTGATATGCTCCATGGCTCCAACTGATTCCAAAAATGCAGCAGATGCCAGGGAAACGGGCGGGGGTATTCGAAAAAGAAACGGTAGGCATAGCGCCAGGCGATTTCCACCTGCGGTTGGCTCAGGCGTCTCTTCGAAGGATCGGCCAGCAGGCCGGCGACTGCCTGTTCGTATTCCTGCCAGGATTTTGGATCCAGGGTAAAGCCTCGCCCGCGATAATGGGTTTGACCGGCAACAATGGCTGGCACGCCGCTCATGGCCATCTCCATGCCGACGGTAGTGGTGTATACCAGCCCGGCGTCGGCGATCTCCATCAGGTCGTAGGTGTTCAGGGGAGCATCAGCCGCCACCAGGTGAATGTGTTGGGGGATGTCGGGCAGCGCCTGTCGGACCACTTCGGCTACCGATGGGCCCTGGGTGTAGCGCTCGCCGGGGTGGATGCGCACCACCAGTTGGACATTTTGCAGGTCGTAAAAGAAACGAACGGTACGTTGCAGCCAATCGGTCATACTCTGGGTGAATATCTGCCGGTTCAGCGTCAGGCTGTCACCGATCACGTTG
This sequence comes from Chloroflexota bacterium, assembly GCA_029265355.1. Lineage (GTDB taxonomy): Bacteria > Chloroflexota > Anaerolineae > Anaerolineales > UBA4823 > JAJUJL01. The sequence goes on along the minus strand of JAJUJL010000017.1, from coordinate 17,771 downwards.
GCTGCCAGCAAGATGATGGGTCGCTGGTCGAGCCCCAGCGTCCGGCGAGCTTGCTCGCCGCCCTGGCTGGGCAGGCCTTGCCAGCGCCGCGAGAAGTTTTGCCACAGGTCAGCCCGTTGGCGAGAAGCAAACAATTCGCGCACCTGTCGTTGCTGCTCATCGTTCAGCGGCTCGGCACCGCGCGCCTGCCACATTGCGTCGGTGTCCTGGCGCATCACCTCATCGTTGTGCGCCAGCCAGATGCGATCGCGCTGCTCGCCGAACTCATAGGTGATGACCGGGATCTCCAGGTGGCGAGCAACCAGGTACACCGCCCCCATCTCCAAGATGCTGCCATTGGGGGTGAGCAAAATATCCGGGCGATTTCTCTCCAGCCAGGATAACGCCACCTGCGCTGCCTGGGTATTACGCTCCAGCCGCAGGCGGTAGAGCTCGCTGCGGTTGTCAACCTCTTCGCGATTAAGGCTATACTGAACATCGCGCAAGGACAACGCCTCGAGCGCTGATCTGAGTTCCTGGGGGAGTTGATTGCCGGGCGTTTGCTCCAGGATGAGATCATACAAAGAAACGGTTTTGAGCAGCGGCGCAGCTTGCCGCAGCACCGTTTGAGCGTATGCATTGTGACGGCGCAGGTCGAAGCGATTGAGGCGCGCTTTGAAGTTGGCATACGGCAAATAAGCCAACGTGGGTTGGTGACCTAAGCCAGCGGCCGCCATCCCCAAGAGCACACCATGCTCGATCCAGTAGCGCAGGGTGGTGAAGATGGCGATGCGTCGCGGTTGCTCGGGCTGATGGGCCTGGGCTGCGGCCTGAGCCTGCGCCTTCCACAGCGGCAGGCGCTTCTCGGTGCGGCGCAGCGAGAAGGATTTGCTGAGCGGTTTGCCACCCTGGCGGAACTGCCAATACAGTTCTGCCGTGTAAGGCAGCTCGCCCAGGAAATTCTTGATGGCCTGCTTATTGAACACCATCACAGCTTCCCCTCAGTCGGTTTTTCAGCACCGCCCTGCGCTCCCCTGCCCGGGAAATTCCAGGCGTTTTTGGCGCTGAGCGATGAGGAGCCAGCTTCGTTGGCGTGTTCAATCTGCCATTCCAGGCGCGGGCGGATGGGTCCCAGGCGCGGCTCCATCCACTGCATACCTGGGGCGCCGGCGGCGTCTACGCTGAACGCCAGGGCACTCTCGTCCTGGAAGTAGCGGCGCACGCGGTAGGCGCTGGCGTTGACGCCCACCACATAGCGACCCTCATTGAGCAGATCGGCCGGTATGGTGCAACGGCTGAGATAATGCCCGGCAGGGCGGTTGCCAATGCGCTCGAACTGCGCCTGGTCATCGGTATCGAAGGAGGTGAAAATCAGCTCGCCATGCGCCGATAACAGGTAGATGCCCACCCGTAACCCGGTGATGGGCGCGTCCAAACGATATTCGATCTCGACCGTGGTGGGTTCGACGGAGCGAACGGTGTCCACCACGCGGTTTTGGGTATCGAGGACGCGCAAGGCGATGGGATGGAAGGGCGCCGCGTCAGCCGGGATCTCATCCGGTTGCCAGTAGTGCTCGCCGGTTTGCCCGAAACCCGAAGTGAGGTAGTAGTCCACAGCCTGTTGGGAGGGTGCACGCAGCGCCAGGCGGCCTTTCTCTAAGACGATGGTCTCTTCGGTCAGGCGCAGGATGGCAGACATATTGTGGCTGACAAATAGCACCGTGCGTCCCTGGCGAGCGACATCGCTCATTTTTCCCAGGCATTTGCGCTGGAATTCAGCGTCGCCCACAGCCAGCACTTCATCCACCACCAGGATTTCGGGTTCCAGGTGCGCGGCGACTGCGAAAGCCAGCCGCAGGTACATGCCGCTCGAATAGCGTTTCACGGGCGTGTCGATGAATTTTTCCACACCGGAAAAAGCGACGATCTCGTCGAACTTGCGCTCGATCTCGGCGCGCTTCATGCCCAGTATGGCCCCATTCAGGGCAATGTTCTCACGGCCAGTGAGCTCGGGGTGGAAACCCGTTCCGACCTCGAGCAGCGAGCCAACCCGCCCGTGAATCTCGGCGTAGCCGCGCGTCGGCTCGGTGACGCGGGAGAGGATTTTCAGCAGCGTGCTTTTACCAGCGCCGTTGCGCCCGATGACGCCCAATACGTCGCCCTTCTTGACCTCGAAAGAGATGTCATCCAGCGCCCAGATTGTTTCACTGCCCAGCGCCAATTCACCGCGCAACAGCCGCTTTGGCCAGGATACGATGTTCGTCAGCGAATCGCGCAGCGTCCGGTAGCGCTCTATCTGCGCACCGATGCGGTATTGTTTGCTCAGATGCTCGACGCGGATTGCCAGATCGCTCATTTGCTGCTACACCATGTCCGCAAAGGTTCGTTCCATGCGCCGGAAGTAGAACATACCCGTTACCAGCACAAGGACAGCGATCACGGAGGAGATCATAAGATTGGGTCCGGGAGGCGTCTCTGCGCCCAGCAGCGCCCATCGAAAGCCTTCCACCACACCCACCATGGGATTCAGGGCATATAGAAATTGCCATTGCTCCGGAACCACCCGCGCCGAATACGCGACGGGCGTCACCAACAACCATAACTGGGTGAGGAAAGGCAGGACATAGTTGACATCCCGGTACATCACGTTCAAGGAGGAGATCCACAGGCCGAATCCCAGCGCGGTGACCAGCGCCAGCAGCAAGAAAAGCGGCAGTGTCCAGACAGCAGGGGTTGGGTAGATCTGGTAATACAACATCATCCCCAGGAGGATGACGAACTGGATTGCAAAATCCACCACGCCTCCCAGCACCGACGAAAGGGGGATGATCAAGCGTGGAAAATACACTTTGGTGATCATATTGCGGTTGGAAAGCATCGAGCGGCCGGCATCCGAGAGCGCTTTGGAGAACAATCCCCAGGGCAGCAGAGCGGCGAAGGTAAACACCGGTCGCGGAATGCCTTCGGTGGGCATCTTGGCAAAATTACCAAAGATCACCGACAGGACAATCATATTGATCAGTGGTTGCAGGATGGCCCAGCCGGCGCCCAGCACGGTTTGTTTGTAGCGTACGATGACATCCCGCCAGGTGAGGAAGAAGGCCAACTCCCGAAAGCGCCACAGGTCGCGCAGATTCAATGCCGCCCAGCCGCGTGTGGGGCGCAGGATGATCACTTCTTCAGTGGCCAGTGTGTTGGCCTGCTTGCTGGTAGAGGTGCGTGACATACGGTCTTTATCACCCTCCACTGGCGGTCGATTGCTGGTACCAGGCAATCGTGCGCCGCAAGCCCTCTTCGAAGGGCATCTGCGCCTGAAATCCAAAGTAGTCGCGCGCCCGGCTGACATCCAGAGCACGGCGCGGCTGCCCGTTGGGTTTGCTGGTGTCCCAGACGAATTCGCCCTGGAAGCCGGTCAGGCGACCAATCAGGTTTGCCAGCTCGCGAATGCTGATTTCCATGCCTGAACCCAGGTTGACAGGCTCGCTGCTGTTGAAGCGCTCGGCTGCCAGCAGGATGCCATTTGCGGCGTCTTCGACGTACAGGAATTCACGCGTCGGCGAGCCATCACCCCAAAGCACCACCTGGCGATCGCCGCGCTGCTGCGCTTCCAGGCATTTGCGGATCAAGGCGGGGATGACATGCGAGGTGTTCAGGTCGAAATTGTCGCGCGGCCCGTAGAGGTTGACGGGCAGCAGATAAATAGCGTTGAAGCCGTACTGCTCACGGTAAGCCTGGGCTTGCACCAAGAGCATCTTCTTGGCCAGTCCATACGGGGCATTGGTTTCTTCTGGGTAACCGTTCCACAAATTCTCCTCGCGAAATGGCAGCGGGGTGAATTTCGGGTAAGCGCAAATGGTGCCGATGGCGACAAATTTTTCCACGCCGCGCAGCCAGGCCTGGTGCATCAGTTGCACGCCCATCATCAAGTTGATGTAGAAGAAATCCGCCGGGCGGGCGCGGTTGGCGCCGATGCCGCCTGCCAGGGCTGCCAGGTGAATGACGATATCCGGGCGGGCGTCATTGTACATGCGCTCGATCGCTTCCGGCTGCACCAGGTCGTATTTTTCTACTCGAGGGATAAACACTTCTGCGGCGCCTTTTTCTTTGAGTTTTTCGGTGACGAAAGACCCCAAAAAGCCCGCCCCACCGGTCACACACACGCGCCGGTTTTGCCAGAAGTTCTCTTGATCACTCATTTTGATTTCTCCGTTGCTCGCTGTAGCTTAGCTTCATCATCTTCTCCCAACGATGCGCACAATCGCGTGTCACATATTTCTTCCTGGGTCAGTTTTTACGGGGCGGTTAATTCGCCCTCCAGTGTAGTTGACTTTTTATCCAGGATGAGGTGCACGCGCATATCGCGCACTTCCAGTATGGGCAGGCTGTCTGTTCGTGCGCCGTCCTCGACCACGCGAATATTTTGCTCCAGGCAGGTCAGCCGACAAATATCGGCAATGTCGCCCTCGCCCCGGATGATCACGCGCTCATAGCCGGCTTGTTTGATCTCGCCCAGCAAATCGCGCACGCGTTGCCGTGTCCGGCGGTAGAGACGCAGGGAGGATTCGATATAGTTCACCGTCAAGCGAGCGCGGAAGGCTATTCCCTCTGGCGTGATGATATAGCGCAGCTTGCGACGTTGGGCGCGCTTGACCTTGACGTAGCCCTTGGCAATCAAGCGTTTCAAATGCCAGTTTACCGTACCCACAGCAACGCCCAATTGCGCTGCCAGGGATGCTTGCGTCACATCCGGGTCGTGCTCAATTTGCTCTAAAAGGCTGATATCGCGGGCGGTTTCTGAGGAAGTTTCCATGAACATTTCCAAAATTCAACTGCTGAATTATAACCCTCACGTTCAATGGGTCAAGGGTGCAATTGCGTGAAATTATGATGTAGACTTCTGAAGATTTGAGCAAAAGGCCGGGCTTTATGGGCAATCAGGAAGAGCTTCCTGTCGTGGTGCGAGGATTTGCAATGGGATGCTGCGCAGATTGCGATCGACTTCGTAATAACACAGTATCGGCTCAGAGACGTAGCGCACCCAGGCGTCGTTTTCTTCACCAAAGCTCTCTGTATTGCCTTTGTAGCGCGTATATAGCGGTTCGCTAATGATGACGTCAAAGCGCTGAGATTTCAAATCCTGGTGAAAGCGGTTCAGGTAATTCTGATTGCCAGACATTACCATTTCCATCAAGAATACCCGTTCGTAGTCGGGCACCAGTTTCACCCCACGGATCACACCAAAGGTGAGCAATTGTCGCTCGCCGATGAACAACACCTCATCTTGCTTCTGAGTAGCCGATTCAACGGCTCGAATAATGCGCTGCAAAGACTCATCGATTTCAGCCTGGGAAGGCAGTTCTCGCAACCCGCGATTGGTGATGTTGGGATAGATACTGACCAACAATACAGTGGCAATTGCCAGCAGATGCCAAATGGAGTGCGCCTCGCCTTGCTGCTTGCCTGCCTGGGGAGATTCGGCGCTGGCGTCCGGTACTTGTTTCCCAAAAAAAGTATAGCCGAGGATGATCATCAACAGAGTGAGAAAGGCATCCAGGTTGTGGAGGTTGCTCCCACCGCCGATTTTGGTGCTCACGACCAGCCCGCCTGCAAACAGTACCAATAGCATCCCGATGATCGCTGCCAGGCGTAGCCAGTGATAAATTCCCTGGGCTGCCCGGATGCTCAGGTAAATCAGAGCCACCATCGGCAGACACAACAAAATAGCTCCCGGCAAGACCCCCATTGGATAGGTTGGATTAGGCAGCAGGCGATACCACAGTAAGTTGGAAGAGAAACTGCTGGCGAACTGCTCTGTGGCGTTGCCAGACCAGGAGATATAGATTGCTTGGGAAACAAACGCCGTGATGGTCCCGAGCAGCCCCCAAACGAGGGGAGGCCGCAAGTAACGCCAGAGCGTGCGCCATTGATTGGTGTGCGCTGAGCCAGTCGAGTTTAGCTGCGGATGGATTGGCGTCTCTAAAAAATACAGCGTGGCCGCGATGATACCAGGCACTGGAAACCAGTTGATGCGGCTGATCCCGGCCCACAACGACCCCAGCAGCACACAGGCGGTAGTGAGCCAAAATCGGTCTTTGCGAAATCCAGCAAGCACAATTATGGCGGCTACCTGCAGGTGATAATAAACCGGTCCAACCAGCAGAAATAGAAAAGTCCAGCAAATGAATGCCCAGCGTTTGTGCGCTTCAACCAGGTTCAAGCGCCGCGCTAACAGCCAGCCTGTCAGGGTGGTAACACCCACCCACAGCAGCACCTGCCACAACCGGTGCAGCCAGAGCGGGCTGCCTGGCAGCAAGAATGGCAGCGCTTGCATTAAATACCGGCTGGGATGCAAGACGGTCGGGGGCACCTCAATTCCGTAGATCTGCTTCGAAAAATACAGGGAAGCGTAATAATAACGGCTTGCCTCAGACCAATCCAGGGTAAAGGGGTAATTGTTGACTTCGGTCAGATAAACGGCAATGCGGTAAATGGCAGCGCTGATCAAAAGGGCGAAAATAAAAAGCGCACCTTCTGTTTCCGCATCCAAAGATTGACTTTGCTTTGTGCCCAGCCAGGCAGCCTTCAACAGGACATATCCTGCCAGGCTTGTCAGCCAGAACAGGCTGAGGCGCATCATCAACGGGAGCGTTGTTTGATGCCGGTATAAGATCAGGTAGCAATATCCTATCAGCAGCAAAGCAAACAGGATCAGGTTGATATAACGCAAGCGGGCGAGGCTATAGATTCCGCGAGAAGCCAATCTGTTGAGGCGATGCCAGGAAGGTGTAAAGCTGGCGATCAAGATGCCGAAAACTGCAAGGCAGAGCACCAAAGCAGCGGAAAATACCAGCAAATAACGCCGTGAGAGGAATAGCAAACCCGCTTGATAAGCCTGGCTTGCAAACTGATAAAGCCCTAAGGCGGTTAGCAGGAAAGTGAACGCAAGAATGGAGCGTATAGCTATTTTTTGTGAATGACTTGCCTTGGTTGGAGCGTGCATGTTTCTGGCGTGGTTATGATCTATCGGAGGAATCCTGGCTTCTGTCCTTGGTTGGCTCCACTGGCTGCAAGCTACGCTCGGCTGCCAGTATACCGGGCACGAAGGCGGCGCCAGGCAAGCTGGCAATCATCGTCAGAGTGCGTAGCAACAGCGCCAGCGTCAAGGCAGCGGGCTCCGAGATGCCCCCCACATGGGTAAAGGTGTATGCAATGGATATTTCCTGCAATCCATACCCATTTATGGAAACCGGCAATAGCGTAAAAAAATAAACGATGCTCCAGAGACCGGCGATCAGCCAGACGCTCATCCGCTCGCCCATGCCAGATAGCAAAAGTATGATCGAGGCATAGATGCATAACATATGCACCAATGTGGAGACGAATGAAGCCAGCAGGGCGCGCGGTTGCCTGATCCAGGCCTGCAGGGCATCCTTGAGCCGCTTCCCGGCGCGCTGGGCGCGTTCCTGCAAACCTGCTGGTAGCCAGGTGAGAGAAGCCAGTGGTGAGATCAAGCTGCTGCTGTTATTTGAAGTGAATGCTTCCCAGAAGCTCGGCAAACCCAAAGGTATTGCCATGGCCATACCGGCCATACCGATCAGGCGATCTACCACCAACGAGGCTGCGCTGACAGTGGCATCGTACTTGAGTTGTATTGCGCCAGCCAGGCGTACCACATCGCCTCCTACCGTAGTGGGCAGGAAGTTTGAAGCAAACAGTCCTGCGAATGTCAGGCGGATGCTGTCAAAGAATGAGGCATCCAATTCCGCTGAGCGGAGCAATAAATGCCAGCGAGCTGCAACCGCTAAGCGAGAAACGAAAGTGATCCCCAAAACCACGAACAGGTACCAGGTGGGTATCTGTCGCAAAGCTCCCAAGATCTCGTGCCAACCCTGCTGGCTAAGCAGGTAAATCAATAAGCTCAAAGCGAGCACTGTCCCGCTAAAACGAAGGATTTTCTGTCTGCGGTCAGTCATCTCGCCAGCGTTATGTTCTTCAGCCGGGTTCATACGTTCTCTCACTACACGTTAGCGATTTACTCAACATTTTTTGCAGGGTGATTGATTTATCAAGGCAATTGGCAGTTTTCAGGGTTTTCACGAGGTATCAACAATTGTACTCCAACTTGTTTAAGCGTCGTTTTGGGTGTGTAGAAACACAGAATGGGTTTCGAAACCCATGTTACCCAGGCATTGTTCTCCTTCCCAAAATTATCAGATTCATCCTGTAGATTGGTGAAGAGAGGTTCGGAGACAATTAGTGAAAAGCGCTGGTTCTTCAGGTCGTTATAGAAGATTTCGAAATATGCGGAATTCCCAGCCATCGCCTGATCCATGATGTATTTTTTCTCATAGTCAGCGACTAGCTCTACGTTCTGGATACGGCCAAAAGTCAGGAGCTGTCGCTGATCCATAAACAGAACATCGCCGCTGATTTTTGCCGCAGCTACCTGAGCCTGGATCTTTTCCAGCGCATCTTCGATGGTCGCCTTGTCGGGAAGTATTTTGGGTGCAACGCTGGAAACAAATACCCAATTCGCAGGCATCATTATTACCAGGCACAATAATAACCTTACGGAGAAAGGCCATTGCTCAGGTTTGAATGCCGCCTCTTTTGCCAGCCAGATTAAGAAGATGAGCAACAGAGTGACCAGGAACATGTCCAGGTTATGCAGATTGCTACCCCCGCCGATCTTAATACTCGCAACCAATCCGGCCGCCAGGAATGCCAGTAGGGATCCAATCGTTGCCAACCACTGAAAAGGGTCCAATCGGATGCGTTTGCTGCCAACCCACCATGCCAGGATCAGCGTCAAGGGGCCGACCGCAGTTGCTAAACCGAGCAAGATGCCAGGGGGATAAGTGGCATTGGGAAGCAGTCGCTCCCACAGCAATGGTTGAGAAAGCGATAAAGTCGTCGCTTGCGGCGCCAGTATGCGGTGCAGATTGACCAGTATTCCGGGCGCAATGCCTGCTAATCCAAGGAGAGTTGTTGGTAGCAAGCGCCGGAATGGGTTACCCTGGCGGTCCGGGTAGTGGAGATACAAGTCAACTAACACGCCCCAGGCGCCTGGGACAATTGCCCAGGTCCAGCGGCTCAAACCGACATACCAGCCAGCCAGCGCCAGGAACGATGCTCGTATCCAGAAGCTGCGCTGGTGCATGGGCAGCACGACCAGGATGGCTGCGATCAACAATGGGGCGTAGATTGGACCTTGATCCAAAAAGAGCACTACCCAGAAGCTGATTGCCATGCGCAACAGCCATGATCCGATCTGCTGCGTGGTGAACCAGCCAAACAGCAGAGAGGGAGCAAACCAAAGAAATGCATTCCAGGCGCGATGAAACTCGATTGGAAAATCACCAAACAAGAACCAGATGCCCCACAATCCGTAACGGCCGGGCGCTCCGTAAGGGAACTCAATCGGAGTCGCAGATTGGTACAATCGTTTCCCAAAGACGAGTGAATAATCGTAAAACCGGTTCCCCTCTGACCAGCCAATTGAAAATGGATAGCTGTTCACCGTGCTGAATTGTCCTGCCACAAGCATGACAAACGCCATGCTGAGCAGACTGAAAGCCACTTTGCTGCCTGTTCCCTGGAGTTGTTTGAAGGGCGAGACAAGTGCGCCAAACAGCAAGAGAGGCAGTATGAGACTCCACATCAGCCAATCATTTGTCAGCATCCCGCGGTCCAGCCGGGTGTAGACGAGCAGGCTTGGAAGTAGAATGACCGTCAGGAACGATAGGGCTTTGATCCAGATGTTTAGGCTGAGCATGAAGGTGAGCGCGACCTGGATCAGCCTGGATAGCAGCGACTTCTGAAACAAACTGAGGATAAAGACGGGCAGTAAGACCAGCAAACCAGCTACCCAGCCAAGCTTCAGCACCAGCTCTTGCCTGGGAGAAATTGCCAATGGAATGGTTTGATAAACTCCGTAGGATAAGAGGCACCAATAGGCGCAAATTGCTCCGGGAATAAATCGATCGAGGTGATGGATGTTAATCTTACCCGTGTCCATTCTGTGAACTTGTTGCGGTAATTGGGGGAATCGAAGCCAGCAGCGCAGAGAGCCAGATTGCCCCGGGCAGCGTGGATAATAGCGACAGCAGTCTGGTCACAATTGCCAGGGTTGTCGCCTGCTCCAGGCTGGCGCCCAGCCGCATATACAAGGCTGTGACTGCGACTTCGCGCACGCCATAGCCATTGATGGATACTGGCAGCAAGGTCAACAGATAGACCAGGGCTGAGATGGCTACAACCTGGTAGAAGGTCACCGAGATGCCAATCCCTTGTGCATTGACCCATATCCCGAGGAAGACAACCAGCACAGACATCCAGGAAATGATCAGCGCAAAGAACAAAGCCAGCGGCTGGCTCAGCCACAGTTTGAGGGTTTTCTGCACCGGCTGCTGCAGCGATTGCTTCCAGATATCCTTTGCTTTCTGGCCTACCATGAGCAGCGGCGAGAAGCTTGCGCCTGCCATGCCCATTGCTTGAGAGGCAAGCCATTCAAGAACATTGGCGCCAAACACAACCGCAGTGATGGGCAGGAAAAAAAGCATTCCAATGACATTCAATAGCCGGTCGATGACCACAGAGCTGACTCCCAGCGCCCGGTCTTCGGTGTATTGGATGATGCTCAAGACTCTCAGGGCATCTCCGCCAATCGTTGAGGGCAAGAAGTTAGAGGCAAAGGCGCCAGCGAAGACAATGTGAATGATCTTAATCAGCGGCGCTTGGATGCGTTGCGAATGTAGTAGCACATGCCAGCGCCAGGCATTGGCGAATTGCCCGCACAGGATGAGCAATGTGGCGAGAAGCAGTGTCCAGATTGGCATTTTCTTGAGATGAACTGCCACGCTAACCCAGTCTTGCCTGGCAACCAGCCAAATAAACAGCCCTCCAGAGAGCAGGGTGCCCGCAACTCTAATCCAGGTTTGCAGCTTACCTTTATTGAAGAGGGTGGAGCTCATCGTTCAGACTCACGCTATTCGGGTGAGAGGACTGTTTGCAAGGCGCTCACGTTTGTCTGAATTGCCTGCTCAACGATTTTGGCGATGCGTTCTTTCTCGGCTGCCTGGCGTTGAAAAATTGCCGTGCTCCGGTCAAACAACACCCTGGGCTCACTTAAGAATTCGGACAAAGGTATCACGCTATCGGATAGACTCAAGTGGTTGAGAATATCGCCTCCCTTCAGCGTGTAGCTAATGTTCAAGGACGGCACCGCAAAGCGCAAAGCAGTCAGAGATGAATGCAGGCGCATACCAATCATCAGATCGAGGCGTGACATAAGGTAGTAATATTCTGGCATCGTCAGTGGGCCATCCAACAGTAAAACGCGCTCGTTGTTCGAAAATCCCTCTTTCACTTGGGCCAGCCAATCCAGGTCGTCCTCCCAGGGGACGATCCCGGGTTGGTATGCCGAGATGAGCAAAACGTTCGCATCTAAGCCATTGAGCAATTGCTGTATCAAGTGCTTGTAGGCGGCGAGCACTTGCTGCATCTTTGCCAGAGATCTTGTGCGATAGGATTCTTTCGAGAACTGGTAAGGTAGAATGCTGGAGGAGAAATGGTACCATTGGCGGAGATTGATGCCAATCGCCGGTTGGGAGCTGTCCAGGAGGTACTTTTGCAAGGCAGGCGAATTGCTGTTCTTGACAGACTCGATTTCTTCCTCGAAACCGGGCAAAAATATGGCATCATGCGCCAGGAGGCGCTTTGTGCGTGGCGCGAGCTCCTGGATAAGCCGATAGGTTCCTGGATCCCGGGCGACGAATGTGTCGACCAGACCGAGTAACAGCTTTGTTACAGCTCGTCCGATCGGCGTGGTCAGCGGCCCGGCTCCCTGGAACAGGATGATGATTTTCAATCCCAACAAGCGAAATTTCAAGAAATTCAAGAGCAGGTAAAAAATTTTTGCAAGGCTTGAGTCATCTTGCAGATCCAGGCCGACCGACCAGAGCACCGTATCTGCCTGCATCAACGCCTGCCAACCTGTGCGAGTGTGGTAAAAATTTCTGATTGGACCATAGGGCACGCTTGGGTAAGGCAATGCCGGAATATCTTCTATCCCGCGACAAAAGATCGTTACCTGCTGTTTGCCAAGCTGGTGCAGGGTTTTTAGAACTCCCCACCTGCTGGCCAGGTCGCCGCGATTTCCCAAAATGACGCGAGGCAACACATAATTGCTCATGCAATGACCTCTTGAAATATTTGCAGGTATTTTCTCGAAATCAGATTGAGATCATAGCGGGAAGCCAATTCTCGGCTTCGTAAACGGGCCTTGAGCAATTTTTGAGGATCAACGAGCAGCTCGTGCAAAGCTGCCTGCATGGCGAGCGTGTCGTAGGCGTCGATGACAAAACCATTTTCGCCGTGAACGACAATTTCTGGAAAACCCCCGGCGCGACTCACGACCAAAGCCAAGCCAAGGGCGGAGGCTTGTACACCCGTTACCGGAAAACCTTCCGAAAGAGAAGGCATGAACAGGATATCGCTGCGTTTGAAATATTCGATCACTTCTTCGGGTGTCTTCCAGCCAGTCAGTGTGCAGCGACTCTGCAGGTCGAGTTGAGCAATCTCCCGCTGCAAATCCTCTCGCAGGGGGCCATCGCCAATGATTGTGCAGTGCCATACCAGATCTTTGAGCTGATACAGCGTGCGAACGACCTGGAGCGGGTTTTTCTGTTCGACCAATCGTCCAGCGAATACAATTTGAGGAATTTCATTCGTTCGGATCAGGCCCGGATTCAATTGATCCAGGTCAACACCGTTGGGGATGACTTGAATGGGAACCGGATAATGGATGAGGGCGAGCTGACGAGTGAAATCGCTCACTGCGATCACTCGCTTTGCTTCTCTCCAGATTTGGTGGGTGAAAGGGTAAACCAGGCGGAACCACTGTTCGGTTTTGGACGGCACACCGCCCGGCACGTCTCCCAGGTGTATCGTTAGCACGTAGGGTACTTGCGTTGATCGTGAAATGAACCTTGCCAGGGCCCCACCTGGCACCGCGAAATGCACATGGATGAGATCTGGACGCCAGTTACGCACCATACGCATGCAATACACTGCGCCAATTATCACATAAACTGCCATAGATAAGAAACTGGCCTGGTACGGTTGTGTGCGGAAGCAGGGAAGGCGGATGACGGTTACCCCATTCAGGCGCTGTGAGCGAGGCAGGCCTTTGATGTGAGAGGTGATCACCCGGATCTCATGATTGGCCAAGCTTAGCCGTTCGTTTAAGTCTGCCGCAACTTTACCTCCACCGCCGCCAACTGGAGGGTATTCATGTGTAATCACTAAAATGCGCAATGTCAAACCTGCTGTTCGATGGGCAGACTATTTTCGGGTATTTGGTTGTTGATGACTTTGTGAACGATGTAGGTTGGTTTCTGCTGAGACTCATGATAGGTTCGCACAAGCAGCTCAGCGATGAATCCCATTAAGATGGATTGAAAGCCCAGGATGATGAACATGGTGCTCATCTGAAAAAGGGGCGAGTCGAACACGGAGGTCGTGTAAATGATTTTTCGTAAAGCAAGAAAGACGAGCGTGGCCAGGCTGACCAGGATTAATACAATGCCAGTTCCACCAAACAAATAGATGGGTTTGTTCGAGTAGCTCAGTAAAAACTTCACGGTAAACAGGTCGAGGATAACCTTGATCGTGCGGTTCAGGCCATACTTGGTCTTACCAAATCTGCGCGGGTGGTGGTTGACCGGCACCTCCAGGATGCGAGCGCCTACACTGCTGGCATAAGCGGGGATGAAGCGATGCATCTCGCCGTAAAGTCTAAAGCCGGTAATAACCTCTCGCCGGTAGGCTTTGAGCGTGCAGCCGTAATCGTGCAGGTGGACGCCTGTGACCACTGAAATCAGCCAGTTCGCAATGCGTGATGGCAATGTGCGGGTCAGGAAGGTGTCTTTGCGCCGAATTCGCCACCCACTGACCACATCGTAGCCTTCTTCTATCTTTTTCAGCATCGCCGGGATGTCGGCTGGATCATTTTGCAGGTCGGCATCCATCAGGACGATCACCTCGCCGTTGGCGTGGTCGATGCCAGCGGCGATGGCGGCTGTCTGGCCGAAATTGCGGCGCAGAGAAACCACGCACAAATGTTGGGGATTCTCTTGGGCGAGTTTGGTGAGAACTTGCAGGCTGGAGTCGGAGCTGCCATCGTTGACTAACACCGCCTCCCACTCAAAATCTGGGGAGCCATCCAATGCTGCTTGCAAAGCCTGGTACAAGGGGATCAGGTTTTCTTCCTCGTTGTATACAGGAATGACAACGGAAATCTTCATATTATGCTCTGTGATATTTCTACTGACTCATCAAGTTGATGAAAAGATTTCATTTCAGGACAGTGTGCGAACATTATAACCGATGAGACCAATTATGATTTGCCTCGCAGGAGCGCTGGCAACGACCTGATCATCGACTCCCTAATTATTTGTTACAATTCCATTTATGCAATCATTGAAGCCCTGGCGGGCATGGTTGTGGTTGGTTGGGACGTTGATCGCGGCGTTGATCGCGGGGCAGACGACGGCGCAGGTTGCGGCGCAGGCTGGCGGCCGGGCTGAGCTCTTGCCTGTGGATTCGAGCGCATTTCCAGAGATGCGCCTTTACCTGGATGTGCATGACGCCAATGAGCGTTTTGTGCACGGACTGCAAATACCAGATGTTCGTTTGTTGGAAAATGGCCAACAATTGCCTGTTCAGGTATTACGGGAAATCAGAGCTGGCCTTCAGGTGGTTTTCGCCTTGAATACGGGGCGAGCATTTGCTATCCGGGACTCGCAAGGGGTTTCTCGCTACGATCAAGTGGTGAGTGCTCTTGAGGATTGGTCTCAGAGGCGCCAGGGAACTACCCTGGATGACTTAAGCCTGTTGGTCGGGCTTGGATCTGAGCGTTCGCATGTCAGCCAGGCCAGTGAATTGATGGAGGTGTTGCAGCAGACAACTCCTGACCTGGAAACCGAGCGCCCGACGCTCGATCTGCTGTTCCGGGCTGTGGAGATTGCTTCGGATGCTACGCCCCGGCCCGGCATGGAGAGGGCGGTTTTGTTTATTACGGCGCTGCCCGGAGGCGACCTGGCTTCCAGTTCGGAGAACCTGCTCTCGCTCGCGCAACAGCAAGGTGTCAGAATATTTACCTGGTTGATAGCTTCTGAGGATGCTTTTGAATTGCCTGCTGCCAGAAGCCTGCAGGCGCTGAGCGAACAGAGCGGTGGGAGATACCATGCTTTCTCGGGTATCGAGGGATTGCCAGATCCAGAGAGCTATTTTGAGGCGCTGCGCGATATTTATGAGCTGGTGTACCAGTCGCAAATTCGACAGGCTGGGGAGCACGAGTTGATAGCTGAGATTGCCACCAGCCTGATTTCGCTGCGCACCCAGGCATACCCGCTGAACATAGATTTGCAACCGCCGACCCCCATATTTCTCACACCGCCGGCGCAGATTGTGCGCCAGGCGCCTTTCGAGACGCGCACAGCATTTGGAGAACAGCCAGACCAGGGCGATCTCGCTCCCAAGGAGCAAGAATTCCAGATTTTGGTGGTTTTTCCAGATGGGCGCACCCGCCCTCTGGTGAGAACGGCCTTGATTGTGGATGGGCAGGTGGTGGATGAAAACACGGCGCCTCCCTTCGATCGTTTCACATGGGACTTGAGCTCCTATACCCAACCCGGGCGTCATCTGGTGCACGTAGAAGCCACCGATGCGTTTGGTTTGGTGGGTATTAGCAATGAGACGGTGGTTGACCTGTCTGTTGAACTCCCGCAGTTGAATCCCTGGGCTGGACTGGTGTTGAATGCTCCCCTGGTTGCTGGATTAGCGGGATTGCTGCTCCTCGCTTTGGTCACGTTGATCTTGCTTTTTAGCGGGCGGATTCGTCCGCATGCACTGCGAGCGCTGCCCGGCAACAAGCGCCTGAACCAGAAACCGCAGCCGGCGCTAAAACCCGCCGGCGCCCAGGCGATGCCGGCGATTTCGATGGGGTCGCGTGATCGAATTGCAGGTTGGGTTAACCGGCTGCGCTGGCCCCAGCGGCGATTAACTCCGAAAGCGGATGCTTTTTTGGTTCCTGTTGTTGAAGATGAGCAGGCAGACAGCCTCTCGCCCATACCGATCACAACCGATGAGGTGACCCTGGGGAAAGATCGCAGCCTGGCGACGCTCTTGCTGGATGACGCCTCAGTTGAAAACCTGCATGCCAGGCTGGTGAGAGAAGAAGACGGCTGTTACCGCATCCTGGATCAAGGTTCGGTAGCCGGAACATGGGTCAATTACACGCCCGTAGCGGAGACTGGCACAGTCCTCGAGCATGGCGATCACATTCACCTGGGCAAGGTTTGTTTTCGCTTTCAGCTTCGCCAGCCAGCGCGCACGTATGTGCTCACTGAAAAAGCTTACGAGCGGGGGATTAAGGCATGATCTCAGCGAAACATGCTCATCTCGCCGTCAATGCCGTGAGCCACCCGGGGATGAGCGGCAAAGGCAATGAGGATCGCTTTGCCGTTTCGGCGCATCGCCTGGGGAAAGAGCTGGAGACCCCGTCTGTGCTGGCTGTCGTGGCAGATGGCATCGGAGGCCACCGGGCAGGCGAGGTGGCAGCCGAGCTGGCGGTCGAAACGATTAGTGAAATCGTCGCTGCCAGCGAGGGTTTGCGCCCGGTCGAAATATTACGGCAGGCTGTTATCGAGGCGGGCTATCGTATCTATGAGGCCGCCGAATCTCAGCCGGAGCGGCAAGGCATGGGCGCCACCTGCGCCTGTGCATGGGTGATTGGCGATCGTTTGTACACTGTCTCGGTGGGCGACTCGCGCATCTACTTGATCCGCGACGGAGAAATTCACCAACTGACAACCGATCATACCTGGATCCAGGAGGCGATCGAGCAGGGTTTGATCAAGCCTGGCCAATCTCGAGATCATCCCAATGCGCATGTCATCCGGCGGTACCTGGGCTCTCGCTATCCCGTGGTGCCAGACCTGCGCTTGCATGTGACAGCCCAGGAGGGCGGTCTCAATTCAGAGAACAACCAGGGCTATCCACTGCGTGTTGGAGATACGTTGTTGCTGTGCAGCGATGGGCTAACCGACCTGGTAGAAGATGAAGAGATCTTGCGCCTGGCAAAGGATGCACCTTTGTCGAGCGCCCTCAAGCAGATGGTCGATTTAGCGAATATCCGTGGAGGGCATGATAACATCACAATCGTTGCCTTGCGCGTGCCTCCTCCGCCAAAGCCAACCATCCCATCTGTAAAACCTTTACCGATGGCGCCATCTCGCAAAAAACGCTGGCCAGTATTTTGGCTAGGAGCTGCCGGACTATTGTTTGTTTTGGGGTTGATTGCCGGAGGAGCGTACCTGGCCTCATTCCTGAGGCCTGACATTACGCCGGCGCCTGAGCCTCAGGAAACATCGCTTCCAGTACAGGCGCAGCCATTTGCCACGCCGCTTGCGACACAGCCGGCGGATGTGGCGACACCGGTTGTTACCGTGCCTGTTCTACCAGCTAGAGAATCTCAAGCCACCCTTCCACCCGCTTTCGAGCCCACATACACACCCTGGCCAACGAACACGATCGCTCCGCCTTGATCGAGGCCTCCGCATCTATCCGAAGAGGATTGGGGTGTTGGGGCGTGCAACCCCGCAACACCCCAAACATTTTGTATTTTAGGGTTAGTTATAATGGCATTACCGCGTTAAGTAGCTGGTTTCAGAAAGCCACGAAAAAGACCCGGTTATACGGTGTGAGTACCAGGGAATTGGCGGGGTGGT
>JAJUJL010000041.1 GCA_029265355.1 Chloroflexota bacterium | reverse complement strand
TTTTCTTTTTTTATTTTTTTTTGTGGTGTTCTTTTTCTTTTTTTATTTTTTTGTTGGGGGGGGGGGTGTGGGGCGCCCCCCCCCCCCCCACCCACCCCCACCTCTCCCGAATTTTCGGATGAGTTCTAAAAGAAATACCTGGAGGTGTTTATGCCTGTTGAAAGAAGCGGTATATTTTCGTTTGCAGGTCAGGATGTTACGATAATCGGGGATGATCTCAAGGCGGGAGACCGCGCCCCGGAATTTACTGCACAAGCGATTGACTGGTCGCATGTGAATGTTCTGGAAAGCAACGCCGGCAAAGTAAAGATCATCGGTTCATTGCCATCTTTGAGCACATCGGTGTGCGATCGCGAGACACGGCGCTTCAACCAGGAAGCGGCAGCCTTGGGCGATGATATCGCCATCATCATGATGAGTATGGATCTGCCGTTTACCCTGAGGAACTGGTGCGCTGCTGCAGGCGTGGACCAGGTAACCACGCTTTCCGATCACCTGACGGCCAAATTCGGAGAAAAGTATGGGGTTTTGATTAAGGAACATCGCTTATTTCGCCGCGCCATTTTCGTAGTGGATCGCCAGGATCGCGTGGTTTACGCCGATTATATGCGTGTATTGGGAGACGAGCCCAAATATGATGAGGTTCTGAATGCTGCCCGGCAGGCATTGGGATAGCATGAAGCCAGCTATTTTTCTCTGCCTGTGGTTGGTCACGTAACTGGATCAAGGAGCGTCTTTGATGGTAACGATATACCTACGTCCAGGGGCTCTAAAAGGTGGGCGATCCAACTTGCATGACTCGCCTCATTACCATCTGGACCCGCGTGGCGCAGGTTGGTTGGTTCATTCGCATCCTTGGCGCCCTCCAACAGATGTTTATGAGAACGAAGAGAATTTGGTGGTGCGGGTCGAGATCGCGGCAATGCGCGAGCAAGATTTCACCATCACACTGGATGGTCGAATTTTGGTGATTCGCGGCACGCGCGCAGATAACTCGGACAGGCAGGCTTTTTATCAGATGGAGATTCACTACGGCGAGTTCGTCACCGAGTTTGTGCTGCCCTATGATATTGTTCCCGAGAAGGTGGAAGCTGTTTACCAGCAAGGTATGCTGACGGTGGTTCTGCCCAAGGCGAAACCCCGGCGCATTCCTATCGAAGAAGAGTAGCTACAGATGACGGTACTTATCAATCCTTATGTCTGATCCCTGGCGTGTTTCCCATCCCTACCACCTGCAAAGTCTGCAGGATGATGATATGGTTTTGGAAGAGGTTCCTTTGGGAGGAGCCAACCCGCGTTCTCCATCGTCGCATCAAGGGGAAAATCGGCAAGATGACGACGATGGGGGAGACCAACCTTCGATTCCTGAGGTATTACCCATCTTGCCGTTGCGCGGCCTGGTGGTGTACCCGCAAACTGCGGTACCGCTGACCATCGGGCAGCCGCGTTCGATCCGCCTGGTGGATGATGTGGTGGCTGGCGAAAATCGCATGATCGGGCTGGTCGCCTCCAAGAAGCCGGAGTTGGAAATCCCGGAACCGGCTGACCTGTATCAGATTGGCACGGCGGCGATTGTTCATCGCCTGTTTCGCGCGCCAGACGGCACCATTCGCCTGGTTGTCCAGGGAATTGCGCGTTTCAGGGTGATTGAATATGTGCAAATCGAGCCCTATCTCAAGGCTCGCCTGGAGTTGATTCCAGAGACGACGGATGATGGCGCTGAGATCGAGGCGCTGGCGCGCAATGCGCGCGAGCAATTTGGTCATATCGCCGATTTGATACCTTCCATCCCGCGGGAGCTGGTCACTTCGATACTCAGCTTAGAAGATGCGCTGCAGACGGCTTACACGGTGGCGAACTTCCAACGCATGGACCTGGAAGATGCCCAGGCTTTGCTGGAGCTCGACTCTGTCGAGCAGAAGCTGCATAAGCTGGTGGGAATATTGGCGCGCGAGATTGAGGTGCTGGAGATCGGGCAAAAGATCCAGAACGAAGCCCGCTCAGAGATCGAGAAGGTGCAACGGGAATATTTCTTGCGCGAACAGCTCAAAGCCATCCAGAAAGAGCTCGGCGAGGGCGATGAACAGGCCGCGGAGGTGGAAGAGTTTCGCCAGAAAATCGAGAGCGCGGGCATGCCGGAGGAAGCTGCCAAGCAAGCCCGCCGTGAACTCGATCGTTTATCCAAGCTGCCAACCGCAGCCGCAGAGTACGGCGTGATCCGCACCTACCTGGATTGGCTGGTTTCGTTGCCGTGGTCTGCGTTGAGCGAGGATAACCTGGATATTTCCCATGCTCGCCAGGTATTGGATCAAGACCACTACGGCCTGGAGGATATCAAAGAACGCATCCTGGAATACCTGGCAGTGCGCAAACTGCGCCAGGAGCGGGGTGATGAGCTGCAAACCCAGAACGAGGATCAAATCCGTCGCCTGCGCGAAGGTGTGATTTTATGCTTCGTCGGTCCGCCAGGTGTGGGTAAGACCTCTCTGGGCCGCTCGATTGCCCGCGCCATGGGGCGGAAATTTGTGCGTATCTCGCTGGGCGGCATGCGCGACGAAGCCGAGATCCGTGGTCACCGCCGCACCTACATTGGCGCATTGCCTGGTCGTATCCTGCAGGCGTTGCGCCGGGTGGAATCGCGTAACCCGGTGTTCATGCTGGACGAGGTGGATAAGCTGGTTTTCGATTTCCACGGTGATCCGGCCTCGGCCTTGTTGGAAGTTTTGGATCCCGAGCAGAACTCCGAATTCCGGGACCATTACCTGGAAGTTGCTTTCGACCTGTCTCAGGTGATGTTCATTACCACGGCCAATTCGCTGGAAACGATACCAGGCCCGCTGCGCGACCGCATGGAGGTGATCGAGCTTGCTGGCTATACCGATAGCGAGAAGATCGCCATCGCAGAGCAATATTTGATCCCGAGACAAATTCGTGAAAATGGCCTGAGACCAGAAGAAGTTGTTTTCACTCGCGAAGCGTTGTTGAGGATTATCCGTTCGTACACCCGCGAAGCGGGGGTGCGCAACCTGGAACGCGAGATCGGCAGCGTGTGCCGGAAAGTTGTCACCCAGATTGCAGAGGGGACTGCCAGCCAGGTGCGGATCGAAGCCGAGAGCTTGCGGGAATACCTCGGTCGGCCGCGCTACTTTGGTAGCGAAGAGATCGCCGAGCGAACCTCCATCCCGGGTGTTGCAACTGGCCTGGCCTGGACGCCCGTGGGTGGGGAAGTGTTGTTCATCGAAGCCACCAGTATGCCGGGTAGCAAGGGTTTCCAAATCACAGGCTCCTTGGGCAATGTGATGCAGGAATCGGCGCGGGCTGCCCTGTCCTATGTTCGCTCGCAAGCGGAGCGACTCAATCTGCCTCCCGATTTCTTCGAGAAATCGGATATTCACCTGCATATTCCAGCGGGCGCTCAACCGAAAGATGGCCCTTCCGCAGGAATCACGATGGCAACTGCGCTGGTTTCCCTGGTGAGCGGTCGCCCGGTGCGCAGCGATGTAGGCATGACCGGCGAGATCACACTGCGCGGGCAGGTGTTGCCCGTTGGCGGTATCAAGGAAAAAGTGCTGGCTGCTCACCGCATTGGGTTGAAAACCATTGTTCTGCCCGCTCGTAATGAACCGGATCTCGAAGAGTTGCCAGAAGAAGTGCGCAATTCGTTGAACTTTGTCTTTTGTGAGACAGTGGATGATGTCTTGAAAGCCGCTCTGGAAGCCGCTCCGAAGAAGCGAGGCAGGCCCAGGAAGAAAAAAGCAGAGCCCGAATCGGCAGGCCAACAGGTTTGATGCGTGATGGCCAAAGTCGTTGTGATTGAAGATGATAAATCGATGCTCGATTTGCTCACCGCGCTGCTCGAGCTGGAAGGCTTCCAGGTGAAGACCTTCAGGCGCACGACCTGCCTGGAGGATCTGTACAACCATGTGCTCGAGGAGCAGCCAGACTTGGTCTTGCTCGATGTTCACCTGGGAGGTTTGAACGGGTTCGATTTATTGAGCTTAATCAAGAGCAATGGCAGCACAGGCGGCTTGAAGGTATTGATGTCTTCCGGTATGGAAATCGAAAAAGAAGCCAGGCTTCGCGGGGCAGATGGATTTATCCTCAAGCCATACATGCCGGATGAACTCATTTTCCAGATCAAACAGATATTAGGGAATTAAACACCTTGGTAAAAAAACGCCCCCGCGCCGCTCAACAGTGGCGCACAATCGATCTACATATCCACACACCGGCATCCAGCGACTACCAGCAGCCGGAAGTGACCATGTTGGATATCTTGCAGCGCGCCGAGCAGCGCGGCCTGGACATGGTTGCCTTTACCGATCACAACACCGTGGCAGGCTATCGGCGGATGCGAGAAGACATTAACCAACTTGAGCTGCTTGAGAAACTGAAGCGCTTGATGCCCGAGGAGGCCGCACGCCTGGCAGAATACCGGCGCTTGCTGGCGAAGATCCTGGTGTTGCCAGGATTTGAATTCACGGCCACTTTTGGCTTTCACATCTTGTGCATCTTCCCGCCCGAGAAGCAGGTGCGCGAGTTGGAGCATCTCCTGCTGGATTTGAATATTCCTGCAGAGCAGCTCGATGACGGTTCCGCCACGGTGGGCGCCACCACCGATGTGCTGTCTGCCTATCGCATCGTGGCGGAGAGCGGCGGACTGGTGATCGCGGCGCACGCCAATTCCAGCAATGGCGTTGCCATGCGCGGCTTCCCGATTGGCGGGCAAACCAAGATCGCCTATACCCAGGATGAGCATCTGCACGCCCTGGAGGTGACCGACCTGGAACAAGCCAGTAAGCGCTCCACCGCGGCATTTTTTAACGGCACCAAACCGGAATATCCGCGGCGTATGCACTGCATTCAGGGCTCGGATGCCCATCGACTGGTGACCGATCCACAGCGCAAGAAGAACCTGGGCGTGGGCGAGCGGGCTACCGACGTGCTGGTTTCAGAAGTGAGTTTTGAGGCCCTGGTGGAAATTTTCAAGAGCAATGACTTCGCCCGCACGCGCCCGCATCGCCACAAAGAGATGCCAGCCTATGACTTTATCCAGGCGGCGCGTGAAGAAGGCGCCAATATCATCCAGGCCTTCCATGAAGGCATGTCCGCGCGCGGCGGGAAGCGTTACGCTATCATTGCGGATATTTGCGC
The DNA here is from genome assembly GCA_029265355.1 of Chloroflexota bacterium. Classification (GTDB taxonomy): domain Bacteria; phylum Chloroflexota; class Anaerolineae; order Anaerolineales; family UBA4823; genus JAJUJL01. Next base: position 17,331 of record JAJUJL010000041.1, on the reverse strand, counting down.
CTTTGCCAATACCAACGGCGGCACCCTGTATATCGGCTTGAACGCTGACCCCAAGAAACCGGTGGTGGGCGTGTCAGATCCTGAACAAGGCATTGCGCAGTTGGAGAAGGAGATCAACAGCCGTATCAGCCCACCGCTGCATTGCAGCCTGGATGTGCATGACCTGGCGGGTAAGAAGATCATCCGCATCCTGGTGCCGCGCGGTGATGACCCACCCTACGCCTTGGACGATAATAAAATCTACGTGCGCTCTGAAGCCGAAACCGGGCTGGCGGTGCGGGATGAGATTGTCGAACTGGTGATCCGGGGATCCTCCCTGGCGCAGAAAGAGGAGGCCAGGCGACCAGCGCCGGTCGAGCCGAGCCCATCGTTGGAGACTGCGCCTCCCCTTCCAGTCGAAACTGAAATCTTGCCGCGCACCGGTGTAGAGGTGGTATCGGTCGAGGAGCGCGGGGGCACCCGGTATTTCACCTTGCGCGACCTGCGCAACGGAAACGTGGTCAAAAACGTCACCAAAAAATCCGCCCGCCGTTTGTGGCATTACGCCATTTCAGCCTATCTGCAGCTTCCAACAGACCTATCCACACTAAATGTGCAATGGCAGCGTGATTTTGGGCTGTTGGGTTCGCACAAACAGGGCAACAGCGTGCGTTACGACCTGGTGCAGCGCACATCGGATGGCTACCGTTGGTATTTTGGCGTGACCGATGACGGTATTCACGGTCCTTGGAAAGCGCTGGTGGGTCAAGAAGACGAAGCGTGATGGTCACGATCCGTTCCATTCGCTTTCCGGATGAGTACCCGAGCGTGTATGCCTTGTGGGAAAGGGCAGGCAGCGGTATACACCTGGGAAGCACTGATCAGCCAGCCGAGATGGAGAAAAAAATTGCCCGCGACCCGGATCTCTTCCTGGTGGCTGAAAAGGAAGGACGCCTGGTTGGGGCGGTGTTGGGCGGTTTTGATGGGCGGCGCGGCCTGGTGTATCACCTGGCGGTAGAACCGGGTGAGCGCCGGCAAGGCATCGGCGAAGCGCTGATGAATGAGCTGGAAAATCGCTTGCGCCAGAAAGGTTGCCGGCGTTACTATCTGCTGGTGACCTGGGATAATGTCGATGCGCTGCGTTTTTATGAGCGGCGCGGCGCCGAACGCATGCACCTGGCAGTGTTGGGGAAAAATTTGGATTGACTGTGACACTCGTGCGACGCGCACTAAGCAAGCAGAGGCGAAGGCAATGACGGCAATACGAGTGGCGATTCTCACGGTTTCAGATCGTTCTGCGCGTGGAGAGCGAGAAGATGCCTCTGGGCCTGCCCTGGCGGAGGAGGTTGTCCGGCAGGGTTGGGCGCTGGTGCAGCGCGATGTCATTGCGGATGATTTTCTTGCGCTGTGCGAGAAGTTATCCGCATGGGCTGATTCCGGCGAGTTTGATGTCATTCTGACCACCGGAGGCACCGGCTTTGGCGTGCGCGATGTGACCCCTGAAGCGACTAACGAGGTAATCGAGAGGGCAGCGCCGGGGCTGGCGGAGGCCATGCGCCTGGCAAGCTTGCAAATCACGCCCCATGCTATGCTTTCTCGAGCTACGGCAGGCATACGCAAACGGACCTTGATCGTGAACCTTCCGGGCAGCCCGCGCGGCGCGTTGGAAAACTTGCAAGTGATCCTACCGGTTTTACCGCACGCTGTGCAACTGTTGCAAGAGCATCCGGATGCAGAAGCGGGGCATCGCCGGGTGGACAGCTCTGCAGGATGAGAAACCGTTAATTAATCCCCAGGTACCGTTTACAAGAAAACTTCAGGAAGTATAATTATTTCTCGAGGTAGTCGCAAGGCACACTATGGATGAGTTCCGCACAGAAATAACCCCTGAGCCTGAACAAGATGTATCACAGGAGCGCGGCGGTTTTCGCCGCTTTGTGTTCGATTTACTGGAAACCGTGCTGCTTTCGTTGGTGTTGTTCCTGGCGATCAATGCGATTTCGGCTCGCATCCGGGTAGAGAGCATCAGTATGCAGCCCACCCTGTATGCGGGCGATTTCATCATCGTGAATAAATTGGCTTACAAATTGGGCAGCCCGAAGCGGGGCGATATCGTCATTTTCCACTACCCGCCGAACCCGGACATCGAGCCGTACATAAAGCGGGTGGTGGGATTGCCCGGTGAAACGGTGCGGGTGCATGATGGCCGGGTTTATGTCAACGAAGTGCCCTTGAACGAGCCCTACGTGGCGGCTAATCCCAATTATGAGGGTACCTGGGTTGTGCCTCAGGATGCCTTGTTTGTGCTTGGGGATAACCGTAACAAATCCTCCGACTCGCACAGTTGGGGAATGGTGCCATTGGAAAATGTCATCGGCAAGGCTGAGGTGGTGTATTGGCCGCCCAGCGAATGGAAATTGCTTAACCAGATGACCGCCGCGGCAGCCCAACCCTGAGCTAGCTGTCGAGCAGGCCGCGAGCGATTACCATGCGCTGTATCTCGCTGGTTCCCTCTCCAATCGTCATCAAACGAGCATCTCGATAGATGCGCTCCACCGGATATTCGCGGCTGTAGCCGTAACCGCCGTGGATCTGGATGGCATTGCGGCACACTCGTTCTGCCATCTCGGTGGCAAACAGCTTGGCCATGGCAGCAGCCTGGGTAAAAGGCTGTTGCTGGTCTTTTCGCCAGGCTGCGTAGTAGAACATCATGCGGGCGGCGTGGATCTCCGTGGCGGCGTCTGCCAGCATCCATTGGATCGCCTGGTGCCCGGCAATGGGTATGCCAAATGTGCTGCGCTCTTTGGCGTATGCCAGGGCGGCCTCCAGGGCTGCCTGCGCCAGGCCGGTAGCCAGCGCAGCGATGCTGATGCGACCTGAATCCAGTACCTGCAGGGCCTGGTGCAATCCCTGTCCTTCTTCTCCCAGCAGATATTCAGATGGTACAGTCACGTTCTCATAGGTAAGCGCGTTGGTCGGCGATCCTTTGAGCCCCATTTTTTTCTCTGGTGGGGCGATATACAAGCCTGGGCTATCCGCTGGGACAACAAACAGACTCAGAGAATGTCCACCACCGGCAGGATTGGTGCGCGCCAGGGTGACGATATACTCGGCGATGGAAGCGTTGGTACACCACATCTTGGCGCCATTGAGGATATAGACATCTCCCCTGCGCTCAGCGCGCAGTCGCACGCCCCCTTTCAGGTCGGAGCCGGCACCGGGTTCGGTCAAGGCCAGGGCTGCCAACTTGCCGTTGCCGCTCACGACCGGACGTAAAAATTTTTCCTTGATCGCTGGGCTGCCGAAGAGCATGAGCGGCGAGCAGCCAAGACCATTGTGGGCGGCGATCGATAGCGCGGTACTGCCGCACCCCCACCCCAATTCTTCGATGGCGATGGCGGCGCTGATCGCGTCCACGCCAGCGCCGCCGTATTCTTCGGTCACGTTCAGGCCCAACAGCCCCAGCGGGCCCATTTTGTGTACGGCCTGCCAGTTGAACTCGGCTTTTTCATCGACATCGTGTGCATGGGGTTTAACTTCGCGCGCCACAAAGTCGTGGATAACATTCTTCCACATTTTCTGCTCGTTGCTGAGTTCAAAGTCCATGTGCTGTGCCTCCCATGTGGTATCTCAAAGATCATTATAGCCGAGACTGGCTCGCGCCGCTTTTCGCAGGGTATCAGCGAGCTGTAACGCTTGCTCGGGCGTCAAATAGATGTTGGTCTCGTCTGCCCGGAAAATCTTCTCGTCTTCTGGGCATTCTTCGATGATCTGTACACAGATATTGTCGGAATAACCACGGTCTGATTCATCGTAGCAAATCTCGACTTTAAGGGTGTTATCGAGAAGATAGATGGCCATCCTCAACCTCCACTGCACGAGAGCTGCGGGTAAAGATATATGCACTTACAATTTTACGCCAGATGCAGGGAAAGCGAATAGAGGATCAATCAGGCGGGTTGTTTGCCAGCTTCTTCGCCGCTGGCAAACAACCCAGGCAAATGGCGCGCAATTAACGGGTTGTTGTGAAGAGAGGCTTGAAATTGGGATCTGTGATTGCGGGGCGTTCGAGGCTGAAGGCTTCGATGGGGAAAGGCGTGGCGCCGTCCATCGCCAGGTCGCTCAGGATGCGCCCGATCAACGAAGCGAACTTGAAGGCATGCCCAGCGCCGATGGCGACAGAGATCTGCGGAAAACCGGGGACAGTATCCAGGACGAAGCCGCGGTCGAGGGGCATGGTGTACAGACAGGGTTTGGTGTACAGCACCGGCCCCAGGAAGCCTGGGATGCGTTCTGCCAGGAAGTCCTGCAGCTTTCCCAGCGGGCGCGGGTTGGGTTTCATGGCGCGGGTGTCCACGGTGACCACATCCCCGCCGATATCCTGGCCGGCTTTGGTTGCCACCTCGCCGTAAACCGGGAAGCCATAGAAGCCCGACTCGCCGTGCCAGATCCAGATGGGGAAGCGCTCTGGAGAGAACTGGCGCAGGTGGGGCGTGGCGAAATAGGTGACCTGTTCTTCGGTCACAATCAGCGGCAGGCGCTGGCCGACGCTGCTCAGAATTTTATTCGTCCAGGCGCCTGAAGTGATCACGACTCGCCGCGCTTCAAAGACTCCAGCGGAGGTGTGCAGCCGTGCGCCGTCATTCAACGGCTCGATCTGGTGGACGGTGGTTTCTTGCAGCACCTCGGCGCCGCGGGCGCGCGCCAGGGTGGTGTGGGCGGCGTTGGCTTTGCGCGGGTCGACAAAGCCGCTATAAGCCTGGTAGACCACTTCGTCGGTGCTTTTTAGATGAAACTGGGGAAAGCGGTGCATTGTCTCAGCCGGCGACCAGATCTCGTAGGGGATGCCCAGGCGTTGCATGGCGGCGGCGTACTGCTGCACCTGGCTGTGCTGCGCGCCTCCTGGTCCGAAGATGATGCCGCCGGTCTGGTAGACCAGTTTGACGCCCGATTCGTCTTCGACATCGCGCCAGGCGATGTAGGTGTGGGGAGTGAGCGCCGCATAGGCAGGATCGTCGTAGGACAGGCGAATGATGCGTGAATGGTCCTGCGAACCGCCGTAATCGTGTCCCAAGCGGAACTGCTCGATGCCGAGCACGCTCTTGCCAGCGCGGCGCGAGAGCCAGTACAGTGCGGCGCTGCCCAATCCGCCCAGCCCAATCACGATGGCATCGTAACTGTTTTTCATGCTTCGTCTTTCCAATATTCCAGGAACTGCTGGTCTTTTTCCTTGACGTTGGCGCCAATCATGGGATGCAGATCGAGCGCTGGGGAATAGCGGCTGGCTGGCGTGGTGCGACCGATGGCTTCTGCCATGGCGCGCACATGATGCGGCGCGCCGCCGCAGCAGATGCCGATGTAGTTGATGCCCATGGCTTTGGCTTCGACAGCGAAATCCGCCATCTCGAAGCGAGTGTGCAAGAAGGGTTCCAGGGCGATAGGGAAGCCGCGCCCATGCCCTTCTTCTTTGAGCGATTGGAAAGAAGGCTGTTGGGGTGTGGTGCGATAGGGCACGGGTTGGGCGGCAACATAGACATCCACAGTCTGGCGAATCTGGCGCAACATGGGCAGCATGGTTGCCGGGCCGCGCGAGCAGTTCAGACCGACAATCTCCGCCCCCTCACGCGCCATGATCTGGCAGGCCTCGACGTGCGAGATGCCCTCGCGCAGCGTATCCTGGGCAGAGCCGAAGGTGATCATCGCCGGCAGATCGTATTTTTTGATCGCTTCCAGCGCCAGCAATCCCTCGCCCAGGTAATCCAGCGTCTCGGCAATGATGAAGTCCACACCTTCATCCACCGCCCAGCGGATCTGCTCATCGTAGATCTGGCGCACACGCTGCGCTGTCTCGGCATGGTTGTTGTGGTCATAAATCCAGGTATTGCAGATGTTGCCCGCCACCAACGCATCGCCCTCGGCGGCGGCCTGGCGCGCCAGCCGTACAGCCTGCCGGTTCAGCTTTTCGAGGTCGCCCTCGCGCCCGACCACCTTGAGCTTCTCGCGGTCGCCGTAGTAGGTGAGCGCCACCATGACCTCGGCGCCAGCGCGCAGAAATTCGCGATGCAGCTCGAGCACGGCTTCCGGGTAATCGAGCACCACCTCTGGTACAAATGGACCGGCTTTGATATAGCCGCGCCTTTCAAGTTCAAAGACGTAGCCTTCAGCGCCCAGGACAACGTCATTCTTCAGACGCTCCAATATCCCTTTTTTTTCGCTCATCATTGCCTGCACTCCTTGGATTGGGTTTCTATCCGAAAATTATTGAACCTCTTCTCACGAATTTTCGAACAGGTTCTGTAAATTGGTAGGTAAGCCACCGAATGACCCCATACAGAAAGCACATCGCCGCTGGGATGTGCTGACCATTTCGGGAGCTTGGGGTTGGAGCAGCCTGGCTGCGCCTTCAGCCTGTCTCCCCACCAAGAAAAGAACACCATTATCCTTTGTTGATCGTGAGGCCCTTACCTTCGAGAAATTTCTTTCCCAGCCGAATCGAAAGGACGGCAGAGACCGCCAGGATAGCGCCGGTTGCAATCACCCAGGGTGTGTAGGTCTTGACCAGGTCGCTGACCAGCATCCATTCTTTGCCCAGCAGGTATCCTGCTCCAATCAACAGGGCGCACCACGCATAAGCGCCGACAGCCGTTGCTGCCAGGAATTTTAGAAAAGGCATTTTGGCCAGACCAGCGGGGATGCTGATCAGCGTGCGCACACCTGGGATGAGGCGTCCAAACAAGACCATGCCAGTTCCCCAACGCAGCATCAACCCTTCGGCGGTTTCGATTTGGCCGGGTTGAATGCGCGCCAGTTTTGCCAGGCGCAGCACAACCGGCCGTCCACCTAAACGGGCAACCCAGTATGCCAGGGAGGCGCCCGCCACGCTGCCCAGGGTGGCGTAGATAGCGCCAATCAAGATGCTGGCCGGCGATGCCTGGTGTGCAGCCAGGAGCATCCAGCCAGCAAGGCCAAGGATGATTTCGCTGGGCGTCAGGCCGGTGGCATTCTCAAAGGCTAACAAGGCAGCTACACCCAACCAACCAAACTGGTCGAAGATGCTTTGCACGGTGGGGATGAGGCGATTTTCCAACACTTCAAACATTGAATAGGTTCCGTTCAGGTAAAGTAAGATCATCTCGAGAAATCTTCTCAATTTTACTCTATAATATCTAAAAAAGAAGCCAGAGGTGATACAATAATCGAACTGGTACGGTTTATAATTATGTTATGGGTGACGCATTTCACAAAGTGAAATTTGCCTCCAACTGGCTGCGAAAATCCCAATTTTATCTCAAAGCATCCAAGGGGCTCTGGTGTTCAACCACAAAAGGCTGCTGCTCATACTCTGTGTACTGGCTGTATTCTCTGCCCAGTCCTACGCTCAAGCACGGATGGCTCTTGAGGGGGTGGGAAGGCGGCCAACCCCAACAGTCACGCCGCTGGCAGAGAATCCGTCGCAGCCGGAAGAGACCATTCCTCCTTACCTTATGCCATTGCTAGGCCCACTCGGGCAATTCCTGCACACGCTCAATATCGCCGCTATCGGGGGGATACTCGCACTCTACCTGGCGCTGCTGCTGGCTCTGCTCACAAAACGCCGGTAGCGGAACCAGGCCGCCCTGATCGGCGTCTACATCTTGAGCTGTTGGTCGAGCCTTTACACGCTCTTAGCCAAAGATCTGCCCAGGTTTCGAGCAGTGATGGAGGGAATCCTGTCTATGGGAATGCACCAGCCTATCCATTGGCGACTGTTGTGTGTGATCGTTTCAGCGCTGCTGCTTCCAGGCTGTGCTTCCGCCGCAATACCAACGGCTGTAGCGCCGGCCGGCGGGGCAACTCGCTCCACGCCGCCACCTTCAGCTCAGCAAGACCTGCCCGAACTGGTGGGTGGAAATGAGGCTTTCGCTTTTGGTCTGTACCAAGCGCTGCGGGAAGAGCCCGGCAACCTGTTCTATTCGCCCTACAGTATATCGGCCGCGCTGGCTATGGTCTATGCTGGCGCCAGGGGCGAAACTGAACGGCAGATGCAGGAAACCCTGCACTTTTCCCTGGCGCAGGATCGCCTGCATCCGGCCTTCAATCTTCTGGATGCTCAATTGATGGCTGTCGAGGCTAATGAAGCCGGATCCTTCCAGCTCAATGTTGCCAACTCATTATGGGGTCAGGAGGGTTTTCCTTTCCGGGATGATTTTTTGGCGGGTCTGGCGGGCCATTACGGCGCGGGGCTGCGGCTGGTGAACTTCATTGAACCAGACGATCGTGAAACGGCGCGCCAGGCGATCAACCATTGGGTGGAGGGGGAAACCCAGGGAAAGATCCAGGAGCTGATCAAGCAGGGTATCCTGACTGAGCTGACCCGCCTGGTGCTGGCAAACGCCATTTACTTCAAGGCGGATTGGGTGCAGCCGTTTCATAGCACCCGAGATGAACCCTTCACCCGCCTGGATGGCAGCCAGGTCAGTGTCCCGTTGATGACCTCCAGGATGGATGCGCTGTATGCGGCGGGAGAAAATTTCCAGGCGATCGAGCTGCCATATAAAGGGGAGCGGGTGTCGATGATCGTGCTGCTGCCGGCAGAAGGCCAGTTCGAAGCCTTCGAAGAAACACTGAGCCTGGAAGCTGTGGATGCGATCCTGCAATCGCTGCAGATACGGGATATCAAGCTCTATCTGCCGAAATTCTCCTTCAGCTCGAATCTGATGCTGGCGGAAAAGCTGATCGCCATGGGCATGCCGGATGCGTTCGACCCGACCAAGGCGGATCTCACCGGAATGTATGATCCAACTAGCAGTCCGGGCGCGGGCCTGCACATATCCCACGTGGTGCACCAGGCGTTTGTGGCGGTGGATGAGGAGGGCACCGAAGCGGCAGCCGCAACGGGGATAATTGAGGAAATCATCTCGATGCCCGAAATGATGCGCGTGGATCGCCCGTTTATTTTCCTGATTCGCGATAGCCAGACTGGGACGATCCTGTTTGTTGGGCGCTGCCTGGATCCATCGAATACTGAGTAAAAAAAAAACAGCCCCTTGATTGTAAGAGGCTGGTGGTGAATTCGTAGCCCCGGCAGTGGTTTGGGACTCGCTTGGGAAAAATCTATCACTCCACCGTCACGCTCTTGGCCAGGTTCCTGGGCTGGTCCACGTCCAGGCCGCGCAGTGCGGCGATGTGGTAGGCCAGCATCTGCAGCGGGATGACCGCAGTGACTGGGCTGAGCAGCCAGGGCGTCTCTGGCAGCCACAGGATGTGGTCTGCCACACCCTTCACTTTTTCATCGCCATCCGTGGCGAGCGCCACCACCGTGCCGCCGCGCGAGCGCGCCTGCTCGATCTGGCTGAACATCTTGTCGTACCAGGGATCCCGTGGGGCGATGACCACGACGGGCATCTGCCGGTCGATCAGGGCGATGGGACCGTGCTTCATCTCGCCCGCCGGGTAGCCTTCGGCGTGGATGTAAGAGATCTCTTTCAGCTTCAGCGCACCCTCGTAAGCGGTGGGCATGTTGATACCGCGCCCCAGGTAGAGGCAATGGCTGGTATTGACCAACGCCCGGGCGACATCCTCCACCTGCGTTTCGCGTTCCAGGCACTGCCCCACCAGATCGGGCACCAGGCGCAGGTCGCGGATCAGGCTTGTGCGGCGCTTCTTGTCCAGCGTGCCGCGCAGGTCGGCCAGCAATATTGCCAACATATACAGGTCGACCAGCGGCGCCGTGTAGGCCTTGGTGGAAGCCACGCCGATCTCTGGGCCGGTCTGCATCGAGATGTAGCCATCTGCCAGGCGCATGGCTTGCGAGCCAATGACATTGACGATCGACCACAGCGTGGCGCCTTGCGAGCGAGCTTCTTCCATGGCTGCCAGGGTATCCGCCGTTTCGCCGGATTGACTGATCGCCAGCACGACGGTGTCTTCATCGATAATTGGGTTGCGGTAGCGGAACTCAGAGGCGATATCCACTTCCACCGGCACGCGGGCGATATGCTCGATCAGCACTTTGCCGACCATGCCGGCGTGGGCGGCGGTGCCGCAGGCGGTGATGAAGATTTTCTTGATGCGGGCGGCTTTCTCGGCGGTCAGGTTGAGCTCAGGCAGGCGGATGCGACCCTCTTCGAAATCCACTCGCCCTGCGATGGTGTCGGTCAGCGAGCGCACCTGCTCATGGATCTCCTTCTGCATGAAGTGACGATATTCACCCTTCTCTGCAGCTACCGGGTCCCAGGAAACGTTGTGCACTTCGTAATCGACCGGCTTGCCCTGCAAATCCTGGATGCATACCCCTTCTCGCGTCACAACTGCCATCTGGCGGCTTTCCAGGAAAACCATCTGGCGGGTGTGCTCCAGTATGGCAGGCATATCCGAGGCAATGAAGTTTTCCCCCTGGCCCAACCCGATCACCACGCCGCCGGCATTGCCGATGCGGGCGGCGACGATCTTATCCGGCTCCAGCGAGGAAAGCAGCACAATGCCGTGCGCGCCTTTCAGGTGGGTGAAGGCCTTGCGGGCAGCTTCCGAAAGGTTTGCACCGCCGCCCAGGTAACGCTCTACCAGGTGCACAATCACCTCGGTGTCGGTGTCGGATTTGAACACCACACCCTCGGCGCTCAGCTCTTCGCGCAGCTCCATGAAATTCTCCACGATGCCGTTGTGCACCACAACGACATTGCCGGTCATGCCCAGGTGAGGGTGGGCGTTGCGGGCGGACGGTTCGCCGTGGGTGGCCCAGCGGGTATGCCCAATGCCAATCTGCCCGTGCACCGGGTCGCCATTCACCAGGGCAGAGAGCCGGGAGAGTTTGCCGGCGTCGCGGCGCACTTCGATGTGACTGTTTTGCAGAACGGCTAAGCCAGCCGAGTCGTAGCCGCGATATTCCAGGCGTTTCAGGCCATTCAAGATGATGGGCGTGGCGTCACGCGGCCCAATATAACCAACGATTCCGCACATAGGAATCCCTCCAGGTATTGTGTGATCGACAGTCCTTCGCCCGCTTGAGCGTACAGCCGGCGCGACGGTCTTCTTGCTTCTGCCACCTTCCGCTGTTTTGTCTGTCCGGTCGCCCGGGCAGCGTTGTAGCGGAGTTTTTTGTTCTGGAGGGAAAGATGCGGGTCTGTGGCAAACCCGGAGGGCTTCCGCTGATCTTTCGATTTTCCCGGACCCCAGGCTGGCAGCCTGTTGGGCAACCGGTTATCCCGCCCTGCGCAGGGCAGGAACCCTCATCCTCGTCACCTCCGGCGCTATACGCCAGAGGCCATGCGCTATCTTCCCTGAAACTGGTTCGAGCCTATGCACCTCCTCAAGGCGACTTGTGAAGGCGATTATACCGTAACTTTGGGGATTGAATAGGCGTTAAGTAAACCGCCGAAAGTGTTTAGAGTAAATCGGCCATCGCGACGGCGGTTTACTCCAGGGTTTCGCCGGTGCTCGTTCACATTTTTGTAAAAACACTTCCGGCGAAACACCTGGATGGCAAGCCTGTTCTCAGATTCCTCAAAAAAACCGAAATTAATTTGCTCTATAAAAAAATTGTGGTAAAATCCAAGTTTGCTAAGCCGCTGCTTTTCGAAAGAGGTTATCTTGCTAAATGCGAGTGAGTCGGGTATAATCTGGCTTGGTGAAAGCAAGTTGAAGGAGTTGTGCGCTGATGGGCGCTGGAGAGAATAGCTCTCTTGCGCTTGTCTTTGTTTGTCTATACCTTTCCCGAATATCGTTGGATCAGTTGTCACAATCCACTCGAGCGTTTGTACAGCGAGACATAAAAAAAGCCGCTGTAGATGGTTAAAGTGTGCCTGATCAAATCAAGAAGAGGATAATCCATTATTAGGAGGCGGCCGCGTGGAAACTAAAGGGTTAACGAAACTTCGCATCAGTCTGGCATCCCCAGAGACGATCAAGAGCTGGTCGTATGGGGAAGTGCTTAAACCTGAAACGATCAACTACCGCCGTTTGCGCCCGGAGAAAGACGGCCTGTTCTGTGAGGCGATTTTTGGACCGACGCGCGACTGGCAGTGTTATTGCGGTAAGTACAAAAATATTCGTTACAAGGGCATTGTCTGCGATAAGTGCGGCGTGGAGGTCACACGTTCCTCTGTGCGGCGCGAGCGCATGGGGCATATCGAGCTTTCTGCACCGGTGGCGCATGTTTGGTATACGCGCCGCATCCCCTCATACCTGGGCTTGCTGTTGGATATCCCCCGTCGCAACCTGGACCGGGTCTTATACTTTGCCCAGTACGTGGTCACCTACGTGGATGAAGACGCTCGCCAGAAAGCGCTCAAGCGCCTGGAAGAAAAGATCTCCGTGGCAGAGCGCGAGCAGGCAGCCAAGATCAACTCGCACATTGCGGAGGTCAAGACCGCCCGTGATCGTGCCCTGGTGGAGCTGGATCAGCGTATCGCCTCAGTGCAGAAGCACTTCGATGAAACGATCGCTGAACAGCTCGATCCTATCATCCAGGCTGGTCAGCGACTGGAAGCCAGCCTGCGCAGCCAGCTCAACCAGCCTGCCAAGACCACCATCCATTTTCCCGATACAGATGTGGTCATCGTCCCTGCCGGCGAAACCATTGGTAACCAACACCTGACCAGCGTTCAGCGGGTGGTCAAAGACCGCCTGGAGGAGCTGGAAAGCGAACTGAAAGACCAAAAGCAGCGCGAGGTTGAGCACCTCAAGCTGGAAAAGGAGCAGGTCCGCGCCCAGGCCGACCTTGAAATGGAAAGCCTGCGCAACCAGCTCGACGACCACGCCACTGTGGCCCGCGACGAAAATTCGCGCATGCGCGATGAGCTTCTAGAGCTGCGTCCGCTGACTTTCATGGGCGAAACACGCTATCGCGAGCTCAAACAGCGTTGGGGACAGGTCTTCCGCGCCGATATGGGCGCCGAAGCCTTCTACGACATCCTGCGCCGCCTGGACCTGGACAAGCTGGCGGAAGAGCTGTGGCAGGAAGCGCGTACCACGCGCTCCAAGCAGAAGCGCAAGAAAGCCACCAAGCGCCTCAAGGTGGTGGAGGCTTTCCGCCGCTCCGGCAATCGCCCGGAGTGGATGGTGCTGACTGTGCTGCCAGTCATTCCACCTGACTTGCGCCCGATGGTGCAACTCGATGGCGGTCGCTTTGCCACCTCCGACCTGAATGACCTGTACCGCCGGGTGATCAACCGCAACAACCGTTTGAAGCGCTTGCTGGAGCTGGGCGCCCCGGACGTGATTGTGCGCAACGAGAAGCGTATGCTGCAGGAAGCGGTCGACTCGTTGATCGATAACTCGCAGCGCGGCAAGGCGCTCTCTCGCCGCGGCCGCCGCGAGCTCAAATCGCTCTCCGACATGCTCAAGGGCAAGAAGGGGCGCTTCCGCCGCAACCTGCTGGGCAAGCGCGTGGACTATTCTGGCCGTTCGGTGATCGTGGTCGGTCCCAAGCTTAAACTGTACCAGTGCGGCCTGCCCAAGAGCATGGCCCTGGAGTTGTATCGTCCGTTTGTCATTTCTCGCCTGGTGGCGCACAATTACGCCGCCAATGTCAAAGGCGCCAAGCGTTTTATCGAGCGCAACCGTCCTGAGGTGTGGGAAGTGCTGGAAGAGGTGATCAAAGAGCGCCCGGTGCTGCTCAACCGCGCCCCCACGCTGCACCGCTTGGGCATCCAGGCTTTCGAGCCGGTGCTGATCGAGGGCAGCGCTATCCAGCTTCACCCATTGGTGACGACCGCCTTCAACGCCGACTTCGATGGCGACCAGATGGCGGTGCATGTGCCGCTCTCGCAAAAAGCGGTTTGGGAAGCGCGCAACTTGATGCTTTCGTCGCGCAACCTGCTCAAGCCCGCCGACGGCGAACCAATCATCAGTCCTTCGAAGGATATGGTGCTGGGCGTGTATTACCTGACCAAGGAAGATCGCCGCGAGCACCAGGGCGACGGACGCCTGTTTGCCAACATGGACGAGGTCGAGCTGGCTTACAACCTGAAGCAGGTGCACATTCATGCTCGCATCAAGTTGATGGTGACCACCTGGTACGACGACGAGAACAACCGCCTGCCCAAGCCGGAGACACGCATCGTCAACACGACCGTCGGTCGGGTCATCTTCAACCGTATCCTGCCGCAAGAGATCCAGTTTGTCAACCAGGTGCTCGACAAAGGTGGGCTGAAAGACTTGATCGCCGACCTGTACGAGGTGGCGGGCGAGGACCGCACGCCAGACGTAGCGGATGCGATCAAAGATATTGGCTTCCAATATGCCACTCGCTCCGGCTATTCGCTGGCAGTCTCGGATATTTCGGTGCCAGCCGAGAAGCAGGAGATTATCGACTCCGCATTGCAAGAAGCGGAAGCGGTGCAGCGCGATTACCGTCGCGGCCTGCTCACCGAGCAGGAACAGAATGAGCGCATCATCGAGATCTGGCAGCGCACCACCAACCTGGTGGCCGACTCGGTGCGGCGTAACATGGATCCGGATGGCAACCTGGCCGCCCAGGCGATTTCTGGCGCTACCAAGGGCGGTTTTGGCCCAATCTCGCAGCTCGCTGGTATGCGCGGCTTAATGGCTGATCCGTCGGGGCGTATCATCTCGCATCCTATCCGCTCCAACTTCCGCGAAGGGCTGAATGCCCTGGAGTATTTCATCTCCACGCACGGCGCACGCAAGGGCCTGGCGGACACCGCTCTGCGCACGGCAGACGCCGGTTACCTGACCCGCCGCCTGGTGGATGTGGCGCAGGATGTGATCATCAACGACGAAGATTGCGGCACCATGGATGGCATCTTCATCCGCCGCTCCGATGATATTGCTGGGCAGTCGCTATCGGCGCGCCTGTATGGGCGCCTGGTTGCCGACCGGGTGGTCGATCCGGTAACCGGTGAGGTGTTGGCGGAGCGCGGCGACATCCTGGATCACGAGCTTGTGCGGCGCATTGCTGCCTCCAAAGTGGAAGAAGTTTTCGTGCGTTCGCCGCTGACCTGCGAGCTGAATCATGGCATTTGCGCCAAGTGCTACGGTCTGGACCTGGGGCGCGGCGAGCTGGTGAAGGTGGGTGCGGCAGTGGGCATCGTCGCCGCCCAATCGATCGGCGAGCCTGGCACTCAGCTCACGCTGCGCACCTTCCACACCGGCGGTGTGGCGGCGGGCAGCGACATCACGACTGGTTTGCCGCGCGTCGAAGAGCTTTTCGAAGCGCGCAAGACGCCCAAGGGCGAAGCGGTGGTGGCAGAGATCGGCGGCGTGGTGCAGATCCTGCAATCCGACCGCTACAGCGACTTGCGCGTGGTGCGCATCGCCCACAGTGAGATGGTCAACCAGGAATACAGCCTGCCGTCTGGTTGGATAATTGCTGTGGAAGATGGCGGTGAAGTCAAGCAAGGCGACCTGCTGGCCAGCGCGCCTGTGGGGCAGGATGAAACCGTCGGCAATACCACCAATACGCTGACCAAGGGCGCGGCGATCTACGCCGAGCATGAAGGCCGCGTGCGTATCGAGAACGGCAAGGTGATCGTCTCCTATGAGTCTCGCCAGGAAGCGGAATACGAGATTCCGAGCACTGCTCGCCTGCTGGTGAAAGACGGCTATCATGTGGAGCCGGGCCAACCGCTGACTGAAGGTTCGCTCAACCCGCACCGCATCCTGCGTATCTCGGGGCGCCAGGAATGCCAGCGCTACCTGCTTTCGGAAGTGCAAAAGGTGTACCGTTCGCAGGGGCAGAACATCAACGACAAGCACTTCGAGGTGATCACCCGCAAGATGCTCTCCAAGGTGCAGATCACCCGTCCAGGCGATACGGGCTATCTGCCGGGCGACCTGGTGGATTACCTGGAATTGCGCCGGGTGAACGAACAGTTACTTGCCGAGGGCAAGCGCACGGCGAAGTTCGTCGAAGTGCTGCTGGGCATTACCAAAGCCTCTTTAAGCACCGATTCGTTCCTGTCGGCATCGTCCTTCCAGCACACCATCAAGGTACTGGCAGGCGCGGCCATCGCCGCCGCCGAAGACCCGCTGTATGGCTTGAAAGAGAACGTGATTATCGGCAAGCTCATCCCGGCAGGCACTGGTTTTGTGCCGGGGCGCTTCGATGGTGAAGAAACCACCATTCGCCAGCCGGAGTTCGGCGGCGGGTTGGATGAATACGAATCCGACAGCATGATCGACAGCGAGTCGTCGGCTTACGATTAAGCCTGATGACTGACCCCCTGCCCTCCCCCAAAATCCAAAAACAGGATTTTGGGGGAGGGCGTTGTTTTATTCCACCCGGTCAAAATCCGAGCGAGGAGAATTGGGGGAAATTCTATTGCTCCGGTCGGTTAAAACCGGGCGTTGGGAACTGGGAGGAAAGTGGATTGTTCCAGCCAGTCAAAATCCGAAAACGGGGCTTTGGGGGAGGAATGGGTAAACCCTACCGCGCAAGCATGCCTTCCAGCCGCGCTTTTATGGCCGGCCATTCGCTATCGATGATGCTGTAGTACACCGAATGGCGCAGCACGCCATCCGGCAGGATCATGTGGTTGCGCAGCACACCTTCTTTGACCGCACCGATGCGTTCAATGGCGCGCTGCGAGCGCTCGTTGCGCAGGTCGGTCTTCAATTGCACACGCACGCAGCCCAGTGTTTCGAAGGCGTGACGCAGCAGCAAGTACTTACACTCTGTGTTGACCGCCGTGCGCTGATAAGCCAGGCCGTACCAGGTGCCGCCGATTTCCAGGCCGCGATCCTGGCGGCGGATCTCCATGTAGCGCGTGCAACCAACCGCTTCGCCAGCCGCCAGGTGAATGACAGCAAAAGGCAGATCCGTTCCAGCGGCCTGTTCGGACAGGCGCTCTTCCACCCATTGGCGCATCTGGGCCTCCGTGCGGATCACCCCGTAACGCATATAGCGCCAGATGGATTCGTCATTGGCGTGGCGCGCCAGGTCGGGAATGTGCGCCAGGCTGAGCGGTTCCAGGCGCACGACTTTGCCCTGCAAAATCGTTGGCTGTATGTTCATCAGTTGATTTGTGACCCACCGCGGATTATATCACTCAGAGAATCCCAGGCGATAAGCAAAGTCCCTCTCTAATCCACCCGTCATTGCTTCAGCCCGCGTTTTGTTATACTGGCTGAAGCAATCTCCCCGACGATGCGGGCGACTGCTTCGCAGCGCACGCAACTGATGGAAACCTGGAGCATTATCTTGACGTTTCTCTACTTCTATCATAAGATGTTTTCGCACAAAATTTCTAGTAAGAGGTGAGTGCGGGATAAGCGGTTTGGAGGTTGTTTCGGGGGGGGGAGCCGCCCGGAACAACCTCCCATAAAACCCTTTGTTGTTTCCCGAACTCACGGTTGTGGGTATTTACCCCGGGGGCGAAGCCGGGGTGGTAGTGGGGGGGGTACGGGAGTTTG
>JAJUJL010000001.1 GCA_029265355.1 Chloroflexota bacterium | reverse complement strand
GGCGGAGATGCCGCCCAACCCCCAGGTGTAGGTGAAGCGCAGCGCCGGAGCGGGGACGTTGGTGGGGTGCAGGTGCAGGATCAGGTTGTTGGCCACCGCTACCAGGCGCGAGCGCTCATCGCTGCGCTCGCGGGTGGTGTACAGCAGGCGTCTTTTCCAGGTGAGTCTTGGGTTATCCTGTGACATCGCAAATGGCTCCTCTCTCAGGTCAATACGCACCCGGCGTCGGTCGATCACCAACAGGTGGTATGAGCTTTCGCCCGTTTGCCCGGTCATTCCACTCGAGCCAGGCTTTCAGATCGAACGGGCTGCGATAACGCCGGTTAGCAGCGGCGCGGCTGGTCTGCCGGGCAGCGTGCGCCAGGCAGACCAGCGGATCAAGGCAAAGGGTTTGGGTGAGCGGCATAGGCGCACCACAGGTCAACAGGCTAATCGCCGGAGGTGGGAGCAGGCCAGGGCGGCCTGGGGCGACGCTCAGCCTGCTCCCCTTTGGTAGAAACAGGTTACTTGTTCATCAACACGGACGGCAGGTGCACGCGGTGGAGCACCTCCGCTACCAGGACTTCCACCGTGGCCTCCTCCGACCACCTGCCCTCCCCGTCCTGGACTTTGAAGTGGAACTTGTAGACGCCGGGGGTCATCTCGGCCGCCTTGAGCACGATCTGCTTCTCGCAGGCGTAGATCGGGCTGCCCAGCTCGTCGTAGCCGGTGATGGTGCAGTAGATCGTGCCGCGATCATCGGTCCACATCGGGTTGACGTCGGCAGGGTCGCCGTTCATGCGATCCAGATCGCGGCCGGTGCCAACCATGACCAGGTAATCATCGGCAGAGATATCCACCGCATTGGCGCTCACGTACAGGATCTCGGCTGTGGGGGCAAGCTCGATGGTGCTGTCATCCGGCAACCAGAGCAGGCGGCGGAACCAGATGTCACTGTCGTAGATGAGCTCGGTTCCATCGGGCAGGATCTCTTCTCGCCATTGGTTCCACACACTGTAGGCGAAGGTGCCGCCGGGATTGAGCACCACGCTGGCCTCGCCAGACAGATCCTCTTCCGCATTCTCCAGCCAGGGCCAGCGCGGCTCGATGCAGGTGGTCCAGTCAATCTCGCCTGTCTCCGGGTCGGGGTTGCAGTCGGCCTCGTCTTGTGGATAGTCATACCACTCGAAGTTATCGCCGTAAACGGTCGCCCGGCTGTAGTACAGGTCGAGCGGCACGGCCTCGCCAACCGCCACGGTGGTGTTGTCGCCGGTCTCGTACACCATGTAGTACTTCGATGGGTCGATGGCGGCGTCATCCGGGTAGGGCAGGCCTTCGAAGGAGAAGCCATTGTCTTTCAGCCAGTCGGTGCGGATGGTGGTGTACTGCTTGAGGCCGCCGCCTGGGCTGTAGCGAGGATCCAAGATCGTGACCTGGTTGCCATGCAGCAGCGACAGGTTGCGGGCCTGTTCGAAAGCGCCAGCTTCATAGTGCCAGAGATAGGGAACGTAATCTCCGATGGTTTCGCCGTAATAGTATTCCAGGGCGTCCAGCCCAGCGCCGCACAGGCCATCGGTTGGACCACACCAATCGGCTGGTGTGGTGGTCCAGGTCAGGCCGCCGTCGAAGGAGCGTCGCTGGTACAGGTTGTAGTGGTCGTTGCCGACGGCGTTGGCTTGCCAGTTTGGCGACCAGGCGTACATCATCATCACCATGTCGCCGTACACGAAGCCGCGGTGACCCTTGGCGACGTCGAAAGGATTCTCCCAGGACTGGTCATCCAGGTCGCCGGTATCATCATCGTCGTTTTCACAACCCTCGATTGTTCCCGCAGCATCGCAGTTGCGCCACTCCAGCACCTTGGGGAAGTTGGGAATATCCACGTTGATGCTGCCGTCTTCCGAGACCGGGAAGGTCGCGGCGCACTCGTCGTTGCCGCTGCCGGTGGTGCACTCCTTGATGGATGTGCCCGAGATGTTGATAGCGGGCGACATGCACAGCCCCTTCAGGTAGTTGGGGTTGGAGCCGTCGGTGTACAGCCATTCGTCACAGTCCATGTTCTCGAATGCGTACGGGTTGTCCACCGCCGGGTCGAAGTCATCTGGAATGACCAGGCGGCGCAGCATGATGTCCGCCGGTCCGCCCTGCCAGATCACGCCCTGCTTGTAGATCAGCATCCCTGCCAGGCCGCTTTGATTGATCTCGGTATTGATAATATTGGCCGGGTTGTTGAGCGTCATGGCGAAGCGGCGCGAGATCTCGGTCAGGTAGTACTCGTAGCCGGTGATCGGGTCCAGCAGGGGATCGAAGAAAGTGCCATGCCCGTCGCAAGTGATCGCCGGGTTGACCTCTTCGTAGGTGGGGAACCAGTCGCTGCACTTGGCGGGCTGGTTGATCATGCCGCCCTGCTGCACAACATAGGGCGAGCTATCGACTTCGTCCAGGGTGGTGTTGACATGCAGGTTGTACGGCTTGGCGTAGTCGAAGGAATAGTAGAACATATCCTTGCCGATGTCCACCGGATCGTAGGTGGTCCCATCGACAATCTCTGTAATGCCAAGCGCTTTCGTTTCCTCGGCGCCAAACGACAGCCAGGCGCTGGCGTCTGGAATGCCGTCGCCATCGTGGTCCAGGGCGCCGGGCGGGGTGTAGGATTTGAGCACCATGCGCACGCGGGTGGCGCCAACGCGCCCGATCATCCAGCGTTTGTCCTCGGTGACGCAGATGTTCAGCGTCGTGCCGCCGGGGTTGGTCCATTCGGCGGTGCTGGCGCAGAAATCAGCGCCTTCTTCTGGGCCGGTCAGGCCGTCGAAGAAGGAAACGATGTTGGTGTGATCCAGGTCGTCGATGCTGTCGAAGTCAACCCAGCAGAAGGGGTCTTCCGGCGCGCCGTTGGTGCCCGCAGAGCCCTTGCACATATCGTTGTCCGTGATGCGCACAGGCATGGCCATAGGCACATAGGGCTTGGGCAGATCCATCTCGGTGCCCTTGAGCGCCTCGTATTCCTCGATCAGCATGGCTTCGACCGGTTCGGGCAGGCCATCGCCGTCATCGTTCACCACGTAGTCGAAGTCGGCAAAGGTGATGTAGGAATACCAGATGTCCGTCTTGGCGTTGGCGATGGCGCCAGACCAACCTTCGCCAGGGCCAAGCCCTTGCCCTGGACGCAGGCCCTCGGGATCTTCCTGCCAGGTCAGGGCGCAGCCCGCGTTCTTGGCGCAGTCCACGGCTGGCAAGTTGGCATCGCGCACGCCGGAGGTCAGCCGCTCAGGCTTGGTCCACACCACGTGGGTGGCTTCGGCCACATCGGTGGTCTTGGGGTCGTCGCCGGGCAGCAGCTTGCCGCGCGCCGTCCAAACGCAGGAGTAGGGGATTTCACCGATCTCGGGGAAGCCTTGTTCGGTGTAATTCACGGATCCCTGGTTGCCGCTCACGCCGAAGAAGTCGTACAGGTAGAGGGCGTTCTTGCCCCAGTTGGTTTCCAGGTCTTCCAGGTAAGGGGCAACCTCGGGGAGGGCAGGATCCAGCGCATAGAGCGGGGAGCCGCTATCGCAGTACTTGGAGGCCCACACCACCAGGATCTTGTCTTCTGCCACCTGGTGGACGACAGCGTGCACATCGCCGGGGTAAGGCTGCCCGTTCTTCAAGGTGAAGGAAGACAGGTCAGCCGAGCGCGACAGGTTCTCGTTGCGCCAGGTCGTTCCATCATCGAGAGAGTAACCGACGAAGGCGTCGAAGTGACCGAAGGTGATGCCGCCCTGGATTATGGAGACACCCTCCGGTATCTCTATTTCGTGGGCAATGTCGTCAATCCATACCGAGAAGAGCGGCTTGGCAAATTCGCGCGGCTCGTAGCCAGCGGTGACGCCATCGGCCAGCAGGTAATTATCAACGGGTCCAACCAGCCCGGTGGAGGCTTGAGCTGGAACGTAAAAGTCCATCATGTAGATGGCAGCTTTCTCGGTCTCGCCTTCCGGGGTCTTGGAGATGTTGCGCCGGAAGATGAGGCCATCCTCCGCCAGCACAGCCCCAACGATCAAACTGGCCATCATCACCACGGCCAGCAGGATAAAGATAGTGCGTTTGATTTTCATGGTTTTTCTCCTCAATCGCAAATGGGTTGATCGAAGGTGTACGGGTGGCTAGTCTCTCGATTGACAATGACCTCCTCTGTTACTTTTGCCCCTGAGAAGTATGTGACCGAGATGATGCAGTTGCGTAGTGCGTTGTTGGGGGGAGTGGATCGAATGAACAAACAATTTCACGATTGGACTGTGTCCGGGTTAAGCATCCAATTCGGGTGGGCCAGTGGTTGCGAATGGCCGGTCGGGAGTGGTTGTTTCGGGTATCTGCTCCAGGTACATGAACAACTCGTTCAGATTTGGAAAATACCGGCATTCGCCACTAGCAATATCTTGTATGGATGCGCGCCATTCAGCCTTTGCATATTCTTTCCATAGTCTTACTAAAAACGAGCGGTAGTAGCGTTCTTGGGCCTTCATAAGGATCAGAAAGTGTTGCATGAATGGCGATTTGTAGTTATTATTACAATATCCTGTTACAAACCTGTGATGAGGACGTTATAATAGCGTTAGTTGTGATAAGTTGCACGATTAACACGCATCTGTTCTGATACGCCCTTTTGGGCAGGTGGGGAGATGAGTCGTTTATCGATATCGCTGTTAGGGCCGCTACAGGTATGGCTGGATGGAAAATTGATCAATGCCAGCTTTCGCACGCGCAAAGAGCGCGCATTGCTGGCTTACCTGGCCATCGAGTCACGCCGCAGCCATCGCCGGGATGCGCTGGGGGAACTGTTTTGGCCAGAGCGCCCGGAAGGTTACGCGCGCACAAACTTGCGCCAGGCGCTTTACGGCGTGCGCCGCGCCCTGGGTGACCTGAGTTGGCTTTCCTTCGAGGGGCAGGATGATTGGGTGCGTTTCGATCCCCAGGAGGCTTTCGAACTGGACACACGCCATTTCCTGGCGCACGTGGAATTTACCCAAACCCACGTTCACAGGATTGCCGAAACTTGCCCGGCGTGCGCCGGGCGTTGGCAGGCGGCGATCGACCTGTACCGCGGCGATTTTATGGAAGATATTGCCCTGGAGGACTCGCAAAGTTTTCAGGAATGGGTGATCTTTCAGCGGGAACAATATTTTCGCTACCTCCTGCAAGCGTTGCGCAGCATGAGCAATTACTTTCAGCGGCAG
Source organism: Chloroflexota bacterium (assembly GCA_029265355.1). GTDB lineage: Bacteria > Chloroflexota > Anaerolineae > Anaerolineales > UBA4823 > JAJUJL01. The sequence continues at coordinate 459,298 of JAJUJL010000001.1, read as the reverse complement.
GGCGATATTGAACAAGCCTATAAATACGCCTGGCGTTATGTCAGCCTGGCGCCATTGGAAGAAGCCGCTCACCGCCAGTTGATGAGCCTGATGGCGCTCAGCGGCGAACGCAGCGCAGCGCTCGAGCAGTACCAAACTCTGCGGCGCTTGTTGCAGGATGAGCTGGGCGTCAGCCCCTCAGCCGAGTCGCAAGCCCTGTATGAACGCATCAAGGCGGGTATCCTGCTGGATTTGAGCGACCAGATTATCGACCTGGAACTGACCAACCTGCCTCTCCAGCTCACTCCATTCTTTGGACGCCAGGATGAATTGCGTCTCTTGGAGACCTACCTGACAGACAGCCGATGCCGGCAGATTGCGCTGGTGGGTATGCCGGGGGTGGGTAAGACTCGCCTTGCCCAACAAGCGGCGAGGGAAAACATCGATCGCTTCACAGATGGCGTCTGGCTGGTTTCTTTGCGCGAGCCGCACAATGAATTGCAGCTCCAACGCGCCATTCTGCAGGTGGTTGGACTCCCCTTGCAAGAAGGGCAAGACCTGCAAAGCCAGTTCTACCGCTTGCTGCAACCGCTAAAGATGTTGCTGGTATTGGATGGCTTTGAGTATTTCACGGGAGATTTTTCCATGCTGAACCGTCTGGCGCAGCTAACTCCCGGAATACGCCTGTTGATGGTCTCCCGCCAGCGGGTAAAAGCGCGCAGCGTCTGCACACTCGAGTTGCATGGCCTGGCATACCCGAGCGATAACCAGGCGGCCGATGCACAGGCATTCCCAGCCGTGCAGCTTTTTTTGAACCGCGCCCAGCAGGCATGGTCTGGATTCAGTCCCAATCCTGCTCGGTTGGAGCAGGTGATCGAAATTTGCCGCCAGGTAGATGGGTTGCCGCTGGCTTTGGAACTGGCTGCCTCAAGGGTGCGCGATTTCCCCCTCGACAGGCTTTTGGAAGAGATCAAGCGCGGCCTGGATGTGCTGGAAACCAACCTGGAAGACATTCCAGCCCACCAGCGCAGCATGTATACCGTCCTGGAATCGACCTGGGGGCTGCTGCGCGATGATAGCCGTTTGCTGTTTGAGACGTTAAAAAGCCTGCCAGATGAATTTCCCGCAGAGGCAGCGCACAAAGCGGGAGGCCTGACGATTCAAGACCTGGCAAAGGTGGTCGATCACTTTTTGCTTCAGCAAATATCGCCCGGTGTGTATCGGATTCACCCATTGGTGCGCGGCTATTTCAACACACCGCGCTCCGCGAGAGGGCTCGTCCCTGCTCAACTAGAGAAGGAAGTGTTGTACCGCCGCACTTCGACGGGCTCGCTCAAGGTGGTGTATGTGCACGACCCGGTGACCCAACTACCTGGACGGACGATCTTCTGGGATCGATTGGCCCACATGTTGGCGCGTGCGAAGCGCTACCAACAGCAGGCGGCCGTGATGCTTCTGGAGGTCGATTGGCAGCGCGCTGAGACGGAAAAAGCGGAGGATAGTGATCAGATCTATCAGCGAGTTGCTCAGCGCGTTGTGAGCAGCCTGCGAAACAGTGATACCGTGACGCGCTTCGACGAGAACCAATTTGCAATTATTTTGGAGTCCTTGAATACGCCGCGCGATGCTTTGAACGTCTCGATGAAAGTTCATGGTGCGCTGGAAGCTCCATTCGAGGTGAACCGGACAACAATCTCTTTGTCGGCTCACATTGGCATCAGCGCTTACCCATGGGATGGCAGCCGGCCTGAAGAATTGTTGGATCGGGCAGAAAAAGCTCTGCACCGGGCGGTGCAGAGCGGGGTGTGCTGTTATATGTTCACTGGAGGAACCGGAGCGCGCCAGTGACAAGGCCCGCACAGGCTGTTGGGCAAACCCTTAGGAACCAGGGCCGCGCTCTCGAGAATGGGGGAGCTCAACGGTCTTCAGCCAGTACTTGCCAATTGTTTCCATCACCTCGCGCAAGCCAGTGAAGCTCACCGGCTTGGTGATGAAGCCGCTGACACCCAGCGAATAAGTGCGCAGCACGTCCTCCTCGGCTTGAGAAGTCGTCAGCACCACAATGGGAATCCCGCGCAGATTTGGGTTGGCCTTGATCTGCGCCAGGGCTTCACGGCCATCCAACCTGGGCATGTTCAAGTCGAGCAGTATCAGCGAGGGGGTAGGCCAGGCTTGCTCGTCACTGTATTTCCCACGCCGCTGCAGGTAGTCCAGCAGTTCATCGCCATCTTCCACGATATAGAGCTGGCAATTAACGCCGCTTTCATCCAGGGCTTCGTTGATCAGGTAACGATCATCGGCATCGTCCTCAGCCAGCAAGATGTTAATCGATTTCGCGCTCATAGATTCTCTCTCCTGCGGCTTGTTTTACCGGCAGTTCCACCACAAAGGTTGTCCCCGATCCGGGTTTGCTGTGGGCAGTAATCGTGCCCCGGTGACGCTCTGCAATCTTTCGGCAAATGGCCAAACCCATACCGCTGCCCGGATAGATATCGCGATCGTGCAGGCGTTGGAAGGGCTGAAAGATGCGGTCGAGATATTTTTCGTCGAAGCCAATACCGTTGTCGGTGACGCAAATCTGGACATGCTCCGCCGCTTTTTTGTGACCTCGGCGGCTGTCTTGCACCGCTGGTAGGCTGCTGGTGATTTTGACCACCGGCCTGCCATTTTGTTTTTGGAATTTGAGCGCATTGCTGATCAGGTTGGCGAAGAGCTGTTGAATCTGGCTGGGGTCGGCCTCGATGACAGGAAGCTCGCCGACCTCGATCTCGGCTTTGCTTTGTTCGATCTGCAGGTCAAGATCAGATAGGACTTGCCTGATCACTTCGCCAATATCCACGCGCTGGAACGGCTGGCCTTTGGTCTCGATGCGCGAATAAGTGAGCAGATCCAGGATAAGCTGCTGCATGCGCGAGGCCGCCCGGCGCATACGCTCCAGGTAGTCTCGGCCACGTTCGTCGAGTATGTGGGCATAGCGCAGATCGAGTATCTCACTGAAGGTTTGGATCTTGCGCAGCGGTTCTTGCAAATCGTGAGAGGCGATATTGGCGAAATCCTGCAAATCGCGGTTGCTGCGCTCCAACTCAGCGGCATAAGAGCGCATGGCTTGCTCAGCCCGGTCGCGCTCGGCTTCGCGCTGGGAGAGCGCCTCGGCCATCTGATCGAAAGATTGCGCCAACAAACCCAGCTCGCCGGCGTCGTAGGAGATTTCGGTGCGCGCCTGGAGATCGCCGCTGGCCAGGCGTTGTGTGGTGCGCACCAGGGATTGCGTCTGGCGCATGATCAGCACATCTCCCAATACCCAGGCGGCGATCAAAGAGAGGATGGTCACGCCGATGAGCAGCGCCAGGTTACGACCCAGGGCGCGGTTGGCTTCGGCGTAAGCGGTTGCTGTAGGGATGCCGATGCTGATGAACACCGAATCCTGGCTGCCGCGCAGCGGCATGAAGGCGTGCAAGCGCATGACGCCATCGGTGCCTAAGCCTTCAGCGGTGCCCTCCTTCTGTTCCAGGATGATCGCGCCAATCGATTCGGGTGGCATTAACTTGCCGCGCCACTTCTCCGTGTCGGGGTTATGCACCAGGATGACGCCGTCGCGGTCCAGCAGGGTCAAGGTGGTGCCTTCGGGCATGCGGGCCTGCGAGGCCAGGTCGTTCAGCCAGTTCAGATCCAGGCTGATGTTAACCACTCCGATAATCTGCTCGTCAGTGCCGCGCACCGGGTAACCCATTGAGATCACGGGTTCGCCCGTATTGCGGCACAGGTGGTATTTGCTGATCACAAAATCGGGCGATTTGACCAATTGCTGGAAGTGTTCGCAGCCTCCCAGGTCCAATGGCAGGTCGCCGCTCAGCATGTGGCAGAGGATATTTCCCTTCAGATCAGAGACGTAAAACGAGTCATAGTAAGGAAAATGCAGGTCGAGCATGTGCGAGAAGGTCTCGGAGCAGTGCGAGAGGTCGTTGTCGGTAGGCGCCAGGAGATGCGACATGGCAATGATAAAACCGCGCGTGTTCTCGATCAATAACTCCTCGCTGTTCGCCGCCAGGAGCACCAAACGCTGGGCTTCGCTCTTGGCGGCCTCGCCCGCCTGGCGACGTTGCTCCAGGCCGCTGTAGAGCGTCAGGAGCAGAGCTGGTGTGGCTGCCAGCAGTACGAAAAGGATCAAGCGCGAACGCAAGCTTGAAAATGTGTTCATTTACTCATCCCACCAAAAGAGGCCTAATGCTGCCGGATATTCACGATAAAAAAACATGAGCCTCTGATATTGATTATAGTGAAATTTCAATTCCATGCAATGTGGTAATAAGCCTTGGACAATTGTGTGGACAACGTCTTTTTCACAGTTGATCACGAGTCCTGAAGGGGCGCGGCTGTCTCCTCAATTACCGCGGAGATCGCTTCGCTGTCGCTGGCGATGACCGCCTGATCATCATGAGCCGAACGGTTGTCTGAACTTGAGAAATTTGCCTTGCAGACTTACAACCAAGCGGTTATAATTTGCTTCCGGTAAGATCGAAAACGGGCGCGTAGCTCAGCCGGTCAGAGCGCACGGTTCACATCCGTGAGGTCGGGGGTTCGAGCCCCTCCGCGCCCACCACGCCGACTAAGGCCCCCAGGGATACTCCTCCTGGGGGCTTTGGTTTTAATTACAGGTCGAGGATCGGGCTTAGAGCTCTCCGCCCAACACTTTCTCGCCGGTAGGACCAGGACTGCCTCCCGCAGGCTCGATCGTGACGCCAAAAGAGTCGTAACGGGTGAGAGGGATTTGGGATGTGATCCACAGCGAGCCGTAGCCCAGCGAATCCACAGAAAAAACGCCGCCGCTGGTACGCGCGCCATCGCGTATCAACCACAACTGATAGGTTTTGGAATTGTCCAATACGGGCAAGCCATCCACCACCAGGGTGCCGGCATGGCCTTGTTCGTCCATCACCAGCACGCCGGCTGCGCTGGGAATGCTCGGACTGCCTTGCAAGTCAACGGTGATAAAGTGGCGGGAGGAGGGGTGGTCGAGCTGTTTGATTCGCTGCCATAAGAACAGGTTGCTGGCGCTCAAGACCAGGATCAAAACTGCGCTTGCCAGGTTCCAGGCCGGTGAGAGGGTTGGCAGAGCCTGCAGCAGTGTCTGCCACCAGGGGCGCTTTTCGGGGGCGATGTGCATTGGCGCAGGTTTTTCAGCGGCAGTGAAATTTTGTTTTTTGGGAAGCTGGCTCATGAGACAGGCCTTCAAATGAGCAGGCGGATTGGCGTCCGGAGCCGCCAACGGCAATTGTTCTACCACACGAAGGTAGGATTGCAGCTCTGTCGCGCAGCTCGAGCATGCCGCCAGGTGAGAAGCCACCTGCTGAGCCTCATCGGCTTCCAGTATGTTTAATGCATAGGCCGCGATTAAATCTATGACATGATTTTCAGACATTGATATCGCCTCTGAGCGATCATAGATACGAGGAATTATGTTGATTGGATTTTAAATTCATGGGAAATCTGGCCGGCCCTGGTATCGCTCATGCTTCGATTTCCAACAATGCTCTTAGCTTTTGCATGCCCAGTCGAATGCGCGTCTTGACCGTGCCCAGCGGCTCACCCAACGCCAGCGCCAATTCGCTGTGTGAGTAACCCTGAAAAAAGGCCATTGCCAACGCCTTTTGCTGGTCTTGCGGGAGCTGCGCCAGGGCTTTGCGCACCCGCTGCTGCTGCTGCGCCAGATCAACCAGGTCTTCTACATTCTCGGGGGCCGCCATCTCAGGCGGGTCATCGGCACCTTCTTCTTCTACGGCCCAGCCGGGCTGTACGGTTTCCGGGCGAGCGCTGCGCCGGCGCAGCATATCGATGGCGCGGTGACGGGTAATGCTGGTGATCCAGGTAAGCACTTTTCCATGTTCAGGTTGGTAGGTGCTGGCTTTCTCCCAGATGCGCAAAAACACATCCTGTGTGATTTCTTCCGCCAGTCCAGCATCGCCCACGCTGTTGAGCGCTATGCTGTACACCAATTTGCCATAGCGATCATACAATGCTCCCAGCGCCTTTTCTTCGGCCAGGGCGACCAGGTGTATTAAGGAATAGTCATCGTAGGTTGAATAGTTCACAAGCTGCTCATGAGCAAGGATTGTGCGGATTATAACACTGGCAGGATAGCGGGTGGCGCCTCGTGGAGAAACAGGCGCTCCTCTCCAATTTTCTCATCAAACGTTTATGTCGCTGCGGTTGACAGCGATAAAAGCTGGGTGTAAATTTAAGCCCACTTAACTAATTGAGGCGCTTAACTATGACTGACACAGTCCAGTTTACACAGGTTCTACATGAATGGTCGGAAATTTTTATGCGCAGGTCGATGAATGACCTGGTGTACTTCACGCGCCAGGCGGGGCTTTCGATGAGTCAGCTCGGCGCGTTGATGCGTCTGTACCACGGCGGCGCGTGCGGTGTGTCCGACCTGGGAGAGCACCTGGGTGTTTCGTCTGCGGCTGCCAGCCAGATGATCGAGCGCCTGGTGCAGCAGGGACTGCTGGAGCGCAGCGAGCATCCAGACGACCGGCGCATCAAGCGTATTGCAGTGAGCGCTGCGGGTCGCCAGTTGATCGCCGAAGGGGTGGCTGCACGCCGCCAGTGGATGGAAAGCCTGACGCATGCATTAACCCAGGAAGAACAGGCGCTGATTATCGAAGCTCTTAAGCTACTCACCCGCGCTGCCCGCCAGCAGGAACCCTCTCACGCGGCTCAAAGCTGAGCTCACTCGAGGCGCAATTTTCATTACAAGGAGATGCTGATCAATGCGTCAACGAAATCCAGGCTCTCAGGCGCCGGTTTCCAGAGGAGCGCTCGGTCGCGCTCTGCGCTACCTCTCCCGCTACCGGCGTGAAGCGGCCCTACCATACCTGTTTTTAATCATTGCCACACTTTCACAATTGGCTGTGCCGCGCATGGTGCGCAACATCATCGATGCTGTCACCCAGGGTGTGTTGGCGCAGAATCTGCTGCCTCGCCTGGCCGAAATCCCATCAGCCATCCTGCCGCAAGCGTTGCCGCGTCTTCTGGAGACGTTGGGATTGCCGCGGGATTGGTCGCTGGAACAGCTCACGGCAAAGCTGACCGCCGACCAGGTCAATGCCCCTCAGGCGTTGTTGACGGCGGGCATTGCCATCGTTATCTTTGCCGCGCTGCGTGGCGTTTTCGCCTTCCTGCAAGCCTACTGGGCGGAACGAAACTCGCAGACCGTGGCGTTCGATCTGCGCAACGATCTGTTTGCCAAGATTCAGCGCCTCTCATTCTCATATCACGACCGCAACCAGACCGGACAATTGATGGTGCGCGCCACCGATGATGTCGAAAAAGTGCGCCTGTTTATTGGCCAGGGCCTGTTGCAATTGGTGGGTGCGCTGGTGCTCATCGTCGGTGTGCTGCTGATCTTGTTTACTACCAACTCGCGCCTGGCATTGGTCGCCTTGCCCATCCTGCCAGTGGCATTCGTGGTCTTTCTTATTTTTGGTATGATCAGCCAGCCGCTGTTCGCCAAAGTGCAGATGAAGCTTTCGGCGCTGAATACCATCCTGCAAGAAAACCTGGCGGGCATCAAGGTGGTCAAGGCGTTTACGCGCGAGGCGCAGGAGCAGGCCAGGTTCCGCCGCGCCGCGGATGCCTTGATGACGCAGCAGATCGAGGTTTCACGTTTGTTCTCTTTCTTGTTTCCGTTTGTATTCTTAATCGCCAACCTGGGGCAGGCTGCAGTGCTGTATTTTGGCGGGCGCCAGATCGTGGGCGGCACGCTCTCCCTGGGCGAGTGGCAGGAATTCAGCCTGTACCTGATTTACCTGTTCTTTCCCGTTGCGCAGTTTGGCTTCATTATCACCCAACTTGGACAGGCTTCCGCCTCGGCTGCGCGCATTTTTGAGATCCTGGACGCGCAGAGCGATGTCACCGACCGCCCAGATGCCATCGAACTGCCGCCAGTCGAAGGTCATGTTCGCTTTGACAATGTTACCTTCCGCTATTTCAACAGCGGTGAGCCGGTATTGAAGGATGTCAACTTCGAGGTACTACCTGGGCAGACAGTGGCTTTGCTGGGCGCCACCGGTTCGGGCAAGACCACCATCATCAACTTGTTGCCACGTTTCTATGATCCCTCTCAAGGCAGCATCCTCATCGATGGTTATGATCTGCGCAGTCTAAAAATCAGCTCGTTGCGCTCACAGATTGGCATTGTCTTACAAGAAACCACCCTTTTTGCTGGTACGATCCGCGAGAATATCGCTTTTGGGCGACCCAACGCTACTCAGGAAGAGATCGAAGCAGCCGCGAAAGCAGCTGCAGCGCATGATTTCATCACATCATTCCCGTTGGGTTATGACACGCCGGTTGGCGAGCGCGGCGCCACCCTGAGCGGCGGGCAGAAGCAACGCATCGCCATTGCGCGCGCCTTGCTGCTCGACCCGCACATCCTGATTCTGGACGACTCGACCTCCAGCGTGGACCTGGCGACCGAGGCCCAGATTCAACAGGCGTTGGATCGCTTGATGAGAGGCCGCACCAGCTTTGTCATTGCCCAACGCATCAGCACAGTGATGAATGCAGACTTGATCCTGGTGCTGGAGAAGGGCCGCATTGTCGCCCAGGGCACGCATTGCGAGCTGCTCGAAGAGAGCCCGATTTACGCTGAAATCTATAACTCTCAGTTGATGGGCGATGCAGCTCTCGAGAGAGAGGCGCTGCCCGAATAAGGCGCCAATCAGGCCTGTTACGGCGGCTCGGCCGCTGGTTATAAGCCTGAACGATTTTTGTTCTATCGATGGAGTGAGACTATGTTTGGTGGACCGGACGGCATGCGCCGTATCATGAGCCAGGAAACAATCAAACCTCGCCGCCTGGGAGATACCCTGGGGCGTTTTAGTCGCCTTTTTCGCCCTTATTGGCTTTTGTTGGTCTTGGTGGCTGTTTTGGTAGTGGCATCCACCTGGACGCAGGTGACCACCCCAGACCTGATCGGGCAGGTGGTGGACTGCTACCTGGCCCCTGCGTCGGCGGGCAGCGCTTTCCCGGGGACAGCCTCGCCCGGCGGTGAATCGAACACTGCCTCAAGCAGTTGCTGGCTATCTGAAGGATATCCCGCCAAAGGCATTACCCAGAACGTGATCCGCAGCCTGCAAACAGCGGGCGGTTTTCCAGCGCCAGCCGCGGATGCGGCCCAGATGACCAGCCAGGAGCGACTGGCTGGCTTGGGGCGCTTGACCTTGATCATCATCGGGTTATTTGTCGCTGGTTCAATCTTGACTGGGCTGACTTTCTTCTCCATGACCTGGGCCGGGCAGCATGTGTTGCGCTCGCTGCGTGTGGAGGTCTTCCGTCACCTGCACAATTTGCACCTGGGCTATTACGCTGAGAACGAAGCTGGCGATCTGATGAGCCGCATCACCAATGACTCTGAGACGATCCAACAGGCGCTCAACTTTGCCCTGGTGAACGTGTTGAGCGGTTTGTTGCTACTCTTCTGGATTGGTTACAACATGCTGACGCGCAGCCTGGCCTTTGGCCTGCTCAGCCTGGTGGTGGTGCCGGTGATGGCGGTAGCCACAGTGTGGTTCTCCAGCCAGGCGCGCAAAGCTTTCCGGCGCACGCGGGAAGAAATGGGCAGCGTCAACGCCGAGTTGCAGGAGAGTATCTCCGCAGTGCGCGAAGTGCAGGCCTTCAACCGGGCGGAGGAGAATATCGAAAACTTCCGCGCTACCAATGCTGCCAACCGAGATGCCAATATCCGCGCCGTGGCATTCACCAGCGCCCTGGCGCCTACGCTGGATGCGCTGGGATATCTGGCGTTGGCGATTGTCAGCGTGGTAGGTGGCCTGGCGCTGCTGCGTGGCCAGTCGCTGCTGGGCACCAGCGTCTCCCTGGGATTGGTGATCACCTTCCTGGGTTATGTGCAGCGCTTCAACCAGCCTATCCAGCAGATTGCTGTGCTGTGGACGAATTTGCAATCAGCCATTGCTGGCGGCGAGCGCATTTTTAACTTGCTGGATGTTCAACCGGCCATCCAGGAAAGCCCTGATGCCAGGCCGATGCCAGAGATCCAGGGCCAGGTTGAGTTTCGCAACGTCTCCGCAGCCTATAAAGATGGAGAGGCAGTGCTGGATGGCATAGACTTCATTGCCAAAGCAGGCGAGACAGTTGCCATCGTCGGTCCCACTGGAGCGGGGAAAACCACGCTGATCAACCTGATCCCGCGTTTCTATGATGTCACCGGCGGGTCGGTGTTGATCGATGGTGTGGATGTGCGCTATGTGCAGATCGAGTCGCTGCGCAAGCAAATTGGCATCGTGCTCCAGGATACTTTCTTGTTCAGCGCCTCGGTGATGGAAAACATCCGTTTCGGTCGTCCGGAAGCCAGCGATGAAGAAGTGATGGCTGCCGCCCAACTGGCGCATGCCGATGGATTCATTCAATCCTTGCCAGAAGGTTACCAGACCGTGCTGGGTGAGCGCGGCAGCGGCTTGAGCCAGGGACAACGCCAACTGCTGGCGATTGCGCGCGCCGCCCTGGCAAACCCGCGCATCCTGATCCTGGATGAAGCCACCTCCAGCGTGGACACGCGCACCGAGCGCATGATCCAACAGGCGCTGGAGACGCTGCTCGAAGGGCGCACCAGCTTTGTGATCGCGCATCGCCTGAGCACCATCCGCTCGGCTGACCAGGTGTTGGTCCTGGATCAGGGGCGCATCGTGGAGCGCGGCCGTCACGAGGAACTGCTGGCGAAAAAGGGCTTTTACTACAACCTGTACATGAGCCAGTTCCGCCGCGAAGAGGCGCTCAACCCGAACGGGCGCAAAGCTGGCGAGGCAGTGAGCACTTTAGCTAAATGAAACGATTGGTGGGCAATCCGTTTCCCCCAAAATGGCCAAAAGGACCATTTTGGGGGAAGTCTGAAAGGGTCTAGTTTTTCTTGACGGTTCAGACGGGAGTGAGGTAAAATCGGTCCTAGATCGACAATTGAATATCAGGCAAATCGTAGCGCAAGGCCCAGGCAATTCGCCTGGGTGACGAGGTGGAGGTTTCCTGCCGCGAGGTAGGATTAATCCCGGACATTCCGGGAGAAAATCGAAAGATCAGCGGATGCCTCCCGGGGTTGCCATACCCCGAATTTGCCCCTCCTGTGCGCAGAGCGACAAACCGGCGCGGGTAACCCGCCGACAAAACGTTCTGCAGTGGCCGCCAGCGGCGCAGCGCCGCGCGGTGTTCCGAGACTGGAGGAGGGGCGCCCCACCTGAAGCTATTTTAATTTAGCGGGCGCGCCCAGGCGTGCCTGTTTTATTTAAGGCGACCCGGTGCTGAGCTGGCGGATGTGGCTTGTATTTTTGGTTTCGTGGAGGTTGAAATGCTCACTCATGCCCGCTATCACATCGCCACTCGCCCGGCGCCAGCGCCGCCCGGCGGCTACCCGGCTCAATTTCACCTGGACGAAGGCAGCGCCTATGTCAAGTATGGTCACCAGGTGTTCATGGGTTCCACCCAGCGCGGCGACGATTATTGGACCGCTGAAATTGTCACTCAAACCTGGTACATGGCAGAGACCGGGCGCATCCCCATTTCCGGCGCGGGTTACGGCGGAAAGTTTGCCGGCGAGGGCTTCGAAGGCATCTGGCTGGATATGAGCGAGATCGTTCGACCCACCCGGGATGGCATCCACGGTCGCGAGTCCATCTCCACCCAGGTGGATTTGGGCGGAGGTGTGATGGCGTTGGCGTTTACCAACGATGGAAAGCTGAGCAGCGAGCTGCCCAATGCTCTCAGCCTGCCTGTCCCATTGCTTTTTAATCCCCTGCCTCTACCGCTGCCGGGGCGCGGCGCTTTGCAGGCATTGGCGCGCGCTGCAGCATCCTTGGGCACGCTGGCGCTGTTCACCCCCAGCGATTACCAGGCGGATGTGGCTCCGTTTTCCACGGCATTAGCTGCCAGGTTGACCCTCGCAGAGCTTGACCTGTTGCCGCCGGATTGGGTGCCAGCTTACATTGAAATTGAAGAGCAGGATGCAACACGCCTGCTGGCGGCCCTCGACAAAGCTCGCTTGCGCTGGCCTGGCGCAGTGATTGCCCTGCGCCTGCCGCTTTCCGTCCAGGCGGCTGAGATTGCCTCCCGCTGCGTGCGCGCTGGCGCGCCCGTCTTGCACCTTTATGCAGATGAGGTCGGGGTGGACCTGGATGGGCGCTACCTGCCGGAGGCTCTGCGCGAGGTGCACAACCGGTTGGTCGCGGATGCCAGCCGCGACCAGGTGACGCTGGTGGCATCGGGCGGCATCGCCGCTGCTGAGCATGTCGCCAAGGCCATTGCCTGCGGCGCTGACCTGGTGGCAGTCGATTTCATCCTGCAGGTGGCCTGGGGCTGCTCATTGTGGGCGGATAAGGGTCGCTGCCCGGTGGAGAATGAGGAGATCGATGCTGAATGGGGGGCGCAGCGCGTGATCAACCTGGTGAACGCCTGGCGCGACCAGCTCCTGGAAGCCCTGGGGGCAATGGGTATGCGCGAGGTGCGTCGCCTGCGCGGCGAGGTGGGTCGCACCATTTGGTTTAAGAGCGAAAACGAGGCTTTTCGCAAGACGCTGGGCGGCAGCGCGCCGTTTTCGCGTTACCGGCGGCTGCCGCAACCCAACGGCGGAGAGGGCGATTTTCGCTGGCCTGTGGCGCTGCTGCTTTCAACGCAGCAGCAAGCCAAGACCGGTTGCCCCCCCAACGGCGAACTGGAGCACCGCATCGGCGCTTCGGATGGCGGTTTCGATCGCCTGGCGTTTGCCTTCGAGCTCGATCGCGACCCGCGCGAGGTCATCCAGGCGGACCCGAATGGATTCGATTTCTCACTGCCGCTCAACCGGCGTGAGACCTCTCGACCGGTGCGCAGGCTGCCGCTGCCCTGGTATGGGGCGGGTATGTCGTACGGCAGCGTCGGCACGCCGGTGATGCTGGCGCGCGCTCGCGCTGCCCAGGCGCTGGGCATCCTCACCTCCACCGGAGAGGGCGGCTATCCCGAAGAATTGGAGCCTTACGCCGACCACATCATCACCCAGGTGGCGACCGGCCTGTTCGGCGTCAGCGAGGCGACACTGCAGCGCGCTCCGGTGATCGAGATCAAATATGCCCAGGGCGCCAAGCCGGGGCTGGGCGGGCACTTGCTGGGCAATAAGAACACCAGCTCGGTAGCGCGCCTGCGAGAGGCGGTGGAAGGCACTTCGCTCTTTTCGCCTTTTCCCTTTCACAGCGTCTACTCGGTGGAGGATCATAAGAAGCACGTCGATTGGCTCAAGCAAGTCAACCCACAGGCGCTGGTGAGCGTAAAAGTGTCCACACCCACCGATGTGGATATGGTGGCGGTCGGTTCGTACTACGCCGGAGCGCACATCGTGCACCTGGACGGCGCCTACGGCGGCACCGGCGCCGCCCCGGAAATTGCTAAGAAGAATATCGCCATGCCCATCGAGTATGCCATTCCCAAGGTGCATCGTTTCCTGGAGAATGAAGGCATCCGCGACCAGGTGACGCTGATGGCCTCCGGCGGGCTGCGCAGCGCCTGGGATGTTGCCAAGGCGATTGCTTTAGGCGCGGATGGTGCTATCCTGGGAACTGCTGAACTGGTGGCTATCGGTTGCATTCGCATTGCGCAGTGTGAAAAAGGCCTGGGCTGCCCATTTGGCATCACCACCACCGATCCCGTGCATGCCAGCAAGATCAACTCGGATGTCGGTTTCCAGCAGATCGTGAACCTGTACAGCTCGTGGAAGTGGCAGCTTGCCGGCATTCTGGAGATTCTGGGAATGCGTTCGATCAGCGAACTGCGCGGGCGCAGCGATTTGCTGGTGTATCTTGAATAACACCAAACTGCGCAAGAATCGGGTGGAAGTGCACTCTCGGGTTGTGTATACTGGTCACAACCTGGAGGTAAAACCATGAACGAGAAGCGTGTTGATTTCGATCAGTTGAATGATGATTACCGGCGCATCGAGCAGGCGATCCAATACCTGGATGCGCACAGGACTGCCCAGCCCGCTTTGGAGGAAGTCGCGCGAGCTGTGAACCTGAGCGAATACCACTTTCAACGCCTGTTCACCCGCTGGGTTGGCATCAGCCCAAAGCGTTTTCTGCAGTTCTTGACCAAAGAACACGCCCGGCGTCTGCTGGACCGATCCAGTAACTTATTGGAAGCCGCTTACGATTCCGGGCTTTCTGGTCCTGGGCGGCTGCACGATTTGTTTGTGGCCGTGGAAGCGGTCACACCGGGCGAATACAAGCGCGGCGGCGCTGGCGTGGCGCTGGACTACGGCTTTCACCCCACGCCCTTGGGCGACTGCCTGCTGGCTGCCTCGCCGCGCGGCGTAACCGACCTGGTCTTCCTGGGTACGGAGGGTCAGGCAGGCGCGCTGAGCCAGCTCCGCCAACGCTGGCCCGAGGCAGAGCTGCGCCTGAATGCAGAGCGCACCGGTGCGCTGGCTGCGACGCTGTTCGGTTTCTGGTTGGGCGAGCCGGCGGCGCCGCTTGGCCTGCACCTGCGGGGAACCAATTTCCAGATCAAAGTTTGGGAAGCGCTGCTGCGCATTCCACCTGGGAGCGTGACTACTTACCAGCAGATTGCCGAGCGGATCGGGCGACCGGGCTCAGCGCGGGCGGTGGGCAATGCGGTGGGCGCCAACCCGTTGCCGGTGATCATCCCCTGTCACCGCGTGCTGCACAAGCTGGGCGACTTCAGCGGTTATCGCTATGGTGTGGCGCGCAAAAAGGCCCTGCTGGGTTGGGAAACCGCCCATTATGGAGAAGGCTAGATGTCATTACGCGTGCGTATCTGGCTGGCAATGATGGCTGTGTATATCGCCTGGGGCTCCACCTACCTTGCGATTCGCTTCGCGGTGGAAACCATTCCCCCATTCTTGATGGCGGCAGCGCGCTTTTTAATCGCCGGTATGATCCTGTACCTGTGGCAGCGCTTGAGCGGCGCGCCTGCCCCATCCCGCAGGCAGTGGGGTGCAGCGGCGGCTGTGGGATTGCTGCTGCTGCTTGGCGGCAACGGTGCGGTTACCTGGGCGGAACAGTACGTCCCCTCCGGTGTCACTGCCCTGATGGTGGGGAGCGCTCCCCTGTGGATGGCGCTGATCGATGCAGCCCGCCCCAAGGGGTCACGTCCCAACTGGATGACTGCCGCTGGGTTGGTGGCTGGTTTTACCGGCATCGTTCTGCTGGTCGATCCGCTGGCGCAAGGCGGCGGCTTGCTAGGCGTTTACCCGGCGGGCATAGCCGCCCTGATGCTGGCGGCCCTGCTCTGGGCGCTTGGCTCACTCTACAGCCGCAGCGCTCCTTTGCCTGAGTCGCCGTTGCTGGGCACCGCTATGGAGATGCTGGCAGGCGCCGGCGGTTTGCTGCTGGCAGGCAGCCTGACCGGCGAGTGGTCGCGCCTGGACATGGCAGCGATCTCGGCTCGTTCGTTGTGGGGTCTTGTCTACCTGGTGATTTTCGGCTCGCTGGTGGGCTTTGCCTCGTACACCTGGCTGCTGCGGGTTGCGCCGACGCCCCTGGTCTCTACCTACGCTTATGTAAACCCTCTGGTGGCCATACTGATTGGCAATCTGTTAGCTGCCGAGCCGCTCACGGTGCGCACGCTGCTGGCTGCCAGCGTGATCCTGGGCTCGGTCGCCCTGATCAACCTGGGAAGGTTCAGAAAAATCGCCTTGACGGCAGCCGCCTATACGGATTGAACGATTGATGATTACCTGGAGATTTCTCTTATGACCAACCTCTACGCAGACTCGATCCTAAACTCCCGCAGAGAATTGTTGCGCGTCACGCCAGAGTTGAGCCGGGCAGAAGATGCCGCCGAGGGCGGCTGCGGCGTGTTGGGTTTCACTGCCAATATTCCGGTTGCCGGGCGGCATGTGCTGAGCGCCTCCCGCCAGATGCACAATCGCGGCAATGGCAAGGGCGGCGGTATTGCCATGGTCGGGCTTGACCCTGACCAGCTTGGGGTGACGGAAGAGGTTCTGCGCTCGCATTATATGCTGCAGATTGCCCTGCTGGAACCGCAGGCGAGAGCAGAGGTGGAGGCCAGTTTCATCACGCCCTACTTCGAGATTGCCCAGGCTTATGAGCTGCCTCACTTGGCTGATTATCGCCAGGTTCCGGGGCTCGAGGTGCGCCCTCCGGATGTGTGGCGCTATTTCGTGCGCGCCCGCACCCCGGTGCTGGAAGCCTTCGCTGCGCAGAAAGGGCTGGACAGCCTGCCAGCACGCGCCCTGGAAGACGAGTTCGTTTACCAGAATTCTTACCGCCTGAACATCCAGTTCTATGCCAGCCTGGGCGAAAAACGCGCTTTCGTCCTTTCCCACGGGCGCAATCTGTCAGTGTTAAAGATCGTGGGCTATGCAGAAGATGTGGTGGATTATTACCTGCTGCATGAGCAGCGCGCCCATGTGTGGATCGCTCACCAACGTTACCCGACCAAGGGACGGGTGTGGCACCCGGGCGGCGCGCATCCCTTTATCGGTTTGAATGAAGCCCTGGTGCACAACGGCGATTTTGCCAACTATCATGCTGTCAGCGAATACCTGCGCCAACGCGGCATCGGCCAGCTCTTCCTGACCGATACCGAGGTGAGCGTGCAGCTCTTCGACCTGTGGGACCGGGTGTATGGCTACCCGCTTGAGATCACCCTGGAGGCCATGGCGCCCACCACGGAATACGACTTCATCACACTCCCGCAGGAGAAGCAAGCTTTGTACCGTGCGGTGCAGCGCGCTCATATACACGGCTCTCCGGATGGCCCCTGGTTCTTCATCCTGGCGCGCTCCCTGCCAGATGAGGATCGGTATGAGCTTCTGGGCATCACCGATACCAGTATGTTGCGCCCGCAAGTTTTCGCGCTGTATGAAAACCAGCTTTCCGAAAGCGAAAAAGTGCAAATTGGCCTGGTTGCCAGTGAGCGCCAGGCGATCAATGCCTGCCTGCGCTCCCTGGCGGCGGAGGACGCGCGTTTTCAGCCACTGGCGGATAAATATTGGGCAGCGCGCGGCGGCTCGCACACGGATGGTGGTTCTTTCCGCTTCACTTACTCACCGGAAAGTGGATTGCAGTGCATTAACAAGTTCAATGTACCGGTGAAGCTGGAGGCTGGGCGTCAGCATGTCCATGCGCAGCGCCTGGATGTGCAGCGAGTGGAGGAAACTTTCCGCCAGGAGTGGCAGAATCACATCTTCCATGCCTACGACAATGGCGGCGTGCCTTCGATGTGGGCCTGGCTATCGCAGGCGGCGGCGCAGGCTGCCTGGGATGAGCTGGCCTGGGGACTGGCATGGTTGGGAGATTTTGCCCGCCATGGCGATCAGGAATGGCGCTTCTCGTGGAATGCTTTGACCTGGCTGCGCGACCGGCGCTTCGACCCCGGCGATAAGAAGCGCAGTTCACTGCTGGCGCTCGTCGACCGGCAGCTCACTGCGCTGTTTGAGCAGGCCCCTGGCCTAGATGAGCCGACAGCAGAAGATTGCTTACCGGGCGTGAGGCGCATCGAATGGAAAAATCGCCGCTCGTTGCGCCCCCCAGTCGCTGGCGAGCGCAACCTGATCATCGATGGGGAGGGTTTTCCACCAGAGGGCGATGACAGCGCAGCGCGCTGGATCGCTCGCGCTCATCAGATGGGGTGGCGCAACTTCATTGCCTACAACTGGCGCGGCGGTCGCTTTGCCGGCTGTGGGCTCGGCCCTGACAGCCAGGGCGTTCGCCTGGATCTGTATGGCGATGTGGGCGATTACGCCGCCTCAGGCCTGGATGGCGCTGAGCTGCACATCCATGGCGATGGACAGGACCAAATGGGGCAGATCCTGAAGCGCGGCAAGCTGGTGGTTCACGGCGACGTGGGACAGACCTTCCTGTACGGGGCAAAAGGCGGAGAGATCTACGTGCTGGGTTCCGCTGCTGGTCGCCCCTTGATCAATGCGGTGGGTCGGCCGCGGGCGGTGATCAACGGCACCTGCCTGGATTACCTGGCGGAGTCTTTCATGGCGGGCGATCCGCTGGATGGCGGCGGCTTCGTCATCTTGAACGGCGTGGCTTTCGGCGAGGATGGACGCTTGCTCGAACTGCCTACCCCATACCCGGGTGGAAACCTGTTCTCGCTGGCCTCCGGCGGGGCGATCTACCTGCGCGATCCGCACCGGCGCGTGCAGGATGAGCAGCTCAACGGCGGCGTCTTTGCTTCTGTGACGCCGGAGGATTGGGCATTGATCGAGCCCTACTTGCGCGAAAATGAGCGTCACTTTGGCATAACCGTTGAGGGGCTGCTCACGGTAAATGGCAAGCTGTTGGCTCCCGAGCGCGTCTATCGCAAGGCGCAGGTCGTGGAGACAGGTGTGCTCACCGAGAAGGAGAATCGTTGATCCACGCTTGAATTCCCCCAAAAATCACGGAACAGATTCAGGGAGGGAACAGGCATCCCATGGCCCCCTTTTTGAGTCCATGGATTATTTCTCAACAGGCTGAGTGGTATGCCATGCCGCCCAAATTTCCTGGATCTTCCCGCTGCGCCACACGTCTTCGAAGATCTGTACCATGGCTGGGTCGTAGGCGGTGCCGCGATTGGCAATGATCTCCTCGTAGGCGGCTTCCAGGGATATGGCGGCGCGGTACGGGCGGTCAATGGTCATGGCGTCGAAGCTGTCGGCAACGGTCATCAAGCGCGCTTCGATGGGGATCTGCTCTCCGGCGATGCCATCTGGGTAGCCCTGCCCATCCCAGCGTTCGTGGTGGTGCCGTACAATGGGGATGGCCGGCGATAGATAGGGCACGTGCTCCAGCATGCGCGCCCCGGCCACCGGGTGCAGGCGGATGTGTTGCCACTCGGCCTCAGTCAGCGGCTCGATTTTGAACAAGATTGACTCGGGGACGAAGATCATTCCAATATCATGCAAAATAGCGGCAAAGCGCATCTGTTCCAGCTTGCGCCCGGTCCACCCGAGATGTGCGGCAAATGCCATTGAATAAGCGGTGACGCGCTCGATATGGCCGCGCGTGTAGACATCGCGCACATCGATCGAGTTTGCCAGGGCGGTCAGGCTGGCTTCATAAGCGCGCTGGAGCTGCCCGACCTCGATCTCACGGGCGCGCGCCAGTCGCCCGCGCACGGCGGTCAATAGCTCATCCCGGGAGAGCGGTTTGACCAGGTAATCTTCGGCGCCCAGATTCTTGCCCTTGAGCATATCTTCTTTCTCGCCACGCGCAGTCAAGAAAATGAGCGGTATCGTGAGCCAGTCGAGTTGAGCGCGCACCGCCTCGAAAAAAGCAAAGCCATCCATGTGCGGCATGGCGATATCTGAGAGAATCAGATTGGGGCGCAAGGTTTGCATCAATTCCAGGGCTTCAACACCGTTTGCGGCGCACAGCACGTGGTAACCTTCCATGGCCAGGATATCACGCAGGCCTTCGCGCAGCAGCGTGTTGTCTTCCACTACCAGGATGGTTTCGTGACCCGATTCCATTTCAGACATGCATCTCTCCCCTCAAACTGGAGCTGGATGGTAATCCACCGGCGGGTTGCGCCAGGCGTACGGCGCGAAGAATGGCCTGTGCGAAGGCTTCGGCGGCGTAAGCGCCGACGATGTTGACATCCGCGCTGCGCCTGCCGGTGGATAGGGCAAATATCGTATCACCATCCAGCATGGTGTGGGCAGGGCGGATGGTGCGCGCCAGCCCGTCTTGCGCCATTTGGGCGACTTTGTTGGCTTGTTCCTTGGTCAGGCGGGCATTGGTAGCTACCACGCCGATGACTGTGTTCTCTCGGCGGGCGAAACCCAGGCTGGCACGGCCGATGAATGAGCGCATCACCTGCAAGGTGTCGGCGAACAACGGGCCTGCGCCAGCAGCGATCGGCCCCAGGTGTTTGCTGCGCGCCCCGGCGATGATCTGCCCGGATTGTGGATCGATCACATCGCCAAAGGCGTTGACTGCCACCACCGCCGCCACGCTCACCCCGCCGCCGATTTCCAGGCGGGCTGCGCCCAGGCCGGATTTCATGGCCTGCTCCATACCCAAAATTTTGCCCACCGTGGCGCCCATCCCCGCGCCGACGTTGCCCTCGGCGGGCGGAGCGCTGCTGGCGTTCAGGCAAGCCTGGTAGCCCATTTCCGGCCCCGGGCGCACGTCGGCGCGACCCAGTCCCAGGTCGAACAGGATAGCAGCCGGTACGATGGGCACCCTGGCGACGCGCACGTCGAAGCCCACGCCGCGCTCTTCCAGGTAGCGCACTGCACCGCTGGCAGCGTCCAGGCCAAAAGCCGAGCCGCCGGAAAGCACGATGGCGTGCACCTTCTGCACCAGGTGCATGGGGTGCAGGGCGTCGGTCTCACGCGTGCCAGGAGCGCCGCCGCGCTGATCCACGCCGCCCACTGCGCCGCTCTCGCACAGGATCACCGTGCAGCCGGTGAGCGCCTGGGCGTCGTGGGCGTGGCCAACTTTGAGCCCGGGTAAGAAAACCCTGGATTTGCTCATCTTGCCATCAATTATAAAGGGAAAATAAGGGCGAACAACAAAGGATTTTGAAAGCTGGATAGCGCGGTTGACAGCCGGCAGGCTTGGGGTATAATTACCAACCGCAAGGCCCCGTAGCTCAACTGGCAGAGCAGTTGACTCTTAATCAATTGGTTACAGGTTCGAGTCCTGTCGGGGTCATTTGAGAAACTCACTGGATTCCAGATCGCGCAGCCGGTAATCCAGCGCGCCTACCGAAACCTGGATTTCGCGGAAGGATAAGCCCAGCGAGATCATCAGCAGCACCAGGCTGGCGCCAAAGATCACCTTCCCAATGATGATCTGTCCGAAGAAGAGCACGAACATGCACAGCACGCACAGGAAAAAGCTGGCGATGCCGTAGGCTTGCATATTGCGGATCAGCACCACGCGGTAGCGCAGATTGGAAATCTGCGCCAGGAGAACATCTTCGGGGTTGATCTTGTAGCTCTTGTGCAGCTCGCGAATCAGGCTGGCCAGGGTGAGAAAGCGGTTGGTGTAGGCGAGCAGCAGCAATGAAATTGCCGGGAAGAGCAGGGCAGGTGTCGTCAGTCCCAGGTCCATTTTAGCTCCAGATTTTGGCAGGTTATCTCTTGTACCGCAGGCAGGGAAGTCGGTGAATGGGTTTATCTCACCAGATAGATGATCGACACGATCACGCCAATCGTCACCACCACCCAGCGCAGAGTGCGCGGCTGGATACGCCCGGCGAGCCGCCCGCCCAGAGCGCCGCCTAGCAAAGCGCCAACCGCCATGACCAGGGCCGCGCTCCACACCACCTGTCCAGAGAACAAGAAAAAAACCGCTGCGGCCACATTGACGCTGAAGGCAATGGCTTGCTTGAGGGCATTCAGGCGGGTCAGGTTATCTTCCAGCACCAGGCCCAAAACCGCCAACACGATCACGCTTAAGCCAGCGCCAAAATAACCGCCGTAAACGGCTGCCAGGCCAACCGGCAGCAGCGCATAGGCGGCGGGGTGGGCAGGGTTTGCGGTTCCAGGATTTGCCCCCGGCTGGCTGGCGCGCCGCGCCAGCCCGCCGCGCACTGGCTCTTGCATGGCAAGCAGGCCAGAAGCCAGCAGGATCAGGAAAGGCACCAGGTCACGGAACAGGCGTTCACCGGTGTTGAGCAGCAGCAGCCCGCCCAGGATGCCGCCCAGGGCGCTGACTGGCGCCAGCCAATAAACTCTTTGGCGTTGGCCGCGCAAATCATTCATCTGGGCAAAGGTCGCCCCCAGGTAGCCGGGCACCAGCGCCACGGTGTTGGTGACATTGGCTGCAATGGCTGGCAGCCCAACAGCAATGAGCATGGGGAAGGAAATCAACGTCCCGCCGCCGGCCAGCGCGTTGACCAGGCCGGCGCCCATCGCAGCCAGCGCGATCCAGATGTATTCGGCTATGGTTAACATGGTCTCTGGAGAAATCCTTGTGAGTGGGATGTCAAATCAATTAATCATACCCCCAACTGCAAAAATAGAGAATGGGATCACAGGCCGCGCTTGGCGCGGCCTGTGATCCCATTGTGGAGCGTTACAGGCTGCGTTTCTTGAGTGTATACACTCCCCAGCCCACGATGGTGATAGCCAGCAAGGCTAACCAACGCCCCTGGCGGCTGGCGGCGGCTGGGCTGGCGTGCATATCCAGAAGCTCGATGCTGAGCGGTCCTGCGGCGTCGGCGATTTGCAGCACAGGCCCGCCGCTGGCAACGCAGGTCGGAAATCCAGTGGCGGTGCCTTCGGTATCCTCGAACCAGACTTCGCTGGTGCCCGGATTCGGTGGAATCTCCAGGCGCAGCGTGGCAATCCCATCCCCAATGCGTTGGGTTTCCAACCAATCGGCAAAATCGCCAGCGCCGGTATCCGTCCAATGATGGTAGCCACCCGTCAGCTTGACCACACCTTCATCCATGTAGATCAGGGGAGACACCGCTGCTGGATCGCGATCAGGCTGGTTATTCCAGGTGATGCCCGATTCGACCCAGGACGTGGTGGTGTTGTGGTAAACATCCAGGGCGCCATAGACGGCGACGCTGACCGCCGATGGAACAACGCAACCGGTGATGGCGGCTAAGTTCAACCGGGCTTGCTGGATGGTGAAGGTAACACCGGAGAGATCGAATTTCAAAAAGACGATCTTGCTGGGTTGGGGAACCGGATCGCCGGAGAAAGCCAGGTCTAACGTACCGATGGTCGGATGGATGCCTGGTATGCTGATGTCGGTGTAGGCATCGTCGGTGGGGATGAGTGTGCCAGAGGCTTCTGGTTCAGCGCGGGCGATCGAGATCAATCCGGCGAGTAAGGTCAGGCTGAAAAAAAAGCTGATCGCAGCTTGTGATTGCTTGATCATTTTCATGGCGGCGCTCCTTTATCATGACTTACGGCCAGGCGATTGCGTTGGCGCTGGGTTAATAAACCAGGTATGGAAAACCTGGGAAGATCTCAAAATCTGGCGTTCCCAGGGGGGCGCCGACGTTGCGCACCACCCAGGTTTGCGAGGCCAGGTCCCAGCGCGCTACCTTGGTCACCCCGCCGATGGCGGCTGCCAGTGCGTCAGCGGTGGCCAGGTGAGCTTTGTCGAACGGCAACATGAGGAAATTCCAACCTGCTGGCTGCAGCAGGTAGTGCAGGCTGCCGGGGAGGGGCAGCGCGCCCAGCCAGGCAGCGCGAGCTGGTGCGCTACTGCTGGCAGCTATCAGCAAGGCATCGCCCACTGCTACAGGAAAATCGGGGGTGCCCAGGGGCGCGCCGACGTTGCGCACCACCCAGGTCTGCGAACTGGCATCCCAGCGAGCAACCTTCTGGATGCTGCCGCCAGGGTCCAGGTAAGCTGCCAGCTCATCGGCTGTGGTCACGCTGCTCTGCAGGGTGACAGCCAGGCTGCTCCAGGCAAGGTCTTCATCCCCGGGCTGCAGCGGCGCAATGAACAGGCCGGCCCGGTTTGCATCGGCAGTCTGACCATTGGCGTAAACGGTGCGAACCAGGTAGTCCTTGATACCCACCAGGTTTTCACTCATGGCGGTTGTATCGGTATAGATGTAACTGCTTTCCTGGTTGATTGGCAGGCTGGCGAGGAGCGTGGCGTCTGGATCGCCTGGTGTAAAGTACGGGGCGCTGCTGGAAGCCCACACCTCGTAGTGATCGACATAACTCTCAGAACTGTTCCACTCCAACCTCAACCCGGTATTAATCAAGTCGGTCGACACCTCGGGGGGCGAACTGCTTCCCGCCAGCAGCGCGCCGCGCTCAACGACCTGCTCAGCTCTCAGGTAACAAGCCAACCCTTCGGATGTGCGGCAATCGCTGCCGCTTTCTGAGCTTGCGTAACTGGTTCCGACAGGTACCCAATAGGCGGCAGGCTCGCCGCGCTGCCACAATCTCAACCTGGATGCATCCTGCTGGTTTCGCTCAGCTTCGGTGTAGTACAACCGCACAGATGCTTCACCTTCTGTCTCGGTGTCGAGCCGGTAGCAGCGCTGGAGCAAGGCATCCGAGGCCACCGTGGTGCAGCCGTTGACCTGGTTGGCGCGTATGGCGACGCGGGTCGACCCCAGGCTATTGATTGTCGGGGTGATGACCAGGCCGTAGAACTGGTGCACATCGCCGAGCGAGTTGGTCAGATGCAAGAATTCCACGCCAACGCCCACATTGTCCACAGGCAGGGTCTGGCTGAAGGCGCCTCGGTTGATCAGGTAATCCTCAATGTACAGCGTATGGCTTGCCATGTCCAGGCCGGCGCCTGGGTCCACACGCAATGCGCCGGTTTGCTCCACCGCTTGCAGCACTGGCATCCACCCTCCCGAGGGGGCGCTGGGGATGATTGCCAGGTCGGCAGGAGCGGGTTTTTGACCGAGGCTCCAATTCTCGGGGGCATCCCAGGCGGACGAGTTTCCCAGCCAGACATCGGCCTCGTCGAAGAACAGCGACCACTGAAGCAGTGTGCCCACATCGTAGCTTGCATTGTCGCAGATGCGCAGCGTCCATTCACCTTGCGATGGGAGCGCGTCGAAGGCTGCCAGCGCGCCGCTGCCCGTCCCGCTGGGACGCCCGATGACATCATAGTAGGGCGCGGATACGTCGTGCACCCCTTCTGCAAAGGCATCTTCAGGCCCGGCATCGCTGAACAATGCATCCAGGTTTTCGGCAACACCAACATCGTTGAGCAAGGCGATGGTTGCACCCGAGGGCGCTGTGAGGGTGATGGTCAGGTCGCCGCGCAGGGTGTGCAGGATGCTGACGCCCACGCGCAGGTCGCCAATCGGGAAATTCTCGTTGACCTGGATGGTGGAGGCAATGGGCGCCAGGCATACGCCGCCAGAGCCGCCTTCTGGAATGGGAATATCGGTTTCATTGGTGTAGAAATAATCTTGATCGGTGAAGACCTGGCTGACAACGATTTCACTCAGCGGCGCAGCCAGGGTCGGGTGCTGGATGGTCGCCGTATCGCTGATCAGGCCTGCTGTGGGGCTGATCACCTGGGCTGTAAAGGTGATCAGCGCAGCCTGCCCGGCTGAGATGGCGCCGCTCCAGGAGATTTCTTGGCCAGCTTCGTACGCTTCTCCAATCGAGGCTATCAACGATCCCGGCTGGAAAGCCAGGCTGCCTGGTAGCTTGTTTGTCATGGAGAGGTCGTGCAAGGGATAAGACGTGTGATTGGCGATCTGCGTTGTGTAGGTGATGAGATCTCCGGGGGCCACTTTGAGCTGCCCGGTGGTGTGTTGGGCAGTCAGGGCAGCCGGCTGCAGCACCAGCATGCTGCGGTTGTATGCGCCGTTGTACAAGAGGGGGTACTTGTCGCAGATGCGCAGCTTCCAGTCGCCCTGGGAATTTTCGCCATTGAAGGCGCTCAAGCTGCGGAAAGGCCTGGCGGTCCGGTCGTAATATGGCTCACCGGTATTGTCATTGTTGCCATCGTCGATAGGGTTGGCAGAGGCGTCATCGAACATCAGGTCATAGTTATCGTTTGCGTCATCCAGCACCACACTGCTGAACAATTCCACGACTGTGCCCGACGGCGAAACCAAAAAAGCCCAGATCTGACTGCGGAAGCTGTGGTTGGCGTTGAATCCAAAGTTGACATCTCCGATGGTAAAGGCATCCGCTACCTGAATGGTGCGGATGATTTCGCTGGTATCACACTTGGTGTCGAAGTCGATGGCGATGGGCTCGGCAGGAATATCTTCATAAACGTAGACTGGTGTCACTACATCGACGCGGGCAGTGTCGGAGGCGACCTGCGACACGCCGAGGGCGTTCACACCGTTGGCGGTGAGCGTACTGGTAAAGGTTTCCAAAGCGTTGGTTGAGCACTCATAGCTGGTTTTTTGCAGGGGATTAAGATCGCCAAGCCAACGGTTGCAAGTGGGGATGAGCGCATCCACGACGGACAAATGGCTGATGGTGATGCTTCCGGTATTGGTGAGCGTGATCGTAAAGGTGATCCATTCGCCTGGTTGCACCTGCATTTGTGGCGGGAATTGTTGTATCTCGAGGAGGGTCTCTGCTGTGAGCGTGGAGGGAAAAGCCAGGGCGGTTGCCTGCGCGCAAAGGCTGAGGAAGATCAATAGCACAATAGCTGACGCCCCCGCCAGCATCCAAAATTGCAGGTATAGTGACCGTATTTTCTTGTTCACAGCCTGTCCCCGCCAGCGAATGATCCGACCACTTATTCCTGCATGGGGAGAAAGCGCTGCTACCCCCCCCAATTGCCCTCCCACATCGCAGGGTGTAAATTCATTATAGCAAAATAAAAAGAGCGGTTCAAGCAAATCTCTGCCATTGGGAGATAAATTGCGGATTGCATCAATGACCAACCCGGTCATGTGAATACCGCGGCCGAGGCTGAAGAAACTGTCAGATCGTGAGAAGCAATCTGCCCTGGATTTTGAACGTTCATCGGGTAGAATCACGCCATGTGGGAAGCAATCTCTATGGTTTGCCTGGACGGAACGCACACGATGCGCCTGCTGGCTCGAGGCGCCTATGCGTAGTGGATCGATCCGGCTGAGCCTGCCGGCGAGAGTCAATATCCTCGGCAATCCTTCGGATGGCAATGAAGGCGATTTTGCGACTATCTCGGCGGCGGTTGAGCTGCGCGCCAGGGCGGAGATCGAGATCGCCGATGGGATAGCTTTCGAACAGCCAGGCGAGGCAGACCCGGAATACTGCGCTTGCGATGCGGTGCCGCTGGCGTATAACGGGCAGCACAACCTGCTCAAAGGTGCAGTGAATCGACTGTACGCCCATAGCGCCGAGTTTCGCGAAAAGCTCACCACACATGGCTTTCGATTGCGGGTATCCAGCGATGTTCCCCGTCAGAGCGGGTTGGGAGGATCGTCTCTGTTTGTGCTGCTGACCCTGGCTGGGCTGCGTGAGCTGTACCAGCTAGACCGGCGCGTGCACAACGACTACCTGCTTGCGGAGCTGACCCAACGCGTGGAGGCCAGGGAATTGGGGATCGCCTGCGGCTACGCTGATCGTTACGTTCCGCTGTTTGGTGGGCTGGCGTACCTGGATTATCGCGGCAAATTGTTGCAGCAGGATGTGGATCAAGAGCCATACACCACCTACGAGCGCCTGGATGGCTATGTTGAAATCCCGCGCCTGGTGGCGGTGACAACAGGCGTGCAGCATGACTCTGGCGATGTGCATGGGCGCATGCGGCCGCGCTACCTGGCGGAATACGCCGAATGGCAAGCCAATGGAGGCTGCGGCGAACCGCCTCCGATGGTGCGCTTTATGAGCGGCGCCTATGAAACGGCCTGGCGCGGTAAAATTGCATTGCTTAAAAACGATCTCCAAACGTTCGGGCGCCTGATGAATCGCAATCACCAGCTTGTAGATGAGATGATGCTGTACTGCGGCTTCGAAGATGGGGCGGGTTGGGCGAACAACCTGTTCATCCAAATTGCGCACGAGAACGGGGCATTGGGCGCCAAGCTGACCGGCGCCGGCGGCGGCGGATCGGTGTTTGCCCTGGTCAGCGATGCCGAAAGCCAATCCCGGTTGTTGGCGGCGTGGGAGCGCACTGCCAGCCAGTGGAACTTGAAAGATGCCAAAATCTTCTCCCTCCAAATCGCAAAGCAAGGATTGATGATCGAATAACCATGCAAGCTGTCATCCTGGCTGCCGGGCGAGGCTCCCGGCTAAATCCAATCACAATCAAACGCTCAAAAGCCATGCTGCCAATCCTGGGAAAGCCGATCGTGGCGCGCGTCATCGAAAGCATCGCTGCCTGTGGCCTCCGCGATTTCATCCTGGTGGTCAACTCAAAGGATGAAGACATCGTGCGCTATTTTCGCCAGCAATCGGACCTGGATGTGGAGATCACTTTCGTTCACCAACCGGAACGAAAGGGCATGGCAGATGCACTGCAGCACGCCGCCCCGCGCCTCACCCAAGACTTCATCCTGTCAGCGTGCGATAACTTGGTGAGCGGTCAGGATGTGCAGCGCATGGTGGCGATGTGGCGCAGCCAACCGCAGCCCAATGCGGTGCTGACCCTGATGAAAGTGCCGCCGGAGCAAATCCGCAAGTCTGGCATTGTCAGCTTGCAAGGCGAGCTTGTGACGCACATCGTCGAGAAACCCGATCCCGACCAGGCGCCTTCGGATATCGCCAGCCTGCCTTTGTACTGCTTTTCGCGGAAGCTGCTGGATTACTTGCCCCTGGTAAAGCCCTCGCCGCGCGGTGAATACGAGCTGCAGGACGCAATCGAAATGCTGATCCAGCACGATGGGGGGGTTAGGGGCTGCATGGTGCAGCGTCGGCTGACGCTGACCACAGCCGCGGACCTGCTGGCGATCAACCAGGACTACCTGCGCAATGGCTCGACCAACCCGCTGAAATTGAGCGCTATCGCCGGAGATGGCACCCGATTTGTTACGCCGCTGTACATCGAAGATGGCACCCGGATTGGCTCGGGCTGTGTCATCGGTCCGAATGTGTACATCGAAGGCGAAGTTCAAATCGGCAATGACGTTGTGCTGCAAGATGCGGTTGTCCTGCATGGCAGCATTGTGCCGTCCGGCGCCATCATTACCAACCAGGTTGTGTCTTAATCTCATTGAGGAGGCAGACAGGATGCACACCGAGTTATTCCAGGCCATGGCGCAAAGCATCATCGATGGCGATCCAGATGCGGCCGCGCAGTTAGCCGAAGAGGCGATCGAGAAGGGAATCGATCCGCTGACGGCGATCAACCAGGGGTATGTCTTGGGGGTGAACTTTGTGGGCGACCAATTTAGCTGTGGAAATGCCTTCCTCCCCGAGTTGGTGATGGCGGGCGAGGCGATGAAAGCAGCGGTTGCCATACTTGAACCCGAAATGCAGCGCCGCGGTTCCAGTCGCCAGATGCTGGGCAAAGTGGTGCTGGCAACTGTGCAGGGAGATATTCACGAGATTGGTAAAAGCCTGGTTGGCACGATGCTGTCCGCGGCTGGTTTCCAGGTTTTTGACCTGGGAGTGGATGTGGCGGTGCCCAAAATCGTCGGCAAAGCGCGCGAAGTGGACGCCGACATTGTTGCGCTCAGCGCGCTGCTGACCACGACCATGGTGCGCCAGCGGGATGTGATCGAAGCGCTGGATGACCTGGGGCTGCGACCCAAAGTAAAGGTCATGGTTGGAGGAGCGCCGGTGACCAGCGAATGGGTGGCGGAGATTGGCGCAGACGGTTACAGCGAGGACGCCATCGGCGCAGTCGAAATCGCCAAACGCCTGGTCGGCGCCGGTTGAAAGGGTCAAGCCATGCCTGGAAAAATCAAATCGATCACCAATCCGGCGCTGCGCTTGCAAATCCTCAGTCCAGAAGATGTGCAGCGCATCCATTCCGCCACGCTGGAGATCATTGCCCAGGTGGGCGTCA
Source organism: Chloroflexota bacterium (assembly GCA_029265355.1). Classification (GTDB taxonomy): domain Bacteria; phylum Chloroflexota; class Anaerolineae; order Anaerolineales; family UBA4823; genus JAJUJL01. The sequence continues at coordinate 429,947 of JAJUJL010000001.1, read as the reverse complement.
GGTTTCCCTCCCATTGGGCGCTGGACCTCTGGGAACAGCATGGCGCTCAGGTGGATCGGGAAACGTTCATTGTCAAGGCGCCGCCTGATCTGATCGAGAACGCCCTGAAAAGCGCCCCCCCGGTTTATACCCTGGCAGCGCGCATTCCCGAGCAAGACCTGCCGATGGATGGCAATCATGTCTACCTGGGCACCGATGGTTGCGGAGTCGAGGTGATTGACCTGTACAACGGCGAGCGCCGCCGCTCCCGGCTGCAGGATGTGGTCGAGATTGCCCGCATCGCCGATTACCTGGAGGAAATCGCCTTTCATTGGGTGGCGCTCTCGGCGCAGGATTACCCGGCTGAGACGCGCGGGCTGCACGAGTTGCGCGCCATCTGGGAGAATTCAACCAAGCATGCCCAAACAGAAAGCGTGTACAACCAAACGGAAGCCCGCGCCGCGGTGGAGATGGCGGCAGCGATCGCCGGCGGGCGCGAGAACCTGCGCAAGCGCCCGGTACTCTCACTGATGCAATGCACGGCCTCGCCCCTCGGTCATGATGGGGGCAGCCTGGAAGCAGCCCTGGTGGCGGCGGAAGCGGGTGTACCGGTCGGCTTTATGACCATGGCAGCCTGCCTGACGACTGGGCCAGCCACGCTGGCGGGCACGTTGGCGGTGGGCAACGCCGAGGTGATCAGCGCGCTGGCGCTGGTGCAGCTTGCCCATCCTGGGTCTCCGGTCTTCTACGCCGCTGCCCAAACCGCCTCAGACCTGCGCACTGGCGCTTACACGGGCGGTGGGCCAGAAGATTACTTGTTTGGCGCAGCTACCAATGTGCTGGCCGATTTTTACCAGGTGCCGCTCTCTATGGGTTCCTTTGCCACGGGCGCCAAACAACCCAACTGGCAGGCAGGCGTGGATAACTCCCTGTCCACCTTCATGGCCTGCGTGGCGATGTCGGACATGCTGCTGGGCGTGGGCTTTCTGCACGGCAGCCGCATTTGGTCCTATGCGCAGATGCTGCTGGATTGCGAAATCTATAACATCGTTTATAAGATGATGCAGGGCATACCCGTCGATGATGAGACGTTGGCGATGGAGGCCATCCGCGCCGTCGGACCGGGGGGCAATTTCCTGGCTCAAAAGCATACGCGCAAGCACATGCGCGAGCTATTCGTGCCGCAGTTCATGGATCGCCGTCCATACAATGTGTGGGAAGAGCAGGGCGATGGACCGCAGGACTGGGCGCTGGCGCGGGCGCGCCAGATCCTGGAAAAACACCAGCCGGAGCCGCTGGATGAGAAGCTCTCCAAAGAGCTGGGGCGCATCATCGCCGCGGCGGAAAGAGGATAAGGCGCTGTGCAGCCGCGCATCGAGCTTTTATCCGCCGAGCTGATCGAACGGGTGCTGGAAGAAGCCTGCCAGCTCATGGAAAAACCGGGCATAAAAGTGCAGCTCCCCGAGGCGCGCCGGTTGTTGGCAGAAGCCGGCGCCAGCGTGGATGAGGCGCGCGAAGTCGTTTCGATCCCTCGCGCTGTGATTGAGCGGGCATTGGCCAGCGCCCCGCGGCGCTTCTGGCTGCACGATCGGGGAGGCAAGCCGGTGATCGAGTATGGCGGCGACGCTGTGCATTTTGATCCGGGCTCATCAGGCGTTCATATCCTGGACGCTCATACCGGCGAGCACCGCCCTTCTTACACGTCCGATCTGGTGCGCCTGATCAAGGTGGCGGAAATGCTGCCGGCGTACGACGCCCAGGCGACCATGGTGGTGTGCAACGAAATCCCCAAAGAGATCGGCGATTTGTACCGCCTTTACCTGGTGCTGCTGCATTCGCGCAAGCCGGTGGTCACGGGGGCTTTTTCGACCGCCACGCTGCAGGTGATGATCGATATGCTGGCGATCTTCGCCGGCGGTCGCCAGGCGTTGGCTGCCAGGCCGCAGGCTGTCTTCGATGTGTGCCCCTCGCCGCCGCTGATCTGGAGCGATTTCGCCGCCCAGAACTTGATTGACCTGGCGCGGGCTGGCGTACCGGCGCAGATGGTTTCGATGCCCCTGGCAGGCGCGGCTGCGCCAGTGACGCTGATAGGTTCGGTGGTGCAGCACGCCGCCGAAAGCCTGAGCGGATTGGCCATTCACCAGCTCGCCATGCCGGGAGCGCCAATCGTGTGGGGCGGCGCTCCGGCGATCTTTGATATGCGCAAAGGCACCACGCCGATGGGCGCCATCGAAACCGCCATGATCGACGTTTGCTACAGCCAGGTGGGCAAGCGCCTGGGTTTACCCACGCACGCCTACCTGGGCGCCAGCGACGCCAAGCTGGTTGACGCCCAGGCTGGCATGGAGAGCGGAATAAGCGCCCTGGTCGGCGCCCTGGCGGGCATCAACATGATCTCGGGGGCGGGTATGCTGGATTTCCTGGCTTGCCAAAGCGCAGAGAAGCTGGTGGTCGACGCCGAAGGCATTGCCATGGCGAAGCGCCTGCTGCGGGGTGTGCAGCTTCACACCGCCACGCTGGCAAGCGAGTTGTTTACCAACATTGATTTCAAAGGCGATTTTTTGAAGCAGAAAGCCACGCGAGAGCTGTTTCACAAAGAACATTTGCTGCCTTCGCTGGTGATCGACCGCGATTCGCACCGCGGCTGGGAGCAAGCCGGCAGGCTGGATACCTTCGGGCGGGCGCGCCAGCGCGTTGAGGAGCTGCTGGCAGCGTACCAGGCGCCACAGCAGGATGCGGGGCAAGTGCAGGCGCTCAAGGATTTGGTGAGCTGGCAAGCGCAACGGGCGGGGATGGACAACTTGCCGTGAATCGGCTGGGGGCAGTGCATCGGCGCAGAGCTCCTCGGCTGGTGAAGATTAGTTGGGGGATTTCCAATTCATTCCAATACTGATAAAATATGTCACATTTCATCCTCGGAGGGCGTCAATGGATACAGCCATGGTGCAAGACTGGGTCGCGCAAAACCTGGTGATGGCGTTCAGCCTGCTGGTGATTTTGTGTGTGATTTTATATTTGTTCACGCGCAATATCGTGGCACGGGGGCTGATCACGATTGCCGGACGAACGGCGAACAAGGTGGATGACAGCCTGGTCAAGCACCTGCACCCATACCGCATCGCCTGGCTGGCTCCGTTGGGGGCGATCTTTGCCCTGGCTTACCTGGCGCCGGCTTATGCGCTGGTGTTGCGGCGGGGGGCGTTGTTTCTGATAATGTGGATCACCGTCGTGACCATCAATGGGCTGATGGATGCTCTGAACGAGATCTACGAAGGCCGCCCGGGATTCAATGGCGTCAGCATCCAGAGTTACCTGGATATCGCCAAGATCATGCTGGTTGTGGTTGCGGTTATTCTCAGCATCTCACTGTTTTCCGGGGAGTCGCCGGTGGTGCTGCTGACGGGCCTTGGGGCGTTGACTGCGGTGCTGCTACTGATCTTCCAGGATACGATCCTATCGCTGGTGGCAAGCGTTCAGATTGCGGCGAACGACCTGATCAAGGAGGGCGATTTTATCGAGGTTCCCAGCTATGGAGCAGAGGGGGAGGTGGTCAATATCAGCCTGCACACCATCAAGGTGCAAAACTCTGACAAGACTTTCACGGTTATCCCCACCTTTAAAATCGTGGATGTGGCATACAAGAACTGGCGCGGCATGCGCGAAAGCGGTGGACGGCGCATCCAGCGCTCGCTGCTCGTGGATATGAACACGGTGCGTTTTTGTGATGAGGAACTGTTGGTTCGGCTGCAAAAAATCGATTTGATCCACGATTACCTGCAAGAGCGTATTGCTAAGATCCGGGCCTACCAAAAAGAGCACGCCGATCATTACGACTCCCCGCTGGATGGGCCGCAGATCACCAATACGGAAGTGTTTCGCATCTACATCGAGCGTTACCTGCGCGACCGCAAGGACATTCACCAGGAAGGTATGCCGTTCCTGGTGCGCACGCTGGCGCCTACCCCCAGTGGGCTGCCGATTGAGCTATATGTATTTGCGCGCACCACGCAATGGGAAGTGTACGAGGGCATCCAGGCGGAGGTCTTCGACCATCTCCTGGCGGCAGCGGGACACTTCGACCTGCGCGTGTTCCAGGAGCCGACCGGGCAAGATTTTGCAGGTTTTGCGCACCGCCTGGCTCAAAATGGGATTGGATCTGCCGTGACGATCCGAGCATAATCCCCCAGTATACGCACAAGGTTGCGGCTGATCATCCGCTTTACATCGGTCTTTCAAATCAGCAGCACACGGCGGGCGCGCGCCAGGCAGTCGCTCTCTACGGCCTGGCGCTGGTTTTCGCGTTCATTTTGATCGTTGAGTTGAATTCGCGTGAGGGCGATCTGCCAGACATGTTCTCGCCAGGATTCGATCAATTGAGAGATCATCCACTCATCGAGCTGCCCAAAAACACGGTCGATGAATTCCATCATCGGGTTATTGCGCTCGATGACCTCATCCTGGACGATGTCCATCGTACGCGCAATCACGCGATTCACATGGCAGTGATCTTCATAGCGTTGCCTGCGCTGGTCTTCATCCAAAGTCCCCCATTCTTTTTCTAGCAGGTCGCAAAGCACCAGCACCAGGTCGTAATTAATGTGAGCATTGATACCCAGTAATAGGTTTTGCAGCGCCATCAAGTCGGTCTGCTTAACGCTGTCAAAGGTCAGGCGCCAGATGGCGGGGGTCTGCGGGTCTTGCTGCTCATAGCTTTGCAGCGCCGAAAAGTAATAGCCAGCAAAATGCTCCAGCAGGTCGTAAACCCAACGCCGATCATGAAACTCACCCGCCTGGATGGCAGCCAGCATATTTTCTGTCATCATCAAATAGCAATAGAGGAAGGTGGCGCGTGGATCAGAGGCTTGCTGCCACTTTTCAAATTGATTGCGCATGCGTTGAATCGCAATGGAATGCTCTTCCATGCGGGCAATTCTACTATAATATGGCGTGAGTACAGGGTAAAGTTTTGGGGGTCGTTTTAGGCGACGATCCCAAAACAACTCTCCTATGCAGCATTTTCCGGGTTATCCTGATCTCACGTAGTTCAAACGACAAGGCGTAATCTGGCGATCGACGGATTGTGATCAGATGCCGACCAACCTTCCACCCGATTATTTCGAGGCTGATAAGCGCTTCCGCGAAGCTCAGACGCCCGCGGAGAAGATCGCTTGCCTGGAAGAAATGATCAGCATCGTTCCCAAGCACAAGGGCACGGATAAACTACGCGCCGACCTGCGCCGGCAGCTTTCCCACCTCAGGGAAGAGGCGCAGAGCCGCAAGAAAACCGGCGGGCACACCAGCGCCTATGTGGTGGAACGCGAGGGGGCCGGGCAGGTGGTGATCCTGGGGCCAACCAATGTGGGCAAATCCTCATTGGTTGCAGCGCTGACTAACGCTCAACCGGAGATATCGGCGGCCCCATACACCACCTGGAAGCCCGCGCCGGGGATGATGCCGGTGGAAAACATCCAGGTGCAGTTGGTGGATACACCCCCCTTGGATCGCGATTATGTCGAGGGTGGACTGTTCGAACTGGCGCGCCGCTCAGATTTGATCGTGTTGATGGTGGATCTACAGGCCGATCCTTTGCAGCAGCTCGAAGATGCGCTGGCGATATTGCAGGAGCACCGCATTGCCCCGCCGGAGCGGCGCGATGTGTTGGGCGCCCAGGAGCGGATGTCTTTTGTGCCGATGATGGTGGTGGTGAACAAGTGCGATGATCCGCAGATGGATGAAGATTTCACAATCCTGTGCGAGCTTTTCGAAGAGGATTGTCCCTTGCTGCCAATTTCGGTGCAGTCGAGGCGCAATTTAGAGGCTTTCAGGCGCGAAGTTTTCTCACGCCTGGATATCATCCGGGTGTATGCCAAACCACCTGGCAAACCGCCCGACCTGGAACGTCCCTTTGTGCTCAAAAAAGGCGCTACGGTTGACGACCTGGCGCTGAAGATCCACCGCGACTTTTACAACAATTTGAAATCTGCACGGGTTTGGGGCAGTTCCGTTTTCGATGGACAGTTGGTGCAACGAGATTATCAGCTACAAGACGGGGATATCGTCGAGCTGCGCGCCTGAGCACACCGGTTCACTTCTCCCGCTGCTGCGCCTAAAACAACCCCCAATCAACCACGTTCCTTGTTATCCCGAACTCACGCTATATCAGTAACAAGCGCAGCAGGCGCAAGTGATGATCCTGCCAAAAGAAGCGAGAATGCAAACAAATCAGATGATATAAGGCTAATAAAACTGTGACTTAAATCACTGTTCTGGGCCCGGTAAAAACGTACAATAAAGTTGATTACAGACCCGCTGTCCAAGGTATCCGATAGGTAGCGTGATGGAAACGAATCATAACGAATGGGCGTATGTCGATGAGCAGGGGCGGCTGGTGCTGCCGGCTGCATTCACTCACGAACTGGGGTTGACAGCCGGCGCACAGTTTCGCGTGGAACGAGGAACTAACCACCTGCGCATTCACCGCTCCAGTGCTCACCTCTCCAAAATATATATCGAACCCACCGACCTGTGCAACCTGGACTGCACGATGTGCATTCGCAGTGGTTGGGACGAGCCCCTGGGACGCATGAGCGAGGAAACTTTCGAGCATATCCTCAGCGGCTTACAAGATTTGATGCAGCCCGTGACTGTCTTCTTTGGTGGTTTGGGGGAGCCGCTGTTTCATCCAAAGACGGTGGAATGGGTGCGAGCCGCGAAGCAGACCGGCGCCCGCGTGGAGCTGATCACCAACGGTACCACACTCACTGAGAAACGCTCCCGGCAGTTGATCGAATATGGGCTGGACGTTTTGTGGGTTTCGATCGACGGCGCCACCCCGCAAAGTTACGCTGATGTGCGCCTGGGCGCCGAATTGCCGACGATCCTCGAAAACGTGCAGCGGTTTTCACGCATGCGCCCTGGCGGGCACAAACCGTACCCATTGCTGGGCGTTGCCTTTGTCGCTATGAAAGATAACATCGCTGACCTGCCGGCGGTGATCAAGCTGGGAAAGAAGCTGGGCGCCAGCCTTTTCTCGGTATCCAATGTGATGCCGTATACAGAAACCATGCAAGCCCAACGCCTGTATTCCAACACTCTCAAGAACATTGCTTACATGTCCTCTCCCTGGCTGCCATCGATCTCGCTGCCAAAGATGGATATAGACGACTCCACGCGCGAGGCGTTCTTCCAGGCATTGAACAGCAGTTGCAATGTCAGCTATGCTGGGAATAACTTCAGCCGCGCCAATGACGTGTGCAACTTTATCGCCAGCGGCTCGATGTCGATTGCCTGGGATGGCGGCGTCAGCCCATGCTGGCCGTTGATGCACGACCACGTCAGCTACCTGCACGGAAAAGAACGGCGCGTCTACCGTCACGTGGTGGGAAATGTGAACCAGCGCTCGGTGTTGGAGATCTGGCTCGATCCAGATTACGTGGCCTACCGCCAAAAGGTGCAAAATTTTGGCTTCGCCCCCTGCACGTTTTGCGGCGGCTGTGAGCTGTCCGAATCCAACCTGGAAGACTGCCTGGGCAATGAATTTCCGACATGCGGTGGGTGTTTGTGGTCGCAAGGGGTTATCCAGTGCCCGTGAAATCTACGGGATGATTGTCTGGCGTGAGAAATTTAAGAAATCTTACCTCTCCGTAAGCTGGTTTTCCCATATAATTCAATAGCGCCGGCTCTTTTGGCAGACCTTTCGGCCGCTGAGTGAAGCTGCGCTTCACTCGCTTCCCCAGGGCAAGCCCTTTGTGCGTGGCCAACTGCGTAGCGTCAGCTCTAGCGTGGCTGCGAAGAAGGAACAATCCACGCCACGGGAAAAGCATCGCCCTGCAACGCCTGGGGTTTTTCGTATTTTGTAGCGTTACCCCCCGGCGCACGAAACTGTCAGCCTGACCCTCGGGCTGGATGTTCAGAGGCCCGCCAAACAGTGAGCGCGTGATACCTTTCCTCAAGATGAATACCGACATTCGAGAGGATTTGCTTGCGATACGCCAGGCGGCCCTCCAGGCGGTCGATCCATTCCTGGCGGTGCGCCGTCACCTCTCTCTGGAGCAAAAGAGCGATGGGAGGATTTGGCTTTGCTCGGGCGAGGCCAGGCGGCGCCTTCAATCGGATGGGCGGCTATATCTGATGGCCGTTGGGAAGGCTGCCATTCCCATGGCGCAGGCGGCGGTTGATCTGCTTGGCAAGCACCTGCACCAGGGGATTGTGATTACGAAGTACGGGCATGCCAGGGGGATGCGACTGCCAGAGCGAGTCCAGGTTTTTGAAGCTGGGCATCCAGTGCCAGACCAGCAAGGCCTGGCTGGCGCGCAAGCCGCAGCCCAGATGATCGCCTCAGCCGGCGCAAAGGACCATGTTTTAGTGCTGCTATCTGGCGGCGCCTCTGCGCTGATGCCGTTACCCGTAGAGGACATCACGCTGCGGGATGTGCAGCAATTGACCGATCTACTGCTGCGCTCTGGGGCGACGATCCAGGAATTGAACGCTGTGCGCAAGCACATTGATCAACTGAAAGGTGGACAGTTGGCTCGCCTGGCGGCGCCGGCGTCGCTGACCAGCCTGCTCCTTTCGGATGTCATCGGCGACAGCCTGGACGTGATCGCCTCCGGGCCAACCGCTCCGGACCCTTCCACGTTTGCTGACGCCTGGGATGTCCTGGCAAGACGCAACCTGCTGCAGGCCACGCCGCCAGGTGTTGTGGAAAGGTTGCGCGCTGGGATGCGCGGAGAGGTGCCAGATACGCCCAAAGCGGGCGAGCCCATTTTTGCGCGAGTGACCCATACGCTGGTTGGTTCCAACCGCCAGGCAGCCCTGGCTGCAGTGCAGGCCGCCAGAGATCGCGGCTATAACACCCTCCTGCTGACCACATTTCTGCAAGGCGAGGCGCGCCAGGTGGGATTGATGCTGGCAGGGCTGGCGATGGGAATCCGAGCACATGGCGATCCGCTGCCGCCGCCTGCCTGCCTGGTGCTGGGCGGCGAGACCACCGTAACCGTGCGTGGTTCTGGAAAAGGGGGGCGCAACCAGGAGCTGGCCCTGGCGGCTGCCCTGGCATTGGAGGGTATCCCGAGTGTGGTAATCATGTCTCTGGCGACGGATGGCACTGACGGCCCGACCGACGCCGCCGGGGGAATAGTGGATGGCGGTACGCTGAAGGCTATCGAGCAAGCGGGCTTTGACCCATATCATGAGTTGGAAAACAATAACGCCTACCCCGTGCTGGAGGCTGCTGGGGCGTTGCTGAAAACTGGGCCAACCGGTACCAACGTCAACGACTTATTGTTTGTCCTGGTGAGATGAGGTTAACACCGGGCAACCGGCGTGTTAATCCTGGTAAAGGTTCGTTAAAAGAAGGGAGATGATCCAGCTAAATAAACCAGATACTGTTATGATGCGAAAAGATCTGCACTAAAACAGCGTTGAGCCTGGCGTGGAACGTTTGCTTGTTACCATTTTCCCCACAGAAAGGAAAATAAAATGAGGCAAAAATTTGCAAAAGGATTGCTCCAATCAGCAAGGTTGCTGGCAGCACTGGCGTTGGCTTTGGGATGCTTTTCTCCCCTGGCGCTAATTGGACAGGCGGCCGCCCCAGCGGCGCCTTTGGCTGTGCCAGGGATCAATGAGTTTGTTGTCAACCACACCGGTACAGACACCGCAGAATTTGTGGAGATTTTTGGGCTGCCGAGCACGGATTACTCGGCTTACACCCTCCTCTCGTTGGAAGGCGATGGCGCGCCGGCTGCCGGAACGATCGACCGGGCTACCACGCTGGGCGCGACAGACGCCAACGGTTACTGGAGCACCGGTTTTCTCAGCAATGCTTATGAGAACGGCACCATGTCGCTGCTGCTGGTGCAGGGTTTCACTGGCGCTGTCGCCACTGACCTGGATACCAACGACGACGGTGTGCTGGACGCTACCCCCTGGACGGCGCTGGTGGACAGCGTGGCTGTGACCGACCTGGGCGCCGGAGACCAGACCTACGGCGGCGTGACGCTCACCCCCAGCTTTGATGGCAGCGCGTTCATTCCGGGCGGCGCCTCGCGCATCCCCAATGGAACCGACACCGACGCGCCCGGCGATTGGGTGCGCAACGAATTCGACGGCGCCGGGCTGCCGGGCTTCACCGGCACACCGGTTCTGGGCGAGGCCTACAACACACCGCTTGCCAGCAACTGGACCGTGCCGGTGATCAACGAGTTTGTCGCTAACCACGTGGGCACCGATACCAACGAATACGTGGAAGTGTTGGGCGGGCCGGGGGTGGATTATTCATCCTTTACCTTGCTCTCGTTGGAAGGGGATGGCGCGCCGGCTGCCGGCACAATTGACCGGGCAACCACACTGGGGACTGCCAGCGCCAGCGGCTACTGGACCACCGGTTTTATCAACAGTGGCTACGAAAACGGCACTATGTCGCTGCTGTTGGTGCAGGGTTTCACTGGCACCGTTGCCACCGACCTGGATACGAACGACGACGGGATCCTGGATAGCACTCCGTGGGCCATCCTGCTGGATAGCGTGGCGGTCAACGATTTGGGCGTCGGCGATCAGACCTACGGTGGGGTAGCGCTCACCCCCAGCTATGACGGCGGTACGCTCTTGCCAGGAGGCGCATCCCGCATCCCCAACGGAGCGGATACAAATGCGCCGGGTGATTGGATGCGCAACGATTTCGACGGCGAGGGGCTGCCTGGCTTTGTCGGCACACCGGTGGTGGGTGAAGCGTACAACACACCGGGAGTTATCAACCAGGCGGTGCTGCCGCCCAATGATCTTGTGCTTGCCAAAAGCGGACCGAGCGGCATCCTGGCGGGCGAGGACCTGGTCTATACCCTGCAGTTGAAAAACTTCTCGCCCATACCGGCGAGCGGCGTGGTGCTCACCGATACAATGCCGTCAGGGGTTTCCTATCTCAGCGACACGAGCGGGATCACACCAACCCAGCCGGCGCCCGGCACCTATGTTTGGAGCTTGGGCACGCTGCCAGCGCAGGTGACGACCACAATCTTTTTGACGGCTACCAGCAGCATCACGCTGACGCCAGGGGTGATCACCAACCAGGCGCAGGTGACCAGCACGCTCTCCGGAGACGACCCGGCAAACAACAGCAGCCAATGGGCGACCACGGTGCTCAACCTGGTGACGATCTATGATATCCAGACTGTGCCCGATCCTGCCACCAGTGATGTTTCACCCTATGCCGGGCAAACGGTGGCGGTGGAAGGCATCGTCACCTCCGAGCCGGGCGACATCGACTCGGGTACACGCACCTTTGTGATCCAGGACGCACTGGGCGGCCCCTGGAGCGGACTGGTGGTGTTCTCCAGCGGCGGTTTTGCCGGGTTGAGCGCGCCTCCCGGCACGCGTGTGCGTGTCACCGGGCAGGTGCAGGAATACTACGGCTTGACCGAGCTGGTGGTGAGCAACGGCGCGGCTGGCGTACAGGTGATCAGCACCGGTCATCCGCTGCCTGCTCCGGTGGCGCTTCCGACCGGCGACTACATCGCGGCCAGCAGCGCCGAGCAATGGGAAGGCGTGCTGATCGAGTTTCAGAATGCCACCGTGACGAATGCAAACCTGGGTTATGGCGAATGGGCATTCAGCGATGGCAGCGGGGCAACCGCAGCGGACGACCTGGGTGAGCTGGACGGCGATCTGACATACCTGCCAACCCTGGGCGACGTGTACCAGTTCATTCGAGGTATCGGGTATTACTCGTTCGGCGTCTATAAGCTGGTGCCGCGCTCGGACCTGGATATCCAGTTGAAGGTGGGTGGGCCGGCGATCACGAAAGACGCTCCCAGCCAGGTGGTGCCAGGCGGAGTGTTCACCTACACGATCAGCGTGGAGAACCTGTTCACCTATGATCTGACCGGCGTGGTGATCACCGACCGGGTTCCGGCTGACACGACTTTCGCCTATGCTCTGGATGGCGGGGTGGAGTCGGGGGGCGAGGTGATGTGGAGCATCCCGACCCTTCCCGCGCTGCAGACGGTGCAGGTGCGTTTTGCGGTGACTGCGGCGCTCTCCGAAGCCTACGTGTTGAATGACCAATACGCAGTATATGCAAGCAACTTTGTCACACCCACCTTCGGCGCTCCGCTGGCGACTGTGGTGGGAAGCGAGATCAGCATCCACCATATCCAGGGTGCAGGAGATGTCTCGCCCTTCGTCGGGCGCAGCGTGACCAGCGTGGATGGCGTGGTCACCTCGTTGATGAACAACGGCTTCTTCATGCAAGAAGTCGCTCCAGATGTGGTTGATGAAACCTCAGAAGGTATTTTCGTTTTCACGGGCGCGGCGCCAGTTGTCGAAGTGGGCGAGGGAGCCTCGGTGGATGGGCTGGTGAACGAGTATTTCACTCATACTCAGCTTGATAGCACCCAGGTGGTCACCTTCACAACCACCGACACGATCACACCCACCGAAGTCGATCTTCCAGTGCCGGTTGGCCAAACCCTGGAGCCATACGAGGGTATGCTGGTCACCTTCCCCGAAGAGCTGACCGCCAGCCAAAACTACTTCCAGGGGCGCTACGGGCAAATCACCCTGTCTTCTGACGGGCGCATGTACAACCCGACCAATGGCAATGGTCTCGGCGACACCTTCGAGCTGGATCTGCGGCGCATGATCATTTTGGACGATAGCACGACCGTGGAGAATGTCTTTCCCATCCCGTACATCGGCCAGGACAATACCCACCGCGCCGGGGATACCGTCTCAGGGCTGACGGGAGTGATCGATTACGGTGAGATCAATTCCAGCGGAGCGCGCTTCTACCGCCTGCAGCCGGTGGGCGCGGTGACCTTCACGCGCGCCAACCCGCGCACTGCTGCACCGGAGGTCATTTCCGGCACGCTAAAAGTCGCCAGCTTCAACGTGCTGAATTACTTCAACGGCGATGGGCTGGGCGGCGGCTTCCCCACCACGCGCGGCGCCAGCACGCTGGATGAATTTATTCGCCAGCGAACCAAGATCATCACGGCCATGCTGGCGATCGACGCTGATATCTATGGGTTGATCGAGATCGAGAACGACGGCGATGACGCCTTGAGCGCTATCCAGGACCTGGTCAACGGGCTGAACGACGCGGCTGGCGCAGGCACCTTTGCCCTGGTGGCTGATCCACCGTTCATCGGCACCGATGAAATCAAGCAGGCCTTCATCTATAAGCCGGCGCGTGTCACGCCAGTGGGAAGCTCAGACAGCAGCACCGATCCGGTCTTTTCTCGCCCACCGGTTGCGCAGACCTTCCAGGACAATGCCAGCGGCGAGATATTCACTGCGGTGGTCAATCACTTCAAATCCAAGGGAAGCTGCCCGGCAGATCCAACCGATCCGAACGCTGACCAGGGCGATGGGCAGGGTTGTTGGAACTTACTGCGCGTGCAGCAGGCCCAGGCATTGCTGGCCTACATTGACACGCTGGTAACCGCCAGCGGCGACCCGGATGTGCTGGTGATCGGTGATCTCAACGCCTATGGTGAGGAAGACCCGATCCTGACCTTGGTGACGGGCGGGTTAACCAACGAGCTGGCGAAGCATGTGCCCGCTGCCAATCGCTATTCCTACATCTTCGATGGATTGTCTGGCTACCTGGATCACGCCCTGTCGACCGGCAAGCTGGACCGGCAGATCACCGGCGCTACCATCTGGCACATCAACACCGACGAGCCTTCGGTGATCGACTACAACACCGAGTTCAAGTCGCAGGACCTGTACACACCCACGCCGTACCGTTCCTCGGATCACGACCCCGTGGTGATCGGGATCACCCCCGGCATACTGGCAGCCAGTTTCGAGAGCAACTCTCCAGTGGCTTTTGGGCAGACGGTTGTCTTCACCAATACAACCACTGGACTGAGCCCGATTTCCTACCAGTGGAACTTCGGTGACCAGACGGAGGTGATCACAGACGTCAACCCGACTCACCGGTATACGGTGGTGGGCAGCTACACCGTGGTGATGACTGCGACCAACCCACTGGGTACCCAGGTGGTGACTGGGACGGTGCAGGTCACCGGTAGCAAGATCTTCATGCCGCAAGTGCCGCAGGCGTACAATACCAATCGGGCAGATGCCAGCGCAGGCTGGTGGGGGTTAACATGGGTTGGCCCGGGGGTGTTCGCCTGGCTCAGGCGCCGGGGATAGCTTAAAACAACGTGAGGTATGCGGGTGGAGCAAACCCGCATACCTCACGTTATCTCTTACCGAGGCAACAATCTGTCAGATGCGCAGCACCGGTTCGTTCTGCGTGAGCATCGAAGCATACCAGTAATCAGCAACTGCCGGATTGTCAGACAGCATGCTGAGCTTGTTCTCCGGCAGGGTAACGACGAAGGATTCCAGGTCGCCGAAATCGTAGTGGAATACTGCGCCAGCGCGCTGTAAAATATCGCGCACGGCCTGTTTCTGACCGCTGCGATACTGAACCCATACCCGAGATCTCTGCGTCGCGTTCATGGTAATCTCCTAAAGGTGATTTACTCACTGGCTGCTGTTCGAAATTGTTGCTTTCCAGCCAATATATATGACGAAAAAGCCTCGTCGAAGATACGCTTGCTTCACAAATAAGGGTTAAGTTATCAATATAGTCGGATAAGCTGCCCAAAAGTTGCGGGGGGATGCAAAACCGACTTGACGCCTTCAACCTTCTTGGTATAGGATTATTTCAAGTTCAGTTTCATCGACTGCACCGTTTATGGCGCAGCCTCATGAGCGCGATAATGCAGGCATTCGGGTGGGTCAATTGGATCATTGCAGCACTGCTGGCATTGCCAGGAGCGTGGCAGCGCGCCCCAACCGTGCGTGATTTGAGTGTGTGCGTCATCCAGGGCAGTGGCAGTTCATCCCCGTATGTCAACCAGGAGGTGCGCACCAGCGGCGTGGTGACCCTTGACCTGGATCAGACTTCGCGCAAGGGTTTCTTCATGCAGGCGGAGGGCTGCGACGCCGACCCGGCTACCTCGGACGCAATTTTCGTTTACACCGGCGAGCAGCTCGAGCTGGTTCGCCTCGGTGAGCGTGTGCAGGTCAGCGGCGTGGTGCGCGAGTACTTTGGGCGCACTGAAATCTATGCCTCTCCGGCCGGGATCGTTATCCTGGCCGCGGATCAGCCTCAACCACAGCCATTTTACTTAAGCCCACCGTTTGATCCTGCGCAGGCGCTGGTTTACCTGGAAGGGCGCGAGAGCATGCTGGCATACCTTTCCAAGGCCAACGTCGTAGGACCGACGGATGGTGTTGAGACTGCCTGGCTGGTGGATGCGGCATTGGGAGACGATCGCATCTTCTGGAACGACCCGCGCGGCTTTGGTGAGATCATCAGCCTGGATGGCAGCGGGTTGTTTCTTGTCGAACCAGAAGTGCGAGTGTCCGATCAGTTGCTGAATGTTCATGGTGTGATCGATTACCGCCAGGGTCTCTATCGTTGGCTCCCTGTCGAAAGCCCGACCGTGCTCCAGTCGGTGCGCCAGCCGGAGGAACCCCCGCAGTTTTCCGGTGTCGGCGTCGCCGCAGCGACTTTCAACATGGGTGGATTGTACGATACCCTGGATGACCCCACGACGAGCGACAAAGTGTGGTCAGCGACCGAGTACCAGCGTGGTTTACAAAAGCGCGCCCTGGCCATCCATGAGTGGCTGGCAGAAGCAGACCTTGTGGCAGTCCAGGGAGTGGAAAACCAGGCTGTGCTGGATGCGCTGCTCTCGCGACCCGAGCTTCAAGCAAGTTATGCCGCCTTGTGGTTTGATGGTCCCGATAAACACGGCCTGGACGTGGCTTTGCTGTTTCAGCCGGAAAGTGTGACTGTCTTGGAAGCAACCAGCCGCCAGGCGTGCACGGGGCTCATCGATGGCCTGGGTCCGGATGGCAATGGCGATGTCGAGTTTCCTGCCAATGGCCTGACCTGTGACCGCAATGGCGATGGCTTATTCGACGGCAACCGCCTGTTCTCGTACCCGCCTCTGCTGGCGCGGTTACGACTCGCCGGGCGCGATCCGCGGCCTTCGCTGACAAGCAGCCCGGTCGAACAAGTGCTGTGGGTGGTCGCAGTTCATCTGGAATCCAGAGATGAAGATGTGCCAGGAATACTCTACACTCAGCCGCGCCGCCTGGAGCAGGTTGATTTTATGGCTGGATTGCTGGCGCAGATTCGCAGCGCCGACCCGCAAGCGAATGTGGTCTTCTTGGGCGATTTCAACGATGCGCCAGATTCGCTCTCGATGCAGGCTTTCCTGGATGCTGGCATGCAGAACCTGGGCCAGTCTCTGCCGACAGAGCAACGCTACACCTCGGTTCGCCAGGGCATATCCGAATTCACCGACGGTATTCTGGTGGATCTCCATCCTGGAATGAGCGCCAGCGAGCCTTACATTGCCCATATCAACAGCGATTTCCCGATAATTTTCGAGCAAGTGGCCGATATCCCCTTTCGCAGTTCGGATCACGATCCAATCTTGTTTTGGCTTAACCTGCGGGCGAACCGAGTGTACTTGCCAATTCTGGTTGATGCTCTGGTGAGGTAGTTGGTGAAACAAAAATTTCCCGGCTGGTTGCTGTTGTGCTACCTGGTATGCCTGGTCGGCCTGCTTCTAATGCTCAACCTGGCGCCGGTTTCGTCTTCGGTGGGCCTGGACAGCGCATATTTCTTCCCACTGATGTACCGCGGTTTCCCTACTCCGACGCCTACGATCACGCCAACACCCACGATTGCTCCGGCAAAATTGTTGATCACCGAGATCAGCTACAATCCGCTGGCAAAAGAGCCAGACGCCGAATGGATTGAAGTCGCCAACGTGGGTGATCTGCCGCTTTCGTTGGCAGATTATAAGCTGGGTGATGAGGAGATGCTGGGCGGCGACGAGGGCATGTACCAATTTCCTGTTGGATTCGAGCTGGGGGGCGGCGAGGCTGCCATTATTGCGGTGCGGGGAGCGACCTTTGCCAGCCTGTACGGTTTCTTGCCGGATTTCGAGTTGATCGAGTCTCACCCGCTGGTGCCCACCATGCTCAGGCACAGCGCCTGGGCGTTGGGCGGCGTTTCTTTGGATAACGGCGGTGATGAAGTGCTGTTGCTGGGATGGCGCGATGAGGAGTTGGATGCTGTTTCATGGGGAAATTCGCAATATGCCTTCTCTCCGGCTGCGCTGGATGTGCTCGAAGGGCATTCTCTGGAGAGATACCCGGCAAACCTGGATCATGACACCGCCGATGATTGGCGCGACCTCGCAGAGCCCAACCCAGGCTCGATTTTCACCGCCCAGCCGACCCCGACGCCTTCCGCGACGCCGCCAGGCATGCCGACGCTCACCCCCAGCGCCACGCCCACGCTGGCGCTCCCGCCGGGATGGTTCTTGAACGAGGTGCACGCCGACCCGGACGGAGTGCTGGGCGACGCCAATGGCGATGGGTTCATCAGCGCCTCGCAGGATGAGTTTGTCGAAATTATCAACCTGACCGGCGCGGCGGTCGATCTCAGCGGCTGGAAGTTGGCGGATTACCTGCAAACCCGGCACACCTTTTCGCCGGGCAGCCTGTTGCCGCACGGCTGCGCCTTGCTGGTTTTCGGCGGCGGCGAGCCAGCGGGTGATTTCGGCGGCAGCCTGGTGCAGATCGCTTCGACCGGGGTCTTGGGCCTGGACGATTTGGGAGATTACATCCGCTTGCTGGATGGAGAGGGCAGCCTTGTCATCCAGTTCATCTATGGCAGCGAGGCTGGGCAGAACCAGTCTATCACCCGTAATCCCGACCTTTTTGGATTGGAGCCGCTGACGCCGCACAGCCTGGCGCAGGGGGCCGAGGGCCGCCTGTTTTCACCTGGCACACGCCTGGATGGACAGGCGTTTCCCACTTGCGTAAACCCATCAATCAGCGAGAGCAGGAGATAAGTCACTTTCGTTAAGAAAACTCCCCGCAAGGGGATACCGTGCGGGGAGCGGTGAGGGTGAGCCGTAGCTACAAGCGGATTCTCAGGAAGCCATGGTCTGGAGCTGGCGGATGACCATGATCACCTTGCCCTGGATCTTTACCGTAGAGGGATCGTTCACGTAAATGGGCTGCATGGTGGGGTTGGCGGGCTGCAGGCGCACCCGCCCGTTCTCCAGGTAGAAGTACTTCAGCGTGGTCTCGTCCTTGCCCTCCAGCCACACGGCCACCATCTCGCCATTGCGCGCTTCCTGGGCGGGCTTCATGATGACAATGTCGCCGTCATTGACCATGGCATCGATCATTGAGTCTCCCTGGACTTCCAGGGCAAACAGGTTGGCGCCGGTCTCGCGCGCCGGTAGCAGACTGCGGGCGACATCTACCATCGTGTCGGCGTCGTATAGGGAAAAGTCCGAGGAGGGCACGGGCACCGGCGAGCCGGCGACGATGCGTCCCAACACCGGGATGCGCAGGATGTCTTCGACAGTTTGGCGCACGTTTTCGACCGTCTTCTTGACCTGGCTTGCCAGGGATGCGGTTGGGGCTTCGACAGTTTCTCCCAGGGGTTTGACCAGGCGTATGCCACGGGAAACGCCGCCATCCCGCTCGATGAACCCGGAAGTTTCGAGCTGTTTCAGGTAGTAGTTGACCACCGATGTGGAGGTGATACCGGTTTTGTCGCAGATATCCCGGATGGAGGGTGGGTAGCCGACCTGTTCCTGGTAGCGTTCCAGTACCTCCAGGATTTTGATCTGGCGAGGGGATAGTCCTTTGGCGCGTTTGCGTGCCATCATGTGTGCTGTACCTCCCGGCAGATGCCTCTGCCATGGTCTGTGCTGGACAATAATAATTCGTCCATTTGTGCTAAAATAACTATAACAGAACATTAGTTCTGTGTCAAGGCCGAAATTTCGCCCAATTTCAAATTGAGGGTATGCTGCTCTGCTCGATGATCACTCCTCAAACCCCATTCTTGTGGCATAATTCAACAGTCTAATCGAAAGGTTCGGTAGCTTGCTCTGGAAAATCCGGCCAGCGGCTGCCGCAAAATCCAACTCGGGAGCTGGGTGTGAAATTTGAAAAAATCTGTGTCATCGGGCTGGGCTATATAGGTTTGCCCACCGCCAGCACCTTTGCCACGCATGGCCTGCAGGTGGTGGGGGTGGATATCAATCCGCATGTGCTGCATACACTGCGCTCGGGCGGGCTGCACATTCACGAACCCGGCCTGCGCACGCTGGTGCAGGCAGCCATAGGTTCCGGCAATTTAAAAATTAGCGAAACGCCCGAAACCGCGGATGCGTTTATTATCGCTGTGCCGACGCCATTCTACGACGATAAACGCGCCGATCTACGCGCCGTGCAGTCGGCTGCCGAGCAGATCGTAGCCTGCTTGCAGCCAGGCAACCTGGTGGTGCTGGAATCGACCTCGCCGCCGTTGACCACGGTTAACGTGGTCGCTCCCATACTGGAGCGTTCTGGCTTGAAGGCGGGGATTGATTTTCACCTGGCATATACACCTGAGCGGGTGCTGCCGGGGCAAATCCTGCGCGAGTTGATCGAGAATGCCCGTGTGATCGGCGGGATTGACGCCGCCTCCACCCAGGCAGGGCGGGATTTGTACGCCACCTTCGTGCGCGGCGAGATTGTGATGACCGACGCCACCACCGCCGAGATGGTGAAGCTGATGGAAAACACCTACCGGGATGTGAACATCGCCATCGCCAATGAATTTTCTCACCTGGCGGAGCGCTTCGGCATCGACGTGTGGGAAGCCATCGCCATCGCTAACCGCCATCCGCGCGTCAATATCCTGCGACCGGGGCCGGGCGTGGGGGGACACTGCATCAGCGTCGATCCCTGGTTCCTGGTGGAAGCCGCCCCGGACCTGACACCCCTGATCCACACGGCTCGCCAGGTGAACGACAGGCAGCCCGTGCATGTTACAGGGATGGTGCGGGAGGCTTTTGGCCTGGAGAAGGATGCTGCTTTGCAGGGGCGGCGTATTGCCGCGCTGGGTCTGGCCTACAAGCCGGACGTGGATGATTTGCGTGAAAGCCCAGCGGTGGAGGTGGTGCACCTGCTGTCGCGGGCTGGCGCGCAGGTGGTTGCCTATGAGCCTTTCAAGCCGCAGCCGGAGTTGCCCGGCGTGCACGCCGTTTCCAGCCTGGAAGAAGCTGTGCAAGACGCCGAGCTGCTGCTGCTGCTGGTGGGTCACCAGGTGCTGCGCCAGCAGGATCCCTATCTGTTGGCGCAAGCGACGCCTGCCCGCCTGGCGGTGGACACGGTCAATGGTTGGTCCACTCAAGACTGGTCGAAAGCCGGTTTTCAGCTTTTCCGCCTGGGCGTAGGTCGAGCGGAGCGCCGCTGGAATACCTCCACCACGGTGAGCAGGTAAGTAATGGCTAAGCTGCGTGTTTTATCTGTGTTCGGCACGCGTCCCGAAGCGGTAAAGATGGCGCCGGTCGTGCGCGCTCTTTCCAGTCACCC
The DNA here is from genome assembly GCA_029265355.1 of Chloroflexota bacterium. Taxonomy (GTDB): domain Bacteria; phylum Chloroflexota; class Anaerolineae; order Anaerolineales; family UBA4823; genus JAJUJL01. Next base: position 409,547 of record JAJUJL010000001.1, on the reverse strand, counting down.
CCGCATCGAATCTTTGGTGTGTGTGACCGCCCAACACCGCCAGATGCTGGACCAGGTGTTGCACTTGTTCCAGATCAAGCCGGATGTGGATCTGGACTTGATGCGCCCTGACCAATCGTTGGCAGAGCTGACCGCAGCCGTGTTCACTCACCTGGATCCGGTGTTGAAGCGTTTGCAGCCTGACTGGGTGCTGGTGCAGGGGGATACCACCACGGTGATGGCCGCGGCTCTGCTGGCGTACTACCACCGCATAAGAGTGGGGCATGTCGAAGCGGGCCTGCGCACTGGGGATAAATGGCAACCCTTTCCAGAAGAGATCAACCGGCGCGTTGCTGGCGTGGTCACCGATTTGCACTTTGCTCCTACCGAGTGGTCGCGGCAAAACCTGCTGCGCGAAGGTGTGCCGGCAGAGCAAATCGTGGTGACTGGTAACCCGGTGATCGACGCCTTGTACTCGGTGGCGAACCTGCCGCCGGATGAGCAGACGGTCCAATTATTGCGGCGGGCTGGAATACCGGTGCAAGGCAGTTCGCGACGTCGCCTGGTGCTGATCACCGCCCACCGCCGGGAAAATTTCGGCGCGCCGCTCGAAGCCATTTGCGCCGCGTTGCGCACGCTGGCGGAGACATACGGCGAGGACCTGCAATTGATTTACCCGGTGCACCTCAATCCCAACGTGCAGGAACCGGTCTACCGTCTGCTCGGCGAGGTGCCCAACATCATCCTCACACCGCCGCTGGATTACCTGCCCATGGTGCACATGATGAAGCGCGCCGCCCTGGTGTTGACCGATTCGGGCGGCCTGCAAGAGGAAGTGCCCGGATTTGGCGTGCCGGTGCTGGTGATGCGCGAGGTCACCGAGCGACCGGAAGGTGTGCAAGCGGGTACGGTGCGCCTGGTTGGAACGGATACGCAACGCATTGTCTCCCAGGCTCGATTATTGTTGGACGACCCGGCAGAGTACGCTCGCATGGCTTCGGCGGTCAATCCCTATGGAGATGGAAAAGCTGCCACGCGCATCTTACAAGCAATCCTGGAGCATTCTTGAACAGCAGCCGCCAGAGCCGGTAAGGCGAATTAGCAATGGCTAGAGATTTGCCCACCTTTTTGGTCTATGCCCGCCAGTGGCCTCTTTTTGGCAGGCTGGCGTACTACGCGCTCAAGCTGTTAGGCGTTGAGATACCCCGCTCTGTGCCGGTGGGCGAAGCTTTTGAACTGGCTCACGGGGGCTTTGGTGTGGTGGTTCATTCGTCCACTGTGATCGGCAAGCGGGTCAAGATCTACCCTGGCGCTGGCATTGGGCGGGCGGATATTTATCGCCCGGCCAGCCTGTCGCGGTTCGAAGGCATCGTTATCGAAGATGATGTCATCCTGTCGCCGGGATGCAAAGTGCTGTGCAGCCAGGGTATCTTGCGTGTGCGGCGCGGCACGGTGGTCGGAGCCAACGCCGTGCTGCTGCAGTCCACAGGCGAAAATGAAATCTGGGCTGGGGTGCCGGCGCGTTGCATCGGGCGAAGAGAAGCAACAGGCGCTGCTGAAGAACCGGTAAACTGATGGCAGGCGCAGTGAAGCGATTGTGCATGGTGCCGCGGCTGGCAGGGGTGGGGGGCATGGTTTCCTTCCAGCGCAAGATGGCAGCAGCCCTGGAGCAGCGCGGCATTCAGGCCGTGTTCGAGCTCACCGATCTGCCTTACGACGCTGTGTTGGTCACCGGCGGCACCCGCCACTTGGGCGGGCTGTGGCAGGCGCGCCAGCGCGGCATACCGGTGATCCAGCGCCTGGATGGCATGAACTGGCTGCACCGCCTGAGGCGCACCGGAGTGCGCCACTACTTGCGGGCGGAATATGGCAACATGCTGCTGAAGTTGATCCGCAACCGGCTGGCCAGCGTGATTGTTTACCAGAGTCGCTTTTCAAAGCAATGGTGGCAGCGGGCGCACGGGGCTGCTCCAGTCCCGGATTGCGTGGTGTATAACGGCGTCGATCTGCAAGCGTTTCACCCGCACGGCAAGGGGGATCGCCCGGCTGAGGGCTGGCGTGTGCTGCTGGTCGAGGGGAGCCTGATGGGAGGCTACGAAGCAGGATTGGAGACCGCCTTTGCTTTGATGGAAGGGTTGGCGCGCAAAATTGGGTCTACTGCGCAATTGGAGCTGATGGTGGTTGGTCGTGTCGATGAGCGGGTGAAGGCGCGCTGGCAGGCGCAAGCGCCTGTTACAGTGCTGTGGACTGGCAAGCTGCCCGGCGAACGCATCCCGGAAATCGACCGCTCAGCGCATGTATTGTTCTCATCGGACATCAACGCCGCCTGCCCGAACTCGGTGATCGAGGCGCTGGCGTGCGGCTTGCCGGTGGTAGCTTTCGATACCGGTGCGCTGCCGGAGCTGGTCACCGGCGACTCCGGGCGGCTGGCGCCTTACGGCGGCGACCCCTGGCGCCTGGAGCCGCCGGATCTCCCCGCGTTAGTCGAAGCCGCCAGCCAGGTACTTGCCAGCCAGCCGCGCTTTCGCAGCGCAGCTCGCCAGCGCGCCGAAGCTGCTTTCGATCTGCAGCAAATGGCGCAGGGATACCTGGATGCGCTCGACCTGATGATTGAATGAGCGGGATCGTGGAAGATGAGAAAGATCGTTTTTTCTTTGGCTGAAATCACCGCCCGGATGTTGCCTGCGGGGGCGCGCAAGGCGATCTACCGTGTGCCCTGGCTGGCGCGCCTGGTTCGCAGAGGCCTCAACCAGGCTGCTCCCCGGGAGATTGTGCAGGTGCGCGTGGCGGCGGGCAGTCTGGCTGGTGTGGCGTTGTGGCTGGATTTGCAATCCGAGAAAGATTATTGGCTGGGAACTTATGAGATCGAGCTGCAAGAAGCGGTGCAGCATTGGGTGCGTCCCGGTATGACAGTCTATGACGTGGGGGCGAATATCGGTTACATCAGCTTGATGCTGGCAAAAGCTGTCGGGGCGGGAGGCAGTGTGATCGCTTTCGAGGCCTTACCGGCGAACGTGGCGCGCCTGCGGCAAAACACGAGCGGCTCGCCTTTCGGGGCGCGCATCGATGTGCAACACGCCGCGGTAGTGGCGCAGGCCGGAGAAGTCCATTTTCTGGTCGGGCCATCCGGCGGCACCGGCAAAGCGCAAGGCTCGGCGGGGCGCAGCAACCTGGCTTACCAGCAACAGGTCAGTGTGCCCGGTATCTCTCTGGATGAGTTCGTTTACCAGCAGGGACATCCCGCCCCACAGGTGATCAAGCTGGACATCGAAGGCGGCGAGGTGCTGGCGTTGCCGGGAATGAGACGGCTGCTGCGGCAAGCGCAGCCCAGGCTGCTCATGGAGCTGCACGGTCCCGAGTCAGCCCAGGCAGCCTGGCAGGAGCTTGGCGCAGCGCGCTACCGTATCCGGAAGTTGGCGCCGGGTTATCCGGTGGTGAACAGCCTGGCAGAGTTGGATTGGAAATCGTACGTGATGGGTGAAGCGCTGGATGGATGAAGTATGGCAGGTCTGGTAAGCGGTATTCGCCTGGGTATTCAGCAGCGCGTGCTGCCTGTCTATCGGGTAGCATTTTTTGAGCTGCTTGCCGATCGCTGCAGGGCTGGCCTGGCGGTGTTTGCCGGCGCTCCCGGCAAGAGCGAGGCGATCCACACTGCAGCGTCGCTGCAGGTTGCCAGCTACTATCCAGCGCTCAACCTGCACCTGGGGCGGGTAGAGCAGCCGTTTTACCTGTGCTGGCAAATTGGCTTGCTGCGTTGGCTGGCAGAATGGCAGCCCCAGGCGCTCGTTGTAGAAGCCAACCCGCGCCTGCTCAGCACGCGCCTGGCGCTGCGCTGGATGCACACCCGCGGCCGGGCAGTGCTCGGCTGGGGATTGGGCGCGCCGGGGGCGATCTCACCGGCGACTGCTGAAGCGCCATCCTCCCCGGCAGGCCTGCGCGATCTGAACCGGCGGAAATTCTTCGAGCAGTTCGATGGCTTGATCGCTTACAGCCAGCGCGGCGCAGCAGAATTTCGCGCCCTGGGCATACCCGCTGAACGGGTATTTGTAGCCCACAACGCCGCTGCCCCTCGCCCGGCGCAGCCGCCGCGCCCGAAACCTATCGAACCGGGCAAACGCCCGCAGGTTTTGTTCGTTGGTCGTTTGCAAGCCCGCAAGCGGATCGATCATTTGCTACAGGCCTGCGCCATGCTGCCGGAAAAGCTCCAGCCCGACCTGACCATCGTGGGTGATGGGCCAGCGCGGGCAATGTTTGAGCAGCTAGCGCGCACCCTTTACCCGCGTGCCCATTTTGCTGGCGCTCAATACGGGCAGGCGCTCGACGCTCATTTCGAGGCGGCAGACCTGTTCGTGCTGCCTGGCACGGGTGGCCTGGCGGTTCAACAAGCCATGGCTCACGGGCTGGCGGTGATCGTGGCGCAGGGAGATGGTACGCAGGATGACCTGGTGCGTTCCGAGAACGGCTGGCAGATTTCCCCGGATGATCCCCAGGTTCTATCAAAGACGCTGCAACTGGCTTTGAACGATCTGCCGCGCCTGCGCCAGATGGGGCAAAATTCCTACCGTATCGTTGCGCAGGAAATCAACCTGGAAACGATGGCGCAATCTTTCATGGAGGCGGTTGATCAGGTCCGGGCGATGCCGCTCAGGTCGTTTCTGAGCCGGCGCTGATTGGTGGCAGGTGCAGAATCACACGGGTGGTCTCTCCAGGTGTACCGGATAAAGCCAGCGAGCCGCCAATGACCGCCATCATTGTGGAATGCAAGGCCAATCCCTGCCCGCTGCCGCCAGCATTGGACTGGCTGGAAAGCCCGCCACCGTTGTCTTCGATGACCAGCAGCAAACCATCCTGTATTTCGCTGCGTATGATCAGGCGCAGGGCATGCGCGGGGTGTTGTTTTCCGTGGCGGGCGGCATTGCGCATCGCCTCCCGGGCGGCATAGAAGAGCACCTGCGCCTCAGCCAGCGGCAGGCTGCGCATGGCATTCTCCGCCGCTTCGGGTACCTCCCAATCGATGCGCTCGAAAGACTCTTGCAGCTCCTGGGCCGCTTCCTGAAGAGCAGCCAACAAACCCTGCCGTGCCAGCGTAGCCGGGTAAGAAGGTGGCGCCTGTTGCAGCAGGTTGGCGATCTGGCGGTGTGCGGAGGCCAGGTTTTGGGCAGCGCGATCGAGCGCCTGGTGTGAAGAACCAGCCTCATTCAAGCTGAGCAGGGCCGCGTGTAGATCGGGCAGCACTTCGTCGTGCAGCACGCGACGCGCCTGCTGGTCGAGCAGCCCAGCTTCAACCAGGCGCTGCCGTTGCAAACCGATCAGCCGGCGGGTGATCTCAGCAGCGGCCAGGCTATCCAACAGCCGTTCGGCAGCCGCTCGTGCTGTCTCGATCTCCTCCTGGTTGTACAGGCCTCCCGAGTTTTTCTCACCCAGCAAGAGCAGACCGACCAGCTCAGACCCGCTGCGCAGTAGCACCATCCAACGCATCTCACCGTCAGTGCTTCCCTCCATGGAAATCAGATCTGGCGCGCCTGGGTCTTGCGCTTCCGCCAGAGTTTCTATTGGGGCCTGCCAGGCTGGTGCGCCAGCAGGATAATGCAGCGTTTTGATCCCCTCCAGGGCGCGAAATGGGCCGATTGGCACGAGTGAAGCCCGTGTAGCACCGAGAATCTGGCTGCACAGGGCATCGAACAATTCCTGGGCATGGGCGTCCTGGGTTGAAGTTTGCGCACGCAAAAGCTGGCGATATAGATGTGGACCCCCAAGGATTGGCTGGAGGGCTTGCAGGGGCTGGTCTATTTCTCGTAGCGCTTGCCAGCTCCAAAGAGCGAAGAAGATGGTCATGAGCAGCGATGCCAGGAGCAAACCGAACACCGCGGGGATGGGGAGATGCTGAATAAAACTCACCGCTGCGGCATAGCCGGAGGCCAGCAAGATGGCGCTGCGCCAGGCGCGCCGTAAACCCTGCCGGGGCAGCCTCCTTCCGGTGAAGATCTCGTACGAGACGATCGCCTGACCGATCACTAGAATGCAAGCCGTGATCATGGCTGCGACTGCCACATCAAAGACTGCCACCGCTTGCAGAAGCGAAGGCGCCTGTTGGCGGGGCAGTTGCCAGGTCAACCACACCATCATGCCGCCTACCAGCAGGCTGACCAGGATCAGCAGCAGAGTGGCCGCCGTCAACCAGGGTTGCGCTCGCCGCCGAGCCAGGTCGCCCAAGGGGCGCCTGGCAGGGCCGGGCTTGTGCAACGTGCCTAAAGCCAGGCTCGTGCACAGGATGATATAGACCGGGTAGATCACCACCAGGAGAGGGATACCTGCCACGAGCGGCGTCGCGGAAAGTTCGGCCTGGTAGACCTGCGACAAGGACGGCAGTGGATTGGCATAAAACAGCATCCAGGTGACCAGGCCTGCCAGCAGCGTGGCAGCCGCGAGTCCAGCGCGATGACGGTCCGACAAGCCGGTGATGGGAGGATCCCAATGTCCAGTGTACCAAAGCATCACGGCATACCAAATGTAGGGGAGCGCTACCACCGGGATCCAGCCCAGGCGCCACCAAAAATCGAGTTGGGGGGTAAAGATCGCCGGGCCATACCCGAGGATGATGGTGTGCACCGCAAAGAAAAGCCCCCCCATCAGCAAAGCGAGCGAGGCAATCCAAAAGCCTGGACTGCGCTGGCTGGCGTTCAGCAGCACGCTCAACCCCAGCCAGAAAAGCAGTATGGCGTTCAACAGCGATACCCCCGAGGTGGCCCAATCCAGCCAAAAAATTCCGCTCATAAGGCTTCGAGGTCGATTTGCTGCCAGTTGCCGCGCTCATCTTGCGCCATGGGCAGCCCCAGTTCATTCCATGAAAGCAGCCTGCGCTTATGCACGATGAGCGCCGCCCGCGTTCGAGCGATTTTTTCGTCGGTGGCGCTGTCGCTCAGGCCCCAGGCGGCGTAGATCTGTCCATTGGTGCGGCTGATGGTGCGTTTGTCGCGGAAGCCCATGCGCCGGGCGATTTGTTCATTGGTCATGCCCGCGGCCAGCATGCGCGCCACCGCCTGCTCATTGGGTTCCAGCAAAGACATAGGATCGTTTTCATCCAGGCGACGCACCTCGTGCACACGCGCCTCGATCTCTGGATCGATGAAGCTGCGCCCTGCGCAGGCGTCTTTCAGCAGGGGTAAGATCATCTGTGGCAAGAGATAGTTGGACTTCCGCACATAGGCATAGTGGCTGAGAATGCCCGAACGACGAAAGTCGCGGTAGTAGGCGGCGTCATCCTGGATCGAATAAAACACGATGGGCATGCGGGGGAATTCATGGCGAATGGCGACGGCTGCCTGGATGCCGTTCATCTTTCCAGCAAGCTGCACGTCCATCAGGATCACGGCAGGCAGAGGCAGCTCAGATGAGGCGGAGCATTCCAGGAAATATGCCAGTGCGTCCTCTCCGCGGGTGCAGTCGTAGCTTACCAGCACCTCGCCGGTGGCCTGCAGCCCGCTCTTCAATGCCAGCCTCAGGCGTTCATTGTCTTCGACGATCAATGTGTTCAGCATTACTGAGTGGAGCGGAAGAGCAGCGGAATGGCGAAGATGATAAACACATCCCAAACGATGTAGGCGATCATGAAAGCGCCAAACACCCGCTGCAACGCCGCTGCCCAATCTTGCCCGGTGGGGATGCGCAGCAGCCGTATGATTGCCAGCACCAAAATACCGATATTGATGCTGTTCCATCCGATCACAGTCAGGCGGTTGATGGTGATGCCGCCGTCGAATGTGCGATACAGGATGGCAGCCAGGGCATACAAGCTGACCAGCAGAGCCATGATCGCCGCAGCCAGGATGCCTCTACGCAGCAGCGTTCCAACCTGGGGGGAGAGTTCCTGCAGCCTGACGGGTGTGGCTCCGATCAGCATGCCAATCACCCCGAAAAGCATGGCGTTGTAAACAATCAGCACCTCTCGCTCCTGGAAAGGGGCCATGAAATTGAACGGTATGGCAACCAGGTACACCGCCAGCACCAGCAGGGTGAGCGGCAGCAGCAGGCGCATCAGAGTGGCAATGAAGCGGCTCAGCCCTTGTTGAAAGTCTTGCCCCAAAGGCGAGAAACGTGGATCGTAGATGCTGGCGACAGCGAGAACAGAGACTAAACCGAGGCCACCGGCGACCATCAGGCGCATCACTGCGGCTGGGATCTCCACATTCAGCGCCTCGAACATGCCAACCGTGACGGCGGTGAAGGCCACGCCAGCGATCAGGTACACACCAGCAGTGACGAACACTTCAAAGGATTTGATCAAGAAGGCGAAGCGGTCACCGTGTTGAGAACGGTTTCCCAGGAGTAAAAAGCCAACCGCAATCCAGGTCAGCAGCGGCAGGTGGATCATCATCAAGATCGTGGTGTGCTCCTGCGCCAATCCTTTCATTCCAGGGATCATGAAAAAAACATAGGCGCTGGCAGCCGCCAGGCTGGTGCCCGCAATGAGGGCGCGTCCGTAAGCCCTGCGCCCTCCAATGGCGAGAAACGCCAGGATGAATAGACCAGCCAGCGGCGCCCAAAATACCATCAGGTAAGGCACCTGACTGGCAAACAGGTTGTTTTCATCGAAGATTGCCCACAGCGCCAGCCCTGCCAGAACCGCCAGGGGAACCGCCAGTCCCCACAGCCTCTTGACAGCCGATTCCGGCGCTTTGGCTTGTAACCGGTAGTACCAGGCTGCCAGGAGCAGGTTGTGGGGCTCGGCATTGTAACAGGCGATTAAATCGGTCGCGAATTGTTCGCCATTGCGGTTGCTCAGCGCAGCTTGGTAGAGCGCTTCCAGCTCTGCTGGTTGGTTGCGGAAGTTTTGGATGCTTTCCAGGTAGCTCATGAAGTCTCCTCAGTTTGCCTAAGCATACAACCACGGCTGAAAACGGTCAAGCACCTGAGTGCTTATATCCGATCACCTGGAAGGTGGCGCTTGCCCGGCAGTGTCACTAGAATCTGCTTGCACGCTGAGATACGGATTTTCAAGTCAATGAGGTAACGCCAGTGAAAGTGAAAATGATTCTACCTGCTCTCACCGAAGCCCGCAGCCCTTTCTGGAGACCGATCAAGTATTCCTTGTTTCCTCCGTTGGGGTTGGCAACCCTGGCTGGGTACCTATCGCCGGATGACGAAGTGGAAATCCAGGATGAGCATGTGGAGACGCTGAACCTGGAAGACAGCCCCGACCTGGTCGTCATCCAGGTATATATCACTTCGGCCTACCGGGCATACCAGATTGCCGACCATTACCGCAGCCGAGGCGTCTATGTCTGCCTGGGCGGATTGCATGTCACATCCATGCCAGAAGAGGCTATGCAGCATGCCGATACGATCTTTATCGGACCGGGAGAAGATACCTGGCCAGACTTTCTGGCTGACTTACGCACCTGGTTTCCGCGCAAGGTGTATATTTCGCGCAATCGAAGTTTGCACGATACACCTCCGATCCGACGCGACCTGATCAAGCGCCATCTCTACTTGGCGCCAAATTCAATCGTCGTCTCGCGAGGCTGTCCGCACCATTGCGACTTTTGTTATAAAGACGCTTTCTTCCAGGGCGGGAAATCTTATTACACCCAAAGGGTGGAGGCTGCCCTGGCAGAGATCGAGCGGTTGCCGGGCAAGCACCTGTATTTTCTCGACGACCACCTGTTTGCCAGTTCGCGCTTTGCCTCAACCTTGTTTCGCGAGATGCGCGGCATGGGGCGCATCTGGCAGGCAGCCGGTACAGTGCAATCCGTGCTGCAGCCAGGGTTGTTAGAAAGCGCCTCGGCTGGCGGCTTGCGCAGCCTGTTCGTTGGTTTTGAAACTTTGAACGCGCACAACTTGCGCCAACAGCACAAAATGCACAATCTCAATCGCGATTATGATATGGCAATCCGCCGCTTGCACGACCTGGGGATTATGGTCAATGCCAGCTTTGTGTTCGGCATGGATGAGGATGATGAGAGCGTTTTTGAGCGGACGGTTTCCTGGGCTGTCTCCCGCGGCATCGAGACCGCCACCTTTCATATCCTCACTCCCTACCCGGGTACGGCCCTGCACCAGCGTTTGCAGGCAGAGGGGCGCATCATCAGCCAGGATTGGGATCTCTACGATACTCGGCATGTGGTCTACCGCCCCAAGAAAATCAGCCCCGAACGCTTACAAGCGGGCTATTGGCAGGCCTACCATCAGTTTTATTCCTGGGGCTCGATTCTGAAAGGAGCGGCCAGCAAAGACTCTATTCCCGGTGCACTGCGGCACCTGGCTTATGCTGGCGCCTGGAAGAAATTGGAGTCATTCTGGGATGCCGTCATCCGCCTGGGGCAGGTCAACCGCTGCCTGCCGCTGTTGGAACGGGTGCTTGAGGGTTTCGAGCGCCAGCCTGGCGCGCCGGAAACGGCGCTGGTGGAGATGATTTGGGAGACACCGCCGGGAACAGAGCGGGAAGGGTGAAGGTTTTTTGGAGGGGTACTAGACCTGGCAACTTGTGAGTGTTCTCCGCGCGGGAAGGCTATTGCCAGATTCAGCCAGGTGGTGTAACCTCCGTGCAGTATGCGCCTACTGTTTGTCGCCGATGGTCGCTCACCGATTGCCTTGAATTGGATTCGCCATTTTATCGAGGTTGGCGAGGCGGTGCACCTGGCATCCACCTATCCATGCCAGGATGTTCCTGGATTGGCCTCCCTGACCATCATCCCGCTGGGCGGCAGCGAGCTGGCTGGCGCTTCGCCGGACAGTGTGCGCCAGGGGCTGCGCCGACTGATACCGGTGAGCCTGCGCACCGCGGCGCGCCGTTGGCTGGGGATGCGCACATTGGATCGAGCCGGGCAAAGGCTGACCGAGCTGGTGCGTTCTGTTCGGCCCGACCTGGTGCATGCCATGCGCATCCCGTTCGAGGGGATGCTGGCTGCTCGAGCGCTGCAGGGCGATAGGTCGATCCCGCTGCTGGTTTCGGTTTGGGGCAATGATTTCACCCTGCACGCGCCCTCCTCGCTGCGCCTGGGTCGTTTGACACGCGCTGCCCTGCAGCGCGCCAATGGTTTGCATCCCGATTGTCAGCGTGACGCCCGCCTTGCCCAGGAATGGGGCTACGACCCCCAGAAGCCTGTGCTGGTTGCACCAGGGAACGGCGGTATCCACCTGGATGTGTTTTACCCAGCCGGCGAGGAGGCGACTCAATCGCCGGGCTGTGTGGTGAATCCGCGTGGCATACGATCCTACGTGCGCAGCGACGTATTCTTCCGGTCGATCCCGGCTGTGCTGGAGCAACTTCCCGGTGTGCGCTTTGTTTGTCCGGCCATGGCTGGAGAATCCGAGGCGCAAAACTGGTTAAAAGCGCTACACCTGGAAGGAAAGGTGCAACTGCTGCCCAGGTTGAGCCGCCTCGAGATGGCAGACGTTTTCCGCAAGGCGCAGGTGGTAGTTTCCCCCAGTTTGCATGATGGCACACCAAACACGCTGTTGGAGGCAATGGCCTGTGGCTGTTTTCCGGTGGCGGGGGATATCGAATCGCTGCGTGAGTGGATCGAGCCGGGTGAAAACGGGCTGCTGTTTGACCCAAATGATCCGCAAGCACTGGCGCAGTCAGTTCTGCTTGCCCTGCGGGATAATCGGCTGAGAATGCAGGCGCGCCTGATCAATAGGGGCTTGATCCGGGAGAAGGCCGAATACGGGCGCGTGATGGCTCAGGCGGAGGAGTTCTACCGCCGTCTGCTGCGTTGACGCCTAAGCGGAAACCGGCAGCGGGGCGGATTCCATGCAAAGTTGCCGGACAGACTCGGTCAATTTGAGCATGGATTTTCCAATTTCACCCGTTCGCCCATCGCCTTGCAACATGAATGGAAGGCCGCGGTTGATGGATGGAACGACGACGCGAGCATCATCAGGGAGAACTGCCACGATCTCATTTTGCAGCGTCTGCCCCACTTTGATAGGGTCGATTTTAACGCGCGCATTGTACTGATTCATAACGGTGAGAATGCGCCGCCGGTCTAGCTTCAGCAAGGGTACCAGGTCGAGAAATTTCCGCACACTGGCAATGGCGTGGATATCCTGGGTGGTGAGCAGCACGATGGCATCGCTAGAGTCCAGGGCAGCGATTGTGACATCCGAAAGGCGGGAGGTGGTGTCGACAATGGTGTAGGCGAACATGCTGCGGAAGAACTCCAGCAGCGCGGCGAATTGTTCGCCGGCTACCTGCTCAGCCATTTCAGGTTCGGTGGCTGCCAGGATACGGATGCCGGATTTGTGCGTCACCATCACGTCATCGACAATTTCAGCGTCCAACTCGTGAGCGCGAGGCGCCAGGTCCAACACGCTATTCTTGCTTTGTTCATTGAACAGCACCAACAAGTCGCCGAATTGGAGGCTGCCATCGATCAAAGCCACGCGTGTGTCTGGAGTGTGCAAGCAGGCGGCCAGGTTGGAGGCCACCACGCTGCAGCCTGCTCCACCCTTGGGGCTGTAAACGGTAATAATTTTGCCCCTCGGTTTACCAGAGATCGCTGTCGCTGCTCCGTTTCCATTGGATTTGTCAACCGAAGTTCTTGCTGGTATCCTGGCGCGCCCGCGGTGGGCAATTTCTCCAGCGCGTAGCACAGCGCCGATCAACTCGTCAATGGTGGGTGGCTTGGATAAGAAGTCGCGGGCGCCAGCCATCATTGCCTTGCGCAGGTAATCGGGGTCATCCTGGACTGTCAAGATGACCACCTGTGTGTATGGCACGATTTGGGTCACCTCGCGCGTTGCCGTGATGCCATCCATGCCAGGCATATTGATATCCATGAGGATCACATCGGGTTGCAGGCGGCCCACAATTTCGACCGCCTGCCGCCCATTCTCAGCGCTGCCAATGACTTCGATCTGTTTTTCAAACGCCAGGGACCGAATGATATTTTCACGGGTCATGGCGATATCATCCACGACCATTACACGGATGATATTGTTATTGGTAGAAGGAGCGGGCGTTTCAGGCTTGTTAGCTGACTGGGCTGGTTGTGTGGGAAGCGAGAATCTGGTATTTTCGGCCTGGGCGAACACACCTAATTGGGCAGTGGGGCTGCTAGGCAGTGGTGTTGCCTGCTTCGGCGCAGAATCGCTGTATTGCGCAGGCAGAGCAACCTCTACATCAGGCGCTGGACCGCTATTCGCAGAGGTGGAGGCTGGCTCGGACGAAGATGCGCCTAATAACCGGCCTAAAAAACCACGTCTGCCATGATTTCCGTTGGTGGGCTGATCATCGCTGTTCAAGAGGACCAATTTATCTGGATAATACGTTTGCGTAAATTCACGTTGGAAGACGGGCAGCGGCTTCCCATTCCCATATTGGCGGTGGAGCAGCGCCCAGGCGCCGGGGTCGTTGAAGTCTTTCATCAAGATACTCTCGACCAACTCGGCTCCCTTGCGTTTTTCCCCTCGTTGGTAGAGCCGTTCCGCTTCTTTTAGCAATTTACTCGTATTGTGTCCCACGGTTCTCTTTCCTGTTTCGAATTGATGCGGTTTAGGCAGTGGTGCACCAACCGCAATATTCCTGCCAAAAGGACGTCTCTGACAGAGAAAAGATTTGTTTGATTTTATCATTCGCAAAAGGTTGTGGATTTAACAGACTTGCAAGGATGCACTCCCCCAAAGGTCATATTGCCGATCGCGGATCAGCAGATGCAGCCCAACTTCGCCCAGGCGTTTGCGTTGCCGGGAGCTATCTTGAAGGAAATTTAACCTATCTCCCCACTGGAATGCGTTAATCCTGGTGATAACGCAAGACGCGTTTTAAGCGTGGTGTACGCAGTCGGCGAAGCGCCTGGGCCTCGATTTGTCGCACCCGCTCACGGGTAACACCCATCTTTTGTCCAACCTCATTGAGAGTGTGGACTCGCCCATCCAGCAGCCCATAGCGAAGCTGTAGAATGCGCGCTTCGCGGGGTGGAAGCTGTTCGAGCGCCTCGGTTAATTGCTCGCGCAACAGGTTAAAGGCTGCTGTTTCGTCGGGGTCTGGTGTATCCTGGTCTTCGATAAAGTCTGCCAGGACATCGTTCTCTTCGTCGCCTACAGGGGCTTGCAAGGAGACCGTTTGGCGGGTAACCTGCAGAAGCTGTTCAACTTTCTTCAGCGGCACATCCAACTTATCGGCCAGCTCCTCCGGGGTGGGCTCACGCCCCAGGGTTTGGTTCAAGCGATGCTGCATGCGCAACATGCGGCTGATCTGGTCGCCCATGTGAACGGGGATGCGGATGGTGCGGCTTTGATCAGCAATAGCGCGCGTCACCGCCTGGCGGATCCACCAGGTGGCATACGTGCTGAATTTCAGGCCGCGTTGGTACTCGAATTTTTTCGCGGCGCGCATCAATCCAATATTACCCTCTTGAATGAGATCCAGGAAAGGAACGCCGCGCCCCATGTATTTTTTCGCGATGCTGATCACCAACCGGGCATTGGCAATGATGAGATGTTCGCGCGCCCGCCAACCGCTCTGCACCAGGCGGTAGAGCTCCTCTTTGCGGTGCGAGCTGACATTCCCGCGCGCCAGCTCCTCACGCGCCAATCGTCCGCTCTCGATGCGTTGGGAAAGCTCCATCTCTTCTTCGGCTGTCAGCAAGGGGACTTGCACTGCCTCTTTGATATACAGGCCGATGGTGTCGTTTGAATCGATACCTTCGAGGTAGTCCCGATCGCTGGCATAGCGCGCTGAGTGCCTGGTCGGCTCATCCTCCAGACCGGTGTCGTCTGAGTCCTGCAGTTCAGAGATTTCAACGATGCGAATATTGGCGTTAATCAAGGCGTCCAGCAGATATTCGAGCTGGCCGAGATCGTTCTCTGCCTCAGGAAATTGAGCAATCACATCTTCCAGAGTGATATATCCCCGGCGATGTCCGATTTCGAATAATCGGGCGAGGGGTTTTCGAGTATTATCGTTATCTTGCCCCTTGTTTTTCGCTGCTCGACGAGAGTTTGATTCGATGGTGTAGTCCATACCTCACACGGATTGTGCAATGAACTGGGCAGCCGATAATAATAATAAAATTATACCATATATTATCCAAATTGCAACTGAAATTGTCCCCGCAGATATATTTTGAAATCTCGTTGTGGGAGGTCGGAAAGCCGAGGATGGCAAACCGGCGTGGACCGGTTTGCCATCCTCGGCGTGAGCAAATAGATCAGATGTGAATGGCCTCGCCCTCGGCGGCATGAGCCGCTTCCATGAGCACCTCGCTGAGCGTTGGATGGGCGTGAACATTGCGGGCAATTTCTGCTGTCGTCAGCTCCATCATCTGGGCAATGGTGAGCTCGGGCAACAGCTCGGTCACTTCAGGTCCGATCAGATGCGCCCCCAGAATTTCCCCGTAGCGGGCGTCGGTGATGATCTTGACCCAACCCGTGGACTCTCCCAGTCCCAGCGCCTTGCCATTTGCCTGGAAGGGGAAGCGTCCCACCTTGACCTCGTATCCACGCGCTTTGGCCTGCGCTTCGGTGAGCCCAAAGGAGGCGATCTGCGGTTGGCAATAGGTGGCGCGCGGCATCATTTCGTAATTCAACGTCACCGTATCTGCGCCAGCGATATTTTCCGCGCAGACGATGCCCATGGCTGAGCCGACATGCGCCAGCATCAACTTGCCCGTGACATCGCCAATCGCCCAAATACCGGGCACATTGGTCGCCATACGCTCGTCAATTTCGACAAAACCGCGCTCGCTAATTTTTACGCCAATCTCCTCCAGGCCCAGGTCGCGGCTGTTGGGGCGGAAGCCAATAGCAATTAGCGCCTGTTCGGCCTCAAGGGTTTTTTCGCCTTCTTGAGACGAGACTTTCACGCGAACGCCGTTTGGAGTTGCTTCCACCGCTTCAACGCGGTGATTGGTCAAGAATTGAATACCGCGTTTCTTGAAGGCTTTCTCCAGCTCGGTGGATACTTCCTCGTCCTCGAGCGGCACCAGGTGAGGCAACATTTCAACGATGGTGACTTCTGTTCCATAGGAATGCCACACGGTCGAAAATTCGACTCCGATGGCGCCGGAGCCAATGACAATCACGGATTTGGGCAGCTTCTCCTGCAGGATGGCTTCCCAATAGGTGACCACTTTCTCGCCATCTACTTTCCAGGCGCCAGGAACAGCAGCCTGGGCGCCGGTAGCGATGACAATGTTCTTACCTTTGAGGTGCGTCACCGCGCCTTTTTCATCGGTTACCTGCAGGGTATCTTTGGCGGTGAGCCGGGCAACGCCCATGTAGACATCGATTTTGTGCTTCTTCATTAGGAAGCCGACCCCCTTGGTCAGGCGTCCAGAGACTTGTCGGCTGCGCTTTACCGCGACGCTGAAATCCAGGGTCAGGTTCTCGAACGAGATACCAAATTCCTTGGCGCGCTCGCGCAGCAGGTGCGCGATTTCAGCATTTTTGAGCAGAGATTTTGACGGAATGCAGCCCACATTTAAGCACACACCCCCCAAGAACTGCTTTTCTACGATGGCGGTTTTCAAACCGAGTTGAGCTGCTTTTATGGCGCAGACGTACCCGGCTGGCCCGGCGCCCACAACGATGACCTCGTAATCGCTCATGAATTGCTCCTTTGATTTAACATGAAGAACGCTCAGCGAGCGCCTGTTTCCCAATTTTGCAGAGATTCTACCATCTTGCCCAGGAAGTGATCAGCCACAGCGCCATCCAGGATGCGATGGTCGAAAGTCAAGGACAGGTAGGCCATGGGGCGGATGGCTATTGTATCACCGTGGGCTGCATCGCTGATCACCACGACGCGTTTTTGGATGGCGCCGACCCCCAGGATAGCGCATTGCGGTTGATTGATAATGGGCATGGCGAAGAGCGAGCCAGTCACACCGTGGTTGGTGATGGTAAACGTGCCATCCCGCACTTCGTCGGGTTGCAGTTTGCGCAAGCGAGCCCGGCTGGCAAGATCGTTGATCGCCCGCGCCAGGCCCAGCAACGAGAGCCCATCAGCGTTTTTGATGACTGGCACGATCAAGCCTGCCTCACCCAGTGAAGTCGCAATGCCAAGGTTAATGGCGCGGTGAAGCAGGATGCCTTCCTCGCTCCAGGAAGAGTTGACGATCGGGTAAGCTCTCAGGGCCACCGCAGCCGCGGCGGCAAAATAGGCGGTATAGGTGAGATTTACGCCATCGCGGGCATACTCCGCCTTCCATGCGCTGCGATGGGCGATCACGCGGCTCAGGTCCACTTCCATGATGGTTGAGACATGCGGCGAGGTCCGCCTGGACATGACCATGTGCTCGGCGATGGCGCGGCGGATCGCGTTCAGCGGCAGCAGTTCATCGGGCAGCGGAGCTGGGGCGGGCGCAACAGCTTGCGGCGCTGGTGCTGCGGCGGGAGGGGCGCCTTTCTCTTGCGGTTGTTCCTGCGGCGCAGCCGACAGCGAAGGCTGGTTCTGGATGTAGGCCAGCACATCTTTTTTCGTGATGCGCCCGCTTTGACCCGTGCCGCTCACCTTCCGTAAATCTACGCCAAACTCGTTGGCAATTCGGGCTACCACCGGTGAGATAAAACCCAGGAGATGATCTCTGCCAGCGGATTTTTCGAGGCTGGGTTTGCTCTCTGCAGGCGGGCTGGCGGATGCGCCCGGCGCGTCTCCAGGGCTGGTTACTGGGGCGGCTGTGCTTGGCTGGCTGGACTCCTGCGGCGCGCCTGCCGTCCCCAGCGAGGGGTCGATGCGCGCCAGGGCGGCTCCCACTTGCACCGTGGCGCCTTCCGGCGCCAGGATCGCGGTCAAAATCCCGGATGACGGGCTGGGAATTTCGGTATCCACCTTGTCGGTGTTGATTTCCAACAGCGCTTCGTATTCTTCAACGTACTCACCTGTTTTTTTCAACCAGCGCGTGATCGTTCCTTCAACAACCGATTCCCCCAATTGGGGCATGGTCACTTCCACGGTCATGTTGCCTCCTGGTCGAATGCAGGATACGCAGCGGGGTCGGTCTCGTGCATCATTTCGTAGGCGGTCTTGAAGATCGTTTGGGCGTTGGGTTTAGACCAATAATCGCCATCCGATCCATAAGCGGGGCGGTGTGGCTTGCCGGGCAGGGTGCGCGGCGGCGAGTCGAGCCAGTAGTAGCCGCCTTGCTCCTCGATTACCTTTTGGAGCATGTAAGCGGTTGTTCCGCCGGGAACATCTTCATCGACAAACAGGATGCGGCTGGTTTTCTTGAGCGATTCAAGGATCATGCCGCGCACATCGAATGGCAGAAGGGATTGCACATCGATCACCTCAGCTTGAATACCAACTTCTGCCAGTTGTTCGGCCGCCTCCAGGGTAATGCGGCAGCAGGCGCCATAGGTGACGATGGTGAGATCACTTCCGGGGCGCAAGATGTGTGGCACCCCCAGGGGCAGGCTGAACTCGCCAATGTTTTCTGGTAAGTACTCCCGCAGCCGATAACCGTTCAGCACTTCCACGACGATGGCGGGGTCGTCGGATTTGAGCAGGGTATTGTAAAAACCGGCGGCCTGGGTCATGTTGCGGGGCACCAGCACGTGCATACCGCGCACCAGGTGAATAATGCCTGCCATCAGAGAGCCCGAGTGCCAGATCCCTTCCAGGCGGTGGCCGCGGGTGCGGACGATCACCGGCGCTGCCTGGCCGCCTTTGGTACGCCAGTGTAAAGTGGCCAGGTCGTCGGACATGATCTGCAGGGCGTACAGCACATAATCCAGGTACTGGATCTCGGCAATTGGGCGCAGGCCGCGCATCGCCATGCCGATCGCCTGTCCCAGGATCGTGGCTTCGCGGATGCCAGTATCTGAAACGCGCAGCTCGCCGTACTTTTCCTGCAATCCACGGAAGCCCTGGTTCACGTCGCCCAGTCGCCCGACATCTTCACCGAAGGCAATCACACGGGGATCGCGCTGCAAGGC
Organism: Chloroflexota bacterium; assembly: GCA_029265355.1. Classification (GTDB taxonomy): domain Bacteria; phylum Chloroflexota; class Anaerolineae; order Anaerolineales; family UBA4823; genus JAJUJL01. Next base: position 390,689 of record JAJUJL010000001.1, on the reverse strand, counting down.
AGCGTCGAAGCAAGCGTTCAACACTTCAAAACCGTAGATCAGCGGCGGCTGCTCGGCATACACAGCCGGTATCTCGGTCGCTTTGAGGGCAGATCGCTCTGTGGGGTTGTACAGATGGGAACTGTAGCGGTCTTCCTGGGCTTCCTCAAAGGTTTTCCTCCAACGAATGAGGGCCTGTTTTTCCGGCGAATTTTCAAAACGCGTCAGGCTCAACGCCTTTGCCAGCGCTGAAGAGACATCGCGACGCAGCGGCATGGCCGCATTTTTGAGATCAGTCTTGATTTTTTCCAGCTCAGCCTTTCGGCTGGAGGATAAAACCAGGCGATCCATCAGCTCTAGAGCTTGTTTGCGCTCGCGTTGAATAGGCATGATGTAAGCCTGCCAGGCAGCCCGGCGCGCTTCATCCACCAGCTTACGGTCTTCCTGTTCGAGCTTTTCAAGGGTTTCGCGGCTCGCGATGCCTTGATCTACCATCCACTGGCGCATTTTCGCCAGGCCATCGAATTCTTCCTCCCATGCCAGGCGCTCTTTGGACTTGTAACGCTCATGGCTGCCGGATGTCGAATGTCCTTGTGGTTGGGTGAGTTCGATGATGTGGATGATCGCCGGGATGTGTTCCTTGCGCGCTCTGCTAGCAGCAGATTGATATACCTGCAATAAAGCAGGGTAATCCCAGCCACGCACCTGGTACAGGTCATATCCATCGTTGGAGTCTGGATGGCGCTGGAAGCCGCTCAGCAGTTGCAGGATATCTTGTTTGACCATTTGGTGCTCATTGGTGACGGAGATTCCGTAACCGTCGTCGTAAATCGATAAAATCACGGGTGCTTTGAGCACCCCGATAGCGTTGACCGCTTCCCAGAACATACCTTCTGCAGTGGAGGCATTGCCAATTGTTCCAAAGGCGATCTCATTTCCATTGTTGGACAGTTCGGAATATGATCGGAGGGCTTCCACCTGTCGGAACAGGCGCGAAGCATACCCCAAACCGACAAGGCGGGGCATTTGTGAGCCGGTTGGTGAAACATCTGCCGAAGAGTTGTGGATTTGGGTCAGGTCTCGCCAGGAGCCGTCTGGATTGAGGGAGCGCGTGGCAAAGTGGGCGTTCATGGCTCGCCCAGCGGTGGCGGGCTCTGCCTCGACATCGGCGTGAGCGTATAACTGGGCGAAGAAAGCCGTCAGGCTCAGCTCGCCAAGCGCCAGCATCAGGGTTTGATCGCGGTAATATCCGGCGCGAAAATCTCCTGGCTGGAAAACGCGCGCCATTGCCAGTTGGGGAATTTCCTTGCCGTCGCCAAAGATGCCAAACTTAGCTTTGCCGCTCATCACCTCTCGGCGGCCCATCAGGCTTGCCTGGCGACTCCGGTACGCCACGCGATAATCCTGCAGGATTTCCTCCCTGCTGAGAGAAAGCTCGCCGGAGTGCAGATCTGCTGTCGCGAGCCCCAGTTCAGACATTCAAAAAGTATCTCCTCTTAAAGCCAGCTTAAGGGTGAGCTGCCATCATCCTGTAACAGATTATATCGCCCTTTTTGGTAGAGATATTGTGGCACTTTGAATAACCGGCCCCGATTCACCCAGGCAATACTGTGGAAGAGAACGCCTCTCAGCCCACTCAGCTTTCGATTGCTTTTTGGACGATTTCGGCGATATCCAGCACCTGCATCTTTTCGCCGGCATCCTTGTTGGCGTCGTTGAGCATTACCATGCAGAATGGGCACGCCACTGCCAGCTTGGCCGCTCCGGTGGAGAGCGCTTCGTGATAGCGGTTGGCGCTGACGCGCTGGTTGCCATGTTCTTCTTCTTTCCACATCTGGGCGCCGCCGGCGCCACAGCAGAAGGATTTCAATCCATTGCGCGGCATTTCAACCAGTTTCACGCCCGCGGCTTGCAGCGCCTGGCGCGGCGCATCCACGATTTGATTGTGACGCCCCAGGTAACAGGGATCGTGCAGAGTGACCTCGCCCAGCCCGTCTTGCTTGAGTTTCAATTTTCCGGAGGCCACCAACTCGTTGATAAGCTGGGTGTGGTGGATCACCTGGTAATTGCCGCCAAATGCGGGATATTCGTTGGCCAGCGTGTGCAGGCAGTGCGGGCAGGTAGTGACAATGCGTTTCGGAGCCACTTCGTTGAGCATTTCCACGTTAGCTGCCGCCATTTCGTTGAACAAGAATTCATTTCCTGCCCGGCGGGCCGAGTCGCCCGTGCATTGCTCCATCTGCCCCAACACGGCGTAATTGACGTCGGCAGCTTTCAGGATCTGGGCAAACGCCCGGGCGATCTTTTGGGCGCGAGCGTCAGTGGCAGGCGCGCAACCTACCCACCACAGCAGATCTGGCTCTGGATTTTCGTCCAGGGTGGGCACTTGCAGGCCTTCAGCCCATTTCATGCGCTCAGTGGGTGGAACGTTCCAGGGATTCAGGGTGCGTTCCATGCCGCGAAAGGCTGTCTGCAATTGGTCGGGGAAATCATTTTCCATCAGGACCAGGGCGCGACGAATATCCAGGATGTCGCGCATTGGCTCATTGCCCACTGGACAGATATCCACGCATGCCCCGCAGGCGGTGCACGCCCAAACAGCTTCCTTGGTGATGGCAAACTCTAGCAGCGTTTGGCTGCTCTGCTCGCCGCTCGCCAGCCGAGCACCTTCTTGGTTCAAGAAGTAGCGTTTGTTGATCTCCAGTGCAGCCGGAGAGAGCACCTTGCCGGTATTGTATGCCGGGCAGACTTGCTGGCAGCGGTAGCACATGATGCAGGCGTAGGCATCCATGATTTGCTCCCAGCCCAAATCTTCCAGGCGGGTAGCTCCGAACTGTTCGATGCTCTCGTCGTCGAAATTCAAGCGGCTCAGTTCGCCGATCGAACGCCTTTCTGGTTTGAGCAAGAAGTTGATCGGTGCAAAGAACAGGTGCAGGTGTTTCGAGTACAGGAAATAGGGCAGGAAGCCCAGGATGGTGCCCAAAGCGCCCCAAAAAGCGAGATGCTCGGCAAGCGTCAGCGCCTGGGAACTCCAATTAGTCCACAGCACGGCGACCAAAGAGCCAAAGGGTTGCCAGGCATCGCTCGAGGCGCTCGCCAGCTTGAAGGATTCTCCCAGGAAGCGCGAACCAACATGGAAGAGAATGAAGCTGCCAACGATGGCAGAATCGCGGCGGATGCCGGCGCGGGCTGCTGGCTGAACAAGCACATCCTGCCGGGCAGATAGATTGGGATCCCGAAAAACAAAGCGGCGGACGATCAGCGCTAACATGCCCGCCAGGACACCCACGCTAAGCAAATCTGCCAGCAAACGGTAAATATTGCCGATCGCGCCCGGGATGTGAAAGCCCGGAATAAATCCGGCGAGGGTATCCACCAGGTTTACCAGTAAATAGTAAATGAAGCCCCAGCCGACCAAACCATGAAACAGGCTGACCCAAAATCGAAAACGAAAAACGGGCTGGAAGGTGAGCGTTTTCACGCCAACCTGCACCAGCCGTTTGCCAGCCAGTCCCCAATCAGGCTTTCCCTGACCGCGGGCAATGGTTTTAATTATTCGGTTCGCAGCCTGATAGGTGAAATAACCGGAGGCTATCACCGCCAGGATAAACAGCAGTTTCTCAACCAGGGTGAGCATAGGATCCTCCAGGGAATGAAATGTTCCTCACCGCAGCGCCGGGTCTCCCGTGGTGAGAGCCATCACAGGTTAAAGTCTACCATAGCCCTGGAGGGGGCGCAAACAAATCACCTGCCCAGTCGAAGAGAAGGTCTGGTTCTGATTGTAGATTGGAAAACAGCAAAAATATTTGGCTATCAATAGAGCCACGGACTATGAGCTATAAAAAGCTGCTCGCACGATGTGGGCCACGTAAAACGACCTGATAGGAGATTGCCACGACCAGCACAATACGCTGGTCTACTCATGACATATCTGTCATTCCCAGACCAGATGACGCTTCCAGCGTCATGGAAACATCTCGCAATGACAGCTAGGATCAAATAAGGAGCCCATGCGACTTTTATCAGCCGATTGGATTAGCGCAATTGCGCCATCTCAAGCAAGCGGCGGGCGGCTGTATCGTCTGTGATCAGCACATTGATGTAATGACCTCTCAGGGCCCCCAAGATGGCTTCAGCCTTGCGCACGCCGCCGGCAATACCGATCACGTAAGGAATGAGTGATAAATCTGCCAGGCTGATGCCAACTACGCGCTGGTTGATTGGAATATTCACCAGGCGTCCGTAGATGTCGTAATGACGCGAGCATACTAATCCTACAGCCCCAGCCTTCTGCAATTCATGCAGCTCATCTGGCTTGACATATCCCAGGCGCAAAGGGTTGTATAGATCTGAGGCGGTAGAGCCAATGCCCACCAAAGCGATGTTGGCTTGCTGGCCGTGCTCCAGCGTCTCGCGGATCATACGCTCGCTCATCAAGGCCTGGACCGTGGCTTCGTTTTCTACGATGAGCGGCGCGTGCAGGTAGCGGCAGATGCATCCCAGACTATTGGCCAGCAATGGCGCCAGGAGTGGACCATCTGCTGAGGCTTGCTCGGTGCCTGTGCCCCCAATCAATTGCACAACTTCAGCGGCATGGTGCTTGCCCGGAGACAGACTATTGACCATTTGGTGCAGGGCGGTACCCCAAGATATGCCAACAATATCGTTGGGTTTCAACACGCTGGTGAAGAAATCGGCGCCCAGCTCCCCCAGACCGCGTAGCATCATCTCGTGCGATTTTTGTTCTCGAATCAACACGCGCGCTGCTCGCAATCCAAAGCGCTCCTTGATTTCATTTTCAAGCTCTGTGGAGGTACGCCATTGCATGTGCACGATGATTTCAACCACACCGCGAGCGCGCGCTTCAGTAAGCAAGCGCGATACAGCCGAGCGAGTGATGCCCAGTTCATCGGCAATCTCTTGTTGGTTCTTGTCCTGCTCGTAATACAACGAAGCAACGTAGGCCAGGTGATCTAAGCGAGAACTTTCGTTCGCCATAAACCCCTCTTTCCAGAGCATCTATGTTTTGAAACCCGTATAAGTTTAAGCATATCATGTTCTGACACGAACTATTATATCACATATGTGAATTAAATTTCAATTATGTGAATAAATTCTTGACATTCGTGAAATGGTATGCTAAAATGATCACATATGTGATGTATAACTCACAAATGTGCAGATTGCAAATTGTGTCAATCAATGGAAGGATTGCATATGGCAATAATGAGCTGGGGTAAACAAAATCGACTTCATCAAATCATCAAATCAGACGGGCATACGGTTATGCTAGCGATTGACCATGGGTATTTCATGGGTCCAACGCACGGCATGGAAATCCCCGCTCGGGCAATCCGGCCGCTGCTGCCGTATATCGACTCACTCATGCTTTCGCCAGGGATCCTGACCACCTCTGTACCGGCCACGCTTGGTGGGGTGGGATGGGTGCTGCGTGCTTCGGGCGGCAATACCGTGCTGGATCCCGACATCGACAACGAATCCTTGATCCTGACAGCGGCTGAAGCGATCCGTTTGAACGCCTCAGCAATAGCGGTATCCATTTACATCGGCGCCGAGCATCAGCACCAGACTTTGCTAAACCTTTCGACTGCCATCAATGATGCTGCTCAGTACAATCTTCCGGTGTTGGGGGTGACTGCAGTAGGTAAGAAGATGAAAGAAAAGGTCGAGAAGCGCTATTTGGCGCTGGCCTCGCGTATCGCCGCCGAATTTGGCGCAGATATCGTGAAGACCTATTACTGTGATGGATTTGAAGAGGTGGTGGCAAAGACGCCTGTGCCCATTGTGGTCGCGGGTGGACCCAAGTTAGCCACCTATCGCGATGTATTGGAGCTGACCTATCGTTCGATCCAGGCCGGTGCGATTGGTGTTGATATGGGTCGCAATATCTGGCAATCAGACTACCCTGCCGCGATTCTCCAGGGAGTGCGCGCCATCGTCCATGAAAAGGCTTCGGTTGACCAGGCCTTAGAGCTGGTTGAAGGGTTGCAAAACGACAGCACTCGCCGCGAAGAGCTCTACGTCGCTACGGCTGAGGATGTGGCCATTAGCTCGGTTCATTAAGCCCGGGTTAAGCCTGCCGCGCCTGAGTGAGGAGTTGTAATGGCGGAAAACCATGATCAACGAGCTTTTCTGGCGGAGATTGCTTCGGATTATTATCATCGCGCCAACTCCGTACAAGACATTGCGTCGCAGCGCGGCCTCTCCGAGGCAGAAGTGAAACAGCTTCTTGAGCGCGCCCGGTCAATGGGCGTGGTCCAGGTAACGATTAACCGTCCCTGGCAGACCAACCCCGAGTTGGAAGCGGAGCTCAAGGAGACTTTTCACCTCAAACAAGTGCGCGTGCTATCTGCTGAGGCGACCTCCTCTGAGCAAATGCTCGAAGGAATCGGGCATCTGGCAGCGGATTACCTCTCTGAGGTGCTGGGCGCGCAGGACAGCATCGGCATCTCATGGGGCAGCGCTTTGTACCAGATGATCATGGCAATGCCACCGATGAACCTGCCCGACGTGGAAGTGGTGCAACTCATCGGCGCTACTGGCAATGAACCGGTAGCCACGGATGGCCCAATCTTGGCCCGCCTGTTGGCTAACCGCTTGAACTGCGGCGTGCGCTTTTTGCACGCTCCCTTGATTGTTGAATCGGAAACCGGGCGCAACGCCCTGCTGCAGGAGCGCACCATCCGCGATACCCTGGCGCGAGCCTCCAAACTCAGCATCGCCCTGGTGGGCATCGGCTCAACACACCCGGAACTGTACAGCCTGCTCCGCACCGGTTACGTATCGCCAGCAGAAGCTGAGCAGATCCGCCTGTCCGGCGCAGTTGGGGATATCTGTGCACAGCACTACAATGCTCAGGGTGAGTGGCTTGACCTGCCCATCAATCGACGAGTCATCGGTATTACCCTGGACACGTTGTCACGTATACCTACCGTGATGGGGGTGGCTGGCGGCGCTGAGAAAGCCCGATCGATATTGGCTGCATTAAGGAAGGGTTATGTCAATGTGCTGGTGACCGATGAAGCGGCGGCCCGAGCCGTCCTGGCGCTGCACACCACCGGCCTCACTCAGGTGTCTTCTTCTGAGATTAAGACTCAAGCCACGCCGCCCCCCTTGATCGCCATGCGCGGCATCTGGAAGGTCTTTGACGGTGTGCCTGTGTTGCGCGGTGTGAACCTGAATTTGCTGCCCGGTGAGATCCATGCCCTGCTGGGGGGCAATGGGTCCGGCAAATCCACATTGATGAAGATTCTGTCCGGCGTTTACACTGCTGAAGCTGGCTCAGTCGAAATGAACGGCTCGCCAATCGCCATCCATGGGCCATCGGATGCGCATGCCATGGGAATTTACCTGGTGCCCCAGGAACCTCAGATATTCCCTCATCTGACGGTCGAAGAAAACATTCTGCTGGGTGCAGGCTTGCAGCAGCAAGAGGCGCGCTCGCGAATTGTCGAGCTGGCGCGTGATCTGGGCTTTGAAGGCGACTTAAGCGCTGAAGCTGGTATGCTGAGCATCGCTAACCAGCAACTTTTGGAGATCATCCGCGGGTTGCTGCGCAATGCAAGGGTCTTGATCTTTGACGAGCCCACCTCTACCTTGACTTTCCGCGAAGTTGATTCGTTGTTCGCGATTATCCGCAAGCTGGCTGAGAAGGGCATTGGCATATTCTTTATCTCTCACCGTCTGAACGAGATTTTGACGCTTTCCGAGAGGATCAGCGTCTTGCGCGACGGTAACCTGGTGTTGTCTGCACCTACCAGCACGCTCACCTCACGCGATCTGATTCGCGCCATGCTGCCCGAAACGAGCAGCAACAACGGCGAAACTGGGCATGAGCATCCCTCGGCGATTTTTGGTGAGGTGGTGCTGGAGATTTCAGGCCTGAGCGGAGACGCCTTTCAAAACCTGAACCTGAGTGTGAGGGCTGGAGAAGTCGTGGGGTTGGCTGGTGTGGTTGGAGCGGGCCGCACTGAGCTAGCGCATGCCATTCTGGGTTTGGAGCACGCGGCGCGTGGTACGGTGATGATCGCAGGTCAGGTTGCTGATCGCCGCAGCCCACGGCGCTGTGCTGAGCTGGGGCTGGTGTACCTTCCTGAAGACCGCCATGCTCACGGGATTTTCCTGGAGCTGCCCAACCTGTACACCACCACTGCTTCCATCCTGCCCCGGCTAGGGAAGGTTCTACTTTCTCAGAGCGAAGAAGCCAGGATAGGCGCCCGCTTTGTTGACCAGTTGCGTATCAAAATCAACAGCCTATCGCAGCAAGCCCGTACGCTCTCCGGCGGCAACCAACAAAAAGTAGTGCTCTCCAAGTGCCTGGCAGGCGACCCTAAGGTTGTGATTTTAGATGAGCCCACGCGCGGCGTTGACGCCAAAGCACGGCAGGATGTCTATCACCTGATCCGTAAGCTAACCGAACAAGGGGTGGGCATTCTGCTGATCTCCTCTGACCTGGAAGAGGTCATCCAGCTCAGCGATCGCGTGTTGGTGATGTATCACGGTCAGATCGTAGAAGAGCTGCCGCGCGCCCAATGCCAGATCGAACGGATTACAGCCTCAGCGTTTGGTGTGCGGAGTGGTGTATGAACTGGAATCGTATTCTACGTAACCGTGAATTGTTGGTATTGTTCATCTTGCTTGGGATGATGGCGGTCATCGGGGCGATCAATCCTGCTTTTTTGCAACCAGCCTCGCTGAAAAACATGCTCGATAGCAGCCTGATACTCATCCTGATTGCTATTGGTGAGATGTTTGTCATCTTGACGCGCGGCATCGATGTCTCGGTGGGTGCTATCACCGGTATTAGCGCAGTGATTTTAGGGACCGCGCTGAACGCGGGTGTATCGTTGCCGCTGGCGATCCTGCTGGCGCTTCTCACCGGATTATTGGCTGGGATGATCAATGGCGCAGGCGTGACCTTTCTGCGAGTGCCGCCAATTATCATGACGCTCGGCTCTTTGGGCGCTTTCCGCGGCCTCATGCTGATTATCACCGAGGGTTCATGGATTGAAACCATCCCGCAGTCGATTAAGTCTATGGCAGGCGCAAAGTTGCTGGGTGTTTCAATGTTTGCCTGGTTCACGCTTGCGCTGACGGTGATGGTCTATATTTTGTTGAAGCAAGTGCGCACGGCGCGCTATTTTTATGCGGTTGGAGACAATGAAAATGGCGCCTACTTGATGGGCATTCCGGTGCGTCTGACGCACTTCACCGCCTATAGCCTGGCTGGGTTATTTGCCGGGCTGGCTTCGGTGATCTTTGTCGCCCAGATCGGTTTTGTACCCATGTCCACCGGTGATGGCCTGGAGATGCGCGCCATCGCTGCCGGTGTTTTGGGTGGAATCAACCTGGCCGGCGGCGTCGGTACGCCCTTCTCTGCGTTGGTGGGCGGCGTATTCTTGACTGTTATAGACAGCGTCTTGATTTACCTGAAGGTGCCCGCATTCTGGAACAACGCTATAGCCGGTGGAATTCTCCTGGTGGTGCTATGGGTCGACTACCGCATCCGGGTGGCTTTGGACCAGCGCCAGCGAAGGGCACGCGCCCAGATGCGCTTGCACCGAAGTGTGCAAGTGGCGATCGATGCGGCATCGAAGGAGGCCTTGTGAAAATCCTCAAACTTTTCCGAAACTGGGAATCGGCGCTGGTGGGTTTGCTGATCGCTGAGGTGCTGCTGTTTGGCGCTATCACGCCTTCGTTCCTGAACCTGGATAATCTGTTTTATTCCACCAATGACTTCACCCATATCATGCTGGCTGCGTTGCCGCTCACCCTGGTGATGATCACCGGCGGCATCGATATTTCAGTCGCCTCGATGATGGGCCTGTCGTCGGTGGTGCTGGGCGTGTCCTGGCTGTCTGGTATCAATGTATTCGTGGCTATGGGGCTGGCGTTGTTGGTTGGCGTTCTGGCAGGCATGTTCAACGGCGTGCTGGTCGCTTACTCCGATATCCAACCACTGGTAATTACGCTTGGCACCTTGTTCCTATACTCCGGTCTGGCAACCGGAATTGCTGGGATGCAAGGGGCGGAAAGCTACGAGGGCATTTCCGGCCTGCCCACCAGCTTCAATAACATCTCGCACGGCTCGATCGGCATAGTACCCTATCCACTGCTGATCGTACTGGCGTTTGCGTTGATCTTACACATAACCCTGACCCGTACGCGCTTTGGCCGCTCGCTGTACCTGATCGGCGTGAATTTGCGAGCGGCCCGCTTCAGCGGCATACCGGTGCAGCGGGTGATTATTGGCGCGTATGCTCTTAGCGGGTTTGGTGCGGCGTTGGCTGGCGTGATGCTCACCTCCTACTTTACTTCGGCTCGCTCCGACCTGGGTGGTGAGGCGCTGTTACCGATCATCACGGCGGTAGTATTGGGCGGCACAAGCAACCTGGGCGGCTCGGGTACCATCCCGGGCACGCTGATTGCCAGCCTTGTGGTTGGATTTCTCAAGCAGGGTCTTCTGGCAATAGGCGTGACGAATGATGTATCGCAGGTGGTCATTGGGAGCATGTTGGTCATCATCGTGGCATCCAAACTGGGCAGTGCTGCGCTCAATCAAACGCGCGTGAATCGCAAGGCGCTACGCGCTAGCGAAGAATCGAAAGGAGGCGTATCACCGATCAATAGGTAACTGGTGTTCTCTCTATCAATTGGGTCATCTGCACAGCCTACCTGTGCATGAAACAAGATACTGAAACATTGGAGGATTAGAAATGAAAGGCATTCGTTCTTCTGCAACCAGTCTGTTTTTCTTGCTCGTCGTCTCTGCCATGTTGTTGACGGCCTGCTCAGGTGGGGCTTCCAGCAATACGGCAAAGGTGCCTGAGCCCAAAGACGTTAAAATCGCCTTCATCCCCAAACTCACGGGTGTTGGCTTTTTCGAGTCCGGCGGTAAAGGTGCGGTGGAGATGGGTAAGCAACTGGGCATCAACGTGAAGTACGATGGCTCGCAGAAACCCAGTGTAAGCGATCAGATCCAGTACATCAACAACTTCGTCAACCAGGGCTACCACGCCATTGCCATCTCGTCTCTCTCGCCCGATGGCCTGTGCGAATCGCTTAAGCGCGCTATGGAAAAAGGCGTTAAGGTGCTCACCTGGGACTCCGATGTCAACCCGGAATGCCGCTCGTATTACATCAACCAGGGCACACCCGATCAGCTCGGACGCATGCTGGTGGAGATGGCTGCCAGCCAGATGCCCAACGGTGGCAAAGAAGGTCCCAAGAAAGTGGCTTTCCACTACTCCAGCCCCACCGTGACCGACCAGAACCAGTGGGTAGAGGTCGCCAAGAAAATCATCGCGGAGGAGTATCCCAACTGGGAAATCGTCACCACGCAGTTCTCGGGTGAAGACGCTCAAAAAGCCGTTCAGGTGCCTACCGATATCTTCCAGACCTACCCAGATCTGGATGCGATCATTTGCCCCGATGCCAACGCTCTGCCCGGCACCGCACAGGCGGCTGAAAATTTGGGCATTTCTGGCAAAGTGATCATTGTTGGCTTTTCAACGCCAAACGTCATGCGCCAGTATGTCAAGAGCGGCACGGTGAAGCAGTTTGGTTTGTGGGATGTGGTGATCCAGGGTAAGCTTGCCGTGTTTATGGCGAACGAGCTGGTGATGGGTAAGACCTTCAAGGTCGGTGATAAAATCGAAGTGCCGGGTATCGGTACGGTGGAGGTTTCGCCCAACAGCGTGCAGGGCTACACCTACGAAGCCGAGAATAACGGCATCATCCTGCTGCCTGAGCGTGTGATCTTCACCATCGACAATATCGACAACTACGATTTCTAAATCCCTCTATATCCAAGGTCAGTGGGGATGGGCATTGGCTTCAGCCAGTGCCCATCCCCGAACCGGGGTAAAAGTGAAGGAGCGCCATGAAACATCTACTGGCTTTGGATGCGGGCACCGGTAGCGGACGGGCGGTTCTGTTTGATGAGCAGGGCAGGCAGCTCGCCGCTGCCGGCCGTGAGTGGACACATCCCGCTGAGCCTGGTGTGCCTGGCTCGATGAACTTTGACCGCGAAGCTAACTGGCGCTTGCTTGTTAATTGCATCCGCGAAGTCCTGCGTCAGGTGCCGGATGCTCACGTGGCCGCAGTCAGCGCCACGAGCATGGGCGAGGGCTTTGTGCTGTACGATGCCAATGACCGCGAGCTGTGGGCTTGCGCCAACGTTGATGCCCGTGCTATCGAACAGGTGAAGGCGCTGCGCCAGCGAGATCCCGATTTAGAGCACCGATTATACTTGCGCACAGGGCAAACTTTTGCCCTGGGTGCTGCGCCGCGCATCCTGTGGCTCAAAGACCATGCACCTGAGATCTACGAACAAGCGGCGAAGGTGGGTATGTTGAGCGACTGGGTATCGCACCGCCTGGGCGCGCCCGTGGTGATCGATCCCTCCAACGGAGGTACTGCTGGCCTGTTCAACCTGGCTACCCGCAAGCTGGACCTCGAGTTGGCGCATGCCTGCGGTTTCCGCAGCCAGATATTGAGCACGCCAGTACACGAGGGCGGCGACCTGATCGGAGAAGTCTCGCCCCAGGCAGCGCTCGAGACCGGCTTGCGGGCTGGGACGCCCATTGTGATGGGAGGTCGAGATGCACAGCTCGGCACAATCGGCGTGGGCGCCGTTCGTGCTGGGCAAGCGGCGGTATTTGGCGGCACGTTCTGGCAGCAGGAAGTCAATTTAGATCGTCCTCTATCTGACCCGACCGGTCGCATCCGCATGGACTTCCACGCCGTGCCTGGTCTGTGGCAAGCCGAAACGATTGTGTTTTTCCCGGGGATGGCTGTGCGCTGGTTCCGCGATGCTATCTGCCCGGACATCAAAGCCCAGGCTTTGGCAAGCGGACAGGATCCCTACGCCGTGCTGGAAGACATGGCTCGCGACGTCCCCGCTGGCTCGCATGGCATCCTGCCGATTTTCTCAGATGCCATGGATTACAGCCACTGGCGCCACGCTGCGCCATCCTTCCTGAATCTGAGCCTCGATCCGCAAGCCTGCTCACGACCAGCGATGTTCAGGGCGTTGCAAGAAAATGCGGCTGTGGTCACGCGCGCCAATCTTCTGCGCATCCAGCAGGTGACCGGTGAGTATCCTGAATACGTCATTTTTGCCAGCGGCGCATCCAAAGGCCCGCTGTGGTGCCAGATCCTGGCTGACGTGTTGCAGGTGCCTGTGCACACCCGGGTGGTCAAAGAGGCTACCGCGCTCGGCGGAGCGATGTGCGCGGGTGTGGGCATTGGCTGGTACAAAGATTTCGAGTCGGCCGCCAGTGAGCTCGTGAAAAGCGAAAAAGTCTATGAGCCAGATGTGAAGAACCAGGCGGTTTACGAAGACCTTTACGCCCACTGGCTGGCAGCGTACCCGCCGCAACTCTCCCTGGCGGACCAGGGCATCACGCACTCCCTGTGGCGCGCTCCGGGTGAATAGGAGCTCAATGATGAAATTGTTCAAGATTAACGAGAACGAAGTCAAATACCGATTTAACAATATCTCTGGCCCTAAGTACCTGCTGCGCGGGCCGCGCTCCGATTTCGGATTGGTGGTTTTGATGCCCGGAGAAGACTTCCAAACTCACTACCACTCTGCGATCGAAGAAAATTTTTACACCCTGGAAGGCAGCGTCGAGTTGCACACGCCTGATGGCGTACTGGAGCTGCACGTAGGCGACCTATGCCATGTTCCCCCGCGCACGCCGCACTACCTGATCAACAAAGGCGAGGTCCCGTGGAAAGCGATCTTCGCCAAGTCGCCGTATGACGAATCGGATAAGACGAACGTCGACTGGAAGCCTGGCGACGCTCCGATCTCTGTGTAAACGGCCGTATTCCTCGGTGTAGAAGCTCTAAAACCACACCCTTAATATCAATCATCGCCAAGGCACGCCGCCGCGAGCGGCTGCCTTGATTTAAACCAGGGTGAAAGGGAAGTTCCGATGCGCTACGCGCCACCGGCGGTGTATTGTTCAGGATCTACGGGCGTTTTCCCGGAAGGATCCCACACATACACCCAATCGCCTTCGACTGCCCAATCGAACAGCCAGCGCGCATCGCCAACGGTCAGGTTGACACAGCCGTGTGACTGTGGGAAGCCCAGGTTGGCGCGCCAATAAGCGCCGTGCAAAGCGCGCGCCTGGTCGAAGTACATCGTCCAGGGGACATCTTCCAGGTAGTAGGCGTCAGAGCGATCGGCTTCGAAGGAGCCGCGCATGGGTGTGGAATCGATTTTTGAATAGATTTGGAAAAGACCGGGCCGGGTCCAGAAGGGCTCGAGGCCGCTCGCGATCAGCGTGGCGAAGACGAGCTGGCGGTTATCGTAGACAGCGATGGTTTGTTCGAAGAGATTGACTTCGATCCATCGGTCGCCTGTGACGCCCTGGGGTGGGGTGGTGTTGGGCAGCACGCGGGCGATGACGTTCTGGTGCACCCACTCGTCAGGTCCAACGCGATACCAGTCTTCCTCGCCAATGCGGGTCTCTCCGTAAATCTGCACAACCTCCAGGTTGCTCAGGACATGAGTGGTGTAATCCTGGTTCTCATAACCCGGTGTGCGCTTGGTGATCACTGGCCCATTGCTCAAGTAAGAAAGCACCCAGCCAAAGGCATTTTCTGGCGTGCGCGAGAATACCAGGCCCTGGAAGAGAGGCACCGAACCGATGCGCGAGACATCGTTAGCGGTCATCCATTCGCCGGGGCCAATCATGTAGAAACGCTTGCCATCCACGACGGCCTCTTCGGTGTAGGAGATGTAGCTGAAGGGAGAGTCGATGCGGCGAACGGCATTTTTCTTGTTGCCCTTGAGGGCATCTTCAACCGAGCCATAGACCGGCGCGTTCGGTGTGCGCACCAGTCCGTAACGGGTAAAAACCTGGGTGAGAGCAAAGTCCGGCTTACGCGCCGGCAGGGGCGCCAGGGGCAGGACAATCCCCTGTTGGGCCATCTCGGTGCGGTAGGCGGCAGGCCCTGCCGGAAGACATTCCGCGCCATCCAGCAGGTAAATGCCGGGTAAACACAGAACCCCGTCATCAGCAGCCGGCGATATCTCGGCTGCGCTGGCAGAATTTTGGAGAAAAGTCAGGGCGAAGAGTGCCACCAGTAAAGAGAGGAATTTTTTCATAACCAAGATTACCTGTGTGTGCAGTATTGAGAGATTCGGGCATATTTCATTGGCTGCATTATACCAGGGTGGCTGGGGTGATGTCGCTGCCTGGAACTTCTGGTAGACAGTATTCAGGATATCGTCTCTTGTTAGCACAAGCTCGATGATCTCATCGCCATGAGTAATCGTTGATGCGGTTGCCTGTGGTGCAACCCTGCCGGTAAGCAGCAAAGATTCGTTCAAACTCGGTTGGCAATGTCGTCAAATCAGGCGATGAATTGGGTATACTTGGGCGCAGATCACCTTCGACCAAGGATTTCACTGTGCAGATCGTCAAAGAACAAAATCCCTCTGGCTGGCGCCTGTGGTGGCTGGCGGCGCGGCCCAAGACGCTCCCGGCAGCCGCAGCTCCGGTTGTGTTAGGCGCCGCGTTGGCATTTTCTGATGGCGTTTTCAAGCCGTTGCCGGGGATCGCCACGCTGTTGGCTTCCCTCTTGCTGCAAATCGGCGCCAACCTGGCAAATGACGTCTTCGATTATTACCGCGGCGCGGACGCTGGCGAACGCCTGGGGCCGGTCAGGGTGACCACGGCAGGCCTGGCTTCGCCTCGCCAGGTGTTGCTCGCCATGTGGATCGTATTTGGCTGCGCAGCAGTGTTGGGCAGCTACCTTCTCTGGATTTCAGGCTGGCCTGTGGTTCTGATTGGGCTGTTTGCAATCGCAGCAGCCATCGGGTACACCGGCGGGCCCCTCCCGTATGGCTACCTGGGTATGGGAGATCTGTTTGTCTTTCTCTTCTTTGGTCCGGTGGCAGTGTGTGGCAGCTATTATGTGATGGCCAGGTCAGTCACGCCACAGACGATCTGGGCATCCATCCCCATTGGCCTGCTCACGGTGGCAATCCTGGTAGTGAATAACCTGCGGGATATCGATAGCGATCGCAAAGCCGACAAACGCACCCTTGCCGTTCGGCTGGGGGCAGCAGCCACCCGCCGGCAGTACCTGGCTTGCGTGGCGGCGGCTTATGTCCTGGTTGTGCTGATGTGGCTGGCTGGGCTCGCGCCGGCCTGGGCGCTGCTGGTGGGATTATCAGCGCCTCAGGCATACCGCATGGTGCAAACTGTGAACACCACCCAGGGGCGCGCTCTGAACCAAGCATTGGCAGGTACGGGGCAGTTGGATTTGAATTTCGCAATTTTACTGAGCGCTGGATTCGTTATCTCAGCTTTGTTGGCGAGCTAGGCGTTTCGCCGGAAGTGATTGATTTTCCAATCCGAGACTGAAAAAAATTGCTGCCGGAGGAATGAGCTTTCCTCCGGCAGCCTGTTGTGCTGATTGACCGATTTAACGGTAGGTGCGCAGAACGATGGTGCACACCAACTGATCAGTCGTGGCCTCTTTCAGGCAGACCTGCAAGTGCGTGGCTTTGGAAACATTCGCTGGTAGGCTGTAACTGCGGACGACAGTGGTATTCTTGGGTACCTTGATCGATCCGAGTTTCGTCCAACCGCCTACAATGGAGCTCGCATCCCGCACACGCACATAGAAAGCCCGGCGCGCGCTGGTGTTTGAGACTGTTACAGTCAGGCGGTTATTGACGGCCTGGGCTTTCAAGACTGCGGCAGCTGGAACGGTCGGTTCGGTGGAAAAATCCTTGGGAGGGATGCACAGGCGCATACCTGCCTTCAATACATAGGGATATTCCATGTCGTTTGCCACCGCAATCTGGCGCCAGCGCAAACCGAAAGTTTTAGCAATCTTGGTGGTGGTATCGCCCTTCTGCACGGTGTAGTAAGCCACGCAGGTTGTCGTGGCAGCCTGAGCCTGGCTGGGAAATGCAGCCAGGAGGAAAGAGAGAGCCAGCAGAATACTGAGCAGCACTCGCACAAAAGCGAGCGGCTGGCTGCGGGATTGCAAATTTAGCATGAGCATCCTCCTAAACTAAGAAAAGTGGTTCAAGCCAGTTGCCAGGGGTGAGCTGTCCTGACACCGGTAGATGAATTATAAGACAAAAATCCCTTGTTTAAGCTTCAATTCCCGTTGCCGGCGAGGTCCCTAATGGGCATACTCCCACGGGCACAGTCGTTTTTCAAGCCAGTCCACGCTGAAGTATAAGCCCAGGCCAAGCAGGCTCATAACAACAATGCCGGCGTACATGGCTGGATAGTTGAGCAGGTTGCTTCCGTTTAGATAGATATAGTATCCCAGGCCGCGTTGGGTGGCGAAAAGCTCAGCCACATAGAGCACCGCCACGGCAGTGCCGACCGATTGACGCAGCGCGGTCAGGATGGCTGGCAGGCTGGCAGGCAGATACACGTAGCGGAACAAAGCCCTGCGTCCGGCGCCCAGGCTGCGCACGCTCTGGATCAACTCGGGCCTCAGGCTGGCAGCTTGATCGCGCACCAGCACCAGCACCTGGAAAAACAGGATGAGAAAGATGATAACGATCTTTGGCGCGTCCCCCAATCCGAGGAACAGGAGCACGACCGGTACAAAGACCACCTTGGGTACCGGGTAGAGCAGATAGATGATTGGGGAAAAGAGGGCATTCAGCCGCCTGGATTGTCCCAGCACCAGGCCTGCCGGCGCTGCCAGTAATATGGAAAGCACCGTACTGGCGATGACACGCCATAGAGAAGCCAGGAAATGGCCGGGCAACTCGGCTTGTAGCTCTTCAACCAGGACCCTGGCTACCAGGCCGGGCGGCGGGAGGATCGGGCGATTAACCAGCCAGGCAGCGATTTGCCAAAACAATGCCAGGGCGACAACCGAGGCGAACAGATCACGGCGTCGCATACATCGTCCTGGCCGGTTCCATCCGGCTGCGCAGTTGCTGGCAAAGCGCCAGGTATTCGCTGGAGTTGCGGTAGGCTGGATGTTCGCTTCCCGGGTTGTCGATCACTACCGCCTGGCGGTTGGGCGGTTGCCCCAATAGCAAAATCTTGCGTCCCATGATAGCAGCTTCCTCAATCGCGTGGGTCACGATCACCAGGCTGAGATTTTGCTCGGCTTTGATCTCGAGGGTGAGCGCTTGCAGGCTTTCCCGGGTGGGCGCGTCCAGGGAGGAAAACGGTTCATCCATGAGCAGCAAATCCGGCTGCAAGGCCAGTGTGCGGGCGATAGCGGTGCGTTGTCGCTGACCCCCGGAGATTTGTCCAGGAAACTTCTCTGCAATGGCATCGATTCCCAGGCGTTTGAGCCAGGTATCCACATTTGCCGGCGGCAGCGCTTCAGCGGGGGCGTGTTTGCCATCTGGGCCGTAAAAGCGGCGCACGTTCAACCCCAGGGCGACATTCTGGCGAACGCTGGCCCAGGGCAGCAGCCCGTAATCTTGCAGGATCAAACCGCTGCGCGGACGAGGACGTTTGAGCTCATTGCCGTCGATCAGCACCCTTCCAGCCTGGGGGAAGCGCAAACCGGCAATCAGATAGAGCAGGGTAGTCTTGCCACAACCAGATGGTCCGAGCACCGCCCAGGCTTCGCCCGGCTGGGTCTCCCAGTTAAAGGCTTCAAACAGCGGGATTCCGCCGTGGTAGCCGTAGGTGAGCGCTTCAATCTGGATCATCTTCGATCAAGTAAGCCTCCGGAGCTGCCCTGGCTGACAGAGCAGCTCCGGCAACCGGGAACGAGTTCTAAGGCAAGAAGGAGGCGTTGACCGAGTTGCTATAGGCAACATCCTGGGTCAACAGGCCTTTCTCTTTTGCCCAGGCCAGCACATCATCCCATTGCGCCTGTGTGGGCACAGCCGCAGTCGGGAAGGATGGCACGCTGAAGCCGCTGGCTGTTGGCGGCACCAGGTTTTGCTCGGTGAGCACGCTGGCAAAGCGTGCTGGGTCAGTGTTGATCATGGCAACCGCTTCTTCGACCGCAGCCACGAAACCGCGGATTGCTTCAGGATGCTCGTCGATCACGGCCTTGCGGAAGGTGAGCACACTGTTGGAGTATTCGGGGTGTTTGCTGGCATCCAGGATATTGATCGCGCCCTGCTGCATCGCCAGGTAGCCAAATGGATCGGGCAGTACGGCTGCTTTCAACTCCCCTGAGAGCAGCAGATTCAGTCGATCTGGAATGCGGGGCACATTGATGGTTTTGATGTCTGCCTGGGATAGCCCCTCAGCTTGTAACAATCTGTCTGTCAGGTACTCGATAACCGTGCCTTGGGAAATGCCAATTTCTACACCTTTGAGGCCGGCTACATCGGAGATGCCGCTCTGTGGGGAGGCAAGGATGTAGAAATGTGCGGTATTTTGGCTGGCAGCCTGGGCATAACGCACAATTTGCACTTGCACCTGGTCTTTGTTATACAGCATGACGGAGACGATTTCATTGACCATGCCATCTGCCTGGCCGGCGGCGATCACCTGGTCTCTTTCGGGAGCGGAACCAACCGGGATAATCTCGACAGCCACATTGTGTTTTGCAAATAAACCCTCTTTCTGGGCGACAAACACGGGCACAGCATCCAGGATCGGCAGCAAAGCCATTTTCAAAGTGACTGGTTCCGGAGGCGGCGTCTGTGTCGC
Organism: Chloroflexota bacterium; assembly: GCA_029265355.1. GTDB lineage: Bacteria > Chloroflexota > Anaerolineae > Anaerolineales > UBA4823 > JAJUJL01. The sequence continues at coordinate 371,061 of JAJUJL010000001.1, read as the reverse complement.
GCTTGCTGGGGCGCAGGCTGCCAGCAGTGCGCTACCCAAGATTACCAGCAGGGGTAGTATCATGATAGCTTTCTTATACATCACAAACTCCTGAAGTAGGTTTTGTAAGCCATCCATGCCACCGAGATGTGCGCAGATGACTTTACAGCCCTGTAAGAACAGGGCTCAAACCCTGTAATTATAATCCTTGCTGCTTGACACAAAGACATGCCTGTGCTAAATTTAGGGTACTCTAAGCTAATCCGATTTGTTTTTTTTGGCGCTAATACAAAATTAATGGAATTTTCTGGCTTTCCCTGGTTTGCTGAACAGGAAAAGGATGGATAGTCAGGAGTGGCCGCGTTGACAAAATCTCGCTCCCAAATGATGGTGGATAGGTTACGTGACCTGCAAGCGTCCTCCCCAGACATCGAGGCGTCCGCGGTGGTGAGCGTGGATGGCCTGAGCATTGCATCGGCGCTGCCGAAGGAGGTCGAGGAGGACCGCGTCTCAGCCATGTCGGCTGCAATGCTCTCGCTGGGAGAGCGGATCGCCAATGAGCTGGGCCGCGGTACACTGGACCAGGTGTACATCAAGGGTGAGAATGGCTATGTGATTTTGATGTCTGTTGGAGAAGAAGCTGTGCTGACAGCCCTGGCGCGTGAGCAGGCCAAGCTGGGTCTGATCTTCCTGGATATGCGCCGTGCAACAGAAGATCTTGCCAAGTTGATCTGAGGTGGCTTAAGATTATGGAACCTATTCCAAAGAGTGGGTACTACTACGCCAATAAAATGGCGCTGATTGCATTCAAAGCCCTGGAAGAAGTGATGGGCAAAAATGGGCTCAACGCGATACTGAACCTTGCGCATTTGAACCACCTCATCGGTAACTTGCCGCCCGACAACTTGCGTCGCGAGTTCGATTTTGCGGATATGTCGGCCTTCAACCTGGCATTGGAGGAGATGTATGGCCCCCGCGGTGGTCGCGGCCTGGCGCTGCGCGTAGGGCGAGCTGCCTTCGCCGATTCGCTGCGCAACTTTGGCGCCTTGGCTGGCGCGGGCGATCTGGCCTTTAAGGTTTTGCCGCTCAGCGCAAAGATGAAAATAGGCATTCCAGCCATGGCAAAAATCTTCAGCCAGATCAGCGACCAGTACACGACGGTACAAGAACGCGAAACTGATTTTGTCTATACCATTCACCGCTGTCCGGTGTGCTGGGGACGCTCAGGATCGGACAAACCAGTCTGCTTCATCGCCGTTGGCTTGCTGCAAGAGGGATTGAAATGGGTCTCGGGGGGCAACGAATTCCGGGTGAACGAATCACAGTGCATGGCGATGGGACACGAGGTGTGCGAGTTTATTATCCAGAAGACACCCATTGGATAGGTGGCACATTTGTCCAGAGAAACGCCCCTCATTCTCATTGTCGAGGATGATCCTGATGTGGCGGATATGCTCAGCGCATACTTCCATGTTCAGGGCTACGAGACCATCACTGTCCATTGGGGTGAAGATGCGCTGCACGCCGCTCGCCAAAACAACCCGGACCTGGTCATTCTGGATATTCGTTTGCCAGATATCGATGGCTATGAAGTCGCCCGGCGGCTGCGCAGCAACCGGCGAACCGAGAATATCCCGATCATTTTTCTCACCGAAAAACGCGCTCGTGATGACCGCTTGCTGGGCCTCGAGCTCGGCGCTGACGACTATATCACCAAACCCTTCGATATCCAGGAGCTGCGCCTGAGGGTGCGCAATGCACTGCGCCGCTCTTCTTCTGGCGCCCTCAATAACCCGGTCACCGGTCTCCCCGAAGGCGCATTGATGGATGAACGGCTGGAAGAGTGTTTAAAAAGCAGCGGTTGGTGTATCCTGAGGGTTTCATTCGAAAACCTGGATGCCTTCCGAGATGCCTATGGCTTTGTGGCTTCTGACGATGTACTGCGCGCGGTGAGTTTGATGATAAAGAACGCGGTCCGGGAACAGGGAAACCCGGGCGATTTCGTTGGCCATTTGGGAGACACGAATTTCGCAATTGTTACCACGCCAGCGGTTCTATCCAGCCTGGCAGAGCGCATTCGCAGCCGCTTGGAGCAGTCTGTCGATTATTTTTATCCATTGCGCGACCGAGGCAGGGGCCATTATCCAGGGAAGAAGCTGGCTGTGAGCATGGGTAGCCTCACGGCTGGTGTCCAGGTTCCGACCGATCTGGAGAGCCTGAAGCGAGCCTTGGCGGATGCGCGCCTCTAGGATGATCTTTTGTGCAACCAACTGTAATCATCCCAACCTACAATGAAGCAGAGAACCTGCCAAAGCTGATCGCTCAAGTGTTCGATCTCGGGATACCCGGCTTAAAGATCCTGGTGGTGGATGATAACAGTCCAGATGGCACGGGGGAACTGGCAGAGACCTTGCGCAAGGAATATAGCGGCTGCCTGGAAGTCTTGCACCGGCCAGGTAAGCTCGGCCTGGGCACGGCTTATATCCAGGGTATGCAAAAGGCGTTGCAAGCGGGTGCAGAGGCAGTTGCGCAGATGGATGCCGATTTCTCCCATCCGCCCGAATTGCTCAAGGAAATGCTTGTCGGACTGCGAGATCATGATGTTGCCATGGGCTCGCGTTACATTTCAGGAGGCTCGGTGGACCGGCGCTGGCCGACCTGGCGGCGGGGATTATCGGCCTTTGGTAATCTCTACGCCCGCAGCATCTTAAGACTGCCAATCAAGGATGTCACAGGCGGCTACCGCATGTGGCGGCGCGCCACGCTCGAGGCCATGCCGCTGGAGCGAGTGCGCTCGAATGGCTACGCTTTCCAGGTAGAGATGGCATACATTGCCTACCGCCTGGAATTCCGGTTTTGTGAGCTTCCCTTCTATTTTGCTGATCGCAAGTGGGGTCATTCGAAGATGTCATTTCGCATCCAGCGCGAGGCGGCGATACGCGTCTGGCAAATGCTTCTCGATTACCGCGATTTACACCGATAATTATTCTTAATGAAGAAAAGGCTTTGCCTGGTACAGGCGCGCCTGGCAGGTATGGGTAAAGAGGGATAAAATTTTGCCATGTCCTCGCCCAGCATGACAGACACAGAGCGTTCGAATTTTTGGCACCTGTACGCAGATGTGTTTTGGTTCGGAGTGCTGGCAGGCAGTTTGATGGCTTTCCTGGCTGTGTATGCCGCCCGCCAGGGGGCCAGCGGCTTTCAACTCGGCCTGCTCAACGCCGGTCCGGGCATGGTCAACCTGGTTCTGTCGTTGCCCGCTGGGCGTTGGTTAGAGGGTCGCAGCAATGTTCGTGTCACGTACTGGACATCGCTCGCCGGCCGCCTGGGTTACCTGGTGTTGGTGCCGCTGCCGGCGCTGCTCGGCGCGCAGGCGCAAATCTGGATCATCATCCTGGTGACATTGCTCATTTCAATACCCAGCACTGTTCTGGCGATTGCTTTCAACGCAATGTTTGCAGATTTGGTATCGCCAGAGTGGCGCGCCACGGTGGTGGGCCGGCGCAATGCCTTGCTGGCGGTCAGCATGATCATCACCTCCCTGGCCTGCGGGCAAATCTTGGATCGCCTCACCTTTCCTGGTAATTACCAGCTTGTTTTTGCGCTTGGCGTACTGGGGGCGATGATGAGCAGCTTTCACCTGGGACGCTTGCGATCACATGGCGCAGTCCCGGAGCGCGTGGGGAAACCGATCATGGATTTTGCCCGCCCCGGTTTGCTGCGGTTTTTGGATACCTTTCGCATGCCGGCAGGATTGCGCTATCTGACACGCAGCGAGGGTAAACCTTTGCTGCGCCTGGATTTGCTGCGCAGTTCATTCGGGCTATTCATGCTGGCTTACCTGGTATTCTATACATTTCAGTACCTGCCTATTCCGGTATTCCCCATTTTTTTTGTGCGCGAATTGAAGTTGAGCGATGGACAAATCAGCCTGGGCAGCGCGTTGTTTTTTTTGACGATGATGCTGACTTCATTTCAAGTGACCGCACTGACCAATCGTCTGCAGCATCGCGGCGTGCTGATCTTGGGCGCTTTCTTATACGGTTTATATCCGTTGGTCAATACACTGGCGCGCGGGGTGGGCCTGTATATGGTGGCATCCTTGATTGGTGGGGTCATGTGGGCGCTGACCAATGCAGGCTTACTCAACCGGTTGATGGAACGCGTGCCGGAGGATGATCGCCCAGCTCACATGGCCATTCATAACCTGGTGCTCAATTTTGGCATCCTGGCGGGTTCTCTGGGCGGTCCTTTGCTGGTGGAGTGGCTGGGTATGCGAGAAATGTTGTGCCTCAGCGCGGGTTTACGTTTCCTGGCTGCGATCATTTTCTGGTTTCTGGCTTGAGTTAACTTGGGTGGGTCCGGGGTATTGTGCGATAAACGATTCTACCAGGGTGAACCACTCGTGCAGAGATAGCGTCTCAGCCCTTCGTTGCGGCAGGATGCCTGCCGAGTGCAGCAGCGCGTCTGTTTGATCGGCTGGCCAGTGCAGCCCCGCGGCCAGTGCGTTGCGCAGCATCTTGCGTTTTTGGCTGAAGCCGGCTTTTGCCAACCGGAAGAAGATCTCGACAGTTGCCAGGGGCAGCAAGGGGGTTGGGTACAGGTCCACACGCACGATGGCCGAGTCAACTTTGGGCGCCGGGTAAAAAGCGCCCGCGGGGATACGAGCGCAGATCTTCGGGGCGCCGTATAACTGCACGCTCAGAGCCAGCAGGCTCATCGCGCCCGGCGTGGCGCAAATGCGCTCTGCCACCTCGCGTTGCACGGTCAGAATCATGCGCGTTGGGCGGCGTCCAGCCTCCAATAGATGGCGGATCAATGCCGAGGTGATGTTGTAGGGGATATTGGCGACCACCAGGTAGTCGGACGCGCTGATCAGCGCTGCGGGGTCCAGGCTCAAGATGTCGCCTGGAATAACGGTTGTGTTTGGGTATCCTTGCAATACCTGGCTCAAAACAGGCAATAAGCGTTGATCCAGCTCCACAGCCACCACGTTACGGCTGGCAAGCGCCAGGTGGCGAGTCAGGCTTCCCAGGCCAGGCCCGATCTCCAGCACGGTTTCATCTGGTCGAATCGCGGCAGCCTGGACCACGCGCTGCAGGGCAGCTTCATCGATCAAGAAGTTTTGCCCCAGGCGTGCATCTGGGCGCAGGTTGTATTGGCGCAGCAGTTGGGCTACATTCAACGGGGGAAGAGGGGTGTCGTTCATGAAAGGGTACCTTGATTATAACATTCGAAATTTTTACAGGTTGCGCCCTGCAGACGTATAATGGAGATGTTGAAAATGCCGTCCAAATGAATTTGGGTTTGTTTTTGGCGAGCAACACCCGCTAAAGCATCCCGAATTTCCTGCCCTTTGCATGAGTCCTGATGCAAATATTACGATAGCGTATCTCGTTAAGATATTTGGCGTCATATAGAGTGACAAAATGAGCGATGAAAGTACCTTGTTGCAGCGCGCCCGTGAGTTTGATGAGCAAGCGTTGGCTGAGATCTACGACACCTACAGTCCAAAGCTTTATCGATACGCGCTGCGCCTGTTGGCCGATGAGGATTTGGCAGAGGAGTGTGTTGCAGAGACGTTCAGCCGATTTTTAAGAGCCATGAGGAATGGCATCGGACCTCAGCAGCATTTGCAAGCCTACCTGTACCGCGTCGCTCATAACTGGATCACCGATACATTTCGCCGCCAACCTCCGCCGAGCATCCCGCTGGAGTACAGCCTGCAGGCTGGCAATGACCCGGACCCGTCGGATATGGTTAGCGAGAGGATCGAGCAGGAAAGAGTACGCATGGCGGTGCGCCTGCTGACGCCAGAACAAAGACAAGTTGTTATCTTGAGATTTATCGAGGATATGCAAAATCAGGAGATCGCTGCGGTGTTGGACAAGCCCATTGGGGCGGTGAAAGCCCTGCAACACAGGGCCTTGAGTGCACTGCGACGCATCCTGGATATGGAGATTGAATCATGACATCCAATAGCCCAGAGCAATATGAAAACCAGGTCATTGAACGCCTGCAAGCCTTGAAGAGCACGGCCGCCCGCAACGAGCAGAAAGCGGCCATGGGGCGAGCGCGCTTCCTGGCAGAAGCCAGGGAACTTGCAAAACAGCAAGCTGCCAAACCCGTCGTATCTCCTCCACGTTCACTGCGTCTTAAAGTATGGTTTGATCAAGTGAGCAGTCCATTTAGGAGAAAGGAGCGATATTCGATGGTTACCGTATTGACAAGTTTAGTGGTTGTTTTTAGCCTGCTGTTTGGCGGGGCAGGCGCGACGGTGTATGCCGCACAGGACAGCATGCCCAATGATGCGCTGTATGGCGTGAAGTTGTTGAGCGAAGATGTGCGCCTGGGCCTGGCTGGCTCAACCGCAGAGAAAATCGACCTGCTTTTGGAATTTGCCGACCGGCGCAATGAAGAAATCCTGGCCTTCGCTCGCCAAAATGCGGAGCAGAACGCGGGCGAATTGACCGAGAACACTATGGGGCCGCTTGTCCGGCGCTACCAGGAGCAGGTGTTCAACGCCATGGAACTGGCGAGCCAGTTGGATGATGAGGCGATGTCCAGCACCCTGGCAGTGATCGGTGTTCATATCCGCAAGCACGATCGCGACCAGCTCATGACTCGCACCAAGATACCTGAGGGCGTTGAACCCGCCATGGTGCGGTTGGAGGCTGTGCGGCGCTTGCAGATTGGCCTGTCGGAGCTGGGCATCACCGATCCCTTGGCTTTCCGCAACCAGTTACGCTGGGCGCAGGAACAGGCGGAGAGCGGTGTACTGCTGGAAGGCACCGAGCCTGTGGAAGTGGTGAGCGATACGATCGACTGCCCCGGCTGCGGCCTGCAGGTTGGGCCTGGACCTGGCCCCGGTCCGCAGAATCAAGGCGAAGTCACCCAACCAGAGGATGGCTATGGTCCGTACGGCCCCTTCGCTACGCCTGAAGGCGATGGCAACAGCTACGGCCCCGGCCCCCAGAACCAGGGCGAGGTGACCCAGCCGGATGCTGGATATGGCCCCAGCACTGGCCCCGGTCCTCAAAACCAGGGTGAAATTCAACAGCCCGACCCGCAAAAGCCAGCCGCGACGCCCAAGCCTTCTGATACGGGAGGATCAAATAACAACCGCCCATAATGCCCCCACCTGTTCATAAGGTTGACTGCTCTCCTCCCCATGTGATCACACATGGGGAGGTTTTCATTGTGATATCATTACTGTAAGGCCCATGATGTTTTAGGAAATTGTAACAAAATGCATTTGTGCACGTTTTTTAGAGTGAGCGAATGAACCGTGGGGATGAAGTTGACGAAATTCAGCTTCTGAACCGGGCTCGCAAGGGCGATTCGCAGGCCTTTGGCGAATTGTACGAGCATTACGCGCCGCGGGTTTTTCGGTTCTTATTTGCGCACCTTGATAACCGGCTGGATGCAGAAGATTTGCTGACGGAAGTATTTCTGAGAGCCTGGCGCTCGCTGCCAGCCTATCAGGAGCGCGGACTGCCATTCGCGGCGTATCTTTTCCGGATCGCTCGCAATTTGCTCACCGATTATTACCGCCAATCTGTGCACAGCCGAGGACAGGTGTCTATCGAGGATCTGAGCCTGCAAGATACCGAGATGGGCCCAGGAGATCAGACCAGTGCGGGTTTTGCGCGCAGCGAACTCCGCCAACACCTGGCTCAACTGCGCGAGGATTATCGTTCTGTGTTGGTGCTGCGATTCTTGGGTGAACTCTCCCCAGAGGAGACTGCCCAGGTGATGGGGCGCTCTCCAGGGGCGGTACGGGTGCTGCAACACCGGGCGTTATCGGCGTTACGATCGATTATGGAAGAAGAAGCAGAGTAGCGTTGATGTCGAAACAGCAAGATAGCATCGAAGATATTTTGCAAAGCTGTTTGGCGGCTTTAGAATCTGGCGAAGGCCAGCCTGAAGAACTGGCGGCGCGCTATCCGCAGCACGAATCGCAGTTACTTTCCTCCTTGGAAGCCGCCCAACTGCTCACCGCTGCGCGCCAATCACTGGATCTGCGCCCCGGTTACCTGGCAGCATCCCGGTTTCGCTTGCAGGCGATGGTTGCCGAGCAGGGGCAGAAACATCGCCAAAATGCCGGGTCACAGCTCTGGTTGGCGTTGCTCCAGTACGTTCGCCTCTCGCCGAGAGCTATGACGATTGCCATCTCTTTGGTGGTAGTACTGGCGGTTTTCGTATTTAGCGGTGTAACAGCCACGATGGCGCTTGCTTCCCTTCCTGGAGAGACCCTATACCCCCTCAAGACGGCTATGGAGGATATCCAGCTCACCGTTGCGTTCAGCCCAGCGCAAGATGCCCGCTTGCACATCCGCTTTTCAGATCGCAGAGCTGAAGAAGCCCAGACGTTAGTGGCGCAAAATCGTACCGCCTGGCTGGCCGCTACCCTGGACCGCATGCAGGTGCATATCCAACTGGCGATCAGCAACCTGTTGGAGATTCGCGAAAGCAACCCGGTGGTCGCCGCGGCGATTGGACTGGACTTGGAGCATGCCTTGGAGAGGAGCAAGGCGATCTTTACGAGTCTGCTTCAAAACAGTGCGCCGGAAACTGCATTGGAACTGCAGCGCGCTGTGGATATCGCCTCAGCGGGAGAATTCCAGGTGCAGGCTTTGATCCAGCAAATCGAAGAGAGTATAGCCACTCCTACACTTCCGGTGTTCGAAGAGGCGGCCGCAACAGAGACTTCAGCGCCAATCCTTTTACCAGGCAGCACTGCTACCCCATTCCCATCCCCAACAGCAACCCTGGTGCTGACACTGACAGATACTCCATATCCAACACCCACGAGCGGCCTCCCCGTCTACACCGCTACACCCACGGAACAAACGATTGAGGCGCCTTTACCGACGCCGACCGAAACGAAACGGCCCACCAAGACACCCAAGCCAACCAAAACGCCCAAACCTAAGAAAACCAAAGATAATTAGCGTGAGCACGGCGGAAGCGTTTAGGTTTTTTAGAGGACGGTGAAGCCGTCCCCAAAAAAACAAAAACATTTTTTATAGCCAACCCCGGGAGGGCGGGAGAAAACCCAGGGCGGAGCTGAAAGTCCTGGGTTTCCTCTCCGAAGCGGCAATAAAAATTACATTAATGCCTTGCAATGTAACACAACTTACGGACCTGAAAGTTTGGGCTTGTTTCGTAACAATATCGTGCGTTCAGCGTTGTCGTTTATGATAAATGAGACGAGGTCGGTTGGATTTAGCTTCCCCATTACATTGTGAGGGTGGGGAAGACAGGAGAAAACAGGCAAGGATGTGATGGTGCAGAACAATGCTCCCCGGAAGAACAAAAACCAAAAAGCCCAGGGCATGGTGGAATTCGCCCTGGTATTGCCTTTGCTGCTGATACTGATGTTGGGCTTGATCGAAGTGGGGCGTTTTTTGCTGGTTTACAGCATGGTTTCGGCTGCCAGCCGGGAAGCCGCGCGTTATGGCGCTGCGGCTGGTGACGTCGGCGGTGGTGTACCGCATTTCCTGGACTGCGCTGGGATTCGCGCCGCAGCCGTCAGGGTGGGGAGTATCGCTGGCGTTACTGCAGACAACACCACAATTGGGTACGACCACGGACCGGATACTGATATTTACGCCAACGCCTGCCCTCCCAGCGGCGCCACAGTCGAGCTGGGCGACCGAGTGAGGGTCAGCGTGACGGTCAACTACCAGCCAATTGTGCCCCTGGTGAATATCCCGGCGGTGCCCATTTCCTCTACCACGGCTCGCACGATTATCAAAGATGTAGAAGTCCAGGGAACGCCGCCCACGCCTTACCCGACCAATACGCGTCAGCCGACCATCGGTCCCAGCCCGACGCCAAGCAGTACGCCCACGGTGACGCCTACGCCCACCACAACCAGCACACCGACGGCGACGGCGACTGCCACGCAAACTGCCACCCACACCGCTACGGCAACCCAAACCGACACTCCCACGCCAGGCCCATCGCTGACGCCTACACCAACCGATACGCCTACGCCCACTCCAACCCATACCGCCACACCGACGTTTACCCCCACGCCGACACCGGGTTGCCCAATTGGTGCGTTAGTGGTCGAGATCGAACCGAACCGCAAAAAACTGAAGTGGACCATCACCAATTCCGAGCCAACCATACCGATTGGCGTCACCAAAATCTATGTCTCCTGGCCCACCGATGGCAATGTGGACTTGAAATCGATCACTTTCCTCGGCATTGATGAGGCTCCACCCGCTAAAAGCTCCTGGTTGCCGCCTTCGGTCACACGCTTCCCCAACTGGAGCGGCACTTTTCCCGATGTGCAGTCGCCTTTAGTGTTGACCTTTGGCAGCGCAATTTATTCGGGCGTGTACCAAATCGAGCTCACTTTTGACCGGCCGTACTGCCAGGTGATCAGCGTGGTGACCAATATCCCATGAGGCGCATGATGATCGGATCACCGAAATTTTTGCGTAAGCTTTTTCAAGCAACCCTGGCAATTGGGATGTTGGCTGCCAACCTGTTTGCAGGCAGCGTGCAGGCGGCTGAACCCGCACCCGGCCCTGTTGAGACTCCCGCTCAGCCGGTGAAGGCAGATCCCTCCAGCGTTCAGCAAGGTATGCCTGCACCTGAGGGTGTGGTCAGCGATCTGTTTGGTTATTTCTTGGTGACCACGACGCCAGCCTGGTTTGACGCCACCGCCTCGGGTACCCCGGTAGATTTCACCACCCGTGATGATGATTACGCCGGTCCGATCCAGATCGGTTTCAGTTTTAAGTTCTACGAGCAGACTTTCTCCGAACTCTATATATCCACCAACGGGATAATCACCTTTGGCAAGGAAAGCGACGAATTTGTCAACCGGCCAATGCCGCGCGACACCTACCCCGATAATATTATCGCCCCATTTTGGGACGACCTGATAATGCTGGTCGGCCAGGGAGGCGAGAAGATCAGCCAGGTATTTGTTCAGACCATCGATTCTCCGACCGGAAAATATTTCGTCGTGCAATGGAATCAATTTGCGCGCATCGGGAGCAATGATCTGATCACTTTCCAGGCTATCTTGCACGAAAACGGCGATATTGTCATTCAGTATCTCACGTTGACAGGCGTACTGACCGAGGCGACTGTCGGCATCGAAGATGCCCATGGCTCGGACGGTTTGCAATATCTCTACAATGCGCCCGGCCTGTCGACAGCTACCGCGTTGCGTTTTGTGCGCCCGCCGGCAGCTTACCGGGTGAAGCTCACGCCGGTGTACATCTCCGGGTTCACTATCTCGCAGCAGGTTGACCTGACAATGACTATCATCAACAGCGGAGAGCTGGGCGCAGACTCATACACACTCTCCTGGCTCCCTGACCAGCCCGGCTGGCAGGCTGAATTCTACGATGCTGATGGTGAAGCCTTGCACTCGGCGCATGGCGAAAATACGGCCAGCACGGGCACGGTAGCCCAGGGTGAAAGCTATGAAGTGAAGATCAGGCTTCTGGCGCCATCCAACGCTGGCGCTGGCAGTTATACGCACGGCGTCCTGCAAGCTGTCTCCAATTCCGATAACTTGCAGCGGGCGCAAATCACAATTCAGGCGGCTGTGCCAGCGCCTTTTGCCCAGGCTTATTTCGACGCTGAGCTGGGAATGCGTTTGCAGCTCACCTGGCAGGAGACGAGTTTCAGCCCGCGCATCAGCGAGGAGCAATTTACCGGCAGCAATATCTCGATGACGCAAATGCCGGGCGGCAACTATTTCTACGCCTGGGAAAAAAATATCAGCGTGGTGGTGTCGCCCACCCTGACCCTCTTCCACACCAATCTCGAGTTCACGATACTGAATCGTTTTGGGCGATTGCTGGCGCCGGCACGCAAACTGACCGATAACGCCAGTGCGCTGGTGAAAACTGAGGACCGCTTTCTGACGCTGGCCGGCCTGCCGGACGGTCGAGTGGGCGCCATCTGGGTGCGCATCCTGACCCAGGGATTGACCACCAACCAGAACGTCTATTTTGCAGTGCTGGACAGCAGCGGCAATACCATCGTACCAGCGCTGCGCCTGACCGATAATAATGCCTGGCGCGGAAGGGATGACTACGATGTGCCCGTCTTTGTCTCGCCGCGTATCGCCGCAACCGGAGACACCCACTTTGTTTTAGCCTGGAACGACGAGCGATCTTTCCAGGATGGCAACAGTTCGGATATTTACCTGGCGGTTTACGACTCCACTGGTTCGGCAGTCAGTTTACCGGCTGCGATCACGCAAAGCCAGCATGGCGGCATTCGCTATCGGACTCCTGCAATTGTGGCGCTGCAGGATGGGCGCTCTGTGGTTGCTTATGTGCGCCTGGATCCTGGCGACCCTTTGAACCCAGTAGATGATCAAACGCAAACAGTCTACCAACTGATTGACGTTGACGGCGCGATGGTAAGAAGCGAGACGGATATCGTTGGTAGCCATGGTTCTACGACCGATGGCATACAATTGAATAACGGCGAGGTGTTTTTGGCATGGAATGTGCCCAATAGCAATGCCATCGAGTATGCCATGCTGAGCGGCGCGAATATGGACGTGGCTGTGGCCCCCGTTTTGCTGGATGAGCCGAAAGGGCGCGCTCCAGGCGTGGTTTCGGTGAGCGGGGATGGTTTTGGACGAGCTGTGTTGACCTGGGCGGAAGTTGAACAGAGCAATTACCTGGGGTATGCATTGATCGATGGCAGTGGGGCGGTGGTTACTCCCCCGATGATATTCCAATATGGTGCAGGCTCAAACCCGACGATCAGTACAAATATGTACGGTTGGGGAAACGCGGCTTATGACGGCGCCTGGCAAACCTTTTTACCGCTGCTTCGGCGGTGAGTTATGGAGGTGCAGAGATGAGTGAACAAATAGAACGCAGTGAACGTGGACAAAGCATGATCGAGTTTGCACTGACGCTGGCTCTTTTGCTGATGCTGCTGGCTGGCCTGGTTGACCTGGGCAGGGCGATCTTCACATATATGGCGCTGCGCGAGGCCGCCCAGGAAGGCGCCATGTATGGTTCCATATTTCCAGGGGTTACCGACAGCATTGAAGAGCGGGTGATGAATAGCTCCAGTGTGTTGCAAGCTCTGGCGAGCGAAGAACCGGGCTCTGGCGCGGCGTCCCTGGGTTTTGGCGAAGAGGAAGAAGTGGCTATCTCCGCCGATCCGGTGGTGGATATCTCGGTCAGCTTCCCGGACGGAGCATCCTGCGCTGGCAAAGGTATCCGCGTGGAGGTGGAATACACTCAATTCCCCTTGACCATGCCCTTCCTGGGTGCAATTTTGGGTACACAGACTGTCAGCATCAGCGCTTCGGCGACCGACACGATCCTGACGCCCGCCTGCAACTAGAAATAGATCCACCGCAAGGAGAATTGGAGCGTTCGCAATGCAAACAAAAGGCAGCGAAAAAGGGCAGGTATTAGTCTTGCTGGTATTGGGTGTAGTGGTATTGCTGGGGTTTACTGCGCTGGCTTTGGATGGCGGCATGCTGTATTCCGATCGCCGGCATGCGCAGAGCGCTGCAGATGCTGCTTCATTGGCAGGTGGGGGAGCTGCTGCGGTGAGTCTCGAAAACAGCGGCGCCAGTTATGTGAATTGGAATTGCAATGGCAGCGCTGTGCTGGCTGCAATGACTGCCGGCGAAGATGCGGCTATTAGCCGAGCAGGGCAGAACGGCTACACCATCGACAAAGTCATTACCGATACCCACGGTGTCGATGCTGTCTGCGGAGACATCGATCTGGTGGGAAAAGATGACAAATATATTGATATCAAGACTTATATCACCAAGCAAACCAACACCTCCCTGGCGCATTTTGTTTACAACGGAACTCTGCAAAGCAGCGTGGAGGCCATCACTCGCATCCGCCCGCGCATGCCGCTGGCTTACGGCAATGCCATCGTTGCCATTGCCGAAGATTGTCCCAACAGCAACGTGGGTGGCGTGCAATTTGATGGCGGTGTGGAGGCCACGGTCACCGGTGGCGGCATCTTTTCGAATGCCTGCATGAGCGTCGGCGGCGGCGGAAATATCACGGTCGAGGGTGGTTATGAGATAGCCTGCTCTTATCCGGACTGCTTCACCCAGAGCGGCGGTTCTGCGAATATTTCACCAACCCCCAATGAAAACGGATCGCCGATGCCGCCCGAGTCTTATGAATTGGATCCCCCAACAGCCGATTGCAATTCTTTACCCAATCGAGGCAACTACAACGGCGATGGCACCATTGAACCAGGTCGCTATTCCAGCATCAGCATCAACAACGGCGTGCATGTGATGGAGGCTGGTCTGTTCTGCTTCATGGGCAGCGTCAATAACAACAGTAAGGTATTCTCGGTCAACGGCGGCGACCTGACCGGAAATGATGTGACCATTTACGTCAAAGATGGGTCGGTGTCTTTTGGCGGCAACGGTACGATCATCCTGAACGCCCCCCCGGCGCGCAATTGCACCACGGCCTGCAGCAGCGGTAAAGCCATGCCCGGCGTGCTGATGTATGTGGACACTGAAGGTTCCCCTATGGGGGAGGTATCGTTAACCGGGGGTTCTGATAACCAGTACTTGGGACTGGTATATGCGCCGCATAGCCGTGTGGATGTTACTGGCACCCCGGATGAGATCAGCGAGGTCAACTGCCAGATTATCGCGCATACAGTCAAGATTTCTGGTAATGCTGAGGTGGTGGTGAATTTCGATGGCGAGGAGAATCCCCAGATACCCTCGAAACTGGAGCTGTACAAATAACAGCCCATCGGAGCGGCTGGTTCTCAACCAGCCGCTCTGAAACTTCTAACACCCAATAAAAATAAATTGCGGGGTGATGGCGAAAGGCTATGTCTTTCGCCATCACCCCGCACATTCACATTTTCGGGCGGATGATCCATACAATACCCGGGCAGGCTACCCGGCGGCACCCAGATTGACCTTCTTACTGCTGCTTCCTCTCGGACCTGACAGGGTTCGCAGGTTTCTGCCGCGCCGGACCCGCCCGGGCGCAGAGAAGGATACCGCAGGTGGGCGCACCTGTCAATGGATCAGGCTGCGCAGCACAGCGTGCAAGATGCCTCCATGGCGGTAGTATTCGACTTCCACGGGCGTGTTCAAGCGGGCGATTGCCTGGAATTCGATGCGGCTGCCATCCGGGCGCGTGGCGCGCACCTGCAGGTGGGCATTGGGTTGGATGGCGTCATTGATCCCCAGGATGTCAAAAACTTCGCTGCCGACTAACCCCAGGCTATCCACGTTTTGCCCCGGGAGGAATTGCAGCGGTAGCACGCCCATGCCGATCAGGTTCGAGCGGTGGATGCGCTCGTAGGTTTCTGCAATCACCGCGCGCACACCCAGCAGCAGTGTGCCCTTGGCGGCCCAGTCGCGGCTGGAGCCGGTGCCGTATTCCTTGCCCGCCAGCACGATCAAGGGGACATTTTCCTGGCGATACTGCATGGCAGCCTCGTAGATGGTGGTCTGCTTGCCATCCGGGAAATGTTTCGTGTAGCCGCCTTCCACGCCTGGAACGAGCCGGTTCTTGAGGCGGATATTGGCAAAGGTACCACGGGTCATCACCCGGTCGTTGCCGCGGCGCGAGCCATAGGAGTTGAAATCGCGCACGCTCACGCCATGCTCGATAAGGTAGCGCCCAGCCGGGCTCTCGGCAGCGATGGCGCCGGCTGGCGAGATGTGATCGGTGGTGATCGAATCGCCCAGCAGCGCCAGAACGCGCGCCCCGCGGATCGGCTGCAGCGGCTGCGGCTGGCGCGTCAGGCCAATGAAGAAGGGCGGTTCCTGGATATAAGTGGAAGCTTCATCCCATTGGTAAAGATCACCCTGGCTGCCTTGGATAGCGTTCCAGGTTGGGTTGCCGGTGAAAACATCGGCGTACTGAGTGGCGAACATCTCGGGCTGCACCGATTGGGCAATCGTCTGCGCGATTTCCTGCGTCGTCGGCCAGATATCGCGCAGGTACACCGGGTTGCCCTCCCGGTCTGCACCCAGCGGATCGTTGAGCAGGTCAATATCCACCGTGCCCGCCAGGGCGTACGCTACCACCAGGGGCGGGGAGGCCAGGTAGTTGGCGCGCACGTAGGGGTGCACGCGGCCTTCGAAGTTGCGGTTGCCGGAGAGCACCGCCGCTGCCACCAGGTCGGCGCTGGTGATGGCTTTGACCACTTCGCCGGGCAGCGGTCCGGAGTTGCCAATACAGGTGGTGCAGCCGTAGCCCACCACGTTGAAGCCCAGCGCTTCCAGATCGTCCAACAGGCCTGCGTTTTTTAAATATTCAGTCACCACTCGCGAGCCAGGCGCCAGGCTGGTCTTGACGTAGGGTTTGATCGAGAGGCCGCGCTCGACTGCCTTGCGCGCCACCAGCCCCGCGCCGATCATCACCGAGGGGTTGGAGGTGTTGGTGCAGGAGGTGATGGCCGCGATCACCACCGCGCCGTGGCCCATCTCTACCCGCCCGCCGTTGGTGCCCATGACACCGGTCTTATCCAACTGCTCGGGTTTGAGTTCGTAGCCGCGCTCCTTCACAGGCGCGGTGAGCGCTGTTTGAAAGGCTGGTTGCATCTGCTTGAGCGGTACCCGATCCTGGGGGCGCTTGGGGCCTGCCAGGCTGGGCTCGACTTCGCCCAGGTCCAGCTCGAGGGTGTCGGTGAATTCCGGATCAGGTGTATTGTCGGTGCGGAACAGGCCTTGTTCCTTGCAGTAGCGCTCTACCCGCTCGACGACCTCCGTCGGTCGTCCGGTCAGGCGCAGGTAGCGCAGGGTCTCATCATCCACGGGGAAGAAGCCGATGGTAGCGCCGTATTCGGGCGCCATGTTGGCGATGGTGGCGCGGTCGGGCAGCGACATAGATGAAAGACCGGGGCCGTAGAACTCAACGAATTTTTCGACCACGCCTTTCTTGCGCAGCATCTGCGTGACGGTCAGGGTCAGGTCAGTGGCAGTAACGCCTTCGCGCAACTGCCCGTAGAGCTTGAAGCCGATCACATCCGGTGTGACCATGTCGATGGGCTGTCCCAGCATGGCGGCCTCGGCCTCGATGCCGCCCACACCCCAACCGACCACGCCCAGTCCGTTGATCATGGTGGTGTGCGAGTCGGTGCCCACCAGCGTATCGGGGAAGGCCAGGCGCTGGCCGTCTTTTTCCTCGCTCATGATGACCGAGGCCAGGTATTCCAGGTTAACCTGGTGGACGATACCGGTGGCCGGCGGCACAACGCGGAAATTGTCGAAGGCATTCTGTCCCCAATGCAGGAACTCATAGCGCTCGCGGTTGCGCTGGAATTCCAGGTCGGCGTTGCGCGCCAGCGCGTCTGAGCTGGCGAAGAAATCCACCTGCACGGAATGGTCGATGACCAGGTCGACCGGCACCAGCGGGTTGATCTTTCGGGGGTCGCCGCCCAGGCGAGCCACGGCAGCGCGCATGGCTGCCAGGTCGACCACGGCGGGAACGCCGGTGAAATCTTGCATCACCACCCGGGCGGGTCGGAAAGGCAACCCCGGGCGCTCGGCGGGGCGCGGCGTCCAACCTGCCAGGTTGATCACATCCTGGCGGGTGATTTCTTTTTCATTGCACAGCCGCAGCAGCGCTTCGAGCATGATGCGGATGGAAAAGGGCAGGCGATCCAGGCGCGCCAGTCCCTGCTGTTCCAGGGCCGACAGGCGGTAGAAAGTGTAGTCGCCGTGCGAGGTTTTTAGGTTGTCTCGCGCGCCAAAATAATCATTGGGCATGGTACCTCCAGCAAAGTGAGTTCTATTGCAAGCGTGCTGTTGACACGACTTGAGATGGATGGTTCGGAGAGCTAATTATAACGCATGGCGGATGCGGCCGAGGATGGGGGTGGGTTTTCATCCTGGATGACCGGATCGAAAAGCCTGACGGACGACTTTTTTTGCCAGTAAATTCTGCTGATAAAAAAACACCTCTAAGATGCGAATCATCGTCGTTAAACCATCGGTGTGCGGCGCACGATGGCGTCTGCCATGCGCGCCACTCTGACCATGAAAGGCAGGTCGTGAACGCGCACGATATCGGCGCCGCGGGCAATGCCGATGGCAACGGCGGAGGCGGTACCCTCCAGGCGCTGGTCTGGCGGCAAATCCAGCGTATAGCCGATGAAGGATTTGCGCGACGGCCCCAGCAGCACAGGGTACCCCAGGGTGCGGATTTCGCCCAGGCGGTCGAGGAGCTCCAGATTTTGTTCGACGGTCTTTCCGAAGCCGATGCCGGGGTCGAGGATGATGCGCTCATCCGGTATGCCGGCCTGGTGGGCGATGGCGACGCTCTCCAGCAGCTCACGGCGGATATCTTCGAGTAAGTTCTCATAAGGCACACCGATGTAGCGCCCGCCCAGGCGCTCTTTGATCTGGGCATTGGCCCAGGAGGAGCGGTTGTGCATCAGGATCACAGGCGCATTCCAGCGGGCGGCGACCCCAGCCAGTTCGGGGTCCACCTTGAAGCCCCACACATCATTGATGAAGTGCGCGCCGGCGTGCAGGGCGGCTTCCGCTACGGGGGCTTTGTAAGTGTCTACCGAGATGAGCACATCCATCTCGGCAGCCACGCGGCGAATGGCAGGAATGACGCGTTCCATCTCCTCATCCAGGCTGACTGGCTGCGCCCCGGGACGAGTGCTTTCGCCGCCCAGGTCGAGGATGTCTGCACCGGCGGCAGCGAAGCGCCGCGCCTGCTCCAGGGCGGCCTGCGCCAGGTCGCCCGGCCCGGCCTGCAGCCCATCGCCGGAGAAGCTGTCCGGCGTCAGGTTAATGATGCCCATCACATAGGTGCGGCGTCCCCATTCGAAGGTGAATCCGGCAATACTGAGAGAGGGGTGCAACAAGGGGCTCACGTGCGTCTTTCCCGAAATCGATCATTGCGCGCTGCTATTGGCGCGCCGTCAGGGCCCTGCTCGATAGGATATTGGATGGAGGCGATCAGACCAGCAGGGTGAGCGGTCGATCCAACCAGGCTTCCGCTTCTTCGATGGTGGCGAAAACGCCCATCTCGACCCCGCCGCCAGTGGTCAGGGCGGCGATCTTGCGCAGCCCGGCGATCACTTTTTCATTGGTGGCGACGGCTGCCAGGCGAATGTTGCGCACGGATGGATCATTGTTCAGCTCCACAGCAAAATCGATAGCTTGCTGCGGCAGGTCATCCAACTGGCGCAGGTCGTACAGGTTGCGCACCAAGCGGTCGGAGTCCATCAGGTGCTCGAGGCCAAAGCGCCGCCAGTGCGCCAGGGTTGCCGGGTCGGCGCCGGTGAAGGTCAGGTGCATGCCGCCGTCGGCTCGGCGCTCGACCGAGTAGGCGATGCCAGGCTCAGGCTTCCATTTGAGAGGCTTCAGATCCACAGGTTCCATGAAGATCACTCCTGCTCTTTGATACACAAGCACTACGAAAATTCAGCCAGGTGGAGTGTGGGCAAGCTCCGGTCGCACAACACCCCAGTTGTGTAAATATTGTATCTGAAAAATCCTGTCCGTACAGGGAGCAGAGAAAAAGAGTGAACCCCCTCCCAGCCTCCCCCATTTTGCGTAGCAAAATGGGGGAGGTGGCCGCAGGTCGGAGGGGGTTATTGCTCTGCTGGGGTATACAGGACAATACCGCTGGTGTCCACCTGCTCCAGAAGTTGAGCAATGGTGCGCTCCAGCGCGGGATGCACGAAATCTGAAGCGATTTCTGCCAACGGCACCAGTACAAAGCTGCGCTCGTGCAGGCGAGGGTGTGGCAGGATCAGCTCGGGCGTTTCCAGCACCAGCCGGTCGTAGAACAGCAGGTCCAGGTCGATCGGCCGAGGTCCAAAGCGCACAGTGGGCTGGCGCCCCATCAGTTTCTCGATCCTTTTGAGATGGACGAGCAGGCGCGATGGATTCAAGCGGGTTTCGCCATGCAGCACCTGGTTCAAAAAATGGGGCTGGTCGGTGTAACCCCAGGGGGGCGTCTCGTAGATGCTGGAGGCCGTCAGCAGGCGCACCTGCGGCTGCAGAAGCTGGCGCGCCTGTTGCAGGTTGGCCTGTCGATCTCCCAGGTTGGCGCCCAGGGCGATAAAAACGGAATGCGGCATCGCTAGTGGGGTGAGGGGCTGCCTGGCGCGTCTCAGAGGCGCTCGATGATCGTGGCGGTCGCCATGCCGTGACCGATGCACATGGTCTGCAGGCCGTAGCGCCCACCCGTGCGCAGCAGCTCGTGCAGCAGCTTGGTCATCAAGATGGCGCCGGTAGCGCCCAGGGGATGCCCCAAGGCAATGGCGCCGCCGTTGGGATTGACGCGGCTCATGTCTGGCTGCAGCTCGGCGGCCCAGGCCAGCACCACTGAAGCAAAGGCTTCATTGATCTCGATCACGTCGATGTCTTGCAGGGAGAGCCCGGAGCGGCGCAGCGCCATGCGCGTGGCAGGGATGGGGCCGTCCAGCATCAGCACCGGGTCGGAGCCGACCACCACGCGGGTATCGATGCGGGCGATGGGCGTCAGGTTGTAACGCCCGACGGCTCTGGCGGAGGCCAGCACCAGCGCGGCGCTGCCATCGCTGATCTGGCTGGCGTTGCCGGCGGTGATCACGCCGTCCGCTTTGAAAACCGGCTTGAGCGCCGCCATGCGCTCCCGGTCGGGCGGCATGCGCACGCCCTCGTCGATGGTTACCACGCGCCCGTCCGGGCGCTGGAGAGGCAGGACCTGGGATTCGAAGAAGCCATGCTGAATGGCGTGCATGGCGCGCAGGTGGCTTTGGTAGCTGTAATCATCCAGCGCCTGGCGGGAAAGCCCCCATTTTTCAGCCATCATCTCAGCGCTCAACCCCTGGTGCACCAGCGCGTAGGGGAAATTGGCCGGCCATTCCGCGGGCCAATCGCTGCCCAGCGGCTGGTGGGACATCATCTCCGTGCCGCCGGCGATGACGATGTCCATGTCTTCCGCCAGTATGGCCTGGGCGGCGAAGTGCACCGCCTGCTGCCCGGAACCGCACATGCGATTGAGCGTCACCGCCGGAATTTTGACCGGGAAACCAGCTTGCAGCACCGCCAGCCGCGCCAGGTTGGCGCCCTGGTCGCCTATGGGCGTCACGCAGCCCCAGATGACGTCTTCGACCCAATTGGGCGAGACGCCGGCGCGCTGCACAGCCTCTTGCATGACCCGGGCGGATAGCTCCACCGGAGCGAACGGCGCCAGCGCGCCACTGGCTTTGCCAACGCCGGTTGGGGTGCGCACAGCCGAGAGGATGAAGGCTTCGGGCATGCGCTGAGGATACCACGATAGCGCGATTCCAGGAAGAAATGTGAACCTGATGACCAGGAAATATAAACCCGGCAATCCAGCCTATTTCTTCATCTCCCTTTCCAGCAGAGCCAGCGTCTCCGGGATCAGGATCTTCCTCAGATGTTGGAATTTACGCTCGGGCAGGAGCGAGTTCAGGTCCTCGTTGATGATCGTCTGGTGACACGCTTTTTGATAAAGGCAAATAACTTCGCGAAGTATTGCGCCGGTTCCAGCCCGGTCCTCTCCTGAATCACCGCCGGGTTGTAGTTGTAGGGATAACCCTGGACGAAGAAGTGATGGATATCGTAAATATCCCGCCCGGCGATGGTTTTGTGCTGGGCAGAGCGATCGGTGATCGCCACCAGCTTGTTGGCAATCATGGTGTCAATGGTCTGGCTGTTGATCAGGCGGTCGATCTCTGGGAAGTACTGGACTTTGTAGCGGCTGGCGGCCCCCCACAGCACCGCCAGGTCGTTGGTGTGAAAGATCTTGCGATCAGATTGGAGTAGGTGTTTCGCCGGAAGTGTTTTTACAAAAATGTGAACGATCACCAGCGAAACCTTGGAGTAAACCGCCGTCGCGATGGCCGATTTGCTCTAAACACTTTCGGCGGTTTACTTAGCTCGCTCATCGTATACATTTTTGTATAGGATAACGGACCTAAATGATTTGGTCAGGGGTGTGTGGCGAGTTGAACCCGCCTTTCTTAAGGTGCACAAATGAGCGTTAACGCCTTGGCAGGAGAAGCATCAAATTCTCAGCAAGCCTCTGCGTGGTTCGAGAAGCCCTGATTGTTCAGCAGGCAAATCACCAGATTATTGATACTCGCCATAGTCCGCCCCATTCTCTTGTCAGTCATACGGGTTTGGTCTTCTTGAAAAGTAACGTCTCGGCGAAAATGCATGCCCTTTTCAATTTCCCATCTGCTGCGCACAATGGTGAGGAAATTTTAGGATTTGCTTTCCCGATCTTAAGACAGTCGTATGTGACAGCCCTTACCGGTTTGCGCAAAATCGCTCTGGCGACTAAAATATTCAAGACAGCCATAAAAGAGCTGACATTTTCTCAGGAGAACTGCATGGCTCAAGCTGCATTTCATTTCCCGCGTGGGTTCCTGTGGGGCGCCGCCACCGCCTCGCATCAAGTCGAGGGCAACAATACCAACAACAACTGGTGGGCCTGGGAGCAGCAGCCCGGGCGCATTTTGCAAGGGGATAAATCCGGCCTGGCGTGCGATTGGTGGGGAGGCCGCTGGCGGGAGGATTTCGACCGGGCGGCGCAGGACGGGCACAATGCCCACCGCCTGTCGATCGAGTGGAGCCGTATCCAGCCGTCGCCGGACCGATGGGATGAGAACGCCCTGGACCGCTATCTGAACATGCTGCGCGGCCTGAGCGAGCGCCGCCTGACGCCGCTGGTCACGCTGCACCACTTTTCCGACCCGCTTTGGCTGACCGAGATGGGCGGTTGGGAGAATGAGAAGGCGCCGCAGTATTTTGCCGCCTATGTCGAACGGGTTGTGGAAGCGCTGAAGGATTACGTCACGCTGTGGGTGACGATCAACGAGCCCAATATCTACGTGTCTTTGGGCTATTTCTTGGGCCTCTTTCCGCCCGGAAAGAGCGATCTTGGCGCCGCGCTGCAGGTGGCTTTGAACCTGCTGAAAGGACACGCCGCGGCTTACCGCGCCATTCATCGGCTTCAACCCCAGGCGCGGGTTGGCCTGGCGATCAATTATCGTTCTTTTGTTCCCGCCCGGAGTTGGTTGCCTTTTTCGAAGATGGTCACCCATTTGCGCAGTCAGCTTTTCAACGACGCTATCCCCCAGGCCTGCCAGACCGGCGTGCTGCGCATCCCAACGCGCAAGGTGAGCCTCCCGGAAGCCAAAGGCACCCAGGACTACCTTGGTTTGAACTATTACACGCGCGAGTACGTGACCTTCAGCCCATTCAACCCGGGCGGACTGTTTGCCGACACGCACTTCGATCCGCAGGCAGAGAAAAGCCCGAACGGTTTCTTGGCTAACGAGCCGCAAGGGATGTTTGAAGCGCTCAAGTGGTGCCGCCAGTTCGAGCTGCCGGTGATCATTACCGAGAATGGGATCGAAGACGCCGAAGATGCGCTGCGGCCACGCTACCTGGTACAGCACCTGCACCAGGTATGGCGGGCGGTGAACTTCAATTTCCCGGTGAAAGGCTATTTCCATTGGACGTTGGTGGATAATTTCGAATGGGAGCGCGGCTGGACGCAGCGCTTTGGGCTGTGGGAGCTGGATGTGGAAACCCAGGTGCGGCGCAAACGCAAGAGCGCCGATTTGTACGCCGAAATCTGCCGGGAGAACGGCATCTCTTCCGAGATCGTGGCGCGCTACACACCGGAATTGTTCGAGGAGATTTTTCCGAATTAGCGGAAGGAAGGGGAATCACTGCGTGACAAGAACCCTGGCATACTGAGCCTCGGAGAAGCTTTACTCCACCAAAGAGAGAGCGTCCGGTAGGGGCGGGTTCGTACCAGCAATATGCCTCCGTCGAAAAATTCACCAACCATGCGGGCCGACAGGGCAGAGACAAAACCCGCCTTTCCGACAGATTCCGGCCCTCGGGCAGGCAGGGTGGATTTTTACCCTGGTTGGTGCGATTGAAATGCCTGATGCAGAGCACTGCGAGCTGGCAAGCCTTGCCTGAACAAACCCACCCCTACCGTGCAAATAGGAGGGTTCCATCCAGGCCGAAAAATTCCACAGGGAAGTTGATTTGCACAGAGTGACAGGTTAATGTATGGCAATCAATTGGTTCAGTCCATCCAGCTATTACACCGTCGTTTGCCGCCCGGCGCTGCCCAAGGATACCGAAGACGTGCTGGCGCTCACCAGGCTCATCTGGGAGGGGCGCGATTACGTGCCCCACGTGTGGGAAGAATGGCTGGCAGAGCCGGAGGGCTTGCTGGCGGTCGCCGAGTACGGCGGGCGGGTGGTGGGCGTGAACCGCCTCGCGCCGCTGGGCAATAACGAGTGGTGGATGCAGGCGCTGCGCGTGCACCCGGACTTCGAAGGCCGCGGCATCGCCTCGCGCCTGCACGATTATGTGCTTGAATACTGGGAAAAGCAGGGCGGTGTGGTGCGGCTGGCAACCTCAGCGCATCGCCTGCCGGTGCACCACCTGTGCCGGCGCACCGGTTTCCGCCTGGCGGCAGAGCTGATGGGCTACGCCGCCCCGGCCCTGGATGAGCCTTGCGACCGCCTGCGACCGGTCAGCGAATCGCAGCTCGAACAGTTAGAGCGAGCCGTGCACACCTCGCCCGAGCTCGCCTGGACCGGCGGGCTGCTGGATTTGATCTGGGTGTGGGCTGAGCCGAGCCGGGAGCGGCTGCTGGAGATCGTCAAAGAAGGCCGCGCCTGGGTCTGGGGAGGCGAGCCCGGAAACTCGGAGAATTTCCTGCTGGTGGCAACCGACGAAAATGAGGATGGTCTCTCCAGTCACCTGCAGCTCCTGGCTATTGCCTGCCCGGTCGAGGCCTTGGCGCAGGCGCTGCTGGATTTCCGCCGGCTGGCAATGCGCCTGGGCTGCAGCCCGGCTGGCTGGGTAGCGCCGGTCAATGCGGCTGCCCAGGCCGCGCTGGAGAGCAGTGGATTTCAACCGTATTGGGAGCGCAGTTTATATCTCTTCGAGAAGCGCGCCGGTGTGGTTATGGTATAATTTTGCCGCTGTGGGAGAAAACCGCAGCGATATTTTCGGAGAGGTCGCGTAGTCTGGCCTAGCGCGCACGCCTGGAGAGCGTGTTCACCGCAAGGTGACGCGGGTTCAAATCCCGCCCTCTCCGCCACCAACCGGGTGGGGGTTTACCCCCATCCGGTGCGTTTTTCCTCATCAAAGTTCACGTTCAGCGCGCCGGCTCCCAGCCCAGGGGCGCCACGGCAACCTCTCCGGAGGTCAGGCTGGCGACCCACGGCCAGCCAGCGGTGGTGATGTACCAGGCATCCTGCTCCGGGTGGTAGACCAGCTCGGGGGCGTGGGCTTCGAGCTCGGTCAGCAGCGTGGGGCTATTGCTCCGGCCGCGGTAAACGCCAAAATCGTAGGGGTTGGCGCTGTGAAATACCAGCGTGTCGTTGTAGCTGCCCGGGTTCAACCAGATCTTGAACAGCAGCAGGATGCCGGGCCAGAAGAACGAGTCGTTGTTGTAGGTCAGGCTCAGGTAGTAGCGGCCCTGGTAGGGCGTGACAAACGGCGATTCGGTCGATGCAAAAGGCGCATTGCGCTCGCTGCCCCGCGCGCTGCGCAGGGCGGTGCGGATGTACTGCCAGCCTTGCAGGTCGAAGGATTGGTAAACGTCCACCTGAGAGAAATATGCCCCGCGGGCCGTGGTGTAGAGCAGCCACTGACCTGGGGCGACCTGGATCACCATCGGATCGCGGAAGAACTTGTGATACGGCGCCGGGATGGTCACGCGGTGGTTTTGCCACTCAACGCCGTCGGGCGACTCCATCTGGTGCAGGGCGTGGGGCGACCAGAACAGGTGGTAGCGGCCCTGCGCCTGGATGACGTGCGGCGCCCAGGCCAGCTCGCCGAAGTCGGCGACCGGTTCACCTTCCTGCATGCCGCCGGCTGGGGGAAAATCCGGGCTTACGCCCACTGCGAAGTAGCGCTCGGCGTTGAAGTCTCCCTGGCTGCGGCTGGTGATGCCAACCAACCGCCAGTCGCCGTTGGCGTCCTGGTAAATGGTGTGGTCATTGATGTAATCGCCGGATACCGACGGTTTGAACAGCGTCTGCCAACCGCTGGCAATGGAAGGGATGAACAATGGCGGCTCGCCTGCCAGGCTGAGGGCGGTGACCTCACCCAGCAGCCGGGGTTTTGCGCCGCGGCGCGGCTCAGCCCACACCCGGAAGCTGCCGCCCTGACCCGAAACCAGGAAAGAACCGAAGCGGGTCTTGCCAAGCTCCGTCCAGGCGCCGTTGATTTGCTGCTCGACCCGGTAGCTCTCCTCTTCCGGGTGGGCGACCCAGCCCAGGTGCACCCAGCCCGGCCCGGAGACAGTCTGCACGCCATAGGCTTTCTGGTAGGTTGTTACCTGGCTGCGGGAGATGGAGCTGTAGAAATCGGCGGAGAGCGGCGCTTCGAGGTAGATGCGCACGATGATTTCAAGCAAGAGCCAGATCAGGGCGAGAATCAGTAACAGGCCCACCAGACGTTTCAGGTAGGTGAGCAGCGGGATCGAATTGGGCCTCTCCATGTCTTAGCGAGGTCGAGCTGCAATTAGGCGGCAGCGTTAAGCGATGCCGGAGGTTGGGATTTCAGCCAGCGCCAATCGACATAGAACATGGCAGAAATCAGCAGCAGCGGGCCAGCGAAAAGTAGAAAGCTGCCCAAGTCCAATCTTAAAATAACGAAATACATGAAGAACAACCCGGCAAGCAGAAAGGCGACAAAACCAACCACGGGTCGCCGCCAGGCAAAAACCAGCATGACGATCATGGTGATCGACGGCAGGCTGTGCATGAGGAATGCGCCCAGCAGCTCGAGAGGAGAGGCCTGCATCTCGAACACATCCAGCGAGAACAGGCTTACAAAGCAGATGATCAAGACCGCCGCAAGGCGCGGCACCCAATGGATGATCTTTGCCAGGCGGGCGCTGACCTGCCCGCTAAGGCGATGCTCTTGCCAGGCGTGGATCAATACGTATAGCGACCCGTAAAAAAGAACCAGCGGGATGGAGAGGATCAGGGCGTTCATCGCGTGCATCCACAGCACATGCTCTGGCTCGACGCGCCAGTTGGCATAGGTGAAGGCGACCAGGCTGGCCAGGTAGAGCACCACCATCAAAATCCACAACAGTCGGTCGAATCCGGAATTTCGAGCATCCATACCCCTACCCTCCTTATCATATGAGATGTGTATTGGAAGATCTCAGCCCTTCTATAAACACTATATCCAATATCCTGGGTTAGGTCAACACCTCCCCCTCGCTAATCTTTGTCCTGAATTTGCCCTTCGTGTCTTGCCATTCGGATATGATCTTCTTCTTTTTAAGATTATGCAATTTGTCATTTTCCGCTTGACATGCGAAAATAATTCTATATGATGGAATATAAGGGGGACCTGGACACCCAAACCCCTGAGTGGACCCACACAATCGATCCGCGTTTTCTGTAAATTGCTAGCAAAACCTGGAGGAAGAAATGGCTAAGCGAATTGCTCTCCTTGTACTATGTGCGCTGTGCGCTTCAGCATTGGTCGCGGTGTTGATCAGCGCGGTCGCCCTGGCAGTGCCTTACCCGGTCGCGCCGGAGGCGGCTCCGATCGATGATCCAAAACTCGGCGGCGATGGCATGGAGCTGGTCGAGCAGTATTGGGGGCAGTATTATGCCATCACGGTCAACGGCAACCTGGTGTATTTCATTGTCGGGCAGCGCTTTTATGTCTTCTCGATCGCCAATCCCGCCAATCCGACGCTGCTGGGGAAGAGCGACCTGATGCCCAATCCATCCATTCGTGTGGATGTTGATGGGAACTATGCCTACCTGGCGGATCCTGGAGTTGCGCCGTACACGACCAGCCCCGGCGCTGGCCTGCACGTATTGGATGTGTCGAATCCCGCCACCCCAACCGAAATCGCCTTTTCTGCTTCACCCAAGTACGGCTATATGGATGTAGATGTTTTCAATGGATACGCCTATGTTGGCGACGCGATCGGGTATCTCAGTATTTTTGACGTGTCCAACCCGGCCGCGCCATCCAGAGTGAAAAGCCTTTATGCTACCGCAGAAGATATTCTCCAGGTACAGGTGGCGCAGCATCCCGTGAACGGCAAGATGTATGCCTATGGGATTTCCAGTGGAAACGAATTCTTTGTGATGGACGTGAGCAACCCGCTCCAGCCCGTGCTGGCAGGCAGCCTGGCGCTGCCGGTGTGGAGCTTGAGCGATTTTGCCGTGCAGGGTACCCGCGCCTTGATCGCGGACGGTGACTATGGCAACCTGCACCTGGTGGACCTGGCGAACCCGGCCCAGCCGGCGCTGGCCGCCTCCACCAACTTTCCCCCTTCTGATAAAGCAATCTACAGCTTTGATTGGTACGGGGATAAGGTGCTGGCTTATCAAAGGGGGTTGCAGGAAGGGCTGCTGGTGATGGATGCTTCAGGCCCGGGCCTACCGGTGGAAGTTGGCTTCTATCCAACCAATTTGGCTGGGGTAGCTGGCGGCGAGGTGAACGGCCTGCAATTGGCGCTGATGAGTTCTGGCAATCGATTCGATGTGGTGAATATCACCAATCCAGCGATTCCTGCGCCGCTGGGATCGTATGTGGATGAAGGCTCCGTGGGCAGCCTGCAGATGGTCGGAGACCTGCTGTACTTCACAGGCGGACAGGGTTTGCGCATTTACCGCCGCGTGGGGCCAGGCCTGCTGGAGTACGTGGGCGGGTTGGATCGGCCTGGATCTCTGCGCCTGGTGCAAGACGGCAAAGCCTACCTGGGGTACCGGTATTATGATCTGTCGACCGGCGACGAAATAAAACAGCTTATCGTAGTGGATGTCTCAAATCCCAGCCAACCGCAAGAGCTGGACAGCCTGAATTTGGGCAGCTACCCGATCGATGTGTTTGTACACGGCAACAACGCCTACCTGGCTTCCCGGCAGCAGATGCAAATTGTGGATATCACCAATCCCGCTGCGCTGGCGCTGACTGCCGTGTTTACCGAAACGCTACTCAATCCGCCTGACTTTTTCTCGGTGGCGGTTGCGCCCAACCCGGATAGCCCGGCTCAACTGCTGGCATACCTGGCAGATTATCATAATGGGGTGGCGGTTTTAGATGTTACCCAGCCGCTCTCGATTACTCGAATGCTCACCTATAAGCCCTGGGAAGTAGAAGATGCGCTCAAGCTGGACTTCATTGATCTGCCCGGTGCATCTGGCCAGTACCTGGCGGTAGCCAGCGGAAATGACGGCGACTTGAGCTTGCTGGATGTTACCCATCCCTTCTCGCCCACCATTTTAGCCTCGCATTACCTGGGCTGCGACCCAAACAACCTCTTGACCATGCCGGGCCAGGTCTATGTGGCTTGCGATCTGGAGGGTGGGAAGCTTTACCGCGCCAGCCCCACGGAGCTTAAGACGAGCGGCTCTTATCGCTACCCTTACGCGGTTTGGGACGTGGCCGTCAACGGAGATTTCATTTACATGGCGGCCGGTTCGGAGGGCTTGTTCGAGGTGTGGCAGGCGCCGGCCAGTTGGTCAAGTATCCCCATCACCGGCGGGCTGCTGACCAGCGAGTATTACTCGCTGACGCTCGAATTTCCGGCCGATACATTTACAGAGACGACTTACGTCTATCTCCGCCCGCGCTTTTACGGAAATATGCCAGCTACCTTCATGACTATCGGCGCAGAGTATTACTATGAGTTGACCATGTCTTCAAGTTTGGGGTACAAGCAGCCGCTCAAGCCCTACCAGGTGGAATGGCAGTACGACCCGGCGGATTTCCCCGGGACCGATGAGAGCACGCTGGGATTGTATTACTGGGATGGTGTGCGCTGGGTGCGCGAGCCGAGCAGTGCAGTCGATACCGCAGCCAACCTGGTCAGCGCTGCGCCGCAGCACGCTTCTTTGTGGGCGCTGCTGGCGGAACGGCAGGGCGTTCAAGAAATATTCTTGCCCATGGTCAACCGGTAAACCCTAATGCGATGTTCTCAAGAAAAACTGGCGTTCTCAGCGCCAGTTTTTCTTTTCCGAATATTTTTCGCCGGTTTTACGTACAATAGATGAGAGAGGAACAGCTTGGCATGACCGGCGCCGCCCCAGCCAGCGAACAAAAATTGAGTGCCGCAGCGCTTGGCGGTGACCAGAGTGCTTACGGTGAGCTGGTGGCTCGCTATCACCAGCCGGTGATTGCAGTGGTATATCACATGTGCGGTGATATCGATCTGGCAGAAGAAGCTGCCCAGGAAGCGTTTGTGCGGGCATGGCAAAGGCTGGAGCGCTATAACCCGCAGCGACCGTTTCGCAACTGGGTGTATCGCATCGCCATCAATGCTGCCCTGGATGCATTGCGTAAACAGCCGCACCACATGGCCCTGGAAGATGCACCGCTGGCTGCGGCGCAAAGTGGCCCGGAAGCCCGCCTCGAACGCAAGCAGCAAGCCGAAATGGTGCGGCGGGCGGTGATGGCGCTGCCGGAAGCTTCCCGGGCGGTGCTGGTACTGCGAGAGTACCAGCAGCTCAGCTACCAGGATATCAGCGATGCGCTGGGGATACCCCTGGGAACGGTGATGTCACGCCTGAATTATGCCCGCAGCGCGCTGCGCAAATCGCTGGCAGAATTGATGGAAAGAGAGTAGCTCGATGGCAGAAGAACACGTTTTTCAATGGCTGCCCGCCTACCAGGATCACGAATTATCCGGCGCGCGACGCGCACGGGTGGAAGTGCATCTGGCAGGTTGTGCAGATTGCCGCAGCGAGCTGCAATCATTGCGCAACCTTTCCGACTTGTTGCAGGAAAGCCAGTCGCCAGCTCCGCAACTCGGCCAGGAACAGTTCGTCGCCCGGGTGATTGGGCGGCTGCCGGCTGGAAAAGCCCAGCCGGCTTTGCAGAAGATGCTGTGGGCTGCCTGGTGGGCTACTCCGCTGTTGGCGCTGCTGGGCTGGGCGTTGCAGTGGGTGATCGGCTGGGCATCCAATGTCTTCCTGTTGGCGGAACTGGCAGGCTGGCTGCCGTGGGAATGGTTGGATCTACCGGCTGGCGCTGGAGGTGCGCAGGCACTCCTGGCTTACTGGCTGCGAACGGTCGCTGGGGTGCTGAAGACCCTCCTACCAATAGGCACAGGCTGGTTGCCAGGCGAGCTGAGTGGGATTGGGTCATCGGCGATGCTCGTGGCGCTGCTGGCAAGTTGGCTGGCCTCCTGGTGGATCTTGCAGAGGAGTGAATGGTTCAATCTCGCGCCGATGCGGCGCAGAAATCCTTGGATTGGAGAATGAATATGGAATACACCCAAATACTCAAGCGGGCTTATGAGATTGCGCGTGATTACCGCGCCCTATGGTTGTTTGGCTTTCTGCTGGCATTGACCAGCGGAGCTGGCAGCAGCGCAGGCAGTGGGAACAACGGAATACGCTTCGATGCGCGTGATTTTCGCCGTGGGCCAGATTTTGATTTCCGCGGCTTCCCAGATTTTCGCTTCGACGCTCCGAGCATGGAGGCGATTTGGAGCCTTGCCATTGTGCTGATCTGTTTCATCGTTTTGCTGACGGTTGCGGCAGGGATCGCACGCTACGTTGCCGAGAACGCCATTGTGCGCATGGTCAATGATTATGAAGAGAGCGGCGTCAAAATCAGCGCACGGCAGGGATTAAAATTGGGGTGGTCGCGCACCGCCTTGCGGTTGTTTTTGATCGATCTGCTGGTGGGGTTAGCTTTCGCCCTGGCGGTGATCTTACTGCTGTTGCTGGCGGCAGCGCCCCTGCTCGCTTTTCTCACTGATGTAGTTGCCTTGCGTGTGGCTGGTGGCGTGATGGCAGCCGGGCTGGGCATCTTGTTTGGTTTCATCCTGGTGGTGGCAGGCATACTGCTGGCCCAGGTGATGAACCTGGTGCGGCGCGCCTGCATTTTGGAAGACCTGGGCGTGATGGATGCCCTGCGCCGTGGCTTCGCATTGGCGCGCGGGCGACCAGGCGATGTGCTCATCATGGCGCTGATCCTGTTCGGGATTGCCATTGGCTACATGCTATTGATGCTGCCGGTATTCGTGCTGATCCTGATCGTGGCGGGTGTGCTGAGCGGGTTGCCGGCGTTGCTGGTGGGTGGTTTGTTTAGCCTGTTCTCGCAGGGGACGTTGCCCTGGATCGCGGCGGGTGTAGTGGGTATTCCGCTGTTTTTCCTGGTGATGATTCTGAGCGGTGGATTCTTGGGAGGGTTGCTGGCGACCTTCGACTCATCTGCCTGGACGCTGTTGTACCGCGAGCTGTTGGCGCTGGAAAAGGGCGGTAAGAATACTCTGCACGGGCACCTTCCTGCTGCGGATGTGAGCGTGGAAGCGTGAGTTAACCGCAGATCGGGAGAAGGCTACCGGTGAGCGAGCGGCGACTGCTGGTGAAAACGGCGGTCGCCGCTGAGTTTAACCAGGCACACCCGCGGCTGTCATAATGGCGCGCAGCAGCACGCCAACGCCGATGAGCAATGCAATGCCATAGATCAGCATGACGGGGCGCTTGTCGTCACCCTTGGTGTACAGGTACAGCCCGGGGATGATCAGCAGGGCGACGATGCCGTACAGGATATGAATGCCGCGACCCGGGCGCAGCCCAACCAACCACATGTATGCGCCGATCCCGCTCTGCAACAAAATGAGCACTTCTCCGATGACCAGCGCGCCCCAATAATTGCTGTCCATGCCTTGTTTACGAAAGTAGCGCCATAGCGCCCAAAGGCCCATGATCAGCAGGTAATAGAGGGCGGTGTTGCCCAAGCGGGCGTGGATCTCAGCAATCGACATGTGCGCCTCCCATGCGAGAAACAGGTGCCGTCAGTTCCGGTTGCCTCGATGATACCACAGCGCTGGGCGGTTGCTGGTAAACATGCCCAGGGGTGATTGGACGATCACCCCTTTGGATTACACAAAATCACACGGATGTTTTGCCGCGGTGTATGGCGTGAGTCTCGTTTTTTGGTAGACTACCCAATGGTCGCACTCAAGAATCTGCAGTAAATTGCTCTGAATTGTGCCCTTTTTCATTTGTCGGTGTTACAATATTTGTCGTTATCAGACCTTATACCTCCATAAAATGTAAGGAGAATGATCGATGGCGGATGCGAAATCTGAAGTGACACTGGATAAGAGACCAATGAACCGCCGCGAGTTCCTCAATTTTGCCTGGCTGGTTTCACTGGGCTTCTTGACGGTGAACCTGGGGGGCGTGACCTTTTTGTTCGCCATGCCGCGCTTCAAAGAGGGTGAGTTCGGCGGCATCTACACGTACGGAAAGGTTTCTGATTTGCCCCCGGTAGACACCCCGCCGGTGAACTTGCCCAAGGTGAAGATGTGGCTGTCCAACACATCGGATGGCGTGCTTGGCATCTACAAGGTGTGCACACACCTGGGCTGCCTTTATAACTGGAACAACCAGGAGGGGAAGTTTATTTGCCCATGCCACGGTTCCCAGTTCCAGGCGAATGGGGAATATATCTTGGGACCTGCGCCTCGCTCGCTGGACCGGTTTGCTATCCAGATTGTCGATCCAGATACAAACACAGTCTTAGCTGAATCGAGCGATGGCTCTCCCGTCCCTGTACCCGATAATCCCAATGCTGTCATCCGGATTGATACGGGAAAGCGCGTTCAGGGGAAACGCCACGCCTAGCCAGGTATTTCATCCTACGATTAGCTCGATTGGAAGGCCTGTATGAATCGAACGCTTGATTTCCAGGATCTACGCAAGAAAGCCATCCAGGCTTTGGACAACCGTGTGCGGATTATCACGGCTGGCCTGGGTTTAAACGAGCTGCGCGCGGTGATGCGCGGCGATGCACCCACAGAGAAGCCAAACCCACGGTACAAAGTCCACACCACCAGTTTTCTATTTCACATTCGGCCGCGTTACTATGAGAAGGGCTCGACCATCTTCGCTCACACTTTTCGGCTGGGTTTCTTCACTTCTTTCTTTTTCTTCGTTGAGTTGCTCACCGGCCTGATCTTGATGATCTATTACACGCCATCCCCAGCAGAGGCCTACGACTCGATCTTAAACTTGATGAGCAATGTGCCGTTTGGCAAGATGCTGCGCGATATACACCGCCTGGGTGCGGAGGGGATGGTCATCTTTACCGTGCTGCACATGCTGCGCACCTTTCTGACGGGTTCCTATAAAAAGGAGCGTTCCTTCACCTGGTTGACGGGTGTGGTACTGCTGGGCGTTACCCTGCTTCTCAGCTTCAGCGGTTACTTGCTGCCCTGGGACCAGCTTGCTTATTGGGCGGTGACGATTGGCACCAGCATGGCGGAGGCGGCGCCGTTGTTTGGCAATGAAGCCAACCTGTTGCTGCGCGGTGCGCCGGACATTGGCGCGGGCGGCTTGCTGCGCTTTTACCTGCTGCATGTGGTGCTGCTGCCTCTGGCGGCGATCCTGGTGATCAGCATCCATTATTACAAAGTTTCCCGAGAGCATGGCATTTCGCTGCCTGCTTCGATGGAAGAGGGGGATGTGCCGGCCGAGGTGAAAAAGAATGCCCGCCAACGCATCGATTTCATTCCTGACCTGTTCACCCATGAGGTATTTCTGGTGAGCCTGGGTCTGTTTGCCATGGTGGCAGGGGTGACCCTCCTCGGCTACAGCGCGCCGCTGGAGACGATCGCTAATCCCCAGGTGACGCCGCTGGATACGAAGGCTCCATGGTATTTCTGGTGGCTGCAGGGTATGCTCAAGCTGGGCGATAAATCCTTGATGGGCATCATTTTGCCCACGATCCTCGTGCTGCTGCTGGTGGGCGTGCCATATATCGATCGCAACCCGTATCGCAGCCTGTACAAACGCCCGTTTGCCGTGGGTATTGGCATCCTCTCGGTGCTGGTATTGGTGGTCCTGAGCTACATGGGCTTGCCTCAATATGGAATCCAGACCCCGGCGGCAACGCGTATCATCCAGGATTTGGTGCCTGAAGAAGGGGTTGGGCCGTTGCGGGGGGTGCCCTATGAGCAGTTGAGCGCCGGCATTTATGAGGTGGGCGAAAGCGTTCCACGCGATCTGTGTCCATCCCTGGATTTCGGCTGTCCCGATCTGACCGCAGTCTTTCGCGAATTCAGCGAGCGCGTGAACTTTGCCGCCACCCAAGAAGACTTGCAGCCCTTCGAACGGCTTCCCGACGCCCAGGCGGTGATGGTCATCGAGGATTGGCAGACCGATTTGAAGAAAATCACGCTGCGCATCAACTGGAATGATGTTATCACCGGCGATGCGAAGTCTTACGAGAAGCACATCTTCTTACATCGCGAAAGAGTGCACGAATAGCCCGCAATCTTCGGGAGGGCCATCAGGTTATGAATCGAATTCAGATTGAGATCTCGTTGGGCGTTATTTTTATCCTGCTGACCGGCGGTATCATCCTGTGGTATGGGATCAATGAAGAAGACCGCATGGCAGAGTTCACCCGCGGCCAGGCTGCCAGCGCCATCGAGGTGGGCGCCGCGCTCTATGAAACCAATTGCAAAGATTGTCATGGCCCGCAGGGCGAGGGCGTGCCGGGTTTGTGCCCGCCGCTGAATGACAAATATTTCTTCACCGAGCGGGTGGATGAGGTGGGATGGAGCGGCACGATCGAGGATTACATCGTCGCCACCGTCTCCAGCGGCCGTTTGACCTCCACACGCCCAGATCGCTACGCCGGGCAGGGACGTCCGGCGATGCCGCCCTGGGCTGAGTCCTACGGCGGTCCACTGCGCGAGGACCAAATCCGCAATATCGCTGCATTCATTATGAACTGGCAAGCGACCGCACCTGACCGTTCGCAGGAGCCGGTGATGGCAGGTCCCCCCGTGGGCACGGATATCACCGTGGAGCTCCCGGAGGGCAACCCGGCCTTGGGTGAAGGATTGGCGACCACGAAAGGTTGCGCCGGTTGTCACATTTCCCAGGCGATTGGGCCTGGCTGGGCTGCCAGCGGCAGCGTTCCCGGCGTCGGCGCCCGCGCCGAGACCCGTTATTCGGCTGCGGACTACACCGGACAGGCCACCTCGGCGCAGCAGTACCTTCTGGAGTCGATCGTCAACCCCAACGCATACGTTGTCGAAGGCTACGCTGCAAACCTGATGCCGCAGAACTATGGCGAGACGCTCACCGCGCAGGAAGCTGCCGACCTGATCGCCTATATGTTGAGCCTTAAGTGAGGCCGGTATGGCATTCAAAAGCCGTCTCCGCATCCTAGGGCTGGCGCTCCTGGCAGCCGTGATCAGCTTGCTTGGCTGGCGGCTGGCAGCACTGGCCCAAACCGCCGACCCGGCGCAGATCGAGCTTGGTGCGCGCCTGTTTGCCGAAAACTGCGCAGTCTGTCACGGGGCGGATGGGCAGGGGCGGGTTGGAGCCACCCTGGCCAAAGATTGGCCCGCTATACGACCAGACCTGCGCGTCAGCAGTACGATCGCCAATGGCATTCCGGGTTCTTTCATGCCTGCCTGGAGCATCGATAAGGGCGGCCCGTTGACCAACGCTGAGATCGAGGCTCTGACCGTTTACATCTTGAGCTGGGGTAACAATGGGCCGGCCTTTGTGGCGCCTGCGCCAACCGCCGCGCCTCGCCCGGCGATGACGCCTTTGCCAAATGTGGAGGGCGATCCCAATCAAGGCGCAATTCTATTCGACCAAAACTGCGCCGTGTGCCATGGGGCAGATGGCCTGGGGCGCGTAGGAGCGAACCTTTCCAGGACCTGGTCTGCTATTCGCCCCGACCTGACTATCAAAGCGACCATCTCGAATGGCGTTGCAGGTTCGTTTATGCCAGCCTGGAGCCAGGCGAACGGTGGGCCATTGAGCGAGGCGCAGATCAATGATCTGACAGCTTTTGTATTGACCTTGCCAGCGGTGGATACCGGCGCCCAGCCGGTTGCGACGCCCGCGCCTGCCAATCCGTTCTTCTCGGGATGGGGCGGCGTGCTGGTGTTGATCGTTGCCTTTGTATTGGTCATCGCCCTGGCGCTCGGCTTGCAATCTCGCAGCCGCGCCAGTTGATGGCGGATTGTTCAAAGGCGGCGCCAGGCGGGAGCGTTTCTCGGGATTGGGAACCGCTCCCGCATTTCTTTAACTTGTATGGGCAAGGCAAACAAGTCGGTCGAATGCCCCTTCACGGGTAGTATAATGACCTGTTGGTGAGGGGCGCGGGCTGATTAGCGCAATTTCTGAGACGAGGGATAGGCGTGCATATCTTGGTCACCAATGATGATGGTGTGTTGGCGCCGGGGCTGCTGGCGCTGGCACATGAAATGCGCGGCCTGGGCGCGGTCACCGTGCTGGCGCCCGACCGCAACTGGTCGGCCTCCGGGCATGTCAAGACGCTGGATCGCCCGCTGCGGGTGCGCGAGGTGCGCCTGGCTGATGGCAGCACAGCCCTATCCACGGATGGCGCGCCATCGGATTGCGTGGCCCTGGCAATCCTGCAATTGCTGCCGGAGAAAGTGGACCTGGTTGTTTCGGGCATCAATCCCAACGCCAACCTGGGCCACGATGTCACCTACTCTGGCACGGTCACGGCTGCCATGGAAGCAGCCATCTGGGGCCTACCCGGTGTGGCCATATCGCTCGATTCGCCTGAAAACCACCTGGGACAACTGGACTACGCCCCAGCAGCGCGTGTCGCCCGCCGGGTGGTGTCAGCGGTCATCGAAAATGGCCTGCCGAAGGGAATTTTGTTGAATGTAAATGTGCCCTACCTGTTGGATGATGAGTTGAAGGGTATGCTGGTCACTCGCCAGGGGTTGCGCGTTTACCGCGATACCCTGGTGCGTCGCGAAGATCCGCGCGGCCGGCCTTATTACTGGATCGGCGGTGATGCCCCCACTGGCGTTCCGGAGGAGGGCACGGATTTTGGGGCGCTGAAAGCCGGCTATGTGTCTATCACTCCCCTGCACCTCGACTTGACGGCGTATGCTATCCAGCAGGAGTTGAGCGCCTGGAAATGGTGAGTGCGACACCGGCAAACATTGCGATGGAGTCAAATCAGGCCTTGACAGATTGGAATTGTTCAGTAAAATCGGGCGGAATGAAAACACTCCATTTACCCAAGATTCCGGTTACCAGGCCGCTCACCCGGCGGGGAACAGGAATTTTTTATTCACCAGGTGGTGATGGGAAACCAGACTCCCATCACCACCTTTTTTTATGCCTGGTGACACGATGAGCATACGACTACCCGGATTGATCGATCCCCATGTACACCTGCGCGAACCTGGCGCGACCCACAAGGAGGACTGGGATACCGGCACTGCCGCTGCCCTGGCGGGCGGTTTCACGGCTGTGCTGGCGATGCCCAATACTCGCCCAGCGATCACCGACCCAGCTACACTGGACCTGGCGCTGCGGGCTGCGGAAAGCAAAGCGCGTTGTGATTACGCCCAATACCTGGGCGCCGGCCCGGACAATCTGCGACACCTGGATGCTTTGGCGCCGTCCACTGCGGGCTTGAAGATGTATCTGGACCAGACCTATGGCCCGCTGCGCCTGGATCGCATGGAGCTGTGGATGGAGCACTTTCGGCGCTGGCCGCGAGGTTCGCCGATCGTGGCGCATGCTGAGGCGCGCACACTCGCGGCAGTGATCTTGCTGGCTGCCATTTACGACCGCCCGCTGCACCTGGCGCATGTTTCCTTGCGCGAGGAGATCCTGCTCATCCGGGCAGCGAAAGAACGCGGTTTGAAAATCACCTGCGAGGTGGCGCCGCATCACCTTTTTCTGACTCAGGAGGACATCCCGCGCCTGGGCGGCGGGCGCAGCGAGGTGCGCCCCCGCCTGGCCTCGCCTGCCGACCGGGATGCCTTGTGGGAGAACCTGGCGGTCATCGATTGTTTCGCCACAGATCACGCCCCGCACACGCCGGCGGAGAAAGACGGCCAGGATCCGCCGCCGGGTTTCCCTGGATTGGAAACGGCCTTGCCGCTGCTGCTGAGCGCGGTGCACCAGGGCCGCCTGACGCTGGCAGATGTGGTGCTGCGCATGCACACCAACCCCAAAAAAATCTTCGCCCTGCCTGAACAGCCGGAAACCTGGATCGAGGTGGATGAGGATGCCGCCTGGGAGATACAGGCTGCGCACCTGTTCACCCGCTGCGGCTGGACGCCATTTGAAGGCTGGCAGGTGCGCGGCCGTGTGCGGCGGGTGGCGCTGCGCGGCCAGGAGGTCTACCGTGACGGAAAGGTGCTGGCGCTGCCCGGCTCGGGCAAAAATTTACGGGCAGCACAGCCAGCGAAGCATATTTGAAAGGCACAAAAAGCCAAAAGGAGAAAAAATGACCAACTATATTTTAGCTAATCGCAAAGATAACCCCTACCTGCCCTTTGGCGACCACCGCGGGGCGCCTTTTTACGGCAAAGATATCCTCTCCGTCAAGCAGTTCAGCCGCGCTGACCTGGATTACATCTTTGGCGTGGCGCACGAGATGCGCGTCATGGTGGAGCGCGTGGGCACTTTCGACCTGCTCAAGGGCAAAATATTGGCCAACCTGTTTTACGAGCCTTCCACGCGCACCTCGTCCTCGTTCACCTCAGCCATGGAGCGCCTGGGCGGCAGCGTGATCCCGATCAATGAGGTGCGCTACTCGTCCGTCTCGAAGGGCGAGTCGCTGCCCGATACCGTGCGCACGCTGGAATGCTACGCAGATGTGATCGTGCTGCGCCACCCTGAGGTGGGCGCATCGGTATTGGCGGCGAAATATGCACGTAAGCCGATCATCAACGCCGGCGACGGGATCGGCGAGCACCCGACCCAGGCGCTTTTGGACCTGTTCACCATCATCGAAGAATTGCACCAGGTGGATGGGCTGACGGTGACCATGCTGGGAGATCTCAAGTTCGGGCGCACGGTGCATTCGTTGGCGCGCCTGCTCTCGTTGTTTGATATCCGCTTGCATTACGTAGCGCCGGAAATCCTGCGTATGCCGGCTGAGATCATCGCTGAGCTGGATGCAAAGGGCATTCCGCAGTCGGAGCATACTCGCCTGGAGGACGTGCTGGCAGAGACGGATGTGCTGTATGTCACGCGGGTGCAGAAGGAGCGCTTTGAAAACCCCGAGGCGTACGAGAGCGTCAAAGGCGCCTATGTGATCACACCTGAGACGATGAAAATTGCCAAGCAACGCATGATTGTGATGCACCCCCTGCCGCGCGTCAATGAGATCAGCATGGAGCTGGATGACGATCCTCGCGCCGCCTACTTCCGCCAGATGGAATATGGCCTGTACGTGCGCATGGCATTGCTGGCGATGGTGCTGGGCAAGGCCTGAGGCAGAGGGCAGCCGATGACAACCTTCTTCGAGCGTTTGGAAAGGCGCGCCCACGCCATCGATTCGCTGCTTTGTATCGGGTTGGACCCGCATGAAGCGACCTCAGCGGACGAGGCGCGCCAGGAATGCCTGGCCTTGATCGCAGGCACGCAGGCGAGCGCAGCCGCGTTCAAGCCCAACAGCGCCTTTTTCGAGCGCTTTGGCGCGGCAGGCTGGCAGGCGCTGCAGGAGGTGATTGCCGCTGTACCACCGGGCATACCCGTCATCCTGGATGCCAAGCGCGGCGACATTGCCTCCACCGCACAGGCTTATCGCCAGGCGGCTTTCGAGACGTTGCGCGCCAGCGCCATCACCCTCAATCCCTACCTGGGGCGCGACTCGCTGACGCCCTTTCTCGATGATCCGCAGTGGGGAGTCTTTCTGCTGTGCAAGACTTCCAACCCAGGCTCCGCTGACCTGCAAGACGCGCTGGTGAGCCAGCCAGGCTTTCCGGGAACGGAGGCGAAGCCGCTCTACCAGCACGTGGCGGCCCTGGCGCAATCCTGGAACACCAACGGAAACCTGGGAGTGGTGGTGGGCGCCACGCACCCGCAGGCGCTGGCTGCGGTGCGGCGGCTTGCCCCGGATCTGTGGATCCTGGCGCCGGGCGTTGGCGCGCAGGGCGGCGATCTGCAGGCGGCGTTGCAGGCCGGTTTGCGGGCAGATGGCATGGGGCTGCTGGTGCCCGTGTCACGCAGCGTGGCGCGCGCCGATGATCCGGCGCGCGCGGCTGAGGCGCTGCGCCTGGAAATCAACCGGGCGCGTGGCGCAATTCTCTCCCAATCTGGCGGCGCGACGGTGAGCGGCCTCTTTTCACCCCCCCTGGCGGCCCTGGCGGATGGGTTGCTGCGCTCGGGCTGTGTGCGCTTCGGCGATTTCACCCTCAAATCCGGGTTGCACTCGCCCATCTACCTGGACCTGCGCTTGCTGGCCTCGCACCCGGCGCTGCTGGCGCAGGTGGGCGCGGCCTATATCTCGCTGCTGCGCGGCTTGCGCTTCGACAGGCTGGCAGCGCTGCCCTACGCGGCGCTGCCCATCGCTACCGCCATTGCCCTGCAATCCGGCTGGCCGATGCTCTACCCGCGCAAGGAAACCAAGGCCTACGGCACCCGAGCGGAAATCGAAGGCGAATATGCGCCGGGAGAGCGCGTGGCGGTGATCGACGACCTCGCCACCACGGGAGGCAGCAAGTTCGAGGCGATCGAAAAATTGACCGCCGCCGGCTTGCTTGTCAGCGACGTCGTGGTGCTGGTCGACCGGCAGTCCGGCGCAGCGCAAGCCCTGGCCCAGGCTGGCTACCGGCTGCACAGCGTCTTCAGCCTGGCTGACCTGATCGCGCACTGGCAGGCGAACGGCAGCATCGACGCCGAACAGGCGCAGGCTGTGCGCCGGTTCCTGGCGGCCAGCGGGTGACAGCGACCCTGAGGATGGTCGAATGAACGTTTATCCGCTGTTGCGCTCCTGGCTCTTCCACCTGGATGCGGAGAAAGCGCATAGCCTGACGCTTTCCCTGGCGCGACTGGCGGGTCGTTTGCCGCCCGTGGCGGCCCTGGTGCGTTTTTGGTTTCGCAGCGAGCCGCGCCCGGTGCGCGTCTTCGGCCTGGAATTTCGTAACCCGGTGGGCCTGGCAGCCGGCTATGATAAAGATGGCGCTGCCTGGCGCGGGCTGGCCTGCCTGGGATTCGGTCACATCGAGATTGGCACGGTCACGCCCCTGCCCCAAGCGGGAAATCCCAAGCCGCGCCTTTTTCGCTTGCCGTCTGACCAGGCGCTGATCAATCGCATGGGCTTCCCCGGGCGCGGGGCAGCCTACGTGGCGGGGCAGCTACAGGGCAAGCGCCCTGCGGGGCTGGTGCTAGGGGTGAACCTGGGGAAGAACAAAGATACGCCGCTGGAAGCCGCCGCGCAGGACTACCTGAGACTGCTTGGGCAATTTGCGCCGCTGGCAGACTACCTGGCGATCAACGTCAGCTCGCCAAACACGGTGGGCTTGCGTCGGCTGCAAGCTCGCCAGGCGCTGCAGGATCTGCTGAGCCAGCTTGCTGCTGCGCGGCGGGAGCAAACCGAGACCCTGGGAGGCAGGTTGCCGCTGTTGGTCAAGCTGGCGCCCGACCTGAGCAGCGCCGAGCTGGAAGACGCCTTGGATGCGATCCTGCAAACCGGCATGGATGGGGTGATTGCGACCAACACCACCATCGAGCGCCCGGCGCTGGCTTCGAACCTGGCGCGGGAGAGCGGCGGATTGAGCGGCGCGCCATTGCGAGCGCGCAGCACACAGCTTATCCGCCAGATACGGGCGTGGGCGGGCGACAGGTTGCCCATCGTCGGTGTGGGCGGCATTGTGGATGCCGCCAGCGCGCGTGAGAAGCTAGACGCCGGGGCGTCCCTGGTGCAGGTCTACACCGGGCTGGTGTACCGCGGCCCGGGTCTGGTCAAGGAGATTGTGTCCCGTCTTTGAGACCGCGTGGCGTGGGGGTGGCGGTGGGCGGTGGCTCGGGCAGGGCGAAATCGAAGCTCCAGCCGGAGCCTTCCGCCGGCGAAAAGACCGTCTCTTCGCTCAGGATTTCGAACCACACATTGCCAGGCTTGAGCGGATAGGCGCGCCCATTGGGCAGGCTGAAGGTGGGCAGCCTGTTCGGATCGGGGTGCGACCACAGGATGGGATAGATCTGCCCATCGCGGAAAGCGTAGCCGCGCCCCTCGCCGGTGAAGACCTGGTCCAGGATCTCGGTGGAGCTGGATCTCAGGTAATAGCTGTGCGGCAGCAACAGCACAAGCACGTTGCTGGCGCTGAGCTGCTCGCCACTCAGGCTGTCGGTCAGGGGAGCGTAGCTAAGCTGCCCATCTTTCTGATCGGCGGTTTCCTGGTAGCGCAGGTAGCGCCCGCGAGCGCTGTCGTACTCCCAATAGTTGTACGAGATGTTCGAATAGCGAATGGCAAAGCGGCTGCCGGGATTGCCGCTGGGTGGGACGGCCTCCTCGAAACGCAGCCCGCTGAGGTTCTGGCGGCTGTTGTCGTTGCGGCGCCATTCCAGGTAGGCGGCGACGGCGCGGGTATCGGCGAACAGGTTGTTGTAAGCGCGCGACGGTCCGATGCGGCACAGCGGTGGGCAGTTATCTGCCTGCTCGACCACCAGGCGGTTTTTCAAGTCCGGGGTGAGCAGCGGCTCCAGGATAGGATCGTCGGCCCAGCCGAAGATGAAAATGCCCTGGTAGGCGCGCATGACATGCTCGTCGAACAGGCGCGCCGAGCGGATTGGCCCCACCTGCTCAGCATCCTGCCCGTAAAAGACTCCAATGAAGCGCGACATGGCGTCGCCGATGTAATATTCGTAGACGTGATCGGCGCGGGATAGGCCCCACTGCGGGCGCACGCTGCGCGGAAAGTTAGTCACCTTGATCACGATCGGGCGGCGCGCCAGCAGCGCGGGCTGCTCGACTTTCAAGCCGGTGAGCGGGTTGACGCCCGCGCTGAAGTAAAGGCTGCCCTGCACGTAGGGCATGGGTGTGGCCGTGGGCCGATCGGGCGCGTTTTGCGGAGTGGCTTGCGGCGCGGTTTGCTGTGGGGACGCCGGCAGCGTTTCAGTCGTGGGGGTCGTTGAGGACAATGGGTGCTGATTGGCGAGGCGCTGTTCATCCACCGCTGATGGGGTGGCAGGCGGCGCGACCTGGATGGCGCGGCTGGTGGCGACCTGCCAGCCGGCGGGCGCGCACCCAGCCAGAAGGATGGCGAACGGTAGCAAGAGCAGAATGCGCAGTTTACCCATCAGGCTCCCAGGGGTCATATTCCTGGTCGGATGATACCGCAAAACACAGCGCCGGGCAGCTCTGGCGCGCTAATAGATGTGCAAGGCGCCGCTCGCGGATCAGGGCAGGCGCAGCTCAAAGCGCCACACACCGTTATCCTTCACCTGGGTGAGAGTGCTGGCGCCCATCACCTGGTACCAGGTGACGCCGGGCTTGAGGGCATAGGGCGTGCCATCCGGAAAAGTCAGGAACACCATCGTCTCCGGCGCGGGGCGGTTCCACAGCAGTTGGTAGACCAGACCATCGCGGAAGGCGTAGGCAGTGCCGCTGCCGGAGAGCTGGATGTTGACGATCTCGTTGTTGGCCTGCCGCAGCAGGAACTCGTGATTGACAAGCAGCACGATCACATTCTCGGCGCCCACTTGCTGCTCTGTCAAACCATCCATGAAAGGCTCGTAGACCTCGTTCTGGTTGTTCTGGTCTTCCTGGGCATCCTGGAAGCGCAGGTAGCGCCCACTGGCGGGATCGTAATCCCAGCGCACATAGGCGCTGATCGAGTAGCGCGCCGAGAGCTGCACGCCGCTCGCGCCACCGGTAGGGGGCTGGTGGGTGAAGGTCGTTCCGGACAGGTCCTGGCGGGTGTTGCTCACGCCGCGCCCAGCGGCGTATTTGCCGATCTCGGCGGTATTGCCAACCAGGAAATTGAAACCGTTCGGATCCTGGCGGCACAAGGCCGGGCAGGTGCTGCTGCCCTCCAGGATCAAGCGGTCGCCGTAATCGGAGTTGAGCATGGGCGTCAGAATGCGCGCGTCCGCCCCGCCAAAGGCGAAGAGGGCTTTGTACATGCGCACGATGGCGCCGTCGAACAGGC
This sequence comes from Chloroflexota bacterium, assembly GCA_029265355.1. Classification (GTDB taxonomy): domain Bacteria; phylum Chloroflexota; class Anaerolineae; order Anaerolineales; family UBA4823; genus JAJUJL01. The sequence continues at coordinate 326,206 of JAJUJL010000001.1, read as the reverse complement.
GCGCTGAGCGGATCGGCCCGACCTGCTCGGCGTCCTGGCCGTAGAACACGGCGTTCAAGCGCGTCAGGCCGTTGTTCTGGTAGTAGTCGTAGACCACGTCTGCCAGTGAAACGCCAAACACCGGGCGCTGGCCGCGCGGGAAGAGCTGCAGCTTGATGGCTACCGGGCGGCGCTCCAGCAGGTTGGGATCGCCCACCTTCAGACCGGTGAGCGGATTGACGTCTGCCGGGAAATTGGACGGGCCGTAATCCTGCGGTATGGGAGTGGGCGTCTCGCTGGGCAGGGGAGTGGGCGTGGCGCTGGGCTCAGGCGTGGGCGTCTCGCTGGGCAGCGGGGTGGGTTGGCTGGTGGCGGTATCCGTTGTCGCCTGCGTTGGGGTGGGCAGCGGCGCCGGCTCGGCGGCGTTGCAGCCTGCCAGCAGCAGCGCCAGCAAAAGGAACAGCAGTAGGGTTCGTTTCATGCGAAAGGTGTCTCCAATGTTGTTTTCTTTATTATGGGCTATCATACCGCGTCTGCAGGCCTTTGCCAACCGCCGCCGATTGGGAATGCCGTCCCGCTTGCGTTTTGAGGGAAAACATCTATAATCGGTTTATGCACAACGAGGCGATCGGTCTGCGCGACAGGCCGCAAGGATGGAGCCGCCTGGTGTACCTGGCGGTGGCGCTGCTGGCCTTGGGATGGATGATCAACACACCGGCAGGCTTGCTCGGCAAAGCAGATGCCATCGGCTACGCGGTCTGCCACCGCATCGAGGCGCGCTCTTTCCACCTGCATGGGCGACCGTTGCCGCTGTGCGCCCGCTGCAGCGGCATGTACCTGGGCGCCGTGCTCGGCCTTGCTTTCCAGGCGGCGACCGCCCGGCGGCGCAGCGGCCTGCCGCCCAAGTCGATCATGTTCGTCCTGGGAGGGTTGGCGCTGGCTTTCGTCATCGACGGCGGCAATTCATTCCTCAGCCTGATTCCGTTCGTCCCCCACCTGTATGAGACCTTCAACTGGACGCGCCTGCTGACCGGCACTGGCATGGGACTGGTGATCGCCGCAGCCCTGTACCCGGCCTTCAATCAGACGGCCTGGATCGACCACGACCCGCGGCCGGCGCTGGCAAACTGGCGCAGCCTGGGCTTGCTGATCCTGCTGGCGCTGGGCATGGACGCGCTGGTGCTCACCGAAAAACCGGCCATCCTCTACCCGCTGGCGCTGATCAGCGCGGCCGGGGTGCTCTTGATCCTGACCACTACCTACAGCATGCTGTGGCTGATGGCGTTTCACCGTGAGAACCAGGCCAGGAGCTGGCTGCACCTGGGGCTGTCCGTTGCTGTTGGCTTCGGCGCAGCGCTGTTGCAGATCGCCCTGCTCGACCTGGCGCGTTTCTGGCTGACCGGCACCTGGCAGGGCTTCACCCTGGGATGAAGACGCCAGCAGCCGCATAAGCTGCTCGCACGATGTGGGCTACGCAAAATGACCTGATAGGAGATTGTCACGACCAGGGCTGAGAAGAACGCCTCAGCATCAGGCGGGTAAAAAACACCCGACGCTGGTCTCGAAATGACAGCCAAGATCAAAAAGGAAGCGCTATGGAACTTCTGACCGGCATATTTTCCGCTTTTGGCCTGTCCGCCAGCGCAGGTCTAAATGCCTATATCCCGCTGCTGGTGATCGCCCTGATCTCGCGCTTCACCGACCTGATCAACCTGAGCGAGCCGTGGAACGCGCTGGAGAGCTGGTGGATTATCGGCCTGCTGGTGGTGCTTTCTCTGATAGAATTTTTTGCAGACAAGGTACCGGCGGTCAACCATATCAACGATGCCATCCAGACCTTTGTGCGCCCCACCGCTGGCGCCATTGTCTTTGCGGCCAGCGCCCGCGTGATCACCGATGTGAACCCGATCTTCTCGCTGGCGTTGGGGTTGCTGGTAGCGGGCGGCGTGCACGCCGCCAAGTCGCTGGCCATCCGCCCGGCGGTCACGGCAACCACCGGCGGCGCAGGCAACGTGCCCGTCAGCATCCTGGAAGATGTAGTATCTACCATTGTTTCGGTGTTGTCGGTGCTTGTGCCGGTGGTACTGGTGGTCGTGGCGGTCCTCCTGGCAGCCTACCTGATCAGCCGCCTCAGCCATCGCTCGCAGCAGAGGAGCGCTTAACGACCTGTCACGGCGAGTGAAACGAAGCAGTCTCCCGGCCGGCGTGGAGATTGCTGCCCTTCGCTCCGCTCTGGGCAGGCTGCCAGGCCCAGGCGGATGTAAAATGCCCGACGCTGGTCTCGCAATGACAGCTAAGATCAAAAAAGGAGAGTCATGATGCAAGACGATTTCGATTCAACTGTGCAGTCCTTCGATCAAGCCCGCAAGCGCAACAACAACACCCTGATCATCGCCATCGTGGTGATCGTGGTGCTGTGCTGCTGCTGCATCGCCTCTCTGGTGGTGCTGTGGTACACCGGCGACGCCATCTTGGAATATCTTGGCTTCGAGGTGGGAGCGCAGCTCTTGCAGATTTTGTAGCCAATAGCCCGGTGGTTAAAAAAAAACGATGGGGTTGTTCGAGTATCACGCCGCCCGAACAACCCCATCGCGTGGCCATCATTTTTCGATGGGGGCGTTTACCAGGTTACCCCACTCCGTCCATGAGCCATCGTAGTTCTTAACCTTGGGATAGCCCAGCAGATAAGTGAGCGCGAACCAGGTGTGCGAGGAGCGCTCGCCAATGCGGCAGTAGGCGATGATCTCCTTGTCTGGGGTGATGCCCTGGCTCTCGTAGAGCTGGCGCAGCTCTTCGGCGGATTTAAAGGTCGAATCCGACTCGTTGGTGGCGGTCGCCCAGGGGATGTTGACCGCCCCGGGGATATGCCCGCCGCGCGTCGCGCCTTCCTGCGGATAATTGGGCATGTGCAGCAGCTCGCCGGTGTACTCGCGGGGCGAGCGCACATCCACCAGCGGCTTGCGCTTCGCCACCTGTCCAAAGACCTCGTCGCGAAAAGCGCGGATGCTGTCGTCCGGATCGCTGGCCTGGTACTGCGCGGCGGGATAGGATGGCACAACTTTGGTGAGCGGGCGATTCTCTTTGACCCACTTGGCGCGCCCGCCGTTCATGATCTTCAAACGCTGGTGCCCGTAATAGCGGAACAGCCACAGGGCGTAGGTGGCGAACCAGTTGGATTTGTCACCGTAGAACACCACCGTGGTATCGTTGGCGATGCCCAGGCTGGAGCACATTTTCTCGAATTCGCGCTTGGTGATGAAATCGCGGCGCAGCGGGTGCTGCAGGGTGGTGAACCAATCCACCTTGACCGCCCCGGGGATGTGCCCGGTGTCGTAGAGCAGGTAATCCTCGTTGGACTCCACCAGGCGGATGGACGGGTCATCCAGGTGGGCGGCAACCCAATCTGTCTCCACCAGGTACTCGGGATGGGCGTAACCTTGCGTCATGAGCACTCTCCTTTATTGATTCAAACCTCTGAACCATTGAGCGTGGTCTGTAAACCGCGCCCCAATCTTTACCGACAATATTGATGATATTTATTATAAATATGGATGGTATGCGTGTCAAGCGATCTCGATGATCTTCGCCGGCTCAGCAGGGATGATCAAGCAAGATCCGCCGATTCGGGGGAAACGGCGCCCGGGTACCACTGCAGCGCCTGCACCGGGTCGATCTCCAGCGTGACCGGCTGACCGGCGGCGCACACCTGTCCCGCGGCGGGCAGCTCGAAGCGCAGCGCCACGCCGCGCGTCACCACCTCCGCCTGCCAGGTGCGGCCGCGGAATGAGCAGGCGCGCAGCTCACCCTGCAGGCGGAAGCGGCCGGCCCGGAGCGGCGCATCCGCGGCAACCAGCTCGGCGGCGTCCGGGCGCAGCAGCACCAGCCCAGTCCCTGGCTGCGCCCCGGGAAGCGGCAGGGCGCCCAGGGCCGTCTCCACCTGGCCAGGAGTATTCACCCGCCCCTCGATCAAATTGCCCATGCCCAGGAAGCGCGCCACAAAAGGCGTGGCCGGGTGCAGGTAGATGTCCTGCGGCGCGCCGCTCTGCACGATGCGCCCCGCCTGCATCACCGCCACCCGGTCGGCCAGCGAGAAGGCCTCCTCCTGGTCGTGGGTGACATAGATAGCGGTCTGCTGCAGACGACGCAGGATGGCCAGCAGCTCGAGCAGCAGGCGCTCGCGCAGAGCGCGATCCAGGGCGCCCAAAGGCTCGTCCAGCATCAGCAGGCGTGGGCGCGGCGCCAGGGCGCGCCCCAGGGCCACGCGCTGCTGCTCGCCGCCGGAGAGCGTGTTCACATCGCGCTGCGCCATCTCGGGCAGGTTGACCAGCGCCAGGGTTTCCGCCACGCGCGCCTGGGTCTCGGCCGGCGGCAGGCCGGCCATCTGCAGCCCGAAGGCCACGTTTTGGAAGACGTTCATGTGCGGGAAGAGGGCGTAATCCTGGAACATCAGCCCAAAGCCGCGCTGGTGGGCGGGCGTACCGGCCAGGTCGACCCCGTCCCAAAGCACCCGGCCGCGCTCGGGCGTTTCCAGCCCGGCGATGATGTGCAGCAAGGTGGACTTGCCGCAGCCGCTGGGACCCAGCACCGCCAGGATCTCGCCGGGCAGCACCTGCAAAGATACCCCGGCCAGCGCCAGCTTGCTGCCGAAAGATTTGTGGATATCGACAATCTGCAGCCCAGGGTGATTACCCATCTGGGCTGTATGGTCCTCCCCACCCCCGGCCCCTTTTTTCGGGCGTGTAAAGAAGCGTTGCTGCAACATACTAGAACTCGTCTCCCTCGCCTGTGCGCAGCCGGTCGATGGCCAGGATGCTGCCGGCGGTGACCGCCATCAGGATGGCGCTCAGCGCCATGGCCTGCCCATAGTTCAGGCTGCCGGGCAGCGAGAGCAGGCGGTAGATGGCAATGGGTATGGTGGGGTATTCTGGACGGGCGATGACCGCCGTGGCGCCGAATTCGCCCATCGAGATGCTGAAGGCGAAGGCCGCTCCCACCAGCAGAGCGCGCCCGATGATGGGCAGCTCGATGCGCCGCAGCGCCTGCCAGGGCGATGCGCCCAGCACGGCCGCCGCCTGGCGCAGCCGCGGACGCACGGAGCGCAGCGCTGGCGCCAGGCTGCGCACCACGAAGGGGAAAGCCACCAGCGTGTGCGCCAAAGGGGGCAGCAGCGGCGAAGCGCGCAGGTCCAGCGGCGGGCGGTCCAGGGCCACGATGAAGCCCAGCCCCAGGGTGACCGCCGAGGTGCCCAGCGGCAGCAGGAGCAGCGGGTCCAACCAGCGGTTGAGCGGCGCATCGCCGCCGCGCGCCAGCGCCCAGGCCACCGGCAGCCCCAAGGCCAACGCCAGCAGCACCGTGGCCGCGGCGTAGCCCAGCGAGATGGCGATCGCCGTCGCGGGTGTGACGTAGAAGAGCGAGCCGCGCCGGTTGACGCCCAGCTCACGGTAATAATCCAGCGTCAAGCCGGGGGCGGCAGGGCGATCCAGGCGGCTGCGGGCCTCAATGCTGGTCACCGAGCGCAGCGCCAGGGCGGCCAGCGGCAGGGTGAAGAAAACCAGCAGGGCGCCCGCCAGCAGGCCGGCCGCCAGGCGGGTGCGCCAGGTGCGCAGGCGCTGCTGCGTATAGGTTCGCGGACGCAGGCTGAGCGGGCGGCTGAGGCGCGCCGACAGCCGTGAGTAGATCACGGTCAGCGACAGTGTGCAGACGAGCTGGATCAAGGAGAGCGCCGCCGCCAGCGGCAGGTTGAACAGCCCGGTGGCTTGCTGGTAGATGGCCACCTCCAGCGTGGCAAAGCGCGGCCCGCCCAGCAGCAGGATGACACCGAAGGAAGTGAAATCGAAGATGAACACCAGCAGGGATGCGGCGGCGATGGCTGGCGCCAGCAGCGGCAGCGTCAGCCGCAAAAAGCGCTGGCGGCGCGACGCCCCCAGCGCCTGGGCCGCCTGCCACAAGCGCGGGTCGAGCCGCGACCAGAAATCCCCCACCACGCGCAGCACAATGGTGGTGTTGTAGAAAACGTGGGCTGCCAGTATGGCTGCCAGGCTGTTGACGAAAGCGATGGGCGGCGTTTCGAGCTGCAGCAGGCTCATCAGGAGCTGGTTGGCCCAGCCGCGCGGCCCCAACAGGGCATGGAACGCCGCCGCCACCACCGGCGTGGGCAGCACAAAGGGCACACTGGCCAGCGCCATCAGCCAGGATTTTCCCCGGAACTGGTAGCGCGCCAGCAGGTAAGCCCCTGGCAGCCCCACCAACAGCGTCAACAGCGTGGAAAGCGCCGCCTGCCACAGTGTGAACCACAGCGCCTCCCGCACTGCAACCGAACGGAGCGCCTCCAGCAGCGCGCCGGCCGCCCCGCCAGCGCTGCGGGCGAAGCTGAGCTGCAGGATGCTGCCCAGCGGGTAAAAATAGAACAGCGCCAGGAAGCCCAGCGGCGCCATCCACAGCAGGGCGAGCGATTTTACCCTCACTCAGGGCATCTCCCTGGGAAGGGGGAGGCGCTCAGCCTCACCCCGGCCCTCTCCCTGGGAGGGCGCGGGATTTACTCCCTCCCCCAAAACCCGTTCTTGATTTTGGGGGAGGGCAGGCAGGGGGTTGGGCATAGCCCTCACCGCAGCACCGTCTCTGTCCAGGCTTGCAGCCAGGCCTCGCGCCCGGTGGCGATCTCGTCCGGGCTGAGCGCGGCGGTCTCCTGCGGAATAACGCTGTAGCGCACGAACTCGTCCGGCAGCGCCGCCTGCGGATTGACCGGGTAGACGAACATCTGCAGCGGCATATCCTGCTGGAACTCGAGCGAGAGCATGAAATCCAGCCACTGCTCAGCCAGCTTGCGCTCCTGGCTGCCCTTCAGGATGCCGGCGAACTCGACCTGGCGGAAGCAGGCCCGCCCGCCGGTCACCACCGCGGTGGGGGCTGTCTCCAGCGGCTGCTCGGCGAAGATCACCTCCGCCGGCGGGCTGGAGCCGTAGGAGATGACGATCGGCCGCGTCCCGCCGTGCAGGCTGAACTCGCTGTAGTAAGCCGTGTCCCAGCCGTTGACCACCAGCACGTCGTTGGCTGCCAGTCCCTGCCAGTACTCCAGGTAGCCGTCCGCGCCGTAGTTGGCCACCGTTGTCAGCAGGAAAGCCAGCCCAGGCGAGGAGGTGGCTGGATTCTGCACCACCAGCAGCCCCTTGTACTGCGGCTCGAGCAGGTCGTCCAGCGTCTGCGGCGGCGCCAGGCCCTTATCCTCGAAATAAGCGATGTCGTAATTGGGGCACACGTCGCCGTAATCGATGGGCAGCAGGCGATTCTGGTCGTCCAGGCGGAACTCGGCGGGGACCTGCGCCAGCAGCGGCGAGTTGTACGGCTCGAAGATGTCCTCCGCCAGCGCCCGGCTCAGGAAGGTGTTATCCACACCGAAGAGCACATCTCCCAGCGGGTTATCCTTGGAGAGGATGGCCTTGTTCAGCGTTGCGCCGGCGTCGCCGCTCTTGATGAACTGCACCCTGGCGTTGTGCTGCTGCTCGAAAGCCGCCACCACCGCCTCGGACACGGCGAACGAATCGTGGGTGATCACGGAGAGGGTTTGTGGACCTTGCGGCGATGAGGTTTGCGTAACTTGCGGCGTGGACGGCGCAGGCTGGCAAGCCGCCATCAGCAGCGCCGCCAGGAGAAAGAAGATCGGGAAAAGAAATTTCGTGTTCATACACAGCACCTCTGGCATCGGTTACTCGGTTCAAGCCGGGGACCTACCCCCCTGCCCCCCTCCCTAAAGGAAAGGGGTGGGCGCTCGCCCGTGGCCCTCTCCCTGGAAGTGCGAGGGGACTTTGCTCCCTCCCCCAAAATCCGTTCTTGATTTTGGGTGAGGGCAGGGAGGGGGTGCATTCACACGCCCGCCGGTGCCTGCACCACCAGCAGCAGCCCGCGCTGCAGCGAGACGGTCGCCTGGGCGGCGAGCAGCGTGTTGCTGATGCCGCGCGTGGCGCCGAAATGCAGGTCCTCGCCGTGCAGCGGGTACTCCAGGCCCTGGGTGTAGACGCCGCCGGCCTCCCCGCCCACCGGTATGAGCGAGACGGTCTCGCCGGGCTGGCCGTGCAGCGTGCGGCGCTGCCCGCCGCGCAGCAGGCAGATGCGCTGCTGCCCATCCACCAGCTCGACCTCCAGGCGTTCCAATCCGGGGGCGGCGGCGATGAGCAGGTTGGCCAGGGATTGGTCCCAGCGCCCACCCAGGCCGCCGAAGACCAGCACATGGCGCAGGTCGCTGTGGGCGACGTAGCGCAGCGCCAGCTCCAGGTCGGTGTAATCCTTGCGCGCCGGGTGCTGTACCACCTTCACCCCGGCCCCTTCCAGTTCGTGCACCTGGGCGGCGTCGAGCGAGTCGAAATCGCCGATCAGCACGTGCGGCAGCAGCCCGGCCTCCTGCAGGCGGCGCGCCCCGCCGTCGGCTGCGATCAGCAGATCGCCGGGCTGGAGATGGGCGGCGACCTCCTCGGGTCGATCCAGGCGCCCATTGGCAATGATGATAGCTCGCCGGTGTGTGTGCAAAGAAACACCTCCGCCGGTGCCGGCGGAGGCTGCAGGGGGTGTTTATGCTGCGATCCCTACGCCGGCATTACCCGGATCAGGTTGGCGGGTCGAGAGCTGTGCGCCCTCCTCTCAGCCCGGCGCTACCGGGCTCCCCGTGCTTGATTGTTTTAAAAATAGTATACCACCAAACCCAAAAGTATCACCCATTTTGTGACAAATGTCAGTTGACATTTGCCAATCGAAAGAGTATAAATTTGTCTATACCTGCGCAACTTCAGGGGATCAGCCAATCCAACTGCTTGCGGGGCAAGCTACCTGCCATGCAAGTGGTTCGTAGCGCCAGGTTGATCCCATGTAAAATCATTTCAGCCAGTCCCGCGCCTGTCTGCCGTTGTCGGAAGGGCGGAGCGCGGCGGAAAAAGGTGGGATAACCGAGAAGGCGCGAAGAAACCCCTGGAACAAGAATAAGCTGCTCGCACGAGATGGGCTACGCAGAATGGCCTGATCGGAGATTGCCACGACCAGCACAGTACGCTGGTCTACTCATGACATATCTGTCATTCCCAGTCCGGATGACGCTTCCAGCGTCATGGAAACATCTCTCAATGACAGCTAAGATCAAACAAGAGAAAGAACTTTGCGTCGAGCTTTAGCATCCTGGCGTCTTTGCGCCTTTGCGGTTTGTTTTTCTATGTTTTTTCACGACAGGGCGGTCAGCCGGTAAGGAAGGCGGATATGGAAACGACGATGCAATTCACCAGGCGTGAGCCCACCCAGCCCATCGCCGGGCAGCGGGTGGGGGTAGACCTGCACGCCCATCCGGTAGTGGTGATCATTCCCGCTTACAACGAGGAACGCTTCATCGGCAGCGTGGTGCTCAAGCTGCTCAGGTACCCGGTGGCGGTGATCGTGGTGGATGACGGCTCGAGCGACGAGACGGCGGCCATCGCCAAGGCCGCCGGGGCAAACGTCATCCGCCACGCCCGCAACCTGGGCAAGGGCCAGGCGCTCAACACCGGCTTTTCGGCAGCGCGCAGCCTGAAACCGGAGGCGATCGTGATGATCGACGCCGACGGGCAGCACCTGCCGGAGCAGCTTCCGGAGATGGTGCGCCCGGTGCTGGCGGGCGAGGCCGACATCGTCATCGGCTCGCGCTACATGAAGCGGCCCGAAGGCGTGCCGCGCCACCGCGTCATCGGGCACTGGTTCTTCAACCAGGCCACGCGGCTGGCGTCCGGCGTGGCGGTGAGCGATTCGCAGTCCGGCTACCGCGCCTTCTCGCCCAAAGCCTACAACGCCGACCTTTTCCACTCGTCCGACTTCAGCGTCGAATCGGAGATGCAGTTTGTCGCGCGCGAGCACGGGCTGAAAGTGGTGGAGGTGCCGATCACCATCCGCTACACGGATAAGCCCAAGCGCCCGGTGTGGCAGCACGGGCTGGTGGTGCTGAACGGCATCCTGCGCCTGACCGGGCAGTACCGCCCGCTGCTGTTCATCGGCCTGCCGGGGCTGCTGAGCTTCCTGGTGGGGGTGGCGCTGGGGCTGCGCGTGGTGAACATCTTCCTGCAGGTGCGCCAGGTGGCGATCGGCACCGGTTTCGCCAGCGTGCTGTTTGCGGTCACCGGGCTGGTGATGCTCTCGACGGGGGTGATCCTGCACTCGGTGCGCGGTCTGCTGGCGGAGATGCTGCACAGCCACCTGGACAGGGAGAAGGACGCTTGACCGGCAGCAGCCCTGCCTGGCCCACGATCAGCATCATCACGCCTTCCTTCAACCAGGGCGCGTTCATCGAGCAGACCATTTGCTCGGTGCTGGAGCAGGATTACCCGGGACTGGAATACTGGGTGATCGACGGCGGCTCGACCGATGGCACGCTCGACATCTTGAAAAAATACGAAGGCCGCCTGCGCTGGATCAGCGAGGCAGACAGCGGGCAGGCCAACGCCATCAACAAGGGATTGCGCCTGGCGAGCGGCGAGGTGCTGGCTTACCTGAACTCTGACGACCTGTACCTGCCGGGGGCGCTGCGCCGGGTGGGGGCGTATTTTGCGGCCCACCCCGAGGCAGCCTGGCTGACCGGGCGCTGCCGCACGATCGACGCCGGCGGGGTAGAAACGCGCCGCCTGATCACCCGCTACAAGAATTTCTGGCTGCGGCTGCGCAGCTACAGCGTGCTGCAAGTGCTCAACTACATCTCGCAGCCAGCCACGTTCTGGCGCAGAGCGGCCTACGAAGCGCTTGGCCCGCTGGACGAGAGCCTGCACTACACTATGGATTACGACTACTGGCTGCGCCTGGGAAGGCGCTACCGCCTGCACGTGCTGCCGCAGGAGCTGGCCGCCTTCCGCCTGCATGGGAGCTCGAAATCGGGTATGACCGCCCGCAAGCAGTTCGAGGAGCAGTACCGTGTGGCGGAGCGACTGCGCTCCCCAGCGCCCCTGCTGTACTTCCACCGGCTGCACAACAGCCTGTCGATCGGGGTGTATTCCAGAAAGCTGGATCGAGGCGCTTGATGGACAGCTTCGGTTCGAAGCCCAGCCTTTACCAGCAGGCCCTGGCGATGCCCTGGGCGGTGGGCTACGAGGTTCGCCGCATCCTGGCGTATCCCTATATCCGTCTGATGTTCGCCCTGCACGGCATCCGCTGGAGTCGGGGCTGGCGCATCTGGGGCATGCCCATCATCCAGCGCTACGGCGGCAGCCAGATCAGCATCGGCGGCGGCGCCTATTTGCGATCCTGGCCGTCCACCAATCCACTGGTCCCCAACCATCCGGTTGTGCTGGCGACCCGCAGCGCGTCGGCGCGCATCGTGATTGGGGATAACGTCGGGATGACCGGGGCGACCCTCGTGGCTGCAGAGCTCATCCAGATCGGCGACCGGGTGCAGATCGGTGCCAATACGACGATTGTGGATACAGACTTTCATCCGCTGGACGCGGCGCAGCGGCAGGTCGATTTCCTGGCCGGCAAGCACGCGCCGGTGGTGATCGAAGATGATGTGTTCATTGGCATGAACAGCCTGGTGCTCAAGGGGGTGAGGATTGGCGCCGGAGCAGCCATCGGCGCTGGCAGTATCGTCACAAAAGATGTTCCGGCGCGTGCAATCGCGGCCGGCAACCCGGCAAAAGTCATTCGCATTCTAGACAGTGCAGAAAAAATACACCATGAGTAGTGTACATATCCAAAAACTCGCTGCCGGTGGGGTTGATCAACAGGCGGTTCTACGAGCTTTTCAATGGCTGGAGTGGGAAAAGATTGTTCCCCAGAACGCACGCGTCTTCATAAAACCTAACCTGACCTGGCCGCAGCACCTGCCCGGCGTTACCACGACGCCCCAAGCCATCGAAGCCGTCGTAGCAGCTTTGAAACAGCGAACGGGGCGGATATCGGTCGGAGAATCGGATGGTGGCTACCACGCTTATAAAGCGGAAGAAGCTTTTGCCGGTCACAACCTGTATAGTCTGCAGGAAAAATACGGCATTCAGGTGGTCAACCTCTCAGACTTGCCCAGCGAGACCGTCGTTGTTGAGATTGCCCGAAAAAAAGTTTCAGTCTCCCTGCCCAAACTGCTGCTCCATGAAACCGACGTATTTATCACCATGCCGGTGCCTAAAATGCACGTGATGACCGGCGTCAGCCTGGCATTCAAGAATCAGTGGGGCTGCCTGCCCTCGCCGCTGCGATTGCGCGAACACCCCGAATTTGATCATAAAATCCTGGCAATCAATCATCTGTTGAATCCCCGGCTGGCCATCCTGGACGGAACCTATTTCCTGAATGGCGCCGGGCCGATGACAGGGGATGCGATTCGCAAGGATCTTTTGATCATTGGGGATGACGCCGGCGCGGCCAGCCTGGCAACTTGCGCCATTATGGGCATCGATCCTCGCACCATCCGGCACCTGCGGCTGGCGCAAAAGATCAACATGATGCCATCCAACCTGGATCAGGTGCGCACAAACGAAGAGATTGGGCAGTATCATGGTGAGAGATTTTTCATGAAACGAGCTTTTTTGGATTACATCTCATTGTTGGGATTTCGCAGCCATTTTTTCACGCGCCTGTTCTGGCTGAGCAGTACCGCCGGACCTCTCCACAAGCTGCTCTTTTCCGTGCGCAGAATTCCCCTGGTTGAACACTTCTTATATGGCAAGGCAGGCGCTCCACCCGAGTGGAAGAAAAACGGATCTTCTGAGCACTGATGCGCATCTTGCAGGTGATCCCCTTTTTTACCCCGCAAATGGGCGGCTCGGCCCAGGCGGCCTACCAGATGTCGCGCCACCTGGCAGCGCGTGGTCATGAGATCACCGTCGTAACCAGCGATTTCAGCCTGAAGGAGTCTTGCTTCGAGGACATCTCATTCCAGGTGATCTACTTGCCGGCTGTGCTGGCCGGATTTGGTTTTTACCTTACACCGCAGCTTGTGCAGTGGTCCAGGGAAAACGTGGCCAGTTTCGACGTGATCCACATGCACACCGTGCGCACCTATCAAAATGCTGTTGTGGGTCATTTTGCCCGGAAATTCGGTGTTCCATACCTGGTTTCAGCACATGGCACATTACCGGTAATTGTGCAGCGCAAGTTGCCCAAACGGATCTATGACTTGATCTTCGGCAAGGCGCTGTTGCGCGGCGCCAGCCGTTTAGTGGCTGTCTCACCGGTCGAGGTGGAACAATATCGCCAGTTTGGGATCGAAGAGGAGCGCATCCGGATAATCTATAACGGGCTGGATTTGGCTGAGTTTTCCTCTCTGCCGCCGCGCGGCAGGCTGCGCAGCAAGCTCGGCATCGCGGCGAGCGCCAAAGTGGTGCTCTATTTGGGCAGATTGCATAAGAGGAAGGGGATCGATAAGTTGATTGAGGCTTTTGCCCGGCTCAGAGCAGAAGACGGCGCTTATAGATTGCTGATCGCCGGTCCGGATGAAGGGGAGTTGAGCCGCCTCCAGTCGCTGGCGAAGAGACTGGGCGTACATGAGCAGGTGCGTTTCCTGGGACCGCTGTACGGGATGGAGAAGCTGGCTGCGTATGTCGATGCGGATGTGCTGGCCTCGCCGGCGGTGTATGAAATCTTCGGCCTGGTGCCGTTCGAGGCGCTGCTGTGCGGTACGCCGGTTGTGGTCACGAATGACTGCGGCTCGGGGCAAATTATCGCCGAAGCCAAAGCTGGATACCTGGTGCCCTATGCAGATATTGAAGCTCTGAAAGCGGCGATAGACTGCATGCTAACCAATCGCGAAAAAGCCAGTCGACAAGTTCGAGCCGGGCAAGAGTATATCCGAGGACGCTTGACATGGAACACGGTGATTGATGACCTGGAAGGATTATTTCGGGAAATTGTTTGTGAGTGATGGCGTTGCCTGGTTGAGATGCCCTTATCCAAAGGACCACGCGTAAATTCCGCTATGCTCTTCTCCGAGCTGGCGCCGCTGGAATACCGCATTGCCCTGGACGCCGCCTGCGCCTGGTTGGCGCCCCATCCGCCGCTGCGCCTGCGCGGCGAACAGCCGAGCCTGGCTGCTGAACTCGAAATGCGCCTGGCTCACAGCCTGCAGCCGCCCTGGCGTTCCGCCCTGTGGATCGAGCCGCAGCGGGATGGCTGGCAGTCTGCGCTGGCAGAGCTCGCCGCAGCTTTGCCCAGCCAGGCGCGCCTGGCAGTGCTGTTCTCGCTGCCGCCCGCCCGCCGCCTGCCAGAGCGACGCGACTGGCGTGGAGGGGCTTTGGGAGAACAGGCCGGCGGGTTCGAGCGCTTCCTCCAGGCGCTGCCCGACAACAGTTTTGCGCTGCACTCGCTGCATGGTTTGCACAGCGGACAATCCGTGCTGCTCAACGCCCTGGCGGCGCTGGCGCGCAAAGCCGGGTGCCTGGCTCTCGGCGACCGGTTGGAATTCACCGCCCGCAAAAGCTACATCAAACCCCTCTCTCGATCCTGGGGGGCGAGCGTGGCGCTGGCGCTGGCGGTGCGCCGTTGATCGCGCCTGGCGAATTCGACCTGGCGGCGGCGCGCCTGGAAGCCTGGCTGGAGACGACCCGCGGCCCGCAGGGAAGGCAGGGCTACGGCGGCCCGGTGGCGCATTGGTGGCAGCAGTCGCTGCTCTACACCGGCCCGGGCTTTGATTGGCGCTACGAAGGCATCCTGCAGGGCTACCTGGCGCTGTGGCGGCGCACCGGCGAGCAGCGCTGGCTGGCCAAAGCCCGCCGCGCCGGGGAAGACCTGCTGCAAGCGCAGATGGAGAACGGTCATTACCCGTATTCGGCCTTCGAAATCAACCCGGCCTCGGGCGGCACGCCGCACGAAGCCGCAGTTTGCCTGGGGCTGCTGGCGCTGGCTGAGGCGCTGAAGGAGATCGGCGACCCGCTGTGGGAGGGCTGCCTGGCGGCGGCAGAAAAGACCTTGCGCGCTTACTACCTGGAAAAGCTGTGGGATGCGCAAACACGGTCGTTTCGCGACCATCCCAAGATCGCTTCCTTCGTGCCCAACAAAGCCGCCACCGCCTGCCAGGCATTCTTCGCCTGGAGCCGGTTAACGGGCGAAGCGCGCTGGGCCGAGCAGTACGCGCTGCCCAACCTGGAGCGCATCCTGGCGCACCAGGTGAGCGAGCCGGGTCGACTGCAGGGCGCCATCGCCCAAAATTCCTTTGGCAGCCGGGTCGTGGCGAAATATATGCCCTATTACATCGCCCGCTGCGTAGCCGGGCTGCTGCAGGGCTATCAGTGGAGCGGAGAGGAGAAATACCTGGCGGCCGCGCAGGCGGCAATGGATTTTGTGCTGCGCCAACGGAGCCGAGAAGGCGGCCTGCTGCCGGCGCTGTATCCCGGCGGGCAGGGCAACCATTGGCCGATGTGGATCGCCGCCCTGGGCGATGTGCTGCTGGCAGCCGAGATGCTGGGGGCGCACGGCGTGCAGTATGACCTGGAAGAGCTGCAGCGCTTTATGCTCAACGGGCAGGATGCCAGCGGCGGGTTCCAGACTGCCCGCGGCTTCGCGGCCCAGATCGGCGGGAAGCCCGGAAAGAAGTCGGATTTTCGCGACTTGCTGCACGTGGTTGGCTGGTGCGACAAGGCCTTCCACTGGCTGGCAGCACACGCCAGCGGTGCGCCGCTGCCGGGGGTTGAAAGCCAGCCCTACCGGTCTGAGTGTGCTTTCCAGTGCCTGGCGCTGGATTTTTTTGAGGACCGCGAGCGGGTGCAGGCCGTGCAAGCGGGAAAGAGTGTGTATTTATGGATCAAAGGAGAATCATGGGCAAGGGAAGCCGCCCCGGCCTTCTGGCTGCACTAGGCCGGACTCGGCGCTGGGCGGACAGGCATGCTGGCGGGCTGTTCCTGCTTGGCCTGGGCGCGGTGCTGCTGCGGCAGTGGCAGCTCTGGCAGCGCGATCAGCGCAAGCTGACAGAGATCAAAGCCGCGCCACCGCTGCCGGATTTGAAAGACTGGCCGCGCCTGCCCAAGGTGAGCGCACTGGTGGCGGCCTGGAACGAAGCGGAGCACATCCGGGCGCATATCGAAAGCTTCCTGAAGCTGCGCTACCCGCACAAGCAGTTGGTGCTGGTGGCAGGCGGTGAGGACGGCACCTTCGAGTTGGCACAGCCGTTCGCAGGAGAACAGGTGCTCGTACTGCGCCAGGCGCCAGGAGAAGGCAAACAGCGTGCCTTGTACCACGGTCTAAAGATGGCCAGTGGAGAGATTATCTATCTCACCGATGCCGACTGCCGTCTGGACGATGAAAGCTTCGAGCGCGTAGCCTTCCCGATTGCCGCAGGACTGGAAGATGCGGTAACCGGGCGCTTCGCTCCGCTGGTTGAGCAAAGAAGCCACCCTTTTGTGCAGATGCAGTGGTGCGTGGATCATTATGGTCGCTCCTGGATGGGGGATTACCTTCCAGGTCTGATCGGCAGGAATGCAGCCGTAAGCCGCGGTCTGCTGGCAGAAACGGGAGATTTCTCTCACCCGGTGCAAATCGGCACCGATTACGTATTGGCCAGACAAATCCTGGCATTGGGCAGGCGCATTGCTTACCGCCACCACAGTCTGGTTGCTACGGAATTTCATACCGCTATGCCAGGTTATTTGCGCCAGCAAACTCGCTGGATGCGCAATATTCTGATCCACGGCAAGGATTTTGGCGCCAAAAATCAATCCGGCGACGCGCTGCGCCAGTGTATCTCCGGAGCCTTGCTTCTTATGAGCAGCGTAGCTGCACTGGTAGGCAAAGGCGCGGCGGCAGCCGGCTGGGTAATTCTGATCACCTATGCCTGGCTATCTCGATCTCGCTACCTGTGGTTCGGACAGCAATCCCTGGGCTTGCGCATCGACCGGCGCGCTTACCTGCTCGCACCGTTCTTCTTTTTGCTGGATCAAATCATGCTCGCCAGCGCTTTGGTATCTTATCTGAGCGGTAAAAACCGGATGAGATGGTGATGCCCTTGACGGCTGTCGATGTGAGCTTCTTTGTCAACCAAACATACTCTGGTGTCAGCGGACTGACGCGGTACGACCGCGGTCTGCTCAAGGCGTTGGCGGCTTACCCGGATGTGCAGGTAAAAGCGATTCCTTTAGATACCGATCCCCTGCCAAAATGGACTGTCGATCTGGCGGCCAGGGCTGGGCTTGGATTGGGACAGTTCGTTCAAAACTACCCGATTGCCTGGCCAAAAGGCGCTGGCAACCTGGTGCACCTGCCGCAGCGCGGCCAGGCGAGCCTGTTGTGGAACAAGGGCAGCCGTAAAGTAGTCGTGACGGTACACGACATCATTCACTACCTGCACCGCAGCCAACCGGATATGCACGTCTACCGGCACGCAATTCAAAAGTGGTTCGACCTGTTCTCGGTGCGGATGCTCAAGCATGCTGATTTGGTTTTGGCCAGCTCGGAATTTACCCGCCAGACACTGATCGAACACGCCGGTCTCACCCCGGAGCAGGTGCAGGTGATTTACCTGGGTGTAGAACAGGAGCGCTTCCAGCCTCGTGAGATTCCTCCAGCTTTCTATCAAAAATACAAGCTGGAACCTGACAAACAATACGTTCTGCACATCAGCACCGAAGAGGCGCGTAAGAACGTCCCTGCCTTGATCCGGGCGTTTGCACTTGTGCACGCAGAGCAGCGCGATGTGCGGCTGCTGAAGATTGGGCGCCCACTTTATCCTCAGCAGCGCCTGGCTAACCTGCGTTTGACTGGTGAGCTAGGCCTGGAGAACGAGGTGATTTTCATCGACAATGTGCCGGATGATGATCTGCCAATGTTTTACAGCGCTGCCAGCGTAACGGCATTACCATCGCTGATGGAAGGATTTGGCTTCCCGGTGCTGGAGTCGATGGCTTGCGGCACGCCGGTAGTATGTTCCAATACGGCTTCACTGCCCGAGCTCGCCGGGGAAGCTGCCTGGTTGGTAAGTCCCCAGGATGTGAGTGGCATTGCGCAGGCGATTTTATGCCTCTTGGGTGACCCCATCGCCGTCAGCCGGCTAAGAAATGATGGTTTGGCGTGGGTTAGCAAGTTTACCTGGGAAAATACAGCCGCTAAAACAATCCAGGCTTACAAACAAGTTTTAGGCAGGAATTTCTGATTCGTATTTCTTGAAAAATGGATGCTTTTTATGCGCAAAGAGCTACTTAATATCTTGCGATGTCCAATCTGTAAGAGTATAAACCTCGCGTTGGACTCGGTTAGCGCGAATGAATGTGAGATTCGTGAAGGGCAGATCCATTGCCTGGATTGCCGGACAATCTTTCCAGTCATCAATGGCGTAGTTGAGCTTCTTTCGGGCCTGGATGACGATACGCTAAAGGAACGAAACGCAGGGCACAAGCAGCGCGATTGGGAAGTGGAGCGGCAGCGACCTTTCATCAATGATAATCCAGGCCAGCCCTGGATCTGGCCCGCTTTTACCGCCAATGTGATCCAAGGACTCGACTTGCTTCCGCTGCAAGGAAAATTGGTGTTGGAAATAGGTGCAGCCACCTGCTGAGCAACGCGTATGATGTGCGAACGCGGCGCAAACGCAGTCGCAGTAGACATTTCTACCAGCATGCTAATCGATGGTGAAGCTCAATTCCAAAAAGGCATCTTCTTTAATCGCGTGGCAGCTAATATGGCTATTCTTCCGTTTCGCGATCAATCCGTACAGGCAATCTTCTTCAGTGCTGCCATTCATCATGCCAACGATCTGAGCGTGGTTTTTGCAGAGTGCGCTCGCTGCCTGGAATATGGAGGGTATATTGTTTTAATGAACGAACCAGTACGCGGGAAACTACGGAAGGGATTGAATTTTGGGGAAGCCGACAAACTGGCTGGCATGAACGAACACATTTATTCGATCGATGAATACCGAAACGCTGCTTCTCTTGCAGGCCTACAGACAAGAATATACTTTCCGGACTCGTTGAGCCATCAATTGTCAGGCAGATCGCCTTATCCTCCTACCATCGGGCTTCGTGCAGCCCGCCTTCTCTGGCCGATCTTGAAACCATTTGCCAGGCATTTAACTTTTCCATTGCACCGGCTTCTAGGCATTGACTTGGTTATGAGGGCCGGGAGATGAATAGTGGGGATTTTAATCGCTCCGAGCTAATTCAAACATGATTGAGTTAGTCGCCCATAATCCTCCTAATCAAACCAGCGGCATCGGTCGTTATTATCGTGAACTTTATCGTCATCTCAAGGATCGAGTTGATGTTCGCATGGCTTTTCCGTACTTTTTGCCATTGAACAACCGTTTTACGATACTTCGAAATTTTCCTTTGGGAGTGATTGATCATCAGGATGGCAATATTACACATTTTACGCAGATCATGGGTTGCGCCCAAATGCACTGGAACCCCATCCACCCTGCAATTGCCACAGTTCATGATTTAGGTATTCTGGTTTGCAAGGAAGATCTGGAACTCTTTAATAATTTAGATCTTAAGATCTTATCCTTACAAATACGAGGCTTGAAACTCATGGATGCTTTATGTGTGAATTCTGAATATACTCGAGCTTCTCTCGTAGATAAAGTCGGAATACCAGAAGAAAAGATCAGGTTTGTGCAGTTAGGAGTTGATACTACAAATTTCAGACCAATCAGTGGGGCTAGAGAACTTGTTGCGGAAAAATATGGCTTCAAGTTTGATCCATCTACTTTTTATTTAATCTACGTTGGAAGCGAGCTACCAAGGAAAAATGTATTCATGTTGTTAAAGGCGTTACAGACGCTAAGTAATAATCGATATTCCGTAGAGCTGTTGAAAATCGGTGGACCAGGCGGAACTAGATGGAGGGAGCGGACATTAACTCAAATTGACAGGCTGGCCCTGAGCCAGAAGGTTCATTTATTTGATATTGTCTCAGAAGATGATTTGCCGTTGTTTTATAATTCCGCAGACCTTGCAGTAACCCCCTCGTTATTGGAGGGAGGGTTTGCTTGGTTAGCCATGGAAGCGATGGCATGTAAGAAGCCGGTTGCGGCCTCGGATATGGCACAAATTCCTATTGAAGCTCAACAGTGCGTATCTTTATTCCCCGCACGAGACCAGGAAGCCTTAGTGTCAGCAATTAAGCGGTTTTTAGATGATCCTGATTATTCTGAAGATCTGGCTGAGAAAGGATATAGGTTAATTCATGAAAAGAAATACTCTTGGGAAGCTACTGCCGATGCTATGGTCGGGCTCTATCAGAATTTTGGTTAATTCAGGTTTGGAAAAGCTGTGAGCAATCCTGAATACCTATTCATCCTCGGATCTTCTGGGTTCGCTTACGAAGTTGCCGCGTATGCAGCAGATATCTTTCCTGAGAGAAAGACGATATTCGTAGATGACACTTCAAAGGATGCAGGTAGTATCTCCGTAAATGAGTATTGGAGTCGGATAGAAAATGGTGATAGTGAGTCGATACTAGGATCAGGTAGATGCGAGATCAGAATCAGGATGGTGGATGAAATTAAACCCCCTTTTGCGACAATTGTGCATAGTCGAGCAACGGTTTTTGGAAAAATTGATCGGGGATGTGTAATCGCTCCAGGAGCAGTAATTGCACTAAATGCAGTGATTTCAGAACATGTTGTGGTTAACTATAACGCAACCGTAGGTCACGACTGTGTAGTTGGTGAATTGTCGGTTATAGGACCTGGAGCTTCAATTGGAGGTTGGTGTCAGGTGGGGAGAGGTGTTTACATTGGCGCTGGCGCATTAATTAGGGAAAAGCTGCAAATAGGCGACTATGCAATTGTGGGCATGGGGGCTGTGGTAACTAAAGATATACCTGAAAATATGGTAGCTATTGGCGTGCCAGCGCGCTTTTATACCAAAGAGGAATGCGGCAAAGGATGGATGCTTTGACAGACAGAAGATCAAGACCAACCGTCCGGAAATTTATCCCTGTGGCAGAACCGGTATTCGCCGGGAATGAGAAAAGATATGTTCTAGATTGTCTAGATACGACCTGGATCTCTTCAAATGGAAAATATATTGATGAGTTCGAAAAGCAATTTGCTAATTATATCGGGGTTAAACACGCAATCTCAGTTTGTAATGGCACTGTCGCTTTGCATGTAGCATTGCTTGCATTAGGAGTGAAGCCAGGTGATGAAGTCATCGTACCGACGTTGACTTATATTGCAACTGCAAATTCCGTCAGCTATTGTGGTGCCAAGCCAGTCTTCGTTGATTCCGAAATGAATTGCTGGAATATAGATCCGCTCAGGATAGAAGAAAAAATTACTCCCCGCACTAAAGGCATTATTGTTGTTCATTTGTTTGGTCACCCTGTTGATATGGAGCCAATCGAAGATATAGCAGCCAGGTATGGCTTGTTTATTCTAGAGGATGCAGCCGAAGCTCACGGGGCAGAATACAAAGGAAGAAAAGTCGGTAGTTTAGGAATTGCCGCTACATTTAGTTTCTATGGCAATAAAATCATTACTTCAGGTGAAGGGGGAATGATTGTTACGAATGATGATCAGTTAGCGAGCATGATGAGACAAATCAAAGGACAAGGGCAAGATTTTCATCATCGTTATTGGTTTCCCATAATTGGTTATAACTATCGAATGACAAATATTCAAGCTGCTATTGGCCTTGCACAATTGGAGAAAATTGATTGGCACATCGAGAGAAGAAGGCAAGTCGCGCATTGGTATCAAGAGAGGTTAGATGAGCTGGAAGGAGTTAAGTATCAACCTGAGCTGCCTTGGGCAAAAAATGTATATTGGATGAACTGTTTGGTGCTCGCTGAGCATCATAGGATTGATCGTGATTCACTTATCAGAGAACTAGCCAATCGAGGAATAGAGACCAGGCCCTTCTTTTATTCAATGCATGCGTTGCCTCCTTATAGATCTATGGAAGCATTACCTCATTTTCCAGTTGCAGATTATTTGTCAAAAATGGGATTAAATCTACCCTCGTCTGCCAAACTTACTGAGACAGAGGTTGATTTAATTGTTAGTAATCTTAAGGAATTAATAAATTGAGCCAGTTGTTTTCTATGATTAGAGTATGAATACTTGCGTTGAGTGTAAAGAACAGATGCCTTAAACAACCCCTTGAGCGTATGGTTTCCAAAAAATTTCTTCATTTGGGTACGCCGAAGCATCTCCTTTCTTGAAATGACTTTCACAAGGAAACAAACTGTGGCTATCGAGCCGACAAGATCAAAATGGGACGATGTATGGGAATCGACCACCATCGAGAGACCTGTGCATCACACAATCATAGAAAAGATCCTCAGCCACATTGATCACAGCCCCTGCATGTCGTTGGAAGTGGGCTGTGGCTCGGGTGTTGACAGCGCTTATCTGACAAATTTTGGCTTTATTGCAGTCGGCATGGATTATTCCATGTCGGCGCTAACCAGGTTTGCCAGGAGCAATCCGGGTCATAAAATACATCGAGTAGCTGGGGATACCTTTGCAATTCCGTTCGGTAGCAATTCTTTTGACCTTGTCTTCTCTCAAGGATTGATGGAACATTTTCGGGATATGCGTCCAGCATTAAGAGAGCAAATTCGGGTGTTAAAACCTGGCGGCCTGATATGCGTGGATGTCCCACAAACCTGGAATCTCGCCACCCTTTATAAGCGCTGGCACATTATGAGGGGTACTTGGTTTGCAGGATGGGAAACGAATTACTCATTAGAAGAACTGGAGGGACTATTGAAAGAGTGTGGCTTGAGGGTGGTTGACTCCTATGGATGGCTATATTTCCCGTCCTTTGTGTACGGAATTCGAAATTTGCATACTCTCAACGAGCGTTATAAATTGCCAATTTGGCTACCAAATAACATTAAGGAAAAAATTGAAGATCTGTGGCTTTGGCTAGAAGATCAGCGTTGGTATTATCGATGGTTAGGGTGCATTGGAGTAATTGCACAGAAGCTCTGAATGAAAGCTCCTTGATCAATCAGAACCAACCAATTCTCAAGGTCAAAATAAGCATCGAATTTGGTAGATACTGAAGGATTGCGAAAAGGATAATCATCTCACTTCTTTATTTGAACAAAAACTGTCATGGATCAATTATCTTTAGCTAATTTGAAAAAGCACTTGCTTCAGCTTACATCTATCCGAATTTCTGCGATAGGAGCACTAAATTTCTTAAACTTAGGCGTGAATATTATTACAGGGCTATTATTAGCTCGGGTTTTGGCAAAAGACACCTATGGCGCTCTGATTGCATTTTATGCCAGCTTTGGAATGTTCAGATTGATCACCAATTTAGGATTGGGTTTGAATATTTCACGTGACATTGCACAGGCTGGACGCGACTCACAACAAGTCATGATAGCTGTTTATTCAACAGGAGCAGTTCGTTTGCTTTCGATATTGATAATTGTCCTGGCAGGTTGGCCAGTTGCGCAGGTTTCGGGGCGTTGGGGAGTATTCTTCGGCACAATCGCTGCGGCATTGGCATCGGCAGCGGACTTTACTTTCGCCATTTTGACGGGCACTCGGCGTACCTCATTGGTTGGTATTATGACCGTTATTCAACCGTTTGGTTACTTGTTGCTGTCAATTATGGCATTAAAGCTGGGCAATCGATATTCAGCAGCATTCATCAATTTGTATGCTGTTTCGTTCGGCATGATGTTATTGACCGGATTAGTTTTGATCGTCAAAGAGAGAATTTTAACGGGTATAAAACGTGAGTACTTTAAAATCGGTTATTTGAAGTTAGTTATAGGTTTCATACTTGCCTCCTATATTGCCAGCTTGCTCTCACAATTATGGAGCTCGTTGGCTAGTGGCTCTTTAGGGTGGATGGGACGGTATGAAGACGCAGCCGAATTTGGGGTCGCGTTTAGCATTGTGAACTTACCGATTGCGGTCATTGGTCCAACAGTGCTGACAACCTTTTTCCCGGAAGCGAGCTTCCTCTACAAAAAATTAGGGAAGCACGAAGTTTTCGCTTATTTTAATAAGACGGCGATTTTGGTTATAGGATTATTATCGTGTTTTTCATTAATCTTGATGATATTCGCGGAGCAGATCATCCAAATTCTCTATGGAGCTAAGTACCTGGATTCGGCGGTCTATCTTCGTATCCTGAGCATCGTGCCAATTACGGGGAGCATGTTACCGTTTCTTACTTTGGGGTTGTTTGCAGTCAATGAACCTTGGAAGCCGCTCATCGGACTTGGATTGCAGGCTCTGAGTCTATTCATCGCTATTTTGGTGAGCAGTGCGAACCTCAGCGCAATTCAGCTAAGTATCTTTGTTGTTGTAGCATCTGCCAATGGGGTTCTGGTTCAATATTACCTTTTCCGGAAGTCTATGAGCATATCCCTTCTTGCACACACTTAGTACTCCTTTATAAACCAGTTGGAAGGTCGCTTTGAGCAAAGAGGATAATTCACCCGCCGTAGAGAATATCAAACAGTTCTACGAAATGTACCATCAATATCGAGAACGCAAGCCTGATGTTTGGATTCGAAAAAATTATTGGCCCAATTTCATTGGTAAGACCCTCGAAGTCGGCGCTGGCAAATTAATACCTCCCAGAGCGAATTACTATGTTCTGGATTTATCTTTCCATGCCATGCGCTATTGTCATGAACAAGGAACGCCTTCATTAATTGGTAATGCGTGTTACCTGCCATTCTTGTCGCAAAGTTTTGATACATTGGCCTGTTATGATGTTTTGGAACACGTGGGTGAGCCGATACAATTTATCTCTGAATTGTGCCGGGTTGCAAAGAAGCGGGTGATCATTGCTGGTCCAAATTTTGTCCAAGGCAAGCCTGGTGGTTTAGACCGATTTTTACCATTACGCCTACTCAGGTTTATGCTGGCGCCTGAAATTGAGCCACTGCTTGTTCAGAATCCACATCTCAAATTCGACGAGATGTGGCAGCCAGATCGGGATGCGATAATTTTGCCAAACGTTGGGTTTGTTGCCAAACAATTGATCAGGAATGGCTTTCGTGTCAGCGCCTTGAGAAGCTGGGAACATGCTCAGAGTGGTTTCAATCACATTCCGGTATTGAAGTGCTTGGGGCAATTTATGTTTGTTATTGGGGATCGGACAGGCTGATGTTGAAAAATGAATAACTGGAAATTTTGGATTCTCTTGAGTTTAATGATTTGTTTGCTAGGTATTGGGTTTATTTACCATTCGACGGCTCATGCTTCGGCTGAAACGCGCGCTAGCCTGATTTCCAATGGTCAGTCAGATGACCCGGTCAATGTGCAGGATGTCGACGGGGATTCCGATCCAGACGTGGCTTCGATCTCGATCAAAATACGGGATGATCGAGATCGCCTACTGGTGTTTGACGAAACGGATCAAATGCCCTGGGAAGGTAGTTTGGATCGATATCTTTGTTACGAACGTTGCAGTTGGGTAATTGATCTTTATGGGGACTTCCATGCCGATTTGATCATTAAGTTTCGTGATGGCAACGGCGATGCCCTCGAAGCCTTGATCTTTGATGATATTAACAGCGATGGGAAGTTGCCCTTTGAGTATGAAGGAAAGACTTTG
The DNA here is from genome assembly GCA_029265355.1 of Chloroflexota bacterium. Taxonomy (GTDB): domain Bacteria; phylum Chloroflexota; class Anaerolineae; order Anaerolineales; family UBA4823; genus JAJUJL01. The sequence goes on along the minus strand of JAJUJL010000001.1, from coordinate 300,773 downwards.
TTGGTGTCAGAGTCGTCTTTTCCAAAGTTGGTATTTCGTGTCGAACAGGGTTGGTGGCTCGATAATGGAGATGTCAATTGGAATTTATCGATCCTGGTAGATGGTTCTGATATTGACCAACGCAATACTTACCGGTTCAGTGAAACCTGGCAACCTTACCTTGGCTATGACGGCGCTCCCGATACAAGCCTGGTTTTTTTTGATATTAATCTTGACGGAACGCCAGAATATGGTATGTGGCGTCTGCTTGCAGATGCGCCAGATATAACTCTGCCGATCGGGAAAACATTCCTGTGGAAAAACGTTGGCTTGAAAAAGCCTAGACTACAAAGCCAATACCTCTTCTGGCCATATCTTGTGATCGAACCTGACGACACTCTAATGTATTTCGATACGACGCCATACTTTACAGTGGATTGGGACTCCAGACAGATTGATAGACTTTCCTTTGACGGTTACCCAATTGAAACCGGTTACCACGTAAATACCTTTACAGCATTCCAATTGCATGAAGCCAATTATGCTAACTTTGAAAATATGCAGGCTTATTATGATTTAGCCGAAGATAGCGATAATTACCCTGAGCTGCATGCTCGGATAGGTTACTTTGAGAGCGACGATCCTATCGTTTTTCCTGGGGTTACAGTTGAGAATATCCGCTATTCTTGGAACTTAAAAAATACTTCCGGGTTATCGTGGGATTACAAACTGGACTTGATCGGCAATCATAAACTTGATGGTAGAGAAGAATTCCCTGATTTTAGCTTTGTTACAATCCCTTATGCACAATTGCCCGGTTGGATAATGGAAAAGCCATGGGAAATTGTTAACCTCATTTCAGTCCAGCAGAGAAATTATCTGAGCACAGAGGGCATCTATGAAACAGGCGCAATTTCAACAGGATCGGATCAGGCTTTGTGGGCTTATATGGGGGGCTGGGAAGATGCCAGCCCTCTCTTAGGACCAGAGGAGATTCAGCTCACAGATGGATTGCGAGCCGAAGTCGCGCCTCAGTTGAGAGATCGAGTAGCTCTATATTATTCTCCTGTGGATAAGCTCCTTCATCTCTTTAAATCTGAGTATGGCGTATGGAGAGTTAACCAATCAGAATCGGTCAAATATGAGAGTTTGGGACCAGAAGGGTATATTGATCATTGGATTTACCTTCATGAGGGTAATTCAACCCAGGAGTTGTGGTGTGTATCTGGTCAAGTAATTTACTATGATCATGTGGAGTCAATCTTGAAGTGGAAGAAAGCCAGTTGTCAGGGGATGCTATTTCAGCCACCAGATGATCATGCGTCGTGGAAAAACATGCAAAAGTTAGAGGCAAATTTTGGTCAAGAAACGCCGACATTCCTTCCCAGAAGCATGTTTACTGCTTTGCCGGGAGAGGAATCGGGCCTGACGGGTGTTGCCGCAAAGGATTTTCGACACGTAGCATCGGGATATCGGCTAATTCTCTATATTAACTATGTGTCAAGCCAATTTGGCAGTGAGCAAATCGACGTGCCCATGCCACAACCGGGAGTCTATGTGCTGCAATGGATAGATGGGGAGTTTAACATCACACCATTCAGGCCTGCGGAAATTGAATTGGCACTTCATGTTATTCATGAGCCCTATGGAATGTATCTGGAAGCTGCTAATCACGGTGATGAAGATTTGCGGGGTCTAAGTTTACAAATTACTTCTTCTTGTGGTGGTGAAGAGCGAGAGTTAAGTTGGCAAAAGTTGAATCTCCTGGCTGGTGAAGAATATCATCTATCTTTAAGGTTATTGCCACCCATTGACAATTCATGTACGCTTTATGCACAGGTATTGAAACCTGATGGCGGGGTGTTGACTGAAAAAACACATCATCTAGAGTCGGTGAAGAATTATTGGCTCCAGCAGAGAGATATCGTGGCAATTTCCAGCGAGTCTGGAAGATACTGGTCAGCCGGGGCGTTGTTAGTCTTGGTGAGTGTTTTTACCGGCGCGCTTTGGATGTTTCACATGGTACGTGCAAGGTGGTCGTGAACATGGATACCTCGTGGAGATTAAGCCGGGGGGTATGCCTCCTGCTGGTCATTGGTCTTCTTGTGGGGTTTGCTCAACTCTTGCGCTATGGCCCGACACCAGGCGAAATCGATAGCGCGGCTTTCCTACGATCAATTTCGATTGTTCAGCAAACCGGCGAACTGGCGCCGAGCGCCGGCGGGGCTTACACCAACGGTTATGGTTACCCTGCGTTGGGGCTGTTTTTAGCTGATCTCAGCGCAATCACCCTTGGACAGCTGCAACTCGTCGGCGGAGCGTTGCTGCTGGCCTGGATCGTGCTGCCGGCCTGGCTGGCCTGCCGCGAATTCACCCGCTCTGAACTGGCGGCCTCGCTGGCCACGCTGATCCTGCTGGCGCAGCCGGATTTCATCTTTCCGCTGCTGCGCGGTACGCACGAGAAGTTCACCCGCGGGCTGATGTTCCTGTGCCTCTACCTGCTCCTGCGCAGCCTGCGCAGCCGTGCGCCTCGCCAGCTCAGCCTGCAGGTCGTGGCTTTCTACCTGTGCGCCTATGCCATGATCGCTTTCAACAACCTGCTGGGCAGCTCGTTCATCACCGCCGTGGGACTGGCGCTGCTTCTGGTGTGGGCGTATGGTCGCTTTTTTACGAGCAGCGCAGCTATCGATCGCCGGCTGGTGGCGCGCCTGGGCTACGTGGTGGCTGCCATGCTGGTGGTGGCCTTCATCTTTACCTTCTACGCCTACCCTCCCGCACAGCACCAAATCTTGCTGTGGGAAAGCGTCATCGATCGCCTGGTGCAGCTCTTCCTGCAGGTGGAGGAAGCCAGCAGCAACCCGTACACGGTGGTCAGCCTGGGCTGGATCAGCCACCCGGTGTACTTTGCCGTCAGTTCTGCCAACTGGCTGCTGCTGGGAGGCTCGGTGGTCGTGTGGTGGGCCGAGGCGCTGCGCTGGCTGAAGCGCCGCCAGGCGCCGCCTCACGTGCTGCTGCTGTGGGCTTTCTACGCCGCTTTCATCGTGCAGGGTGTTTTCAGTATGGCCGTTGATATCAGCGGGGCGATCGCCAACAACCTGCAGCACCGCACCTTTCCCTCGTTCGTGATGCTGGCCGCGCCATTGACCGCCTACTGGGTATCGCAGCGCTGGCAAACGCCGCGAGGCGCGCCAGCGTTTGCCAGCCGCGGCCTGCGCTGGGCGCTGGGAACGGGCATGACCGTCCTGATGGCGCTTTCGCTGCTCAAGGCCACCATCGAGCCGGCGCTGAGCAACTACTGGACTTTCTACACGCCCAGCGAATACCAGGCGGCGGCCTGGAGCGAGCGCGCCCTGGCTGGCGGCAGCCTGTGGGTGGGCTTCAACGAGCGCGTGGCGGTCGGGTATGCCCTGCGCACCGATGGCCGAACGATGGAGGTGTACCTGGACACCTACACGGTCGACCCCTATACCCGCGATTTCCTGCTCTCGCAGGCCACGCTGCTGTATGCTTCGAGGGTCAACCAGCCCATCCCAGCGCCAGCCGACAGCCTGGTGACTTACGACAACGGCGACGCCCAGGTGCACCACAAACGCCCGGTGACGCCTTTCCAGAAGTGACGCCGCCGCCTGGCCTGCTCACCTATGCTCTCGATCGCAGCCCGTCCGGCATCGGCCAGTACACGCTGCGGCTGCTGCAGGCGCAGCAGGCGCTGGGTCTTTCCCCGTGGGTGCTGCAGTCCGGCGGCTGGCCGACGGGCTTTTCAGCGGATGGTTTCCAGGTCGCCCATTTGCCTGGCGCAAGTCTTCTGCCCGTCCTGCTCACGCTGGGGCAGCTCGAGATCGCGTACCAGGCGCGACGGCATGGCCTGCGGCTGGTGCACGACCCCACTGGCGTGATGGCGCTGGCGCTGTGCCCCGCCCGGCGCGTGGTCACCATCTGCGATGCCATACCGTATGTCTACCCCCAGGCCAGCACGGCGCTGGACCGACTGGTGTATCGCTGCTGGCTGCCGCTGGCGGCGCGCGGCGCCGATGCGGTGCTCACCATCAGCCGGCATTCCAAGAACGACCTCGAGAAATATCTCAAGCTACCCGGGAGCAAGATCACTGTGACGCATTTGGCTGCAGGTAATAAATTCCGCCTGTTGAGCGAAGCCGAAATCGCCCCCGCCCTGGAACGGGCCGGGGTGGTGCGCCCCTACATTTTATACGTCGGCTCGGTGGAGCCGCGCAAGAACCTGCTGCGCCTGCTGGACGCCTACCAGGAAGTGCTGCGCTGGTCTGAGCGCTCAGCGCCGCGTTCGGCGCCGCGCTGGCGGCTGGTGATCGTGGGGGCGCGCAATTATTGGAAATCCTCGCCGGTGGCGGAAAAAATGAGCCAACTGGGCTTGCAGGATCAGGTGACCTTCACCGGCTATGTGCCGGACGAAGACCTGCCGGCGCTGTACAACGCCGCCTCTTTGTTCGTCTTCCCCTCGCTGTATGAAGGCTTTGGGCTGCCGGTGTTGGAGGCGATGGCCTGCGGCGCGCCGGTGGTGACCTCGAACACCTCCTCGCTGCCCGAAGTGGCGGGCGACGCCGCCCTGCTGGTGGATCCATACGACGTGCAGGCCATCGCCGCCGCCATGCGGCGCGTGCTGGAAGACCCGGCGCTGGCCGAAGAGCTGCGCCAGAAGGGGCTGACGCGGGCGAAGCTCTTCACCTGGGAGAAGACCGCCCGCCAGACGATCGCGGTGTACGAAAAGGTGCTCGGGGAGAAGCTGCTCTGATGAATAAGCCTCCCTCCGAAAACCCGGCGTCGGCTACGCCGCAGACCGCCGGCTCCCGCGACCTGCTGCTGATCCTGGCTGGCGGGCTGCTGCTGGGGGCGCTGATCGTCCAGGGCGAGCTGCTGCCCTCGCTCTCCAACCCGCTCTTTGCCGTCTTGCGTGCGCTGCTGGGGCTGGTGTACGTGCTTTACGCCCCGGGCTACCTGTTGCAGGCGCTGTTCTTCCCCCGCCAGGATGACCTGGACGGGGTCGAGCGCGCCGGCTTGAGCCTGGGCTTGAGCGTGGCGCTGGTACCCTTGTTGGCGCTGCTGCTGGACGCGCTGCCCTGGGGCCTGCGCCTGTGGCCGATCGTGATCGGGCAGGGCGGGCTGGTGCTGTTCCTGGCGCTGGCGGCGGCGCTGGTGCGCCGATTCCAGCCGCCTGGGCAGGCTTACGCGCCCGATCTGCGCCCGGACCTGCGCGGTTGGTGGCGCTCTTTGGATAGGGGCGAGCGACGACTGATGCTGGCGATGCTGGCGGCGCTGCTCTTCGCCGGGTCGGCGGCGGTCTACATCTTCCTGGTTCCCTCCGACGCCGATTTCATGACCGAGTTCTACGTGCTGGGCAAGGAGGGGCTGGCCGAGGATTACCCGCGCCAGGCGTCCGTCGGCGAGCCGCTCACCGTCACCATGGGCGTGACCAACCGCGAGCGCACGGCCATGTCTTACCGGGTGGAGGTCTGGGTGCAGAACGGTTGGGACGAGACGCGCCGCCAGCAGGTGGGGGCGCTGGGGCCGTTCGAGCTGCAGGTGGGCGAGACGGTGGAGGCGCCGCTGGTCTGGGCGATGCCCTGGGCGGGGGAGGATCAGCGCGTGGATATTTTGCTCTTCGCTGGCCAGGGGACGGAGCCTTACCGCCGGCTGCGGCTGTGGGTGAACGTAACAGAAAGATAAAAGATCAACACAAAGGACACGAAGAAGTCTCAAAGAACCCAAAGGGTTAATATAAAAACTTTGTGATCTTAGTTTTTACTTTGAGTTCTTTGTGTTTCAATCTTTTCCTTTGTGTTTTTGTCTTTTTCTCCCCCATGAAATTCTTTGCGCCTTGGCGGTTAATCTCTCTTTTATCCCTGGCGGTGATGGCGCCGCTGATGCTGTTTCCGCGCGGCACATTGCCGTGGATCGGGCTGGCGCTGGCTGGCGTCCTGTGGCGCTTAGGGCTGTTCGGGCTGCGCTGGCGGTTGGCCGGGCGGCCGCGGCTGGGGTCGCTGGACATGCCGCTGCTGCTGCTGGCGGGCATGGCGCTGCTCGGGCTGTTCATCTCCATCGAGCCGGAGCTGTCCTGGCCGCGCTGGTGGAGCCTGCTGTACGGGCTGCTGGTGTTTGCCGTGCTGCGCAGCGCGCTGGAGCTGGAGCGAGACGCGGCCTGGATCGCCGCCGGGCTGGCGCTGCTGGGGCTGGGACTGGCGGCGGTCTCGCTGGTGGGCACGGATTGGTCCAACCTGCGTTTCTTCGAGCTGCCCGGGCTGTACGAGCGCCTGCCGGCGCTGCTGCGCGGGTTGCCGGGCAGCGGCATCCAGCAGCCGGGGTCGAGCGACCTGTTCAACCCGCGCTGGGTGGGGATCACCATGGGCGTGCTGGCGCCGGCCTACCTGCCGCTGCTGCGGTTGCAGGGCAAGCCCTGGCTGCGGCTGCTGCTGGGGCTGGCTTTCCTGGCAACGGCAGGGATGGCGCTGCTGACGCAGTCGATCCAGGGGCTGCTGGGGCTGGCGGCGGGTGTTTTCATCGTGCTGATCTTTGTCTCGCCCTGGTTCTGGCTGCTGCTGCCTCTCGGCGGGCTGGCGCTGGCGGGCGTCTTGTGGCGGATGGGGCCGCAGGGCGTGGCCGCGGCTTTTCTCACCCTGGACAACGCCCTGGGCAAGGCGCTGGTGCTGCGGCTGGACATCTGGAGCCGGGCGTGGGCCATGCTGCAGGATATGCCGTTCAGCGGCATCGGGCTGAACGTTTTCCCGCTGGTGCAGAGCGAGTTCTACACCGGCTATATCATCGGGCCCGAGCCGCACGCCCACAACCTGTACCTGCAGACGGCGCTGGACCTGGGGCTGCCCGGGCTGGCGGCTTTTGCGCTGTTCATTGCGCTGTGGGCGCGGGGCGCGCTGCGGGCGATCCGCACGCCAGGCGGGGCGCAGGCGGCCGCCGGCCGCCCGGCGGCGCGGCTGCTGCTGATCGCCGCGCTGGCGGGAGTGACCTCTTACCTGGCGCACGGGCTGGTGGATGCGATGATGCTGGGCGCCAAGCCGGGCTTCGCGGTGTGGGCGCTGCTGGGGATCGGGGCGGCGCACCCTCACCCTGACCCTCTCCCTGGAAGGGAGAGGGGACAGGTGGGGAGAGGGCGGGGTGAGGGGCAAACCGGCCTCCTGCTCCTCCCCACGCTCTTCGCGGTGCTGGCGCTGCTCTTTCCAGGCAAGGCCTGGCTGAACCTGGGGACGCTGCAGGCGATGTGGGCGCTGCATCCCTTTCCGCAGGCGGCGCTGGCGGCCCCGGCCGCGGCGCAGGCCGAGCTGGCGCGCTGGTACCTGGAACGCGCCCTGCAGGAGGACCCGTCCCAGCCGCAGCCGCACCTGCTGCTGGCGCGCCTGGCGGCCGCCGCCGGCAAGATGGACGAGGCGCGCCTGCATTACCGGGCAATGGTGGCATTGGACTTGCAGCAGCAATTATTCAGTTATAATCCGGTGCAGGCGCTGCGCATCGCGCTGCAGGTCGAGGCGGAAGCGGGGCCGCCAGCCGAGCGGTTGAAGATCTACCAGGCGTGGAACACGCGCTTCCCGCAGCGGGCGGAGGCTTACCTGCTGAGGGCGCTCCTGCTGGGCGAGCACCTGGCGCAGCCCGAGGCGGCGCAGAATGCGCTGCAGGCTGGCGTGCAGGCGAGCGCGCGGCCGGCGGGGTTGCTGAGGTGAATACCGGTGTGGTGATTGGCAGGCGCCGCCAGCCGGTCGCAGCGCCGATTGGAATGTAATGGTATGGAATTTAGCGAGAGCAAACTGAGAATTCCCGATCAGCAGCCGGTCGACCGACAAGCGGTGTATGCCCGGGTGCGTGCAGCGCTGCAGGCCGGCGAGCTGGAGCAGGCGCACCGCTGGCTGCGCGCCATGCTCGACGAGGACGGGCAGAATCCCGAGCTGTGGCTGCTGCTGGCCTGGACGGCGCCGTCGCGGCGCTCGGCGGAGGTGTTCTTCAAGCGCGCCCAGCGCCTGCAGCCGGATCACCCGCGGGCGCGCGGTTCGGCGCCGTGGTCGGGGAGGGAATGGAAGCCGTCTGCCCCGGGGGCTTTGCCGGAGACGGCGCTGCCGCGCCTGGTTGGACGGGGCGCGGCGGCGGCGCCGGGCATGGCGCTCGACTCGCTGTGGGCGCAACTGCGGATGCGCCTGGGGGCGCACAGCTTCGTCGTTTACCTGGCGGTCTATATGCTGGGCATCACCCTGGCGGAGACGGTGACCACCTTCCTCAGCCCGCACGCCGGGCTGGTGATCCACGGGGCGCTGCTGGTGGCGGTGCTGCTCCACGCTTCGTTTTGGGCCAGCGCCGCCGAGCGGCAGTTCCTGCTGGCGCTGGGGCTGGCGCCGCTCATCCGCCTGATGAGCCTGTCCATGCCGCTGCTCAACTTCGATTACATGTACTGGTACATGATCATCGGTATCCCGCTGCTGGTTTCGACGGCGGTGGTGTACCGCCTGGGGGGCTACCGACCGGGGCAGGTGGGGCTGGGGTTGGGCAAAAACCTGCCGCTGCAGTTGATCATTGCGCTGGGCGGGGTGGGGCTGGGCTACCTGGAGTACCTGATCCTGCGCCCGGAGCCGCTGGCTGCCAGCCTGAGCCTGGAGCACCTCTGGCGGCCGGCGCTGATCCTGCTGGTGTTCACCGGCTTCCTGGAGGAGCTGATCTTTCGCGGCTTGATGCAGCGCGCTTCGGCGGAGCCGCTGCGCAGGCTGGGCCCGCTGTACATCTCGCTCTTGTTCGCCGTGCTGCACATCGGCTACCAGTCGTGGGTCGACCTGCTGTTCGTGTTCGCGGTGGGTTTCCTGTTCAGCGTTGTGGTGGAGCGCACGCGCTCGATCTGGGGGGTGACGCTGGCGCACGGGCTGACCAATATCACGCTGTTCCTGGTGTTCCCATTCCTGATCGGCGCGCCGTTGAAGCCGGAGACGACGCTGGTTGCGCCAGGCGTCACGCAGCAAGCGCCGGGGGCGACGGCGACGGTGATCGCTTCGCCGACGGCCGCGGCGGCGCTCAGCGCCGCCAAGCCAGCCAGGCTGCCGGATATCTTCATGGCGCCGCCCACGCCCACGCCGCGTCCCACGCAGACGCCGGCAGCTACGCCGACTGTCACGCCGGCGTTCACATTCACCCCCACGCCGTGCGTGGTCAACCCGGCCTGGGTGCGCTACGTGGTGCAGCCGGGCGATACGCTGGCCTCGCTGCGCCAACTTTACAACCTGAAAAAGATCGAGCTGTTGAACGGGAGCTGCCTGCCGCGTGACCTGGAGGAGTTGAAGGTGGGACAGGAGATCTATGTGCCCTTCCTGCCGCCGACGGCGACGCCGCGCCCGACGCTGCCGCCCAAGCCGACCGCCACGCCGCTGCCATCTCCCACGCCCACCGCGCCGCCGCCCACACCCACCGAGCCGGTGGTGCGCGTGACGCTGCCGCCGCCGACCCTGCCGCCGACCGCCACGCAGCCTCCACCTCCCACGCCCACCGCGCCGCCGCCCACGCCCACCGAGCCGGTGGTGCGCCCCTCGCCCACACCGACCGAACCGGCGGTGCGCCCTTCGCCCACGCCGTGAAGGTTCAGCCGCGGCATTGCTGAGCGGAGCGAGGCCTGGCTCTCTCGCCAGCTTTTCGCCTCCTCGCTCAGGGTGAGGGCATCGGTGCGGCGTTTTTGGGGTGTAACACAGCCGCGCCACGCCCGTTATATTCTACGTATGCGCCTGCCCGTACAAGAATTATTTTTATTGCTAAATCATCCTAACAAAATTGATTGCTAATGCGTAAAGATTGTTTTGCTATTGACATTTTATGGTTTGTCGGTATAATAAAGGTTAGTTTGTCCATGGAGGGGCTTCTATGATCTCAACTGTGACCACTTCGACCGTCTCGACTGTGACCACCGCCGCGTTAGCCGGGTCTGTGGCGTTGATTGGCATCCTGGTGCTGTTGGTGCTCCTGGTGCAGAAGGAACTGTCCAGCGCCGCTGCCGGTACGCGTTTCGAGTCGCTGAGCAAGGCGCTCAATATCGGCATCGTGCCGCTGATGATCGCCTTCGTCATGGTGGTGGTGGCGCGCGTCGCAGAAGTGCTGCGCTAAGCCCGTAACGATAAGCCATTTTCGAGGCCGCCCTGATCAGGGCGGCCTTTTTGTTTACTTGGCCACGAATTTTCGAGAATCCGGGAACTAAATTTCTTGAGCCTTCGTCTCTATCCTTGAAAGGAAATCTCAGGAGGCACAAGATGAACACCACAGTATCGACTTTATCCTTATCCAAATCTGCACTCAGTGCAAAGTTAGTTCGGTTGTTGTTTGCGCTTTCGTTGCTGGCGAGCCTGCTGGCGATGGCGGTCAACCCGGCTCGCGCCGAGGAGGCCACCGAGGGCGGCGGCGGAACCGAGGCGGCCGTGCTGTGCAGCACCTACCACACCGTGGCGCGCGGCGAGACGCTCTACCGCATCGGCTTGAAGTACGGCGTTTCCTGGAAAGAGATCGCCGCAGCCAACAAGCTCAAGGACGCCAATCGCATCTACACCGGGCAGGTGCTGTGCATCCCCGGCGAGAGCACCGAAGGCGCCATGTACGTGCAGGTCAAGAAGATCGACGTCAACATCCGCAAGGGGCCGGGCATGAGCTACAAGGTTCTCGGTATCCTGCGCTCCTGGCAAACGGCGTTGATCCTGGGCAAAAGCGCTGACGGCAACTGGTACCAGATCGTTTGCCCGAGCACCATCTCTGGCGAGTGCTGGGTGACGGCGAACCCGAAGTACGTGGATGTGATCGTGCTCGGCGACGAGGGCGACAAGGATGAGGAGCTCATCCCCACCTTCTCGATCGTCTCGGTGGTGGAGGATACCTCGGTCACGATCCGCACGGCGAACTTCCCCAAGAACACCGATTTCGTGGTGCGCATGGGACGCTACGGGACGCTGGGCATCGGCGGTGTGTACGTGACCACGGTCAATTCCGGCAAGGGCGGCGAGCTGACCTTCAAGTTCACCATCCCGGCATCGCTGACCGAGCGCGGCAGGATCGCCATCCGGCTGGAGAGCGCCAGCGGTTACTACGCCTACAACTGGTTCTACAACACCTCGACCAAATGAGCGATCGAGCATCGCCCACAGCCCCCTACTCAGAGAGAAGGGGGCTTTTTATTTAACCAAAAACAAAAACACAAAGATCACCAAGGAAGCGCGCAAAACACAAAGTTGGCTTGATCGAATTTTGATCTTTGCTGTCATTCCGAGACCAGCGTACTGTGCTGGTCGTGGCAATCTCCTGCAAGGTCATTTTACGTGGCCCACATCTTGCGAGCAGCTTAAGAACCTTGGTGAGCTTTGTGCAAACCTTTGTGCGCTTCGTGCTGATCGATGGGTTATTTGGGGGTTAATCGCCGATCAGGGTGAGCGGGTTGATATTTTCGCCGCGGGTCTTGTCGAAGACGTTCAGGTGGGTGTGGTTGCCGCAGGCTGGGGCGCCGCGGCACAGGCGTCCGGCCATGTCCATGGTGTAGCCGTGGTTGGACTCGCTGCCCACCAAGTCGCCGGCGCGCAGCAGGTCGCCCGGGCGGACGGTGTAATCGCCGTGCAGCAGCAGCACCTGGTAGACCTCGTTTTCGATCACCAGGCGGGTGTTGCCGTACTGGTCCACGCCGACTTCGACCACTTCGCCATTGATCGGGGAATAGATGGTTGCGCCGCGCCCGGCGGCCAGGTCGATTGCCAGGTGCCCGTAGGATTGGCCGTGAGGTCCCTGGGTCAGCGTGTAGTCGGAGTAGGGCGCCAGGAAGGTGTATGGGTCGCCCGTGGCGCTGGGCGGCGCGTCCCAAACGGCGGCGGCGTAGAGCGCGCCTTCTTCTAAGGGGGTGGCGGAGCTCTGAGCCAGTTCGGGGTTGCCTGGGGCGGGCAGAGCCAGCTCGCGGGGGGCGCTCTGCAGGGCGGCTGTTGGGCCAGCCTGGGGATGAGAGAAGACCTGGCTGAGGGTGTAAAAGGCCATGTAGAGCGCCAGGGCGATGCCAACCAGCGCCAGGCCATCGATGTGCAGGGCAGGAAGCTGTGTCTCTTCGGGGTACTCGATTTCTCTGAACATTTGTTCTGATCAGGGTCGCAGAAGGATCGGCTCGGGGCAGGGCAGAAGGCGCCGCCGCGCAGCTACGAACCGAAGCGCAGGCGCTGGCGGCGGATGATCACGGCGACGATGACCACCATCACCGGCAACATGAACATGGGTATGCTGAGAATATCGGAAGCGTCGTAGATCGGTTCGCCTGGGGCGAGCACTGCAGCGGCCTGGGCAGCGGGTTGCGAGTCGGCAGCGGGTGAGGCGGAGGCGAGTTCAGCGGATGTCGTTGCGGGTCGCGGCAGGTAATCGGCGAGCAAGCTGTCTGCCGGGGGCTGGCGCTGGGATTCCGCTGTGTTGGATCCTGGTCGCGTTGAGGATTCAGCGGATGCAGGCGGCGCCTGGCTTTCCAGGGTGGGTGGAGAGTCGGCGGAACCGGGTTGCATCTCCGTCGTCCCTGGGAGGATGACCGCTGGCCGGTCGTCGGCGGGGTTGAAAGGCACGCTGGTGGGCGCGCTGGCGGCGGTGGGTGTGGCGCTGGTAGGGTTGGCGAAGGCTGCGCCGGCTGTTTCGGGCGCGGCATGGATCAGGTTGGAAGCCGGCAGGCTTTCCAGAGTCAGTCCCTGCTGCGCCTGGGCAGCCGCCTGGCTGGTGGCGTCGCCCGAAAGGATGGCCATCGCCTGCGGCACGAGGCGCTCGGAGGCGATCAGCGGCTTGCCGCGGCAGGTCAACTGCGTCGAGCCGCCGCCGTCCAACATCATCACCTTCTGCGCGCCGAAACTGCGCAGCGTTTCAGCGGCGTGCGCCTGGGTGGCGGTGCGGGAGGAGAAGACCAGCAGCGTCTCGTAAGCGCTGTCGCTGTTGCGGTCCATCACGCCGACAAAGGTGCGCCCGGTGTAATGGGTGGCGCGCTTATTGGCCTCTTCGGAAAGCCCGCCGAGGATGTTGGGGGCGCTGGACTGGTAGAGCGTTTCGCCGCTGAGCGGCTGGATGTTGGCGCGCCCTGGCCACAGTTCCAGGATGAGCTTTTTGTCGGCGAACTGGGTAGCGGCGTAGCCATCGGTGAGCATTTGACCGTCGATCTTGAGCGGAAAGGGCAGGCGGGTGGGGTACTCGGGCATGTAGAAGAAGCTGCCGTTGGCGGCGCAGAACAGGCGCGGCTCCTGGCTCTGCACGCTCTCGTAGTGGGCCTGCACGGTTTTGGATCGGAAGCGGGCGTCGTTGCCCTGGTAAGCGCCCTTGCCGCTGCGCTGTTCGGTGATCTTACCGGAAACCAGGCGCAGTTCAGCGCCGAGACTGAGATCGAGCACCTGAACGAAATCCGGGCTGCCGGCTGGGTAATCCTTGCGGTACAGCTCGACGCCGGCGGCGGAATCCACCATGCGGAAACCGGCGGGGACTTCAGCCTCCGGCCGGGACTGGGCGCGGGCAAAGGCGGGCGGCTGGCAGAGCGCCACGAGCGCCAGGAAGAGAAATAAGCGAAACAGCCGTGGATGTTTGGCAATCAGTGCGGGCACGCCGGGTATGTTCTCCGTCCAATGGAGCCTGGTTGGCTCCCCCGTCGTGAGGGAGCAGGTACAGATTAGAACGCCTGTTCTATTATCGCTCTTTTAGCGGGGAATGTCAAGAGGCAGGGCTCAAGTTAAGGCAAGAGTTCGGACAACCGGGATCAGGCAGTCATCGCCAGCGACAGCGAAGCGATCTCCGCGCTCATGCAGGAGATTGCCACGCCCCTGCGGGGCTCACCCTGACCGGTGAAATGGATGTTGTCCGATCATTTGTCCGAAGCTCAGGCAGGTGGGGAGGATAGGGCTTTACGAATATCCCGGGACAAGAAGTTCTTTTTGGCGGCGTGTCATTGCGAACCTGGCGTATTTTGCCGGGTGAAGCAATCTCCTGCTTCGCGAGAGACTGCTTCGCTGCGCAGTTCGGAGAACCCCCGCTCGCAGCTCAGTAGAGGAAACGGATTATTGCGACGGGTGGGCCAATTTGCTGACGGCGATGTGCGTGGAGAGGTGCACGCGCTCGCACCCCAGGCGGGCGATGAAACCAGAGCGCTCCAGGCGGTCCATGACCGGCCCTTTGACTTCCGTCAGGTGCAGCGCCACGCCGGCCGAAGCCAGCTCATGCGCCAGGCTTTCGAGCGTTTCGAGTGCGCTGGCGTCGATGAAGTTGATTGCGCTGCAGATCAGCAGCAGATGCTCGACCTTGGGGTATTCGGCGATGGCGTTGAGCAGCGCTGATTCCAGGTATTGAGAGTTGGCGAAATACAGGCTCTCGTCGATGCGCACGGCCAGGATATTGGGCCAGGTGCGCACCTTGTGACGCAGAATGTTGCGGAAATGCTCGCTGTCGCCCACGCGCCCGACGATGGCGATGTGCGGGCGGGAGGTGCGCCAAAGATAGAGCGCCAGCGAGATGGCCACGCCCGCCAGTATGCCGCTCTCGGCGCCCCATCCCAACACCACAAGGAAGGTCGCCGCCAGTGAGATGGCGTCGGCTTTGTTGTAGCGCCAGGTGCGCGGCAGCGCGCTGAAATCCAGCAGGCTGGCGACTGCCACAATAATGATGGCTGCCAGAGCGGCGCGCGGCAAGAAGGCGAACAGCGGGGTCAGGAAGAGCGCCGCCAGCGCTACCAGGCTGGCGCTGATGATGGACGCCAGACCGCTTTTTGCGCCGGCGCTGAAGTTGACCATGGAGCGCGACAGGCCGCCCGTCACCGGGTAGCCGCCCGTGAAAGCCGCCCCCAGGTTGGCGATGCCCAGGGCGACCAGCTCCTGGTTGGGGTTGATTTTCTGACGGCGGCGGCTGGCCAGCGCGCGCGCCACCGAGATGCTTTCCAGGTAGCCAACCAGCGAGATGGTCAGCGCGGGGGCGGCCAGCTCACGCCAGGTGTGCAGGTCGAAAGACGGCAGCGCCAGGCGAGGCAACCCGCTGGGTATCGCGCCAACCACCGGCACACCCGCGCTTTGATCCAGGCGCAGCAGCCAGACCAGCAGGGCGCTGCCCAGCACGACCAGCAGCGGCCCACTCTTGCTGACGAACAGCGCCAGGTTAGCAGGCGCGCCCAGGCGCGTCAAGAGGCCCTCCAGGCGGCTGCGGAAGAAAATCAATGCGGCCAGGCTGCCCAGGCTGAGCGCCAGGGTGGCCAGGTTGGTTTGCGAAAAGTGGACGAACAGGGCGGAGAGCAACTCCGGCAGGCGCTCCTGGGAAGGGAGGCGGACGCCCAGCAGGTGAGAGGCCTGGGAGAAGGCGATGATCAGGGCTGCGGCGCTGGTGAAGCCTGAGATCACGGGATGGCTGATGAAGCTCACCAGGCGTCCCAGGCGGGCGGCGCCCATCACGATTTGCACCAGGCCGGTCAGCAATGCCAGGGTGAGCGCCAATAGCAGGTATTCACCTGAGCCTGCCGGCGCCAGGTCTTGTAAGCCTGAGGCGACCAGCAGCGAGACGAGCGCCACCGGGCCGACCGCCAGCGCACGGCTGGAGCCAAATATGCCGTACAGCATCGGCGGGAGGATGCTGGCGTACAGGCCAACCTGCGGCGGCAGCCCCGCCAGAAGGGCGTAGGCCATGGCCTGCGGCACCAGCATCAAGGAGACGATCAAGCCAGCCAGCAGATCGCTGCCCAGGTCGGCGCGCCGGTAGGAGCGCAGCCAGGCCGGCAGCCAACGGACGGCAGAGGCGGCTGCTCCTGCGGGCTGGTCAGTTTGGAGGAGGGGCTGGGACGCCGGGCGCTGGTTCATGCTGGGTTAGTTCCTGGGCAGTGTGTGAAGTGGCTGTGTGCAAAATTCAGCGCCGGCTCAGCCGGCGCTGGATGGGCATGGGGATGGCGAGTTGAGAGGCTACGGGCCGCTGACCGTTTCGTAACCGTTGGAGCGCCAGTCTTTCAAGCCGCCGGCCATGCTGGTCACCTGGGTGAAGCCGGCGCTGGCAAGGATGTCGCGCCCTTGCTGGCTGCGGTTGCCGGAGCGGCACACCACGACGATTTCTTTGTCTTTGGGCACTTCGTCCAGGCGGGTCTCCAGCTCACCCAACGGGATCAGGGTGGAGCCGGGGATATGATACTCTTCCCATTCCTCTGGTTGGCGCACGTCCAGGATGAAAGCGCCGTCCTGGCGCATGGCGTAGGCTTCCTGCACAGAGATCTCTTTGGGCATTGCGGCGGTGGCTGCTCCGCTGGTGTTTGGGGATAGCAGCACGCCGCCGGTGATCAGCACAGCGATCAGCACCAGGGCGCCCAGCATCCAGTAGATGTTCTTGGAGGCAGACTTGC
Source organism: Chloroflexota bacterium (assembly GCA_029265355.1). GTDB lineage: Bacteria > Chloroflexota > Anaerolineae > Anaerolineales > UBA4823 > JAJUJL01. The sequence goes on along the minus strand of JAJUJL010000001.1, from coordinate 284,449 downwards.
TCGCTGGCTTTATGCCTGCTCTGGTGGTGGACCTGGAGGCAGGCTGGGAGGCCGGGTTAGAGGCGGCTTTCTTCAGGTTGGTTTTCTGCGATTTCTTGCTCATCGTGGTTCCTCGAGAATGGATTTGACTCACCGCTCGATGGGCAGGCCTTGCTGTATCCAGCCCATCGTGCCGTGCGTGACATTGTAAATTTTCTTGAAGTTCTTCTGTCCCAGCAGCGCGGCGGCGGATTGGCTGCGGTTGCCGGAGGCGCAGATCAGGGCCACGGCGCGTTCGCTGTCCAATTCATTCAGGCGGGAGGCAAGCTGCCCGAGCGGCATGAGCACCGCTCCAGGGACGTGTCCCTGGGCATACTCCCAGGGCTCACGCACATCTACCACGACCGGGCGATTGCCGTTGCCGTTGAGCAGCAGGTCGTGCAATTCCAGCGGGCTGATGTTCTGGATGTCGCCGCTGGCGACCGGCAGGCCCATCGCCTGCCAGGCATCCAGCCCTTCGGAGAGATAGCCGGTGACTTTGTCGTAACCGACGCGCGCCAGGCTGTAGACCACACGGCGGTAGGCGTCTTCATTCTCGACGATCAAGATCACGGGCAGGTCAGGCGGCAGGATGAAACCGACGCGGTTGCTGAGCTGCTCGTCAGCCTCCAGGTGCACCGATCCGGGGACGTGCAGGGCGACGTAGGCTTCCTTGGAGCGGGTGTCCAACAGGGCAGCGCCGCGCTGGAAGTGGGGGATGGACTCGCGGATGGTGAGCGGGCGGGGCCTGACCTCGCCCAATGAGGTGGGGCCGCGCCGGTTGAGGCTCTTGATGCGGCGGTGGTTGCCGGGCTGCTCGGGCAGGTTGGCGGTGGCGAAGGCCACGAATTCCTCGGGCGAGCGCTCGGCGAGGGCCGGGTTGTGACGGCGCTCGTAGCCCAGCGTGGTGCTGCGCATTGCGCCGATGGACTTGCCGCACAGCGAGCCGGCGCCGTGCCCGGGGAAGATCAGCAGGCTGTCGTTGAGCGGCAGGAGCTGTTTGTGGAGCGAGTGGTACATTTCCCCGGCGAGTTGGCGGGCGCTGTCAGCGCCAACCAGGTCGGGGCGCCCAATGTCGCCGACGAAGAGGGTGTCGCCGGTGAGCGCCAGCCAGGGCTCTTCGGCGCGGGTGGTGTCGCTGACCAGCAGGGTGATGCTTTCCGGGGTGTGCCCTGGTGTGTGGCGGATTTCCAGGCGAATATTCCCCAACCAGAGCACATCGCCGTGTTTGAGCGGTTGGTGGGGGAACTCAGCGCCGGAGTCTTCGTGAATGAAGATGGTCGCCCCTGTGCGTTTTGCCAGGTCGCTGTTGCCAGAAACGTGATCGGCATGCAGGTGGGTCTCGAAGATGTGGGTGATGCGTAGGCCGCGTTGGGCGGCGGCGTCCAGGTACTTTTGAACGTCGCGGTCCGGGTCAACCACCGCAGCCACGCCGTGCGCCTCGCAGCCGATGATGTAGGAGGCGCAGCCCAGCCCCTCGACAAAAAATTGCTCTGAATACATGTCAATCTCCTTTGTGGATTTGACCAGGGAGACTGAGCGGGCAGCGCCAGCGCAGTCTCCCCAGATCACTTCCCGATAACACTGATAAGACTACCAATCTGGTAGGAATAATAGTCTTATTTGTGCGCGGCGACAAGCCCCGAATCCTTTATAATAGGTATAAGCGAAAACTTATATCTCTCCTGATGCAGAGGTCAGCATGCTTAGCCTGTACAAGTTAGAGATTTTCAATTCTGTGGCGATAGAAGGCAGCTTCAGCAAGGCTGCTGCGCGCCTGCGCCTCACCCAGCCAGCGGTCAGCCAGCATGTGCGCGACCTGGAAAGCGGGGTGCAAAAAACGCTATTCGAGCGCACTTCGCGCGGCGTCAAACTGACTGCGGCGGGCGAGATACTCTTGGATTACACGCGCTGCATCCTGCGCCTGGTGAGCGAAGCTGAGCAAGCGCTGGTCAGCCTGGAGCGACTGGAGCAGGGCAACATCGCCATCGGCGCCACGCCCTCCGCCAGCGTCTACCTGCTGCCGGCCTGGATACAGGATTTTCACCAGCGCTTCCCCGGATTGGGGATTTTGCTGCGCACAGATACCACGCCTAACATCACGACCGATCTTCTGGCTGGCAAGCTGGACCTGGGCTTCGTGGAGGGCGAACTACAGCCGGCGGCAAGGATCAACACCCTGGCGCTACAGGAGTTGGAGTTGCTGGTGGTCGTCGGTGCGGGGCACCGCTTTTGGGGGCGCACGTCGATCTCGTTGCGCGACCTGGATGGAGAGGCCTTCATCACCCGCCCGCCGGGCTCGCAAACGCGGGTCTGGATCGACCAGGTGCTGCAGCAGCACGGGGTGGCGCCCAGGGTCATTGCTGATTTTGATAACCCTGAGGCGATCAAGCAAGCGGTTGCCAGCGGTATGGGGGCGGCCATTTTGCCAGACCTGGCGCTGCAGGACATCAGCCAGCACAAGCTGCGCGCCATACCCATCCAAGAAAAAGGTCTGCGCCGCACGCTCAAGCTGGTTTGGGCGGAGGATGGTGTGCTCAAGCCGGTCAGCCGCGCGTTTCTGACGCAGCTCAGCGAGCGATACCCGGCGTTGGCGCAGCTCAATGTCGCGGGGCGATCTCCGGAACGGATTTTACCGGAACGGGAACAGTACAAAGCCAGCTTGAGCTGCAAGGGATGAGAGGGTTGTTCACACACAGGCTTCGCGGAGCTGTCTTGCCGAAGGCGGTGTAGAGGCTCTGCCGCGCCGGGTGAGATACCTGGCTCTGGGCAGAATGGTGATCACAGGCTGAAGACGCAGCGCACCATGCCGCGGCGATCTTGAGCCAATTTTTCGAGCTGGACAACCGGTGCGTTCAGCAAGCTGTGCAGCATGGCAGCGTCGAGCTGGCAAAGTTGGGGGTGCCGCTCCACCAACTTCCGGAATGGGCAGTGGGCGAAGATGATGCGCGGCGCGGTTGGATGCGCTTCCCAGCGGGCCTGGTAATGGAGCTGGTTTAGCCGCTGCACGGCAGCAACCAGGCGGGAGGCCAGCGCTTTGCCCGAGATCGAGGGTGGGCCAGCGACCGGCTCAAGCGAAGGGCGACTGTCCTCCGCAGCAGAGCTGGTCTGCAGCAAACGCTCAGCGGTCTGGTGCAGGAAATGCGGCACCTCGTCCGCGGCAAGGCTTTCCAGATTTTGGCTGAGCAGCACCGAGCAGAGCAGGTCATAGTTGTGCATCGCGGCCTGTCGGCTGGTGGCGTAGATGCGCTTGGGCCGGCCGCGTCCCGGTGGGCGGCGGTTACCAATCACCTGGAGGGCGCCTTCGTCTTCCAGGATTTTCAAGTGATAGCGCACGTTGGCAGCGGGAAGCCCCAAGGCGCGGGCGATTTCGGCCGCGGTGGCCTGGCGCTGCGCTTCGAGCAATCCGAGGATGCGCTGGCGAATCGTTTTCACGAGGTGATTGTAAACGACCCGACGAATTATGTAAAGATATATCGATATATATAACGGTTGACAGCGACCATTAAGGCAGTATAATAGATAGGGCTCGCTGGGAGCGAGCTGATCATGAGCGATGTTCTGACATGGGATGACTCATATGCCATCGCCCGTGCTTTACGGGAGCTGCATCCCCAGGTGAACCTGGAATCGGTTTCGTTGGGCATGATCTATGAATGGACCAAGGCTCTCCCAGAGTTCCAGGATGACCCGGAACTGGCCAACGATGCCATCCTGTCAGCCATTTATCTGGAGTGGTTCGAGGAGGTAAATTCTCAATGAGCAATGAGTTCAACACACCCGGTTACGACATCCCACCGGAGATGCAAGGGCAGGTCGCCATCACCACGCTGGACAAGATCTACAACTGGGGCCGGCGCTCATCCATCTGGCCAATGATGTTTGGCCTGGCGTGCTGCGCCATCGAGATGATCTGCACCGCTGCCAGCCGCTACGATTTTGCCCGTTTCGGTATGGAAGTGATGCGCCCCAGCCCCCGCCAGGCGGACTTGATGATCGTCTCGGGGACGGTGACCAAGAAGATGATCCCCCAGATTGTGCGCTTGTACAACCAGATGCCAGAGCCCAAGTATGTGGTGGCGATGGGCGCTTGCGCTTCGGGTGGCGGACCGTTCAAAGAGGGATACAATGTGGTTTCCGGTGTAGATAACTACATTCCTGTGGATGTCTATATTCCTGGCTGCCCTCCCACTCCGCAGGCGCTGTTGCACGGGCTGATCACGCTGCAGAAGCGGATCGATGCTCAATCCATCAAGAGCGTGCGCTGGTACCAGAAGGAAGGCACAGAGGTCGTTCCCGTACCGGTCTTGGGACCGGATATTATGGACCCGCGTGAATATGAACTGATCCGCAAAGTAGCTGCGGAAAAACTCCAAAAAGAACAGGCTGCGGCCGAAACGGCTGCTGCGCCGACCGCTTAGGAGGAATGTATGAGCGAGCAGACTCTGGTTGCAGAAGACATCATCAAGACTCGCTTTGGTGAGGCAGTCGAAGCGGACGGGCGCAAGGGCTACGAAGGCTATCTTGTCAAACGAGAGAAACTGGTTGAGGTGGCGACTGCCCTGCGAGACGAGTTTGGTTACGATTACCTGTCATCGGTCACTGCCGTCGATTACCTGCCAGAAGACAAAATTGAGGTGGTGTATCACCTCTTTAAATCCACCGGCGGTCCCTCCCTGGTGATCAAAGTAGACGCCCCCCGTGAAAATACGAGCGTGCCCTCCCTGGTTCCTGTCTATCCGGGCGCTGAATTGCAGGAGCGAGAAGCCTGGGATTTGATGGGTGTGAAATTCGAAGGGCATCCCGATCTGCGCCGAATCCTGATGTGGGAAGGTTTCGCCGGTCATCCGCTGCGCAAAGACTGGCGCGAGGCCTACTTCGAAGAAGAGGGTAAGCCTTTTAAAAGTCGCTGGCCTGACGGGCATGTCTATCGCATCGAAGACAAAAACCCATTTGCGAAAAATGTCGATTATCCCGCAGGTTTTGACCCCGAAAGCTGGGTGCCAGAGGGCGAAGCAGCCCTGTATGCCGGCATGGGCGCGGTGGACGTGGGCAGCAACCTGCGCACCGATCATGTGGTGGTCAACCTTGGTCCGCAGCACCCCTCCACGCATGGGGTATTCCGCATGGTCGTTACGCTGGATGGCGAGACGATCCTCAAGCTCAAGCCAGTCATGGGCTACCTGCACCGCAACCATGAGAAGATCGGCGAGCGCAACACCTTCTTGCAGAACATGCCCTTCACCGATCGGCTGGATTACCTGTCTTCGATGAGCAACAACTTTGGCTATGCCCTGGCGGTGGAGAAGCTGATGGGCATCAAGCCCCCCGAGCGGGCCGAGTACTTGCGGGTGATCATGGCTGAGTTGACCCGGATCAGCAATCACATCTTTGCCATCGGCATGTTCCTGAATGACCTGGGAGCCTATTTCACACCTGCGCTGTATGCCATCCAGGAACGAGAGCTGATCCTGGATATCTTTGAAGCGGTCAGCGGGTCGCGCATGATGTGCAATTACTTCCGCTTCGGCGGCGTGGCTCGCGATCTCCCAGAGGGCGTCTTAGAGAAGATCCGCAGCCTGGTGGTGGATCGCCTGCCGCGCAAGGTGGATGAGTTGGATCTCTACCTGACCAACAACGAGATCATACGCGCCCGCGGCGAAGGCGTTGGCGTGCTGACGCCAGAGCAAGCGATTGCCTACTCAGCCGCTGGCCCGGTGCTGCGCGCTTCCGGCGTGCCATACGACATCCGCCGCGCCGACCCGTACAGCATTTACGATCGTTTCGAGTTCGATGTGGCGGTGCGTTACCACGGGGATGTGTATGACCGCTACCTGATTCGCATGGATGAGATGCGCCAGAGCCTGCGCATCTTGCAGCAGGCAGTGCGGGATTTGCCCGAAGGTCCCATCCAGGAAGGCAAGCCGCAGTACCAGGTGCGCGTGCCTGCTGGCGAATCTTATGGGCGTGTCGAGGGGCCAAAGGGTGAGCTGGGGTACTATATTGTCTCCAATGGCAAAGCCAATCCCTGGCGTTACCATGTGCGCGCCCCATCGTTCATCAATTTGACCGCCCTGGAGACCATGGCTGTGGGCGACAAAATCGCGGATGCGGTGGCGATCCTGGGTTCGATCGATATTGTGCTGGGCGAGACAGACCGGTAACGGGAGCAGGAAAATGGATGGATTAGGCATCATCAAAGGCATGGGTGTCACCCTCAAGCGGTTCGTGGACACCTATCTGGAAGATATTCGTTGGTGGGGCAAGCGTTACTATACGAGGGAAGGCGTGGAATTGCGCAGCAGCGCCAAGACGCGTGGCATTTTCACGGTGCAATATCCTGAAGAGAAGCTGATCACGCCGGAAGAGTTTCGCTATATCCCCTTCCTGGTGTATGAAGAAGGCCCCAATGGTGAGAAGCAGGATCGCTGCACCTCTTGCGGCATCTGTGCAAAAGTTTGCCCGCCGCAGTGCATCTGGATTGTGCGCACAAACGATCCCAATACCGGGCGCCCCATTCCAGAACCGGCGGAGTTCTACATTGATGTGGACATCTGCATGAATTGCGGCTTTTGCGCAGAGTATTGCCCGTTCGATGCAATCAAGATGGACCACGATTACGAACTTTCGGTGTACGATCGGCGCGCAAAGAACATTTATAATAAGGAAAGGCTTTCCAAGCCTGTCTCTTACTACGCGTCGATTCGACCAACGAACTACGCCCGCGAGGAAAAAGCGCGCGCCGAGGAGGCCGCAGCCAAGGCTGCCCGCAAAGCTGCCCGGTAGCATGGCTGTCTTTAGACCTGGCGGTGGAGTATGCTGGATACGATCAACCTCGAAGTGCTTTTCCCGCCGCGCTTGATACCCGAGCTGCTCAATGAGCGCGGACAAGCTTGGCAAGAGCTGGTCAATAGGGTGCAGCAGTCTCCGGAGAACAGCCTGGAACGGGTTGCCTTTGTGCTCATGATGGTACGCATCAGCGGCTGTAATACCTGTCATGCCAATTCCTATCGCGCCTTGCAGGGTTGCGAAGCATGCGCCCGGCAGTCGTTGCGCCGATTTCGAGGCGGTGATCAAGAGCTGCTCAAGATTTATGAACAAGCCAAACATGAGATCGTGCGATACTTAACGACCAGGGATGAGAGTGGATTGAAAGTGTGAAAGGAAATTATGGGAAAACCTGTGGTTAGTGAACAACAGATATTGACGGCGCTTGGAAAAGTCCAGGAACCAGAATTGCACAAAGATTTGGTCACGCTCAATATGATCCGTGACATCAAGATCCAGGGGGACCGGGTCGGATTTACGGTGATGTTGACCACGCCAGCCTGCCCGCTAAAATCCCGCATCGAGCGTGAGGCGCGCGAGGCCGTGTTGGCGTTGCCGGGGGTTGCTGCCGTAGATGTCAAGTTGGATGCCAACGTGCCCAATGACGGACGATCGCGCGGACTTTTGGAACTGCCAATTCGCAACGCCATCGCGGTCGCCTCGGGGAAGGGCGGTGTGGGCAAGAGCACCGTGGCTGTAAACATTGCTACAGTGCTTGCCAAAGATGGCGCCCGGGTTGGCTTGCTGGATGCCGATATCTACGGGCCGAATGTGCCTACCATGATGGGCGTAGATCGGCTACCCGCTCCGCAAAATAATAAGCTGGTGCCAGCAGAAGCTTATGGGGTCAAGATCATGTCCATTGGCTTCCTGGTCAAACCCGATCAACCGCTGATCTGGCGCGGCCCAATGTTGCACTCCGCAATCCGCCAATTCTTGACGGATGTGAATTGGGGCGAGCTGGATTATTTGATCGTTGACTTGCCCCCCGGGACAGGGGATGCGGGCTTGAGCCTGGCCCAATCGCTCCCGCTGAGCGGTGGTGTCATTGTCACATTGCCGCAGCAGGTCTCTTTGGATGACGCTCGCCGCGGCCTGGAGATGTTCCGCCAATTGGATGTGCATGTCTTTGGCGTGGTGGAGAATATGAGCTACCTGGAGTTGCCAGATGGCAGCCGCATGGACATATTTGGCTCGGGTGGTGGTGAACGTCTGGCAGCCGAAGCGGGTGTGCCCTTCCTCGGCGCGATACCGATGGACCCGGCAGTTCGCGCCGGTGGTGATAGCGGCGTCCCCGTGACCATCTCCAATCCGGAATCGCCGGTAGCCCAGGCGTTGGCCCAGATTGCCCGTGAGCTGGCAGCCAGGATCTCTGTGGCTGCTGTGAATCAATCCAGCTTCATACCCATCAACTTAATCGGCTAAACCCCCCAGAAAGCAGTCCAAAAGGCGTGTATAATGACCTTAGAGACTGTTTTCTGATTTAAAAGTAGGGATTATGCAACCTTTCGTTGTCGGTGTACGTTTTCAGAAGATTGGTAAGGTATATCATTTTGACGCTTCTCAGTCTCCGGATGTCAAGATCGGTGACTTCGCTGTCGTTGAAACCAGCCGCGGACGGCAGTTGGGTGAGATTGTGCAGATCCTGCAAGATCCACCCAGGCCGCCCGAGGGCAGTTGGAAACCGATCATCCGCCCGGCAACGCCTCGCGACCTGGTGCTCCGTCAATCCTGGCAGCAAAAAGAAATCGAGGCTATGGTCAATTGCCGGGCGAAGGCCGCTGAGCTCAAGCTGGACGGAGTCAAGATCGTCGCTGCTGAGTACAGCTTCGATGGCAGCCGACTCTCTTTCCTTTATAGCACCGAGACTGAGGGTAAAGTTGATCTGAAGAAGCTGCGCAGCATGATGCAGCGCATCTATCCTCGCGCCCAGGTAGAGATGCGTCAGATTGGCCCACGCGATGTGGCCAAGATCCTCGGCGGCATGGGTGCGTGCGGTTTAGAAACCCGCTGCTGTTCAATGTTTTTGACCGAGTTCAGCCCGATTTCAATTAAGATGGCCAAAGAACAAGGCATCTCATTGACCCCGACCGAAATCACGGGTATGTGTGGGCGATTGCGCTGCTGCCTGGTATATGAATACGAACAATACGTGGAAGCTCGCAAATCCCTGCCCAAACGGGGAAAAATGGTGGAGACCCCTGGAGGCGAGGGGAAAGTGATCGATATTTTCCCGCTGAAGATGTCTGTGTTGGTGGAACTGAATTCAGGCGTCCGCCAGGAGTATCCACATGCTGATGTCCAGCCCTATGATGAATTGCAGGCGCTCAGGCAGAAAGCCCAGGCGCCGTGTGATAAGCATGAGGGTGGGGAGTGCGATTGTGGTAAAGTGAAGCCCGAGCAGAAAGCCGAACAACCTGCAGAGCCAGCGCCAAGACAGCAGAAGCGATCTTCGAGAAGAAAGAAACGTCGCGGAAATAATTAAAAGGTAGAAAGATGGACGATCTATATTCGGCAGCGCAAAAACTTTTTTCCTATACACAACAGTTACGCCGGGATTTTCACCGCCATCCCGAATTGGGATTTCAAGAAGTTCGCACAGCCGGGATTGTAGCGCGCGAACTGCAGGAATTGGGCCTGGAAGTGACTACCGGAATTGGGAAAACAGGGGTTGTAGCGCTTCTGGAAGGCAATCGACCAGATCCGGTCTTGATGATGCGTTTCGATATGGATGCCCTGCCGATCGTTGAAGAGACTGGCGCGGAATATGCCTCGCAAACTCCGGGAGTCATGCACGCCTGTGGTCACGACGGTCACACCGCCATCGGCCTGACGGTGGCGCGGTTGCTGCATGAGCGGGCAAAGGAGCTTCCTGGAACAGTGAAGTTCGTTTTTCAACCCGCAGAAGAAGGCCTGGGAGGCGCCGAGTCGATGATTGCCGATGGCGCGCTGCGCGACCCTGCCCCAAGATATACCCTTGGCTTGCACCTGTGGAATGAGAAGCCGTTGGGTTGGTTGGGGCTTGCCAGCGGCCCGGTGATGGCAGCTTCGGAAATATTTGAGATTCGCGTCAAGGGCAAGGGCGGGCATGGCGCGTTGCCTCATCAGACCGTCGACCCTGTTCTGGCATGCGCACAAATTATCACCGCTCTGCAGTCAATCGCGGCGCGCAATGTCTCCCCACTGCAGGCTGCCGTGATCAGCGTAACCAGCCTGCGAGCAGGGGAAGCGTTCAACGTGATTCCCCCACACGCAGAGATGAAAGGCACCATTCGCACCTTCGAGCCAGAAGTGCGAGAGCTGGTGCTCAAGCGCTTCCGCGAAGTGGTCGAGGGCGTGGCAGGCGCGCTGGGCTGCAGTGTTGAGATCAAGCTGCAGTCTCTGACGCCGGCTGTATCAAATGACGCTCATGTGACCGAATTCGTCCGGCAAGCAGCAGCAAAGACGCTCCCCCTGGTCAGGCAAGATCACGCCAATCGGACGATGGGATCAGAGGACATGGCCTACTTCATGAAAGAAGTTCCTGGCTGCTTCGTCTTTGTTGGATCTGCAAACTCCGAACTGGGCCTGGATGCTGCGCACCATCACCCGCGCTTCGACTTCGATGAACGAGCCTTGGTTCATGGCGCCGCATTGATGGCTGCGGCCGCATTCGAGATCTTGGCGCAGTAAGCAATGCCCGCCGCTCGAGAGATGCCATACACATTGGCTTTTGACCACCCGCCGCGCCGGGTGGTTTCTCTTGTTCCATCCCTGACTGAAAGCTTGTTCGAGCTTGAGCTCGGCGAGGTGGTGGGGGTGACGGACTATTGTCTACACCCTCGGGATGCTCTGGCGGGCATTCCTCGCCTGGGAGGTACTAAAAATCCGCGGGTGCAAGATATCCTGGCTTTGAAACCGGATGTGGTGCTGGCAAGCCAGGAGGAGAATACTCGCAGCACTGTGGAGGCGCTGCGCGCCGCGGGCATACCGGTCTGGCTTTCTTTTCCCAAGAACGTTCAGCAAGCTATAGATGATTTGTGGTATCTGGCTGGATTGTTCCAAAATCCTGCGGCAGCTATTAAACTGAAAACGCTTGCCATGGCGGTGGATTGGGCGCGCACCGCGTCTTCAGGGTTGGTGAGTGAACGCTACTTTTGCCCAATCTGGCGGCACAGCGGTGCGCAAGAAACTGAGTGGTGGATGACATTTAATCGCGACACCTATGCTCACGACTTGTTGTCATTGTTCGGCTGTGTAAACGTGTTTGCCGACCGCCAACGCAAGTATCCGCTGGCAGCCGACCTGAACCAGGCGTCGGCCGAGCCAGCGGGAGACCGGGATGTACGCTATCCGCGCTTGACCGCGGATGAGATCGAGCAGGCTGACCCAGATTTAATCCTGCTGCCCAGTGAGCCCTATCCTTTCACCGAACGAGATATCGAGCACATGGCGGCGTTGTGGCCCGAGATGCGAGCCATTCGGAACAGGCGTGTGCTACTGATCGATGGCACGCTCATCACCTGGCCGGGGACACGCCTGGGAAAGGCGCTGCGTGAATTGCCAGCGCTGCTCAGCGCCTGAAAATCCTGGCCATCGAGTGCAATCATCTTGACGTTGATCTCAGGGGATGATACAATTATCAATGATCTGAATGATCAGATTAATGTAATTAATAGTACATGTCCCTGGTCGCAGCCTGATTGACATGAATAATCCCCATTTGAATGAGTTTCTCAACCTCCTGGCGAACGGCCGCGCCGAAGCCTCGGATGAACTCAGGCTTCCTTCCCTGAACGAGCTGTCGAATGAATTGGGCATCAGCGTGGCGCGTCTGCGCGAACAAATGGAAGTTGCCCGCGCCATGGGGTTGGTGGATGTCAAGCCGCGCACCGGCATCCGGCGGCTGCCATATCGGTTTGAGCCGGCAGTCTACCAAAGCCTGGCGTATGCAATGCAACTGGACCGCATCTACTTTGACGCCTACGCAGACTTGAGAAACCATGTCGAAGCCAGTTACTGGTACGAAGCTGTTGAACGCCTGACAAAAGAAGACTTGCAGGAGTTGCAGTCACTTGTCGACAGCGCCTGGCAAAAGCTGCACGCAGAGCAAGTGCACATCCCGCACGATGAACACCGTCGACTTCACCTGACAATTTTCAGGCGGCTGGACAACCCTTTTGTCACCGGTATTTTAGAGGCCTACTGGCAAGCCTATGAGGCTGTTGGACTGAATGTTTATGCTGGATATGAATACTTGCAAAAAGTGTGGGAATACCACCAGCGCATGGTAGACGCAATCTGCACCGGCGATTTCGAAGCCGGTTACCAGGCTTTAGTGGAACACAAAGACTTACTTTATCATCGTCCGCATCCCAGCGCCGAGGCTGGTCGCTTGAATGGCCAGCCAGACGCGCCCTCATCCAGGCGTAACACCCCCTAAAATAATCCTCAGAGATCAACACCTTGACTAAGGAGAAACTATGAGTTCACTGCAAAACGCTCTACAGCCTGATTCTCAAGCAGTCGCCGACCCGTATGTGAATGACTTTTCCATCACTGTGGCGACGGTCAACGGATCTGGCAGCCAGACCTCCAACAGCACGCTTTTGCGGGCGCTGTTTAAGATGGGAATTCCTGTTTCTGGAAAGAACCTGTTTCCTTCCAATATTCAGGGTCTTCCCACTTGGTACACCATTCGGGTGAGTCGCGATGGATTCATTGCTCGCAGAGAAGAGCATGAGATCGTTGTGGCAATGAATCCAGCGACGTTTGCACGCGACCTGGCCGATGTGCTGCCCAATGGCGCTTTCCTCTATGCCGACGATATCCGCATGCCGATAAACCGCAAAGATGTCTCCGTCTATCCCATGCCGGTGAAAGCGCTGGTGAGGGAATCTGGAGCCCCTGCCGAACTGCGCGATTATGTGGCCAATATGGTTTACGTGGGTGTGCTGGCGCATCTGCTGGGCATCCACCTGGATAAAATCTACCAGGCCTTGGAATTCCATTTCAAAGGCAAGAAGAAGCCTATCGAGATGAACTACCAACTGGTGCACAAGGCTGTCGAGTGGGCAAAAGTCAATCTCGAGAAGACGGATCCTTACCGGGTGGAGCCGATGAATGCGACCAGCGACCTGATCATGGCGGATGGCAACACTGCCGCAGCGTTGGGCGCGATTTACGGCGGCGTTCACTTCGTCTCCTGGTATCCGATCACCCCGGCTTCAAGCCTTGCAGAAGGCTTGCATGCCTTCCTGCCCACGATGCGCAAAGATCCTGAAGAAGAGGGGAAGAATACCTTTGCGGTCATTCAGGCAGAAGATGAGCTGGCGGCGATCGGCATGGCAGTCGGCGCGGGATGGTCCGGGCTGCGCGCCATGACCTCGACCTCGGGCCCTGGGTTGAGCCTGATGACAGAATATGCTGGGCTGGCGTACTTCGCAGAAGTGCCGATCGTGGTATGGGATGTGCAGCGCGTGGGTCCCAGCACCGGCCTGCCAACGCGAACTGCGCAAGGGGATTTGACCTTCGCCCATCTGATGGGGCACGGCGATACGCAGCAGGTAGTTCTCATCCCTGGCTCGGTCAACGAATGTTTCGAATTCGGTTGGAAAGCCTTCGACCTGGCAGAACGGCTGCAGACACCGATCATTGTGCTTTCGGACCTGGATTTGGGTATGAACCAGTGGATGACCGAGCCATTCCGCTACCCGGACACGCCGATCGATCGCGGCAAAGTTCTCTGGGAAGAAGACCTGGATCGCCTGGGCGGGGATTGGGGGCGCTACCGAGATTTGGATGGCGATGGCATTCCCTATCGAACACTGCCGGGCAACCGGCACCCCCAGGCTGCGTATTTCACGCGTGGCACCGGCCATGATGAAAATGCGCGTTATTCCGAAGATAACGAAGTCTGGCATAAGCTCCTAGATCGCTTGAAGCGCAAGTTCAACACTGCCCGCCAGTATGTTCCAAAACCGATCATTGAGAGTATGCCAAACCCAGCTTTTGGGATCATTTCCATGGGTTCGACACATCCAGCAGTCGAGGAGGCCCGCCATCAGTTTAGCCAGCGCGGGTTGAACTCGGATTTCCTGCGCATCCGGGCCGTTCCATTCACCGAGGAAGTGCATGATTTCATTGACCAGCATGATCGCCTGTATGTGGTCGAGATGAATCGCGATGGGCAGTTGTACCAGTTGCTGTTGATCGAATACCCACAATTTGCCCACAAGTTGATCTCGGTTGCTTATACCGACGGCTTGCCGATGACCGCTCGGCGGGTGCGCCAGTCGATCTTAGCCTTTGAGGAGAAATAACATGTCCGACCAGACGAGCTCTCAACCATCACGCGCCCAAACCAACCTGGCAGGGTTGACCAAGAGCGATTATCGCGGCAATCCCAGCACGCTTTGCCAGGGTTGCGGGCACAATTCGATTTCCAGCCAGATCATCGCGGCCTGCTACGAGATGGATATTGTGCCGGAAAATGTGGTCAAGTTCAGCGGCATTGGCTGCTCCAGCAAAAGTCCGACCTATTTTCTGAACCGCTCCTTTGGTTTCAATGGTCTTCACGGGCGCATGCCTTCCCTGGCTACCGGAGCCTTGTTTGGCGATGTTACCTTGCGAGGGATCGGGGTGAGCGGCGATGGCGACACTGCCAGCATTGGCATGGGGCAGTTCAAGCATGTGCTGCGCCGCAACCTGCGCCTGGTCTACATTGTGGAAAACAATGGCGTCTACGGTTTGACCAAAGGACAGTTTTCTGCCACCGCAGAGGTGGGGCTGACGCTGAAAAGCCAGGGCACCAACCCGTACATGCCAGTGGATATCGCCTGGGAGGCGTTGGTGGGACACGCCACCTTCGTTGCTCGCTCATTTGCAGGCGACCCCAAACAGGTCAAGGAGTTGCTCAAGGCGGCCCTGGCGCACAATGGCATCGCCGTATTGGACATCATCAGCCCTTGTGTCACCTTTAACAACAGCGACACCGCCATGCATTCCTATTCGTGGGGCAAGAATCACGAGGTAGCCTTGCACGAGTTGGCTTTCGTGCCGCCAGCGGAGGAGATCACCGTGGATTATGAGCCGGGCGAGGCGAAAGAAGTGACCATGCACGATGGCTCGATCATCATGCTGAAGAAGCTAGATCGGGATTACGATCCGACCGACCGCAGCGAGGCGATGCGGGTATTGGAAGAAGCCAATGCTTGCAATTGCCTGATCACGGGTTTGATCTACATCGATACCACCCAGCCCTCGCTGACCGATCTCTATAACCTGCCAAAGACGCCGCTCAATCGCTTGCCCGAGCACCGCATTCGACCGCCGCGTGAGAGCATCCAAAAAGTGAATGACATGATGTTCTGAGCATTTTGAGCGAGGCGCATTTCGGGCGATCATGCCGATTTAGTCGGTGTGCATCGCCCTTTTTTTATTCACAGGCAGCCTGCACCAAAGCTGGCAGCGCCTGCGCGGCGGGCGCCAGGATACAATAATTGGCGCTGCTTGCCAGTTGAGTCGGTACAGGATTGATCTCGACCAGGGTTGCACCGTTCTGCTGGGCGATGTATGGGAGCGAAGCAGCCGGCTGTACCAGCAGAGAGGTGCCCACGGTGATGAACAAGTCACACTCCCTGGCTTCCTGGATGGCGCTCTCCAAGGTTTCCTGCGGCAAATTTTCGCCAAACCAGACCACGTCGGGTCGTAGCAGTCCACCACAATTTGGGCAGCGGGGCGGAGTCTCCTGGCTCTCCTGTATATTCACGATGGGTGTGTTCTCCTCAAAACACCGGTAGCGATGAAGATTGCCGTGCAGTTCTATGATGGCTGTGCCGCCTGCGCGCTGGCTTAACCCATCCACATTCTGTGTGATATGGCAGAAGCGCTTACCCGATCGTATGAACTTCACTTCTAATTGCACGAGGGCCAGGTGAGCTGGATTGGGCTGGGCTTTTGCTACCAGCTCCCTGCGCCAGGCGTACCAATCCCATACAAGGGCAGGGTTGCGGCGAAAAGCTTGCGGGGTAGCCAGTTCTTCTGGCTGATACTGCGACCACAGGCCGTTTTGGGCGCCCCGAAACGTGGGCACTCCCGACTCGGCGGATAAACCCGCACCGCTCAGAACTACCAGGTGTTGGCAGTTTTGAAGTCTAGCGATCAATCCTTCGGGGAGCCTGATCACATCGATGGGTTGCCCAAGTTGCGCTGTTTGCGCCAGTAGCGCTGGATGCCATAAGTCGACATCCAGGAGGGGTTGGCGAGTTCGTATGCCTGGAGCTGTTCGTGGGTCAGCCCGGCTGCCAGGGAGCGCTGCTCAGTCCATGACAGAAACTGGCGGTTGAGTGTCTCGAAGTCAGGTTCGCCCGGCATGATTGCTTCCATCCAGGCCTCGATTTCATCCAGCGCCTGCCAGACTGCCGCCAGGTGGCGCTGTGGGTCTGCAAAGAGACCATAGTGGGTGGGTGCGATGAATTGGAAGGATTCAGACTGCAGACGTTGGATGCTGCGCCGCCATTTCTCCAGGTGAAATTCGGGCGGGGGCATGGGCAGGCGAATGTGTTGAAACCCTGCCATGCGCACGCCACCAATATCACCTGTAAAGCAGATACCGTTGCAAAGGTAAGCAAAATGATGTTCGGCGTGGCCGGGAGTGTCAATGGCTCGAATATGCAGCTCATCGATTTCGACAGTTTGATCGTCGGAAAGAACCGAAAGTTTATCGGGCAATACGGGGAGGAATTCACCCCACAAGCGCTGCATGTGTTCCCCGTAAATGCGTTGGGCGCTGGCGAGCAATTTTTCGGGGTCGATCAGGTGGGGTGCGCCCACTGGATGGACGTGGATGCGGGCGCCCTGGCGTGATAGCCAGCCGGCAGCCCCGGCATGATCGAGATGGATGTGGGTGAGAAAAACATCGCTGATGTCGCCTGGGGTAAAACCGTGAGCCCTCAGACCGGCAATCAGCGCCTCTCTGGTTGAGCCAGGCCCGCATTCGATCAATACTACCCCAGAGCTGTAGGGCAGCAGATAGGCGGCAATTGTGCCTGGCATACCCATAAAATTCAAGTCGAGGGTGATCAAGGACTTTTTTCCCATTGTGCGTCTCCCAGAAGCGATTTTAATAAATGCAAGTATACTTGGATTCCTTGATCTGGATCACCAGAAACATCTGTCATATTTTTCATGTGACAGATGACACTTGTCCTAGACCTTGCAAATATGATAGGCTTAACCTAACAAAATTGAAAGGTGAACTTTTCTATCAGGAGATCGGAATGGCGGGGCTGGATACCTAAGGCCAGCAAACAGCATCGCACGTTACAATTTTTCACTCATCACGACACGGAGGTTATGATGACACTGGCACAAGTTGTATACCAACTCTCGAAGGACAATGACTTCGCTTCCCAGCTTTATGCCGACCCGGAAACGGCGCTGGAAGAGCGCGGTCTCAAGCTGAGCAAAGAAGAACTGGCATTTCTGCTGAGCGCGCCCACTCGCGGTGAGCAGGAAAAAACCCGCCTGGTATCGCTGGCCAACGGCGGGGCAGCCTCCTGGGTTCTCTAGTCCCAACACACGAGTAATTATTTGACCGCAGATCTCCTGTCCCAAACTTGGGAGCAGTCAGGCGCATGGCCGGAGTTTATCGCCACCATGCGCCTGGCTGTTTTTTCTGGCGGTGGCGGGACTGGCGGCGGGTTAAAGCTGGCCCGGCTGCCGGTCATCTGCCACCAGGGCGCCGGCGGCGACCCACAGAACGCTGAAGAACTGGCGAAGGCCTGGGTGCTGCTCTACCTGGCGGCTCATCTGATGGACAGCGTCCAGGATGGCGACCCGCCGCAGCACTGGTGGGCTGAGCATGGACCCGGCGTTGCATTGAACACGGCCACCGGATTGTACTTCACTGCCTCATTGCTGCTGGCCCGCATGCAGGAGCGAGCGCAACTGGGTGAACGCGCCCGCCACGTAGCGGCGGAATTCTACCGCCGGTTTTTGGTGATGTGCAGCGGACAGCACGCCGACCTGGTCACATCTCGGCCAAGTCTGGAGATGTTCTGGCGCCTGGCAGAAGCGAAATCAGGGGCGTTCTTTTCGATGGCCAGTTGGGGAGGCGCCCGCCTGGCAGGTGCCAGCGAGGCGCAGCTCAGGGCTTATGAAACGTTTGGCGTTCACCTGGGCGTGCTGGTGCAGATTGCGGACGAACTGGCAGAAATCCTGCCTGCCTCGCCGGGCGGTGTGCACGGAGAGTTGAAAGGCATGCGGCGCTCATTGCCAGTGCTTTATGCCCTGGAGGTGCTGCCGGAAAAAGAGCAGCAGACCCTGTTGGATTTGTTGTCCAAGGCGCAGGAAAGCCCTGCAGCCGCCAGTGAAGCCCTGGCTATGCTGGATGATTGCCGCTCAGGGGTGTACATCCGCGCGGAACAGGAAAAGCATCTTGCCCTGGCAAAGCAGGCGCTGCAGGCGGCAGCGCCAACCCCACCGGCTTACGACGAGCTGGTATCAATTCTCTCGATCTTTCAGTCGAGTTAACCCACTTCCTGTGCTCATGTTCGTGTGAGCAGGCGTTGCACTGCGCTGCCTGACAGTGATGAAAGGCGGCGCAGTTTGTATTGATTTACAGGTACAATGATAGTATTATAAATCGGTAACTAAGTAAACCGCCGAAGTGTCTGGTGTAGCTCGGCAATCGTCATGACGGTTTACTTCAGGGTTTCGCCGGTGTTCATTGGCATACTTATAAAAACAACTTCAGCGAAACACCTATCTCGACAGGTGTAAAGAATGGTGAATGTGCAGCGCTTGCGTAGTGGCTCGCCTTTTGTCCTGGCGCTGGCCGTCCTGGTATTCATTATCTGGAGCGGATGGCAGGCGCTTGCCTATCCCTACGACGGGATTGTGCGCTACACGTCATCCGGAATCATCCAGGAGATCAATCCCCGGGGGCCTACCAGTTCGATCCTGCAAGTTGGCGACCAGGTCATTTCGATCGATGAGGTGAATTTCAGCGAGGCTTTTCCCTTCTATCAGGATAAACATGCGGGTGATGATGTCTCTTTGCTGATCAAGCGCGGGGAAGCGACTTTTACGCGCAGCTTCACGCTGGTGCATGCGCCGCCCTGGGAGATAGCTGGCCGCCTGGCGCCCCTGGTTTTGGCGCTGACCTTCTGGGGCATTGGCCTGGCTTTACTGGCTTTCAATGTAGTCAAAGAATCCTTAATTCAACCTTTTCTTTTTTTTCAGGCATTCGCTGCCCTTTTATCTGCAGGGGTAAATACTTATTTGGGACCTCAATGGGCTTCAGGGTTATTTGGCTTTCTATTGTGGTTTCTTGGACCTTTGGCGGTTCATTTTCATTTTAATTTTCCACAAAACTTTGGATTACGCCTTCAGCGGCGCATTATCATCTTCCTGTACTTGGTGGGTGCGATTGCAAGTCTGCCATACTTGTTTGTAGGACCAGAGAGATTACGCTCGCTTCCATTGTATCCTGTATTAAATTTTGCGGCCCGTTATTATGTTGCGATCAATTTTTTATTTGTTGTTGGTTTGTTGTTCTACGCATATCGAAATACAACCACGACTGGGACCCGTGCAAAGATTCGCCTGGTAGTCTTGGGCGGTGCGATCAGCCTGGTACCGCTTGTCACATTGTTTATCTTACCCGATGCACTTCTAGGCGAAGCCATCATTGCGGATGCGCTGTTCCCTTTATTCCTTGCGCTCTTTCCGATCACCTATGGGTATGCGATCTTCCGCCACCAACTGATTGCGATCGAAGCGCATGTCAACCGCGGCGCAACGGTGATCCTGGTTTACTCCTTGTTGGGCGGCGTTTACCTGTTGCTGAATTTCGTATTGGTCCAGTTGTTGCCATTGGATGTGCTCAGCGCGCCGGCATTGAACACAGTCATCGTGCTGCTGTTGGTGAGCATTTTTGTGCCTCTCCAAAGAGTGTTGTCTCGCTTTGTCGACACAATCTTTTATGGGGGTTGGTACGATTATCGTTCTGCGATCACCACCATCAGCCAGGGAACGGAACAGATCGGAGATTTGCAGCAACTGGCAGACTTAATTAGCTACCGACTGCATAAAACCTTGCGCCTGGAAGAAGTCTGCGTGTTTTTCTCCGATATCAAGGGCAACTACTCGATTGTTTCAGTTGCTCCTCAGCCCACCCAGCGCGACCAATCAGCGTACTCGGCTCTGCCTCGCAGCAGCTTGAACTACCTGCTGCAGATGGGCGGCACAATGGAACGCGTTGAGTTGAAAAAAGCGCTTGCGCAAACTGTGCTCTCTCCTGAAGAGGAGCGCCTGTTGAACAGCCCTCAAATGCACCTATGGGTGCCAATCATTGGTCATGGTCGCATGCTGGGATTGATCGCTCTGGGCCCGAAATTTGGCGGGGATGAGTTCAGCACCGAAGACCTGGATATTATGCGGGTGTTGGCTCGCCAGCTCAGCCCGCTCATCGAAAACATCCATTTGGTCACCCAGCTCAGGCGGCATGCGGAAGACCTGGAACAACGCGTCCTCGAACGCACCGCTGAATTGAACGCTGCCATGGAACGCTCGCAGGCCATCCTGGCCTCGGTAGGTGAAGGGGTGATTGTTATCGATTTGATCGGTCACATTCAAACCGTCAATGAAGCCTATGAGCGCCAGTCTGGATACCAAAATTTGGAATTGGCGGGTCAATCGATTTGGTCGTTGTACGAGATTGCCGATGTTGACCTGCTCAGGAAACAGATCAATGAGACTTTGGAGCACCTTCCAACCTGGACGGGCGAGCTACGAGGGAAGCGGAAGAATGGTGGCGTTTATGATGTGCAACTCACCATCTCGCCCTTGCGGAACCCAAATAGAGAAGTTTATGGCTTCGTTGGCAGCCAGCGCGATGTTACCCGCCAAAAGGAGCTCGACCGGCTCAAAGATTTATTTGTCTCAGATGTTTCACACGAGCTGCGCACACCGACAACCAATATCGGCCTTTATCTGGAGCTCTTAGAGTCTGCCCCCGATGATCGCCGGGATGGTTACCTGAACATCCTGAAGGAACAAACCCAGTTGCTCATCAAACTGGTAGAAGATATCCTGGACCTGTCGCGCCTATCCTCCGGCAAAGCCCGGGAAGTCGAGTTCCGCGAGATTGACCTGAACCGGTTGGTCCATGAAGTGGTTATCGCACATAAACCGCTGGCAAATATGGCGGGGTTGCAATTGAGTTTCGAAGGCAGTCAAGCGCCTGCGATTGTGGCTGGTGACATTAACCAGCTCTCGCGGGTGGTCACGAACCTGGTGTACAATGCGTTGAATTACACGATGAAAGGGGATGTAAAGGTAAGGGTCTTTGCTGATGAAGATGATATCATCCTACAAGTCCAGGATACCGGTATTGGTATCGATGAGGAAGACTTGCCGCATATTTTCGAACGATTTTACAGGGGGAAACGTGTACGCCAGACCAAAAAACACGGCACAGGCTTGGGACTTTCGATTGTAAAAGAAATCGTTGATCGACATGCTGGTACAATTCAGATCCAGAGCAAAGTTGGACAAGGCTCAACTTTTACGGTTAAACTGCCTTCCACGGAGAGACAAAAGTGGCCGGAGAAGTCATTCTGATCGTTGAGGATAACGATGTGCTGCGCCATGGTTTGGAGGCGTTGTTGCAGTCCGAGGGATATGTGGCTGTGACAGCCGCACACGGGCATGAAGCACTGGATAAGATGGCTAACCATGTGCCCGATCTAATCCTCTCGGATATTTCCATGCCGGAGATGGATGGGTACCAGTTTTATGAGCAAGTGCGCTCTCGGGAAGCCTGGATGTCAATCCCGTTTATATTTCTAACGGCGCGTCGCGGGCGGGATGAGATATTTGCTGGCAAACGGATGGGCGTGGAGGATTACCTGGTCAAGCCGGTGACGCGCAAAGAACTGACTACCACGATCCGTTCTCGCCTGGCTCGCAACCAGCAATTGTTGTACGTGCAGCTCCAGCAAGCTTATGCATCCAGCCTGATCATGCTGGCGAATGCTATTGAGCTGCGCGACCAGGGGACGCGCAACCATGTCGAACGCGTTCGCGACATCGCCTTGCTGATTGGGAGGCAAGTTGGTTGGAAGGATGAGCAATTACGAGACCTGGAATATGGCAGCATCCTCCACGATGTTGGTAAGATCCATATACCCGAAAGCGTGCTGAAAAAACCCTCTAAGCTGAATGAAGAAGAGTGGGAACTCATGCACCGGCACCCGCTCATCGGTGTCGAAATTGTCAAAGAGATCCAATACCTGGTTGCTGCAATCCCGGTCATCCGCTCGCACCATGAGCGGTGGGATGGCAGCGGCTATCCGGATGGCCTGAGGGGAGAAGATATTCCATTTGCAGCCAGGATCGTGGCGGTGGCTGATTCGGTAGACGCCATGTGCGCGACTCGCCCTTACCAACAAGGGGTCGCTCCCGATGTGGCATACCAGCAGATTCTGGCAGAGAGCGGCAGGCTGTATGACCCACTCGTTGTCGAAGCTTTCAAGGCAGCCTGGCCGGCGATTTTGGAGCGATTACGCCAGGACGCTGCTTAGACTGCGCCGGAACCGCAGCAGACGGCTCACAATTGTCACCCGATCAGCCTGTTTTCGGGACGATCTGCGAATTGGGGCGGGGAAGTTCGATCAAGTCGCTGACCCGGCAGTAAGCGTTGCCTGCCAGGCGTCCGACGGGTTTCAATCTTTCGAGATTAATCTTGTCTTCGCCCAATAAGACCCCCTCATCCACATGAATATGCACCACCCGCCCAATGACCAAGGTGCCTCCGCCGGGTTGGTCGCCAAGTTCGATGAGCTGGTGCAGGGTACATTCGAAATGTACCCGGCTCTCAGCCACCCGCGGCGGCTGCACCCTGTATGATGGCGCAGGGGTAAGCCCTGCGTAAGCAAATTCATCAACATCCTCGGGCAACTCGGTTGATGTCAGGTTCATCGCTTCGAGAAGGTCTTCGCTGACGATGTTAACCACGAATTCGCCAACCTGGCGAATGTTTCTCAATGTATCCTTCTCCGATCTGTCGGTCGTGCGAATGCTGGGGGCAAACACCAGGTGAGGGGGATTGGAAGAGACGACATTGAAAAACGAAAATGGCGCCAGGTTGGGCGCGCCCTGGAGGCTGATCGTCGAGATCCAACCGATTGGGCGCGGCACGATGGCGCCGGTGAGCAGTTTATACACCGATCTCCAGGGTAACAGGTTGGGATTCACTTCCATACGCTTCTTCCTGATTTATGCTCCACTGCCTTCCAACCAGCTAGCCATATATCCGGGCTTCTCCAGTTTCAAGGCTGAAGGCGTCAGGTGCAAGGGGTAAAACGTGTCCACCATGACAGCCAGTTCCTCGGTGCGCTCCTTGCCCAGCGAAGCCTCGGTTGCGCCAGGTTGCGGCCCATGCGGCAAGCCATAGGGATGAAGCGTGATATCGCCGCGCTCGATACCTTTTCGAGAGACGAAATTTCCTTCGCAATAGTAGATCACTTCGTCTGAATTGACATTGGAATGATTGTAGGGCGCAGGAATACCTTGTGGGTGGTAGTCGAACAGGCGCGGCACAAAAGAGCAGACTACGAAATTGTGTCCCTGGAAAGTCTGGTGGACCGGCGGCGGCTGGTGAATACGCCCGGTGATCGGTTCAAAATCATGGATCGAGAAGATCCACGGGTAGAGGTAGCCATCCCAGCCGACTACGTCCAGAGGGTGGTGGTCCAGGATATGCAGGCTGAGCCGGTCGCGCACCTTAACGTGCACCGGGAATTCACCCCGCTGGGTATGCGTTTCCAGGTTTTCCGGCAGCCTGAAATCGCGCTCGCAATATGGGGCGTGTTCCAGGAGTTGCCCATATTCATTGCGGTATCGTTTGGGAGGTTCAATTTGCGAAGCGGCCTCGATAACGAAAAAGCGGCAAGCTGTCGCGAGCTGCATCTGCCAGGTCACGCCGAAAGGAATCACCAGGTAATCGCCGGCCTGGAAGTTGAGCTGCCCGAATTGGGTGCGCAGTAAACCGCTTCCTTCGTGAACGAACCAGGCTTCATACGCCTGGGCATTGCGATAAAAATAGTCCATGCTCTGGTTGGGGGTGCTGATTCCGAGGGTGACATCCCGATTTCCCAGCAACACCTGCCGTGCAGAGAGCGCATCCCCGCCAATTGGCGCGTCGGCAGTGGCAAACGCGCGGTGGCGGATGGGGCCGAAGTCAACGTATTCGGGCGCGGCAGGTCCCAAATCCTCGATGTGCAGCACGCGTGGGGGTAGAAAATGGTGATAAAGGATCGATTGCAGACTGGAAAAACCTTCCAGACCCATCACCTCTTCGCGGTATAGGCCTCCGTCAGGCTTGCGGAACTGCGTATGGCGTTTGTGGGGGATTTCCCCGAGCTTGTGATAAATGGGCATCTATCTACTCCTTATTTGACCTTAGCTGTCATTGTGAGACCAGCGTCGGGTGTTTTTTACCCGCCTGTGCTGGTCGTGGCAATCTCCTATCAGGTCGTTTTGCGTGGCCCACATTGTGCGAGCAGCTTTTGATCTAAGCTGTCATCGCGAGGCCAGCGTGCTGTGCTGATCATGGCAATCTCCTCGCCAGCCAGGAGACTGCTTCGCCTGGCTTCTACGCAACCCTCGTCAGTCGAACTAATTCTCGCAGCTTGTACGCCATTATCGATACGCCTTACGGGTCAAGCATACGGTTGGATCTGCGCTCATGATGGACAGGCGGGCCAGGCTGGTTGCTTGACCTCTACAGTTCGGCTGTGTGCGATCCCTCAAGAATGAAATATGCGGATCTAAACGATCTTATTCGCCAGGACTCCCAGGACTTCCGCTTCCAGCTCCACCAGGTCGCCAGGCTGCAGCCATGGGCCGCGACCGCGGGTGATTTCCAGCAGGCAACCGCTTCCCACGGTGCCAGATCCCAATACATCCCCGGGCTGCAACCACACCTCAGCCGAGGCGCGCTCGATCATCTCGCCGAAGGAATAGTGCAGCGCCTTCCAATTCCCGGATGAACACTCCACGCCATTGATACGGGCGCACATTGCCAGGTCATACACGCCAGGGCGACCGGCATGCCTGGCCGAAAGTTCATCTGGGGTAACGATCCATGGACCGAGCGAGGTGGCAAAGTCCTTGCCTTTCGCGGGACCCAGGCCAACCTTCATCTCCCATCGCTGCTCATCACGCGCCGACCAGTCGTTGAGCAGTGTGTAGCCAAAGATGTGCTGCTCTGCCTGGTTGGCGGGGATATTCCGTCCAGGGCGTGAAATGATGCAGGCAATTTCCAGTTCGAAGTCCAACTGCTGGCTATAAGATGGGTATGGCAGATCATCGCCAGGCCCGATGATTGCGCCGGGATTCGAATAGTAGAATACAGGGGCGCGGTACCATTCGGGCGGCACTTCACGCCCGCGGTTGGCAAACGCCGTGCGTACATGCTGCTCAAAGGCGTAAAAATCGCGAAAACTGGGTGGTCGTGGCAATGGGGCATGCAGCCGCACGGTCTTCAAAGGGTAGTAGACCAGGCCACCCTGCGGTGTAGCTGGTGGGCTATCCAGACGTGTTTCCAGCGCGGCGAGCATTCGCTGGACCGCCTGCAGCACCCCCTCACCGCTGGCGATGAGAGCCAGCATGTTGTCGGGAAGATTTTCTGGCAGCGCCTGGTTTGAATTGGCGCGGTACCATGCCCAGGCAGAGACGAGATGAACGACCACCTGCCGGGTGAGGTGCAGAGCGCCTACATGCAGGCTGTCGCCCTGAGGGGTGCTGAAGGTGACCAGTTTCAAAAGCGCTCTCGCCTGGTCTACAGGTTGCCGCGTCGGGCTTGCTCGAGCTCGATCGCCTCGAACAGGGCTTTGAAATTGCCTTTGCCAAAACCGCGGCTGCCATGCCGTTGGATGATCTCGACAAACACGGTTGGGCGATCCTGGATCGGGCGGCTGAAGATCTGCAGCAGGTAGCCTTCATCATCGCGGTCAACCAGAATGCCAAGTTCACGAATGGCATCCAGGGGCTCTTTGATGCTCCCGACTCTTCCAGGGAGGGCGTCGTAATAGGCTTCTGGAACGCGCAGGAACTCAATGCCGCGCTGGCGCAGCTCGCGCACGGTGTGCAAAATGTCTCCCGTCAAGAGGGCAATGTGCTGGACGCCGGCGCCCAGGTAATAGTCCAGGTATTCTTCGATCTGGCTCTTACGCAAGCCTTCTGCTGGCTCATTGATCGGGAATTTGACCCGTCCGCTGCCATTCTGCATCACTTTGGACATCAGGGCAGAATATTCGGTGGAGATGTCCTTATCATCGAAGTGCAGCAATTGGCGAAAGCCCATCACCCGATGGTAGAAATTCACCCATTGGTTCATTTTTCCTAACGGCACATTGGCAACGATATGATCGATGGCTGCCAGGCCGGTTGCAGAGGCTTCCTGTTTCAATGGTTGATAGGTCGGCGCAAAGACGCCAGAATACTGCGAGCGATCCACAAACACATGCAGAGTATCCCCGTAGATGCGGATCGCGGAAGTGCGGTACAGGCCAGCGGCATCCTGTTCCTGGCGCGGCGCCCAGGCAGAGATCGCGCCACGTGCGGTTGTTTCGCGGTGCGCCTGTTCCACATCTTCGACTTCCAGGGCGATCATCTTGACGCCGTCGCCATGCACCATTTGGTGAGAGGCAATCTGGCTGGCAGGCGTGTACGCAGCCGAGACTACGAGACGAATCTGCCCGGACTGGAGCACATACGAGGCAAACTCGCGATTGCCCGTCTCCAGACCTGAGTATGCAACGGGGGTGAAACCAAAGCCTTTCCACCAGTAATACATCGCCTGGCGGGCATTGCCTACCCAAAAGTGAAGATGATCGATGCTTTTGATCTGTAGAAAATCAGCCTCTTCAGTCATCGGGCGATGTTCAGATACCAGTGCGGAATTGACCATGTACGCTCCTTTGCAGAATTAATCTCGCCAAGAACTGGCTTCATCCAGCTTGATTTTCTCGTCTTCGCTGAGGTGCAGGTTGACTGCTCCCAGGTTATCAACCAATTGCTCCAGGCTGCGCGGACCGATGATGGGGCTGGTGATCAGTGGATCAGCCATCAGCCAGGCGAGTGCGATCTGGCTGATGGAGCAGTCTCCCCTTTGGTGGGCGATTGTTTCCATCAGATCCAATAATTGCCAGTTCTTTTCGGTGAAGAAACGGTTGGCGCCGCGCGCGCGTGCGCTCTCCGGCGCCTGGTCGCGGCGATATTTACCCGTCAAGAAACCTCCCCCCAGCGGGCTGTATGGAATCACGCCGATACCATACTTGCGGCACACCTCAGCCAGCTCGCGCTCGAATTCAGCGCGGTGCACCAGGCTGTAATGCGGTTGCAGCGAGTCGAAGCGCGCCAGCCCGAGCGAGCGCGCCGTCCATTCAGACTCTGTCAGCCGCCAGGCCGGGTAATTCGAACAACCCAAATAGCGCACTTTGCCCTGCTTCACCAGGTCATCCAGGGCGCGCAGGGTCTCTTCGATGGGCGTGTTTTCATCGAACCAATGGGTCTGGTAGAGATCGATGTAATCTGTGTCCAGGCGGCGCAGCGAGTCTTCCACTGCCTTCAGGATGTGCCCCCGTGAAAGCCCTTCATCGTTGGGGCCATCCCCCATGCGACCGCGCACCTTGGTGGCGATGACAAGCTGATGACGTGGGATTCCACTGCGTTTCATCCAACGTCCGATGATCGTCTCGGCCACGCCGCCCGGGTTATCCTGCACCCAGCGTGAGTAGATGTCCGCAGTATCGATGAAATTGATGCCAGCTTCATAAGCGCGTGACAGGATCTGGTAAGAGAGATTTTCGTCCGCCGTCCAGCCAAACTGCATCGTTCCAAGGCAAAGGGTGGAAACTTTCAAACCCGTGCGGCCTAAATACTTATAGTCCATTGACGATCCTTTCTAATCAGCATGAGTTTGGGAGGACAAGAGAAGCGGTTTATTGGGCTCTCAAACCCTTACATTCGTACTCATGCTAATTGTATCGGCGAAAGGGTAATCAGGCCCTTTTGGAGCGCCAGCAGCAGCGCAAGCTGCAATGAGCCATCGATGATCTCTCCGGAGAGCACCATATTCAACACCTGGGCAGCAGGCAGGGCCACGACTTCCAGCTCCTCGCCTTCATCCAGGTTCTGCTGAGTGGGCACCAGCTCCGAGGCAAAGAACAGCGTGGTGGCGGCGCGCAGCGTGCCCGGGAACTGGTTGTAATAGCCAAGCTTTTCGATGCGGCGTGGGAAATAGCCGGTCTCTTCTTCGAATTCGCGCCGGGCGCCATCCAATGGGCTCTCGCCTGGGTTTAGACGACCTGCCGGTAAATCATAGATCGTGCTGCGAATGGGGTGACGGTATTGCCGGGTTAGCAAGATGCATCCATCGGCTTTCACACCCAGCGTTGCCACAGCTTCTATCGGGCTTGCCAGGTAGAAGTAAGCCCGCTGTTTACCCTGGTGTTCGATCGTCTCGACCAGGATGCGGGCGGCAGGATGCTCGAATAAAACCTTGGTTGCAATGACTTTATACGACTGCATAGCGGCTATCCATGTGCTTTATGGCCTGGCAACGACAAGGGTGATGTAGCCTTCTTCGGATGAGGTATTGAGCACAAAGGCAATCCCAATTTCGGTGGCAGTCGGAAAGAACATGTTGTCGTGATGCACGGGGCTGTTGTACATCTGGTTGTAAAACCATTGGGCATCTGCACCGAACTTGGGCAGGCCATACCAAACGTTTTCCCGGGCGCTGTTGTAGTTGGCATAGCCAGCCTGGGCAACGCGTGCATACCAATCTGTTCCATCTGTACCGATATGGCTGGCCCAATTGTTGCAAGCCATATCGTTGCTGTGGCTCAGTGCCGCAGCCTGCAAGCGGGGCTCGGCGACCAATATGGGTAACCCCTGTGCGCTGCGCCCCTGGTTGATCAATGCCAGAACCTGTTGTTCGTAGGCGGTATCCCTTTGAAGTGGACACCCTGCTCCAGGCTGAGCGGGTTGGGTGGGCTGTGGAGGCTGGTTGCCTCCCGGTTCAGGCGTTGGCGCGGCTGGGCTTCCCTGTCCGCCTTGGGGTAGGAAGCCAACATTGATTGCCGCCCAGATCTTGCCATTGGCTGGCACACCCACACCGAAGTTCTCGCCCGTATCGCTGCTGAACCACCAATTGCCGGTATAGCTGCCGCCTCTCAGCGGCGCTTGCAGATTAACCGAGATATCGATGCTATCACCGGGGTTGGCTGGCGCGAGGGGCTGGGACATGGGGCCGTTCATTGCCTCTCCGCCCGCAAAGACCAGCGTGTAGTTTTCGTTCCAACTGCACGTGCCATCATTCTTAATCCGCCAGGTCTTCACGAAATCTGCACCCTGGGTGATGAAAGTGCCATCCGGTATGGTGATATCGTCGACAAAGATCGCTCTGTTCAGGCAGGCGCTAGCGGCCGCGGTGGGTGTGGGGGGAGGGGTCTGTGGGGTGGATGAAACCGGAGTAGCCTGGGTGGGGGATGGCTGGCTGGTCGGCGCCGGTGGGCTGGTGGATGTGGCTTCCTGGGTAGGTTTGGGTTCCTGGGTTGGGGGCGAGGTTGTCTCTGCTGGGGCAGCCGGCGTCTGGCTGGGAGTGGTTGGCGTTGGAGTGAATGTTGTGGGCGCGGAATCTTGGGCCGTAGCGGTGGGTGAAGCAAGGGCAGGCTGGCTGGTGGCTGTGGGTGTGCCATCTCCGGTGCAAGCGCTGAGCAAGACGGCTAAGAGAACAAATATAAAAAGTCGTAAGCGCATTCGAGGTTTCCTGGATTCATAAAGGGCCTTGTGAGTTTGAGAGGCGCGATGAGATAGATATTATAACGAACTTTATTAAAAAATTGGATTTGTCTTATCCAAGTTGCAGGTTATCTTCAATGCTTTGGCCGCCAGTAGCGAGCCACCCACAGCCTCCAACGCAATCTTTTCCAGGCGGAGATGGCTTGCCCATGCGCAAGAAGCGGCAGTGGTGGTGGTCCATACACGCTGCGTGAGTAGGCTTGCGCCCATCGATCCAGGTCGGACTGGCAGGGATAGAGGATGCGCCGCCACAAGCCACCCGTCGTTGCGGGATCAAGGCGCCTTTGCAAAGCGGATGCCAGCTCATAGGCGGTTTGCCCGGCTGAAGTTTCGATATCCAGGTGTTGCGCTTGCCGCTTCATCTTGATCAGCATGGATTCGATCAGCTCAGGCTGTGAAACGATCCTGGCCTTGAAGAAAGCAACCAGCGAAAGAATCAGCAGCGCGGTGGCGATCAGCAGGCTGATCAGCCATGCTGGATTGGCGATCAAGACACGCCAAAGCAGATCGTTCTCAGGCGAGAATGCCAGGGACAGATCTGGTGGTGGTGGCGTCTGGCCCAGCACGCCAGCGGACGCAGCCAACGCCTCTCTTTGAATGGCGCTTAATCCGGCGGTCGGCTCGAATTCGATCCAGCCAAAACCGGGAAAGTATAACTCCGGCCAGGAATGGGCATCGGCTTCGACGACGCGGTATTGGGATTGCTGTGGGTCGAATGCGCCAGTCGCGTAGCCGGTGACCAGGCGAGCGGGAATGCCTGCGGCGCGCGCCAGGACAACCATGGCGGTGGCGTAGTAATCGCAGTAGCCTTGCTGTAGCTCAAACAGAAAATAATCGGACAAGTCGCGGTCATAGGGTGGATCTGGAAGAGCGAGATTGTAGGTGTAGCGACGCAGGTAACTTTCAATTGCCAGCGCCTTATCATAGTTGGTGGGTTGCGCCTGCGTCAGGCGTAAGGCGAGCTGGCGCACCCGCATTGGAAGGCTATCGGGGAGCTGCAAGTAGCGCTGTGCAATTGCCGGTGGGTATAAATTGCTTGCCTGGCGCAAATCCTGGCTGCCAGCCGCTGCCAGCCAGGATACAGCCTGATAGCGGTTGCTGGTAAGAGTGAAAGCAAACCCATCACCGGGGTCGTCCGCTTGGGGAGGCGTTCGCCACAGACCTGTGACAGGCCGGTCCGCGGCTGCTGGCGCGCCGGCGGTGTAGAGTAGACCGTTCAAATCCACCGCGCCTTCGATCCGCTGAACCAGGTAACGGCCAGGGGTGGTGAAATTTTCAAAGATAAACTCGCCCGGTGAATAACCGGCTTCGGTGGTGGCGCTGGTTTGCCACCCTTGCCCGGTGTAAACGTCGTAAACCAGGCTACGCCAATAGTAGCGCGGCGCGCTCGGATTCTCAGGCGCTTGCGAGGGTGAGACGGGCGGATCGTTGGTGCTCGCCGTAAAAACCAGCTTCTGCGAAAGCTCGCTGCCACTGCCGAGCAGATGCTGGCGTGGCAGCCCCGTCGCCCCCAAAGCTAACGGCTCACCGAATGCGCCAGGCCTGGCGTCCAGCCCCAAAGACTCAGCCAGCGGCCTGTTTTGGGGTGAGGGAAGCACCCGGCGAGCCATTTCCGCCACTGGCTCAAGCGACAGCGAAGGCACGGCTCCGGCAACTGTGGCAATTCCCAAAGAGAGCGCAATCGCAGTCACGGCCACATCCAGGCGCAACTCTTCCGAAAAATCCAGGCCATTCGACTCCCAATGGGTTTCGCGCGCGGCATAGTTTTCCAATGCCATGAGCATCAACAGCAATGCCAGTAAAGACGCCAGGCTGAGCACCGGGCTGCGGGTGTAGTTCAAGACCGCCGCTAACAGCAAGCCGCCGGGCAGGATTGCTGCCAGCGGGGTATGCTGCCTGCGCAGGCGCCAGCTCCCCCAGGCTGCGCTCACAAAGCAGCAAAATCCCCAAAACATGGCGGTTGCCACAGGAGAGAAGCTCAGATTGCCCTGCCACAGGCGGTAAAGCCAATGATTAAGTTCCAGCAGGGCAGCCTGGGTGGATGCGCTCAGCCTCAAGATGAGGTCCGCTGCAGGGGTCCAATCCACTTTCCACGGCAGTCCACTGAACAGCAATCCAATGGAGAGTGCAATTGTCTGAAGGATAAGAAAAAACAGCTTACCGGCAACGATCAAATTCCAGGCTGTGGCCGCGGTCAACCCAACGACAGCTCCCCAAAAACTATTCCAGCGTTTTGCGCCCAAAAACCAGCCGGTGAATGAGCCAACCACAGCCGCGTTCAGCAGGTAATTATCGGGTAGCCTGCGGATGGAGATATCCAGGCCGTATGCCACGCTGATCTGCGCCAGGAGCATCATCCCCAAAGCAAGCAGGTTGCGCACCCCACTATTGACCACCACCCAATGCAAAGCCTTTGCTGGCAGGTCGCTCATCCCGAGATAAGCCTCCAATCGCTGCCGCCAGGGCGGTGCAAAGGCACAGCGCGTCCGGTTGCGGATACCCGCCACTCCCACCGCCCCTGCGTGCCAGGGCGAGCTTCGGGACGATCCAGAAGTGTACGGGGAATCAAATAAGCAGAGATCCCCCAGGTTGTCAGCAGACCTGGCAGGCCTGTGACTGGTTGTGAAAGGCCGAAGCTGGCTGGATCGAGCAGCAGGATGGTGGGAGTGATATCTTTGCGCGTCAGTGTGATCACTGCATCCAGCCAGGAGGGAGAGTGATTGGCGGTAATAATGATCAGGCTGGATCGCTGACCGAACGAGGCCTTGTTGCGTTCCAACAATTCTGCCAGCGAAAAGGGTCCGGGCTCTGCCAGGGCCAGGGCGCGCAGCATCCTGCTGCGCTGGGAGTCGCTGTGCTGTGGCGCCAGCCAGATGACAGGCGTGCTGTTGGAGGCCAGGCCAATGGCGCGTCCCAACCGCAGACCGCGGTCTGCCAGCGAGGCTGCCAGAACGATGCCGTGCTCCACTGTCGAATCCCAGCCTTCGCCAGCTTGAACTGCGTCCTGAAGGTCCAGACAAATCCACCAGTCGCTGGCTGGTGTGCCATCGAAGAGGCGAATATAGGGCTGCCCTTTACGGGCGGTGGTCGCCCAATGGATATACCGCAAACTGTCGCCAGGGATATATTCGCGCACCGCGGCTGCCGAGACGATGCGCTCAGGCGCATCTGGCTTGGGACGCCCTTCTCCGCTGCGCCCGCCTGGCGCCACTTCGATTTCAGGCAGCGGAACCACCGGAGGCATGACCATGATCGAAGTGCTGGAAGGGTAGTAGATGGTCAGCTCATACAGGCCAAACGGATCGGCGCAGCTCAGGCTGGTTGGGCCCAGGGTGAACAGTCCTCGCCGCTCGCATGTTCCATTCGTCACCCAACGCCGTTGACTGTTTGCGCCCACGTCACTGACTCGGCTGACATGATAGCCGGGTAAATTGGAATGATCGTTCACCTCGACCCACAGCGCTGGCAAGGGGCCGCGATTTTCCAGCGTGAAGCGCTCTTCCATAAGATCGCCGACTTGGGCCCATTCGAAGCGCATCTCACGGCGCAAGAACAGCGAGCGCGCCATGCTGCGCACCCACACATAGCTTACCAGCCAGGTTCCTGCAAGACCAAGCAGCAACACGCTCCATACCCGCGAAGGATCCAGCAACTGCATGACAATCACCAGTCCCAGGAGGGCGGGCAGCAGGCGATTGCGAAGTATGATTCGGCTGTTGTAGGCTGTGGTTTGCATAAGCACTCGGAGTCAGGTCACCACCCCATTATAGCGATAAAAACAATGGCTGTCCTGCAGCAGGACAGCCATTTTACAAATTCAGCTCACACTTTGGATCAAGCCGGGATTTGTTGGCGATAAGCCTCGACCGCAGCGACCATTTGATCTAAATGCGCCAGATGATGAGGATCCTCCATGAAATTGTAGGCGATGCGGAAGAATGAACCCTTATGTGTCACCAGCTCTTCTGGCAGGCGCGCCAGGAGCTCGATTGTTTCGGCCGCTGCTCGCTCGAAAGCCTGCCACTGTTCGGTTAAGGTTGGATAGACTGCAATCAGAGCATCCAGCCGCGCCTCCAGATTGCCTCCCCAATCATCGGCGAAGGATTCGAAGCCCGTGGTCACTTCGGCAACCCAATTTTGGTAGGAACGTTCAGAATGGATCAGGTGGGCCAGGGTTTGCTTGACGCTCCATTCCCCTGGCTCGGGCTTGAATCTCGCTTCTTCTTCGGTGATGGATGTGATGAAAGTATGGATTTCTGCCAGCGATTTCTCATATCTGCTGCGAATCACTGCTGCCAGTTCGACGATACTGCCAGGGATTTCCGGAAGCGGCCTGCCCGAGAGTTTCATCTGCACGGTGTGCAGTTTTGGACCGCGGTAAAAAGAAACCTCTACCACATTGCCAGCATGCTGCCCAGAAAGAGATTCCAGGAGAGTTCCCCAATCGACCACATCCTTGCCGTCGATGCGAACGACAACGTCATCCCCCTGCAAACCGGCTGCTTCGGCGCCCATACCTTTCACAACACTGTCCAGGCGAATCCCTTTACTGACCGGAACATTCAAGTGGCGGGCAATCTCTTCATTGAAATCTGTTAAGCTGATGCCCAGCATCGGGCGACGCACAAAACGAAGGTCTTTGCCAGTTTCTAGCACTGATACCAGGTTTTCCAGGCTGGAATCCCAACCTTTGCGGAATTCCTCCACGATATCTGTCCAGGCTTCACCAGAGCCAATCCCGCCGTGCTCGATGATGACGCGGGAAGCGCCGTTTTGAGGGCTGATGGCAACTTTGATCCAGGTGGGGGCTGGTTCACCGCGCCCTTGCCAGGTAAACGCCACAAGTTGGTCTCTCACCAGCTCTGTGTAACTGCCAGCGGCGAAAAAACCGTTGTTCCATGCCATAAAAAGATGACCGCCGGGCTTGGGATTCACCGTGGCAATCTCGCAGAACCATTCGCGCAGCCAGGTGGAATTCGTAAAAGCCTGGTAGACCTGGCGCGCTGGAACCTGAATCTTGAGTTCGTACCGCAATACCGGAGAATCGGTTAACATGCTTGCTCCTTATTCCTGACACCTGCCTCAGAAGACAAATTATAGCACCAATTCCGTCTGCTTTGCTTCCTCACGCACAGCGCGCAATGCAAGCGCCCGGCCTGCAATGCCTGGCTTGCCGTATCCTGCTGGGCGAAGCATTCGGGATCTTCTTTTCTGCGATGGCTCATCCTGCACGCAGCAGGGCGCGCCCGATCAGGAACAGGCCAAAACCAGCCAGGATCAAGGTGCTCAACAGCTTCATCATGCGTGTGCTCTGCGGTCCGAGCCGTCGCGCCTGGAGAAACAGCAACATAACCAGGATGTTGCTGATAATAAACAGGCCATAGAATCCCACCAGGAAAGCCAGCCCATGCAGGGCTGAAGAACGCAGCGCTTCCAATACCAGCGGACCGTTAACCAGCGTCCAGAATGTGTAGGGTCCAGGTGACAATGAGTTCAGCAGCACAGCCTGCCAGAGCGTCTTCCAAAGGCTCATGCTGTGATCAATGCCGGAGTTCTCGAGGATGTCTGAGCTTGCCGTGCGCCAGGTTTTGAACAGCCCCCATGCCAGGTAGAGGGAAAAAAAGCCGCCTACCAGACCAACCACGCGCAAGAACGTTGGCGGCAGGCGACTGAGCAGCAGCATAATGATGGTCACAATCATCGCATCGCTGATCAGCGGAGCAAATGAGGCTGCCAGGCCGCGCCGCCAATTACCGGAAAGACCCAGGCTAATCAGGTATGCCTGGAATGGGCCGGGCGAGCCAGCCGCGGTGATTCCCAGGGCGATGCCTTGCAACAGGTACATCTGAGGCGCGAGTTCCACGTGGCGATTATAGCCGAAATGCGTGGCTTCTACACCCTTGTTGCCAGGCGAGGTTATCGAGCTTGATTTAAGGGATGTGATTGGTGCTATACTTCAGGGTTGCTGCATGTCAACAAGGAATGCGAGTCAGACCAAAATCACCATGAAAATCATTCGTGCGTCTGGGCTTGGGAGCGTATTTGCGACCTGGTGGCCGCTGGCTTTATCCTGGATCTTGATGGGCGCTGAGATGCCCGCCTTGAGCGCGGTTGTGGCGCGCCTTCCCGATCCGGAGGTGCACCTGGCTGCTTATGGCGGTGTGGTTTTTCCGATGGCATTGATCATCGAGTCGCCGGTCATTATGTTGC
Organism: Chloroflexota bacterium; assembly: GCA_029265355.1. Lineage (GTDB taxonomy): Bacteria > Chloroflexota > Anaerolineae > Anaerolineales > UBA4823 > JAJUJL01. The sequence continues at coordinate 248,536 of JAJUJL010000001.1, read as the reverse complement.
TGGCCGCTTCGACTGCACTAAGCAAAGATTGGCAGGCCTATACCCGGCTGCGCAGTTATATGATGAGAACTGGCTTTGCCCTGACGGTTTTGCACGTCGTGGTGGCTTTCACACCGCTCTATGATGTGCTGGTGGGCGATGTGCTGGGCGTGCCGATTGAGATCATCGAACCGGCCCGTGTTGGATTGCAGATCATGACACCCTGGACCTGGGCTATCGCCTACCGGCGTTTTCACCAGGGTGTGTTGATTCGTTTCAGACATTCCCGCATCGTCGGCGCAGGGACATTGGTACGCCTGGGCGCGAATCTCACGATGCTGCTGGTCGGCTATGCCCTGGGAAACCTGCCTGGAATTGTGGTGGCTACCATGGCGATGTCGGTGGGTGTGACGGTGGAGGCGATTTTTGTGGCGATGGTGGTGCGCCCTGTGCTGCGCAGCGAGGTGCGCCCGGCTCCGCCCTCCAGCCAGCAGATCACGCTGCGCAGCTTTCTCGATTTTTATATACCGCTGGCGATGACCTCGCTGATGACACTGCTGGCGCAACCGATCGGCAGCGCGGCGCTCAGCCGCATGCCCCTGGCGCTCGAGTCGCTGGCTGTTTGGCCGGTGATTTCTGGGCTCATTTTTCTTTTTCGCAGCGCCGGCGTGGCTTACAATGAAGTGGTTGTGGCTCTACTCGACCAGGCAGGCTCATCCCGCCTGCTGAGGCGGTTTGCAGTCTTGCTGACATTGACGCTGAGCGTGCTGCTGCTAATGGTGGCGGCTACTCCACTTTCGGAGGTGTGGTTCCGCACAATTTCTGCGCTGCCAGACAACCTGGCGACCCTGGCGCAAAATGCCCTGTGGTTGGCGCTGCCGCTGCCTGCGCTGTCGGTGCTGCAGAGTCTATACCAGGGTCTGATTCTGCACGGCCGGCGCACGCAAGGTGTGACCGAGTCGGTCGCCATTTACCTGGTGGTCAATGCGGCCCTGCTGGTAAGCGGCGTAGCGCTTGGACGCTTTACGGGCCTGTTTGTTGGATTGTTTAGCCTGGTATTCAGTACGCTGGCGCAAACCATCTGGCTGTGGCAGCGCAGTCGGAGTGTGTGGCAATCCATTCAGCAACGCGATGCGCAACTCGAAGCGACTGGCGGCGAACCGGCAACCGTTATTTGATGACCGAATGGTGGGGAAGGGCAATTACCGCCGGGATGGCCAGCAGCGAGATCAGGGCGCTGGCATAGAAGGCAGAACTTAAGCCGAAGTGATCTCCCAAAAAGCCAATCCCAAGGATGGAGATCGGTCGCAGCAAGAAAGCAATCGTCATAAACAAACCGTTCCCCACAGCCCGGTGGCGCGGCAGGCAATCCTGGACGATGGTCAGCATCACCGGCTGGCTGGAGAGGGCGACGAAACCCAGCGCCAGCAGTGACGGAACCATTAGCCATCCGCTGACATTCAACAGCACCAGCATCAGGATCGCGCCCAATACGGCATTGGCTGCCAGCACCACTTTGCGTCCCAGCCGGTCGCTCAATGCGCCGACGGTGAGTGCGCCTGCTACGCCGGCAAGCTCCAGGATCGAAAGCGCCCCGCCAGCTACCAGCAGGCTGGAACCGCTCTGGTTCAGGTAGGTGGGCAAGTAAGTGGTCAGGCTGTCCACGAGGAAGTTGCGAAACAGGGAAAGGATCGCCAGCGGCAGGAACAATCGCCCCAGGGCGGGCAGGATCTCTCGCAGTCGCGCTGGCACTTGGGGGCGGGCAGCAGTGTTTTGCAGGCGCCAATACATGATCAGGCTGGCGGCCCATCCCAAGAGCAACATGCGCCAAAAGCCATCCAATCCCCACAGCGAAACAGCCCAAACTGCCATGAGCGGGCCAACAGTACGACCCAACTCACCCGCCGCCATGAACCAGCCCATGCCCTTGCCAACCTGGTTGCCTGAGACGTGGGCGATCATTGCTGGCGCAGGCGCATGAAAGGCAGCCGTGCTGATGCCAGTGACGAAAAACAGCACCGCCAATGCCCAATAGGAATGGGTCAATCCCATGACGCTGATCAGCGTACCGGTAACTGCTGGGGCAAAAATCACGAAGTAGCGCAAGCTTACCCGGTCTGCCAGGTATCCAATGAGCGGGTTGATCAAGGCGGGGAACTGTAAGATGGCGTTGAGCGATCCGGCCTGTGTGAGGCTCAGCGACAGGCGCTCGATGATAACCGGCAAGAGCGGCGAGACGAAGGCGGTATACGTATCATGAATGAAATGACCGCTAACAACCGTGGTCACCTGCCCGGCGTCGAAGGTGGACTGGCTGACCTGGCTTTTGGGTAGGCTTGTTGGCTGGCTTTCAGCTGCTGTGGTATCCATAAGACCCTTATTGTACCGGTAAACCTTCTAATTGCATAATCCTTAATGCATTGGTTGTGGGGCATGGCCCGGGATGGATGAGATAATCGAAGACCAGCTTCCCCTCTTCTACCCGGTCGCGGAAGTGGACGTTGTGAATTTCAGGATGATCCTTTTCAAGGCTGGCCAATTCCAGGTCATGGGTGGCGATCAGTCCCAGTCCGTGAGCTCCAGACAGCGCCCGGATGAGCGCTCGGCTGCCCTGAAAGCGCTCGCGGTTATTGGTGCCGCGGTAAATTTCATCGATCAGGTATAACACCGGAAGCGAATGTGCGCTGCGAATTTTTTCGAGGAGACTGTGCAGGCATTTCACCTCCGCGTAAAAATATGAGAAACCATCTGTGATCGAATCGGAAATGCGGATGCAGGTGTGCAGGCGGAAGGCTGCAGTTTGCAATGCGGTCGCGCAAACCGGCGCGCCGGCATAGGCCAGGCAGAGGTTCAACCCAACCGCGCGAATAAAAGTGCTTTTACCCGCCATGTTCGAGCCGGTGATCAGGAACACCTGGCCCAGCTCGGAAACGGCGAAATCGTTGCACACCCGGCGTGTTGCAGGGATGAGCGGGTGACCCAGAGCAACAGCTTCAAAGGGCGGCGTCGGTTGTGAAGTAACCCTGGGATAGGCATAATCCGGGTGCAGGTCGGCAAAGGCGCCTAGCGAGGCCAGCCCATCCAGATGATAAATGGTCTCCAGCCAGGCTGGCAGCAGGCGCGCCGCCCGCTGGCGCAGCAAGCCTGCCAGCCAGGCAAACAAGAAATCCCACGGCAGCACAAGATTGATCAATAAGCCCAATACCAGGTTCATGCGCAATCCAACGCCTGCAGTGACCAGCTTGATCTGGCGGATATAGGCTGATGGCTGGCTGGCCTCGCCTCGCAAAGGCGCGCAAAGCTCCGCCAGGTGTGGAAAGCGCGCTAAGTTTGCTCCTTCCACGTGGTGAAGCAGGATGACGAGTTTATCCAGCTCGCGGTCCAGATCCACCACGGCTTCCAAAAAGGGCTTCAGGCTGCCAGCGCTGAAAAAGTAGAATGCCAGGTAGATCAAGAGCGTCACCGGCCAATAGGCTGGCAGAAGACCACGGCTGTTCAGGATGAACAGGCTGAGGTTCAGGATCACCAGCAAGCTTGCCGCTCCCAGCAGACGCAGCGCTTGCCTGGACTGGTACGCTACCTGCAGCCAATCCAGTAAGCCTGCGCCGCGCAGCTGTTCGCTGGAGACCAGCTTCATCTTGAGATGAAACCGCTGGCGGAAGCGCCGGGCAGCCGCCATCTCGCGCACCTGGGTTTGTCGAATGCTGATCTGCGCCGGATCGGGCGCAGTATTGGCAAGCCAATCTGCCAGGAGTCGGCTGCCCTCTTGCGAGACGCACTGGTCGATCAAGCGATGCAGTGAGAAGGGCCCGCTCAAATCCAGGTCGATTTCCAGGGGTGAAGCCGCTCTCTGAATGACTGGCTGCGGGATGTGCTCCCAATCCAGGCGCAGGCGCGCCAGGTCTTCAGCGCGCGCTTCGCGCCAGGCGGAAAGCCTGGCGCGCCAGTGATCCAGGCGTCGATGCAGGAAGACGACGCTGGCAAACGAGAGCAACGCCAGGAGAACGAGCCAGCGCGTGTAGGCGATAGGCAGGTATGCCGCGCCGAGCCAGACAAGCGCCAGCCCGCATAGCAGCACCGCCAGGCGATACCAGGAGAAACGCCGGTCAAGGCGCTGCAGGCGCTGCAGACGGGTTTGCAGGCGTGTCAAATTGCGTTCTAGCTGATGCTCTTGAACCGTGTCCAAATGCTGCAATCCAGTTAATATCTGATCGAGGACGGGGTAAAAGGGAGGGCATGCCGTAATCATACCCGATATTTTGCGCCTTCGGTGTTCAGTTTGTCCAGCACGAAGGCGGTTTGTGAAACCGGGTTCAGCGCCAGGCGATGATTATGTTCCCTGGCGGCGCTGCTGAGCTGTGAGGAGGACAACGCTGCTCACCAGGGTTAGAACTACCATAAAGACCACCACCAGGGTCAGCAATTGCGCTGTGTCGATCGCATCCTCCGGTTGTGCAGCATTTTCCCTGGACTCGGCAGGCTGGCCGCCCAATCCAAGTGTCGGAAGTTTCCCGCCGGAGGTGATGTTGATGAAACCCGATTGTATCTCGGTGGGGATCATCATGCCTTCGTAGTTGACCAGGCTCGCGTCTTCGATCGAAAGCCGGGTGGTGCCTTCCGTCACTCCCTGCAGGCGAACGGTGAGCACGGTTTTGCGCCCACTGACCGGCTGGGCTGGGCGCAGCAGCGTGGCGGCGAAATCGATCACACCCTGATCGTTATCGACCTTGTTCACCGCAATGAGGGCATCCTCGAGCCAGGCAGCCCGGGAGACCTGGACGCCGTCAATGGATGCGTTAGCATCCATCACCTGGATGACTGCCGGATCGAAGCTCAGGTGAATCTCCAGCCCATATAATTGCTCAACATGGTCAAAGACGATGGATATGTTACCCTGGGCGCCAGCTTTGATCTCCAGAGAAAGCGGATCGGTGTGCAGCCGGGCGCTTTGGGCGCGCACAGGCAAAGCAAATATCAACGAGATCAAGAAAAGCGGGACAATTCGGGCGCATCGGCGAAAAATGCTCATCACAGGTTCCTTCCCAAAAAGGTCATTCCAATCGTGTCAGTCCATCGGATCAAACGATTCGCGATCCAGAAAATGTCACACCCTGTATAATAATTGCGATACCATAACAAATTACAATAAAATTGTCGTATTGTCACGTGATAAATGTCATGGTCTGGTAGGACGAATGTATTGTGTTGTGAATTCGTTATTAACTATTTAGAATTGCAATCTTGATAACGACAAAAAGACCTGGCAGTTACACCTGCCAGGTCCGCCGGCGATTGAGAAAGCCGAAATTGATTAACTAGACAAGAGACTGGCGGCGGTTTCTTGTATCTGCCGCCAGGCCGCAGACACGTGTTGTTTCTCTGTCTGAGTTTGTCCCACCACGAGGCGCAAGGTGTAGCGCCCATCCAGCACCGTATGGGTCAGGTAGAGCTTGCCACTGCGGTTGAGCGCATCTTCCAGGCGGCGGTTGAATTCATCTCCTGCTTTATGGCGAAAGCAAACCAGGTTGAGCGGAGCGGGCGCGGCCAGCTCGAAGTCTGGCGAATCTTGCACCCAGCGCACGAATTCTTGCGCTAACTCGATATGCCGCCTGACGTGATGCTGCAGCCCGGCGATGCCGTAATGGCGGATGACGAACCATAGCTTCAATGCGCGAAAGCGGCGACCCAGCGGCACCTGCCAGTCGCGGTAATCGATCACCGCCCCAGACTCGCTGGCCTGGTTGCGCAGGTACTCGGGCAGCACGCTCAGCGCCTGGATCAGGTCAGCTTTGCGGGCGATGTAGAAGCAGTCGCAATCGAAATTGGTGAACATCCACTTGTGCGGATTAAAACAATAGCTGTCGGCAAATTCCAGACCAGCGTGGATGAAGCGATACTCCGGGCACAGGGCGGCGGTGCCGCTCATCGCCGCGTCCACATGCAGCCACAGGTCGTGCTGTTTGCAGATCGGTCCGATCTGGGGCAGGGGGTCGATGGCGTTGGAAGAAGTGGTGCCCACAGTGGCGGAGACAAAGAAAGGCAGCAGCCCAGCGGCCTGATCGGCCGCGACGCGCTGCGCCAGCGCCTCGGGGCGCATGGCATAAGTATCGTCCACCTCGATGAAGCGCAGGTTGTCTGGGTTCAAGCCCGCGATGCGCACTGCCTTTTCGACCGAAGAGTGCGCCTGGGTCGAGGTATATGCCACCAGGCGCTGTCTGAGCTTGGCTTTTGGGCTGCTGTTGCGCAGGGCGCGCTCCCTGGCAGCCAGCAGAGCGCACAGCGTAGCGCTGGAGGCAGAATCCTGGATGACGCCTCCCCCGGATGCCGTAGAACGGAAGGTCTGCGGCAGATCGAGCATCTCTGCCACCCAGTCCAGGACATGCGTCTCCAGCTCGGTGCAGGCCGGGCTGGTGATCCACAGCATGCCCTGCACGCCCAGCCCTGCCGAGAGCAGCTCACCCAGGATAGCTGGCCCAGAAGTGTTCGAAGGAAAATAGGCGAAAAAATTGGGCGATTGCCAATGGGTGATGCCGGGAAGTATCAGGCGCTCGACATCTGCCAGTATGGTTTCAAAGGCTTCCCCGTGTTCAGGTGGAGCGTGTGGTAGTCGAGCGCGGATTTCGCCCGGCTGCACCTGCGACATTACCGGGTACTTTTCCACCTGCTCGTAGTAGTCGGCGATCCAATCGATCACGGCGCGCCCGTAGCGACGGAACTCGTCCGGAGTCATGTGATAGGATTTTTCCATCGTGTGTGCTCAGCTAATGGGTCAGGATCTGAGACAAAAATAGCTTGGTGCGGTCCTCTTTGGGGGATTTGAAGATTTCCTGGGGCGTGCCGCTCTCGACCAATTGCCCGTCATCGAAGAAGAACATGCGATTAGCGACGGCGCGCGCAAAGCCCATCTCATGCGTCACGACCAGCATGGTCATGCCAGAGCGGGCCAGCTCAATCATCACGTCCAGCACTTCCTTGATCATTTCCGGGTCAAGGGCGGAGGTCGGCTCGTCAAAGAGCATGATCTTAGGCTGCATGGCCAGGGCGCGGGCAATTGCCACGCGCTGTTGCTGTCCGCCGGAAAGTTGCCCGGGGAATTTGCCAGCCTGCTCTGGAATGCCCACCCGTTCCAGGAGTTGCATAGCCAGTTCCTCGGCTTTCTGCTTTTTCCACTTGCGCACCCAGATGGGCGCCAGGGTGATGTTTTGCATCACCGTCAAGTGTGGGAAGAGGTTAAACTGCTGGAAGACCATGCCGGTTTCCATGCGAATCTTCTCGATATTGCGCACGTCATGCGTCAACTCGATGCCGTCAACGATGATTTGACCGCGCTGGTGTTCTTCCAGGCGGTTGATGGTGCGAATGAAGGTGGATTTCCCCGAACCAGATGGACCAAAGATGACGATCACCTCACCCTTATGCACCTGCATGTTGATACCTTTCAGGGCATGGAAATGACCATACCACTTGTGCACATCTTTGGCAATGATGATGGGTTGTTCTGAACCTGTTTCACTTGTTTCACTCATGGAAACCTCCTGGCCTAACGCTCGCCGACGCCCTGGGCAACTTCAATGCGCCGGCTGATGTAAGAGATGACATAGCTGAACATAAAATATAGCAAAGAGACAAAGGCCAAAACCTCTGCCTGTCGGCCAATGAACTCTGGTTGGGCAAGGACAGTCTTGGCAATGCCCAACAGGTCGAAGAGCCCAACAATAGCCACCAGGGTGGTGTCTTTGAACAATGCGATGAACTGTCCCACCAGGATGGGGATAATGGCGCGCAGCGCCTGGGGAAGGATAATCAATGCCATGCGCTGGAAACCGTTCAGGCCCAGGGCAAGGGCGGCTTCTTCCTGACCCTTGGGAATGGATTGCAGGCCGCCGCGCACATTTTCAGCCAGGTAAGCAGCGCTGAACAGGGTGATGCCAACCATGGCGCGCAACACGCGGTCGATGGTCACTCCGGCGGGCAAGAAGAGCGGCAGCATCAATTGCGCCATGAACAGCACGGTAATTAGGGGTACGCCGCGCACCAGCTCAATAAAGGCGATGCTGGAATAGCGCATGATGGGCAGGTTCGAGCGCCGCCCCAGCGCCAGGGCTACTCCGATGGGGAAAGAAAAGACGATGCCGATCACGGTCAACAGGAAGGTGAGCAGCAATCCCCCCCACAAATTGGAGGGCACTACCGGCAAGAAACCACCTGCGGGGGTGAAGCCGCGCACCATCAAGATCACAAAGACCATGTACAGCACCCAGGACCAGGTGACAGGCGTGCGAAACAGGGCGGGCAGACGCATGGCCAGCAACCAGCCGAAAAAGCCGGTGACCGCTATCCCGATCATCAAAAGGCGCAGATTCAGCGTGAAGGGCAGCGCTGATAAAAACAGCGGCCCAGCCAGCAGAGCGATGCCGAAAGCGCCTACACCCCTGGACCACAATCCATAAGAAGCGCCAGAAATGAACGCCAGCACGTACAGGCAAATCCACACCCGCCACAACTCATCCACCGGGTACTGCCCGACCAGGAACAGGCGCAGGTTGGCCGCCACCACCTGCCACTCGGCCACGCTGGTTGCCCAAACCAGCAGACCGCGGATGATCCAGTAGATGAATACCACGGTCAGCACGCTCAACAGGGCGTTGTACCAGGAGTTAAACAGGTTTTTCTGCAGCCAACCCAGCAATGTGAAGCGCTCGGTTGGCGGCGGCAACGTGGGTCTCGATAGGGCGGCCATGGCTAACGCTCCACCAGACGAACGCGCTGGTTGTACCAGTTCATGAATGCTGAGGTTAGCAAGCTCATGATCAGGTAAGAAAGCATCACCAAAGAGATCATTTCAACTGCTCGCCCGCTCTGGTTGATGATCGTATTGGAAACGTAGAACAGATCCGGGTAGCCGATAGCAATTGCCAGAGAGGAGTTCTTGGTGAGATTGAGGTACTGGCTGGTCAACGGTGGAATGATCACACGCAGCGCCTGGGGAAATACCACCAGCCGCAGAGTCTCGAAGCTGGAAAGCCCCAGGGCGCGAGCGGCTTCGAGTTGCCCTTTAGCCACCGATTGGATGCCAGCGCGCACCACCTCGCTGATGAAAGCTGCGGTGTACAACACCAGTCCGGATAGGATGGCCATGAACTCAGGACTCAGGATCAAGCCGCCATCCAGGTTCAAGCCTTTGACATAGGGCAGCGAGGTTTCCAGGGGTGGAGCCGGTAAGACAAGCCACCCGGTGGTTGCGATTCCCAGGAAGAGCAGCGGGCTCCACAGCGCCACCAGCGGAGTGCGCCCGGTTTGCCTGCCGCGACGCACCATAAGGAACGCCAAGAGCAAGGCAACGGCCAATCCGATGAACAAAACCCAAAGATAGGTTTTGAAAGTCGCCGTTGGAACACCCCAAGGAATGCCCACGCCGCGATTGGTCAGGTAAGTTGGGCCGGGCAAGGTAATCGCTTCGCGCACGCGGGGTAACTTCAGAAACACCGCCGAGTACCAGAAAATCAACAGAACCAGCAAAGGAATATTGCGAATGAATTCGATATAGGCACGCGACAGGCGATTCACCAGGATGTTGGTGGATAAACTGGCAACACCCAACACGATGCCCAGAATGGTGGAAAAGATGATTCCAAGCAGGCTGACCAAAAGGGTATTGAGGATGCCGACCTGGAAAGCGCGCAAATAACTGCTGTTGCGGCTGTACTCAATCAGGTATTCTCCGATGTCAAAGGCGGAGGTTTGGGAGAGAAAGCTGAGACCCAGCACAGTCCCTTGCCGCCGTAGCCCCTCCACCATGTTGCGCAAAAGCAGATAGGCGATACTGGCAATCACCAGAGCAAAGATAACTTGCCCTGCCACTTTCAGGAATCGCTCATCGCGCCACAAGGGCACGCTCTGCCGGGTTCGGATCGGAGTTTGCATCGCAGCTCCTCAAGCCGCCAGCCAGCGGCCAGGGGAAGGTGATGGCGCCTCCCCCCTCCATATCCTCCTTGAGTCCGGTTGACTCAACCGGACTCAAGGAGATGGAACATAACGCAATCCGGTTTATCGGAAAGGCGGTGCGTAAAGAATACCGCCATCCGTGTACAGGCTATTTAAACCACGCGGGATGTAGGTGGGAGTGTTGGGTCCCAAGTTGCGGTCGTACACTTCGGCGTAGTTGCCCACCAGCTTGATGATATTGTAAGCCCAGTCATTGCTCAAGCCCAGCTTGAGGCCCAGGTCGCCTTCCAGACCCAGCAGGCGGCGCACTTCTGGATTGGTGGTTTCAGCGCGCACCTGGTCCACGTTGCTGGAGGTGATGCCATACTCTTCAGCGGTGAAGAGGGCAAAGACGGTCCATTGGGCGATATCGAACCACTGGTCGTCGCCATGGCGCACCATCGGGCCGAGCGGCTCCTTAGACATGGTGACGTCCATGATGACATGATTTTCTGGATCAGGCAGTACGGCGCGGCGTGCGACCAGCCCCGATTTATCCGTGGTCACAGCATCGCAGCGCCCCTCGGCGTAAGCAGCGAAGGTGCCATCGGCATCCTGGTAGACTGCTGGCGTGTATTCGAGTCCCCGGGCTGCCATCTGGTCAGCCAGGTTCAATTCGGTCGTGGTGCCGGTCTGAACACAGATCGTGCCGCCGTTCAGATCTTCCAGGGTGGTCAGTCCAGAGTCGGCGGGAACCATCATGCCTTGTCCATCGTAGAAAGTGGTGTGCACGAAGTTGCCGCCCAGCTCAGTATCGCGCACCAGCGTCCAGGTGGTATTACGGCTGAGGATATCAATCTCGCCCGATTGCAAGGCGGTAAAGCGTTCGCTGCCGGTCACCGGGCGGAACTCGATCTTGGCGGGATCACCGAAGATGGCTGCGGCGAGGGCGCGGCAATAATCCACGTCGAAGCCAGAGAAAGCGCCGGCCGAATCCACATAGCCAAAGCCCGGCACCTGGGAGTTGACGCCACAGATCAGCTGGCCGCGCTCCTGCACGGTTTTGAGGGTGGCTCCATAGCCAGCCGGGGGCGCCGGCAGGGCGGGAGCGGCTGCCTGGCTTTCAACTGTGACCACCACCGTCTTGACCACCTCGACGGTTTTGATCACCTCAACGGTTTGTTGCACAGGTTGTCCCTCGGTTGAGGTCTCTCCGCTGGCTGTCGGGGTTTGGGCTCCACCGCAGGCGGTGATTACCAGCGCCAGGACGATCAGAAATGCAAAGAACGGGAATACTTTTTTAGCCATCGTTGTCTCCTCCTTACGCAGACAAACATGAAAGGGATGTGGTCGCAGCGACCGGCGATTAATACGCCTATTATAGGAAAAAATCCCATATTGGGCAAGGAATTTCGCAATTATTGACGTTACTTTTACGAAGCGGGAAGAAGCGGCGCCGGGCGGTGAGTTCAGCCAGAGGCCCGGCTGATGGCTGCAAAACGGGCATTGGTCAGCGCAGCCAGGTCGGCAGGCGCCAGGCAGATATTCAAACCGCGCTGCCCGCCGCTGACATAGATGTATTCCAGGCGCCGGGCGCTTTCATCGATGACCACTTGAAATCCACGGTTGATCAGCGCCAGCGGCGATATGCCGCCAGCCTGCAGGCCGGTCAGGCGCTCGGCTTCGCGCTCGCTGGGCAGATGCAGCTTTTTCTCTCCCAGCGCGGCCGCCAATGCCTTGAGGTCGACTTCCTGGTCGCCAGGTGTGACTGCCAGGATGGGTTTGCCCTTCTCGAGACGCGTGACCACAATGGTTTTGTAAACCAGGGCAGGGGAGACGTTCAAGAAGCGCGCAACCTCGATTGCGCCGAGCTTCTCGACCGGCAGCTCGTGGGTGGTGTAGGCAATCTTGCGCTGGTCGAGCAGGCGGGTGACATTGTTCGTTTTCATCGGCAAAGACAATCCATCAGGCTGCCAGCGGCAGGATAAGTGTGAACTCGGCGCCGCCTCGAGGGTGGTTACGCGCCGTCAGATCGCCGCCGTGCGCTTTGGCGAGCTGGCGGGCAATGGGCAAGCCCAGCCCGCTGCCGCCTTCTTGCCGGCTGCGGGATTTATCAGCCCGGTAAAAGCGCTCGAACAAACGCGGCAGCGCCTCAGGTGGTATGCCGGGGCCGCTATCGTGCACATGCAGCAGGGCATTTGAGCCCTGAATTTCCAATCGCAGGCTGATCTGCCCGCCCTCGGGCGTGTAGCGCAGGGCGTTGGCGAGCAGGTTTCCCAGGATTTGCTCCACGCGGCCCGGGTCGAGCGGCACGTTATCTAAGCGCTTGTCGCGTGGCGGTTCTTGCATGATGAGCTGCACCTGGCGAGCCTGCGCCTGGGGAGAGAATCGCTCCAAAATGCGCTGGGCAAGCTCGGTCAAATTGGTTGGGTAGCGCACCAGCTCCAACTGCCCTGCATCCGCCAGGGCCAGGGTGCGCAGGTCTTCCACCAGGCGAGTGAGGAGATGATTTTGTTCCAACACCTGCACCAGGTATTCGGGCTCCATTGGGTACACGCCATCCAGCAGCGCTTCCAGGTGGGCGCGCTGCACCGCCAGCGGTGTGCGCAGCTCGTGGGCGATATCGGCGGTCATTGCCCGCCGGCTGTTTTCTGCCGCCTGGAGTGAATCTGCCATGTGATTGAAAGTTGCGGCGAGCTGAGCCAACTCATCTTTGCCAACAACGGGCACGCGCTGAGACAGGTCTCCGCTGGCGATCTTGGAGGTTGCCAGGGTCAAAGCGCGCACCGGGCGCATAAACTGGTACGCCAGCAGTAACGCCAGCAAAAGCGCCACGCCGCCCGCGATGAGCGCTGCGCTCCAGGCCGCCTGGTTAAGGCTGCTCACCAGGCGGGTTTCATCTGCCTGACTGAAGGCTGCGCCCCCCTCTGGCAGCAGATAGCCAACCAGCGAGCTGCCATGATACAGGGCGATGGCAGTCTTGATCTGGTTGGCATCCAGGCGGCCTTGCGGTATGCCGGCTGTGTCAGCGATGATCGCGCCGTTGGCGTCGGCGACCCGCAAGCGCTGGTTCATTGCCATGCCCATGCCCTGCATGCCGCGCATGCGCCCTTGCCCGGCGTGCATACTCTCGCTGATCAGGCTATCTACCCCTTCCCAGGAGCCATTGGCAGCATAATAGTCTTCCAGCCGGCCCACCAACCCTTCGGTGCCGCTCATACCGCCGCGAAACATGAACATGCGCACCTGCGAAGCGGTGGACTGGCGCGCGATCAACACCATGCTGATCACGGCGACCAGCACGATCAGGGCAAACGAGAGTACCAGGCGTAGACGCATCATAGCTCAAGGGCGGGCGAAGCGATAGCCCACGCCAAACACGGTTTCGATGTAACGCGGGTTGCGGGGGTCAGGCTCCAGTTTTGCGCGCAAGTTCTTGATGTGAGCATCAATGGTGCGCTCGTAGCCTTCATAGGCGCTGCCCAAGGCGGCTTCCAGGAGCTGCATGCGGGTGAAGGCGCGTCCTGGTTGGGCTGCCATGGCTGCCAGCAGGTTGAACTCGGTGGGGGTGAGGTCCAGCAATTCACCGGCCCGGGTCACGCTATGCGCCTCCAGGTCGATCTCTAGGTCCAGCACACGCAGCACCTGCGCCGGGGTTGCAGCGCCCTCACTGCGCCGCAGCAGGGCGCGCGCCCTCGCCACCACGATGCGCGGCGAGAAGGGCTTGGTGATATAGTCATCGGCGCCGAGCTCGAGGCCGATAAGCTGGTCGGTTTCTTCGACCCGCGCGGTCAGCATGATGATGGGCGTCGTTGACTTGCGGCGGATTTCGCGGGCCACATCCAGGCCATCCATACCGGGCAAGTTGAGATCCAGGATCACCAAATCGGGGCGCTTGTGCTCCCAGGCAGATAAGCCAGTGTCGCCGCGCCCGGCGGTGAACACGGTGAAGCCGGCTTGCTCCAGGTAAGCGCGCAGCACCTTGACCAGCTCGACCTCGTCTTCGATAATCAATACGGATGCCAAGGTTGCCTCCCAAATTGGTGATGCGACGGATTATACCAGCGGCGGAAAAAAACCACTGGGGCAGCTACGGCTGCCCCAGTGAAGGATCAGACTATTGGCGAGTCCTAGTTCGTTGGGGCGGAGGGCTGGGTGTTCCAGCGCATGCCGCCGCGTCCGAAACCGCCGCCCATCATCCCCCCGCGTCCAACCGGGCCAGCGCCGGTGCAGCCGCCCGTCCCAGGACCAAAGCCATTGGCGTGCATTTGGTTCATGCGGCTCAGCATCCAATCAGCCTGCTCCTGGGTCAGGGCACCGTCGGCAACTGCCTGCTGGAGGGCCGAGGTGCGGGCCTGCAGCATCGCCTCGGCGAATTGCTCCTCGCTGAGGCCCTGCGCCTGGGCGATGTCCCACATGGTTTCACCGGCGTCGTGGCGAGCCTGGATCTCTTCGGGGGTCAGGCCAAAGGCCTGCGCCAGCGCCTCGATCATGTAAGTGTGCATCGGACCGTATGCGCCAGTCTGCGCCTGGCCGCGCCAGCCCATCATCCCGCCGCCCATGCGACCATAGCCGCCAAAAGGCGTGGTGGGCGTGGCTGGATCAGGCGATTGGGCGAAGGCATAGCCAACCACCGCAACCGCTAAAAGAGCAATCACAGCACCTGCAATCAGTAACTTTTTCATGGTTTTCTCCTATGTCTGGTGGAGGTCGCCTGATTGAGCTTTATTCATTCATGCGAGCTCCAAGTTGATCTTACTGTCTATAGGATAAACCACAGTTGTGAAGAAGTTGTGAAGACGGTTTGAAGTGTTTGTGAAAATGGGCATTGGGTGTTCTAAGCACGCAAGCCCCATTGTCTCTCAGTCCTCGTATTCGCCAGAGAGCAGGCGCATCTTTTGCCAGGGGGGCAGGTTGGATTCTTCGGCCAGGATGGCGCGCAGCTCGTAAACCTGATCGCGCAGCACGGCGGCTTTCTCGAACTCCAGGTTGCGGGCAGCCTCTTTCATCTGTTTTTCCAGCTCGGAGATCAGGCGCTGCAGGTCGGATTTAGGCATGGCGCCTGCGCCGCGGGTGCGGTATTCCGCCTTCGGTTCGGCGACGGCGTGCACCGCCAGTTGGTCGGTCAGGTCGCGCACCGCTTTGACGATGCCCACGGGCTCGATGCCATGCGCCTGGTTGAAAGCAACCTGCTTGGCGCGGCGGCGATTAGTCTCATCGATGGCGCGGCGCATCGAATCGGTGATGCGGTCAGCGTACATGATGACGCGTCCTTCGACATGCCGCGCGGCTCGCCCAATGGTCTGAATCAGGGCGGTGTCCGAGCGCAGAAAGCCTTCTTTGTCTGCATCCAGGATGGCAACCAGCGACACTTCCGGCAGGTCCAACCCTTCTCGCAGCAGGTTGATACCAACCACCACATCGAAGACTCCCAGGCGCAAGTCGCGCAAGATGCCAACTCGCTCCAGGGTATCGATCTCTGAGTGCAGGTAGTGCACTTTGATGCCCAGTTCCATCAGGTAATCGGCAAGTTTCTCTGCCATGCGCTTGGTCAATGTGGTCACCAGCACGCGCTGACCTTTCTCCACTCGCTTGCGGATCTCGCCGACCAAATCGTCTACCTGCCCGGCAGTGGGGCGCACCTCGACTTCTGGGTCGACCAGCCCGGTCGGACGGATGATCTGCTCCACTACCTGGTCAGCGCGTTGCAGCTCGAAGGCCGCTGGCGTGGCAGATGTGTAGATCGTGTAGCCCATGCGTTGTTCGAATTCATCGAATTTAAGCGGCCGGTTATCCAGGGCGGAAGGCAGGCGGAAGCCATATTCCACCAGTGTTTCCTTGCGGCTGCGGTCTCCGTTGTACATGCCGCGGATCTGTGGTACGGTCATGTGCGATTCGTCCAGCACCAGCAGGTAATCGCTGGGCAGGTAATCCATCAGCGTCCAGGGCGGCGAACCGGCGGCGCGCTGATCCATGTGGCGTGAGTAGTTCTCAATGCCAGAGCAGTAACCCACCTCGCGCAGCATTTCCAGGTCGTAAAGTGTGCGCTGTTCCAGGCGCTGGGCTTCGAGCAGTTTTTCTTGGGACTTCAACCAGGCGACGCGTTCTGCCAGCTCGGCTTCGATATCGCGGATCGCCTGCTGCAGCTTTTCTTGATCGGTGATGAAGTGCTTGGCGGGGTAGATCGCGACGCTATCCAACTGGCGGCGTAGCTCTCCGGTCAAGACATCGAACTCGATCATGCGCTCGACCTCGTCGCCGAAGAAGGTAATGCGATAACCGAGCTTATCCTGGTAGGCGGGGATGATCTCCAATGTATCGCCGCGCACACGGAAGGTGCCGGGTCGCAACTCGACATCGTTGCGCTCGTATTGGCTCTCGATGAGCTGGCGCAACAGGGCGTTGCGCCGAAAAACGTTGCCGCTCTCCAGGTTGATCACCACTCGCCCGTAGGCTTCGGGGCTGCCAAGGCCGTAAATGCAGGAAACCGAGGCGACGATGATCACATCTTTGCGTGACATCAGCGCGGTGGTTGCCGCCAGGCGCAAGCGCTCGATCTCTTCATTGACATTGGCGTCTTTCTCGATATACAAATCGTGGCGGGGCACGTAGGCTTCTGGTTGGTAGTAATCGTAATACGAAACAAAGTACTCAACAGCGTTATCAGGAAAGAACTCGCGAAATTCAGCGTAGAGTTGCGCGGCCAGGGTCTTGTTGTGCGCCATGATCAGGGCTGGCATCTGCAACTGCTCAATCACACTGGCAATGGTGAAAGTCTTGCCGGTTCCAGTAGCGCCCAGCAACACCTGGTGGCGTTTCTGCTGGCGGACGCCTTCAACGAGCTGCCGGATTGCCTCTGGCTGGTCGCCGGTGGGGTGGAATGGAGCGTTTAACTTAAATCGCATAACTTATTCCTTTTTCTTGGCTCTCAGTGACATTCCTGAGCGTGGCTCACGACGTGCGGCAGGCTTATGCAAAGTTTACACAACCGGCCAGGCAATTAAATCAGATAGATTGGATTGCTGATAATCCAATGGCGCAGCAATCCCTTGTATGGAATAAAGGCTTCCACCCGGTAGACGCCCGGCTCTGAGGTTATATACGTATAAACCTCACGTTTGTTCCAGGTTCTGATCACCTTTCCGTCTTTGAGCAGGCGGCATTCAACCGCCAGGGGCAGGCGCACCTGCAGGGTGGCTCCGCCGCGTACGCTGATCTCGTCACCCATCCAGGCAATGCCGCTGCGCCCTTGAGCCGAAAAGCGAAAGCCGCGCGTTGGCGCTGGAAGATCGTAGCCGATGAATGCGTGCCCTTTGCGCAGGGCCTCGAGAATTCTCTGGCGGTCTTTGCTCTCGTCACCGCTCAAAGGTTGGGATAACAAGACATGCGTGTTGACACAACGAAAGTGGAATTCATAAGGGAATAAGACTTTGCGAAGCGGCCCCAGGCGAGCGGGGAGCTGGTGGGCATCAGAACCGCCGATGGCAACAATCTTCTTGCCACTGACCAGCAACTCGTCCCATTTGCGCACCGCTTCTGGAAAAGGCCCGCGGGCGATGCGCTGAGGATTGTAAGCGTAGTAGATCGCGTGCAGCTTACTCTTCAGCAGCGATTTGAACTCCGACATGGCATTCCACAGCTCCAACCCAGTGTAGCCGTTTACCTGCCAGTCGACCCAGGAGATGTCATCTTCACCGAAGGCTGGCGCAGCCGGGTCGACCGGGTGCGCCAAAAAGCACACACCTCCCGCTTTGCGAACACCATCGATCAGCTCTTGCGGTTTGCTGGCAAGCATGGCCAGCTCACGATCAGCGCCGAACACCAGCAGGTGATTCTTTTGCGGCTGGCGGGCCTGGTCGTGGATCTCTTCGCCCACCATCAGAAGCACCTGCCTGCCATCTTTGCGGTAATACTGCTCTGGGCCATTCACCCACACATTGTGATCGGTGACAATCACGGCGTCGATGCCAGCAACCAGCGCCGCCTGGGCGATGTCGCTGTGGCTACCGTGACCATCCGAGTAGCGCGTGTGCATGTGCAAATTGACGCTCAGTTCATGGTTCATAGGCCTCGCCCGGTACAATTCTTCCACACCGCCGGGCGCAGGTTTGACGTTTCGCGGCGCGGAAGGTATAATCCGCCTGCTTGATTAAAAATAATGGTTCTTTGATGGAACCTGGAGGATTACGTGGAAACTTACCTTGATATCGCTTTGATTATAACGTCAATCGCCTTGATCCTGAGCGTGATCTTGCAAAGCAAGGGCGCCGGGCTGGGTGGGTTCAGCGGGGCTGATACCGGCGGCGTCTTCACCGCGCGACGTGGCATCGAGAAGACGTTATTTCGCATCACCATCGGGTTGAGTGTGCTGTTCTTCCTGCTGGCGATCATCACGGTCGTTGTGACCGGTTGATGCTCAGCGCCAGCCCCATTCGATTGCATTGAGCATTCGTTAGCAATCCTTCAGGGCGGAAAGACCCACAGCCGGTGGGAGGGCGGGTGTGCAGGCCAGGCCTGCCCGCTCGACGACCCCGGCTCGGCGGCGGCGCCCTGTTTTTGTTGATCGGCTATGAAACAACTTCGCTGGCAAATCCTGATTGTGACGCTGGCGCTGGCAGCCATTGCAGTGCTGTTGATCAGCCAGCCCACCACGCTGGTTGCCCCTCCGGAAGTGGAGGTGCAGCCAGTTTCGGGCGGCGTCTACACCGAGGCGCTGGTGGGCCGTTTTGGACGCCTGAACCCGGTGCTGGACTACTACAATACCGCAGACCGAGATGTCGACCGGCTGCTCTTCCGGGGGCTGATCCAGTTCGACGACCGCGGCGTTCCGCAGGGTGACCTGGCAGAATCGTGGGGCATCTCGGCCGATGGCTCGGTGTTCAATTTTTCGATTCGCTCGAATGCTGTCTGGCATGACGGGCAGCCCGTGACCAGCCGGGATGTCATATTCACAGCGCAACTTCTCAGCCAGCCCAATGCACCTCTGCCGGAGGATGTGCGCAAACTGTGGCAACAGGTCGAGATGCTGGAGCTGGATGAGCGCACCGTGCAATTTCGCCTGCCTGAACCGTTTGCGCCTTTCCTGGATTACCTGGCATTTGGGCTGCTGCCCAGCCATTTGCTGGGTGAGCTGTCTTTGGACGCGCTGGTCAACGCTGATTTTAATCTGCAGCCGGTGGGGAACGGCCCTTACCGGTTGGAGAGCGTCCTCAGCGAGAATGGCGAGATCAGCGGCGTGGCGCTCAGGGCTTTCGAGGATTTCTATGCTGGCAGACCGTTCATCGACCAGGTTGTGTTTCGCTATTATCCCAATGAACAGGCTGCACTGGCGGCTTACCGCAACGGAGACGTGCAAGGCATCAGCCAGGTTTCTGGTGAAGTTCTCATCGAGGCGCTGAAGCAGCCTGGCCTGAACGTTCACACCGGTCGAATGCCACAGTTGTACCTCATCTATTTCAACCTGGATAATCCATCTTTGCCGTTCTTCCAGGAAAAAGCACTGCGCCATGCTTTCCTGCAGGGCCTCAACCGCCAGCAAATGCTGGATGAGCATTTGAACGGGCAAGGATTGATCGCCGATGGCCCGATCTTCCCCGGTACATGGGCGTATTATGAAGACATGCCGCGCCTGGAATATGACCCCGATGCTGCACTCCAGGCGATCCGCGCGGCGGAATACACCATACCAGCCAGCGGCGGCAGCGTGCGAGAAAAAGACGGCATCGCTTTATCCTTCGAGATGGTGTATCCTGACGAGCCGCTGTATGCTCTGCTGGCTGAATCAATCCGCCAGGATTGGGCACGCCTGGGAATCGATGTGCAGCTCAAAGCGGTCACCTACGAAGCGCTGCTCAACGATTACCTCGGACCGCGCACCTACCAGGCCGCCCTGGTGATGCTCAACATGGCGCGCTCACCCGACCCCGACCCGTATCCTTTTTGGGATGAAGCCCAAGCCACCGGTGGTCAAAACTATGCCAAGTGGCAAGACCGCCAGGCAAGCGAATTTTTGGAACGGGCGCGTGTCTCGACCGACCTGGCGGAGCGGGCTAGAAACTACCGCAACTTCCAGGTGCGCTTCAGCACGGAACTGCCAGCGCTGCCTTTATTCTACCCGGTGTATTCTTACGCTGTTGACCAGGACGTGCAGGGTGTGCGCATGGGACCCATCTTCGAGCCCAGCGACCGCCTGGTGAACCTGCCGGCCTGGTACCTGCGCTCGCGCCTGGGCGCGACGCTCGAGCCAACTGCCACCCCGTAATGATCCAAATCCCAAAAGTTTTCCATACCTTTGGGATTTTAATTTTTACGGTACACGCGTAGCACAGCAATCTTGGTGGGGTGATTGAAAGGCGCTGGATCGGCGGGAGGTTGGCTGACAAGCGTCGATGGAAAACCGGTGAAATCCTCTGGGACAGGGATCGAACCTTCGAATTCCAGGTAGCCATCTGCGCACAAGGTTTGTAGGGCTTGCAGGTAATCTGCCCCGGAAACATACAGGGCATTGTTGATGGCAATTAAGCGCCCGCCGTGCTTAACCAGCGGGCGGATTTTGTTAATCAGGCGAGTGCTATCCGCCAGCAGGTCCAGCCGCCCAGCCGGCGTGCTTGAAAAGAATGGGGGATCGAGCAACGCCATGTCGAACATTTCACCCGTCCGGCGCAGGCGCGCGGATGCTACCCAAAAATCCTGGGCACGGAAATCCGGCTTGTGGATGGGTATACCGTTGAGCAGGTAAGAGTCTTTTGCAAGGTTCAGGAAGCGCCGGTTGCGATCGATCTGCACCACCCGGCAGGCTCCACCCGCGCAGGCAGCCACGCCCAGGCTGCCAGTATAGGCAAATGTGTTGAGCACTGTTTTGTGCCGCGAGTTGTCGAGCAGCCACTGGCGGAGCAGGCGGGTATCCAGATAGATGCTGGCGTCCTGGTTCATCTGCAGGTTGAGGGCGTACCACACGCCATGCTCGCGTATGCGCCGGGCGGGGTCGCCTCCAAAGACCACTCGCCCGCGACGGTCAGCCTCGCCTGGAGAGCGGCGCGTCTTGAGAATTACACACGTCACCCAGGGCAGAGCTTCCCTGCACCAGGCGAGCGTCTCCTCAACCAGGGCTCCCGCGAAAGATGGGTCATCGGCGTAGTCGTAGAGCACCAGCGTGCGGGCATACAGCTCCAGCACCAGCTCGGGCTGGCCTTCGTAGAAGCCATTGAACAGGCGCAACCCGCCCAGGTGGGCTTCATCCAGCATGTGGCGGCGCGCTTCAAGAGCGCGGGTGAGTGAGACGGTTAAATTCAGCTCGGTTTCCTTTTATGGAGCTCGCTCGTAGATGCGCCGGTAGATGGTGTACAGCTCGTAAATGCCGCGGAGATAGTTGCGCGTTTCTTCGAAGCGCACCACCTCCAGGAATAAATCCGGATCGCCATTGGCCTGCGCCTGCCAGCTCATAGCATTGCCCGGCCCGCCGTTGTAGGCCGCCAGGGCAGCATACATATCTCCGTTCAAGCGGTCGCGCCATTCCGCCAGGTAACTGGCGCCCAGGCGAATGCTCACTACTGGGCGGTAGAGGTCTTCATCGGAATAATTCTCGGGCCAGTCCAGCTTTTGGGCGATCTCTCTGCCGGTGGCGGGGATGATCTGCATCAAGCCGCGCGCCCCGGCGGTGGAGCGCACGAAGCCCTCGAAAGCCGACTCCTGGCGCACCACGCTCAGTAAAAACAGCGGGTGGAAATTGAATTCCTGGGCAACGGGCAGGATCAAGTCGTAGAAGAAGGTGCCAAAGCGCACATGGTTAAAGTAGGGCGGCGCGTTCATCGTGGTGGCGTCGCTCATACCGGCCAGGTTGAGCACCTGGCGCAGGGAGAGGATGGCGCTGCGGTAGAGGCCCAGCTCCAGCAGATGGTTGCCCAGGCGATAGGAAGCCGCTGCATCTGTCTGCAGGTCCAGGCGCAGGCTCTCGAACTCGGTGCGCGCCAGCTCGTAGAGGCCCAGCTCCCACAGCTCATTGCCGCGGGTGAAGCGCGGCTCTTGCGCCAGCGCGCCTGGCGACGACAGGTCGGTCTCGGGCGGCAGTGCGAAGGTGGCGCGCAGCCATTCTTCAGCTTGCAGGCGCTCGGTTGCCCAATCTACGCCGATGTCGAAGTCTGCTGGCGGTTCGAAGGGGGGGCGCTGGCGCAGCAGGTCGCGGGCGCGTTCGCTGTAGTAGCCGGTGGGATCGGTGGCAGCCGCGATTTCCCAGGAAGAGGCTGCACCGGAGGCGTCGCCCAGCGCCTGCTGTGACTTTCCCATCCACAGGAAGGCAGCCGCCCGGTCGCCCGGGCTGGCAACCACGGTGAGGTAGCGCTGGTGGGCGGTCAGCGCCGCGGGGTAATCGCCGCGGCGGTAGTGGGCTAGGCCAGCCAGGAACAAGGCGCGCGGTGTGCGTTCGTCGGAGGGATATTCATCAGCGACGCGCTGGAAGAGGGCGGCAGCCAACTCGAACTGATTGTTGCGCTCCGCCACCAGCCCGGCATCGAACAGGAATTCAGCGGCGCGCGGGTGAGCGGGTGCGGCGGCGGTGAAGGAGAAAAGCGTCTCGATGGCCTGCTCGTAGTCTTCCAGGTAAAACCACTGCGTATAGCCCTTCTGCTCCCAGGCGTCGTCCCAAAAGCGGTGGTCGGGAAAAGCCTGGATGACCTTATCCCAGCGGTCGAGCGCCTCGGCGAAGTTGCCCAGGGCGCGCTGCGCCAGCCCATAGTAATAGAGCGCAGCCCCTGGGTCGCTGGGCGCACCTTGCAAATAGCGATCCAAAGCATCGATTGCCACACCGTACTCGCCGGCGTAGTAATCGACGATGCCGCGGTTCAGCTCATTGACCGGTATCCCGTTGTTGACCAGCACCAGCAGCCCCTGGTAGGAATCGTACGCGGTGGGGTAGTTGTTTACCGCGTCCTGGTAGACCTGGTAAGCCTGCTCGATCTGCCCCAGCGCAGTGTAGGCTTGCCCCATTAGCAAGTCCATCTGCGCCCGGGTGAAATCGCTCTTGGACTGCTCATAGACCTGCTGGTAGATGCCCAATGCGGTGCCATAGTCGCCGGCGGCGGCGTGGGCGCGCCCGGTCAGGATCTGGAGTTGCTCGGCGTTCAGGAAGCTGGGCGATTGCGCCGCGGCGCGATAATCGGCAGCCGCACCGCCGTAATCGCCGGCGGCGTACAGGCTGTCGGCGCGCAGCTTGAGCACGTAGGCATCGATCACGCCCGGGCGGCGGGTCAGGTATTCCAGGTAGGCGTCGGCGGCTTCGGCGTAGCGCCCCTGGCTGCTGAGCGCCTGTCCCAGGCTGAAATATGCATAGGATTGCAGCACTGGATCACTAATCTGCTCCAGGTATCTTTGCAACCAGCTTTCAGCCGAAACGTAATCTCCCGCCTGCAGGTAAGTGCGGCTCAAGCCGAGCATGGCTGCGGCTTGCATCTCAGGCTGCTGGGCGGAGTCCATTGCTACGGTATATTCCTGCACTGCCAGCTCCCAATCGCCGGCAAAGCGCGCCTGGTCGCCGCTGTGGATGCGCGCCCCGGGCTCGGGTGTAGGGGTGGGAGTGGAGGTGGGCGTGGCTGTTGGGGTCGGCGTGGGCGGCAGCGGCGTATAGGTGGGGGTGGGCTGCGGCGTGGGGTTGAGGTTGAATTCAGGCAGCCGCTGCGCGGCGTTGCATGCCAGCGCGGCCAGGGCAAGCACCAGGATAGGCAAGAGCAGTGTGCGTGACATAACGTGACTATACAACAGGCAAGGCGAGGTGTCAATGAATCGTGTGTGGTGCACCCAAAAAGCAAGAAAAAAATCGAGCCTGCCTGGGGAGTGCCTGCCTTCGGTCGTGACGCCAACAGGCGGCCTGGAACTCCGCTTTGCGGTATCTTACCCTATCCCTATGGGGTCTCTCCGGTTTTCGGGGTACACTACACCTGTGCACCCGATTCCTTTGACAAACCTCATTACCCGTGTTAAACTCACACTGATTTTCACCGCCGACGCTCTCCGCTGAGGGCGTCTTTTGATGCCATGCGCACGATTTACTGGGATTCCGGACAAGATGAAGTCCACCTGATCGACCAGCGGCTGCTGCCGGGTGAGCTGCACTATCTCGCTCTGCGGGATTACCGCGAGGTCGCTGACGCCATCCGCCAGATGGCGATCCGCGGCGCGCCCGCCATCGGCGCGGCGGCGGCGTTCGGGCTGGCGCTGGCGGCGCGCCGATCCCGTGCGACCGCACGAGAGGCGCTGCTGCACGATTTACAGCAGGCTGCCGGCGTGCTGCGCCAGTCCCGCCCCACGGCGGTCAACCTGGGCTGGGCGCTGCAGCGCACGTTGAAAGTTGCCGAGGAAACCGAAGGCGGAGCAGATGAGCTGCGAGCGGCGGTGCTGGACGAGGCGCTGCGCATCGCCGAAGAGGATGTGGCGATCAACAAGCGCATGGCGGAACACGGGGCGGCGCTGATCGATGACGGCGACACTGTGATTCACCACTGCAACACCGGCTCGCTGGCAGCGGTGGATTGGGGTACGGCGCTGGGTGTGCTGCGCATGGCCCACGAGCAGGGCAAGCGCATCCACGTGCTGGTGGACGAAACCCGCCCGCGTCTGCAGGGCGCCCGCCTGACCGCCTGGGAGCTGGAACAGTACGGCATTCCCTATGCCATCATCAGCGACGGCGCGGCCGGCTATTTCTTGAGCACCGGGCAGGCGCACAAGGTGATCTTCGGCGCCGACCGGGTGGCAGCCAACGGCGACGTGGCCAACAAGATCGGCACTTACATGCTGGCGCTGGCGGCAAACGACAACCAGGCGCCAGCTTACGCCGTGGTGCCAACCTCGACCATAGATCTCAGCCTGGCGGAGGGAAAGCAGATTCCCATCGAGGAGCGTGAGCCGGGCGAGGTGTTGAACATCCAGGTGGGTGGGCAGGCGGTGATTCCGGCGGGCGCAACGGCGCGCAACCCGGCCTTCGATATCACACCGCATCGCCTGGTCACAGCGATCGTCACCGAAAACGGCATTGCGCGACCGCCGTACTCCAGCAGCTTGCGAGCGGCAGTTGCGGGGAAGCTGGCTGGTTGAGCGTGGAAGGAAATGAGCAATGAGTATTCTTCTGACTGGTTCCGTGGCTTACGATTACCTGATGACCTTTCCAGGAAATTTCCGCGATCATATCCTGGTGGAGAAACTGGATAAGATCAGCCTGTCTTTCCTGGTGGAGTCGATGGTGCGCCTGCGCGGCGGCAACGCCCCCAACATCGCCTATACCCTGGCGCTGCTGGGCAAGAAACCGCGCCTGTTTGCCACCGTGGGCGAAGACTTCGAAGAGTACCGCCTGTGGCTGGAAAGCCGCGGCGTGGATACGCAGTGGGCCAAAGTTGTGCCAGGCGTGTACACCGCTTCCTTCTTTGCCAACACCGACCGCTCCAATGCCCAGATCGCCAGCTTCTATCCCGGGGCGATGGCCTACGCCTCCCAGCTTTCCTTGAAAGAGCTGGATGGAGAGCGCCCGGAACTGGTGGTCATCTCGCCCAACGACCCGCAGGCGATGAAGCGCTATGTGGACGAATGTCATGAGTTGGGGCTGCCCTACCTGTACGATCCGAGCCAGCAGATCGTGCGCCTGACCGGCGACGACTTGCGCAATGGCATCGAGGGGGCGCTGGCGCTGTTCGTCAACGACTACGAATTCGCGCTGGTGCAGAAGATGACTGGCATGGGCGCCGCCCAAATCCTGGAGCAGGTGCGCTTCATGGTCGTGACGCGCGGCGAGCAGGGTGCGACAGTCTTTGCCGGTGGAAATGAGATCGATATACCGGTTGTGCCGCCGCAGCGCATCATCGACCCCACCGGGGTGGGCGACGCCTTCCGTGGTGGGTTCCTGTTTGCCTACAGCCTGGGCCTGGATTGGGAGACTTGCGGGCGCATGGGCGCGCTGGCAGCGACCTACTGCCTGGAGCAGCAGGGTCCGCAGGGGCACGCCTACACGCTCGAGGAGTTCACCCAGCGCTACCGGGAGGTTTTTGGCGAGAACGAGCAACTCCGCACGCTGATCGCGGTCGGGAAAGAAAGCTAATTGTGTCACTCTGTGCGTGGCGAAGAGTCTTTGGAATTCCTTTGCTTCGCTCAGGACGACAGGTCATTTTGTCACAGGCTCCCTGCATGACAACTTGCCCAGGATGAGACTGGGAGCCTGCTTGGATCAACCTGTTATCATATCGAAAATTATAGGAGAATCGGATGGATAAATACGATATCAAAGACAGCAAGCTGGCCGAGGGCGGTCGCCGGCGCATCGATTGGGCCGAGCGGGAGATGCCCGTGCTGCGCCTGATCCGCGAGCGCTTTGCCAAGGAGCGACCGCTGGCGGGTATGCGCATCTCCGCCTGCCTGCACGTGACCGCCGAGACTGCCAACCTGATGAAGACGCTGCAAGCCGGCGGCGCCGATGTGGTGCTGACCGCTTCCAACCCGCTCTCGACCCAGGACGATGTGGCAGCTTCACTGGTCAACCACGATGAAATTCCGGTCTTTGCCATCAAGGGCGAGGACAACGTGACCTATTACCGGCACATCCACGCTGCCCTGGACCACAAACCGCACATGACCATGGACGACGGCGCCGACCTGGTGGGCACGCTGCACAAGGAGCGCCGCGAGCTGTTGGCGAACATGGTGGGCGGCACCGAGGAGACCACCACCGGCGTCATCCGCTTGCGGGCGATGGCGGCTGACGGGGCGCTGGAGTTCCCGGTGATCGCGGTCAACGACGCTATGACCAAGCACTTCTTCGACAATCGCTACGGCACCGGGCAGTCCACCATCGATGGCATCGTGCGCGCCACCAACATCCTGCTGGCGGGCAAGACTTTCGTGGTGGCCGGTTACGGCTGGTGCGGGCGCGGCCTGGCTTCGCGGGCGCGCGGTATGGGCGCCAATGTGATCGTGACCGAGGTCGACCCGCTGCCCGCCCTGGAAGCGGTGATGGATGGCTTCCGCGTCATGCCAATGGAAGAGGCGGCGCGCATCGGCGATATTTTCTGCACGGTGACCGGTGATCTGAACGTGCTCGACAAGCAGCACTTCGAGGTGATGAAGGACGGCGCCATCCTGTCCAACTCCGGGCACTTCAATGTCGAGATCAACATCCCGGCGTTGGAAGCGATGTCTGAGGAAAAAAGCCTGGTGCGCCCGTTCGTCGAGCAGTACGTGCTGCGCGACGGGCGCCGCCTGCACCTGCTGGGCGAGGGGCGCCTGATCAACCTGGCGGCGGCGGAGGGACACCCTGCCAGCGTGATGGATATGTCCTTTGCCAACCAGGCCCTGGCAGCCGAATACATGGCGCGCAACGCGAAAAACCTGCAGCGCAAGGTGTACGGCGTGCCCGAAGAGATCGACCGCGAGATCGCCCGTCTCAAGCTGCAAGCGATGGGCGTGACGATCGACACGCTCACCGCGGAGCAGGTGCGCTACTTGAATTCATGGGAAGAGGGGACGTAGGACGATAGCGGGGGTCTGGTGGGCGCTTGCGCTTTCCAGACCCCCCTTTTTTATTGCACGACAACGATGATGTCGATAAAAATCGGGTCGCCGAACGGCTGCCCGGTGGGATCATGCGCCTGCCAGGCGCTGCGATAAGCGCCAGCTTCTTGCGGAGCGGTGAAAAGCAGGCGGATGTCAGCCGACGCGCCGCTGCGCGCCGGGTAGAGGGCCAGCTCGGCAGAGCTGCCCATCGCCGGCCCAGCTACCAGCTTGAGGCGATAGCGCTCATCCCAATTGCAAGTGCCGCTGTTGAGCACCCGCCAACGCTTATCCAGCAGCGCGCCCGGCGCGACAACCGAGCCATCCGGGATCGACAGGTCTTCCTGGTACGTCAGCCCAGGCGTGCAGAAAGGCGTGGCAGTCGGGGCGAGATCCACCGTGGGTGAGGCTACGGCTTGCGCTGCAGGAGTGGCGCTAAGCCCGGCGGAAGCTGCCAGCGGTGTGATGGGCTGGATGGCTGGCGTGGAGGGCATATAGAAGGTGTCTGGTTGTGGGGAGGCGCGCTCTGGCCATCCCTGGCAGGCTGCAAGGTGCAAAATCAGGGCAGCCATTAGCAGGCTGCCCTGGATTCTAGATTTCTTCCACATCCCCATCATCACCGCCGCCGCCGCTGCTCAGTGGCAGTGGCATTGCTCCGCTGAGAGCCTGCTCGCGCACGGCGATCTCGATCTCTTCTGCCAGGTCTGGATTCTGGCTGAGAAATTCCTTGGTGTTTTCGCGACCCTGGCCCAGGCGCACATCGCCGTAAGAGAAGAAGGAGCCGCGCTTGCTGATGATTTCGAGGGAGGTGGCCAGGTCCAGCAAGTCGCCCATCTTGGAGATGCCCTCGTTGTACATGATGTCGAATTCAGCGGTGCGGAAGGGCGGGGCGACCTTGTTTTTGACCACGCGCACCCGCGTGCGGTTGCCGATGATTTCCTGGCCGAGCTTGATCTGCTGGATGCGGCGCACATCCAGGCGCACCGAAGCGTAGAACTTGAGCGCCATGCCGCCGGTGGTGGTTTCGGGGTTGCCGAACATCACGCCGATCTTCTGGCGCAGCTGGTTGGTGAAGATGACTGCGGTGTTGGTTTGTTTGATGGCGCCGGAGAGCTTGCGCAGCGCCTGCGACATCAGGCGGGCCTGCATGCCCATGGGGGAATCGCCCATATCGCCTTCGATTTCAGCGCGCGGCACCAACGCTGCTACCGAGTCGATCACCACCACGTCGATCGCGCCGGAGCGCACCAGCGTCTCGGCGATCTCCAGCGCCTGTTCGCCGGTATCGGGCTGCGAAATGAGCAGGTTGTCGATATCAACCCCGCAGCGGGCTGCGTAACTGGGATCCAGGGCGTGCTCCATGTCGATGTAGGCGCAAGTGCCGCCCAATTTCTGGGCTTCGGAGACGATGTGCTGGCAGATGGTGGTTTTACCGGAGGATTCCGGGCCATAGATCTCGGTGATGCGCCCGCGTGGCACACCGCCGACGCCCAGAGCGATATCCAGCGAGAGCGAGCCGGTGGGGATAGCCTCGACGCGCAAGTTGTGCGCATCGCCCAGGCGCATAATGGTTCCATCGCCGTAGCGTTTGCTCAAATCGCCCAGGGCTTTTTCCAAAGCGATCGAGCGCGCGTCGTTGCCGTCGCTCTGAGGGGGGGTGGAGGGGGTATTTTTCCGCGCCATGTCTGCTCCTGATGGTTTAAGTCCATTCTATGGGATGTGAACCGGCTCTGCCCGCTCACGAACCCCACAAAAATTATCCTCAATGATTTTAGCACATATGTTCGCAGTGTCAAGGGGTGGCCGAGCCTGCCGGGACAGGGGGGGTGAATTTAGCGCCAGGGGTCGGCGGCAGATTGGTATTATAGCCCCTTTTGCCGCGAAAGGTAAAATAGGTGACGAGACCCGGTTTGATCTCTAGCTCAAGGTCATAGGTCGAGCCTTCGAATGGCAGCCAGACCACGTATTCTCCAGCAGGCAGGTCGCCCAGCACCAGGTTTTCCTGGTAGTAATCGTCGCTGTTGACCGTGCCCTTGCCATAGGTGTTCACCGCCCAGGTTTGCCCGGTGGATTTCAGCATCACGTTGACGGTGTGACTGTGCAGCAGGTCGCCGTTGCTGTCTTGAACGCGGGCGACCAGCACTCCCCAACCCTGGGGCGGCGCCAGCCACAGCTCTGGGTTGCGGCTGACGAAATAGTTGTTGCGCCCAACGCGCACCTCGAAATGCAGGTGTGGACCGGTCACTTTTCCAGTCTGTCCGCTCAAGCCGATCTGGTCACCAGCTTCGACGTGTTGCCCTAACAGCACATCGATGCGCTCCAGGTGACCATACACGGTGAAGAGCGTATTTCCCTGGTAACCGAAATCATGCTTGATGGCAACCGCCAGGCCGTAGGGATCGGTTTCGTCTTCCACGCCGCGGTACAGGCCATAGCCGGTCCAGGTGACGCGACCAGCGCCGGCTGCCAGCACGGGTGTGCCTACCCGGGAGGGGATATCAATGCCGGTGTGCACCACTTCGGGCAGGAAGATGCCGCCGTAGCGGTAGTCGGCCAAGGGCCAGTTGATCTCGTTGGCCGCGATGGGGCGCGAAAAGAAAAAGTGATCGTAGGGCGTGGGCGCCCAGGGCGTGGAATACAGCGGCGGACGCCAGGCTGAGACGGGTTGCGGCCCGGGAGTCGGAAAAACGAAGCGCAGCAACTCAGGGGACTGAGCAGGCGCATTATCCGGCGCGGGCAGCGGCGAGGGTTGGGGTAAAGTCTCTCCTTGCTCGGTCGAATACTGCCCAGCGACGACCGGGGTGGGGCCAGTTTCCATGGTCACCGGTGATGCGGTGAGAAGCGCTGCTTGATCCTGTCGAGCGCTGGCGCCGCCTTCGTTTACCGGCGGGGAGGCTTGCGGATGTGAGCGAATACCCAACGGCTGGCAGGCAGCCAGTATGAAACACAGCAGCAAGTGAGGCTTCCATCGGCGGAGCATATTCACGGGGTAGCGGTGGGGGCAGGTGTCTTGGTCGAGGTGCGGGTCGGCGTGCGCGTCACCGTGGGTGTGCGGGTGGGTGTGGGGGTGCGCGTTGGCCAGGGCGTGCGCGTGGGGGTCGGCGTCCAGGTGGGGCGGCGGGTGGCGGTGGGGGTGAAGGTGGGCGGCAGAACCGGCGTGGGCGTCGCCAGGGCGGCTTCGGGGTAGATTTCGCGCATGGCTGCCAGCCAGTCACGCCCATCACGCAGCACAAATTCGTTCAGGCGCGCCGCGCCCACGGCTGAGCGCCAGGAGGAGAGCGCTGGCAGCCGTTCCCAGCCGTAAGCCAGCGCCAGGGCAGTGAAATCCACCCAGTAGCCGGAGAGCACCGATTGCGCTGGCGCGCCGCCGGCCTCGTAAGCTTGCGGGTCGCCGGAGAAGCGGGCGTTGAAATTCCAGGGCAGGTCATACAGCGGGCGACCTTGGGTGCCATCCTGGAAGCGTGTGCGCAGGTAGATGCGCCAGTAAGTCTGCCCGTTGTAGTCTTCGCGCGCGGCGGCCATCCAACTGGCGTTCATTGGCAGGGAATTGACGGCGATCGCGCGCCCGGTGTAGAGCCAATCGCCCTGCAGCCCAGGGTAGAGGGGGGAGGTGAGCGGCACAAAGGCGTTTTCCAGGTTGGCCAGGAAATCCCAGCCGGTGCGTCTCCCGCTCTCCTGGCGCAGCGCCTGGAAGGATTCATCCACCAGGTCCTGTAGAAGGGTATACGGGACTTCGACATCCTGGAGGGTGACCACGCGCTGGCGGCCGTTGGGCACCTCGGCGACGGGTGTGATGGCGACTTGCCAGGCAGGTGTGGGCGTCTGCCGGGCAACAGCCTGCACCCAGGCGGGCAGCGCGTTGGACAGGGCGCGGGGGCTCCAGGTGATGCCTGAAACCTCCCCCGAAAGGGCCAGGGGCGGCAACGCAAGCCCAGAGGCGTTTGTCCTATAACCGGTCAGGTAGCTGCGGTTGGGCGCGGCGAGCCCGGTAAAGATGGACTCGCCGTCCGGGCTCCAAACCGGGCGGTTGCCTGCGCCCAGCGGGCGCAGCGCCGAACCCGGCGCATCGATCTGCAGCGTGACGATTTCTGCCAGGCTCTCATCCCAAGAGGACCACGCCAGGCGACGTCCATCCGGCGACCAGGCAGGGAAGCGGTCGCGAGCGCGCGGGCTGCGGCTCAGGTTGCTGAAGCGGTCATCGACGCGGTCCAGGTCGGCGATCCAGATCTCATCATCGCCGCTGCGGTTGGAAACAAAGGCGATCAGGCGTCCTGCTGGCGACCAGGCAGGGGCGTAATCGGCGGCGGCATGATCGGTCAGGCGGATGGGCGGCTGATCGGCAGCCGGGTCTGCCGGGCGAATGTAGATTTCCAGGCTCTGGCGCGGCGGGGCGTAAGTGGGGGTGACGTCGGGCAGGTTGGGGGAGGGCAGGGTGGGCGTGGCGGTCAGCTCGGCGGAGGTGGGCTGTTCCACCACATAAGATTCATAAACCAGCCACTGCCCATCCGGCGACCAGGAGGGGGCGCCATCGTACTGGGTGGTGTGCGTCAGGCGCTGGATTTTCCCGCTCTCCAATTCCAGCAGGTAAAGATCCCAGGCGCCATCCCGGTTGGAGGCAAACGCCAGGCGGCTGCCATCTGGGCTGGCGGCGGGCGCCAGGTCGTCCCAGTTTCCCATTGTCAGGCGGGTCAGCGCCAGGGTCTGTGGGTGGTAGGCAAACAGGTGATGGTAGCCGCCCTCTTGGATGGAGAGATACAGCGTTCCGTCGGTAGCGGCGGAGGTCTCTGTGCCAGGCAGCTCGCTAATTGCAGCCTGCGGAGAAGTGGTGGGCGAGGGGCTGCCAGCGTCGCTGGTCGCCGGGGCTGGCGGAGTGGCGGAGGAGGGGCGGGTGGTGCGCGTGGGAGAGAGCAGAGTGACCGACGCTCGCACCGTCGGCGCAGGGGTCGAGGCCGCGGCTGCCAGGTGCTCCACCCACGGCAGGTAGAGGCTGATTTCCTGCGGTTTGCTCAGCAGCACGCCAACCAGGACCAGCGCAGCGATCACGATCAGCGCCAGCAAGCTGCGGCGCAGCCGGCTGCGGGCTGCAGGCGTTACTTTAGGTTTGGCGGGTGAGGGTTGCATCTGCGCCCAGTTTTCTACAAGCGGCGATCCGTCGCCATGCCAGTCATTCTAGCATGGTCAGATAGGAGCGTCAATCATGCCGCAGTCCTGGGAGACTCTTCAATGTTGCAAGGTTTGCCCGAGGCTGAGTGCTCGTCCTCGAAACCCAACCGGTACAGGTTGTAATACACGCCCTCCAGAGCCAGCAGCGCCTCATGCGTGCCCTGCTCGACGATGCGCCCATCCTCGATGACCACGATCAGGTCGGCGTTGATGATGGTTGACAGGCGGTGGGCGATGACAAAAGCGGTGCGCCCCTCCAGCAGCCGCGCCAATGCCGCCTGGATCTGGCGCTCGGTCTGCGTATCGACGCTGGAGGTGGCTTCATCCAATATCAGAATGCGCGGGTTGGCCAGCAGGGCGCGGGCAAAGGAGATCAACTGGCGCTGCCCGACCGACAGGCGCAGGCCGCCTTCTTCCACGGGCGTGTCATAGCCCTGAGGCAACCTGGCAATGAAATCGTGGGCTCCCACCGCCCGGGCAGCGGCTTCGATTTCGGCCTGGGTCGCCTCCAGCCTTCCAAACTGGATGTTATCCCGCACGGTGCCAGAAAACAGGAAGGGGTCTTGCAGCACGATACCGAGCTGGCTGCGCAGGCTGTGCTGCGTCACCTGCCGCAAATCATAGCCATCTACCAGCACTCTGCCGGAGGTGGGGTCCTGGAAGCGGCAGATCAGCTTGATCAGCGTGGATTTGCCAGCGCCGGTTTCGCCCACCAAAGCCACGGTCTGCCCGGCTGCCACCTGCAAATTGACGCCTTCCAACACCAGAGCTGGATCGTCCGGGTAGTGGTAAGAAACGTCCTCCAGGCGCACCTCGCCGCGCAGCGCCGGCAAGCTGCGAGCATTGGGCGGATCCTGCACTTCCACGGGCGCGTCCATCAGGGTGAAGATGCGCTCGCCGCTCGCCATCGTCGACTGAAACGAATCGAAGCGCTGGCTGAGATCGCGAATCGGCGTGAACAGGCGGTCGATGTAGAGGATGAAGGCGACCAGCACGCCGGGCGTGACGGTTTCATTTAGCACGGCTACACCGCCCAGCCAGATGATCAGCGCCGTGGCCATATAACCAGTCAGCTCGATGGTGGCTGGGAAGGCTGAAGCCACACGAGCAGCGCGCAGCACAGCTTGTTTATGATTGTGGTTGACCTCGTTTTGAAAATAGGCGTAATTGTGCTCCTCGCGGGTGAAAGCCTGCACCACGCGGATGCCGTTGATATTCTCTGCCAGCACCGAGTTGACCCAACTGATCGCTGAGCGCACCCGGCGGTAGTTCTCGCGCGCCGCTTTGCGGAAGATGGCGGTGATGCCAATCATCAGCGGCAGCACGAGCAACGCCAGCAATGTCAGGCGCAGGTCCATGCTGATCATCGCCAACAAGATACCGCCGACCGCCAGCAGATCGCGCGCCGTTGCCAGGATAGCCCAGGTGATGAATTCGCGCAGCACTTCGACGTCGTTCATCACGCGGGTGATGACGCGCCCCACGCTGTAGCGACTGTAAAAATTGAGCGACAGGTGTTGCAAATGCTCGAAAAGCATATTGCGCAGGTCGTAGATGATGGCAGTGCCGGCTTTTGCCATGATCTGGATGCGTCCATAGGTGAAGACCCATTGGAGCAGCAGCGTCAGCAAATAGCCAAGTACAGCCTGGGCCAGGGCTGGCACGGACCTGGCTTCGATGCCCGTATCGATGGCAATCTTGACGAAATAGGGGCCGGCAACTGCGGCGGAGGTGGCGGCCAGCATCATCGCCAGTGCAACCAGGAGTTGCCAGCGGTAAGGATGCGCCAGGGCGATTAAGCGCCGCACGACTCTTGGATCGTAGCTTTTGTATTGAATGTCGTCGGAAATGCTCAAGCTTGCTTGCGCCATAAGTTACTCTTCTGCAGCAGTTTATCCGCCCAGGCCGCGGCTGCCCTCGCTGCGCACGGTGAGGCGACGCGCGGTTGGCTCGTTGCTGGACAGCGCCTCCAGCTCGGAGCGGAAGCGTTCTTGATCGCGGAGCTGGAGGTCATAGATCTCGCGGTATAGCCCACCGGAGTTCAGCAGCTCGCGATGGGTGCCGCGCTCCACGATGCGCCCGCCATCCATCACCAGGATCAGGTCGGCGCGGCGCACGGTGGACAGGCGGTGGGCGATGACGAAAGTGGTGCGCCCTTGCATCAGGTTATCCAACGCCTGCTGGATGAGCTGCTCGGTGCGTGTGTCCACGCTGGAAGTGGAATCGTCCAGGATCAAGATGCGGGGGTCGAGCAGCAGGGCGCGGGCGATGGCCACGCGCTGGCGTTGCCCTCCGGAGAGGGTGACGCCGCGCTCGCCGACCAGCGTCTCATACCCCTGCGGCATCTCCTGGATGAACTCGTGCGCCTGGGCTGCTTTGGCAGCAGCGATGATCTCCTCCAGGCTGGCATCCGGGCGTCCGTAGGCGATGTTTTCGCGGATCGTGGCGGAGAAGAGCAGCGAGGTCTGCAGCACCACCCCGATCTGCCGGCGCAGCGACTTCAACTCGACCTGGCGCACATCGACGCCATCCACCAGCACCGCGCCCTGGGTGACGTCGTAGAAGCGCGGCACCAGGTTCACCAGCGATGTCTTCCCCGAGCCGGTTGGGCCGATCAGCGCCACCAGTTGGTTGGGCTGCACGGTGACCGAGATATCCTCCAGCGCCGCCAGGTCATCCGCATCGTAGCGAAAGTACACCTCCCGAAATTCGACTTTTCCGGAAAGGGTTGGCAGCCTCACCGCAGCGGGCGGCGATTGGATTTTCGGCTGGCGGTCCAGCACCTCGAAAGCGCGCTGCGCGCCGGCGGTAGCCTCGCCTGCCAGGTTCACCAGCCAGGTGAGCTGCTGGGCGGGCGTTGCCAGCATGAGCATGTAAGCGTTGAAAGCCACGATCTGCCCCACCGTCAGCTCACCCTGCAGCACCATGCGACCGCCAAACCAGAGGATGAGAATTGTGCCCAGGCTGACCAAAAAATGTGAGCTGGGCAGAACGCGCGACCACTGCGTCACCACGCGCACGCGAGCATCGTACACGCTGCGGTTTGCCCGGCGAAAGCGCTCGATCTCGTATGGCTCACGCGCAAAGGCGCGCACCACCTGCACGCCGGTGACGTTTTCCTGCAGCCGCGAAGAAAGCTCGCCCATGGCGTTATCCACAGCAAAGAAGAGCTTGCTGACCTTGCGCCCAAAATTGGTGGTGATCCAAACCAGGGGCAGAGTGGGCAGCAGCGCGATGGCTGCCAGGGACGCGTTTTGCGTGACGAGAAGGTAGACGGTGCCCGCCAGGAGGAAGAGCATCTTGATCAGGTCGACCACGCCAAAGCCAGTGAAGCGCTCCACGGCGCGCACATCCTCGATGCAGCGGCTGATGAGCTGCCCGGTCTGGGCGCGGTCATGGAAGCTGAAGGACAGGCTCTGGATATGGTCATAGAGCCGGTTGCGCAGGTCGTAGCCAATGTGCGCGGCAATCCACTCGTTGAGCATGCGCTGCGTGTAGGTCAGCCCGGCGACCAGCATACCCAGCCCCAGGATGACCAGCGCTGACTGCACCAGGTACGAGATTTCCCTGCGCGCCAACCCGACATCGATCACCCGCTGGATGACGGTCGGTAAGGCAAGCTGCGCGCTGGTGAGCAGCGCCAGGCTGAGCAGGGAAAAAGTTACCTGGCGCAGGTAGGGTCTTAAGAAGGGGAGCAATCGCAGGAGATGTTTCATTGCAGGTGGTCAACGAGCGTCAAGTTTGTCATGTTATCGCTTGAATTCCGACGGTGATAGACCCACCCCTACGACCTGGCGGCGAAGGGTGAATCTTGAACGAAGCATGCCAGGAGGGCGATCCGGTTCAGGTTTGCTCGGTGAAATCAAAGGTCAGGTCGGCGCGATCAACCACCTTGCGTGGCCTTTGGTCCGGCGGAGTTTCTTCGCCTTCGGGCGACTCCTCCAGGTAAAAAATCCTGACCGCAGCAGAGAAAGGGCCGAGTCGCTCTGCGCCGCGCAGGTGCAGGGTGAACTCCATCTTGGGATCCATGGTTTCGATGATGCTGATATTTGCCAGCTCTTCGCCGCGGGCATTGTGCACCACGATGTCGCCGTTGGGGCGCTTCAAAAACGGCGTCAGCTCCAGGTAGATCCTGACGCGCACGCCGTCGCCCCAGGGCTGGGCCAGGAATTTGCGGATGCGCACCTCTTCCGGTGGCAGGGGGATATCGGTTGGATCGGTGAAGAAGATGTCCATAGAGGACATTATACATGTTTCTGGAAAACGGCAGGACTGCATGATTCAGGACATCCGGGCTGGCAAGGAGCTTACCTTATGTCCGTAGCCTGGTTTTGCCTATAAAGAAGGTTGGTTCACAATCGTGGCAAATGCGGTGAAACCAGACAGCACGCGAGTGGTTCATTCCCTTACTATTCACTACGCGCCTGCTACAAACCTTGCGCGCCATGCCAACCGAAACGCCCTATCCGATCCTGACTGCCGTTCCGACCACTCAAGAACCCTTCCGGGATGTCCTCGGCACAACAGCTTATCCACCGCCTCCAGGCGCGCCTTACCCGTGAACCAACCCATAACTTCACACCGGTACGCCAGCGCGCGGGGTTTGGGTAAGGCGCTTCCCTTAGAGATTATCTGCCTGGCAGCTTTTTCAAACAGGATCGAGCAGGGTACCAACGACGGCGTGCATCCTACTCATCGAACAGAATGGTCGGCTCGGCGTAGTAGCGCACGTGCTTGCGCGCCAGCTTATCCTTGATCCAGCGGTCAAGGTCAGCGTTCTTCTCTTCTGCGCTGCGCGATGATTCGAGCTCGGCCAGCGGGTAATTCAGGTGCAGCACGCGCGGCGCGATGGTGAAACGGGTGACGCCGCTGGGCAGATGGCCCCCCCGGGCGGCAAGCTCCAGGATATCCTGCAGGCTGAAATTGGGGAAATTGACCAGACCGCCCAGGTTGGGGTAGATGTGGACCAGCGGCAGGATGTCCTCGGCGCTGGTGCGGTCCAGGCGCGCCCGCTCGCGATAGCTGTCGGCGATGGCGTTCAGGGCAGCGACGCGTCCCTGCAGGCTTTGCTCGCTGCAGCACACGGCATAAACCTCGCCGCCTGGCAGTTGTATGATTGCCAACCGGCATTCGCTGTGCAGATCGGGCTTTGCCTGGCGGTCCTGCACCAGCTCCAGGCTTATCTCGCTAATAGCTCGCAAGCCATCCAGGAAGCGTTGCGGGCTGAGCTCCCAAACGATGTGGTTCCAGTTGTATAGCTTGAGTCCGGGGTCATCCGGCTGCACCACCTGCGCCAGGCAGTGCGGGAAACCCATCTGGCGCAGGGCGGTGGCGCGGTTGGCGCCGTCCAATACCATGTAGCGCCCGCTGCCGTCGCTGAGCGGTGTAACAATGGGCGGGTTGCGGAAGACGCCGCTGGAGCGCATGCGCTGCACGAGCGGCAGGGTGCGCTGGTTGTCGTGCCGCTCATGAATCAGCAGCTTATCGACGGGCAAGAAAGCCAGGTGGGGAATTTCCAGATTCACGGGTCGCGCCTCATCTCAGAGATGCGAGCTATTATAACGTAAGGCGCATGTGAGGAAATATCCGCAGAAGACAGGTATGAAATACCTTGTCTTACCTGCGAAATTCTGCGCAATCTGCGGATGGCATTTCGATCGGCAGCACGTGGTCGAAAACAAAGCGGCCCATTCAGTGCAAATGGACCGCATGTGATCGTTGTATGAACAACCGGTCTACATACCAGCCATGTACACCAGCCCGACCGTACCAGGGCCGGCGTGTGTGCCGATCACCGGGCTCACCTCGGAGAAGAGTCTTTCGACCGCCTCGATACGAGCGGAGGCCATGTCGAGCAGCTCCTGGGCGTCTTCGGGGGCAGCCGCGTGCAGGGTCGCCAGGCGCACGGGTTTGCGTCCGCCGATTCGTTCCTCGACCAGTTCTACAACCCGCTGCAGCGATTTCTTGCGCGTGCGCACGCGTTCAACCGCCTCCACCTTGCCGCCGCGCACTTCCAGGATGGGTTTGAAGTTGAGCAACGTGCCCAGGAAGCGGCTGGCGCCGCCGATGCGCCCGCCGCGGTGCAAGAATTCCAGCGTATCCACGGCAAATACTACACCCACGTTGGCGCGTGCTTTTTCGACCAGCGCTTTGGCCTCCGCCAGGTTGGCGCCTTGCTCGATGGCGCGAGCGGCGTGCAGCGCCAGGAAACCCAGCGCCATGGCGACGGTTTGCGAGTCGACAATCTCGATCTGCGCACCGGGTAGCATCTCGCGCGCCTGCAGCGCCGAATCAATGGTGCCAGATAGTTTGTTGGAAAGCAGCACCGCCAGAACCTGATCGCCTTGCTCAACTGCCTGGGTAAAGATTTGCTTGAAATCGCCGATGGTCGCTTGCGAGGTGGTGGGCATAATGCTCTCGGTTTCCAGTCGAGCGTAGAACGCATCGGGCTTGATGTCCACACCGTCGCGGTAAGTTTTATCTCCCCAGACCAGAATTTGAGGGGCGACTTGGATATGATATTTTTCGACCAGCTCAGCAGGGATACCGGCGGTAGAGTCGGTCACGAGCACAATTTTTGACATAAGTCCTCCGGATAGAGTGTGGTGTGGGGTGCTTGACAGGCAGCGCCTGTTCAAATACACGCCAAAGCGCTGACAAACTGTGGCATTAACGAGCAGAAAAATAAATGGATGATAGCCGCGCCATATAAATAACCCCACAGCCCTGGATAAAGTTACGAAAATGATTCAAACATCGGCGAAACACGGCCTTGACAAATTCGCCTGGCATCGAGTCGATATTCGTGCCTGTCATTGGGTAGCCAGCGTTCTTTGCTGGCTGAAGCAATCCCCTTGCTGGCAAGTGGGCTGTCACGTTGCAACCTGCGGCAGCTCGCAGCGACATCTGCACGCTTGTTAAGACCTTGCCCCAATAAAACCGCTATCCTTGCATTTAATCGCCATTGCCATTAAAATGCAGTGCTGCAAGACGCCCAGCCTTGCAGGTTTTTGCATGGGTTAAGCCTAAACCAGGATACTGCTTTGTTCGAGAACCTGACTGAACGACTGGAAAACGTATTCAAGGAACTGCGCCGCCGCGGCAAGCTCTCCGAAGCCGATGTCGACTTAGCGATGCGCGAAGTGCGCCTGGCGCTGTTGGAAGCGGATGTCAACTACGCCGTGGTCAAAGACTTCGTCGCCCGCGTGCGCGAACGCGCCGTGGGGCACGAAGTGTCGCGCGCCCTGAATCCCGGCCAGCAGGTGGTCAAAATTGTCAACGAGGAGTTGATCAAGACGCTGGGCGAGCCAGAACGGCTCAACCTGTCCGGCGCCAAGCCGCGTGTCGTCATGCTGGTTGGTCTGCAGGGCTCGGGCAAAACCACCGCGGCCGGCAAGATCGCCCGCCTGCTGCGTTCGCAGGGTGAGCGCGTCATGCTGGTGGCGTGCGATCCGTACCGCCCGGCGGCTGTGCGCCAGCTCGAGACGCTGGGTGAGCGCTTGAACGTACCGGTGGTCTTCGAGCAGGGCGTCAAGCCGCCTGACCTGGCAGCCCGCGCCTTCGAACAGGGCAAGAAAGGCGGCTACACCGTCTTGATCCTGGACACCGCCGGGCGCTCGCAGCTCGACCAGGCTTTGATGGATGAATTGAGCGCCATTCGCTCCAAAGTGGAGATTGCCGAGACGTTGCTGGTGGTCGATTCGATGATCGGTCAGGAAGCGGTCAACATCGCCAAGGGTTTTCGCGATGCCATACCGCTGAGCGGGTTGGTGCTGACCAAGATGGACGGCGACGCCCGTGGCGGCGCGGCCATCTCCATCCGCAGCGTCACCGGCGTTCCGATCAAGTTCCTGGGCACCGGCGAAGCGCTGGATGCCATGGAGGTCTATGACCCGGGACGGCTGTCTTCGCGCATCCTGGGCATGGGTGACCTGATCGGCCTGATCGAGCGCGCCGAATCAGCCCTGGATCAAAAAGCCGCCCAGGAGCAGGCGGCGCGGTTGATGTCGGGCGAGTTCACCCTGGAGGACTTTGCCAACCAGCTTCGCCAGGTGCGCAAAATGGGGCCTTTGGGCCAATTGCTGGAGATGCTGCCGGGCGGCATGGGACAGCTTGCCCGCCAGGTGGATCCGAAAGAGGCCGAGAAGCAGCTCAAGATGACCGAGGCGATCATCAACTCGATGACACCGGCGGAACGCCGCCGCCCGGATATCTTGAACGCCAGCCGCCGCCGGCGCATCGCTCGCGGCTCGGGCACCGAAGTGCAGGACGTGAACCGCCTGATGAAGCAGTTTCGCGATGCACAAAAAATGTTCAAAACCATTAAGAAATCGGGCATGCGCGGCCTGCCGCGCTTGTTTGGTTGACCTCGCCTCTCCAGGCATGGCTGGCAGACGCCCCCTTCAGCGTCCCCTCCTGCTGGCAGCCTGCGGGTGAGCATACGTTAGAAGAAAGATATCGAAGGAGATTAACCATGGTTCGTATTCGCTTGCGCCGCATTGGCGCAAAAGCGCAGCCCAGCTACCGCATCGTTGCCGCTGACAAGGAAAGCCCGCGCGATGGGCGTTTCCTGGAGATCCTGGGGTTTTACAACCCGCGCACCAACCCGGCGACTATCCAGTTGAACGAAGATCGCCTGTATCAATGGCTGAAGAACGGCGCCCAGCCGAGCGACTCGGTCGAACAGGTGCTCAAGTCGGCTGGATTCTACCAGCGCTACGAGCGCTTCAAACAGGGCGAGTCGTTGGAAGTCTTGCTGCAAGAGGCCGCAGCCGCCGAGGCAGCGCGCAACACCACTCAGAAAACCGAAGCCACTCGCTAGTCGCCTGCCATCGTGCACCGCCAGCCCTGCCGGTTGTTTTAGCGCCGGCGCAATGAGCGATTGAGTGAGGGAGGACGCAGTGAAAGAACTGATCGAATTTATCGCCACCTCCCTGGTGGAAGATCCAAGCCAGGTGAAGGTTGTCCAGGAGCGGCGCGGCGGGCAGTTTGTCGTCAGGCTGCGCGTTGCCAAGGAAGATATGGGCCGCGTGATCGGCAAGAATGGGCGTGTGGCGAATGCCATGCGCACACTGCTGCGCGTGGCAGCCGCCCAGGATGGCAAACGCGCCATACTGGATGTCGAAGACCCGCGATGAGCGAGCGCTCCGATAACCAGCCTACCTCGCAGCCAACAGGCTCGCCCTCGCCCGGCGAGCCTGTGTATTTGGCGGTTGGCAGGCTGCGCCGAGCCCACGGTTTGAAAGGCGAGATCATTTTCGAGATCCTGACCGACTTTCCGGAACGGCTGCGCAAGGGCACGCAGGTGTACCTGGGCGACGACCACCTGCCCCTGCGCATTCGCAGCCGGCGCACGCACCACAATCACCTGCTATTGGCCTTCGATGGCTACCACACACCCGAAGAAGCCGGCGCCTTGCGCAACCTGATTGTGTTTGTGCGCGCAAGTGACCAGCCTGCCCTTCCGGAGGGGGAGTATTACCACCATCAGCTTCTCGACCTGACGGTGTTGACCGAAGACGGTCGCCGCCTGGGGCGGGTGGTCGAAATTCTGGAGACTGGCGGCGCCAGCGATGTGCTGGTGGTGCGCCCGGACTTCGGCCCGCAGGCGCTCATCCCGATTGTGGAGGAATTTGTGCCGCGTATCGATTTGCAGGCCGGGGTGATCACTGTGCGCCCCATACCGGGCTTGCTGCCGGAGGATGCAGACGACGAGCAGGATTGACAGATGAGATTCGGGTGTGGTATTCTCACCCCGATTTTTGCAGACTCTCGGACGGAACTCATCCAGGTCAATCACGTGAGCGACAGCAAACGATTTTGGGTTGGTTTCAACCTTGTCAAAGGCATCGGCGCCGTGCGTTTGCGCGCCCTGCTGCAGGCATTTGGCGATCTCGAACGCGCCTGGCTCGCGCCTGCCAGGGAGTTGCAGGCCGCTGGACTGAGCAGCAAGCTGGTCGAGAGCCTGGTGAAGGTGCGCTCGGAAGTGTCCCTGGATGCCATCTGGGAGCGCATTCAGAATCAAGGCATCCAGGTGCTGACCTGGGAAGATGAAGGCTACCCGCGCCGCCTGAAAGAGATCGACCAGCCCCCACCGGTGATTTATGTGCGCGGGCGCATCCAGCCGGAAGACGATTGGGCGGTGGCGGTGGTTGGTACCCGGCGGGTGAGCGCCTATGGGCGGCAAGTGACCGAAGAGATCGCTTCCCTGCTGGCGCGCAGCGGCGTCAGCGTGGTCAGTGGGCTGGCGCGCGGCGTGGACGCCGCTGCCCACCAGGCGGCGTTGAATGCAGGCGGGCGCACACTGGCGGTCCTGGGCAGCGGCGTGGATCGCATCTACCCGCCGGAGCATCGCCGCTTGGCCGAGGCCATCCAGGGGCAGGGTGCAGTGATCAGCGATTACCCGCCTGGCACGCCGCCGGATGGGGTCAATTTCCCACCGCGCAATCGCATTATTTCGGGGCTTTCCCTGGCGGTGGTGATCATCGAGGCCGGCGAGCGCAGCGGTGCGCTGATCACCGCCGGTTTTGCCGCTGATCAGGGGCGGGATGTGTTTGCCGTGCCCGGCAGCATCCTGGCTCCTCAGAGTATCGGCACCAACCGGCTGATCCAGAACGGCGCCAGGCCGCTGCTCGATCCAAAAGAGATCCTGGAAGTGTTGGACTTAACCCTGGGGCTGGAGCGGCGTGAAGCGCGCCAGGCGCTGCCCTCCGATCCGACCGAAGCGCAGTTGATCAAGCTGCTGGGCCGCGAGCCGGTGCATGTGGATGATCTGCGCGCCCAGGCAGGCATGCCCATCGAGCAGGTCACCGCGACGTTGACCATGATGGAATTGAAGGGCATGGTGAAACAGGTTGGTAGTATGCA
The DNA here is from genome assembly GCA_029265355.1 of Chloroflexota bacterium. Lineage (GTDB taxonomy): Bacteria > Chloroflexota > Anaerolineae > Anaerolineales > UBA4823 > JAJUJL01. Next base: position 205,084 of record JAJUJL010000001.1, on the reverse strand, counting down.
CTACGTGGCAGTGGGCGAAAGCCGCGCTGCTTATTCGGCAGGTGAATAATGGCAGAAAATCCGGTGAATGAACATTATTACGCCGTGATCATGGCTGGCGGGGGCGGCACACGCCTGTGGCCCCTGTCGCGCAAAGCGCGTCCCAAGCAGATGCTGCGCCTGTTGGAAGAGCGCAGCCTGTTCCAGACCTCGGTGGAGCGCTTGCTGGGGCTGTTCCCCTATGAGCGCATTTTTGTGGTCACTATCCAGGAGCAGGCGGCAGAGCTGCAAGAGCAGTGCGATCAAATCCCAGTCGAAAATTTCATCATCGAGCCCATGCCGCGCGGCACAGCTTCGGTTATTGGCCTGGCGGCAGTGGCTTTGCAGCAGCACGACCCACAGGCAGTCATGGCGGTGCTCACTTCGGACCATTTCATCGGCAACGAGGAGAACTTCCGCCGTGCGCTGGCAGCCGCCCAGGACGTGGCCCTGGATGATTACCTGGTGACGCTGGGCATCCAGCCAACCTATCCCGCCACGGGTTACGGCTACATCCAGCGCGGCGAGGCGCTGGGCAGCTATCGCGGCAAAGCGGTCTATCGCGCCCTGCGCTTCAAAGAAAAGCCAGATGAAGCGCATGCCCGCCAGATGCTGGAAAGCGGCGATCACACCTGGAATTCCGGCATGTTTATGTGGAAGTGCAGCCGCATCCTGGAAGAAATGCGCCTGCAGATGCCTGAGCTGCACCATGGGCTGCAGAAAATTGCCCGGGTATGGGGCAGCGCTGACCAACAACAGGTGGTGCAGCAGGTCTGGGATGGACTTGCCTCCGTGACCATTGATTACGGCATCATGGAGAAAGCCCGCCAGGTGGCGGTCATTCCCGCTGACGATCTGCGCTGGAGCGATGTGGGCAGTTGGGATTCGCTCTTCGATGTGTTGGAGAGCGACGAACACGGCAATATCGTCATGGGCGGCGAGCATATCGGCGTGGACACCCGCCAGTCCCTGGTGTATGTCAACCAGGAGCACCGCCTGATCGTCACCATCGGCGTGGATGACCTGGTGGTGGTCGATACCGGAGACGTGCTGCTGGTGTGCCGCAAAGACCAGGCTCAAAAAGTGCGCCAGGTGGTGGACCAGCTCAAGAAAAAAGGAACAGAGTATATCTAACCGGCGAGCACCGGTGTTTACAGGAGGTCGACGTGGAAGCCTATTGCGTCAAATGCAAGACCAAACGAGAGATCAGCCGTCCCGAAGCCATCTACAATAGCGCTGGGGCGCCAGCCACGCGCGGCGTGTGCCCGGTGTGCGGCACAAACATCTACCGCATGGGGCGCAGCGAAGCACACGAAAGCATCCCTGCGCCAACGCGAGAGGAGATCAAAGCCTCCCAGCGCTCCGGCAAACTGGTGATCGTTGAATCGCCTGCCAAAGCGCGCACCGTGGGGCGTTTCCTGGGCAAGGGATACACCGTGCGCGCCTCGGTGGGGCATGTGCGCGACCTGCTGCGCTCGCAGCTCTCGGTGGATGTGGAAAACGGCTTCGCCCCGAAATACCGCGTGCCCAACGAAAAACGCCCGGTGGTCAAAGAGCTGAAGGCTTTGGCGAAGAAAGCCGAAGAGATCTATCTGGCGACCGACCCCGATCGTGAAGGCGAGGCCATCGCCTGGCACCTGGTGGAGGCGGCTGAGATCGATCCCAAGCTCTCGCGCCGGGTGGTTTTCCATGAGATCACCGAGCCAGCCGTTGCTGAGGCTTTTTCGCACCCGCGCCAGATCAATATGGCGCTGGTCGACGCCCAGCAGGCGCGGCGCGTGCTGGATCGCCTGGTGGGCTACAACCTGAGCCCGCTGCTGTGGCGCAAAGTGCGCGGTCGGTTGTCGGCTGGCAGGGTGCAGTCGGTGGCGCTGCGCCTGATCGTCGAGCGCGAGCGTGAGATCCAGGCCTTCGTGCCGGAGGAGTATTGGACGATTGCCGCCGAGCTGCGCCCCGAGGGCGGTAAAGAGAAATTTGTTGCCAAACTGGCGCGCCTGGATGGGGCTGAGCCAGAGCTGAAGAGCGCCGCCCAGGTGGAACCGGTGGTTGCCGACATGCAGGCTGCCGCCTACACCATCACGCGCATCAAGCGCGGCGAGCGCCGCCGCAACCCCAACCCGCCGTTCACCACCAGCACGCTGCAGCAAGAAGCCTCTCGTCGCCTGGGATACACCGCCAAGCGCACCATGGGATTGGCGCAGTCATTGTACGAAGGCGTGGACCTCGGCGAAGGCGGCGCGGTGGGCTTGATCACCTACATGCGCACCGACTCGACCAACGTCTCCGAGCTGGCCCAGGCTGAGGCGCGCCAGTTCATCGGTAAACGCTACGGCGAAAAGTTCCTGCCGCCGGAGGCGCCGGTGTACAAAACCAGGTCGCGCGGCGCGCAGGAGGCGCACGAAGCCGTGCGCCCCACTTCCGTGTTGCGCCAGCCGGAGAGCTTGAAAGACTACCTGAACCGCGACCAGTACCGCCTCTACCAGCTCATCTGGCAGCGCTTTGTCGCCTCGCAGATTACCGCCGCCGTCTACGACACGCTCTCGGTCGAAGTCACCGGTAAAGGCCAGGCTCACGAATACTTGCTGCGCGCCGCCGGCTCCACCGTAAAATTCCCGGGTTACCTGGTGGTGTATGAAGAAACAAAAGATGAAGACGCCCAGGGTGATGAGGAAAATGTGCGCATACCGCCCGGCTTGGAAGAGAACCAGGTGCAACACCTGCAAAAGCTGCTGCCCGAGCAGCATTTCACCCAGCCGCCGCCGCGCTTTTCGGAAGCCAGCCTGGTACGCACGCTGGAAGAGAACGGCATCGGGCGGCCCTCGACCTACGCGCCGATCCTTTCCACGCTGCAACAGCGCGGTTACGTGGTGCGCGACAACAAGCGCCTCACTCCCACCGAGACCGGCTTCCTGGTCAATGACCTGATCACGGAGCATTTCCCCAACATCGTGGACGTCAATTTCACTGCCCACATGGAAGAAGACCTGGATCGCATTGCCTCCGGCGACGCCGATTGGGTGAAAATCGTCAGCGCCTTCTACGATCCATTTTCTGTGCAGGTGCAACGTGCTGAAGAAAAGATGCCGGAGGTGAAGACCGGCCCGGAACCGATCGGGCGCGCCTGCCCGGAGTGCGGGCACGACCTGGTGATCCGCTGGGGTCGTTACGGCAAGTTTATCTCCTGCAGCAATTTTCCCGATTGCCGCTACACCGAAGCCTGGTTGGAGAAGACCGGCGCGCGCTGTCCCAAGGATGGCGGCGAAATTGTGGAGCGAAAAACGCGCAAAGGCCGGGTTTTCTACGGCTGCGCCAATTATCCAAACTGCGATTTCACCACCTGGAAGCGCCCCCTGGCGGTCGCCTGCCCCGCCTGCGGCGGTTTGCTGGTGCAAGCCGATAAGCGCCATGCCCAGTGCCTGCAATGCGAGGAGCAGTATCTGCTGGATGAACTGGTAAAAGAGAGCGATGAAATTTCGGAAACGGCATAGTTCTTGCACCCTTATTGCCAAAACCTTGACATTCCTATACAATAAGATTGTTAACAGGAAAGTCATCTACACAACGTCTGGTTGGGAGATATCACATGGAACTGATCCGCAAACAGGTCAATAATCCAATCGCCGTGGGCGCGGCAGGCTTGATCATCGGTCTGCTGCTCGGCCTGCTGTATGCCTGGGTGCTGAACCCGGTGGACTGGGTGGATGCCCCGATCAATCTGCTGCGCGCTGACCTGAAAGAAGATTACCTGCGCATGGCGATCGATTCGTACGCCTTGAACCGGGACGCCAACCAGGCGCTGGAGCGCTTCGCGCAATTGGGCCTGGAGGCAGAGGGACTGTTGAACGTGGTGGCGGCTAACCCGGGCAATCTCAATCCACAAGCCATCGCCGATTTCCGCAATGCGGTCGGCGCGCCGGTGGGATTGCCGGAGGTGCCGGTCGAAGAGGAAGCGGCGGGCGGCGGGCTGCTGGGCACGCTGCTGCCCATCGCCTGCGTGGTGACCCTGTTCTTGCTGGTTGGGCTGGCGGCGCTGTATCGTTTTCGCACCGGTGGGTTGAAACTGCCTTCGCTCAAGCCCACGCAGCCGGCCATAGGCGGCGTTGCCCGAACCGGTCGCGCAGCTAAACCGACGGCGGTTTACCCTTCCATGGAAGAGCCCCCCATCGTGCAATTTATGTCGACCTATAAGCTGGGCGATGATTTGTTCGATGACTCTTTCAGCATTGACGCCCCATCTGGAGAATTCCTGGGCGAGTGTGGGGTGGGCGTTTCGGAGACGATCGGGGTTGGCGAGCCGAAGAAAGTGACCGCCTTCGAGGTCTGGCTGTTCGATAAATATGATATCGAGACGGTGACCAAGGTTGCCATGAGCGCCCATGCCTTCCTGGACGAGGGTATCCGCCAGCGCCTGACAGCCAAGGGTGAGCCGATTTTGGCCGAACCGGGCGCCGAGCTGGTGCTGGAAACACAAAGCCTGCGCATGGTGGCGCGCATCGTGGATATGGCTTACGGCAGCGGCGCCGTGCCGGAATCCAGCTATTTCGAGCGCATGACGCTCGAGCTGGCGATCTGGTCGAAGAAGTAGCTATGCCGGCATAAAAAGCCGTGGCGCGGGCGAACACTCCGCCAGCGCCACGTTTTGTTTAAGGGATCCGGCAGCGACCGGCCCCAAGGTCATTCGATGCGCAAAATTTTCAAGGTGAGCTGCCCGCCAGGGGTGTGGGCGATGACGGTATCGCCTTCCTGGTGGTTGAGCAGGGCTTTGCCGATGGGCGACTCATTCGAGATGCGCCCATTGCGCGGATCGGCTTCCTTGGCGCCCACCACCTGGTAGGTCTCTGGTTCGAAGTCCTCCTCCTGGACCGTGACACGCGCCCCCACCTCCACCCGCTCGCGCTTGCGATCCGACTCGTCGATCAGCACAGCATTGGCGATGGTGTATTCCAGCTCCTGGATGCGCCCTTCCAGGAAAGCCTGGTCTTCCTTTGCTTTGTGATAATCGGCGTTTTCGGACAGATCGCCTTCCTGTATAGCGGCGCGCAGGCGCTTCGCCAGCTCTTCCCGGCGCGGGCCTTTCAGCTCAGCCAACTCGGCCTTCAGGCGGGTCAATCCTTCAGCAGTAAGATATACCTGGTCGTTCATGGCTACCTCTCAAATAATATCTGCCTTGAATAGACGGCTTGCGCCTCTCCATTCAAGGCCATATTTTATCAGGGTCTGGTCGTGGGATCGAACAGCTTGTTGTGCTCATCCACCGCGTAGCGGTCGGTCATGCCGGCAATGTAATCGCACACCGTGCGCTCCAGCCCACGATCATCGATCAAGCTTTGCACGTGGCGCGGCAGGATAGCGGGTTCCGAGCAGTAGGCCGTAAACAGGTCGCTGATGATGCGCTCGGCCTTGACTGCCATGCGCACCACCCGGTGGTGGCGATAGAGGTTGCTGTACAGGAAATCCTTGAGCTGCCGGTTGCGGCGGTGCATATCCTCGCTGAAGCCAATCACGTTGTAAGGCAGGCGCTGCAGCTCTTCCACCGATTTCACGCTGCTATCTTGCAGGCGGCGGTGGGTGGTGTGCACTAGGTCGGTGACTTCCATGCCGATCAGGCGGCGGATCAGGCGGTGGCGGGTGAGATCGTCCAGCGTGGGTGTGGACCAATCCACGCTCTTGACCAGGATTTCCCACAAGGTGATGCCTTCCAGCATGAGCGGTGTGATCATGCCAGAGCGCAGACCATCGTCCAGGTCGTGGGCGGTGTAAGCCAGCTCATCGGCGACGTTGGCGATCTGCGCCTCCAGGTGACCGCGCAGCTCCGGGTTGTATTCGCTGGCGTCGGAGATGTCATACTCCGATTCGTGCTTAACAATGCCCTCGCGCACTTCCCAGGTCAGGTTCAGACCGGGGAAGTCGGGATAGCGCCGCTCCAGCTTGGTGACGATGCGCAGTGACTGCTTGTTGTGGTCGAAACCGCCGTGATCTTTCATCAGGCGCGCCAGGGCGACCTCGCCGGAGTGCCCAAAAGGCGGGTGACCCAGGTCATGCGCCAGGCAGATGGCTTCCAGCAGGTCTTCGTTGGCGCCCAGGGCGCGGGCGATGGTGCGCCCGATCTGCGCCACCTCCAGGGTGTGCGTCAGCCGGGTGCGGTAGTAGTCGCCCTCGTAGTTGATGAACACCTGTGTCTTGTACTCCAGGCGGCGGAAGGCGGTGGTGTGCAGGATGCGGTCGCGATCGCGCTGGAAGGCGGTGCGGTACTCAGGCTCATCTTCCGGGTAGACGCGACCCTTGGACTGCTGGCTGCGGCAGGCGTAGGGTGCCAGGGAGCGGTTTTCCAGGTCTTCGAGCTGCTGGCGGGTGTAGAACATGCTGTTTATCGCTTTCTGTGTCTGCAGGGAGATCGTTGGGAAATATTATAACGTAAACTGCAGGCGCGCACAGATTGTGGCACGGATGACAAGGAGTCTTACCCCCTCCGGCCTGCGGCCACCTCCCCCAAAATGGCGAAAGACGCCATTTTGGGGGAAGCTGGGAGGGGGTTGGGTGGGGCGGCGCCAAGACCCGCCCCGCGAGGTGACCGGCGGGAGGGATGGGGCGGGTTTTTGCCGCAATAGAGCGGGATGGAGGCCCTGAGCGGGGCGCGTTACGGCGGCGGGGTGTGGCTGGCGCAAACCCGCCCCTACGGAGGGTGTGTGTGGGGGATGGGTAGGGGCGGGTCTGTGCGGGCGAGGGCGGCAGGGAGGGTGGGATTATGGCAGGCCCAGAGCGCCAGGTGGGGAGGCGCCAAGACCCGCCCGATGGATGGCCGGTGTGGCAACCCCCATCCAGTGGGGGATTGCTTCACCCGGCAGAAAGCGCCGGGTTCGCAATGACAGGCGGGCGAACGGAGGATATTCAAATCATGGGTTGCTGGGGTTGTGCAGCCGCGTGCCCGGGCTCTCGCCCAGCAGCGCCTGCTGCACCAGGCCGGCTTGCTCCCCGGAAAAAATCAAAACCTCCAGCCCCGGAATCTGCTCCACCAGGCGCATGCTTTGTAGCACCTTAGACTCCATCCCGCCGGTGACATCCGCCGCCTGGGAGCCGGATAGGGAGGGCAGGATGGCCGGCAGGCTGCGCGGTGTGATCTCCTCTGCCAGGCGCGCACAGGCGGGGTAGTCGGCCCAAACGCCGGGCTCGATGCCCGCCAGAAGGATGCGCCGCGGCCGCAGGCTGTGCGCCAGGTGCTCGAACAGGTCCTCGGTGGAAAAGATGGTGCCGCCGCGCACGGTATCGAAGATCACGTCGCCGAAGACCACCGGCAGCAGCCCAGCTTGCAGGGCGGCGCTGAGCGGATGCATCTCCCAGGCGAGCAGCGCGCCATCCCGGGCAGTGACGGATGCTGAGGGGGGAAAAGCGATGGCGTTCAAGCCGCTGGCTGCCAGGGAGTCCATCACGATGCGGTTGAGCGCCGCCGCCTGGCGCCAGACTTCGGTGAAGCCCTGCCACTGCGCCGGTGTGGTCACACCCTGGCGCGTGCCAAACTGGCTGGCGGGCACGTGACCGAAAGAGCCCGAGCCGTGCCCCAGCAGCAGGCGCAGCCCGGGCTGCAGGCGCAGCGCTGCAGCGATTTCGCCTGCCAGGCGCTCGATCACTTCCCGGCGCGCCATCGCCGGGCGGGCTTTGTCGGTGATCAGCGAGCCGCCCAGTTTCAAGAAGACCAGCTCACTGCCCGGAGCGCGAGGGGGCGTGCTCATGGCGCCACCTGGGTGATGATGGTACGCACCGCGCCCGCATCGAGCAGCGCGGCGCTGACCGCCGGGGCGCGGTCCGCGCCCACCAGGGCGATCATGTTACCGCCGCGCCCGCCCCCCGACAGCTTGGCGCCGGAAGCGCCAGCTTTGCGGGCCGCCGAAACCAGGCGATCCAGCTCCGGCGATGAAACGGTCAACTGCTGCAGCAAGGTGTGATTGGCGTCCATCAGGCGACCGAGCAGCTCGGGCTGCCCGCTCTCCAGAGCGTGGCGGGCGGCGCGCGCCAGCCCACCGATAGCCTCGAAGAGCGGGTCGTAGTAACCGCGTTGCGCCTGCCACAGGCGGCGCACGTCGCCCACTGCCAGCGACGTGGGGCTGGGGACGCCGGTATCGGCGATCACCAGGGTGAACGGCGCCGGCAGCGCCAGCGTCTGCAGGGTCTGCTGGCGCACGAAGTACACCGGGCGGGCGTAGGTGATGACGGTGTTGTCGATGCCGGAGGGCGTGCCGTGGTGCAGCTTTTCGATCTCATACGCCACGGCCGAGACGCGCTCATCCGGCAGCGGGCATCCCAGGAAAGCAGACAGGGCGCGGATCAGCGCCACCGAAACGGCTGCGCCGGAACCCAGCCCGGCGGCCACGGGAATCGTGGAAGTGATGCGGATCGAGCAAGCTGGCAGGCGTTCGATCTGCAGTTCCTTCAGCGTTTCGCTCACCGTGGCGGGCAGTGGGTGCCCGGGCGGCAGATCTTCCAGGCGCGCATCCACCTGTATCGCTGGCGCCTGGATGTGCACGCGCCCCGCTTTTTCACCCGGCAAGGCCTGCACCACGGCGCGCGCCTGCACCTGGCGCACTGGCACGGCGATGGCAGGCTGCCCGTACACCACGGCATGCTCGCCGAACAGGATGATCTTTCCAGGGGCAGTGGCGGTAAAGGCGGGCATCGTGCGCCTCAATTCGCGCTCATGGGGCAGCGAGCGTTTTGGGAAAGGTGTACAAAATAATCAGCACGGCTAAGCCCCAAAGCAAAATGGTGGCCTGCAGCGGGCGATCGGATAGCAGCACTTCTTCCGGCGCGCCGCCGCGGTGCTTGACCTGGATCAGGTACATGTAGCGGAAGACGCCGTACAACACGAAGGGGATGGTCAGCATCATGGTGTGGTTGTCTGGCAGGTTGGGCGCTGAGAAGGTGTACAGGCTGTAGGCGATGATCGTGGTGCTGGAGACGATGTTCAAGAACTGGTCCAGCAGCGGCAAGGTGTAGCCATCCAGCACGCGCCGGTGGGCGTTGGCGTCGTCCGCCAGCAGCGCCAGCTCGGCGCGCCGCTTGCCGAAGCCGATGTACAGCGCGCCCAGGGTGATGACCACATACAACCAGGGTGAGAAGCGCGCCACGTGGATCACCGTCACGCCGCCCGCCACGCGCAGCACGAAGCCCATGGCGATCGAGAGCACATCCAGGAGCGGGATGTGCTTGATCCACCTGGAGTAGGCCAGGTTGAGCAGCAGGTAGGCTGCCGCTACCAGGGCGAAGCCCGGCGAGAGCAGGTAGGCGGCTGGCAAAGTTGCCGCCAGCACCAGGCCAGCAAACGCCAACCCGACGTTCACCGGCAGGCGTCCGGAGGCAATCGGGCGCCTTTTTTTCTCTGGGTGCCGGCGGTCGGCTTCCACGTCTGAGACGTCATTGATGATGTAGACAACGCCGGAAAGCAAGCAGAAAATGACAAAACCAGCGAAGGTGCGCAGTATGGCGCTGAGATTCCCCAGGTGGAGCTGGCGGTCGAACACCAGGCCGGCAAACAGCACCGCGTTCTTGGTCCACTGGCGCGGCCGCATGGCCTCTAGCAGTGCAAAAATCATGCGCCGATGATAGCATTAAACCGGCCTCTGTGAAAGGGAAAGCCCGGCTATCCCAGCGGCGAGCAACTTTCGCCTCGCGGCTAACCGTGATAGAATATTTGCATCCTGGATCGGCGGTCGCCACAGCCTGGCTGTGACGGCGTCGGGCAGCCGGCCCGGTGTTTGCCCGTCGAAAAGCGCCGCCGTTCGAAACGAACAGCAAAGGAAGCGCCGATCCATGACCATCTGGCAACATTACCACCTCGCGAAAAGTATCGAAGACGCGCTGCAAGCCCTGGCTGCGGCGCAAGGCCCTGCCCGGGTGATCGCCGGCGGGACAGACCTCCTCTTGGACCTCGAGCAAGGCCGTCATTCCCCCGTTGATACGCTGGTTGATGTCAGCGCCATCCCCGAGATGGCGGAGTTGGAGCAGCGCGCCGACGAATTGTTTATCGGCGCAGCGGTTCCGCTGCGCCGCGTGGTGCAATCCGAGCTGGTGGGGCGGCACGCCGCAGCGCTGCAGGAGGCAGCCGGGTTGATCGGCGGCCCGCAGGTGCGCAACACGGCCACGCTGGGCGGCAACGTGGGGCATGCCTTGCCCGCTGCAGACGGCGCCATCGCCTTGCTGGCGCTGGGCGCCGAGGCGGAAATCGCTTCGCTTTCAGGGCGCCGCCGGGCGCCGATGCAGGCCCTGTACAGCGGCCCGGGGCGCTCTGCGTTATCGCACAAGGAAGAAATCCTGGTCGGATTTTACCTGCCGCTGCGCGCCGAGGGCGAGGGTTCAGCCTTTCGCCGCGTGATGCGCCCCCAGGGCGTGGCCATTGCCATCTTAAACATGGGCGTGTGGGTGCAGCGCCGCCAGGAAACTATCCAGGCGGCGCGCATTGCCATTGGCCCGGCGGGGCCTATCCCCTTCCGGGCGCGCGCCGCCGAGCAGCTCCTGGCGGGGCGCCCGTACGAGACCGCGCTCCTTCCCAGGGTTGTCGAAGCCATACTGGGAGAAGCGCGCTTTCGCACCAGCCCGCACCGCTCGAGCGCCGATTATCGCCGCCACATGTGCGGGGTCTTGCTGGAAGATACGCTGAACGCCGCCTGGGAGCGGGCGGCCCTGCAGCACGAAATGAGCCGGTAGCTTGCTGACGAGGTAACCTCATGAACTTCACGGTAAACGGTAAACAGGTAACGATTGAAGCTCTGCCGGGAGAGATGCTCTCGGATTTGCTGCGCGAGCGGCTGCGCCTGACCGGCACCAAGATCGGCTGCAACGAGGCCGAGTGCGGCGCCTGCACCGTGCTGGTCGATGGCGAGCCGGTTTTATCCTGCACTTACCCCTCCGCCAAAGCCGAGGGCAAAAGCATTCTCACCATAGAAGGCCTGGCAAAAGTCTCTGGCGACGCGCTGCATCCTCTGCAGCAGGCGTTCATCGAACATGGCGCAGTGCAGTGCGGATACTGCATCCCGGGACAAATCATGACCGCCTATGCTTTGCTACAGCACAACCCTGAACCAGACTCGCAAGAGATTCGCCGCGCCCTCAAAGACACGCTGTGTCGCTGTGCAGGCTATCCCACCATCGAGCGCGCCATACTGGACGCCGCCCAGGTCGCGCGGCGCGGTGGGCGGCTGCGCGGGCCGCAGGTGGCTGAAGCTGGCGGCTCGGAAAAGGTGGTGGGTAAGCTGCGCCCGCGTCCCGATGCGGTCGAGAAAGTCACCGGGGCGGCTATGTTCACCGATGACCTGCACTTCCCGGGTATGCTGCATGCGCGCGTCAAACGCGCTGGTGTACCACATGCCATCGTCAAGCGCATTGATACCTCTCGGGCGCGCGCCTTGCCGGGCGTAGCGGCGGTGCTGACCGCCGCAGACATCCCCGGCGAGCACTATCATGGGCTGGTGATCTACGATTGGCCCAGCCTGGTGGGCGTGGGTGAACGCGTGCGCTACGTGGGCGACGCGGTGGCTATTGTTGCCGCGGAGACGCGCCAGATCGCCACCCAGGCGCTGGAGTTGATCGAGGTGGATTACGAGCTGCAGCCGGTGGTCTCCAACGCGGTGCAAGCGCTGAGCCCGGAAGCGCCGCAGCTTCATGAGCGCGGCAACTTGCTCAAACACATCAAGGTGCGCAAAGGCGATGTGCAGCAAGGTTTCGAGCAATCGGAGATCATCCTGGAGCACACTTTCCACACGCCGTCCACCGACCATGCCTTCCTGGAGCCGGAATGCTGCATCGCTCGCCCGCTGCTGGAGGCGAGCGGCGCTGAGAAGATGCGCATGGAAATCTATGTCGGTTCGCAGATCCCCTACGCCGACCGCGAGCAGGTCGCGCGCGCCCTGGGCTGGCCCGTGGAGCGCGTGCGCGTCATCGGGCAGTTGATGGGCGGCGGCTTTGGCGGCAAGGAAGATATCGCCGGGCAGGTGCACGCTGCGCTGCTGGCAAACGCCACCGGCCGGCCGGTCAAGCTGCTGTTCGATCGCCACGAGAGCCTGGTGGTGCATCCCAAGCGGCACGCCACCCAGATTCGGGTCAAGATGGGCGCCAGGCGCGATGGGCGCCTGGTGGCTGTGGAAACCGAACTGTTTGGCGATACCGGCGCTTACGCCTCGCTGGGTGAAAAGGTGCTGACCCGCGCCACCACCCATTCTTCGGGACCGTATGAGATGCCGCATGCCAAAGCCGATTGCTATGCCATGTACACCAACAATCCACCGGCGGGCGCCTTTCGCGGCTTCGGCGTCACCCAGTCGGCGTTTGCTATCGAGAGCATGATGGATATGCTGGCGCATGAGTTGAACCTCGATCCGGTGGAGCTGCGCCGCCGGAATGCCCTGCGCGTGGGCAGCATCACCAACACCGGCCAGGAACTGCGCGAGAGCGTCGGTTTGATGGAGTGCATCGAGCGGGTGGATGCCGAGATGCGCCGGCTGGCAGGCGGCGATCCCTTTGCGCCGCGGCCTGCGCCTGGCAATCCGCACAAGGTGCGCGCCTGGGGCTTTGCTGCCGCTTACAAGAACACCGGCCTGGGCGGGGGCGCCCCGGACAAGGCCGGCGCCGAAGTGGAGCTGTTCGCCAACGGCGAGCTGGAAGTGCGCACTTCGTCCGCTGAGCTGGGACAGGGGTTGGTGACCGTGCTGCAGTTGATCGTGGCGGAGGAGATGAATGTTCCTCCTTCCCAGGTGCGGGTGTTGGTGATGGACACCGACCTGACCCCCGACGGCGGGCCGACCACGGCTTCGCGACAGACCTTTGTCACTGGCAACGCTGCCCGGCACGCCGCCCAGGCGCTGCGCGAGGCAATTGCCACCACCCTGGCAGAGAAGTATGACCTGCCCCCGCAGCAGATCCGTTTTGTGGAAGGGCTGGCGCAGGTCAACGGGCACAGCATTCCCCTGGGACAGGTGGTGCAGCTCATGCAGGCAGAAGGCCGCCAGCCGCGCGCCGCATACGAGTATTGGGCGCCCAAGACCAATCCCCTGGGTCAGGGCGGGGATATGCACTTTGCCTTCTCGTTTGCTGTCCAGGCCGCCGAAGTCGAGGTCGATCGGCGCAGCGGCGAGGTGCGCGTGCTGCGCGTGATCGCCGCCAACGACGTGGGCAAGGCGATCAATCCCCTGGGGCTGCAAGGGCAGGTGGAAGGCGGCGTGATGATGGGACTGGGCAATGCGCTGACCGAGCATTTCATCGTCGAGGAGGGGCGCATCTTCACCGACCGGCTGGCGCGCTACCGCATTCCCTCCATCACCCAGACGCCCGAAATCATTTCGTTCGTTGTGCAGCACCCGGTGGCGGCGGGACCTTATGGCGCCAAAGGCGTGGGTGAGATCGTCAGCATTCCCACCACGCCGGCGATCACCAACGCCATTTACCATGCTACGGGCGTGCGCATCGATCGCCTGCCCGTGGATCAGGAACAGATCGCCACAGCGCTCAAATCAGGCGTGGCTGGTCAGGTAGGCGGAGATTGAACACGGAAACACGGTTGTCGCGTTGGTTGGAGTGGGCGCGCCAGATCCAGGCGTTGGCCCAGACCGGTTTGCACTATGCGTTGAATGATTTCCAACGCCAGCGCTATTTGCGATTGCAAGAAATTGCCGCCGAAATGGTGAGCGAGAACAGCGATGTGCCTTTGCAGCCTTTGGCGCACATTTACCAGGAACAGATTGGCTACGCTACGCCGCGCCTGGATGTGCGCGGCGCAGTGATCGAAGATGGCAAGCTCTTGATGGTGCGCGAGCGCGCCGACGGCGGCTGGACGATGCCGGGCGGCTGGGCCGATGTCGGCGACATGCCCTCCCTGGCGGTGGAGCGCGAAGTTTTAGAAGAGTCCGGTTTGCAGGTGCGCGCCTACCGATTGGTTGGGGTTTACGATGCCAATCGCATGGCTCCTCTGGAAGTGTTCCACAGTTACAAGCTGGTGTTTTTGTGCCAGGTGCTGGGCGGTGAATTGGCGGTGAGCGATGAAACCAGTGAGGCAGCTTTTTTCTCGCCGCAGGAGATCCCCGAGCATCTATCGGAGAATCGCACCACACCGCGCACGATCCAAGATGCCTTTCGCGCTTACGATGATGCATCCTGGAACAGTGTTTTCGATTGATTAAGAACTCACCCGAAAATTCGAGAAAGGTGGGGACCCCCACACCCCCAATCATTTTCGGATCGATAGTCAGTGTGCAGAGTGGCAGGAGGCGGAGATATGCTGATCACCAATGCAACCCTGGTGACATGGGATACACCCAACCAGGTGCTGCCCGGGTACGCGCTGTACGTGCAGGGTGAGCGCATTGCCGATATGGGGCCAGAAGCTGAGCTGGCGCAGCGCTACCCGCAGGCGGAAAAGCTGGATGCTGGCGGACAGTTGCTCATGCCGGGCAATATCTGCGCTCACACGCATTTTTACGGCGCCTTTGCCCGCGGGCTGGCAATTCCGGGCGCGGCGCCCAAGGATTTTCCGCAAATCCTGGAGAAGTTGTGGTGGCCGCTGGACCAGGCGTTGGATGAAGAAGGGGTGCGCGCCTCTGCCGAGGTGATGCTGGTGGATGCCATACGCCACGGCACCACCACGCTGATCGACCACCACGCCTCGCCCAACGCCCTGGAAGGATCCCTGGACCAGATCGCCGGGGCGGTGGAGCAATCGGGCTTGCGGGCGGTGCTGTGCTACGAAGTCACCGATCGCTATGGCGCCGATAGCGCCAGGGCTGGCATCGAAGAGAATTTGCGCTTCATGCGCGCCGTGAAGGCCTCCGGTCACGTCCACCCGCGGCTGCGAGCGGCGTTTGGCCTGCACGCCAGCCTGACGCTCTCTGAAGCGACCCTGGACCGCTGCCGGGAGCTGGCGCCCAGGGGTACGGCGTTCCACATCCACGTGGCGGAGCACGAAGCTGACCAGTACGACAGCCTGGCGCGCAGCGGCCTGCGCGTGGTTGACCGCCTGCACCGGCATGGTATTCTGGGACCTTCCACCATCGTGGCGCACGCCGTGCACGTGGACGCCCGCGAGATTCAACTGCTGGCAGATAGCGGTAGCTGGGTGACGCACCAACCGCGCTCCAACATGAACAATGCGGTGGGCGTGGCAGAAGTCGAGTCGCTGCTGCGGGCGGGCGTTGCGGTTTGCCTGGGGACAGATGGATTTCCGCACACGATGTGGACGGAATGGAAAACAGCCTATCTGCTGCACAAAGTCTGGCATGGCGACCCGCGCCGCATGAACGGCATGGATGTCGTCGCTATGGGAGTCTACAATAACGCCGCCCTGGCAGGCCGCTTCTTCTCGGAAGCGCCGCTGGGCGTGCTGCGCCCCGGCGCATTTGCAGATCTGATCCTGGTGGACTATCACCCATTCACACCGCTGACCGCCGATAACCTGCCCTGGCATATCCTCTTTGGCTTTCATGAGAGCATGGTCACCAGCACCATTGTGGCGGGTAAGCTGCTGATGCGCGACCGCCAGTTGTTGACGCTGGATGAGGCTGAAATCGCGGCGCGCGCCAGGCGGCTGGCGCCGCAAATCTGGGAACGCTATCGCGGCTATGTTCCCGCTGATCCAAGATGACCCAACCACACGCTGTTCATCGTGGGCGAAGCAAAGCCTCTCGCAAACCTGCCACAGCGCGATCCCTGGGTTGTGGATAAATGTTACTTTAGGGCGATACCAAACAAACGGGAGAAATCTTCTATGGTCTCAGACAAAACCCTGCCGGTGCTGGCAATCCTGGGCGGCACTGGCAAAGAAGGCCCAGGCCTGGCCATGCGCTGGGCGCACGCTGGTTACCGCATTATCATCGGCTCGCGCCAGGCGGAAAAAGCGCAAGCAACTGCCAGCGAGCTGAACGAGAAGCTGGGCGTAACCACTGTCCAGGGTATGGAAAATGAGCAGGCGGCCCGCCTGGCGGATATCGCAGTATTGACCGTGGTTCACACCGCTCACCAGGCGGCCCTGGAAGGATTGCGGGAGGCGCTGCAGGGTAAAATCCTGGTGGACGCCACCGCGCGGGTCGATTTTCGCGATCCCAGGCCGCCCGAGCCGCCCTCTGCAGGGCGGATGGCTCAAGAACTGCTCGGTCCAGGCGTGCGGGTGGTGGCAGCGTTCCAGAATGTGCCTGCCCACGCCCTCAAGAAGAACCTGGGCGCTTCGATGGACACCGATGTCTTGATCTGCTCCGACGACCTGCCGGCAGCCCAGCAGGTGATGGCGCTGGCCCAGGCGGCGGGAATGCGCGCCTATTACGCCGGTGGGCTGGATAATGCGGTGGTGGTGGAGGGGCTGACCTCCATTTTGATCAGCCTGAACAAGCACTACGGCACGAAGACGGCCAGCATCGCGGTGACGGGAATCGACTCGCGCTGATGCGCACAGCGGCATAAACCCATGACGCTTACCCTGACAGCCCTGCACGGCATTCCATTGGTGAAGCCCGGCGATGACCTCGCCGAGATGATCTTGCGCGCCTTGCAACAGAACAATCTCGCTCTGCAAGACGGCGATGTGCTGGTCGTCGCTCAAAAGATTGTCTCAAAGGGCGAGGGACGCCTGGTCAACCTGGCGCAGGTGAAGCCCTCGCCCCGCGCCATTGCGCTGGCTTCTGCAATTGACAAGGATGCTCGCCTGGTCGAGTTGATCCTGCGTGAGAGCAGATGTGTCTTGCGCACCCGGCCTGGCACGATCATCGTCGAACACCGCCTGGGATTCGTGTGCGCCAATGCCGGCATCGACCATTCCAACGTGGCGGGCGAGGGCACCCCGCAGGAAGAGCTGGTGCTGCTGCTGCCGGAGGATCCGGATCGCTCGGCGGAGGAGCTGCGCCAGCGCCTGGAAGCCGCCGCCGGCTGCCGGCTGGGTGTGCTGATCATCGATTCGCACGGCCGCGCCTGGCGCATGGGCACGGTGGGCATGGCGATTGGCCTGTCGGGACTGCCGGGGCTGGTCGACCTGCGCGGTCAACCCGACCTGTTTGGCTACCAGTTGCGCATCACCCAGGTGGGCGCCGCCGATGAGCTGGCTGCCGCCGCCTCGCTGGTGATGGGCCAGGCCGCAGAAGCCACGCCGGCGGTGCACGCGCGCGGTTTTCCGTATGCGCTGCGCGAAGGATGCCTGGCGGAATTGCTGCGACCAAAGGAACAAGACTTATTTCGCTGATCGTGGGCAGGAACAACGTGGCTGGAGAGATCTGGGATTACTTCGATCGCTTGCTGGCGGACTGTGAGCTGGTCATTGACCGTCCGAAAGGCTCAGCACACCCGCGCTACCCGCAGTTCTTGTATCCCCTGGATTATGGTTACCTGGCAGGCACACGCGGGGGCGATGGCGAAGGCATCGATGTCTGGTTGGGGTCGCGAGGGGAGCGCGTTTTGGATGGGCTGCTGTTGACGGTTGACCTGGTGGAGCGCGATGCGGAAGTGAAGCTGTTGGTGGCCTGCACCGAGGCAGAGATGCAGATCGCCCTGGATGTTTCCAATGCCGAGAGCCTGCGGGGGTTGCTGCTGCCGCGATCTGCGCCGCTCAACTGGCTGGCGCAACGCCGCTCCATTCGCCGGTTTCAACCCGAGCCGGTGCCGCGCCAGGTGCTGGAGCGAGTGCTGGCGGCAGCCTGCTGGGCTCCCTCCGCCCATGACCGGCAGCCGTGGCGTTTCGCCGTGTTGCACACTGCGCAGGCGCGCAGCCTGCTGACCGAGGCCATGGCGGCAGATTTCCGCCGCGACCTGGAAGCCGATGGTCTGCCTGTCCAGGAGGTGGAGCTGCGCATCCGCCGCGCCCGCCAGCGCGTTTTGCAAGCGCCAGCGGCGGTGATCGTGTGCTGCGATGCAACCACGCTGGATGCGTATCCAGATGAGACGCGCCAGGCTGCCGAGCAGATCATGGCGGTGCAAAGCGTTGCCATGGCTGGGCAGAACCTGCTGCTGGCGGCCAGCGCGCAGGGTTTGGGCGCGGTGTGGATGTGCGCCCCGCTGTTTGCCCCGCAGGCTGTGCAGCAGGCGCTGAGCCTGCCGACCAGTTGGCAGCCGCAGGGGTTGGTGTTGCTAGGCTATCCGGCAGAGCAGCCGCGCCCCAAGCTGCTGCGCCCAGAAACGGAAATCACGGTTTACTTGTGAGGACAGGATGAAAGTGGTGGCGTTAGCAGGCGGCGTTGGCGGAGCGCGTTTGGCAGACGGTTTAGCGCAGAATTTGCCGCCCGAAGATCTGACCGTGGTGGTCAACATCGGCGACGATTTCGATTTTTTCGGCTTGCATATCTGCCCTGACCTGGATACGGTCTGCTACACATTGGCGGGCATGGCGAACCCGGCCACCGGCTGGGGATTGGCGGGAGAAACCTGGAACGCCCTGGAGAATATCGGCCGGCTGGGCGGACCGACCTGGTTCCGCCTGGGCGATCGCGACCTGGGCACTCACCTGGAGCGCACCCGCCGCCTGGCGAAAGGCGAGCCCCTCAGCCAGATCACAGGCGATTTTTGCCGGGCGTGGGGTATCCAGTTAACAGTTTTGCCAGCCAGTGATGACAGTGTACCCACTTGGGTGTATACTGATGAAGGAGAAATGCCCTTCCAGGAATATTTTGTCCGCCGGCAATGCCGCCCGAGCGTGAGTGGATTCAGGTTTGCAGACGTTGATCGATCGTCACCGGCAAAAGGCGTGCTAGAAGCCATCCAACGAGCCGACCTGGTAGTGATCTGTCCCTCCAATCCCTGGGTGAGCGTCGACCCTATCCTGGCGATACCGGGGATTTTACCGGCTGTCATGTCTCGGCCGGTTTTGGCTGTCTCACCGATCATCGGGGGGCGAACGGTGAAAGGTCCGGCAGCTAAAATGTATGCCGAGTTGGGGATCGAGCCCTCGGCGCTCTCAGTTGCACGCCACTACCGCAAGTTCTTAAGCGCTTTTGTGTTGGATCGAGAAGACGCTGCTTTGCAAAGTGAAGTGCAGGCGTTGGGTGTGAAAGCTTTGGTCACTGCTACCTGGATGCACACCGCTGCCGATCGCCGCCAACTGGCAGCCGAATGCCTGTCGTTAGGTTCCGCTTTGTTGTAATTTCTCAGGAGAAGAAGTTGAGATCGCCCGTTCGTCGCATGAACGAAACCAAGATCACAAAGATGATGACATAGGGAAAGGATGCACTTGCATGACACTCTGGGCGATCGTTCCGGTAAAACCCCTGCGACGCGGAAAATCGCGCCTTTCGGGTGTGCTCAGCCAGGATGAACGCACCGATCTGAACCGCCGACTGCTGGCTCACACAATCGATACGCTGACCGCTATTCCGGAAATTGAACACGTGCTGGTGATCAGCCGCGACCCGGCTGCGCTGGCCCTGGCCCGCGATCACGGCGCTCGAACGGTGCAAGAAAACGGCGCTCCGCATCTCAATGTCGCCCTGGCCCGGGCGACCATCGTGGCCAAGACCTACACCACGCGCGGTGTGCTGATCGTTCCGGCCGACCTGCCCCTGCTGAGCCCCGAGGATGTGCGCCTGATGCTGGATCGGGCGCATAAACCGCCGGTAGTGGTGGTGGCGCCAGACCGGCACCGGAAGGGTACCAATGCTTTGCTGGTCTGCCCGGTCGGATTGATCGACTATGATTTCGGGCCGGGTTCATTCGAGCGTCACTGCCGGCTGGCTCGCCAGGCCGGGGCGCGCCTGGAGATCTGCGAGCTGCCCTCCCTGGCGCTGGATGTGGATCTGCCTGAAGACCTTGACATTGTCGAGATGGAGCTGGATAACGGTTTCGAGTAATTCTGAAAAGCCTGTTGGCTGTGGCGGCAGCCAATCGCCTTACAAATTCTGACGCTAAGGAGAAGCCATGACCCAGAGAGTTGCCCTGTACTTACAAGACGCTCACGACCTGCGCACCGGATTGGATTACGTGCGCTACGCCGAGGCGCGTGGATTCGAGGCGGTATGGCAGGCCGAATCCCGCCTGGTGCGCGATGCCATTGTCCCGATGGCTGCCTATGCGGCGGTGACCGAAAAAATCAAGGTCGGATCGGGCGTGATCAATAACTGGACGCGCAATATCGGCTTGCTGGCGGCGACTTTTCTCACCCTGGACGACCTGGCGCCGAACAGGGTCATCTGCGGTATCGGCGCCTGGTGGGATCCATTGGCGCGCAATGTGGGCATCGACCGCCGTAAACCATTGACCGCCATGCGCGAAACGGTGGAAGTGCTGCGCCGCCTGTTGAACATGGAGAGAGTCACCTTTCATGGGGAATTCCACCACGTGGATGGCATCGAGCTGGACGTGGTGCACGGGCGGCGTGAGCCGCGCCATGTGCCGATCATGATCGGCGCCACGGGCGACAAGATGATGGAACTGGCTGGCGAGATTGCCGATGGAGTGGTGCTCAATTACTGCGTGCCTCCGGAGTATAACCACAAGGCTTTGGAGCTGCTCGAAGCTGGCGCTCGCCGGGCTGGACGCCGCCTGGAAGATATCGACCGCCCTCAATTGGTGGTTTGTTCGGTGGATGCCGATCACGACCGGGCCATTGATACCACGCGCGAACTGCTCACGCAGTACCTGGCGCAGCAGCCGCACATTGCCAAGGCTTCCGGGGTATCGGACGATGTTGTCGCCCAAATTCAGTCCATCCTGGGATGGCCGGCGACAAAAGAGCAGATCCAGCGCGCCAAGCACCTGGTGCCAGAAGAGTTGATCTTGCGCATCACCGCCTCGGGCACGCCCGACGAGGCGCGCGCCAAGGTGCAAGAGTACTGCAATAACGGCTGCACTTGCCCGATTCTATATCCAGTGGGCGGCGATGTGCGCTTGTTGATCGACACTTTTGCACCACGGGGGTGATCGTCCTTGGAAAGCCGGCAGCCAAATTCGAAATCCTGTTTCGTGTGTGGGTTATCTAACCCGGTGGGTCTTGGCTTGCGCTTCTACAACCAGGCGCCGGGTGAGGTTGTAGCTGAGTACATGGTCGCCGAGCAGTACCAGGGCTACCCGGGCATTGTGCATGGTGGCATCGTGGCAGCGATGCTGGATGAGGGGTGCGCCCGGGCGTTCATGGTGGATCAGCCGAACCGCTTCATGTTCACGGCGCGCCTGGATGTGCGCTATCGCAAGAACGTGCCGGTTGGGCAACCGCTGCGCCTGGTGGGCAAGGCTGGCAAGGATAAAGGCCGCAGCGCAACCGCCAGCGCCAGCCTGTATGGGCCAGCGGGTGAGCTGCTGGCTGAGGCCGAGGCGCTGCTGATCGATGTCCCCCAGGACAGCTTGCCGCAGGCTGACCTGGAGCGGCTGGGCTGGCGCGTTTATGATTGAGTCTTTGCGTCTAAGGAGTTGTCCATGATTACGGCTTATCATCGCCCGCAGTCCCTGGAGGAAGCCCTGAAGCTGCTGGCCAGGCCGCAAGTGCGCACGCTGCCGCTGGGCGGTGGAACGCAGATCGACCGCAAGCTGCAGGTGCCGTTCGAGGTGGTTGACGTGCAGAGCCTGGGAATGGAGCAAGTTCAGCTCAGTCGCGAGCTGGTGCAGGCCGGTGCAGCCGTGCGCTTGCAGGCCCTGTTGACTCACCCGGAGCTGCCTGACGGGCTGTGCCTGGCGCTGGAGCTGGAAGCGAGCTACAACTTGCGCCAGGTGCGCACCATCGCTGGGTCGTTGCTGGCTGCGGATGGGCGCTCGCCGCTGGCGACGACCATGCTGGCGCTGGATGCCAGCCTGCGGGTGGAGCGGTTGGACAGTTCGCCGGAGCAAACCAGCCTGGGGGCGTTGCTGGCTTTGCAGCCGCCGCGCCTGCAAGGTGGGTTGGCGACGCGGGTGGAGTTTCCCAGGACCCCCAGGGTAATCTATGATTATGTGGCGCGCACTCCGGCGGATTTGCCCATCGTCTGCGTGGCCGCGGCGCGCTGGCCCTCCGGCAGGACGCGCCTCGCGGTGGGGGGATTCGGCTCTGCGCCGCGCCTGGCGATGGACGGTCCCGAAGAATCAGGCTGGGAGGCTGCCGTGCGCAACGCCTGCGCGTCATCAACCGATCAATGGGCCAGCGCAGAGTATCGCCAGGAAGCGGCGGCTATCCTGGCTGGGCGCTGCGTGCAGGCTCTAGTGGCTTAATCGGGTTGCTTCAGGGTTCGCGCACCTGCGCTTCGACCTCAATGGAGCCGCTTTTCTCGAACTCCAGGGTCACTTTGACCGTGTCGCCTGGATTCAGATTCTGTTTCAGGCGAATGAGCATCACATGCAATCCACCGGGTTTCAATTCGGCTTTTTTGAGCCCGGGAATTTCCACCTCGTCGATGCGAGACATCATGGTCATGCCGTTGCGCGTCTCGGTGGTGTGCAGCTCGACGATCTCCGCCACGTCCGAGCTGGCGTTGATCAGTTTATCGCCTGTCTTACCGCGGTTGCGAATGGTCATATAGATTGCGCTGGTTGCGGCCGTGGCAGAAGAATCGGTGGGCAGCAGCGCAGCGCGCGCCCACACGTCCTCGAATTCCAGGGCCGGTTCTTCAGGCGCGTTGGCGTTGCAGGCGGTCAACAACAGTGCAATCGTGAGCAGCAATAGCAGGATAGTTTGTTTCACGGTATTCCTCCAAAAGAATATCACCACCACAGCAGGATTAATCGCCGCTATTCAATACCTGCCCCATGGCCATCGAAATGGCGCGGGTGCCATAGCGCACCAGTTGGCTGGTGTGTGTCACCATCACCATGGTGATGCCGGTGGTGGTGTGTATCTGCCGAAAAAGCTCCATAATCTCGGTCTCGGTTTGCTCGTCCAGGTTGCTGGTGGGTTCGTCGGCCAGCAGCAGCTTGGGCTGGTTGAGCAGGGCGCGAGCGATGACCACGCGTTGCTGCTGACCTGCCGAGAGCTGGCGGGGATAGGCGCGCAGCTTATCCGACAGCCCGACTGTTGCCAGGAGCTCTTTGGCGCGGGCGTATTTTTCGTTGCTCACCGCCCCGCTCTCCTCAAAGATGGTGGGGAGAACCACGTTATCCAAAACGCGCAGTGAAGGCAGCAGGCTGGGGAATTGGAAAATGAATCCAACGGTCTGGTTGCGTAGCAGGGATTGCTCTTTATCCGACAGGCTCCACAGGTCGTGCCCATCCAACAGCACGCTGCCCGATGTCGGGCGCGTCAGCCCTGCGATCAGGTTGAGCAGGGTGGTCTTGCCAGACCCGGAACGCCCGGTGATAACCACGAATTCTCCAGACTGGATTTGCAGGTTGGTGGGTTTGACCGCCTGCACCTGCTGGTCTTTTCCCAGGAGATAGGTTTTAGACACTTCTATCAATTCGATCATGTGACTGGCTCATTCGCGCATGGCGCTGGAGGGCTCCATGCGGCTGATGCGATAGGCGGGTAGCAGCGCCGCCAATGTCACGCTGACCAATGTCAGCGCCACCCCGGCGCCGATCTGCAGCAGCAGGGAAGGCAGCGAGGGGAAGATGAACGGGACGCCAACCGATTCGACAATTGTTTTGCGGAAGATGAAAATTCCCAGAGCGGCGAGCAGCACGCCCGATGAACCACCCACCAGCGCCAGGATGCCGGCTTCTGCCAGGAGCGAGCGCAGCACATGGCCGCGCGTGGCGCCCAGGGCGCGCAGCACCCCAATCTCGCGCCGCCTTTCATTGGCTGCCATCGAAAACACCAGCCCGATGAGGACGAATGAAAGCAGCCAGGTGATACCCATCACCACCAGCACGGTCGAAAGCAGTCCGCTCATTTGCTTACGGTAAGCCTGGAACATATTCGGGCTTTCAATGGGGGTCACATTGGGCACGTTCTGCAAGATGTCGATCGCCACCTCAGAGGGCACGGCGTCTTCGGCCACCTTGACCATAATGGCAGACACCTGGTTTTCAGGTATCACCAGCGGTGTGACCGCTCGCGAGAAGGAGATGCGGGAAATATCGCGGGCGGTTTCCAGGGTGAAGAACATGGTTTGGTCGAGGCCGGTGCCGGTGGGCTCCATGTTCGCCACCAGGGTGACGAAATAGCCATAGATCAGGATGTTTTCTGCGCCTTCGGGCGTGAACACGTAATGCCCGCCAACCACTTCACCCAGCTTCAGCTCGCCTCCGACATTTTGTTTTAGCCAGGGGGTGATGGTGAAGTCAGTGGCGGGGTCGAATACCACCAGGAACATATTCGGCGCCGAGCAGCAGGCGGCATCTTCCAGCGTGGTGAGGTAGATTTGCGGCGAGACTTTCTCGACGCCAGGGATGGCGGCGATGGCTTCCAGGTTGCTCTGCGGCATCCACATCTCGGCGGGCACGCCCATCAACAGGGCAGTCTCGGCGCTGGCCTCGGCGCCCTGGGGCACCACCAGGATG
The DNA here is from genome assembly GCA_029265355.1 of Chloroflexota bacterium. Classification (GTDB taxonomy): domain Bacteria; phylum Chloroflexota; class Anaerolineae; order Anaerolineales; family UBA4823; genus JAJUJL01. Next base: position 180,721 of record JAJUJL010000001.1, on the reverse strand, counting down.
TCAGCGCCCAGCCGCTCCAGGGCCAGGCGCAGGCTGTTCTCGGCGCCGCGCATGATCATGGTGGTCGAGACGGCAAAACTGGCAACCAGTAAGGCGGACAGCGCCACCACCAGGCTGCGAAAGGCGCTGCCCCGAATATTATTCCAGGCCAGGAGGTTGAGGTTCATCGATAATGCGTGTGCCTTTCTATTCCTCGACAATCACATCTTCCCATTCATAACCGCCCAATCTTACCTTCACATGAGCGCCGTAGTCCAGCGGCGTGGGCAGGTTGAGCACCATGACGTAACCAGGCTGCCCGGGATGGGCTGGCTTGTTGAACAGCGCGCCGATCAACGGCATGAAGGGGACTTCTGCGTAAATCAACCCGGTTTCCAGGTCTTCGACGGAAACAACGGTCTGGTTCCAATAGAAGGCCAGCTCAGGCGGCGCCAGGTACTGAATGTAGATGTATTGACCATTGGCAGCCAGGCTGACTTTGAGTAGCTGGACAGCGTCTGGACCGTAAGTTGCCTGCACGGCGGCATAACCACTCAATTGTGGCTGAGGCGTTTGGGTGGCTGCCATTTCCTGAGCGGCGACTGTGCTGGTTCCCGCAGGAATGGCGGTTAAGCCAGGAACCGAGCCTGGGCTTTGCTGGGCGGCGGTGGGCGTAGCTTGCCGATTGGCGCCTGCTCCACCGGCAGACAGGGCAGTGGCTTGCTGTTGAGCCTGGGCCAGCAGGGCGGTGGCTTCGGCGCGCGCCTTCACTGCCAGGGCGGTCGCTTCTGCTTGCTGGATGATGGCGGTTGCCTGGGCGGCGGCTTTATCGATCATCTCCTCAGGTGCGCCTTGATCGGGAGATGGCAAGGGTGCACAGGCAGACAGGAGCAGCTCAGCGAACAGGATCGAGATGATGCCCGCCAGGCAGGTGAGCAGCCAACGCTGCTGCCGGCGCCAGCGGTGAGTGTTTATTCCGTTATTTCTGTGCATGGCTGCTGCTTAAGCGGTGGTTTGATCGACTCAGGGCACCACGGTAAGCATGCCGCGGTACATCTGGTGCGAGCAGTGAAACTCGAATTCGCCTGTCTCTTGCGGCGTAAATTCGATGACATCCTGCTCGGCCTCCGTCTCCAGCCGGCCTTCGATCACCTCGCTCGAGCTGACGCGAAAGAGCAGCTCCTTGCCGCAGCCCACCTGCCCGATGGCGCGAAAAGTCATCTTGACCGGCACGCCCTGCTTGAGTTGGATGCGCAGCGGGTCGTAACCGCCGGGGGTGACTACCAGGGTAAATTCTTGAACGCCATCTGCATTCACCGGCGGCTCGAAGGGCGGCGCTGGCTCCACCGCCAGCACTTCTGGCAGTTCGAGGACGAAATCAAACACCTGGGAGCTGGAGGCCGGGCCCAATGTGTTTGCCATTTGCAAGATCTCTTCTCGGGTGATGTGTTTCTGTGTGGGGGTGTAGATTGAGACACGCGTTGGACCCACATCCACCCAGATGGCCGCCAGGCTTTCGCCCTGGGCGATCATGTAGCCCTGTCCCCAGACGGTTTGCACCGGGCGTGAGCCTGCCAGGATTTCTTTTTCTGGGTTAACCGGCACCCATTGCTTGAGGAAGATTGTATCGTCGCTCTTGGTGCGGTAAACGAGCTGTACCATCGGCTCGCCGCCAGGGCCGGTTTCGGTCATGCTGATGCCGACTTTCTCTCGGATCACCTCTTTGGGCATGTAGGCTGGAATGAGAATTTGAAACGGCATATTGGCCTGTGCTGCCAGTATGGCAGCCGCTTCGGGAGCTTCGCGCGTGGCAGCCTGGGAGCGCATCTGCCAGGCGCCGACCAGAACTAAAGAAACCAGTAAGACCAGGCCGGCTGCCAGCCAGAGCCGTTTATTATGATTCCGTTTTGCAACCGGTTGATGTTTCTTTTGCATCGCCTAATTCCTCACGCCACACTCAACCAATATACTCAATCTGAGATTTTATAAGGGCATATCAGGGTGTATCGTATTTCCCAAGCCGTGCATACCCGAAATCTCGAGACATAAACCAGTCGGAATTATACCTTGATCATTTCCTGCCAGAAATAACCGTCTGCTCAATGCGCCGAAGATAGCTTGAGCCTGAGTGCGATTCATGAAGACATGTTTTCTGGCAAAGTGCGGGGGTTGGGAGAGATCCCAACCCCCGCCTCCATCCACACACGGTCAATCAATCGATCTCAGGGCAGTGGGATAACTGCGGTGAACTGCCCGCCTGGATAGGCGCCGTTGTTGGTGGCTTTGTAGTCGTCGTGGTTGTGGAACGGGAAGATCTGCGTTCCGGTTGGATCGAGCGCCGCGACGGTGCCATCGGGCAGCGGCACGACTGCGCCGGTGACGGTAGGCCCAGCAATATAGGATGGGTCGCCCACCACGCCAGCGTGCGGAATGCCGGGGTGGGTGGTTGAGGTGTTGCTGCGCGGGGTGTTATCGCTGGGCTCATAGCGGGTTTGTGTATCCGTCGGATAGATGGAGAAGGACTCCTGCTGTCCGAAGTCTAGCAGCAGCTCATAAGTCTCGCCGGAACCGATCAGCACGGTGTTCTTTTCCAGGCCCTGGTTGAAGGGCGTCGGTCGCCCCCACAGGACGCGGTTAGCCCAGGGCCAGGGGCGCTGGTCGGATCCGAGCACCTTGAGATGGTAGCCGTGGATGTGCATCGGCTGGGTCTCGAAGCCCATATTGATCATGCGCAGCAGCACTTTTTCGCCGCGGGTTCTCCATTGGGCGTTCGACCAGTTGGTGGTGACGCTCATGCTGCCAGTCAAAAGCGGGTCATATCCCTTGAAAGCGACATTCCATTGAGCCATGTCGATCGCCGAGTTGCTGACGCCGATGGTATTGGGGAAAGAGATACCGTTGATCAGCCAGTATTCCGGCAGGTAGTCAACCGGGTTCCAGGCGCGGCCAAAGTTGCTGTTGCTTGGATCGGGCGCAACCGGATAGGTGCCCTGCTCGGCATTGTGATAATCGCTGTCGATTTCGGAAAGCAGCATGATCACATCCCGGTCGTAGCGGAAGCCATTGTAGATGCCGCCTGTGCCCGAGTTGGGTCCTTGCCCGCAAGGTTTCCCGTTCAGCAGACCACCGGTGCAGAACGTGGAGTTTGCATTGCCGGCCGGGTCGTTGGTGTCATACACCACCAGCGCCCCGTACATGCCCATCTGCACATGGATGTCCGCTTCCTGGTGGCAGTGATACATGCTGGTGCCGGGTGTTTCAGCGGTGAACATGTACACCACCACGTTGCCAGCGCCAGGGGCGTAGCCGCCGGCGCTGGTGCAATTGTCGCCCGGATCGGTGCTGCCATCCACGCACATGTTGGCGGGCACGGCGCCCACCGATGTCTCCGGCACGCCGTCGTTGGCGGCGTCCACGTCCAGGCCGTGCAGGTGGATGGAGTGTGGGTCGTTGGGTGCGCTTGGCTCAGCGTGGACGCCTAGATTCTTCAGGCGGATCTCGACCACGTCGCCGACTTTAGCCCAGATGACTGGGGCGGGTAACTGGGCTTTGCCTGCCAGGAATTGTTCGGCTGGGGTGACCGGGCCGCCGGTGGGCGCCGGCGCAGGCGCGCCGGTATCATTGGCGGTGTTGGTGGTGTAGTCGTACCACACCAGGTTTTGGTCGCTGCGGCTGCCGATGAAGCCGTAGATGTAGAGCAGCGGGTTGCCAGGCGCCCAATCGGCCATTTTCACGAAACCGTCGGTGGCGTACAGGTTGTACACCACCGAGGCAGAGACAGCCTCCGTCTCCGCCTGGACAGGCGCGTAGGCGCCGGGTGTGAATGCCAGTGCGCCCAGGATCAGCACCGACATGATCACCAGGGAGAGTAATTTTCGTAATTTCATTGGGATCTCCTCACTCATTGTGCTCACACTAGCGTGGATATCTCAGCGCGCGCCGCCAGCTCAGGACGACCACCAGCATGAGGATGGTGGCCGCCAGGGTTAACGCTTGGGGCAGCTCGAACGCCCCAGCGGGCTGCGCTGAACTGGCAGACAAGTTCACCAAACCTGTGGAGGTCGGGCTGCCGCCGCCAACCTGCTGGGGAAAGTAACCTGTGTCGGGGAACAAGTCCGCTTCGGTTAAATCTGCACCATACTGCAGGATGATCTGGGTGTTCACATAACAGTCAAAGTTGCAGTTGGTGGAGTTCAGACCGAGGCCGGCAAAGGGCACGCTGATTTCGGTGACCTCGTTTGCCGAGAAGGCATCCGGTGTAGCCCCAGGGACTGGATTACAGGTCTCCGCATCCAGCAGTTCAGTGGTTCCGATGCTCGGATCGATCACCAGGGCGAAATCGGCGGCGCTATCACAGCCCCAGTTTGCACCGCAACTGACGTGCGTATTGGGGTTCACGTCCATGCATACAGCTACCAACTGGATATTATCCCAAGCGGTATTGGTCCAGGTGTCGAAGCGGTAATAAAGATTGAGTCCGTCGTTAGTCGCCCAGTATTCAGCGATGTCTACACTGGGGTCGATCGAATCGGGAGCTTCCTCCAGCCCGTCCTCAGGCGGGGTCATGTTCATCGAAACCTGCCATTCCGACGGGTCGCCGTCGATCGTGATGACGTAGGCGTAGGCTGATGCAACCATCAGCAAAGCCAAAAAAATACTCGAAAGGAGCGCCATTTTAAGTCGATTGGTCATTGTGTTCATCTCCCATAGCTACGATGTGTGCAGTTTCTGGCTTAGGACAGGGGGTGATGCCTGTTTGGCGCGTGATGGATTAAGGACTGCACACGGGCGAAAAGTGTGTGATATGCAGCGTTTCCCTTGGCATGACCTCCTTTATCGACAGTAAGAATTGCGGGACAGTTCTGTTTTGTGATGTAAAGTGTGTATTAATAAGACTTTGTGTCTCTGATAACTTAGACTATATTATGCGGGAATTGTCGTTAATATGATAGTGATATTGATATGACATTGGGCGGTTACTTGTCATATTGTAAGGCATTACAATATGACAAATTTCCTAGTCCGATGACTATCTTATGGGGGATATTTTGTTAATCGTTTGTTAATCTTTCGAGACCGGGAGTGAAGAAATTTCAAATGAGCAGTCAGGTAGATTGGCTGGGAGCGGACTTGTCGCTCGATTCTGCGATGATCGTCAGGAAGGTAACAGGGTGTTAAGTAAACCGCCGAAAGTGTGTAGAGTAGATCGGCCATCGCGACGGCGGTTTACTACAGGATTTCGCCGGTGCACGTTCACCTTTTTGTAAAAACACTTCCGGCGGAACACCGATCACTCTGCAGGGCCTACAAAGTGTGACCATCGGTTAACAGTGCAGTTATAATTAATCTGACGTTTCGCGTTGCATCACGGCCTGGTTTTAGGAGAGAGAAGGCAATGCCTGAGATAGAGCTGCCGCTGGATACGGTACTGGAAGGGGATTGTGTGGAATGGCTAAACGCCCTGCCGGAGAAATCGGTCGACCTGGTTTTTGCCGATCCGCCATACCGCCTTCAGCTCCAGCAGGATCTCTGGCGACCCAACCAGACCAGGGTGGATGCGGTTGATGACGCCTGGGATCGGTTCGAGAGCACCGCTGAGTATGATGCTTTCAGCCGTAGCTGGCTGCAGGCTTGCCGGCGGGTGCTCAAAGACAGCGGCACCTTGTGGGTGATCGGCACTTATCACAACATCTACCGCCTGGGATGCATCTTGCAAGATCTGGAATACTGGATCCTGAATGATGTGGTGTGGATAAAGTCCAACCCAATGCCCAATTTTCGAGGGGTGCGTTTCACTAACGCTCAGGAGACCTTGATCTGGGCGCAAAAAATTCGCGGGGCGCGCTACACCTTCAATCACCAGGCGATGAAAGCCCTAAACGGCGATCTGCAAATGCGCAGCGACTGGCGCCTCCCGCTGTGCAGCGGCAACGAGCGAGTGAAGGTGAACGGCGCTAAAGCTCATTCCACGCAAAAGCCAGAAGCGCTGTTGTATCGCGTCATCCTGTCCAGCAGCGACCCTGGCGATGTCGTACTCGATCCATTCTTTGGCACTGGCACCACGGGTGTGGTGGCTCGCAGGCTGCACCGGCATTGGATTGGCATTGAACGCGAGCCGACCTATGCTGCCCTGGCAAGGCAGCGCATTGCTGCTGAGCAGCCGGGCGAGTATCGCTCGGAGGTCTATCGTTTCGAGCGTCGCCGCGAGCAGAAACGCGTGCCGCTTGGCGCTTTGCTGGAGCAGGGGTTGCTGAAACCGGGGCAATCCCTCTACCTGGATGGGCGACGAGAGATGGAAGCTGTGGTGTTAGCTAACGGGCACTTGCGTTGCAACGGCTATAGCGGATCGATCCACCAGGTGGCGCGGGCGCTGCTGGGAGCGCCGTGTAATGGATGGGATCGCTGGTGGGTGCAAGAGGCCCACAGCGGAGAGATGATGGCGCTAGACCGGCTGCGCCAGCAAGCCCTGCAAAACCTGGATACATGAGCGCGGATAATTTTAAAAATATCACGCAACACCACCGCCGGTGGTCTCACATCAGGCGTGCGCGGATTGATTAACCTGCTCGCACGATGTGGACCACGCAAAATGATCTGATCAGAGATTGCCATGACCAGCACAGGCGTGTAAAAAACACCCGACTCTGGCCTCGCAGTGATAGCTAAGATCAAAATAAGGAGAGTCCATGCATCTACAGCTTCGTGTGAATGGCAAAGAGTTTGCTGTCGAAGCAGCCCCCGCGGCTTCGCTGCTAGATATATTGCGAAAGAATGGCCTGTATGGCGTAAAACATGGTTGTGAAACTGGCGAATGCGGTGCGTGCGCCGTGCTGCTGGACGGCAAGCCGGTAAATTCCTGCATGATGCTGGCCGCCCAAGCTGAAGGGCATGAGATAGAAACGATCGAGGCGTTGGGCGAACACCCTGTCCAGGGCTGGCGGGTGACGCAAGGTCTTCACCCCTTGCAGAAAGCCTTTGTCGAGACAGGAGCCATTCAATGTGGGTATTGCACGCCGGCCCAGGTCTTAGCTGCCTGGCACCTGCTGCAGAGCAATCCCGATCCCACGGAAGAAGACGTGCGCCAGGCGCTCTCCGGCGTCCTGTGCCGCTGCACTGGCTATCTCAAACCGGTGCAGGCTGTATTGCGCGCTGCGGCGGCGCTGCGCGGCGAGACGCCTGAGCCGCTGGAGGGTCTACCATTGGATTCTACCCCGCCTGCCGGCGCCAAAGAACCTGGGCTCGATTCCCCTGGCTGGGCGCCTGAAACTGGCGCTGCTAGCACAACGACGCGCACTCGCATCCTGCCTCGCATGCAACTCGCCGGCGAAGCCCAAACCTGGCAGCGCGTGGGAAAGCCCGAGCCCAAGGTGGATGCCGTCAAGCTGGTGCAGGGCAAACCGGCTTTTGCCGCCGATTTCGAGCGCCGCGATATGCTGGTTGCTAAGGTGCTGCACAGCCCGCTGGCGCATGCGCGCATCAAGCGCATCGATACCGGGCGCGCCCGCGCCTTACCCGGCGTGGCTGCGGTGCTCACCTGGCAGGATCTGCCGCGCGTGGCGTATTCCACTGCCGGTCAATCGGATCCAATCCCTGGGCCATTGGACACCTTCTCGCTGGATAACAAAGTGCGCTTCGTGGGTGACCGGGTAGCCTTCGTCGCGGCAGAAACGGCTGAGATCGCTGAGCAGGCGCTGAAATTGATCGATGTCGAATACGAGCCGCTGCCAGTCGTGTTGGATCCAGCCGAGGCGATGCAGCCTGGAGCGCCGCGCCTGCACGATGAGCCGGAGTACGTTAACTTTGCTCATTCTGACCCTGCTCGCAACCTGGCAGCCGAGATCCGCATCGATATCGGTGATGTCGAACGCGGTTTTGCTGAGGCCGATGAGATCTTCGAGGCGGAGTACCGGGTGCCCAAGGTGCAGCAGGCGCACATTGAGCCGCATGTGACGATCACCTATTGGGACGAAGACGACCGCCTGGTGATTCGCACCAGCACCCAGGTGCCATTTCATGTGCGCCGTATCCTGGCGCCCGTGTTGGGTTTGCCAGTCAAGCGCATCCGGGTGATCAAGCCGCGCATCGGCGGTGGCTTTGGCGGAAAGCAAGAAGTGCTGATCGAAGATGTTGCCGCCCACCTCACCATCGCTACCGGGAGACCGGTGTATTACGAGTACACCCGCGAGGAGGAGTTTACCGCAGCCCGCTCCCGCCACCCCATGCGCATCCGCTTGAAAACCGGCGTAAAGAAAGATGGCACCATCACCGCCAATGCCATGTATGCCCTCAGCGATACGGGCGCTTATGGTTGCCATGCCCTGACCGTCACCGGTAACACCGGGCACAAGGCAATGGCGTTGTATGTCGGCGACGGCCCATACCGCCAGGCGCCCAATATCCGCTTCTATGCGGATATCGTGTACACCAATACCCCACCGGCGGGCGCCTACCGCGGTTATGGCGTTCCGCAGGGCTATTGGCCACTCGAGCGCCACATGGAAAAAATTGCCCGAAAGTTGGGTATGGACCCGGTGGAATTCCGTTTGAAGAATGCATTGCGCGCCGGGGAGCTGCATCCTTTCAGCACCGCCTGGAGTGAGGGCCGCGAGCCGCGCCCCGAAACCATCCAAACCTGCGGGCTGGAAGAGTGCGCCCGGCAAGGCAAAGCCCTGATCGGTTGGGATCAGAAATTTGGTAATCCGCAATGGCATGCTGTCCCTGGCAAACCGCACCTGCGGCGCGGTATCGGCGCGGCGCTGGTCATGCAGGGCACCGCCATTCCCTACCTGGATATGGGTGGGGCAAGCATCAAGATGAATGACGACGGTTCGTTCAACCTGCTGGTGGGAGCGACGGACCTGGGCACTGGCTCGGATACGGTGCTGGCGCAGATGGCTGCCGAGGTGCTGGGTGTGCCTCTGGAGGATATGATCACTTATTCTTCGGATACAGACTTTACCCCCTTCGACAAGGGCGCCTATGCCTCCAGCACAACGTATATCTCGGGCGCGGCGGTAGCGCGGGCGGCGCAGATTGTCGCCGAGCGAATTCGAAAGCGGGCGGCAAGCATGCTTTCCAGCGTTGAGCAGGTGGTTGATCCTGCGGAGATTCGCCTGGTGGATCGCAAAGCAATTGCGCCGGATGGCAGATTCGTTACCCTGGAAGCAGTCGCCCATAACAGTTTGCATCACGCCGATCAGGAGCAGATCATGGGTGTGGCCTCTTACATGTCGCCGGTTTCTCCGCCGCCTTTCGCCGCCCAGTTTGCCGAGGTGACAGTCGATATCCAAACCGGGCAGGTGTGGGTGGATCGCCTGGTGATGGCGGTGGACTCAGGCGTGATCGTCAATCCGGTGACAGCTTCTGGGCAGATCGAGGGCGGCATGACCCAGGCGCTTGGCTACGCGGTGTGTGAAGAGATGGTGTACGATGAGCATGGCGTGGCGAGGGAGAAAAGTTTCAAGGATTACCACATCTTCCAGGCTCACGAGATGCCGGAATTGGATACCATTTTTGTGCAGACCTATGAGCCTTCCCACCCATTCGGAGTGAAAGCGGTGGCCGAGATTCCCATGGATGGCGTGGCGCCTGCGGTGGGCAATGCCGTGTTGGATGCCTGCGGTGTGCAGGTGGATGACAATCCAATCACGCCAGAGAAGGTGTGGCGCGGCTTGCGCAGACTTGAACCCGCAGCGTCAGAACTGTAAGGTTGGATCTGGCGGACACGATGCGAACGCATACAAGGGATAACGAGCTTGCTTATCCAGGGCAACGTTTCTATAATTACTGTAGAACCGTTCGAAAAGTCGAGGGTGCCTAATAATTTCGGATAGATACCTGGTGAATCCGCAGAGGCTCGTTTACCTATCTGGATCTCAAGGAAAAGCGAAACTATAAGCATGAGCCCTACCTACGTTATTGGTCATGTCAACCCAGACACCGATTCGATTGCTTCGGCAATGGGTTATGCCTGGTTATTAAGAGAACGCGATGGCGGCGAGTACATCGCCGCCCGGGCTGGCCCAACCAACCCGCAAACCTCCTGGGTATTGAAGCAACTGGGGTTGGAAGCTCCCTTGCTGCTGACCGATGCTTCGCCCGTTTTTGAGTCGGTTACCCGCCGGCTGGACACAGTTTTGCCGGGCAACCCGCTGCGCGAGGCCTGGGCGATCACCAATCGCACCGGCGGCGTCGCCCCGGTGGTGAACGAGGATGGCACACCCAAAGGTTTGATCACCGGAAGCAGTCTGTTCAACCTGTTCGCAGAGCTTGTCGGGCCGCATCCTCGCCGGCAGGAAATGAGCATCAGCGAAATATTGGACTTGCCCTGCGAGCAAGCCTGTGATGGCAGCGTGCCGCGTTTTACCGCCAGCACGCGCATTCGCGATATGCTCAACCGCATTTTGCGCGAAGAGCACAACGAGTTCTTGATCGTCGACGACGCCGGGCAGTACCTGGGCGTCACCCGGCAACGCGATGTGCTCAACCCGCCCCGGCTGCGCTTGATCCTGGTGGATCACAACGAGCCGAACCAGGCAGTTGGCGCGCTGGATGAAGCGGAATTGATCGAGATTCTGGATCATCACCGGCTGGGCAATCCCTCCACCCACATGCCGATTAAGTTCTCGGTGGATGTGGTGGGCAGCACCAGCACGCTGGTCACCGAGCGCATCGAAGAAGCTGGCCTGAGCGCGCCGCCAGCGCTGGCAGGCTTGCTGCTGGCAGGTATGCTCTCGGATACATTGATCCTTTCCTCGCCCACAACCACGGAACGCGACCACCGCGCAGCAGAGCGATTGGGACGCTGGGCGTTCGTCCGCAACAGCCCCCTGCATGGGGAAACGATCCAGAGCTATGGGAAGAAGGTTGTGGAAGCAGGCGCCGGTCTCTCGACCCGAGATCCTCAGGATATTGTCAGCACCGATCTGAAGCTGTACGAAGCAGGTGGTTTCAACTTTGCCATTGCCCAGGCAGAAGTGACCTCCTTGCTGCAGTTGAAAGACTATCTCGAGCCACTGAGGGACGCACTGCGCGTGCTGCAAGAGCGCCGGGGAGTCGATTTTGCCATGCTGATGGTCACAGATGTGGTCAGCGGTTCGAGTCGACTGATCTTTTCGCAGGAGCCGCCTGTGTTGAGCGGGTTACCCTATCCGAAACAGCCGGATGGCACGCGCCTGGCGGAAGGCGTTGTGTCCCGGAAGAAGCAGCTCCTGCCGACTGTCCTGGGGCTGCTGGAATCTTGATTAAGAAAGGTGCATGGCATGAGCTCGATTTACCGGTCTTTAGCAGAGTGTGTTGATCGGAATGAAGCGGTTGCGCTGTGCACGGTGGTGCACAGCCAGGGGTCTACCCCGCGCCGGGCGACGAGCAAGATGCTCGTCTTTCCGGATGGCAGTATCCAGGGCACCGTGGGCGGCGGCGAGATGGAGAACCGTGTCATCGCAGCCGCCAGGCAAGCACTGTTGGACGGCAGCCCACAATTGCTGAGCTACAATATGTCCGATCCGACTCGGGGCGACCCGGGCGTGTGTGGTGGGCAGGTGGAGGTATTTGTGGAGCCGATCTTACCCAAACCCGTGCTGGTGGTCATCGGCGCCGGTCACGTGGGCAAGGCTGTGGCGCACCTGGCCAAATGGCTGGGCTTTCGCGTGGTGGTGAACGACGACCGCCCGGATTTTTGCACACCGGAGATGGTGCCCGATGGCGATGAATTCCTCGCCGTTCCCATGGCTGAGCTGCCGCAGCATCTCAAGATAACGCCCTGGACTTACCTGGTTTTGACCACCCGCGGCGTCAATATTGATGTGCCAGGACTGCCGGCGCTGCTGGAATCAGACGCGGCTTACATTGGAGTGATTGGTTCGCGGCGGCGCTGGCTCACCACTCGAAAACAACTCCTCCAGGCGGGAATTGCCGCGGAGAAGCTGGACCGGGTGCGTTCTCCGATGGGCCTGGAATTGAACGCCGAAACGCCTGAAGAGATCGCCGTGAGCATCCTGGCGGAGATCATCATGCTGCGCCAGGGCGGCAACGGTCAGGAAATGGCGCTGATAAGAGATATGTCCGAACAGTCGGGCGACTGAGTAAACTGCCGAAAGTGCATGGCTTAGCCCGGTGATGAGACCAGCGGTCTTCTCCTGGGTTTCGCCGATGTTTATCGTCTTTTTTTGTTGAGTCACTTTCGGCGAAACATCTGATACCGATGACATGGAGCAAAATATGTGGCACGAATACCTGAGCGTTACCCATCTCGATGAAGCTTTGCAGGTTTTATCCGAACAAGGGCAACGGGCGCGCATTGTGGCTGGCGCGACTGATTTGATCCTGGAAATCGAACGCGGCGTGCGGCGCGGCATCGAGACCCTGGTAGATATCACCCGCGTGCCGGGTCTGGATCAGATCAGCATGGATGAAGATGGTGTGATTCACCTGGGGCCGTTGGTCACCCATAACCATTGCGTGGCTTCCAGGCTGTTGATCGAGCGTGGCTTCCCCTTGGCGCAAGCCGCCTGGGAAGTGGGCGCGCCGCAGATTCGCAACCGGGGCACCGTGGCGGGCAACTTGATCACCGCTTCGCCTGCCAACGATACCATCACCCCGCTGATGGCGATGGGCGCCTGGGTCACGCTGGCTTCTGCGCAAGGCGAGCGCCGGGTAAAGCTCGAGGATTTCTACACCGGCGTGCGCAAGACAGTCATGCGCCCGGATGAGATACTGGTGGACATTGCCTTCCCCGCGTTGGAGCAGAACCAGCGTGGCATGTTCATCAAGCTCGGCCTGCGCCGCTCCCAGGCCATCTCGGTGGTCAACGTGGCGGCTGTGCTGACCCTGGAGGACGACCGCGTGCAGCGGGCTGCCATCACATTGGGTGCTGTAGCGCCCAAGATCATCCACGCCGCTGAAGCAGAAGCCTATTTGCAGGGCCTGGCGCTGGATGATGATGTGATCATAAAGGCTGCTCAACTGGCTCAGCAAGCTGCCCGGCCGATCGATGATGTGCGCAGCCCAGCAGATTATCGCAGCGAGATGGTGCGGGTTTGCACACGCCGCGCCCTCGCCAGGATACGGGCTGGTCAAGAGAAGGCTGATTTTCCACAACACGCACCCTTGCTGTGGGGGGAAGGTTTTAGCGCTGAAGCGCCCTGGCGCGCAGCTCCCCTGGATCGTGTTGTCCGTCACAGCGGTGCGGAACCGATCGTCACCCATGTGAATGGGGTCGAATACCGCATCGAAAACGCTCATGAGAAAACGCTGCTGCGCATGCTGCGCGAAGATATCGGGTTGACAGGCACCAAGGAAGGCTGTGCGGAAGGGGAATGCGGCGCCTGCACCGTGTTCCTGGATGGAGCGGCGGTGATGAGCTGCATGGTGCCTGCACCGCGCGCCCATGGCGCGCACATCGTCACGATCGAAGGTGTAGCCCAGGATGGACAGCTCCATCCAGTCCAGCAAGCCTTCATCGAGGAGGGTGCAGTTCAATGCGGTTACTGCACCCCCGGTTTCATCATGTCGGCGGTGAAGCTGCTGGAAGAGGACCCGCAACCAACCCGCCAGTCTATCCAGCAGGCCATCACGGGCAATCTGTGCCGCTGCACCGGTTATTACTCGATTGTCAAAGCGATTGAGCTCGCTGCGCACATACAAGCGAAGCGCCCGCTTGGGGAGGAAGTCGATGACGAAATACGATAAATTCAGCATCCGCAGCCGCCAGGCGGAGCGCCCCTGGAAAATTCACCCGGTATGGAGAGGCATTGGTTGCCTGATGATGGTGCTTATCCCAATCATCTCCTATGCAGGGGCGGTCTTGCTGGTGCAGGCCAATGTGGCGGCGCGCTGGTTGCCGACGCCGCGCGAACTGGCTCAAACGATCACCATCCCCTATATTGGCAGGATTCCCTACTTGTTTGCCAATCTGCTGGTGGCGGTTGTATTGATGCTGGCAGGGTTCGGCATACTGACCCTCCTCTACTCGCTGATGTATCGCGTGCTTGGACCGCCGCGCTACGGTCCGCTGGATGCTCCGCCCGAGCGCTATCGTCCTCGTCGCCGGAGGTAACAGATTTTGGAACGCACTGTACCGCGCACCGCCTCTGAAGAGGTCGAGCTTTACCTGCGCACGTATTATTCGCTGCTGCGCTCGACAGCTACGGTGCAGATCCGCACCCTGGAAGAAGCGCACGCCGGGATGGGCTCGCTGCTGCACCTGGGAGCGCGCCAGTCGCGGCCGGATATGTCCGCCTTTATTTACTCTCTGCTGCGATTGCCGGCCTGCATGCCGGATGTGAAACTGGTGGTAATGGGGCAGAGCATCCAGGTGCTCCTGCGGGAAGGTTACGATGTCGAAAACGGCTGGCAGGTGGTCAATGCTCCAGCCCGGCGGCGGCGAAGTTTTACCGATGGGCGCGGCACACTGGCGCAAATCATCGCCAGCCGCTCGGATATCGATGACCTGGTGCCAATGCTGACGGCATACCAGATCGAATGGAATAAGCTGCACGTCCTGCTTCAGCAAACGCCAGCAGCCCGGAACTTACACCAATTGAAAGGGAACGATTCACTTCGCCAGGAGCTGGCAGAGGCGCTGGAAATCACCATAGAAGACCTGGAGCGCTTAGAGTCGATTTGGGGCGCGCGCTTCGAGGAGAATTTGCAGCGCGTGGCTGCTGCGCCTTGTTCATTGGAAATTCGCCTGCTGAGCGGATCCCTGAGCGATTACCGCCGGGCGACCCGTTCCTGGTGGGAAAACATCGAGGAGAGCAGCCCCAATCTGCGCAATCGCCCCGTTTATTTCATTTCCAGCAACATCCACAGCGTGGTGAATTTGCTGTCTGGCTTTGCGCTGTACAAGCGCAATGAATTATTAGATTACCTGAAGAATTCGGGGAATATCGAATTGCAGCGCGAATGGCAGGATATTCAAGCCTCCGAGGTGCTCTCCAGCCAGGAGAATTTCCTGTATTATTTATTGAAGAAATTCCAGCAGACGGACGAAGGAAGCCGGCTGGTGCAGGAGCAATATGCCTACGAACGGGAGTTGGGAATCCAGCGCTTTCGCAGCGCACAGTATTTCGACGTGGAAGCGCAGGTGATCGAGCTGGCTCGCTTGAAGCCTGAACGATTCGACCCGCGCCTGCTGCAGGGGATCTCCGCAGAGTGCCCAACCCAATTGCCAGGCAGTGATGGCTTGCTGTTGAACATTGATTATCCGCTGGGAATGGCGGCTTACCACATTCTATCGGTTGTGGCAGAAAGCGTCGGTTCCATCCTGGGCGTATACGTGCTGGGCAAGGCTGCCACGTTGAATGGGGTGATCGGGGATGCCATGATCTCGAATGTGGTGCACGACGAGCATTCTCAAAACACTTACTTGTTCGGAAATTGCTTCACGGCAGCGGACGTATCCCCATACCTGACTTATGGCACGGTGCTGGACAATCAAAAAGCGGTCTCTGTGCAGGGCACTTTCTTGCAAACCGCTCACTATATGGATGTGTTTTATCGCGAAGGCTACACCGATATCGAGATGGAAGCCGGCCCTTACCTCTCGGCGGTTTATGAGATGTATCGCCCCAAGCGTCACCCGATTAACGAGATTGTGAACTTGTATGGCGTTCCCTTTGAGGTGGGTATCTTGCACTATGCTTCAGATACACCCTTGAGCAAAGGTAAGAACCTGGGCGCAGGCAGCCTTTCTTACTACGGTTTGGACGCCACTTACGCGGTCAGCATTGCTGTCTTGCGGCGCATTTTGTGCAAGGAACAGGTCCGTTTGAGCCGGCCTGGCTAGTTCGAGCAGCTTGCCTCAGAGGCGGTTCAGGTATGCCAGCGCAACCCGTGATGCTCATCATCGATGCAGATCAAGAGCGTTGGCAACCGTTCCAATCTGTGCTGGATAGAATTGAAGCCCAATTGCATTGGGCGCCGAATGCAGCGGCTGCAATTGCGCTGCTCGAGCGGGGGAATTTGCCGGAAGTGATCATTTTTGACGCCAGCTTGCCGGACCTATCCTGCGAAGCATTGATAAAAGAGATCCATCGTGTGTGTCCTGAGCATACGCCCCGCCTGGTGCTGGTGCAAAATGAGGCGGATGCCACACAACGCGCCTGGGCTTTCGAACAGGGCATTGGGGAAATTCTGGAGCGCCCGTTTTCTGAGATAGAGCTGGCTGCTCGGCTACGCCTGCAGCTTGCAGCGGCGTGGGCCAGCGCACAGGCTATGCCTGGTGAGAAACTCCCGTTCGCCGGCGATCTTAAAAAAAATCGCCTGCTTTCTGGAATGGCGCAGCAAATTCGCATACCCTTGAACGCCATCCTGGGCATGATCGAGCTGCTGATCGACTCTTCGCTCGGCGCCACTCAGCAGGAGTATGCCCGGCTGATACAGAACAGCGGGGATGCACTCCTGGTGCTGGTGAATGATCTGCTTGACTATGTTCATTGGGGATCCAGCGAGTTGGAGCTCACACAAACCGCGGTGGACCTGCGAAGCTGCCTGGATGACGCCCTGGAACTACTCAGTTCGTACACCGCCGTGAGAAATCCCAATATCGCTTGTTTCATCGAACCAGAAGTGCCAGAAGTGGTGCAAGCGGATCCCCTTCGGCTGAGGCAGGTGCTGGGCAGGTTGCTGGGATATGCTGTGCAGCTTGCCGAGGGCAGCGAGGTCGTCGCCTCGGTGAAAGCCCGCCCGCAGGGTCGTGATCAATACGAGATCCAATTTGTGATCAAGAAGTACAGCTCCTCTGCAGGAGCGCAGCGGGATGCAGCCCGGCTCATGGATCAACAAGCGACTGATCGCATGCAGTTGGGATTGGAAATCTGTCGCCTGCTGCTGAAAAAAATGGGCGGCAATTTGAGTGTGGGTTGCCAGCGCAACAAGGAAGTGCTTTTCTACTTCACCATTCAAACCATTGCAGAAATCAGGCCGCCAGCCAGGCGGCGGCAGCGTAACACGCAACCGTTGCTGGGGGGTAAGAGCGTACTGGTGGCAGCGCATGATGGACAGCAGCGAAATGAACTGGCGCAGCAACTCCTGTACTGGCAGCTCAAGCCGCTACCTGTTGGTGAGATGGCTCAGGCCTTGCAGCTCATCGAATCGGGGCGGGCGTTGGATGCGGCGATTTTCGTACAACACTTGCCTGAATTCGACGTAAACGTGTTTTTGCAGCGAGTTTGGCAAACTGCCGCAGGGCAAAATTTACCGCTGATTCTGGTGATACCCCAGGGCGCCGGTCAAATCGAAGCCCTGCCCCGCCTCTCTGTTGTGCTGAAAGAGCCATATAAGCCCTACCAGCTTTATGAAGCCATCAACCGGCTGCTGGTAGAGCAACACCGCTTCCAACCAGCGGCAAAGACCGCTACTTTGCTGGATGCAGGTATGGCTAAACGCCATCCGCTCCACATATTGTTGGCGGTTTTCGAGGCCGGCGAGCAAAAGGTGACCCTGGGCTTTCTGGAGCGCCTGGGGTACCACCCAGACAGGGTGGAAAATTCTAGCGAGGTGCTCCGAGCATTGTTGCGCCGGTCTTATGATCTGCTGATCATCGATCAGGAACTGCTTACGGGTGATGTCGAGGTGCTGGAAAAGATCGAGCAATTGCTGCCCCCCATCGCCAGACCCACGGTGGTGGTGCTGGCAGATCAACGGCCGGGTGATGGACTGCTTGTCTCGAGCACGAGCAATGTGCAATCCGTGATCCTGAAACCCGTGCACGCCGGAGATCTGATCGATGCGCTGGAAGATTGCAGACCACTCGGTATGGCGCAGACCGATCAGCGCACAATCAATCCAGCGGAGGGGGTCCCAATGATGCAGGAAGCTCTGAGCGAGGCTGCAAGGCGAGATAGAGGGGAATACCCAGCCATCGATGCCGCATTCCTGAGCCAGTTTGCGCGCATGACGGGCGGCGATGCTACCGCGCTGTTGGTTCAGTTGGTAGATTTATTCACCTCCAATGCTGCCCGCTTACTGGTACAAATGCAACAGGCTTTCGATAGCCAGGATGCGACTGCTTTTCTCGAGGCGGCCGAAACATTGCGAGCCAGCAGCGCTAATATCGGCGCGCGTCGCCTGGCTGAGCTGTGCGCTGAAACACACAAGACGGTGCAGCTACGCGGGCTAGCCCCCGCACAAGACCAAATGACCCGGACCCTGGCAGAATACAATCGGGTTCGGGCTGGCCTTGAACAACTGTCGAAAAAAGCCACTCATTGAGCCAGCGGCAGGCGCAGGCCGCGCGGGTAATGATTCTTGATTTTACCCGAGATGTTTTTTCCCCACCCCAGCGTGAAGCCATTGAACTCGACCACCAACCAGCCGTCTTCTCCTGGCTGTGATGTAATCACCTCGCCTTGCAGGTAACGCATGGCCTGAGTGAAATCTACCGGCAGGCTGCGCTGAAAGGCGGCGGGTTTCAGACCCAGCGCCAGGGCATGCGCGGGTTCCAGGCGTTGTTCTTTGCTGTGCGCAGAGTGCGCCAGCGCTCCCAGCCACCATCCGGGGTGCACCAGCCTGAGCTTTCCAAAATCAGGGGCCTGCTCAGAGAGCGCATACAGGTAAGAGCCGAACTGGGTCACTCTACCCTGGGCAGGATCTGAAACCAGGTTGTGCTGCACAAATTCGTGCCAGGCGCTGGATGCCGCGGCCGGCAGTGTGCGTGGGAAACGCCCCGGGCGTGAGGCCGCGATTTCTTCGCCAGTTCGCTGCAGCAGGGCGATGAAATGGCCCTCTCCCGGGCTGAGGTGCGGCCAGAGGCGATGCAGCCCATCGGGTGCGAGTGTTTCACCGGCATTCGCCCAATCGGGCCTGCCCGGGGAGATGCCCTGCCGCGCGCCTTGCTGCGCAAGCTGGAAACCCGGATGCTGGCGGAGAAATGCGGCAATCACCGCCTCGTTTTCTTCGGGAGAAAAGGTGCAGGTTGAGTAACCCAGCCATCCCCCCGGGCGCACCAGCCTGGCGGCCTGCTCCAGGATGGCGCTTTGGCGCAAGGCGCAGCTCTCAACGACCACGGGCGACCACTGCTTACGGCTGGCGGGTGTTTTCCGAAATAATCCCTCTCCAGAGCAAGGCGCATCCAGCAGGACACGGTCGAAATAACCCTCAAAGTGATCTGCCAGGCGCTCTGGGGTTTCGTTGCACACCATCACGTTCTGCGCACCCCAGCGTTCCAGGTTTTGAGCCAGTTCCCAAACGCGCCCGGCATGGATCTCGTTGCACACCAGTAAGCCTTGCTGCTGCAAGCGTGAGGCGATGTGGGTGCTCTTGCCGCCTGGCGCAGCGGCCAGGTCCAGGATAAGCTCGCCTGGCTGCGGATCGAGCACCTCCACCACGGCCATCGCTGAAGGGTCCTGGAGATAATACACACCCGCCGCGTGATAGGGGTGTTTGCCCGGCGCGGGTTGTGTGGCCTGGGCTTGGCCTGGCGGAAGCAAAAACCCCTCTTTACACCAGGGCACAGGCTCGAGATTCCAGGGCAGTAATTCTTGCAGGCGCTGCGGAGAGATCTTGAGCGTGTTGGCGCGCAGCCCATTCCAGGCAGGCTGTGCGTAGCTGTTGACGAAAGCGGCAAAATCGTCTCCCAGCAGGCGCTGCATGCGTTGCAGGAAAGTTGGCGGCAGGGGCGGCGGTTGAGCTGTCGGTTTCGTGCTCATCGCTCCAATCAGCCGGCAACCGCTCGATCGGCAATCTCCAGCGCCTTATCCAACACCCTGAATCCTTCCGCCAGTTGTTCTTCGGTGATGATCAAAGGCGGGATGATCAGGAGGGTGTGCCAGTGAGTGTAGAGGTAGACGCCGTTCTCTAACAGGTACTGGCGCACGGCATTCATGGTCGGGCTGGAAGTGTTGTAGGGTGTGAGCGGTTCCCGTGTGCGCCGGTCTTTCACCAGCTCGATCACCCCAAACAGGCCGATCGAGCGCACCTCGCCAACCGAAGGGTGCTGTTCGCCCAGGTCGTTGAGCATGCGGTGCAGCACGGCGCCCATGCTGGCCGCTCGTTCCACCAGGCGATCTTGCTGCAGCACGCGGATATTGGCGATCGCGGCCGCCAGCGAAATGGGGTGGGCGTTATAGGTGAGCCCGCCCTGGTAGATGCGCTGGTCGAAAGCCGCGGCGATCTCGGGACGCATCGCCACCGCCCCCAGCGGAGCGTAGCCCGATGTGAGACCCTTTGCCATCGTCATCAGGTCTGGAACGACCCCCCAATGGTCAACGGCAAACCAGCGCCCGGTGCGCCCAAAACCGCTCATCACCTCGTCGGCGATGAGGAGAATGCCGTAGCGGTCGCAGAGCTGGCGCACACCCTGCAGGTAGCCCTGCGGCGGGATGATCACCCCGTTCGTGCCGGTCACGGTCTCCAAAAGCACGGCGGCGATGGTCTGCGGTCCTTCAAAAGTGATGATCTCCTCCAGGTGGTTGAGATAGTCCTGGGTAAATTCTGCTTCTGGCAAATCAGGCTGGTTGCGGTGGAAAGTCGACCGGTAGCGGTAAGGATCCAGGAAATGCACCACGCCGGGCATCAGGTTGGGCTCCCAGGCCACGCGGCGCGGATCTCCGGTGGCCGCCATGGCGCCGGCGGTGGCGCCATGATAAGAGCGGTAGCGCGCCAGGATCTTGTGCCTGCCCGTGAAGGCTCGCGCCAGCTTGATGGCGTTTTCATTGGCATCGGCGCCGCCCAAAGTGTACAGGAACTTGGAGAGGTTGCCGGGCGTTATCTCGGAGAGTAGCTTGCCCAGCGCTGCGCGTGGGCGGGTTGCCATGGGCGGCCCGGCAAAGGGCAGTTCCTGGGCCTGCTCGACGATGGCCTGGATCACGCGCCGGTCGCCATGCCCAATGTTCACGCACATCACCATGGAGTTGAAATCCAGGTAGCGTTTCCCCGCGGTATCCCAAAAATAAACCCCCTCAGCGCGAGTGACCGGTATGGGACGCACACTGCCCTGGGCAGACCAGGTCCAGAAGCTGTGCTCAAGAGATAAGGGCAGGATGTCTGAATCGGAAATTTCGTACATAAGCCTCTCGATGTCTTTCAGATTGGCGCTTTGGGGTGTTCGGCGCAATCACCAGATAACGCCCCTCAGTTGCTGCTGAATCTTAACATAAATCGCTGCGCTTGACAGGCGGGTTATCGGCTGATAAACTTACTTACCGATCGGTAAGATAGATTGCTGCTCGTCAAATGGAGGCTTTATGTCAACATCGGCGCAGATGTGGATGGAAATCAGCTTCAATATCCTCTATCTGATCGTGGTGTGGGGGCTGGTGGTGAGCATGTTTCGGCGCATGCCAGAACTCACAGGCGATCATCGCCGCCTGGCGCGCTTGGCTGCCTGGGCGTTTGCTCTGCTGGCGTTGGGCGATACTGGGCATGTTGGTTTCCGCGTGCTGGCTTATGCCTTGGGCGGCCTGGAAACTCAGGTGAGGGTGTTGGGGTACAACGTCGGCCTGGTGGGTGCAGGCGCGCTCTCGACTGCCATCACGGTGACCTTCTTTTACATGCTGGTGCTCGAGGCCTGGCGGGTGCGCTTTGCCCAGCGCTACAATGCCTTTGCGGTTCTTTTGTTGGCGGCGGGCGTCGTGCGCCTGGCGCTGATGGCGCCGTCCATCAATGCCTGGAACAGCGTGGTGCCTCCGCAACCGTGGTCGACCATTCGCAACCTGCCATTGATTCTGCAGGGGTTGGGCGCGGCCTACTTGATCCTGCGTGATGCGGCCAGGCAGCGCGACCGCACTTTCTTGTGGGTTGGGAGCATGATCCTGGTATCATACGCCTGTTATCTGCCGGTGATCTTATGGGTGCAGCAGTATCCGTTGCTGGGCATGTTGATGATCCCAAAGACCATGGCATACGTCGCCATCGGTTTCTTGCTCTATCTTGATCTGTACCGGGCGCCTCAGGTCCGCCATGCCCAGGCGAACGTTTGAGCGCGATTGGGAGGCGCTGGCGCTGCGAAATTCATCAGATAGGCTTACGCAGTTGAGGAGAAGTTTAAGGTGTTATGGCGGGCAAAGTCCGCCAAAATATCCCCAAACCCACCCGAAGTGCGTAACTCCAACATTAATCAAAAGGAGTGTTTAAAACATCTTATGGCGTATCCAATTGTATTGGCAGTTCACAACGTGGTTCGTTGGGTGGTATTGCTGCTGGGCGTATGGGCTGTTTGGCGATCGATTTCTGGCTTGCTGGGTAACAAGGCCTGGTCGGAGAGCGACCGCAAAGTCGGCGTTTTCTTCGCCTCAGCCATTGACACTCAGCTCTTGATCGGGTTGATTTTGTACATCTTTCTCAGCCCGTTTACGCGGCAGGCCATCAGCGATTTTGGAGCCGCGATGGGCAACCCGGGTTTGCGCTTTTTCGCCCTGGAGCATGCATTTTTCATGCTGCTGGCTGTGGTGTTTGCCCACCTGGGGACCATGCTCCCTAAACGGGCGGTCGAGTCGAAAACCAAATTCCAGAGATCAGCTTTGTGGCTTGGCCTGGCGGTGGTGGTTGTGCTCCTGGGAATGCCCTGGGCGCGGCCGCTGTTTCCGGGGCTCTAGTCCTGCTTTCCCGAGCAAATGAAGCGCAGGCGATCTGCCGCTCATCTTAGCGATCATCTCCCGTCTGGAGACCTGCGGCAGTTGATTGTCGACCATGCCAGGCGTTTGTTCATTCGTCATGGCTACCATGGGTTGGCAATGCGCCAGATCGCGGAATCTCTTGGGGTTACCAAACCAGCGTTGTATTATCATTTTCGACACAAAGAAGAGCTGTTCCTGAGTATCCTGGAAGAATACCTGGAAGTCATGGAACAGCTCTTGCTATCGCTGTTGAGTTCACCCCTGGACTGCCACGGACGCATCAGATCCTTCATCGAAGCTCTGCTCAGCCAACCAGACGAGCAACGTGGGTTGATCCACCTTGTCAGCCAAGAGGCGATCCACCTGAGCGCAGGAGCACGCCAGCGGCTGCTTGAGTCGTATGAAGAGCGCTTCTTGAGCAAGCTCCGCCTGATATTGGAGCAAGGTGTGCAGCAGGGTGAACTGCGCCCGTTGGAGCCAAAATTGATCTCCTGGGTGCTGCTGGGAATACTGTATCCGTATGTATCACCCGGCGCGACAGCCCAGCCATCAGCTCAGCAGATCAGCGAGTTGCTGGCATCGATCTATTTTCACGGTGTGGCGGCGCAAAGGTGAAATCTCCGAGATTCTATGCCTACCTGGGCGTAACCCTGGCTGTGTTGGCCTGGGGAGGCTCCTTCATTGCCACCAAATTCGCGGTAGGCCAGGTATCTCCCGTGACCGTGATCTGGCTGCGGTTTGGCATCGGCGTCATCATTCTGGGCCTGGCAGCCAGGCTGCGCGGCCAGCTCGCCTGGCCAAAGCGCAATGAGCTGGCGTATTTTGGGCTGTTGGGCTTGATTGGCATTGCCCTGCACCAGTGGCTGCAAGCCACCGGCCTGGAGACCTCCCAGGCCTCCACGACTGCCTGGATCGTCGCCAGCACGCCGGTTTTCATGGCGCTTTTAGGTTGGTTGGTGCTGAAAGAAAACCTGGAAGCGCTGCAAATCGCTGGCATTGCCTTGGCGGCTTGCGGGGTGCTTGTGGTGGTGACCCAGGGTGACTTGATGCAATTGCTGCAAGGCCGCTTTGGCAGGCCCGGCGATTTTCTCATCCTGCTCAGCGCGCCCAACTGGGCGGTGTTTTCTGCCTTATCGCGTCGTGGGCTGCAGCGTTTTCCGGCGACGCAGATGATGTTCTACGTGATGACCAGCGGGTGGTTGCTGACCACCATCTTTATGTTCTCGGGTGCAGGCTTTGAGGAGATCGCTTTACTCAATCGCGATGGTTGGATAGGCGTGCTCTTCCTGGGTGTTGCGTGCTCCGGAATTGCCTATATTGGCTGGTACGATGCGCTGCAGGTCTTGCCCGCCTCTCAGGCAGGCGCCTTTATCTACCTTGAGCCACTGGTGACAGTGATCGTTTCGGCGGTGGTTTTGGATGAGCCGGTCAGCCTGGCATCGCTGCTTGGAGGCGGCACCATTTTGGTTGGTGTTTGGCTGGTCAACCGCTTCCCACAGCGCAAACTGGCTCTGAGCGAGGAAAGAAGCGAATAAGAGCGTCCCTCGGCGGTCTCCCTTGCGGGGTCGAGAGTATAATGGTATTTAAGATTGAATCTACTGAGAAATCTCAGATCACGCTGGAGTTCATGCGATGCAAACCTTGGGAAAATCCGTCAAACGAGTTGACGCCGTAAGCAAAGTCACGGGGGAAGCGAAGTATCCTGGCGACATCGATCTGCCAGGGCAACTTTACATGAAGATCCTGTTTGCCAACCGCCCGCATGCCATCATCCACAACATTGACACCTCCGCTGCGGAAGCGCTTCCAGGCGTGGTAGCAGTGTTTACCGCCAAGGATGTGCCGGTGAATGAGTACGGCCTGATCATGCCAGATCAACCGGTTTTATGCGGCCCCGGTTCGAATAAGGCTTTCGCTGACCGGGTCCGTTTTGTCGGTGATCAGGTGGCTTTGGTGGTTGCCGAGAGCGAGGCGATCGCTGCGCAAGGCCGGGATTTGATCCAGGTCGATTATGAGGACCTGCCGGTGGTCACCGATCACCTGCGCGCCATGCGCGACAACAGCGTGCTGCTCCATCCGGATCGGGATTCGAACATCTTCTGCCATTACCGCATCCGAAAGGGCGATGTTGAAAAGGCGTTTGCTGAGGCAGACGTGATCGTGGAAGGGGAATACCGCACACCCGCCCAAGAGCACGCCTACCTGCAGCCGGAAGCTGGTATCGGTTACATCGACGAAGAAGGTCGGGTAACGGTCGTGGTGGCAGGTCAATGGACGCACGAAGACCAGGAACAAATCGCCCATGCGCTGGGCTTGCCTTTGGAGCAAGTTCGCGTCATCTATCCGGCGATCGGAGGGGCCTTTGGCGGGCGGGAGGATATGTCGGTGCAGATCGTCCTGGCGTTGGCAGCCTGGCGGCTGCAACAGCGTGGCATCTTGCGCCCGGTCAAGATCATCTGGAGTCGCGAAGAGTCGATCATTGGGCATCACAAACGCCATCCGTATTACCTCAAAGCGCGCTGGGGCGCTACCCGGCAAGGCAAGGTGATCGCAGCAGAGATGGAAGTCGTGGCGGATGGCGGGGCATACGCCTACACCTCTACCAAGGTGTTGGGAAACGCCACGCTGATGTGCACCGGTCCGTACGAAATCCCGAATGTCAAGGTTGACTCCTACGCAGTTTACACCAATAACCTGCCCAACGGAGCCTTCCGTGGTTTCGGCGGCCCGCAGGGAGCGTTTGCTGCTGAGATGCAAATGAACCGCCTGGCAGAGGCGCTGGGCATAGACCCTGTGGAGTTGCGCCTGCGCAACGTGCTGCGCGAGGGTGCGTTGCTGTCGGTGGGCACACCGCTGCCCAAAGGGGTGAGCATTGCGCAAGTTGTCGAAAAAGCTGCCCGAGAAGGCGGGTGGCAGCAGAGCGCTGAAGGTTGGACGCGCAGCCCCGTCTCTCAGCCGGTGGAAAGTCATAAACGGCGTGGCATTGGGTTTGCCTGCGCCTTCAAGAATGTGGGTTTTTCCTTCGGAGCCCCTGAAAATTGCTGGGCGATTGTTGAACTGCACGGCAAGGCTGAAATTGATCATGCGGTGGTGCGCCATGCTGGAGCCGAAGTGGGGCAAGGCTCGCACACGGTGTTTGCCCAGATGGCAGCCGAAGCGCTTGGATTGCCGATGGAGCGCATTCATTTGGTGGTCTCCGACACTGCTCACACGCTCAATTCGGGCAGCGTTTCCGCTTCGCGCATGACCTTCATGGCAGGCAATGCCATCAGGGGCGCCTGCGAGCAGGCTTTGGAACGCTGGCGCGCCGAGGATCGTCCTGCCATCGCCACCTATCAATACCGTCCACCGCGCACCACGCCGTATGACCCACAGACGGGAAAATCAGAACCGAATTTTGCCTACGGTTATGTAGCCCAGGCAGCCGAGGTGGAAGTCGACATGGAAACCGGGCATGTGAAAATCATCAACCTGGTTTCTGCGGATGATGTCGGGAAGGCGATCAACCCGCAACAGGTGCGCGGACAAATCGAAGGCGCTGTGGTGCAGGCAGCGGGGTATGCCATTCTGGAAAAGTTTGTCCAGCAGGATGGATATGTCCAAACGCAGCATCTTTCGACCTACTTGATCCCCACGGTTCTGGATGTTCCCGACCAGGTGAAACCGGTGATCATGGAATTTCCTGACCCGATCGGTCCCTGGGGGGCGCGTGGCATGGCGGAGATGCCCTTCCTGCCCGTAGCGCCAGCGGTTGTGGCTGCGGTGAGGGACGCCACCGGGGTGTGGTTCTTCGACTTTCCGTTGACGCCGGACCGGGTGTTGCGCGAACTGGATAGCCGGAGCGTAATGACCTCGCGCCAGGCCTGATTCCCTTCACTGTGATGTTGACTTTTAGAGCCCAGATACTATGAGCCTGGTCTTGATACGCGGGGCTGGTGATCTTGCCAGCGGTGTAGCGCTGCGGCTGCGGCGCAGCGGTTTGCGCGTGGTGATGTGTGAGCTGCCAGAGCCGCTGGCAGTCCGCCGCCTGGTTTCTTTTTCTGAAGCGGTTTACCAACGCGAGTGCACCGTGGAAGAAGTGACCGCGCGCCGGGTAGACGACCCCACGGACGCGCTGCGCATCCTGCAGCTTCTGGCGAAGGGTATCATCCCAGTGCTGGTAGACCCGCAGGGGACAGCGGTGAAAGCGTTGCACCCGACTGTGGTGGTGGATGCTCGCATGTTGAAAACCCGCGTGCCGCTCGATCCAACCCCTGTGCAATTGCTAATTGGATTGGGGCCGGGTTTTACCGCCGGGGAAAATTGCCATGCAGTGATCGAAACGAATCGAGGGCACTATCTGGGAAGAGTTCTATGGCAGGGCAGCGCGCAAAGCGACACCGGTATTCCCGAAGGCGTCGGAGAACATTACGCCGATCGCGTCCTGCGCGCGCCGCTGGATGGGGTGCTGAAAACGCGGGCCGATATTGGGCAGGTGCTCCCGGCTGGGCAGGTGATTGCCGAGATTTATCCGGCGGATGGTGCTGACTCCCAGGCAATTGTCGCCGCTTTCCCAGGGGTGGTGCGCGGTTTGCTGCGGGATGGGTTGCATGTGCGGGCAGGCGCAAAAGTTGGCGATCTGGATCCCCGCTGCGAACCGGCCTACGCCCGGATGGTTTCCGATAAATCCCTGGCGATCGGCGGCGGCGTGTTGGAAGCGATCCTCTCTCGCCCTGGGCTGCGCAAGCAGTTGTGGAGTTAGCATGCTGGCCCACCAGGCCGAGCTCAGTCTGAGCCGTGCCCTGCGCCTACGAAGAACCGACTGCCTGGCTCTGACTGGCGCAGGCGGTAAGACCAACGCTATGTTTGCCCTGGCGCGCCAGCTTGCCCCACCCGTCTTTCTAACCACCACCACCCACCTGGCTGTAGAACAGGCGCAGCTCGCAGACCGTCATCTCATTTTGCGCTCCGCGGCAGATTGGCCTTTCGATGATGTTCCTCCAGAAGTGCTTCTGTTTACCGCGGATGAGCGGTCCCCGGGCCGGCTGGGAGGGCTGGATGACGTCGCACTGGAGAGAGTGCGCAGCGAGGCCATTCGCCGGCAAGCGCCATTGCTGATCGAAGCCGATGGATCCCGCCGTTTGCCGTTGAAAGCTCCTGCAGAGCACGAGCCAGCCATACCAGATTTTGCGAATCATGTTGTGGTAACCGCTGGCCTTTCCGGGTTAGACAAGCCTTTGGATGAGGCCAACGTCCACCGCGTCGGGCGCTTTGCAGAGCTGGCAGGCATCCAACCTGGAGAGCGAATCACGATCGATGCACTGGCGCGGGTGTTGCTCCATCCTCAGGGCGGCTTGAAGGGGATTCCTGCCCAAGCCCGGCGAGTGGTTTTATTGAACCAGGCGGATACTGCACCTCTCCAATCGCAGGCGCAGCGCCTCGCAGAGCGCTTGCTGCCAGCCTACCAGGCGGTGGTGATCACCAGCATGCACAACGGCGAGCGAGAACCCTCGTTGCAGCTCACCCGTGCTAAAGACTGCACGGTATTTTCCGTGACCGAAGCGGTGGCTGGCGTCGTCCTGGCGGCTGGCGCAGCGGAGCGTTTCAAGTCTCCCAAGCAGATGTTGGATTGGCACGGCGAACCGCTGGTGCGGCGCGTGGCGCGCATCGCGCTGAAGGCTGGCCTGGATCCGGTGGTGGTTGTCACCGGAGCTCACTCCGCTCAGGTGGAGGCTGCATTGCAGGATCTGCTGCGTCATGAGATCCGGCTAAAGCTGGTCTATAACCCCGATTGGAGGCAGGGGCAAGGCACCTCGGTGCGCACAGGTGTGCTGGCCTTGCCACCGGAGTGCGGCGCAGCCATCATGCTGCTGGTAGATCAGCCGCAGACGCCGCTCAGTCTGTTGCATGCCCTGCGTGAGGCGCACAGCGCCAGCCTGGCGCCCATTATTGCCCCCCTGGTGCAGGGCGAACGCGCCAACCCGGTGCTGTTCGACCGGGATACGTTTGGCGAGCTTGCCAGGCTGGAAGGAGAGCAGGGCGGCCGGGCGCTGTTCAAGCGCTTCACGCCGCTCTGGCTTCCCTGGCTCGATCATAACCAGGCGCTGGATATCGATACCCCCGAAGATTACCAGCGTTTATTAAGTCTCTATTCCATCCAGTCTGATCAAAGGCTGTGAGATGGTATCCAGTGTTTCTGCGATTGTGCTGGCAGCCGGGCAATCCCGGCGCATGGGAAGCCCAAAGATGGTGCTACCCTGGGGTGAGACAACGGTTATTGGTCAGGTAGTTGGCGCACTGGCTTCCGCGGGTGTGGATGAGATCGTCGTGGTTACCGGGGGCGCTCGCCAGCTTGTTGAAACTGCACTGGCGCACCTCGATCTTCGCAGCCGTATACGCACGGTGTTCAATGTGGACTATGCCCAGGGTGAGATGCTTTCTTCTGTTCAAACTGGCCTGCGCAGCCTGGATGTAACTGTCGAGGCGGCTTTAATATGCCTGGGTGACCAGCCAAGAATTCAGGTTAGTGTGATTGGGGACATTCTGAAAGTTTATGCACAGGGAGCGCAACTGGTGGTTCCCAGCTACCAGATGCGCCGCGGGCATCCCTGGCTGGTAAGCCGAAATTTGTGGCCTGGTTTATTGGCTCTGGGACGCGCTCAAACGCTGCGGGATTTTCTAAACCTGCATGCCGACCTGATTACTTACCTGGCAGTGGAGACGGACAGCGTATTAATGGATCTGGATACCCCTGAAGATTACCAGCGCAACCATCCCTCTTGAAATTGAGGTCATCTTATGCTATTGTGGAGATGAGCAGTCTCACCTGCTCTTGGCAGCCGCAGGACTGCTCAGGAGGTCGTGAGATGACTGATTGGGATTGGATCGTCGAGCGAATTGAGAGCGCAATGCGGGCGGTGGATGCAGCTCACGAAGCCAGCGAATCGCTGCAAAACGAAGTGACCCCACAGAATGTGGATGCTTTTACCTGTCGGATCGAAGAACTGTGCAAGGAGCTAAGCATACTCAAGCAAGTGTTCAACGAAGAGCGCGGCTACACGGTGGAGGAGCTGACCGATGTGCTGGCGAAGATGTTGAGTGGAGGCCCGGCCTCTTACCGTCGTACGCCTCGTTATGAGGTAAAATCACCAGGCGAAAAATAATTCCATAATTGGATGGGCTTTTATTGATGCAGCTTGCACAAAGAGTTGTTTTGATCGTCGAAGATGAGCTGGATACCGCCGAAATGCTGGCTGAAATGATGCGTTTAAGCGGGTACCAGGTTTACAAAACCCTGGGAGGCGCAGGCGCGGTGGGACAGATCTTTCACCACCGCCCAGACGTCGTCTTGTTGGATATCATGATGCCAGATTGCTCGGGTTACGAAGTGCTCAGCAATTTGCGCCGCGACCCGCGACTGAAATCAATCCCGATTGTGATGGTTTCAGCGCTGTCGCTGCCAGAACATGTGCAGAAGGGTTTGGAGAGCGGCGCTGCGGCTTACTTAACCAAGCCGGTGGGATTTAATGAATTGCGCAGCACTGTGGAACAGGTCATTCAGCGAAGCCAGCTTTCCTGAAGATCACCCGATGCCCCGGAGCGCGCCCCGCTGTTCAGAAATGGGTTGATTATCGAATCATGTCTGTTATCCGCGCCTTTATCGCTATCGATCTAACGCCAGAAATCCAAAACAAACTGGATGAAGTCATCGTTGCCCTGAAGCAACACTTGAAGGATGCGCCGGTGCGTTGGGTACCGGCAAGCAACATTCACCTGACGCTCAAGTTCCTGGGTGACGTATCCATGGGAAATCTTGAGACGCTAAAGAGTATATTGTCTGCTCAAGCCAGCGCCAGCCGACCCTTTGAGGTGAGTGTTGGCAACCTGGGCGCGTTTCCCTCTGCCACCAGACCGCGTGTTCTATGGGTGGGTGTGAATGCCCCGCCCGAAATGGGCGCTCTACAGTATGCGATCGAAAAGGAGACTACCCGCCTGGGGTACGCGCGCGAAGAGCGCGAGTTTTCACCACACCTGACCCTGGGAAGGGTGGCGCGCAATGCCACCGCCGGCGATACCCGACGGATCGGTCATCTTCTATCCACCTACAAAGTGGGCTTTCTCGGCGCTACCCGGGTGAACGCAGTGCACCTTTATCGCAGCGATCTGCGCCCGGATGGTGCTGTCTATACCCGCATTTTTTCTGCTGCATTGGAAGCCCAATCTGAAGCCCGCTAGGGGCAACCCTATCCGACTGATGCAAGCGAGGTGAACTCTGGACGCATTGGAACTGTCGCACGCAATTGTGAGGAGTCTCGAAGATAAGAAGGGGGAAAATATTTTGCTGATGGACATCCGAGATATCTCATCTTTTGCCGATTATTTTGTGATTTGCAATGGTACCAGCGAACGCATGCTGCAAGCCCTGGCAGATGCGGCGCTGGAAGGTGTGCACAAAGCATTCGACTTCTGGGGGAGGTTGGAAGGCGTGCCCCGCGATGGCTGGCTGCTGCTCGATTTTGGAGATGTGATCCTGCACCTGTTCTCGCCAGAGCGACGAGCGTATTACCGCCTGGAAGATTTGTGGTCCCAGGGCAAAGTGCTGCTGCGATTGCAGTGAGATGATGCAAAGGTCCAAGAAATGGGGCTGGCGTGATCCCAAGCCTGGCATGCCAACGCCATGATTTGTTCTCGGAATATCAGGAAATGATGTCCAGGTGATCGTCCAGCACCGTCACATCGGGCCAGGAAGTTTCCACCCAATTGGCAATGTGTCGCAGGGATTTGCGAGCTGTTTGAGCGTCGCTGCTCACCATTGCACAGGCGATGACCGCTTCTTGCCAGGCGTCCTGATGATCCATCTCGCAAGTCGAGATGTTGAATTCGCGATGCAAGCGCGCCAGTAGCGGCTTGAGCCGGCTGCGCTTTTCTTTCAGGGAAGTACAGCCTGGGATTTGAAGCTGCAAAAGCAGTAAACCGACTGGCATTTTTCCGCCGTGGGCAGGCTGGTTGATGAATTGATTGCACCAGTCTGGCCGGATATCAGTATAATAACACAAATGCAAAACAATACTCGCACTCAGATTTGGGTTTTTATCATCGGATTCTTATTGATCCTGGCGCTTTCGGCTTATGGCATCGTGCAAGCCATCCAGGCAAGCATGCGCCAGACGCAGCAAGCCATTCAGCCGGTGGGAGAAATGACAGGCAGCCTGGCTACGCAGGTGGCGCAATTTCTCCACCCGACACCCACCATCTTGCCCGATCCCGTCACCGTGATCCAGAGTGTGCGTTCGCTGGCGCGATTGGAAACGATCCAGTACAGTGTTGAGAAAGTCATTGTCGCAGAAACCCGCCAGGGACCGTTTGGCTTTCTGTTTGGCGATCGTCTGCTGCTGGTGGCGCACGGCCAGGTGATCGCGGGCATCGACCTGGAAAAGCTGCAGCCCGGAGATTTGCAAGTGCGGGATGGCGTGCTGTATGTGACGTTGCCTCCCGCAGAGATCTTCGTCGCAGCGTTGGACTCAGACCAGACTTACATTTACGATCGCGATCTGGGCGTGCTCTCGCGTGGCGATGTCAACCTGGAGACCGCAGCGCGGCAAGCGGCGGAAGCCGAGATCGAGAAGGCGGCCCTGGAGGACGGCATCCTGGCGCAAGCAGACCGCAACGCAGAAAATTATCTCTACCGCTTGCTGCGTGAGCTGGGATACGGCGAGGTGATTTTCAACCGGGCTCAACCAGCGGCGACGCCTCAACCCTGAGTCTCGGACGAACCCAGACGCTCGGTCCAGGCTCTATTTCCATATTTTTCCTCGACCAATTGTTTAGCGCGTGCGATTTCCCCAGGCGTCAGCGCACCCTCGATCCATGCCAGGTTCAGGGCCTGCTCGAAGCCGCGGGCAAGCGCCTGGGCAGCCTTTTCCCAACCTGGCGCTGCGCCGAGCACCTGTTCAAGCGTGGTGGCGCGCTGCAAAAGGCGCTCAGCCGCCCGTTGCCGGGAGGCTTCGTCCGGGAATGCTAACACCTGGGTGATGCGGGCCAGGTCGCCATTTAGCGGCAAGGATCCATGCTGCAGGACTCCGCCCAGGCGGCGCGACTGGGCGCTGCCGATCAGTTTCTTGCCGTGGGCGGTAATCTCGTAATTGGATGGCACCTCGAAGCACACCGCGCCTTTCGGATCGCTGCCAGGAAGGGGATTGGCTTGTGGGTTAGCGGCAACCGGCGCTCCCAGGAAACCCAGCGCCAGCAGCAGAGCCTGGGAGAGGCGTCGGTAGCTTTCCAGGACGCCGCCGGACAGGCGCGGTTCTTCCGCCGGACCAGCGACAGAGTAAGTCAGCTCATCGGTGTGCAGGATGGCTTTCCCGCCGGTAGGGCGGCGCACGAGCTGCCAGCCGCGGGCCGAGAGGCGTTGCAGATCCACATCGCTGCTCGCCTGCGCATAACCCAGCGAGAGGCAGGGGGGCTCCCAGGCATACAGGCGCAGCGTGGGAGGCACGCTCCCTTGCACGGCTGCCTCCAGGATAGCCTCATCCACTGCCATGTTCCACACTCCGCTGGCTGGAGGGGTGAACACCAGGCGCCAGGAGGTGCGGGGGTAGAGTATTGTATCGCTTTGATGGGTCATAGGTTTTCGATGCTGCCCCGGCTGATCAGGGTGTGGGGTACGGATTGGTCGTTTCGGTCGGCACCGGCGTATCGGTAAAACCGAAGGGGTATGGATTTTCTGTCTCAGTAGGCGTCGGAGTAACTGTTGCGGTCGGCGGCGTACCGGTTACCGTTGGTGTGGGCGTGCCCGGTGTTGGCGTAATGGTAGGGGTCTCTGAGATGAGGGGCGTCTGTGTGGCAGTAGGCGCAAGCGCCGCGCCACTCAATTTCAATCGCGCCAGGGTGGTGTAGGGGCTGCGTGAATGGTTGCGCCAAACCCACAGGTAGCTGTCAATGGCGGCGGTCTTATCGCCCGCCAGCTCGGCTGCCAGCCCCAGGAGGTAGTAATAGCGGTCGCAGCTCCAATCGCCCACGCACAGCAGGCCAGGGGAATCCTGCAAAGCCTGCAGTCTGCGTTGCACCTGGGCGGGTGCTCCGCCATCCAATAGCTCATCGATGAGTGGCTCCAGCGCCAGGTTAAAGCGGTTGGGGTAGAAGCGGGGCAGTTCCACGGGCTGCAGGTAAGGCGCTCGATCGGCTTCGAGACGGAGAACGTGAAAAGCGCGGTTGTTTTCCAACAGGATACTGGGTGGTTCGCCTTCCTGGTAAATTTCCAGCGTCGGTCGACTACTTTGCACCTCCCCCAGGGTAAGCGCCCAGAGGTGATGCTCCGTGATGAAGAAAATCCAGAATTCGATGATCTCGCCGGGGCGGTGTTGAACAGTCAGCCACAGTTCGTCCTGCTGGTCGCCATCGAAGTCGAAATAGCCGGAGGCGCGCTGGCGGACGCCGGCCTCCCACAGATGTCTCAGCAGCGCGGTGTGGTCATCTGCCTCCAGGCTGTTGGCAAGCTGCATCAGCGCCCAGGCGGGTTGGCAGAACTCGGCTTGCAGGCAGGCGGTGTAGATGCCATTGGAAGCGTTGTCTGCGGTGCTCAGGAAGCTCTGGGCTTTGGCAGGCCAGGCGCTGTTTGCCACGGAAGGGTTTTCGATCAAATCCTGCAACACTTGCCGGGCTTGCTCGGCCTGTCCGGCGGCAGCGCGGTACACGCCCAGGCGAAAGCGCCAGCGATCGCGCTCGTCAACCGGGAAGGGCTTGCCATTCTCGTCGCTGGCGGGCGGCCAATCTGGCAGCAGCGCTTCGGTTAGCTCTGCGGCGGTTTCCGGTTCCCACAGACTGGTGGCATGATCCACCACGTAGCGGCAGAAGCTCAATGTCTGGGGGATGGGGGAAAGTGTGTAAGCGTTGCCGAGTGGTTGGAGCCACTCGCCATCCCAGGCGAAACGGCGCTCAAGTTTGAGCGGGCAGGCGGGGAACAGCTCGGTGGAGAAGACCAGCTCGGGCGCGCCGCTGCCCGGCGACTCCACCCACCATTGTGCCGTGTAATCGGTGCCCACGATGAAGCTGGCGCTGGAGGGGTGGAAATCAAGCTGTTCGGGCGGCAGGCTTGCCAGGTTGAAAACCATTGGCAACTCCTGGCTGGGTTCCAACGGGTACAAGAGTATTTCATCCAGACCATCGCCGGTGAGATCGCCAGCGAGCGAAGCATATTCTGGTCGGTCAATGAAATCAAAGCGGCTGGCGACGGGTGTAACCCGGAAATCGACAAGTTGCTGGGTGATGTATAGCAAGGCGCTGCCAGCGCCATCCAGGCGCGCCATCCAGCCCTTATCCCCTGAGGATGTGGAGGAGATTTCTCGCAAGTCGAGCTGCAGGCGTGGCTCGATTTCGCTGAACCAATTCGCCAGACCATCGATGGAAACGCCGCCCTCATTCAGGGCTTCCTGGATCAGGAGCGCGTAGCGCTCAACGCTGCGCTCATCGCCCAGGCGGGCCAGGTTGTATGCCAGATCCCAGCGCCAGCGATCCGCCTGGGGGCTGTTTGGAAAGCGCAGCAGCGCTTCACGCTGGGCAATCGTCGCCGGGTAGAAGGCGGCATAGTAGCCTGCATTGTCCGCGCCGCGCTCGCGAGCCAGCAAGGTGTTGGGGTAATTTTCCAGCAGCGCCACGGCGGCAGCGGCTTGCTCAGCAGACCAGGATCGAAGCCGGTACAGGCTGCCGAAGGCGGGCACTGCTGCTGTGAGCGTTGGTGGGCCTGTGGGGGTGGGCGTCAGGGTGAGGGTGGGAGTCCGGCTTGGCGTCAGAGTGATGGTAGAGGTGGCGGTTGGCCGGGGAGTGCGCGTCAGAGTGGGGGTCAGGGTGATGGTGGGGGTTTGCGTGGTTGTGGGTGTAATGGTGCGGGTCGGCGTGATGGTGGGGGTCAGCGTTGGCTCCGGCGCTAACACCAGCGGATAGGCAGCCAGGATCACCACCAGGGTAAGGATAAAGATCAGCAGGATGCCCAGGTTGGTCAGCAGAAAGCGGTTGCGTTCAACCTCAGATTCCTGGGACATGTTGGCGATGACTTAACGCGGCGAGCACTTCATCCAACGCCTGATCATTGATGGGCATCAGCGGTGGGCGTACGGGCCAGCGCGGGAAATTGTGTTGGGTGTGCAGCAGCGCCTTTAGCAGGGGCGGGAAAGGCGGTTTGCTTTCCAGGATTAACCGGGTTTCGGTGATGGCAGCCTGGGTTTGCTCGTCACGCTCGCCGCGCTGGCGGGCATCCCAGATGCGGCGCAGCTCCGGCGAGTGCAGGTTTGCCATGGCGGTGATGCAGCCCGAGGCATGGGCATCCAGCGCCTGGCTGAAGAGGCGGTCATTGCCGTTCAAAACCAGCAGGTCTGGGCCAAATCGCTCACCCAGGCTCTGGGCAAAAGCCAGGTCGCCGGAGGAGTCCTTGATGCCAGCAAAACGCCCCGGAAAGGCATCTTTCAGGCGGGCGAGCAGATCCAGCGAAAAAGGCACCCCCGAGAGGCTGGGAAAGTGATAACCGAACAAAGCGCCGCCATCTGGAACGGCCTGCTCGATAACCCGCTTAAACCAGGCGAACAGTCCGTCATCGGACACCTTCTTGAAGTAATAGGGCGGCAAGACGACCACGCCATCGTAGCCCAGGTCGAAGGCGCCGCGCGTGAGCACGATCGTCTCTTCCAGGCTGGGCGTGCCGGTGCCGGCGAGCAGGCGCAGCCCGGGGTGTTCCTGGCGCACCTGGAGGGCGGCGCGAAACAGGCTGATACGCTCATGGGCGGCAAAAGAAGGCCCTTCGCCGGTGGTGCCCAGCAGCAGCACGCCGTGGCAGCCGCGCCGCGCCAGAAAGTCCAACAGCCGCGGCACGCTCTCGACAGCCAGGGACAGGTCATCATTCAGGGGAGTGAGGGCGGCGGCATATACGCCATGTAAGTGGTTGAACATGATACCGATTATACAGGATTTGAGCCAAACAGGCAGCAGATGCAGGGCAAAATGACACTCTTGGCGGTTAACCCCTAAAATATAAGATATATATTATATTAATAGTCATTATAATTTGATGATTTTTTTCAGGCTCGGTAGATTTTGGTATAATCATCATGTTTAGCTTTTCACTTAGATCAGGCCTGCATCGCCGCAATCACAGAAAAGCACAATGTGGAGGTGGCAAAAGACGAATTGGTTGCAAGAGAAATGACGCCTTTCAAACACATAACGATCCAAATCAACCATAAATTCCATATTTAGGAGAAGAAGATGTCGAAGCGTTTCCTTTTATCCATCGTGCTACTTTTTGCAGTCATCCTGGCAGCCTGTGCGCCGGCTGCTACGCCGAGCCCTGAGGCGACCGAACCGCCCGCCGCGGCTACCGAACCGCCTGCGGCTGAACCGACGAAAGCACCCGAACCCACTGCAACGACGGCTCCTGAGCCCACCGCTGCACCCACCGCAGTCGAGCCAGTTGGCAAGTTGACCATCTGGGCGGATGACACCCGCGCCCCGATCCTGCAGGAACTGGCGCCTGCCTTCCTCGAGACCTACCAGGTCGAGCTGGTGGTCGAGCTGAAATCCTCCATCCGCGATGACTTCCAGGTTGCCGCCCCGACCGGTGAAGGCCCCGATATCATCGTGATTGCCCACGACCAGGCTGGTACGTTGGTTGCCAACGGCTTGTTAGCGCCAGTGGACCTGGGCGATAAGGCCGACCAGTTCGTTGAAAACGCTAAGTCTGCCTGCACATTCGACGGCGTGCTGTACTGCATGCCCTATGCCACCGAGAACCTGGGCTTCTTCTACAACACCGACCTGGTGGAAACCCCGCCCGCGACCTGGGATGAGGTAGTCACCATCGGCGAGGCCTTGAAGAACGAAGGCAAAGTTACCTATATCATGGCCCTGACCGGCACGACCTATGACCTGTACCCGCTGTTCACCGCATTCGGCGGCTACATCTTTGGCAAGGACGATAAAGGCAACTATAACCCCGAGGACCTCGGCCTGGACAACGAGGGTATGATCGCCGCCCTCACCTGGGTTGCTGACAATGTCGCCAAGGGCAACCTGCCCACCGACACCGACTGGGCCAACAACCACGCCCTGTTCGAGACCGGCGAAGTGCCCTTCATCATGGCTGGCCCATGGGCGCTGGATCGCATCCGCCAATCTGGCGTGCCGTACGCAGTCACGAACTTCCCCGCTGGCCCGGCTGGCGAGGGCTTCCCCTTTGCCGGAACCCAGGGCTTCTTCATCAGCTCACAGAGCGAGAACGTCCTGCTGGCGCAGGCCTTCCTGACCGAGTTCGTTGCCACCGAAGAGGTGATGCAGAAGCTGTATGAAGCTGGCAAACGCCCGTCTGCCTTCATCCCGGTGCTCGAGAAGACCGATGATCCCGACCTGGCCGCCATGGGCGAGGCGGGTAGGAACGCCACCATGATGCCCGCCATCCCGGCAATGGGCTCTGTCTGGGGCAACTGGAACGATGCTGTGACCCTGGTCATCCAGGGCAAGCAGGAACCTGAGGCTGCGCTCAAGGATGGCGCCACCAAGATCCGCAACCTGATCGCCAACCCGCTGACTGGCATGGTCAACGTGCCCGGTTCCTACCAGGCTCAGGCGGGTTGCTCGGGCGATTGGCAGCCGGAGTGCGCCGCCACCCAAATGACCAAGGGTGATGACGGCATCTGGCGCAGCGGTCCCTTCGCGCTGAAAGCCGGCGACTACGAAGTCAAAGTAGCCCTGGACGGCAGTTGGACCGTAAACTACGGCGTAGATGGCAAGGAAAACGGCGACAACTACAAGTTCACCCTGGCCGCTGACGGCGAAGTGAGCTTCGAGTTCGATCCCGAAACCAAGCTGTTGAACATCATCCTACCGTAACCGAGTAACAAGATAGAGAAGGCCGGGGAGCAATCCTCGGTCTTCTCTTATCGCCAGATGCGCTCTCGTTTTTTCCTGCTGGTATGGGGTTTCACCAGATTGAGGTTCAAGTCGAGGAGGCGATGCAAATGAAACAAAAGACGGGGAATGAATCTCCACTCGGGCTTCTTACCCGGGTACTGTTGGTCGTTGTTCTGGATGCTGCCATCGGTTGGTTTATCTATAACAGTGTACAACTCGGATTCACCCAGTTGGCAGCCGTGCTGGCTGTCGTGCTGGTGATGCTGAATATCATTTTCCTGCTTCCTCAAGCCTACGCTTACCGCTGGATGGCGATTGGGTTGTCGTTTTTGATTATCTTTGTCATTTACCCCATCCTGTTCACAGTTTACGTGGCTTTCACGAATTACGGCGATGGCCATTTGCTGACCAAAGAGCAGGCTCTGAAAAGCATTCAACAAGCCACCTACCTGCCAGAAGAGGGCAAGTCTTATTCCTGGACGGCATACAAATCTGCGGATAATCAATATGTGCTGTGGCTGATCGATTCGAACGGCGACACTTTCCTGGCAAAAGTGGGCGAGGAAATCGTCCCTGCCAAGCCAGGCGATCCTGGAATCGGTGAAGCTGACAGCAAAGGCATTCCCCAGACGATCGAAGGCTTCCAGCGCCTGAACACGCTCCTGGCGGCGGCGGATAAGGAGCTGCCCAATATCAAATTTGGAGTGGAAGGCGGGAAGACGGTGCAGGTGCGCTCTCCCAGCGAGGCGGCTGAGCTGCAAATTCGTTATCTTTACGACGAAGCCACCGATACGGTCACCGACCAGGAAACCGGCGAAATATACTATAACATCGACGGAACTTTTACCTCCCGGACGGGCAAAACCATCAATCCTGGCTTCCGCGCGGTGGTTGGTTTCAAGAACTTCATCCAATTTGCGACCAGCCCGGCGCTGCGCGGCCCCTTGGTGCGGATCATGACCTGGAACTTTGTGTTTCCTACGATCAGCGTCCTGTCCACTTTTTTCTTGGGCCTGGCGATTGCCATCATGTTCAACGACCCGAATTTCCCGCTCAAGAAAATCATCCGTTCTTTGCTGCTCATCCCGTACACCATCCCATCGCTGATCACCATCTTGATCTGGCGCGGGATGATGAATCCTGAGTTCGGCATTATCAACCGCACCCTCGAACGCTGGATCGGCGTTGCTCCGCCCTGGACCACCGAACCCATCTGGGCCCAGGCCGCCGTGCTGCTGGTGAACCTGTGGCTGGGCTACCCCTATTTCATGCTGGTGACCAGCGGCGCGCTGCAGTCCATTCCTGCCGATTTGTATGAAGCTGCTACGGTGGACGGCGCTGGCGCTTGGGTGCGCTTCCGCAAAATCACCCTGCCGCTGCTGCTGGTGGCGGTGGGTCCGCTGTTGATTGCATCGTTCGTTTTCAACTTCAATAACTTCAACCTGATCTACCTGTTCATCAACGGCGGCCCGCCCATCGTCGGCGCGCAAACCCAGGCTGGTCACACCGATATCCTGATCAGCTACGTGTACAACCTGGCGTTTGCATCTGGCGGGCGCGGTGTGCAGTATGGATTTGCCTCGGCGATATCGATCATCATTTTCATTATCGTGGGCGCGATCACCCTGGCGCAGTTCCGCTTTACCAACATGTGGGAGGAGGTCAGCCAAAATGTCTAGCACATCGCTCGCTCAGACTTACCAGCGCATCAGCAGCTCGAAGAAGTTCCAGGAACGCTTCAGCATCGCCATCCGGTTGGTGATCGCTGTGTTCCTGATCTTTTTCTCGATCTTCCCGGTGCTGTGGATCCTCTCGGCTGCCCTGGACCCGCGCAACTCGCTGACGACTCAGGATCTTATCCCACCCAACTGGAGTTTTGATAATTTCCTACGCTTGTTCAATAAAGATCCCAACTTCTCCTTTGGAGATCTGAAGTACTGGACATGGCTGTGGAATTCAGTCAAGATTTCCACCATTTCGACGGTTTTATCGCTCTCCTTGACGACTATGGCGGCGTACGCCTTTTCACGCCTGCGCTTTGCCGGAAGAATTACCCTGCTCAAGGCGATCCTGCTGATCCAGGTTTTCCCCAACCTGTTGGCGTTGGTGGCGATCTACGTGCTTATCTTCCAGGCCGGGCAGATCGTGCCAGCGATTGGCTTGAATACCCATGCGGGCTTGATCCTGGTGTACATGGGCGGTTCGATGGGATTGAATATTTGGTTGATGAAAGGTTTCCTGGACACGATCCCGCGCGCCATCGATGAGTCAGGCATGATCGATGGCGCCTCCAACTTCCAGATCTTCTACCAACTGCTGTTGCCGCTGCTGCGCCCGATCTTGATCGTGATTGGCATTCTGTCTTTCATTGGCACGTACGGCGACTTCATCCTGGCGCGCATCTTGCTCAACGATTCCAGCCAGTACACGCTGATGGTCGGTCTGCAGATCTTCACCGCTGGTCAATTCGACAAGAAATGGGGCGTGTTTGCCGCTGGCGCGTTGATCGGCGCGCTGCCGATTATGATCACCTATCTTGCGCTGCAGGATCAGATTGCCGGAGGGCTGACCCAAGGCGCAGTCAAAGAATAGCCTATGCGTTTGCGGCTCGCGCAACTGGCGATTGTTTTGCTCGCGATAGCCCTGTTGATTCAACAGGGCTTCGCTCTTGCTGCGGATTGGCAGGCAACCGCTTCCAGCGCGGTTCCTGCGGTGCCTTTATTTGCCGACGTGAGCTGGCAGGCCGGTATTGTCGATAACCGCGTGGCGTCGAATGAAATGACCGCCGGCCAGGCATGGGGGGACTATGATAACGACGGTTGGGTCGATTTGTACGTGACCGATAGCAGCGGGGCGAATACCCTGTACCACAATCAAGGCGATGGCACATTTCAGGTTTCTTCGCTTGCTGGTCAGGTCGCACTGCGCGATGCTTATTCATTTGGGGCCACGTTCGTAGACTATGACAACGACGGCTGGCGCGATCTGTATGTCACCAATTGGGGCGCCGATGTCTTGTTTCGCAACGATGGTGGGGAACGCTTCATCGACATCACCGCAAAGGCTGGCATCCGGGAGAATGCCAACAGCAAAACCGCCTCCTGGGGCGATTATGACCAGGACGGTTTCCTGGACCTGTATATCGCCAACTGGTCGTGTTATCCGAAGTGTGGTCGCCCGATGGATGGGGAAAGCGACCTGCTTCATCGCAACAATGGAGATGGTACGTTCAGCAATGTCAGCGACCTGCTGGGCGGCAGCCTGAATGGCGCTGGCTTTGTTGCCAGCTTCACCGACTACGATAACGACGGCGACCTGGATATTTACCTGGTCAATGATGAATTTGTCAATCCGATCGGCAACAAGCTGTGGCGCAACGATGGCCCCGGCTGCCAGGGGTGGTGCTTCACCCAGGTCGCTCAGGAAGCCGGCGCAGACAGCAAGCTGTTTGGCATGGGCCTGGCGGTGGGCGATTACGACAACGACGGCGACCAGGACTTCTACTTCTCCAATGTTGGGCCGATGGAGCTGCTCAATAACCAGGGTGACGGCACCTTCCAGGAAGTTGCGGAGCAGGCGGGAGTGCAATTTCCCAATGCCATCGGCTGGGGTGCAGTATTTTTAGACTATGACAACGATGGCTGGCGCGACCTGTACCTGGCAGTTGCTGATACGGCGAATCACAAGGACATCGCCGCCAATCCGCTTTTCCATAATAATGGAGACGGCACCTTTTCGCTGGTGGATTGCAACAACGAGTCTGCCGATGTGCGCATGAGCATCAGCGTGGCTTATGCAGACTACGACCGAGATGGCTGGGTGGACCTGGTGGTCGGCAACGCTGACGAAGGCTACCGCCTGTACCGCAACCAGGTTGCGCAGTCAGATCAGTCGCTGGCTGCCAACCATTGGCTGGCTTTCGAGCTGGTTGGCGCTGGCCCTGTCAACCGCGATGCGGTGGGGGCGCGGGTCTATGTTTCGACCAGCGATGGCAATTCACAGATGCAGGAAGTGATCAACGGCGCCAGCGTGGGCGCTGGCAACGAGCTGGCGCTCTACTTCGGATTGGGCCAGGCGCAGCAGGCAAACGTGACCGTGCGTTGGTCGGATGGTCGGCAACAGGCATTTCAGAATGTGGCTGCCGATACTCGTTATCGCCTGGAATATCCGCTTCATACCGCAACTTTGCTGCAGCCGCTCAGCCAACCGCAGCAGGTTGCAAAGCCTGCGCCCTCGGTTCCGCAAGTCAAAATACCGCCTGGCTTGTGGTTGGCGGGCGCTGCGGTGCTGCTGGTGATGGCGTCGGCGCTTGTCCAATTTCGACGCGTTGCCGCCTCCCAAGGAGCTGCCTGGGCGTTGACAGCGCTGAGCGTCGCCTTTTTCGTTGGCGCACTGGCGCTCACACCTGAGTTTGCCGATCTGCCGGGGATGATTTCCGGCGATCGCGATGCGCGCCTGAGACGCCTTTTGAAGGAAGCGGAGGTCTACGCTCCCACCAATCCGCCTCCTGCCTCGCCGGCGCTGCTCAGGCTGGGTGAGGCCCTGTTCTGGGACCCAGAGCTCAGCGGCAACCGCGATACCACCTGTGCAACCTGCCACCATCCAACCCTGGCAACCGGCGACAACCTATCCGTGCCGATTGGCACTGGCGGCCGGGGCCTGGGGGAGCAGCGCCAGATGGGCACAGCGCGCGAGCTGGTGGCGCGCAACGCGCCGCCCGTCTTCAACCTGGGCTACACCGAATGGACGGTTTTTTTCTGGGATGGGCGTGTATTTGGCACGCCAGAAACCGGTTTTCACAGTCCTGCCAGCGACCGCCTGCCTGAAGGACTGGACAACCTGCTGGCGGTCCAGGCGATGTTCCCGGTAACCTCGCGGGATGAGATGCGCGGCAACCGCGGCGATCGCGATATCTTCGGCGCCCCCAACGAACTGGCGATGATCCCGGATTACACCGTCAGCAAGGTCTGGAGGGCGTTGATGGCGCGCCTGCTGTCCATACCGGGATACGTGGAGCTGTTCCAGGCAGCCTATCCGGAAATCCCGCCAGAAAAGCTGGGATTTCAGCACGCAGCCAATGCCATGTCGGCCTACCAGGCGACAGTTTTTACCTTTGAAGACAGCCCGTTCGACCGCTACCTGCGCGGAGAGAGCGCGGCGCTCTCAGAGCAGCAAAAACAGGGCGCATTGCTCTTCTTTGGCGAGGCGGGCTGTGCTGACTGCCATTCCGGGCCCTTGCTCACCGACCAGCGCTTCTACAACCTGGCAGTGCCGCAGGTTGGTCCGGGCAAAGGCCGCGAGCAGCCGCTCGACCTGGGCCGGGCTCGTGAGACTGGTCTTGCGTGCGACCGCTTTGCCTTCCGCACGCCTCCGCTGCGCAATGTCGCCATCACCGGACCGTGGATGCACAACGGCGCCTTCACCACCCTGGAAGCCGCTGTGCGCCATCACCTGGCGCCGCTGGACAGTTTGCAAAAGTATGACCCCAGCCAACTGGCAGAAAACCTGGAAGATACTTGCCAGGACCAGCCGCAAGTGCTGGAGGCAATTAAGAGAACCTACACCCCGATCCGCAGCCAAGGTGTGTATCTTTCCGAAGTTGAAATCCAGGCCTTGCTGGCTTTTCTGGAGGCTCTGACCTCTCCCAGCGCACTGAACCTCGAGCACACCATCCCGGTTTCTGTCCCCAGTGGTTTGAAAGTTGGTGGGAACTGACTGTGCGGGAGGCTCTAACCGCTAGTTCTGTCACTCTGAGCGTCGCAAATCGCAAAGAGTCTCGGCAATGGATGCAGGGTTTCTTCGCTCAG
Organism: Chloroflexota bacterium; assembly: GCA_029265355.1. Taxonomy (GTDB): domain Bacteria; phylum Chloroflexota; class Anaerolineae; order Anaerolineales; family UBA4823; genus JAJUJL01. The sequence goes on along the minus strand of JAJUJL010000001.1, from coordinate 136,506 downwards.
CTCAGGATGGCGGGTATTTTTTTTACACACTCTCAGAGTTGTTCTAGATAAAGGATGAGTCTATGAAAATCGAAACACCCGATTGGGTCAAACACGCCGTTTTCTACCAGATCTTTCCAGACCGCTTCAGCCGCAGCCCGCGCACCCAGCATGCGCGTGGCATTGAATTCAAAACCTGGGGCGCGCCGCCGGAAGAGCAGGGCTACCAGGGCGGCGACCTGTACGGCATCGTCGATCACCTGGATTATCTAAAAGATTTGGGCATCAACGCCCTGTACCTGAACCCGATCTTTTCGGCTGCTTCCAACCATCGCTACAATGCTTATGATTACCTGGAGGTGGATCCCCTGCTGGGTGGGGAAGCGGCGCTGCGCGAGCTGCTGGATGAAGCCCACAGGCGCGATATGCGTGTCGTTTTGGATGGTGTCTTCAATCACTGCGGGCGCGGCTTTTGGGCGTTCCACCATATCCTGGAAAACGGCGGTAACTCTCCTTACCTGGATTGGTTTCTTGTCCGCGGTTTTCCGCTGCGCGCTTATCCGAACAACAATGAGCACACCGATAGCAATTATGCCTGCTGGTGGGGACATCCCTCGCTGCCAAAATTCAACACCGATAATCCCGGTGTGCGCGATTACCTGCTGCAGGTCACCCGGCATTGGCTGGAGTTCGGCATCGATGGCTGGCGGCTGGATGTTCCCGAGGAGATCAAAGATGATGGCTTCTGGCGCGAGTTCCGCCGGGTGGTGAAGGGGGTCAATCCACAGGCGTATATCGTCGGTGAAATCTGGCATGAGGCCCGGCATTGGCTGCAGGGCGACATGTTCGACGCGGTGATGAATTACATTATTACCAGCCATGTGCTCAGCTTTTTCGGCGGACGCCACTTGAATCTCTCCTGGCGCCACCAGGATGTCAACCTGCGAGCGATCAAAGCGCCTGAGTTTGCCAGCCGGCTGGATGCCATGCATCGCCTGTACGAGTGGGAGATCAATTACGCCCAATTGAACATGTTGGACAGCCACGATATGCCGCGCGCCTTGTGGTTGCTGGGGAACAATAAACCCGCTTTTCGCCTGGCGGTGCTGTGCCAGATGACCATGCCCGGGGCGCCGTGTGTTTATTATGGCGATGAGATCGGCATGTCGGCTGGCGGCGACCCGCACTGCCGGGAGGCGTTTCCCTGGGATCGCCCTGAGCGTTGGGATCGCGAGCTGCAGGCATTCTACAAATCGGTCATTGGCTTGCGTCATGCCTATCCAGCGCTGCGCACCGGTGATTTCAAGGTGATTTATGCCCGCGAGCAAGCCGTGGCTTACCGCCGATCATTGCAAGGACAAGAGCTGGTGGTGGTGTTCAATGCCGGGGAAACTTCGGTGCGCGTGGCGCTCTCCACCGAAGGGTTGCACGCGACGCGTTTCACCCCGCTGTGGCCCGAGCCGGGCGATGCACTCACCCAGGTGAGCGGCGCGGGGCTGAATATCCAATTGCCGCCCCAGCAAGGCATGGTGCTGTTGGGAGAAAAATAAACGATGCAAGAAGTTCGCGACTTCATGTTTGGAGACAATATCCTGCCGGAAAAGCGTCTGGAAGCCCATCGCCTGTCGCTTTCTGGCGTGCAGCATCGCGCCCGGGCAGTCCCTGCCCGGCCGGGCGCTGGCGAGACGGTCCAACTGCATGTGACGACATCGGGCGAGCTGCCCTTTGAGCGCGTGCGGGTTTTCTTCACCCAGGATGGGTCTGCGCCCGACCTGGAGAATGCGCTCATGTTGGATCTTCAACCTGGCGCGGTTTCCTGGGACAACGTGGATTGGCTGTACATCCGCCACTGGCAGGGCGCTTTGCCGGGCCAGCCGGAGGATACGCTGGTGCGCTATCGCATCGGCGCGCAGGTGTCCGGCTCGCAGCGCTGGGTGTTTGCCGATAACCAGGCGGAAGCGTTGCAATCCGCGACCGATTTTGCTATCTGGGTCAGTGATCTGCCGGCGCCAGCCTGGGCGAGGCAGGCCTTGGTGTACCACGTGTTCGTCGACCGCTTCTACCCTGGGGAGGGCAAACCCTGGAAAAAGCCAGCCTGGCTGGATGGCTTCTACGGCGGCACGTTGGGCGGCGTGATCGATAAGCTGGATTATATCCAGGGGCTGGGTTACAACACCATCTGGCTCTCGCCGATCTTTCCCAGCCCATCCCACCACGGCTATGACGCCACCGATGTGTACCACGTTGAGCCGCGCCTGGGGAGCGATGAAGATCTTGAGCGCCTGATCGCTGCTGCGCACCAGCGCGGCTTGCGCCTGATCCTCGATTTTGTCGCCAACCATTGGTCAAATCTACACCCCAGCATGCTGGCGGCTCAAAAAGATCGTCACAGCGATTACTACCACTGGTATCACTGGAAGAAATGGCCAGAGGAGTACGAGGGTTTCTTCGGCGTGAAGAGCATGCCAAAGCTCAACCTGGCGCTGGGCGCGCCAGCTCGTCGCTATTTGCTCGACTGCGCTCGGTATTGGTTAGAGAAGGGCATCGATGGCTATCGCCTGGATTATGCGTATGGACCGCCCCTGGATTTTTGGGTTGATTTCAGGCGGGTCTGCAAACAAACCAGGCCCGATGCCTGGTTGTTTGGCGAAGTGATCATGAGCGCGCCGGTGCAGAAAACCTTTGCCAGCTCGTTCGACGGCATGATCGACTTCTTGCTGGCGGAGGCGCTGCGCCAGACTTTTGGCTATGAACACTGGTCGCTGGCGCAATTCGATGCTTACCTGGACGGGCACGAAGGCTATTTTGAGGGACTGTTCGACCGGCTGACCATCCTGGACAATCACGATATGAACCGGTTTTTATACCTTTCTGGGGATGACACCCGGCGTTTGAAGTTGGGCGCTTTAGTGTTGTATACGCTTTCCGGCAATCCAATCAACTATTATGGAACGGAGTGCGGCGTGACCCAGGAGCTGCCCACCCATCACGACGAGCGCGGCTTTTTCGAGGAAGCGCGCCAGCCGATGCGCTGGGGCGCCGATGCCAATCAAGACTTGCTGGATTACTTCCGCCGCTTGCTGGCGCTGCGCTGTGCTCACCCGGAGCTCTCTTGTGGGACGCGCTGTACACTGCACCTGGATGAAGAAAAGCAAACCTACGCTTACCTGCGGAAAACGCCCACTGAGCGCTTACTGGTTGCAATCAACCGGAGCGAGACGCCGCAGTCGCTGAACGTACACGTGCGCGGACTGGCAGGGGCGCGAGATCTGCTCAATGGCTTTTCAGTCTCCAGCGACTCTGAAGCGGTGAGAATCGTTCTGCCTCCGAAATCTGGCGCCTTGATCGGGAAGTGATCCAGCCATCCTGGTTTGTGTTGCCAGGCTTGCCGGTGATGAATGAGGCTATAATGCGGGTATCTATGTTTGGATTTTCGTCCAGGATGGAAATTATGATGAAGAAAGCGATTTTCTGTCAGGTTGTTTTTATTCTGGGAGTGTTTTTGAGCGGTTGCCTGACAGAAACGCCAGCGCCTGTGCCAGAACCCACCCAGACCGAGGCAATCGCGCCGCTGGCAACACCCACCCGGCTTGTACTAACGGCTACGGCGGAACCCAGCCCAACCCCAACTGCGACGCCCGCGCCGGCGACGCAGTATTGGTGGAACGATACCGTCTTCTATCAGGTCTTCGTGCGCAGCTTCTACGACTCGGATGGGGATGGCATTGGCGACTTGAACGGCTTGATCGAAAAGCTGGATTATTTGAACGACGGCGATCCTGAAACCACCCAGGACCTGGGAGTGACGGGTCTCTGGCTGATGCCGATCACCGAATCGCCCAGCTACAACGGTTATGATGTGGTGGATTACTACACCGTGGAGCAAGATTACGGCAGCAATGAAGACTTCTTGCGCCTGGTCGATGAAGCCCACCGCCGCGGTATACGTGTGATCGTTGACCTGGTGATCAACCATACCAGCCGAGAACACCCCTGGTTCTTAGCCTCTCAAGCCAACGATGCGCAATACCGAGATTGGTACATTTGGTCTCCTGAGAATCCGGGTTACCGTGGCCCTTGGGATCAGGTGGTGTGGATCCCCTTCGGGGAAGATTATTACTACGCAGTGTTTTGGGAAGGGATGCCGGATCTGAATTTTGAAAATCCTGAGGTCACCTCGGCCATCTACGATGTCACACAATACTGGCTGGATGAGATGAATGTGGATGGTTTTCGAATGGATGCTATCCGGCATCTCATTGAAAATGGAGCAGCGCAGGAGAACACGCCAGCAACCCATCGCTGGCTGCAGGAATATCACCAGTTTTACAAAAGCATCGATGCGCAGGCCTTCACGGTTGGCGAGGCCTGGACCACCACCGACCAGGTTGTGGATTACGTTGGCGACGAGATGGACATTGCCTTCGAATTCGACCTGGCGCGGGCGTTCATGATCGCAGCCAAGGGGCCGATCGTTTCTGGTTTGTACGAAAAAATGCAGCAGGTGCTAGAAAGCTACCCCAGCGGACAGTACGGGGTGTTCCTGACCAACCATGACCAGGATCGGGTGATGTCGGAGTTGGGGGACGAGGTCAAAGCCAGGCTGGCGGCAACCATGATGCTCACAGCACCAGGTGTTCCTTTCATTTACTACGGTGAAGAGATCGGTATGACGGGGGTGAAGCCGGATGAGGACATTCGCAGGCCGATGCAGTGGCAGAGCCAGGATGAGAAAGTCGGGTTCACCACCGGCAACCCGTGGAGAGCGCCGGCGGAAGATTATGTGAGTCGCTCTGTGGACTTGCAGGAAGAGGATCCGGCATCTTTGCTCAATCATTATCGCACCTTGATCCAACTGCGCAGCCGCTCGGATGCCTTGAGCAGCGGCGGGGCGGCGCTGGTGGAGGCCGGGACTGCCAGGTTGTACGCCATGCTGCGTTACAACGAAGATGAAGCCTACCTGATCCTGGTCAATGTCCACCCCCAATCTCTGCCAGCCGAGCGATATTCCCTGAGCCTGAAAAATGGCCCGTTCAAGGGCCCGGTGCAGGCGGTGACCGTGCTGGGTGAAATGGCGGCCAGCCCTCCGCAGATCACCGCCAGCGGCGGCTTCTCGGATTACAAGCCGCTGCCCGAAATCCCAGGACAGTCGAGCGTGATTATCCAGCTCAAGCCATAGCCGCGCTGCTGAGCAGAGATAAACCAGCATCAGCGCCTGGCCGGTTTCAGACGGGCAAATTTGGGAGTGAATAACTGGCATGACATTCAAGAATAGACGCAGAACAACGTATCTTCTCGGGCGAGGCATGTTCCTGTTCCTGGTGTGGATGCTGGCTGCTTGTTCCGTGCTGCAGCCGACTGAGGCTGTGGTGCGTTTGCCCGAGCAGTCGCCGACACCGGCTGCCACGCGCACGCCGACTCCCATACCAACGCCCACGCCAGTGATTGTCAGCGGTACGGTGATCATCTGGCATTCATGGGAAGACGCCCAAATGCCAGCCATGCTGCGGCGCATCGAGGCCTTTCAGCAGCGTTACCCGGAGGTGCAGTTCGATGTGCTCTATATACCCCCGCTGGACCTGAAAGCTGCTTTCGAAAACGCCAGCATCGAGGGTCGAGCGCCGACGCTGCTCTTAGCGCCGGCCGAATGGGGGGCGGCGTTTATCGATCAAGGGTATGTGATTGACCTGAGCTCCCGCGCCAGCCCAGAACTGCTCAACCGGTTGAATATGCCCGCCGTGAACCAGGCACGCTATCACGGGGCGTTGTTCGGTTTGCCGGTGAGCATCGATGGCGTGGTGCTGTATCGCAATAGCCGGCTGGTCCCCATCCAGGCGGCCACGTTCGATGAACTGGTTGAACTCGCCCGACGAGTGGAGGGTGGTGAAGAAGTTGGAGCATACCTGGAGCGCAGTTTTTTCTTCTCCGGCGGGCATCTCTACGGGCAGGGCGGGGCGTTGCTGGATGACCTGGGACAGCCTGTCTTTAGCGATGAGCGTGGCCTGGCGTGGGTAGACCTACTGCGCTCCTTCGAGCTGGCTGGACCGGTGGATTATTTTACGGACACCGATGTACAGCTCTTCAAAGAAGGGCGCGTCGGCTTGATCATTGAGCATACACGACGGCGGAACGAATTGGCGGAGGCCATTGGCGCCATGAATCTGACAATCGATCCCTGGCCGGTGCACGCCAATGGCGCGCTCTCTGGCTTCGTCCAGGCCGAAATGCTTTACCTGACACCTCGCGCTGAGAGCGAAGCGCATGACATTTCCTGGATGTTTTTGCAAGAGCTGCTGACCCCTGCGGCGCAATCCGACCTGGCCGCAGCGGGCGTAATCCCTGCCGTCAGCGGCGCGCCGGCTGTTGGCGCAGTGTCTGAGCTGCAGATCGATGATGATCTCATCGAGCAAGCCATGTTGGCGCTGGTGGATGGCGCAGCATACCCGGTGGCGCCAGAATTTCAAGTTTATCCGGCTGCCCTGGATGCAGCCTTGCGCGCCATCTTTGAAACCGGCGCCGTGCCAGACCAGGCGCTGAACCAGGCCGCGGAGAGCATTCGCGCTGCCCTTCTGAACAGCGCCACGCCATAGCCCTGGCATATCCCGCCCCATTACGAAAATCGTATGAGTTTTGTGCGTTCAGATTCATGATAGTTATCACTATCGTAAATCGGATAAAAGTACGATAATAATTATAGGCGGCCTGTGTGACCGTCGATATCTTTGAGTTGAAGGAGGTTTCGATGCCTGTTCGTGGATGGATCACCGTCAACGAACTTTACTGCAAGGGTTGCGATTTATGTGTGAACGCCTGCCCGCAGGAAGTGCTGGCGTTGGATATGGAACACCTGACACCGAAAGGATACCACCCTGCCCATTTGATCTCGCAAGAGTGCACCGGCTGTGCTGTGTGCGCTCTGGTTTGCCCCGAGGCAGCCATCACCGTGTATCGTGAGACGCCAGTACGGGCTGCCCGAGTAGCCGCATAGGAGGCGCTGAATGCCACGCGAACTCCTGAAAGGTAATACCGCCATGGCAGAAGCTGCCGTGCGCGCTGGTTTGGAAGCTTATTTTGGTTATCCCATTACTCCCCAAACTGAGTTGTTAGAATACATGTCGAAACGCATGCCAGAGCTTGGCAGAGCCTTCTTGCAGGCTGAAAGTGAAGTGGCTGCGATCAACATGGTGTATGGGGCAGCCTGCACTGGCGCCCGGGTGATGAGTTCCTCTTCCAGCCCGGGCGTCAGTTTAATGATGGAGGGGCTGTCTTATATCGCTGGCACCGAAGTTCCCGTGGTGCTCATCGATGTGGTGCGCGGCGGCCCAGGCCTGGGCAATATCGCTCCCTCCCAGGGCGATTACAATCAAATCGTGCACGGAGGTGGGCATGGCGATTATCACCCCATCGTGCTGGCGCCTTCCACGGTTCAAGAAGCCATTGATCTGACTGTGCTGGCGTTCGACCTGGCGGAAAAATACCGCGCCATCGCCATCGTCATGGCGGATGGCAACATTGGACAGATGATGGAACCCGCAGAATTGCCCCCCATGCGACCGCTGCGCACGGAATATCCCGACTGGTCGACACGCGGCGCAGAGGGGCGCGAGCGGCGCATCCTCAGTTCAATTTATATCGATCCCAAAGAAGAAGAGGTGATGAACTACCGCCTGATGCAACGCTGGCGCACGATCGAAGCCAATGAGCTGCGCTTCAAGGAGTATTTCCTGGAGGACGCTGAATACGCGGTGGTGGGTTTTGGCACTGCCGGGCGCGTGGCGCTTTCAGCGGTGCGAGCGGCGCGCGCAGAGGGTCTGAAAGTCGGTTTGCTGCGCCCGATCACGCTCAGCCCCTTCCCTTACGCACGCCTGGATGAGCTGGCGGAGCAGGTCAAAGCCATGCTGGTGGTCGAAATGAACGCTGGCCAGATGTTGGGCGACGTGCAACGCGCCACCAAAGAGCGGATTTCATTGAACTTCTATGGACGCATGGGCGGCATCACCCCATTCCCCGATGAGATCCATGCCGAAATTCACCGCATGGTAGAGCAACCGTTGCCCCCTGGAAGCGATCCGCGTGCCGCCTGGCTGGACAGCTTTGCCAGCGTTTTGCATGTAGATGGGCGTTAGGGTTGAGAGGTGACGCATGGTAACTGTTGAGATGAATCAAATCGTGTATCAGCGACCAGAATCGCTTGCCGATATGCCCACGCATTATTGCCCGGGCTGCACCCACGGCGTGGCCCACCGCCTGGTGGCGGAGGTCATGGATGAGATGCAGATTCGAGAAAAAACGATCGGCGTTGCGCCGGTGGGCTGTTCGGTGTTTGCTTACAACTATTTTGACTGCGATTTCGTCGAAGCCGCGCACGGCAGGGCGCCTGCGATGGCGACGGGTGTGAAGCGCGTGCTGCCTGACCGGGTTGTGTTTACCTACCAGGGAGATGGCGACCTGGCATCGATTGGTATGGGAGAGATCGTGCACGCCGCAGCGCGTGGAGAGAATATCACCGTGATATTCATCAATAACGCCATTTATGGCATGACCGGTGGGCAGATGGCGCCCACCACCTTGCCGGGCATGAAGACCACTTCTTCGCCCAGCGGCCGCGATGTCGAGCAGATGGGTTTTCCCATTCGCATGCCAGAGATGTTGGCCACTTTGGACGGCGCTGGGTATGTCGTGCGCCGCAGCCTGCATGACCCGAAAAACATCCGCATGGCCAAGAAAGCCATTCGTCTGGCCTTCGAAACCCAGTTGCGCGGCCTGGGATTCTCGCTGGTCGAGTTGCTTTCATCCTGCCCGACCAACTGGGGATTAACGCCGGTCGAGTCGCTGCGTTGGATCGAAGAGCACATGCTGCCGGTCTATCCTGTTGGCGATTACAAAGTCGCCCAAGCCCTGGCTGGCCTGCGCGTTTAGGGTAGAAAAATGAGCAAACAAACCGAGATACTCATTGCTGGATTTGGCGGGCAAGGTGTGCTCTTTGCGGGCCAGGTGCTGGCTTATGCAGCCCTGGACAGCGGCAAAGAGGTCACCTGGATACCTTCGTATGGACCGGAGATGCGCGGAGGCACCGCAAACTGCACCGTGGTGATATCCGATGAAGAGATTGGCTCGCCAGTGGTGCGCAACCCGAAAGCGGTGATTGTGCTGAACCTGCCCTCGCTCGATAAATACGAGCCGGTCGTTGCACCTGGGGGCGTTCTGGTGGCAAACGCCTCCTTGATCAACCGCGCTCCGCAACGCCAGGACCTGGTGAATGTGCTCATTCCCGCTAACGAGATTGCAGAAGAAATTGGGGATCGCCGCCTGTTGAATATGGTGGCTCTGGGCGCTCTGCTGGCGATGTTGCCGGTGCTGCCGGTGGAGGCAATCAAAGAGGCGCTGGCGGCGCACCTGCCAGAGCGCCACCGCCGGCTCTTGCCGGTGAACTACCAGGCGTTGGATCGTGGGGCGCAGTTTGCGCTCAGCCAGGCCAGGCTGCCCGTGGTGTGAAGTGTTTTTCTGAAAGCGAAGAGCCGGTCGCCTATCTAGCTCCAGGTAGACCGGCTTTTTTTTATTCGAAATTATCGTGAAGCGGAGTGTTGCGGCGCACAGCGTCGCAGCACCCCCACTTCTCTCGAAATTTCGGACAGGTTCTTCCCAAAAATGGGTGTAAAATCACCTGCGTTTGTTTCTGACTATGCCGATCAGGTGAAGATTGCCTGCCTGTTGCAGCAGCTTGAAAGACTCGGGCGGGCTTTCCTTCCACCTGGCAACGATGAGGAGAAGAATATGCGTATTCTCAATGAAAATAAAGCCTGGCTTTCCTGGTTATTGCTTCTAGCCCTGCTCTTGAGCAGTTGCACCGCCGCATCTCCGGCGATGACCGAAGAGCCCAGCCCGACCAACCCACCGGCCACGGCAACCACCCAGCCAACTGCAACACCTTTGCCTCCCACTGATACGCCGGAGCCGACCGCAACTGCTACGAGCACGTCAACCTTAACGCCCACCTCCGCGCCGACAGAGACGGCTGCGCCAAGCGACACACCCACCCCCTCGCCTACGGAGACGCCCACGCCGGCTCCAGTTTCATCCAGTGGGGGAGTCGCCGCGGTCGAGGATCCCATCTTGATGTATTTTGTCTCTTTGGGGGATAGTGGCCCCATTGCCTGCGGCGATTACATCATTGGCGTGAGCACTGGCGTTTCACGCAGCAATGATGTTGAGCGCGATATCACCATCGCCCTGGAAAAACTGTTTTCATACAACCAAAAGATGGAATTTGGCCTATATAACCCGCTTTACCTTTCGAACCTCCGCCTGGACAAGGTGGAATTCCAATCCGGCGGTGGGTTGGTCAATGTCTACCTGCGCGGAAAATATGTGCGCCCTGAAGATAAGTGCGACAATTTGCGAGTCAAAGCACAGGTCTGGACAACCATACGCCAGTTTCGAGCGGTGAAAGCGACCAACATCTACCTGAATCGCGTGCCATTCGGCGACCTGGTATCGAACGATTGATGCGGGATTTGATAAGGTCATTGAGCATGAAGGCCCACGTTCTTCTTTTCCTGGTGATCGCGTCACTGATCTTGGGCGCCTGCACTTCCACGGCGGCCTCACCGCAAGCTGTAATACCATCACCGAGCGTGATAGCAGCAGCCACCGCAACCGTTGCGCCGGCGGAGCCGACAGGCACCCCGTCTCCCACCCAGGCGAGCACCCCGACACCGACCGCAACGCAGGAACCCAGCGCCACCCCCACGCTGACGGCCAGCGTGGCGCCGAGCGAAACCAGCACACCGACAGACACACCGACCATCACTGCCGCGCCGCCGACGCCGACTGGCGAGGATGCCATTTACATTTACGCGATCCGAATCGGCGATGGCGGCCCAATTGCCTGCGGCGATAGCGTTGTGCCGATCAATACGGGCGTTTGGCGCACGGGGGATGTGGAGAGCGACGTGCGCACTGCATTGCAGCGTTTGTTCGTTAAGCAGCAGTACATCGCTGGTTTGATTAACCCTGCTTATCTATCGAATATCCAGGTGGACAGTGTTGACTTCAAGGCGTTCCAGGGCATTCTCTCGATTCGCCTGAGCGGCACCTATGTGCGTTCTGGCGACCGCTGTGACGACCGCCGGGTGCGCGAGCAGGTGTGGAGCACTATTCGGCAGTTTTCAGGTATCAAGACGATCGATATTCTGCTGAATGGCAACCTGTTGGGAGATATCCTGGCGGGCAACGAGTGAGGCTCTAACGACGAGGGTAAAAAGAAGACACACCCCGACAATTGCCGGGGTGTGTCTTTGATTGTGGCGCGATCTGAAATAGCGAGGCGCTGATCGCGCGCCAATGGTTATTTGGGCTGGTGCTTCAAAGCTGCGTGCGCGGCTGCCAGGCGGGCGACGGGCACCCGGAAGGGTGAGCAGCTAACGTAGTTGTTGCCCACCAGATGGCAGAACTCGATCGAAGCCGGATCTCCGCCGTGCTCGCCGCAGATGCCCACCTCCAGGCTCGGGCGCGTCTTGCGACCATCAGCGACGGCAATCTCCATCAAGCGCCCTACGCCCTCGCGATCCAGCGTTTGGAAGGGATTCTTGGGCAGGATGCCTTCTTCCACGTACTTGATCAGGAAATTGCGCTCAGCGTCATCGCGGCTGTAGCCGAAGGTCATCTGGGTCAGGTCATTGGTGCCAAAGGAGAAGAACTCGGCCACTTTGGCGATCTCTGCAGCGGTGACCGCGGCGCGCGGGATTTCGATCATTGTGCCGAATTTGTACTCGAAACTCACCTTCTTCTCAGCCATGACGGCTTTAGCGATGCGCTCCAGGCGCGGCTGAATCCATTCCAGCTCTTTCACTGTGCCTGTCAGGGGGATCATCACCTCGGGCTTGACGACCACGCCGGCCAGTGTCTGGTTGGCGGCTGCTTCGAAGATGGCGCGCACCTGCATCTCGACGATTTCTGGCATATAGATGCTCAAACGAACACCGCGCAGGCCCATCATTGGGTTGCTCTCGTGCATCGAGCGAATGCTGGCAAGCAAAGATTCTTTCTCAGCCAGCCCAGCGGTCTGTCCTTTGACCCGCATTTCGATCACTTCTTCGAGCAGTTTCTCTTCATCGGGCATGAACTCGTGCAGCGGCGGGTCGATCAGGCGGATGATGACCGGGTAACCGTCCATGGCTGCGAAGAGGCCTTCGAAGTCGGAGCGCTGGTAAGGCAGCAGCTCGTTCAGGGCTGCGGTGCGCTCCTCGCTGGTTTCTGCCAGGATCATGCGCTGCACAATGGGCAGGCGCTCTGGCTCGAAGAACATGTGCTCGGTGCGGCACAAGCCGATGCCCACCGCGCCGTAGGAGCGGGCGCGGCGCGCATCCGCTGGGTAATCGGCGTTAGCCCACACCTGCAGACCACGATCTGGGGAGCCATTCACCGGCTTGCGGATGCCGGGGGTAGCGCAAATCTCGTCCGCCCACTTGAGCAGCGTGAGCAGGTCGGTCTGTTCCTCCAAGGAGGGCGCGGTGGTGGGGATGCGGCCCAGGAAAACTTCACCACTGGTGCCGTCAACCGAAATCCAATCGCCTTCTTTGACGATGACGCCGTCCACGCTCATTTCACGCTTTTCGAGGTTGATGCGGATCGCGGCGGCGCCCACCACGCAGGGCACGCCAAATTGGCGGGCAACGACTGCCGCGTGCGAAGTGGCACCACCTTCACTGGTGAGAATGCCCTTGGCGGCCAACATACCATGCACATCGTCCGGCTTGGTAAATGGGCGCACCATGATGACATCCTGGTGGGCCTCTTTCGCCATGCGCTCAGCGGTATCAGCGTCGAAGTACACCTGGCCAACAGCCGCGCCTGGGGAGGCATTAACGCCATTGGCGTACAGTCGTCCGGATTTTTTGGCCTCATTCTTGGCGTTCAAATCGAACTGTGGATGCAGCAAGGTATCGACTTGCTCTGGGGTGACGCGCTTGACGGCCTCCGTGCGGGTGATCAGGCCTTCGTTTGCCATGTCCACGGCAATCTTGACAGCGGCCTTGGCGGTGCGCTTGCCATTGCGGGTTTGCAACATCCAGAGCTTGCTTTTTTCAATGGTGAACTCAACATCTTGCATATCCGTGTAGTGGCGCTCCAGGCGATTGCAGATGGCCAGGAACTCGCGGTAGGCTTCGGGCAGCTCTTTTTCCAGGTTCTGGATTTTTTGCGTGTTGCGAATGCCTGCGACCACATCTTCGCCCTGGGCGTTCAGCAAGTAATCGCCGTACATGACACGCTCACCCGTTGCTGGGTCGCGAGTGAAGGCCACGCCGGTGCCGGAGTCCCAGCCCATGTTGCCGAAGACCATGGTGACGATATTCACCGCTGTTCCCAGGTCGTGGGGGATATTGGCGGCGTTGCGATAATCGATGGCGCGCTTGCCATTCCAGGATTTGAAGACTGCTTCAGTTGCCAGGCGGAGTTGTTCGTAAGGATCCTGGGGAAAATCAAAACCTTTGTGTTCGCGCACGATTTCCTGGAAGCGGCGGGTGAGGAATTTCCAGTCTTCCGCTGTCAAATCGGTATCCGATTTAATGCCTTTATGCGCCTTGTACTCTTCGAGCACATCTTCGAACGCTTCATCGGGTAAACCCAACACCACACTGCCGAACATCTGCACCAGGCGGCGGTAAGAGTCGTAAACGAAGCGTTCGTCGCCGGTCAGCTCGACCATGCCAGCCGCGGTCTTGTCATTGAGACCGATATTGAGCACAGTGTCCATCATGCCTGGCATCGAGAATTTGGCGCCTGAGCGGCAGGAAACCAGCAGGGGATTGGTGGGATCGCCAAACTTTTTGCCGGTCTGCTGTTCTACGGCGTGCAAGGCGGCCAATTCTTGTTCCCACATGCCTTCGGGGAATTTTTCCCCGGCGGCCAGGTAGGCATTGCAAGCTTCGGTGGTCACGATGAAGCCCGGCGGCACCGGCACGCCGATGCGGGTCATCTCTGCCAGGTTGGCGCCTTTACCGCCAAGCAGGGCGCGGACGCCATCCCAATCGCCTCCCACGTATTTTTCGGCCTGATCTACCTCGTTGAACAGGTAGACCCATTTGTTCTTACTCATTTTTTTACCTCCATTTTTGGAATGAATTTGTATCAGTATCTATCCGAATATTATTGGGGTGTGGGGGTGTTCCCAGCCTCTTCCGAATTTTCGGATGAGTTCTAAGAGCACTAAAGTGATAGTTTACCACATTGCATATCACCTACTATGGAGGAAAAATCACATCAAGAAAAAATCTATTTGACATGCTTTGCAAATCCCGGTATAATTTTCCTTCGCCACGCCCCGGCTTGGGACTGCTGGGGCTCAATTTATGTGTGTGGCCAAACCTATCCCCATCTTCCCCGCCGTCTGGCGCAGGCTGCGCGAGACTGGCGGCGAAGTGAAGCTTGGAGGAAAGCAAATGAAGTATGCTATTGTTGAAGATGGCGGCAAGCAGTATAAAGCCGTCGAAGGCGCAACGATCGATGTCGACCGGTTTCCAGCAGAGATCGGCGAGCAGATCGATCTGGAACATGTGCTGCTGGTTGTGAATGGTGAAGACATTCAGATAGGCACTCCCATGGTTGCCGGCGCAAAAGTTCTGGCCACCGTAGTGGAGCAAGTCAAGGGACCGAAGCTGACTGTTTTCAAGTACAAGCCCAAGAAACGCATTCGCGTGAAGACCGGTCATCGCCAAAAGTACACTCGCCTGAAGATCGATTCGATCGAAGCGAAATAGGAAGAAGAGGTAAGCAGAAATGGCACATAAAAAGGGCGGCGGCTCCAGCCGCAATGGTCGTGATAGCCAAGCGCAGCGCCTGGGTGTTAAGGTGTTTAGTGGTCAGCAGGTTCGCTCTGGCAATATCCTGGTGCGCCAGCGCGGCACTCGCATCAAGCCAGGCTTAAACGTGGATGTCGGCAAGGATGATACGCTTTTTGCAACCATCGACGGCGTCGTAGTCTATGAAACCATCCGTGATGATCGCAAACGTGTCAACGTCTTACCGGTTGAGCAGAGCGAAGCCCAGCCAGAAGCTCAGGCTTAGCTTCAAGGAAGATCAGTATGAAACCTAATATTCATCCAACCTATTACCCAGATGCCAAGGTCATCTGCGCCTGCGGAAATACCTGGACGACTGGTTCAACGCGCAAGGTGATTAACACCGATGTCTGCTCTAAATGCCACCCATTCTACACCGGCGAGCAGCGCATCGTCGACACCGAAGGGCAGGTGGACCGCTTCTACCGCAAGCTGCAGGCCCGCCAGCAATATCTCGACGAGCAGGATGCGCGCGCCTCAGCGCGCGTTTCACCCGAGCGGCCGATTGCCGAGCTCGAACTGGGCAGCCGCGCTACCGAAGCGCTCGCCAAAGCTGGCATCACCAATGTTGGACAGGTGCTGGCGAAGCTGGAGCTGGGCGAAGAAGCTGTGCTCAGCATCGACGGTTTTGGGCGCAAATCTTTGGCAGATTTGAAGAAACGCCTGCGCCAGTTCGGTTACACACTTCCCGAAGCTGGCGAAGAGATCACCGTATAGCCTGGATTGGCGGGCAGCGACCTGCGAGCGCAGTCGCCACCGCTCGGCTTGTCTGGTAAAATAGTGAAAATCGAGGCCGCTTCCAACCTGGAAGCGGCCTTTCGCAAAGAGGAGTATATGAAGCACCACTCAGGCTCGATCGAGGTCATCACCGGCTCTATGTTCTGTGGAAAAACGGACGAATTGATCCGGCGTTTACGCCGGGCGACGATTGCACGCCAGAAAGTGCAGGTATTCAAGCCAGTCATCGATACTCGTTACCATGCCGAGAAAGTCACCTCTCATGCTGGCAGCGAGTACGCGGCTTATCCGGTTGCATCAGCGCAGGAAATCCTCACGCGCCTGGAGAAAGGCACCACTGTGGTGGGGATTGATGAGGCCCAGTTCTTCGACGCCCATATTGTTCGGGTGGCGCACCAATTGGCGGATCGTGGGATTCGGGTGATAATTGCGGGGTTGGATACCGATTTTCGCGGCGAGCCGTTTGGTTCGATGCCGGTGCTCATGGCCCAGGCAGAGCGTGTCGATAAGCTGCACGCCATTTGCATGGTGTGCGGCGAGGCGGCTTCTCGCACCCAACGCCTGATCGATGGACGCCCCGCGCGCTATGACGAGCCAGTTGTGCTTGTCGGCGCATCGGAATTGTATGAAGCCCGTTGCCGCAAGCACCATTTGGTTCCAAAGGAGTGAGCGACGATGCAAGATTACCATGAATTCCTGGAAGAAATTCTGATTACCGAAGACCAGCTCCGGGAGCGAGTGGCGGAGCTGGGGGCTGAGATCAGCCGGGATTACGAAGGGAAGATCCCTCACCTGGTTTGCATATTGCGCGGCGGCGTGGTCTTCCTGACCGATCTGATGCGCAAGATTACAGTGCCCAATACGATCGACTTCATGGCAGTGTCTTCCTACGGGGCGGGTGCACGCCAATCAACCGGGCAGGTGCGCATCACGTATGACCTCAAAGAGGATATCAGCAATCGAGATGTCATCCTGGTGGAAGATATCGTCGACAGTGGTTTTACCATCGCAACTGTGCTGGAATTCTTGGAGACCCGCCGCCCGCGCAGCCTGAAGGTTTGCACGCTGCTGGACAAATTCGAGCGCCGCCAGACCAATGTGCCCATACATTACTGTGGATTCCAAATTCCGGATAAATTTGTTTTTGGTTATGGTTTGGATTTGGATGAACTGTACCGCAATTTGCCGTTCATTGGCTGCGTCAATGCGGCTCTTTATCACCCCGATGCCTAAGCTTTGCAGTTGAAAGATGCCCGAACCCGGTCTATTCAGTGATCCTATCCTGCACCAGGCGACACTGGATGTGCTCCCTGCAGGACAGCCTGCCTACCTGGTGGGGGGTTCAGTGCGGGATGCGCTGCTGCAGCGCGAAGTGCACGATTTTGATCTTGCTGTGTCACAGGGGTCGCTGCAACTTGCTCGCCGCCTGGCAGACGCTTTGGGAGCGGCGTTTTATCCACTCGATGAAGTCCGTAAAACCGGGCGTGTGGTCTGGACTCGCCCGGATAAGCGGCGCACGGTGATCGACGTTGCCCTGTTGCGCGGTGAAGACCTGGATGCAGACCTGCGCGCCCGAGATTTCACCATCAATGCGATGGCTGTCGAACTGCGCCAACCCGAGGCGCTGATCGATCCTCTGGGAGGCTTGCAGGACCTGCGCAGCAAAATTTTGCGGGTATGTTCGCCCACCAGCCTGGAAGATGACCCGGTGCGCGTGCTGCGGGCATTTCGCCTGGTCGTGGATTTTACCTTGAAGATTTCTCCCGAAACGAAAACCTTACTGCGCCAGGCAGCGCCGCGATTATCTCAAGTCACGCCAGAACGCGTGCGCGATGAAATTTTTCGGATCTTGGATGGCATTCACCCAGAGGTCGCCCTGCGCTTATTGGCGCATTTCAAGGCGCTGGAACAGGTGTTGCCCGAGTTGGCAGCCCTGCCGGGAGTCAAGCAGCCTGTTCCGCATGTGATGGATGTTTGGGAGCACACATTGGCGGTTGTGCAGCGCTTGACGACAGTGTTGAACCTGCTCTCTGCGCGCTATGATCCAGATGCCAGCGGTAACCTGGCTGCGGGATTATTGACGGTTCGATTGGGGCGCTTTCGCCAACAAGTGCAGGAACATCTCCAAGCCTCGGTCAGCGCTGAACGCTCTTTGCGCAGCTTGCTCAATTTTGCTGCCCTGTATCACGATGCTGGTAAGCCCCAGACCCGCAGAGAAGAACCCGACGGTCGGGTGCATTTCTACGAACACGAGAAGGTCAGCGCAGAGCTCTTCACCGCCCGAGCCCAGGCGTTACGTTTGAGCACGCACGAGATCGAGCGTATCCGAACGATTATTCTGCATCACATGCGCCCGTTGTGGCTGGCGACTGGTACAGCGCCGATCCAGCCCCGCGCCATCCACCGCTTCTACCGCGATACGGGCGCGACGGGAATTGATGTTTGTTTGTTGTCATTGGGAGATGTGTGGGCGACCTATGGGCATACCCTGCCGCAGGGCGTGTGGCGTAAACACCTGGATGCAGTGCGCCTCCTTATGGATGCCTGGTGGGAGCAAAACAGCCACATCGTATCACCCCCCCCGTTGATCAATGGAACTGACTTAATCCAGGCGCTTGGGCTGAAGCCCGGGCCGAAAGTGGGGGAGTTATTGGACGCCATTCGTGAAGCCCAAGCTGAGGGCGCAATCGTTGACCGAGAGGGGGCGCTCGATTTTGCCCGCGCAGAGCTGCGCCATGAAAAGCGCAGCGGGCTCATCCCTTGAACAGGATACTCCCTAGGAACGGGCCCGAAAATTCGAGAACGAGGGGTGTTGCAACACCTCCACCCCAATCATTTGCGGATAACTGTTACGGATAGATATCATTGAGCATTGGCTCGTAAAAGCAGCGGCAGCCAAGCGCATGAGAGCAACCTTCTACTGGCAAACGCGGCGGGTTGGCTTTATCGTAGGTGCCTTCCACTTCCCGGCACGCCGGGCAGCAATTGGTTGCGACCACCAGGCGAATATTCTTCACTCGGGGATTGGCCTGGAATTTTTTTAGCGCCACAGCCGTAGTGGAAAACTCCTCCAGATCAGCCTGGCAAACGACACACTTTGCTGCATTGTCGGGGGATGTATTGTGGCATTTTGAGCAAGTTCGCACAGCATTTGCCTCCGTGAAATATTTCGCGTATTGTAACCGAAATTCTCAAACCTGTGCGGTAAAGGAAAAAAAGCAGGATACACCTTGTATCCTGCAATTCTCGCCCGCCAAAAGATCCTGTTGGTTTATGCTTGCTGCGAGCTTATCCTGCCAAGATGATTGCCATTGCCATTCTCTGCCTGAGCACGGCGGGCGAGCTTTTTGATGTGGGCGATGAGAACATTGCTTTGGGCAGGTTTGAGCAGGTAGTCATCTGCACCTTCGTCTAAGGCGCGCGCCACAATTGCAGGTTTACTGAACGCTGATAAGATCAGCAGCGATGCCTCACTGAAGGAGCGTATCGCTTTGCAAACTTCCCATCCATCCATTTCCGGCAACATTAAGTCCAGCACAACCACTTGCGGGTTGAGCTTTCGGGCGGCTTCGATACCCTCGCGCCCGTTTCGCGCTTCAAAGACCTCGAATGAGTTTGGCTCAAGCACTTGCCGCAGCATGTCGGTCATTGCAACGTCATTGTCGATGATGAGTACCCTTGTCACCGTGGTCTTATTCACCGTGTATTTCCTCGACTGTCCTTTCTAGAGCCGTTACATCCCTGTGTGTAAGGTTTGGATATTTAGCCGTGCAGACCATCCGCGTTTCAATTATGCCTGAAAAGCCAATAGAGTTACCTTACAAACACTTAACAGGTGAGGGTTAAAGCCTTTCAACATTGGTAGGAAAAGGTTATGATTTATTGCGTATGGATGAGCCATTTTTGTGCCCAAAATGCAATCATCCTCTGGACTGGCGCGAACGCCGCTGCCCCCATTGCGGAATGGATGTTGCTATGGCAGCCGCATTTGCAGAGCGCAAGGTGGAGATCGCGCTCGATTTGCCGGTTGGATTGCCCATCACCCCCGAGATACTGGTGCCGCGCCTGGGCGAATATCTCGTCGAGAAAGGCTTATTGACGCCATCAGAGCTGGAGTCTGCTCTGGCCTACCAACGCAACGTGTTGGAAGAGGGGCGTTCGTTGTTGCTGGGCCAGGCGCTGCGCGAATTGGGACTGGTGCAAGACGAAGTGTTGGATCAAGCGATAACCGAGCAGATTTACCTGCTCCAATCTGCTCTCCAGCAGGCCAACAATACCTTGGAGCAGAGGGTGCAGCAGCGCACACAAGAGCTGCAACGAGCTCTGCAAAAACTGCAGGAATTGAACCAATTAAAAGCGAATTTTATCGCCACGATTTCACATGAGCTGCGCACGCCTCTGACGCACATCAAAGGCTACCTGGAGCTCCTGGCTGCTGGCGAGCTGGGTGAAATAAACGCTGCGCAATCCAATGCGCTGAATGTGATCCAGCGCGCCGAGCTGCGCCTTGAGCGGCTGATTGAAGACTTGATCCAGTTCTCCCTCGCTTCACGCGGCAAGCTGGATTTGAAGCTCGAGCGTGTTGATCTGGCAAAGTTGGCTGTCGAGGCGCTGCAAGCCTCTCGATCCAAGGCCGAGAATGCTCGCCTATCTCTCAGCTCGCGTATCCCCGAACGGTTACCTCTGGTATACTGTGATCGTGAAAAAATCACTTGGGTTATTTCCCAATTGTTGGACAATGCGATCAAGTTCACACCTGCAGGCGGTAAGGTGCAGGTTGAAGTCTATCAGCAGGATCACGCGCTCAAGCTCAGGGTTGTGGATACCGGCATTGGCATACCAAAACAGCGCCTGGATGAGCTGTTCGAGCCATTTCACCAGCTCGATAGTGCTCCAACTCGACGCTATGCAGGTACGGGGCTTGGCCTGGCATTATGCCAGCAAATCTTACAAGCCCACAACTCGAATGTGAGTGTTGAGTCTGTTGAAGGGCGAGGCTCGCGTTTTGAATTTTCCTTGGAGATCATGGATGATTGAAAAGGGAAGGGGATCACAATGTTTGAATTTATTTCCGACCCCGGATCATTGAAACCAGAAGAATTAGAGGCGGTCTATGCCATCAGCCGGGCAGTTTCCACCGCAGTGAACATGGATGTTGTGCTGGATGAGATCATTCGCCTGACTCGCCCGGTTTTCATCTTTGATAATATTGTGCTGTATCTGCGGCGCGGCGCCGATTTGTTGGAACCCGCCTATGCCCGGGCCATTGGGCGTGGCCGTTCGCAGGGCGCTGATCTTGCCTGGGGGGAAGCAACTGCTCAGGATGCTTTACAAAGCGATCAGGTGGTGATTCGGGTAGAGCACACCGATAATTACGAAGAAGAGCGGATGCGCATCCAATACCAGCTCGGCTTGCCGCTACGCTGGGGAGGCGACCAAATGGGTGCGCTGGTTTTTATCCGTTTTGGAGGACCCTCTTTCCAGGCCGACCAGATTCGCCTGTCAGAGTTCATTGCTTTGCATGTCGCGCAACTGCTGGGACATGATACGCTGGTGCAGCGCATTGCTAACCTGGAGGCAGAGCGCCGCCTGGATCGCTTGCAAGAGGACTTCATTGCCACTGTGTCGCATGAGCTGCTCACACCCTTGGGATTTATCAAGGGATATGCCACCACGTTGCTGCGCGAGGATATTAATTGGGATCCAAATACACGCAACGAATTTCTTTCCATTATCGATGAAGAAGCCGACCGACTGCGCGAGTTGATCGAGAATCTGATGGACTCTTCTCGATTGCAAGCAGGAACGCTGCGCATGAGCTTTCAGCCTATTCGCCTGGATACATTTCTCAAAGACATGACGCTGCGCGCTGCCGCCCGGCAGGAAAACCTGCAAATTAGCCTGGATGTGCGCCACCCTGGCATTCAAATACAGGCTGATCCCACTCGCCTGGCCCAGGTTTTTGATAACCTGATCTCGAATGCTGTGAAATACGCCCCCGGCTCACCGATCCAGGTATCTTTGGATAAGAAAGATCGCCAGGCGCTGATCGCAGTGCGCGACAGTGGGCCGGGAATAGCCCCGGAACATCTGAAGAATCTTTTCAAGCGTTTTTATCGTGCACCGAGCAACAATGTGACGGTGCGCGGCACTGGTCTCGGATTATTTATCTGCCGTCGGATTATCCAGGCCCACGGTGGTGAAATCACCGCCGAATCAGAACCAGGGGTTGGAACTGTGTTCCAGATCAACCTGCCCCTCGAACGTACCATCAATCGGGAGTCGATATCATTCAGGGAGAGTGCATTATGAGCGCGAAAATCTTGATCGTAGACGATGAACCCAGGTACTTGCGCCTGGTGGAAGCCAACTTGATGACAGATAACTACACCGTGATCAAGGCTTCCAATGGACAAGAGGCTGTCGATATGGTTGCTCAACACCAGCCAGATCTGGTTTTGCTGGATGTGATGATGCCGGTTTTGGATGGTTTTGGCGCCTGCGAGCGAATTCGCGAATTTTCGAGCGTTCCGATCATCATGGTCACGGCGCGTGGGGAGGAGAATGCCCGCGTACGCGGCCTGGACCTGGGGGCTGATGATTACATCGTGAAGCCGTTTTCAGCGACTGAGCTCCTGGCGCGTGTGCGGGCGGTGCTGCGCCGTGTGAAAACTTCTGGCGGCACACAGCAAGCGGTTTTCACCCACGGCAGTTTGCGCATCGACTTTGCACGTGCTGAGGTCTTCCGCAATGACAAGATCGTATTCCTTTCGGCTACCGAGTATCGCCTTTTGCTGCAATTTGCACATAATATTGGACAAGTGCTCACCTCAGAACAGCTCTTGACCAATGTGTGGGGAACAGAGTACGGTGATGATAAAGAAATCTTGTGGGTGAGCATTTCGCGCTTGCGCCAGAAGTTGGAAGATGACCCCAAGAATCCGGTTCATATCGTGACTCGCTCGGGGCTGGGCTACACAATGCCCCCCATGGTTGAATGATCCAGCCATGCAAGAACATTACAGCGATAAGAGAAAATTTTTTACGAAATTCGTTTCAAAAGACCGCTTACGAGCGGTGATTCAAATCAATAGCCACCGCCTTCATGCCACGATTCATGTAAAGGTGGGTGAGCGTTTGGTGGATGATCTGAATAATTCGGAGAAATTCCTCGCACTAACGGATGTTGAGATCTACGCCCCGAATGGTGAACTGCTTTACCGAAGAGATTTTGTTGCTCTCAATCGGGATCATATCGAATGGATCATCCCGGAAGGGGATACGGACGAGCAAGCGGAAGGGGAGGGGGACTGATGTCTTCACCCGTTGGAAAAGCGTCGGCCCTGAAAATGCCAGAAGTGGCAAAGATCAAGTCTTACCTGGTGAATGCTGTTGCCCGCGATCTGGAATCCACCCCTCCTTCTCCGGAAAAGTACCGCGAAGAAGCTTACCAACGAATTATTCAGATCTACAATAAAACCGGTGTCCAGTTATCTGAGACACTGCGCCAGCAGCTTTTCCGGGATGTGTTCGATGATTTAATTGGTTATGGGCCAATCCAGCTACTATTGGACGATCCCTATATCACGGAAGTGATGGTGAATGGCCCGAAGCGCGTTTATGTGGAACGCCAGGGGAAGCTGGTGCGCACAAACGTGGTCTTCGAGAATAATGAACACTTAATTCGCGTGATTGAGCGGATTGTCTTGCCTCTGGGCCGCCGGATCGATGCCGACTCGCCGATGGTAGATGCCCGTTTGCCAGACGGCTCGCGCGTCAATGCTGTGATCCCTCCGGTCGCGATCGATGGTCCATCATTAACCATCCGCAAGTTTGCGCGAGAACGATTGAACGTTAAGCAGCTCATCGAGTTTGGCACAATGACACCTCAAATGGCGGAGCTGCTGAAGGCTTGTGTGGTATCTCGGCTGAACATTGTCATTTCAGGAGGCACCGGCTCTGGTAAAACCACCTTGTTGAATGTATTATCCGGCTATATCCCGGAAGATGAACGCATTGTCACGATCGAGGATGCAGCGGAACTCCAGTTGCACCAGGAGCACGTGGTGCGCCTGGAAACCAAGCATGCCAATCTGGATGGGGGCGGTGTCGTGAGCATTCGTGACCTGGTGCGTAATGCCTTGCGCATGCGCCCGGACCGCATCGTTGTGGGTGAATGCCGCGGCGGAGAGGCGTTGGATATGCTCCAGGCAATGAACACGGGGCATGATGGTTCACTCACCACGGTCCACGCCAATTCCCCGCGTGATGCTCTTTCTCGCCTCGAGACACTCACTTTGATGTCCGGTTTGGACTTGCCGGTAAAGGTCGTTCGCGAACAAATCGCTGCCGCAATCGACTTGATTGTGCAACAAACCCGTTTGAGAGATGGAACTCGCCGGATTACCCAAATTACCGAGGTTTTGGGCATGGAAGGCGATACGGTGGTGATGAGCGATCTTTTCAAATTCGAGCAGACTGGAGTTGGTGACAATGGGGTTATACTGGGGCAAATGAAACCAACTGGCATTCGTCCGATGTTCGAAAGCAGGCTGGAGGCGTGTGGGTTTAAGCTGAGCGGTGAAATTTTTGGCGTGAATGTGGCAGACATGCTGTCGGCCAATCGACGGCAGCCGCGCAGGAATTGGTGAGCCAGGATTTTGCGGATTTCATGAATAACTCGCCGGAAGGAGAATGGGTCTAAATGAATACAACAGCGCTGAAAATCCGTAATAAGAAGTTAGGCGCGTTAATGCGCGATGCACGCCTGGCGGCTTGTAAAAATCCTGAGGAATGCGCACGCGTCATGGGCGTGAGCGCTGAAGTGTACGCATCCTACGAGCGCGGGGAAACATCTCCATCTCTACCCGAGCTCGAACTGATGGCCTTGCATTTGGATGTGCCCATAGATCATTTCTGGGGTGATATTTCCAGATCGGAGAGACGTTCTCCGGCAGAGACGGTGGATCGTACTCGCCTGCTGACCTTGCGGCAGCGGATCATTGGCGCACAACTGCGCAGTTTGCGCCTGGAAAAAAACTTGAGCCTGCAGGCAATTGCCGAGAAAGTCGGCGTGCGAGAAGAGCAGTTGGCTGCCTTTGAATTGGGAAAAGAACCCATCCCGCTGCCCGTATTGGAGAGCTTGAGCGAGTTGTTTGGACGCCCGGTGCGTGATTTTATAGACCAGCATGGTCCGGTCGGCGCCTGGAATGCGCAGCAGCGAGCAGTCAAGGGCTTCTCCCAATTAAAACCTGAATTGCAAGCTTTCGTGTCCAAGCCCGTCAATCGCCCCTACCTCGAGCTGGCGCAGCGGCTCAGCGAAATGTCGGTAGACCGCTTGCGGGCGGTGGCCGAAGGGCTGCTAGAGATTACGTTATGAGTGAAATCTTGTCGGTAAAAGAGCTGGTTAAGGAGGCGCAGCGCGCCTATCAAGGCGGAGATTACCTGCACGCGGCGCGCACGTTTGAAGCGGCGGCCAATGCATTGGCCGCCCAGGGAAATGTGCTGGATGCCGCGGAGCAGCAGAACAACGCTTGTGTCGCCTTCTTGCAGGCAGGTGAACCGCAAACGGCTGTTGCCGTGGTCGAGGGCACTGTGGAAGTCTTCGCTGAGGCTGGGGACGTTCGCCGGCGGGGATTAGCGTTGGGCAATCTTGGCTCAGCCCTGGAGGCGGTGGGCAGGCTGGAAGAGGCGGCGCAAGCCTACCAGCAATCTGCAGAGGCTCTGCGTGACGCTGGAGAAATACAAATGCGGCTGCATGTGCTACAATCGCTGTCTGCGCTTCAGCTTCGCACCGGGCGGCAACTCCAGGCATTGGCTACCATGCAGGCTGGTTTAACCGGTGTGGAAAGGCTTAATGTCCAGCAACGTGTGTTGAAGAAGATCCTCGATATTCCGTTTAAGATGTTAGACCGGTGATGATGATGTTACTTAAACAAAAACAGCTTGTTATCCGCGAGGCAACCCAGGAAGATCAACGCCGGCTGGCCAACCTGATCCATTTTGGTTCCTACGTGCACAGGCATTTAGACTGGCGTCAACCACTGGACTGGATCGGTTACCAACCTTTCGAATTGGCGGAGCTCAATGGTGAAATTCAGGGCGCTCTCGCCTGTCCCCCCGACCCGCCCAATGTCGCCTGGATCAGGCTCTTTGCTGTTTCTCAGAGCGCCACAACGGAGCAAGTATGGGACAGCTTGTGGACGGTGGCGCATGATAAACTGCGCGCGTTAAATGGAACGGTGAGTGTGGCTGTCATACCCTTGCAGAGTTGGTTCCGTCGGCTGGTGGAGCTGAGCGATTTTGTGCACTCGCACCAGGTGATCGTGCTCTCATGGAAACGAAAGCCAATTCCCATGGGGCGCGAGAGACCCGGATTGGTGCTTCGTCCGATGCTGTTCGATGACCTGCCGACTGTCGAGATGGTGGATGCTGCCGCTTTTGGCGGTGTGTGGCAAAACTCGCGTTCCTGCCTGGAAGTGGCGTTTCGACAATCGGCAAGTGCAACCGTGGCGGAGTTACACGGGCAGATCGTTGGCTATCAGATCAGCACCGCTACGCCGGTCGGTGGTCACCTGGCGCGGCTGGCCGTTCATCCAGGATTTCAAGGTCAGAGCATCGGGTATAACCTGCTGCGCGATATGCTCTCCCAATTTGAGCGCCGGGGCGCCACCCAGGTGACGGTGAATACTCAGCAAAACAACGTTGTCTCCCTATCGTTGTACACCAAGCTGGGATTCGAGCGCACTGGAGAAGAGTATCCTGTTTACCAGTGGAACATCGGCAACACAGCTTGAACTTGCAAACCCATGTACTCAGATGAGCCTGCCTTTGCATCGGGCAATTCACCGGGAGCCACTCACCTGAAACCTTCATCAGGAAGGTTGATTCCGCCGGCCTACTTCGAGGCAATCCTCAAAGCGACCCAGCAAGAGGCCGGCTTGTACAGCCTGGAAATGCTCCTGGATAATGCGGGCATCGCAGAGTTCTCGCCAAACCTGGCCGAGAGCAAGCGCACCGCGCGCGCTTCCGATATCAGCCGCATGATGCAAGCGGTGCGTCATTATTATGGCGATGGAGGGCGAGGCGTCTTAAACCGCATCGGGCGTGATGTCTGGCGCTACCTGGAATCCGGTGTGGGTGGGCTGGATAAGCTCAAAATATTGTTTTGGCCCTTTGCCAGCTCGGATATGCGCCGGCACGGCGCCATCCGCTTGTTGGAGAGGTTGCTTGGTTTGCCCAAGGGACAATTCAGCCTGCACCCTGCAGATCACGATTTGATCCTGGTAGATCGCGCCAGCGACCCGACCGTTGAGCAAAAAGCTGATGAACCGGTTTGCTGGTACACAGTCGGCCTGATTCAGGCAATATTTGCCTGGGCCACGGGCAGCGAGCACGCCGTGGAAGAAATTGTCTGCCGCGCCTCCGGTGGAGATGCGTGCAAGTTTCGAATTCACAGCCTGGGGTGAAATCAGGTGAACAGAGAATCTGATTTTGCTGGCAGCGAGGACGAGATGTACGCAACGACGAATTTACGCAGTCGAGATGGCATTGGCCTGTTCGCCTGCCATTGGCGTGTGGATCAACCGCAGGGTGTGATCTGCCTGGTGCATGGCATTGGGGAGCACACGGGGCGGTATGCTCACCTGGCAGCCTTTCTGAACCGGGTTGGTTACCCCTTGGTCGGGTTTGATTTGCGAGGGCATGGGCGATCGGGTGGGCAGCGCGGCCATATCCCAGGATTCGAATCGTTCATGGATGATATCGATTTAATGCTGGATTGGGCTCGCCAATTGTATCCGGAACAGCCAATCTTTTTGTACGGTCATAGCCTGGGGGGAAATCTGGTGATCAATTATTTGTTGCGGCGCAGGCCCGCGCTGGCAGGCGCAGTGGCCACCGCGCCTGCCTTGCGCATTGCTTTCGAGCCGCCGCCTGCCAAAGTTGCCCTGGGCCGGTTCATGAACAACCTTTTGCCAAAATTTTCCCAGGCAACCGGCCTGGAGGTGGAGGCGTTATCTCGGCAGGCGAGCGTTGTCCAGGCTTATGTCAATGATCCCCTGGTGCACGATCGGATTTCAGCGCGGCTTTTCGTAGATACGCTGGATGCGGGTTACTGGGCTTTAGTGCATGCTGCAGAGCTGAAAATACCGCTCTTGCTGATGCATGGCAGCGCTGATCGCCTGACAAGCGTCGGCGCCAGCCAGGAATTTGCTGATCGGGCTGGCGCAATTTGCACGTTGAAAATCTGGGAAGGGTTTTATCACGAAATCCACAATGAGCCTGAGCAAGGACAGGTGTTCGCATTTCTGCAGAATTGGCTGGACAAAATGGTATCCTCATGGCAAAATTCTAGCCTATCTATAGCTTAGAGGAGTCCGTGTTGTGAAGAGCAAACAAGAATCGAAGAGTAAACGACAGGTGTTTCGTGAGCAGCGCCAACGTAAACAGCGCCAGGAGCGCGTCGTGGTCATTGTCGCTATCAGCGCGGTTGTCTTATTGGTGGCGGGGTTGCTGATCGCACCCTCCCTGCGCAATGCTATGGCGCCGGTTGGAGAGATTGTAAAAATCACACCCAAGAGTTATCCCCAACCTCAAGGAACTGCCCTGGGGGATCCAAATGCCCCCGTGAAAATCGAAGTGTGGGAAGATTTCCAATGTCCCGCATGCCAGTCGTACACCGAGAGTATTGAACCGTTGGTGATCGACAACCTGGTGGCTACCGGCCAGGCGTATTACGTGTTTCGGCAGTATCCTTTCCTCGACGATCGCGCCCCCACCAAAGAGTCTGATCAGGCCGCCAACGCTAGCATGTGCGCCGCAGAGCAGGGCGAGTTCTGGAACTATCATGCCATGATTTATGCCAATTGGAACGGTGAGAACGCCGGCAACCTGAGTGATA
This sequence comes from Chloroflexota bacterium, assembly GCA_029265355.1. Taxonomy (GTDB): domain Bacteria; phylum Chloroflexota; class Anaerolineae; order Anaerolineales; family UBA4823; genus JAJUJL01. The sequence continues at coordinate 108,048 of JAJUJL010000001.1, read as the reverse complement.
AGCGGTTGATCGCTTTCGCCGAAGCGATGGGGCTGAACATGGATGATTTCAATGCCTGCTTCCGTGAGAATCGCTACCAGGCGGATATCAATCAAGACCTTGCAGATGGCGACGCGGTGGGTGTGACCGGAACCCCCAGCGTGGTCGTCAATGGCCAAATCGTTCGGCCGGGTTTTGTCCCCAGTTATGAGGATATCTTAGCAGCAGTCCAGGCTGCCGCGGCAGGGCAATAACCACAGCCAGGCTTTATGGAAAAATCACAGCCCCCAAAGGTCACCAAGACTTTTGGGGGCTGGTTTTATTCTTTTGCCAGCGTTGGGGAGCTGCGCCCTGAAGCCTGGACTTCGACGAGTTCGAGCGCAAAACACAGTGAACTCAGCCGGTTCAGATAGCGCAGGATTTCATCGTTTTCGATCTCTCCGCTGTGCAGCAGTTCAGCCACTTTGCGCTCTGCCCGGCGCACGATGGTGCGCGCCAGAGAGAGCAGACCGGAGGCGGGGGTATCGCCAGGCAGTATGAAATCCGTGGGGATGGGAACAGAGGCGCTGATCGCGTCGGTTTGCTCTTCCACCCAGCTCACCCGTTGCGCATTTATCTTGCGAAAGCGAGGCGCTGCCGTGGGGGTTGCCGCTACTTCAGCCATCATCTGATAGAGATCTCTCTGAACCTGTAGCAGGGTGGCAATGCTGTGCTCCGAGCGACAGAAGGCGCGCGCAGCTCCCAGGGCCGCCGTGGCTTCATCGATCGTGCCGACGGTGTCGGGACGGGGGTGGTATTTGGGCACACGGCCTTCGCCGAGCAAGCTGGTGAAACCGTCATCACCTGTAGAACTATAGAATTTCATGATGATAAATTATAACCGGTTTATCAAGTCTATACCGAATTGGAGTGTTGTTGTATACTATGTTCACCAGGCTTGGGGGAGGGAATAATTCTGGATTTGAGTATGGGTAGTTTCGTTTGCCTGCCGGTGGCAGGCTCATGAAGGGAGATGACCAGAATGCAAATCCGATGCTACCAGTGTCACAGGCCGTTTGCGCTCACGCGAGAGGCAGTGCACACTGCGCTGGATGTAATCGAAGAGCAGGGATTGAGCCATTACAACGTGCCTTGCCCGCACTGTCGCCGGGTAAACCGGGTGTCCAAGGCTGAGTTACATCGCGCCGCTCCGGATTGGCAGCCGGCAACCAACACACCTGAAAAATCAGAATAATCTGCTTGTTATTGGCTTACCAGCGGCGACCTTGGTCAGTATGGCCGCCTGGTTGATCTATTTATTTGCGGATCTTTGGATGGCGTTTCGTTTACCGATCCCGCGCATCATCCCACCCAAATGATCGTAGTTTAGAGGTATTTATAATGAATGCGAGTGACGAATTTCGAGATGCGAAGGAACTGCGCCAGGCATTGGGTCAGCAGGCGTATATCGCCAGCGATGAGATTGCGACGATTTTGTTTCTGGCTCAGCAGTTGGGGAAACCCGTGCTGGCTGAGGGGCCAGCAGGAGTGGGTAAAACGGAGCTGGCAAAAGCGCTGGCAGGCGCTACCGGGCGAGAGTTGATTCGCCTGCAGTGCTATGAGGGGTTGGATGAGACCAAAGCGCTGTATGAATGGGAATACTCCAAGCAGCTCCTGTACACGCAGCTTTTGCGCGATAAATTGAAAGATACACTTGCTGAAGCTGCCTCGTTGAGCGAAGCTGCCGACCGTTTGGCGGCTGAGGAGGATGTATTCTTCTCGATGCGCTTCTTGCTGCAACGCCCGCTCTTGCGCGCCATACTGAACCCTCAACCCGTTGTGCTTTTGATCGATGAAATCGATCGCGCCGATGCCGAGTTCGAGGCCTTTCTCCTGGAAGTGCTCAGCGACTACCAGGTGAGTGTGCCAGAAATTGGCACACTTTCCGCAACACACCGCCCACTGGTGATTCTGACCAGCAACAACACTCGCGAGCTGAGCGAGGCGTTAAAACGTCGCTGCCTGTATCTTTTCATCGGATATCCCACCATCGAGCAGGAATTAGATATCGTGCGTTTAAAAGTTCCAAAGCTGGCTCCCAAGCTGGCGCGCCAGGCGGTTGAATTTGTCCATAACCTGCGCAACATGGAATTGAGAAAATCCCCCAGCATCAGCGAAACCCTGGATTGGGCGCATGCCCTGGTCACGCTGAATTCCAGCGGGTTGGACCAAAGCACTTTGGAAAATACGCTGAGCGTTCTGTTGAAGCACGAGGGTGATTTACAACGCGCCAGGCGATATCTACAACGGCCACCGGGTAACCGGAGAGACGAGCTGGACGACTCGCTTGGCAATCGTTGGCGGAATTGAGAGGCTGGCGATGGAAGAGCGCATTGTTAAGTTCATCAACGCTTTGCGGGCGGCTGGCGTGCGCATCAGCCTGGCTGAGAGTGTGGATGCCTTCCAGGCGGTGGATAAATTGGGCATCCAGGATAAGGCCGCCTTCCGCACCAGCCTGCGCGCTACCCTCATTAAGGATGCGGAATCGATTCCAGCGTTCGAGGAACTGTTTCCTCTCTTCTTTGGCGGCTCTCCGTTTGCGCCGAGTTCCAACCTGGATGAAGACTTAAGCCCGGATGAGGCGCGCCAGATCGCCGAAGCGCTGCGTCATTTCAAGGATCAAATACGCCAGATGATCGAACGCCTGCTGAGTGGCGAAAAGTTGAAGCCGGATGAACTGGAGCGCCTGGCAAAGATGGTTGGGCTTTCCCAAATCGATGATCTGCGGTACCGCCAATGGATGACTCAACGCATGCAGCGCGCCCTGCGCTTTCGAGAAGTGCGCGAGGCGCTCGAAGAGCTTGCGCAGATGCTTCAACAGATGGGGATGAACCGCCAGCGGGTGAACCAGTTGCAGCAGCTCCTGCAGGCCAATATGCAGGCCATCGAAGAGCAGCTCAGCCAGTATGCTGGACAGCGCATTATCCAGAATATGCGGCATGAGCCTCCAGCTGAGCGCATCGATCAACTGATGAACAGACCGTTCAATACGCTCACCGATCATGAACTCGACTTGCTGCGCAAAGAAGTGCGGCGCCTGGCTGCAGTGCTGCGAACACGAGCGGCATTACGCCAGCGCCGGGCAAAAAGTGGACAATTGGATGCCAAAGCCACCCTGCGCGCCAATCTGAAGCACGGCAGTGTGCCTGTAGAGATCAAGTTCCGTCACCGCGCCTTGAAACCCAAGTTGGTAGTGATCTGCGATGTCAGCACTTCAATGCGCTCTTGCTCAGAGTTTATGCTCTCGCTGCTCTATGAACTGCAAGATCAGATTAATAAGACCAGCGCTTTCGCCTTCATTGACCACCTGGAAAGCATTTCAGCAGATCTCGAGAACAGAGATGGCCGCCAGGCGGTGCGCCAGGTTTTGGAGCGTATGCCATCCGGTCACTACAATACCGATCTGGGTTATAGCTTGCAGAATTTTTGGGACAATTATCTCAGCTCGATCGACAGTCGAACCACGTTTCTGGTGGTTGGCGATGGACGCAATAATTACAACGATCCCCGGCTGGATCTGTTTACGCCCCTGGCGCGCCGCAGCCGGCGCACCATTTGGCTCACGCCAGAGGGCCCGAGCTTATGGGGAACTGGCGATAGCGATATGTTGAGATATGCGCCGGTTTGCGACATTGTTTTACACGCCAATAACCTGGCAGAATTGGCGCGGGCGGTGGATAAACTGCTGGTAACAGGTTGAGCGCATTGCCGGGGCTGTCTGCTCAAGAGTGATCCAGGAGAACTCACGCTCAGAATGCCACGCGAAGATACCCGTAGCGGCAAACGACCGAGAGCCTATCGACCTATCGTCGGAACCAGGGGTGAACGAACGCGCAGCCTGGTGATCGTCGCCTTGCTGCAGATCCTGCAGAGCCTCGCTATTCTGTCTTACGGATTGTACCGGATGATGAGCGGCGATCCAGAGCGTTGGTTGGGTGAATATTTTCTCCGCTTCACCCCTTTTGCTCTGTTTGAAGGGATATCCTCGGGTTGGTTTTTTATCCTACTTTCCATACTATTCCTGGTAGTGGCGGTGGCACTTTTCCAGATGCGCGTCTGGGCCTGGAAAGCAGCTATCACTCTACAAGGTATAGGTCTGATGACTGCCCTGATCGGTTACCTGCGCGGCCAGCCCAATTACATCGGCATGGTGATGGGCATTATCCTGGTGCTCTATTTAAACCTGGATGATGTCCAGTCAGCTTTCGGGCAGAGGTAAGTTGGCGTGGTTGATGGCAGTGTCCTGACTGATGATGAGAAGCGCTGCTTATTGCGGCGTTTCGAGCCAGTTCTAAGCTACACACGCGGGGAACGCTTCTTTCCAATGGATGTGGAGCGCTATGTGAGGCAAAGCAGCTTATGGCTGCAGATGCCTGACAGACCAGCAGTCCAGGTGGTACCCGAGGGTAAGCTGAGCCTGGAGACTCTGGTGCAGCACCGCGCTGATGCTTTTGGCTCATTCTATTTCATGCAGTTTATCGAACCTCCAGACTTGCTGAAGATGGCGCGCCTGTCGATCGACGAAGCCATGGACACGCTGCGCAAGAGGAGAACCGAGGACGGGTTTCGACCAGGGCGCAGCCGCCTGGCGCGGGTTGGCTTTGCCTCGCGCCTGGTGGATGCAATCTTCTCGATATCGTTGTTACTGCGAGGCCGGGTACCTGGCGATACGGCAATTGCGGCTGCGCTCACCTACCGGGAATTGCAACAAAAAGACGAACGCTATGTCTATTATGGACGGGTGCTGCGCGAAAATGAGTGGTGGGTGCTGCAGTATTGGTATTTCTATCCATTCAATAACTGGCGTTCCGGTTACGGCGGCGTCAACGATCACGAAGCCGATTGGGAGATGGTTTCGGTGTACTGCTATGAAGCCGGGGATGTGGTTGAAAGCACACCGTGCCCCAACCGCCTGGTACCGAAGTGGGTGGCTTACGCCTCCCATGACCATCACGGCGCTGATCTACGCCGTCGCTGGGATGATCCTCATCTGACGAAAATCCAGGACGAAGACGGTTTCCAACATCCGGTGGTCTATGTTGGCGCTGGCAGCCATGCCAGTTATTTTCTACCGGGCGAGTATATGACGGAAATCGAAGTCCCCTTCCTCTCGCCATTGGCATCGATTATCCGCCGCGCCCAGGTGTTCGTAAAGGATCGCTTTGGCATCCGGTTAGGCCAGGCGACCGAACGAGCGCTGAACGTATTGCGGGCGCCCTTCATCGATTATGCCCGCGGCGATGGCGCCATAATTGGTCCTGGGCAAGAAAAAGCCTGGCAGCTCTCCTTGTTGGACGAGCATACCGATTGGGCTGTTGGTTATCGCGGTTTATGGGGTTGGTATGCTCAAGATCCAATTGCAGGTGAGAACGCGCCCGCCGGTCCAGTGTATCAGCGAGATGGGAGTGTGCGCCGCAGTTGGTGCGACCCTTTGGGGTGGTGTGGACTGGATCATGTGCCTACGCCAGCCCAAAGCCAGCAGGCGCTGGCTTTTCAACAGGTGCAGACGCGCGCCAGGTTGGGCGAGGTGAAGCAGTTGATCCAATCAAAAAGCGCTCAATTGGTTCAAAATGGCATCGGCTTGCAGGCGCTTCAAGGGCACGCCCATTTGGCTGAGGAGTATGCCCGTCAGCAAGAGGCGATCGAAACCTTATCGGAAGAAATATTTCGTTTACGCCAGGAAAGAGCCACCCTCGAAGCCCGGCTGCAGGCCTATGATCTTTATACCGCGCAGATGAAAGCAGGCGAAGAACCTCCAGCCGGTGCGCACTTGCACAACCCTGCATTGCCTACCACCGATTTGAATATGCCTCTGCTGGGATGGGCGGAATTTCTTGCGGCTGCCAGCATTGGCACAGTTATGGTGGCGACGGTGCTGCTGATTGTCTTTGCCCGGCAGTACGCCCTGGTTGGCCTGGGGTTGATCGTTGGCGTGTTTATCTTCTTCGAAGCTGGATTTCGCGGCCGCCTGTTTTGGCTGATCAACTCTCTCGCCATTGGCCTGGCTTTGGCTGCTCTGCTGGTCTTGCTGTACCAGTTTTTCTGGCAGATTATCGCCATAAGCGTATTTCTCACCGGCGTTTACCTGCTCTGGGAGAACTTGCGCGAGGTGCTGCGATGGCAAAGACGCTAGAAACTGCTGTGCGTCTCATGACCGGGGCGCTGCTGATGCTAGAACTAGCCCTGGTGACAGCGTGCTCGCTCCAACCCTCGCCGGCCGCTCCGACACCTGCCTGGGCGGCCACGGCGACTGTGCAGCTCATCGAGACAGCAACGTTTCCGGTCGCCGCGCCCGATACGGTTGCACCACCGCCTCCCACAGAGACCCCACAAGTCGCCCTGACTCCAGAAGAGATTGACCCTTACATTGAGATTGGCGCTGCGCATAGCGATTTGCAAGTGGGTGAACAGATTACGGTGACTGGCAAGCCCATCCAGCTAGGTCTTCCCTACTACTACCTTTACTTGCGGGATGAAGGCGTGCAAGATGCGCCTTTCCTGGCTCAAGTGACCTACGAAAACCAGTTCATTGCAGGCGAGGGTGCCAGCCAGGTTTTGGAACTGGTGTCGGTGCAGGCAGATATGAGCCAGGTGGTGATTGTCTTGCGCGCAAAGGCGCCTGGGATGACTACCCTGAGCATCCAGGCAACCGGCGAAGTGCGTTTACAGGATGGGGCTTATTCGATGAGCGGTATGGCGGCGGGTGATATTTTGATCAGCGTCCGACCATAAAAGCTGAACTGCCCCGACAGGCAGAAAATCCTCACAGCCAGTCGGGACAGTTCGGCAGTGCTGGATCTGGGGTCATTGAGCTTCTTTTGCCGCTTGCGCGTTTTCCGGCTCGCTTTTGGGTTTTTCTCGGTCGTAAAGGTAATTGAACTCACGGATGCGTCCTGCCAGGGATGAGTTCATAGCATGCGCAGGCATGCGCCAGGACCAGTTGCCGCTCTGCCGGCCCGGGTAATTCATGCGCGCCTGGTTATCCAGGCTGAGGAAATCTTGCATTGGCGCCAGGGCAAAGACAGCCACGGATGACCAGGTAGCGCGGATCAGATCCCAGGAGACGTCGCTGCCATCCCGGCCCATGTAGCGGCGGTAAAATGAGCGTTCATTTTCATCGACGCGCTGGTACCAACCCAAGACGGTGTCGTTATCGTGGGTGCCAGTGTAGACCACGCTGTTTTTTTCGTGGTTGTGCGGCAGGAAGGGGTCTCGTGGCCCACCAGCGAAGGCAAATTGAACGATGCGCATACCGGGCAAGTTGAATTTTTCTCGCAGGGCAACTACGTCTTCGGTAATCACCCCCAGGTCTTCAGCAATGATGGGCAAGTCGCCAAGTTCCTTTTCCAGTGTGTGAAATAAATCTGCGCCTGGACCCGGCGCCCAACGGCCTTTTTCGGCGGTGGGCATGCCAGCCGGCACCTCCCAATAGCCCGCAAAGCCGCGAAAATGATCCAGGCGTACGATATCCACCATGTCCAGGATGGCGCGGAAACGCGCTACCCACCAGGCGTAGCCGTTCTCCTTGTGAACGCTCCAATTGTACAGCGGGTTGCCCCATAGCTGCCCGGTGGCCGAGAAGTAATCGGGGGGCACGCCAGCCACCACGGTGGGGTTGCCATTCTTGTCCAGGTAGAACAGTTCCGGATGAGCCCAAACGTCGGCGCTGTCGTGAGCGATGACGTACGGGATATCACCGATGATTTGAATGTTTAAGGAGTGGGCATAATCGCGCAGTGCGTTCCATTGGCGGAAGAAAATGAATTGGCGGAAGACTTGCTGTTGGATGGCGTCTGCCAGCAATGCGGCGGCCTCTTTCAGGGCTTTCTTTTTCCGTTTGCGCAGGTCTGGCGACCAGGAGACCCAAGAGCCGCCACCGTGGTACTCTTTCAGTGCCATAAAAAAGGCAAAGTCCGGCAACCAGGCGGCTTGCTGGTGTTGAAATTCTTCGAAAGCCTGGCGCAGCGCAGCGCTGGCGGATTGTGTAAATCGCTGGTAGGCGCGCCCCAAGATGTCCAGCTTCCAGGGGATCACTTCTCCGAAATCCACATAGCTGGTAGGGAAGCGCCTGCCGCTGTCGATCTCTGCCTGTGTGAGCAATCCATCCTCCACCAGGGCTGCAGGGCTGATCAGGTACGGGTTGCCAGCAAATGCGGAGAAGCACTGGTAGGGCGAATCGCCATAACCGGTAGGACCCAGGGGAAGCACCTGCCAGAGGCGGCAGCCTGTTTCTGCCAGGAAGTCCAACCAGCGGTAGGCCTCCTTACCCAGATCCCCGATGCCATAAGGGCTGGGCAGGCTGGTGGGGTGAAGCAAGATTCCAGAAGAACGTTCAAACTTCATGAGCTGACCTCTTGGTTTGGATATAGTCGGCTTTCCGGATCACCTGCCCCGGATAATCCGACGGGATGACATCCGTAGCCACGATCGCCCCGGATTGAATGACCAGCCCTGGCGTGACCACGCTGTGCTTGCCAACCATGCTGAAGCCGGGCGCCTCGCCTTCCGGCACTTCGCCGACGCGCGCCTGGCTTCCGATGCGGGCTTTCTTATCGATGATCGAGCGATAAATTTGCGCGCCAGCTTCGACGACGACATCGGTCAACAACACCGACTCACGGATGACTGCTCCGCTTTCCACTCGCACTCCTGGAGCAAGCACGCTCTTCTCCACCGTCGCTCCAGAGGCGATCACGCAGCCATCCGTGATCATGCTGTCAATAATTTCAGCCCCGCGAGAAATGCGCACTGGAGGGCGCTCTTCCGTTCGGGTATGGATGATCCAGGAACGGTCGTTTAAATCGATGCTCGGCGTTTCTGCGAGCAGATCCATGTGCGCTTGCCAATACGAATCGACGGTGCCGACATCCACCCAATACCCTTTGAATGGATAAGCCTGCACTTTATACCCCAGGGAAATCATGCGCGGCAGGATGTCTTTGCCAAAATCATGAGTGGAGAGGTGATTCTCGTGGTCTTCCCACAGCAATTTATCGAGAACGGGCGTACTGAATAAATACACACCCATATTGGCCAGAGTGGATGGCGGTTGGGCGGGTTTCTCTATGAATGAAGTCACGCGCTGTTCTTGATCCACGCCGACAATGCCGAACCGTGGCGCTTCTTCCATCGGTACGCTGATGGTCGCCATAGTCAGGTCTGCGTTCGTACGCAGGTGAGATTCGATCATTTTCGAGTAATTCATTTCGTAGATGTGGTCGCCTGAGAGGATTAAAACCAGGTCTGGGTGTCCATTTTTGATGAAGCGGAAATTCTGCTGCACGGCATCCGCAGTTCCCAGGTACCAATCGGAGGCGCCGCGCGCCTTGTAAGGTGTGTACATACGCACGCCGCCGGTGAAGTCCCGGTTCAAATCCCAGGGGCCGCCTGCGCCGATGTGCTCGATGAGCGAGTGCGGTCGGTACTGCGCCAGGATCATCACATCAAAGATGCCTGAGTTGACGCAGTTGGACAAGGTAAAATCGATGATACGGTACTTGCCTGCAAATGGCACAGCAGGCTTGGTGCGCTTGGCGGTCAGGATTCCCAGACGGGATCCTTCGCCGCCTGCCAGAATTACTGCTCGTGTCTTCATCCCAATACCCTCCTGAAAGCAAGTCTCAGCGCGAATGAATGGGAACAATCTTACCTGACAAATGGCCGGTTTTGCGCCGCTATCGGTAACGATTGGTCTGTTATGGGGTTAACCATGTTTGGCGGCAAATTAAGGCGCACTTGCCGGTCAGAATTTTGCCACACCGTTTCTCTTATTGTACTCGATTCTCTTACATCGAATTTACGCCAAAATAAGATTATTCTTACTTGTCTAAGTGGACAAAAGATGGTATCTTTGAGGCAAATTCAAATGAATTTGTGAGATTTTATGACTCTTCGCTCAATTTGCGTTCACGCCCACTTTTATCAACCCCCGCGCGAAGATCCGCTTACCGGTATCATTCCCCCCGAATCTGGATCAGCTCCCTATCCAAACTGGAATGAGCGCATTCACGCTGAATGTTACCGTCCCAACGCGGAACTTGGCAATTTCGAGCAGGTCAGTTTTAACGTTGGTCCCACCCTGATGAGCTGGATGCAGGGTTATGATCCAGAGACCAGTTCGAAAATCGTCGCCCAGGAGCGAGCCAATTATGTGCGGTATGGCGTGGGCAACGCCATGGCGCAGGCATACAACCACACCATCCTGCCGCTGGATTCGCTGCGCGACAAAATCACGCAAGTTTATTGGGGAATCGCTGATTTTGAGCATCGCTTTGGACATCGCCCGGCAGGCATGTGGTTGCCAGAGACGGCGGCAGACCTGGAGACCTTGCAGGTACTGGTCGATCATGGTATTCAATTCACCATCCTGGCACCGTGGCAGTTTGTCGAGCAGCCTTTGGATGTCTCCCAACCCTATCGCATACCCCTGCCGGACGGGCGCAACATTGTGGCTTTCACCTACCACCAGGACTTGAGCGGCGGCATCAGCTTTAATCCCAGCCTCACGCTGAATGCAGATCAATTCGCTCAGCATAATTTGCAGCCATTTTTCTCCAGTGCGAAAGCGCGCAACGGCGAGCCGCAGTTGGTGATGTTGGCTTCAGATGGTGAGCTTTACGGACATCACCAACCTTTGCGCAATTACTTCCTGGCTCGCCTGGTAGATGGAGCGGTGAGCCGCCTGGGCCTGGAAGTGACCTATCCGGGTCTTTGGCTGCAACGTTATCCCGTGCTGAGAACAGCCCACCTGCGGGAAAACACTTCCTGGAGTTGCCACCATGGTGTGAAACGCTGGCTCGGCAATTGCCCATGCACCCCCGGCGACGGTCATTGGAAAGCGCAGCTCCGCTATGCCTTCGAACGCATCGCGGCATCGCTGGACCAGGTGTACGAGCATGCTTTGAGCTCGGTGGTAGGCGATCCCTGGGAGCTGCGCAATCGTTATATTCATGTCCTGCTCGGCCAGGTGAGCGTCGAGCAATTGGTGAACGATGCGGCTGGTGCCAGGCTGCCTGCAGAGGCAGTGACGCGCTGCCACATGCTGCTCGAATCGCAGCGCGAGCGCCAGCGCATGTTTACTTCTTGCGGCTGGTTCTTCGAGGATTTTGACCGCATTGAGCCGAAGAACAATGTCGCCTATGCTGCCCAGGCAGTGCGGCTGCTGCGCATGGCAACCGGTGTGGATATCTCCGGCGAGGCGATGAACAATTTGCGGCGCGTTGTCAGTCAACGCAATGGACTGCGCGCCGATTTGATTTTCTATCAGCACATGCAGCGCGCCATCAAAGATGGGCGCATCATCGCCGGTTAGCCCTTTATGAGGGAAGCCAGCCGCTCTAGCTGGTATCCGGAGCCTGCCGCAGCTTTTCGCAAACGGTCGATCACATCCCAACGGGCCAGTATCGCAACAGCGGTTGCTTGCGGGTTCCCAGCCGGTTTTTCAACACCGAAGAGCAACCAGGCAACGCTGCCGGCAAACATCCACCACAAAAATTCATCAAAAGCTTCGCGATTGAACCACAGCACATCCTGGAAGCGATTTGCGCCAATGAAGCGCTGCACATCCTGATCCTTGAGCCAGGCTTGTAAAGTTTGGTAGGCTGGTAGTTTGGTTTTGCCCAGGTGTTCGAACCAGGCAGCATGGCTAATCAGCAGGCGCACAGCGGATACACCCCGCCAGCTTTGCACCTCTGCTAACCCGAGATCTTGCAGGCAGGCGGCGATCATCTTGCCCAACAGCCACTCATCCAACCAGGTACGGCTCACTTCCTGGGCAGTCGATCCGCTCAACACCTGTGGAGGAGCAGCCTCAGCAAGGTCATGGGTAAAGCACCAGGCAAACAGCGGCCCCCAAATCTTCGCCTCCGGCGCAGCGAGTCCTGCCGATCCCTGCGGGCCAGCTTGCAGGAACTTCAGCGCCTGGCGGTATTTGCGCGAGCGCGGCAGCGGCACCATTTCGGCAAGCGCGGGCAACTCCAGCAGGCGTTCCACTTGCTGCCGTGTGCGCTGCGCATAGCTTTCAGCGTTCCCGCTGGTGCCCAGGTAGGTTTCCACCGATTGCATCAATCGCAAGGCTTTCTCTTGTATTTCGCCGAGCAAGGCCTCTAAATCCGGCGCGGGCTGATCCGTTGCCATTCGGTGATCGATCAGCCAGGAGATTTGACCGGAATTGACCATTTCGCGATACGGATCATGGATCGATTGCAGGAATATTTCTTTCAGCGCTTCATCGATGCTGGGCACGCCGCGGCCGTTCAGGTAACCGGCTAGTTGGGCGTACTGACGCCAGGCATTATCGGGGATCACCTTGAAATCCCAAAACACGTGATAGCTGTACGCTTCAAGCTCGAGGTACAGCCCCTGCTCGCTGAGTTCTTGGGCGTTGCGGAGATACTCCAACCCCGTGATATGATCTCGGAAGGTGATGTATACGCCGGGATCGTGTGGAAGCGCCAGCCCATCGGCTAGAGAGACCTGCACCAGCTCACGCTCTCCTTCTCCGTGTTTGATTGGAAAAGCTGCCGAGGTGCGGATCCAACCACGGGTATTGGCAAACTTGTTGTGATACACCACCAGGGCGCGTTCCTCGCCGGCGCGATTGGAATAGGCGTACACATCCTCGTTGACATAACCCTCTGGTGTGTAGAAATCATACAGGCGGAAATTGTGCGCCTCCGCAAACAGGTAGCGCCGTCGCAGCAGGGGGAAGATTTCCCGCTCATGGCGATCGATCAAATATGGGTCGGGTTGCTCGTCCCAATACGCCCGGCGGTATTCCATGCCGTATTTCTCGGTAAAGCCCTCGATTTGACCGTGTCCCAGCATGGGCAGGCCTGGCAGGGTGGCCATCAGGGTGCACACGCCGAAATATTTGTCGCCCTTGCCAAACTGGTCGACAGCGGTGCGTTCGTCCGGGTTGTTCATAAAGTTCACATAGCGCTTGAGAATTTCGGGGTCGAATTCCAACGTATTCTTGATCACCAGGCGGTATTCCTGGTTTTTCTCGTCGCGCAGCATATTCATGAAAGCGGAATTGTAGACACGGTGCATGCCCAGGGTGCGCACGAAATAGCCTTCCATCAACCAGAAGGCTTCGGCGAGCAACAGCGTATCCGGCACCTCGGCTGCGACTCGGTCTACCACTTCGCGCCAGAATTCCACTGGCATCGCTTGATCAAACTGTTCGCGAGTCATGCCGTGCTCAGCCCGGCTGGGAATATCTCCGCCGCTGCCTGGCTCAGGGTACCAGAGACGCTGGTAATGTTTTTTCGCCAGGGTCATGGCAGCATCAAAGCGGATGATGGGGAATTTGCGCGCCACTTCCAAAATGGTCTGGATGACCGCTTCGCGCACTTCGCTTTTCAAGTAATCCAGTTGAGCGGTATCGTTCCAGGGCATGGAGGTGCCATCGTTGCCGTGATAGATGTAACGCGTATCGCCCGTCCAGTAATCAACGCGTTTGAAAACCACGGCTGCATCGCTGCTGTCGTAGTAATGATCTTCGATGAACAGCCCGACGCGCGCATCCCACGACAGGTTCGGACCATTGAAGGTGTACGATGGAAATGGGCTGTAGTTCAGTTGGATGAACCAGTCCGGGTGCTCGATCACCCAGCGCGAGTCAATGCCCATGTGGTTGGGCACCATGTCGGAGGCAAGGCGAATACCATATCGCCAGGCGCGATCGCGCAGGGCCTGGTAGGCGGGTTCGCCGCCGAGATCCTTAGCGATTTCATAGCCAAACAGCGAGTATGCGGAGGCCACGGCATCGGGGTTGCCACGCAGTTGCTTGATGCGTTGGGAAGCTGCACTGCGCTCCCATAAGCCAATCAGCCAGAGCCCGGTGATGCCTTGTTTTGCCAGCCTTTCCAGTTCTTGATCCGGAATCTGGTCCAGGTGGCTGATGGGTTGGCGGTATTTTTTGGAGAGCTGATCCAACCACACGAAGGCATTCTTGGCAATCAGCACCAGGCGTGGCATCCAATCGCGATCGAGTGAGAATGCTTCCGGTTCGTGTTCCAGGGCCTGGAATTCCAATACCTGGGCGGGTCCAGGACCGAAAAAGATCGCTTTCTCTTCTTCTTTGACCAGGTCCAGGCTGCTCAACAGCCGGTAGAGGAAATTTCCCAGCAAGCCACCCCAACGAGTGCGGATAAATTCGAGCTGCGCGGTCAGCGAGTCGGGATGGGTGCGCGCTGGAGCGCGCAGCATATCGATCAGGTTCTGTTTCTCCGGCCCGAAGGGCGCCTGAGCGCCGAAATATTCATAAAGCCCGCTCATCATGGAAGCGTAAACGGTTTCCTTTTGCAGCGCTACATCGTCGAACAGTTCATTGTAAGGGGTAAAGGCTGGATTGCCATTGGCGATCCACAGCATCAACATCTCTTCCAGCGCCAGCTCACGGTGAGAAAATCCCTCGCTGCTGCCTGACAGGTAATCTGCCACGCTGGTCTCTTTGCGATAGATTGCCAGGGGAGGAAATTGCTCGCAGAAACGTACCAACGCATGTTCCACCACGCTTTGCCCTAACTTTTCTTCCAGCCAATCCAGGGCGCCGCGCATGATGCCCGGGTTGACCTGTTTGCGGTAATTGGCGACCACCAGGTGCAGGATTTCATCGATCAACCCCATGGCATTGATCTGCCCGGCGCGCACCGCCTGGTCAGGATGGTTGAGTAGATCCCGTTTTTCATTCATTTTTTGAGCAAAAAGGCGGGCAGCGTGAAAATTGGCAAAAATCACATTGCCGGTGAATGAATACAGCGAGAGATCGAACTGGTAGCGATCTCTCGCCCAGCGGGAGACATGGAATTCGAAAAGGGGTTGATTGGTGGGCATTTTCCCTCCCAGGGAATATTTGGATTGGGGCGTGGCTATTGTAGTTATTATACTCGCTCCACTTCGAACATCACCAAGACTTCTGCGGTTGATGGAAAGGGCTCTTACCAGGATCGAGTTTGGGGCGCGCCAAGTTCAGCCCTGAGCGGATGATACCCACCTGAGGAACCAGTGCACTTGTTACGATAAGGCTATCATCGCCAGCGGAAATGAAGAGATCTCTAAGATCATTTCGGAGATCGCCACACCTCTGCTGGGCTGGCAAAAACCCGTGAAATGGATGTCGCCCGGACTCTTGTGCGAAGATCAGCAGGTGTTGTGACTGAACAGATTGTTGGGGTACAATGGGCGTATGACCTATACGACCTTAATCGATGTCGAGACACTCTCCAAAAACCTTCACCAACCCAATTGGGTGGTCATCGACTGCCGTTTTTCATTGGCGGATACCAGCCGCGGCAGGCGAGCCTACCTGGAGGGCCACATCCCGGGGGCGCTGTATGCTCACCTGGATGAGGATCTATGCAGCCCGGTGGTGCCTGGGAGAACCGGCCGCCACCCCCTGCCAGCGGTGGAGATGTTGGTCGAACGCTTTTCGCGCTGGGGGATCGATGCGACCGTCCAGGTAGTGGCGTACGATGATTGGCCTGGAGCGGCCGGCGCCGTGGCAGCCCGCTTGTGGTGGTCGCTGCGTTGGTTGGGACACACAGCCGTGGCGGTGCTGGACGGCGGGTGGGACGCCTGGTTGGCTGAAGGTAAACCGGTGACAGCGGGCGAGGAGCAGGGCCGCATGGCGCGGAATTTCCAGGCTGTTGTGCATCCTGAACTGTTGGCGACGACCGCGGATGTCGAAATAATGCGCCTGGATGCGAATTTTAAAGTATTTGACTCGCGCGCTGCCGAACGTTACCGCGGTTTGAATGAAACCATCGATCCGGTTGCCGGGCATGTGCCGGGGGCGTGGTCTGCGCCGTTTGCCGACAACATGGCTGCAGATGGAAAATTCCTGCCCGCGCCGGTGCTGCGGGACCGTTTCACGAAGCTGCTGGATGGGGTGCCGCCGGAGAATTCAACCTTCTACTGCGGGTCGGGCGTTTCGGCTGCCCACAACTTGCTGGCCTTGGCTCACGCAGGTCTGGGGGATGCACGCCTGTACGTTGGCTCGTGGAGTGAATGGATCACTGACCCCAGCAGACCGGTCGCCACCGATCAACGCGATTGAGGTGATCGCGAGACGCACTCACAGCTCATCGTAGCGGGAATTCTCCAGTTCTTTTCGCAGGTGTTCTTGTTCGCTCAGCTCGGAGACAGCGGGTTGTGCGGTCGCCATCTGCAGCTCATCCAGCTCTGCCTGGCGCAGCATTTGCGGGGAGGCGCGGCGCACCAGGCTGAATTTGCCGCAGTGGGGGCAGCGCTCCAACCTGCCTGCCACCAGGTTCAGACCCAGCAAGGTCATGCTGAAGGGCCGCCCGCATTTGGGACAAATGGCGCCGCCCATGATCCCGTAGCGGCGCGGCACGCCCAATGGCAGGCTGCTTTTCTTGCCGCGACCGATGATCATCGGCAAAACGTATCCAAGCAGCATGATGCCAAAAGTGATACCGAGTATAGGTATGGCGATGCGACCGGCGGTCTTTAGCCCCTCTTCAGCAGGCACGAACTCGACGCGGATCTCCTGTGAATTCAGCACGCGCCCATCTCGGGTGGTGCCGGTTGCGCTCAGCGTGTGCACACCCAGGGCATAGCTGCCCGTGTTAAAGCGCAGCGAGAAGGGCGCTTCACCGTCTTCGCCCATGGTTTGCCCATCGATCAGGAAAACGACTTTCAGGAGATCATCTGGCCCGCTCGCTTTCAAGCTGAAGGTGCCTTCGATCCGCCCTGTGCCGGAAGAGTAACCCATGTCGCGACTCATGCGCAGCCTCAATTCTGGCTCATCTTGAGCCAGAGCCCGGATGGGGAGAAGCAGCAGCACTGCCAGTATGAGCAGGCTTGCGGTGCGCGAATAAGATCTTTTGTGCGAGTTCATAGCCTTCACCTTGAGCATTGCAGGCTCATTTCCAACGCGTCAGGATGACTTCACGTTGGAAAATGCGCACTGCCACATAAATCAGAGCGATGTCCACCAGCGCCAGCAGCAGCGCCATGATCAATATCAAACGGCTGTTGATCAACAGCAAGCCGGAAATTTGCCCAAAGAACAGCCCCAGGATGGGCAAAATCACCACCGCTGAGAGCTGTTCTGCCACGCGCGGGTCGTTCACCCGCGAAGAGACCATGATCGAGAAGTTGACCGACAAGATAGCCAGCAAAGGCCCGGCGACGAAGATCGCCAGCCACCACATGGGGTCCATCAAAGCGCGCACGACTTGCGGCGAGCCAGACAGGATCAAAGTGCCGCCCAGGAAGACGAAAAAGCCCAGCCATGAGCCCAATACGGCGGGGATAGCAGCGGCTAAGTTCTTGCCCGCCAGCAATTCCGCGGTGGTGATCGGGGTTGCCAGCAACGGCTCCAGGCTGCGGGTAGTCTTCTCGCCAACAATGGAATAGGCGGCGATGTTGACGGGGATGATCAGCGGTGTCATCATGAAAAGCAGCATAAACTGGTTGACCATAAAAACTTTGTAGCACTCGCTGGCAGTCAATTCCTCGCCGCAGTATTGGGCGAATTGATCGGGCAGCTCTGTGGTTAACTGTGCGTCGACGCTGCCGTCATCGCCGGGCATGAACCCGAGGATGATCAAGGGCAAGGCTGAAAACAAGAGCGGCATGAAGATGATCGTGGAAATGATCAGGCGATTCTTGAAAACTTCCGCCCATTCTTTCTGGATGATGATGCGTATTTTTTTCATGGCGTGCAATCCGATCAATTGCTCTTGACGAGCTGCAGGTAAACATCTTCCAATGAGCGGCGCAGCTCACCGACAAACTGGATTTGCGCGCCGGCGCCAACCAGGGCGCGCACGAGGTCGGGGTTGTGGGCTTCAGGCTCATCCACGGAAACGACCAGCTTATTATCGACCACCTGGGCTTGCTTGACAAAAGGCATCTGGCGGACAATTTCCGCCAGCGACTCATCTACGGATGCCAGGTGAAATACGACCTTGCGCCCAAACAGGCGTGTGCGCAGGTTGGCGGGCGAATCCACCACCAGCAGGCGTGTCTTGAAAACGCCAATGCGGTCGCACAGCCGGTCGGCTTCATCCAGGTTGTGCGTACACAGAAAGATGGTGCGACCTTGTTTGCGCAGCTCTTCGATGGCGTCCCGCACCAGGCGGGCTGCTTCTGGATCCAGGCCAGCGGTGGGTTCATCCAGGAACAGGAGGCGCGGCTCGTGCAGCAGGGCGCGAGCGATGGCCAGTTTTTGGCGCATGCCTTTCGAAAAGGAACCGGCTTCATCCATGCGCCGCTCCCACAGGCCCAACAACTTGAGATATTTTTCAACCTGGCGCTTGGGATCTTCCACCTCGTACAGGTTGGCGTAAACGAGCAAGTTGAACTCGGCGCTCAGATTATCATACATGCCGGGTGTTTCGGTCAGGATGCCCACCGTACGGCGGATTTCCTGGTCCTGAACGCCAACTTTGAAGCCATTGACCACCGCACTGCCGCTGGTCGGCGCGATCAAGCTGGTGAGCATGCGCACCGTGGTGGTCTTGCCGGCGCCGTTTGGCCCCAGGAAGCCGAACACCTCCCCCTCGGCGACTTCCAGCGTCAGGCGATCGACTGCCAGGATATCTCCAAATTTCTTGGTCAGGCTCTCGGTTTGTATCATCTGATTTTCCTATTGGTAGCGTGAACGATCCAGGCTTTCTGGCGTGTCGGTTGGTTCGAGCGAGGCGACATCCAGCAGCTCCGGTTCAGGCCCACTCTCCTGGCCGAGCTGGACAGGCTCCGGCGTGTAGAGTTTGGCAATCACAACCAGGCACAGCAACGCATTGACTGCCAGGGCACCCTCGGCAGCGAGCGGGCCATAAGTTGCCGCGGTGTAGACTGCCACTGCATTGGCCAGGGCGTGCCACGCGATGGAGGCTGCCAGCCAGTAGAAGCGCCGGCGAATGAATACCTGCAGCACCAGCAGTGAGAGGGTGAGATGTAAAATGATCGCGAAAACGCGTTCCACAGCTCCCAGCAGTGTCAGAGGCAGGGGCGTTGACCAGTATGCCTGGATCTGCTGGTTAGCCAGTTCGAGCTGTTCGGAGGGTACCAGGCCGGACAAATTGCTTGTGCGCAGCGCGGCCAGGATGACGAAATTGACCAAGACCAGCACGCCCAGCAGGATGGCTTCGATGCCGCCATGACCTGCGCCGAGCAGTAAACCTCTCTTCCAGGTGCGAGCCTCGCGCGCCCACCAGCGGTAGGCGGCATAGCGCGCGGTTTCTTCCCACAGACCTGCGCTCAGGCCCAGCACGACTGCGTTGAATATCAATCCCCATTCTGGCGCTGGCGTGGGCAACAGGCCGCGCTGGAAGAGCTGGGTGAGCATGGCATTGAATGGGATGTGCCCCACCTGTGAGAGCACAAAGGTCGCCGCGCCGATCCACCACAAGCGCCAGCCCATCTGAAAGCGACGCGTCAGGTACAAGCCCAGCCCAACCGGCACAGCCAGCATCAGCAAACCATTCAACGAAAAAAGGATGTAGCGCACGTCCATATTGGAAAGTATATCCCATTATTGAGGCCGTTCAAGTGCGGTCAGCGCCTGGTGAAAACAGGCACAATCAGATCTACGTGCTTTGAGGCGATAAGTTTCGTTATAATGCCTGGATCGGGTGAGTTTGCATAGGAGGGCAGAAGGGAAAATCCGAACCGGTTTTGTGGTGAAGGTGGAAGATTATTTGGGTAGAATCGATATTATGGACCGAGAGGATGTTCTCTTGTTCGATCCAGAGGACGAATTCGAATCAGACCTGGAATGGGTACTGCGCAGCTCCCAATCCACGCCAGAGATGATCGTCGACTTCCTGGTCAAAGAATTTTACGTCACACTTCATCATCGCTGCCTGATTTTGTTAGGGGATCCTGAGCTTGCGGAGCAGGCGGCTTTGGATACCATCTTCCAGGCGGCAACACAGAGACACGAATGCCGCCAGCATGCCAGCGCCCAGGCCTGGTTGGCGAATCTGACACTGCAGAACTGCCGCCGCCAGCTCAGGCGCCCTTCTCGGAGGCAGACCGTCTGGCAAACGAACCGCACTCCTCCAATCCGGGTGGATCCTGAGCGGATGAAGTTTCGACGAGCATTAAGAACCCTGACCTCCAGCGACCTGGAAATCTTGCTGCTTTCAGAGCTTTTTGAGCTGCCAGACGAGGACCTGGCAGAGCTGCTTCAGACCAGCTTGGAACCTATCCGTCATCGTTTGATGCGCACGCACAGGGTGATGGATGTCGCTGTGGAAATAGAAGGCGGCGGCGGTGGGCGAATTGGTAAAGCGTTGGCGGAGCTGTGGCCGAAGATCGAGCTCACGCCCGATGAGCAGACGCGACTGGTGAGCACCGTGCTGAATCGCCTCGAGCAGCAGCAGCGCCAGCAGGATGCGATGCGCTTGCTCCAACAATTGGCAGCCGTGGTGGGGATGATTGCGCTCGCAGCCGGCATCATCTGGATCAGCGGGCGTTACGCTACACGGCAAACCCCGAATCCCTTCATCGCCCAGACGGTTGTCGTCACTCGCCTGGTGTACATCACACCCACGCCCAGGCCGGTGAAGACCCCCGTGCCATTAGGCCTCGCATCTTCAGATGCCCAGGTGCGCGCTCGCTTGATGGGCAGCCAGGATACCTGGCAGAACCTGTGGGCTGAAGCCTTGATCTACGACTACGGGCCGGTTGGGTATGTCGGACCGCCCGAAATTCAGCGCGAGCAGATCTGGTTCAACCAACCGGATCGCATCGTGATCTTGAGCGGTCCAGCCGGTAAGCGTGTCACGCGTGTATTCTTTCAGGAGGGTGGCGTCCGCTATCTGCGGAACCTGGAAGAGGGGACTGTCCACCAGTTGGGAGGACAGCCGTTGAGCGATTTCTCCATCCTGGCGCGGTTGCTCCAGCCAAAGACCTGGATCAACGGTCCTGATGAGATCTCCCCGCTCCAAATTGGGCTGATCGCGGGGCAGCCGGTGGTATGGGTATCGGTCATCGACGATGGTATGGCATACCGCCTCGCGCTGGATCGCGTCAAAGGCGTGATCCTGGGGCTGCGGGAATATGATCCTGAGACTGGCCTTGTCTTTCGTGAAGGGGTTTTTACCCAGGTCGCTTACGAACCGAAGCCCATGTTATCGATCTTTGAGTCGGGCATGCTGCCGACCAATTTTGTGCGCGATTACAGCGGACTGCCGCTGCTCCCGGATGAGGTAGAACTGCTGCCGGCAGTCGAGCTTTCACCCACGCGCCAGGCGCTGGAACGTATCACCACACAGCAAGAGATCGATTTTTCGAAAAGCGAGCTCAACTTTCAATGGCGCAGCCAGGGTGAGATGATCTCTGAGGGTGTCAGTTTCAGGGATGTGAGATTCGTTCCAGTCGAGATCTTTGCCGGAAAAAATTTCCTTGGCGAGGCTGTGCTTGCCAACCCCTGGAATTTGCTCTGCCAGCGCTCGCCGGATGGCAGCAAATTGGCTCTGTTGGAAATGCCGCAGGCAGCGCCGTATCCTTCTGGCAGGTTGCGTTGGCTGGACCTGACGCAGCCTGTGGATGGGGTGTATCAACCCCTGGCATTGCTACCTGAACACCGAGAAGTGGGTAGAGACTTTGCTTTCTCCCCCGATGGGAATTACCTGGCATTTTGGGGCTGTTGGGAGGACAAACCACAGTGTGGTATTTATATTGCCGACCTGGCAAGGCGTGGAGCGCCTGTATTGTGGTATTCGGATTACGCCACATCTTTTCGGTGGAGTCCGGATGGCACAGCCCTCGGTTTTATTCGTTGGTTTTACAATGAGCAGGTGGTGCTCGACCTGACCAACTTTGTGATCCGCTACACAGAGAACCTGCAGCAGGAAGACAGAGAAGCGCTGAGACCCGAAGAGTTCGCCTGGTTGTCAGAACCGGTTGTGGAGGCAGGCGGCCTGGAAAGCTGCCGGTTGCCGCCAGTTCTACCCTGAAATAGTGATAAGATTGGGGGGAATTCGATAGGGCGCTTTTTATTGGTGGAGCAAATCCATGCGTTATTTACAAGATCCTGATCCCCTCCCAGAATTATCACCAGACCTGGAATGGATGCTGCAGTCCGGACAGGTGAGCCTGAACTACCTGATGCAGAACCTGGCAAAAGCCTATTATGAGCCGGTGTACCAGCTATCGCTGGTCATTTTGGGCAGCCGCGAGGCTGCCCTTTTAGCTGTGCAGCGCATATTTCTGCGACTCGCCAGCTATTTGCACACCTACCGGAGTGAGATGGGCGTCGATGCCTGGCTGTACCGTCATGCCTGGAACCAGCTCCAGCAGATGGAAGAGAGTGAGCGACGCTGGAAAAATTTAGAGATTGCGCTGCGTATGCCGGGGCAGTTCACTGGCGCGCCAGCCTGGTCGCAATTTATTGAGGAAGATCGTTTGATCTGTGAACGTCTCCAGGCGCTGCTGGCTCCCGAACGGCGGGCTATTCTTCTTGCGAGCCTGCCCGGTTGGGGCATCGAGCGGGCTGCGCAATTGCTCAATCTTCCCGCGCCGGCTGTTCAAGCGGCAGTTACCCGCGGCCTGGAACGCATTCAGCAGAGCAGCAACGATGAGAGCTTCGAAAAGACACACTCGCGCACCACTCAGGTGATCCATCAGCTATGGGCCAGCGATCCACCCCCTGAATACGATGAACCCTTTCTCTTGGGCAAGTTGGAGATGCATGCCCGGCGGGCAAAATTGTTTCGCCAGGCATACGCCAGCCTCAAAGAGGTTGGGGTGCTGCTCATCGGCCTGGTATTGATTGGCCTGTTGGTTTGGGGCGGGAGCAGATTTTTCCTGGGATCTGGCCCGCTGCAGATCCCCGAACCATCTCAGCTTCCTGCATTTCCCAGCCAGCCAACGGAGATCTTGGAAGAGCGTGCGCTGAAGCCCATGCCCACGCGCACCCACCAGCCATCCCCTTCGCCCACCCAGGCACCAACCCCCACGCCGACTCCCAGCGGGGTCTTTTACCTGGCCACGCTGGGTGAAACGTTGGAGGACGTGGCGGCGCAGTTTGAGGTCAGCGTTGAAGAGCTGCGCAGCCTGAATCGGATCGCGCCAGAAGATCGCCTGGCAAGGTGGCAGCGTCTGATCATTCCGGGCGTCCTGCGCTCACAACCCCCAAAAGCCACGCCGGTCACCCCACTCCCATCCCAGGCGACGCTGGCGCCGCCGGTCACCTCGGACCAGGTGCGACACATGCTGCAACTGATCCATCAACCGGCGAACACGATCTGGATGGATGTGTTATTGGTCACTGGATCATCTGAGCAACCTCAGGCGCCGATAAAACTCTCGCGTATGCAGCTCTGGTTCAGCCGCAGCCAGTACTTGCTGATTACGGGTCCTGCTGGCGGCTGGCCAACGGAGATTATGCTCAACAACGGCGGCGGCGTGTATGTCGCCCGCCCCGGCAAGGGCAATCGCTGGTTCGAGCGAGTTTCCGTGCGAGCTTTTGAAGAGCCGATCGATATTACCTTTCTGTTTGGCCTTTCGTTGCTGTTCAGCGAGACGGAGCATTTGCGCGGCATGCGCTATGAACTGCTGGGCGAGGGTGAGATTGCCGGGCGCTCATCCTGGGTCGTCTCTCAAACAAGCGACCTGGGTGGCCGGCGATCATTCTTGTGGATTGACCAGCAAACCGGATTGCTGCTGCGGCAGCGGCGTCTCAATAGCGAGACGGTTGCCGAAGCGCTGGATGTGCCTCTCCCCAATGATGCTATCGTGATGAATATGGCCGTGGATGTGGATTTTCCGCAGGAATTGTTCGACACGGCGCTGCCCTGGCGAGGCAACTTCGCCCGCGATCACCGTGGTATGCCAGAGCTGGATGGCGCTATCTTCCCGGCCTGGGGAACAGGGCTGGCAGAAAATTCATCCTCGCTGTTGGCTGCCTCGCCTTTAGCCCAGGCGGCGTCGAAAAACAACCGACTCAGCTTTCGCTTTCCTGCGCCGCACGCTGCGCTGCAGAGCTCTGCTTCCTTTGGCACCCTGCTTTATCTTGAGGATACCCTTCTCACCACCCTCCACCTGGGCATGCCCTGGGATCTGTGGTGCCAGCGCTCGGCGGATGGCGACCTGGTGGTCTTCAGCCAGGCGCTCACCCATCTGGAAGACGCCCCAGCAGCGAGTTACGGCGCGCATTACCTGCGATTGTCACAGCCCAGCGAACTCCGGCGCCCGATGCCCGAACCCAGCCAGATTTCTTCCATGTTTGCCATCTCGCCAGATGGCGAGCAAATTGCCTTCTGGGCTTGCCCTGCGCAGCGAACGGATTGTGGACTTTACCTCCACAACACACGCACCGCCGAGAACCGGAAAGTTATCGCGCTTTCCCAGGGGGCATCCAATTTTGTTTGGAGCCCAGATGGCGCAGAGCTCGGCTTGCTGGGAGCGAATGACTCGTTTTTCATTGTCCGCCTGAGCGATGGGGAGATCACCTATAAAGGGGTGTATGACCGGGAAATGCGCGCCATCCCGCCCGATTCACCGACCTATGCCTGGGGAATCAAATACCCCCCGCTGATGACCGGCCTGGATGGTTGCGTGCTGCCGCCGGTGGGCGATGAGCAATAACCAATCTGGACGTTTGCAGTATAATTTGCACCACCGAGTGCGGTGAATGATCGATTGGAGGTGGTTATATGCCGAAAAAAGTGCGCGATTGGATGAGCAGCCCTGTGGTGGTGGTGGACGCGGACAGCAGCGTGTCTTATGCACTGACACTGATGCGGCGGCGCAATATTCATAGCCTGGTGGTCAACCGTCCGGGGCAAAATACCTTTGGGATTATCACGACGACCGATATTCGCGACAAAATTATCGCCGCCGAGCGCAACCCGGCTGAAATCACCACCGGTGAAATCATGACGGCCCCAGTGGCGACCGCCGACCCTGAATGGGATTTGAAAACGTGCTCAATCGAGATGGCAAAACGCGGCATTCATCACATGCCTGTGGCAGACTCGGATGGCAACCTGATCGGATTGATCTCAGTCACTGATATTTTCCGCGCCGCTGAAGAGATCGGGTGGGGAACCACAGGTTAAAGCAGTCGCTTTCCGCATCCTGCCTCAGCGCTGGGTGGGGAATTTCAGACGATCAAATCTGGATATCTGGTATAATTTTGGTCGAGATTTTGCCAAGCTAATTGTGGGGCAGAGCACCTTAGCATCCATCAGGGGATGTCACTGCTCTCTGCAAGCGCGTGACTATAAAAAATGCCGGCTTTTAGCCGGCGTTATTACGCGGGAAATTATTGAGAAACGAAAGGTTAGCAAAATGAAAAAAGAGGAGCACCTCGAATTGTATTATCAGATGGTGCTGATCCGCCTGGTTGAAGAGCAAGCAGCTCAGCTTTACCAGCAGGGTAAAATTGGCGGTTTCTTGCATCTTTACATCGGCCAGGAAGCGGTCAGCACTGGGCTGATCTCTGCGCGCCAACCGCAAGATCGCGTGATCACCGCCTACCGGGACCACGGTGTGGCGATCAACTGCGGCTTGAGCGCCCGCGAAGTGGTTGCTGAGCTGCTAGGTAAGGTGACCGGTTCCAGCAAGGGCAAGGGCGGTTCGATGCACATGGCGGACGTGAATAAAAACTTTTGGGGTGGCCATGCCATTGTCGGCGCGCACCTGCCCATCGCGGCAGGACTGGCATTGGGTGATCAATACCAAAAGAACGACGGAGTGACCATCTGTATGTTTGGCGATGGCGCAACCAACATTGGTTATTTCCACGAGGCGCTCAACCTCTCCAAGGTGTGGAATTTACCGGTGTTGTGGGTGTGCGAAAACAACCAGTACGGTATGGGAACTGCTGTTGAACGCGCTTCTGCGGTCTCCGAGATCCGCCAAAAAGCCGAAGGCTACTCGATCCCCAGCAGCAGGGTCGATGGTATGGATGTGTTGGCGGTGCGCAAGGCTTCTGAGGAAGCCATCGCTTATGTGCGCAGCGGCAAAGGGCCGTATTTTCTGGAAATCGTCACCTACCGTTTCCGTGGGCATTCCATGGGCGACCCAGAACGCTACCGCAAGGCAGAGGAAGTGCGTCAATGGCAGGAGAATGACCCGATCGGCATCTACCGGCGCTACCTGGTTGATCACGCCATCGCAACCGAGAGCGAGCTGAACGAGGTTGACCAACGGGCAAATGAAACCACGTTGGATGCAGTGCAGTTTGCCGAAAGCAGCCCCGAACCGCCAGCGGAGATGTTGTTCCAGCACATTTATGTCGATGCTGATTGATGGCATCGCAGTCTCACTGCCGGCTGGATAAAACATGCGATTCAGATCAAAGTGATTATCAACTGAGGAAAAATTATGGCCCGAATTACCATGCGCGAAGCCATTTCCCAGGCCTTATGGGAGGAAATGGAGCGCGATCCAAGTGTATTTATCCTGGGGGAAGAAGTCGGAGTTTGGGGTGGAACCTACGCGGTGACCAAAGGGTTCTATGACCACTTCGGTCCAGAGCGCGTTCGAGATACCCCGATTGCTGAGGCAGCGATCATCGGCGGCGCAATCGGTGCGGCCTTGACCGGCACTCGCCCGGTGGCTGAATTGATGACCATCAATTTCGCTTTCTCGGCCATGGATCATATTGTCAACGAAGCTGCCAAGCTGCACTATATGTTTGGAGGGCAGTTTGTGCTGCCGATGGTGATCCGCGCGGTTGGCGGCGGCGGTCGCCAGTTGGGCGCTACCCACTCGCAGACGCCGGATGCCGTGTTTGCACATTTTCCGGGCCTGAAGGTGGTCGCTCCGGGCACACCAGAAGACGCCAAGGGGCTGCTGAAGGCTGCGATCCGCTCCAACGATCCGGTCTTGTTCATTGAGCATGCTACCCTCTACCAGGTGCGCGGTGAAGTTCCAGAGGGCGATTACGTGATCCCGTTGGGTAAATCCAAGGTGCAGCGCCCAGGCAAGGATGTCACCATCATCACCTACAGCAAGATGCTGGAGCTGTCCACCAAGGCGGCCGATCAACTGGCAAAAGAAGGCATCGAGGCAGAAATCGTTGACCTGCGCAGCCTGCGCCCGTTGGATATGGGACCGGTGCTGGAATCGTTCAAGAAGACCAACCGCGCCGTGATCGTGGAAGAGGGTTGGCGCTCCTATGGGGTGGGCTCGGAAGTGGCGGCGCGCATCTACGAGGAAGCCTTCGACTATGTCGATGCTCCGATACAGCGGGTGGCGCAAAAAGAAGTTCCACTGCCTTATAACCGCACCCTGGAACAAATGGCGCTGCCTCAGATCGAGGACATTGTGAAGGCAGTCAAGGAGGTGCTCTAATGGCAGAAATCGTCACCATGCCGAAGCTCGGCTTCGACATGGCAGAGGGTACGCTGGTGCGCTGGGTGATTGCCGAAGGCGAGGCGGTTGCAAAAGGAAGCGTATTGGCCGAAATTGAAACCGATAAAGCCACCGTCGAAGTCGAGTCGGCTTATGACGGCGTTGTTTTGCGCCACCTGGTGAAAGAAGGCGATATCGTCCCCGTGAATGATCCGATCGCGGTGGTGGGCGCGCCGGGTGAAAAGGTCGACTTGAGCAGCATGCCCGGCGACTCAGTCGGCGAAACCAAACCCGCTTTAGATGAGTCGGTTGCAGAGCACGCCCCGGCGGTGGAAACTGTCGCGGTGGTCGAGGCTGAGCCTGAGATTGGGCTTCCAGGCGGTGTGAAAGCCTCACCCCTGGCGCGGCGCATGGCGCAGGAGCGCGGCTTCGATTTGCGCCGTATCAAGGGAAGCGGTCCGGGGGGCAGGATCACCAAAAAAGATGTCGAAACCTACCAGCCAGCCGCAGTTGCCGAGGCCGCTGCACCCGCTCCGGCGAAGCCAGCCGCCCCTGCTGCGCCGCCCCTGGTGACCGCTGCCCCTGGGCCGGTCGCTGAGGACCAGGTCGTACAGGTCAATCGCTTGCGGGCTGCCATTGGCCGGCGTATGACTGAATCCAAGCAGCAGACTCCCCATTTTTATGTCACGCACCAGTATGATATGGCGCCTGTGATGGCCTTGCGCCAGGAGGTCAATGCCCTGCTGCCCGAGGGTGAGAAGACCTCGGTGAACGATTACCTGCTCAAGGCGGTGGCCCTGGCGCTGCGTGAGTTTCCCAACCTGAACGCGACCTTGAAAGGCGACCAGATCATTCGCCATGGCGCGGTCAACGTGGGCGTTGCGGTTGCCGTCGAGGGCGGCTTGCTCACGGTGGTGTGCCGCGATACCGATCGAAAGTCTGTGCGCCAAATCTCGGCGGAAGTGCGCAGCATGGCAGCCCGGGCGCGAGATGGAAAGGTTCGCCCAGACGAGATCGAAGGGTCGACTTTCTCGGTGAGCAACCTGGGGATGTTCGATGTCGAGTCCTTTATAGCCATCATCAATCCGCCCGAAGCAGCCATACTGGCGGTTGGTTCCGCCCGGGAAATACCGGTGGTCAAGGACGGACAAATTGTGCCCGGTATGCGCATGAATGCGACGATCTCTGTAGACCACCGGGTCAGCGACGGCGCTGAAGCGGCGCGATTCTTGCAGGCGCTGGCGCGCTACATCGAACAGCCGCTGCTGCTGCTGGTCTAGAGCCTGCAGCTCAGCTCGACTCCGTTTGCCCGGTCAGATCCGCCGCCTCCCGGCGAAGCTGGCCGGGCTTGTTGATTCTGGAGAATCTGGATTCCCGCTGCCAGGCAACCATGAGGGTATAATTCAACTGCCCCAGGCATTTCTGTGGGGCAGATGCGAGGGAGAGAGCCCGGGAGGAAGTATGCCTGCCCCTGATTATGACAGGCGTTACGTGGAGGCAGTGCTGCCCGATTTGCACGATTATTTACTGGTCAATGAAATTTATTGGCCGGTGCGCAGCGCTGCACGCAGAGGTGAACCGCCCTTTCCCCAGTTTACCCTGGGGAATCTCTTGTTATCGCTGAGGCGCCTGGGCGCTCGCCGGATGCCAACAGCGGAGCAGGCTGAAGCTGCCAGGCTGCAGACCGAAGTGGATCTTATCCGCAACCGGTGGCGCGTTGCCTGGGAAAACAAGGCCGGGCGTGAGTTCACCGCGCGCTTGAGGCTGTGGCGCGACTTCCTGGAGGAACTGCGCGAGGAACCCTCCCGTCATGCCGACCGTTACGCATACGAGGTCGGGCGGCGCGTGATCCTGAATTTGCTGGTCAATGAAACCAGCCAGATTCCACCAGCAGAAAGAGAGCTGCTGAGCGGTCTGGATGGCTTGCTGCGCGCCATATTTATGCCAGGGGACTTCATCTGGGAAACAGACCTGCAGCGTGGTTTCCCCGCGGAGGAATACTGGTTTTTATACGGCGGCGTGCAAATCCTTTCTCCATAACCATCGCAGTACCAAGGTCAAACCCGTCAAGAACCTGCTGTTCGTAGCCGGACAGGGCATTGGCGCGTGTTGATTGGAGAAGTATGTTGTGAGGAAATTGTGGTGGTCGGCGGCCCCTCCGGGCGTCACGCCGGAGCAGCGCCAGAATTTTATCAACGTTCAAATCGATGCCATCGGTATTGGTCTATCAGCAACTGCAGCGCAGTACCTGCCAGTTTTCCTGACGCGCCTGGGCGCTAGCAATTTCCAGGTGGGCTTATTGACCTCTATGCCAGCCGTCGCCGGCCTGCTGCTGGCGATACCCGTTGGGCGTTTTTTGCAGTCTCGCCGCCAGATCGTCCCCTGGTTCAGCCTGGCGCGCTTACTGGTAGTGGCATGCTATGCCCTGACCGGCCTGGTCACTTGGCTTGTCCCTGAGACCATGCGAGTCAATGGGGTCCTGGCGATCTGGGCGTGGGCAACTTTACCGCAAAGTGTGCTGACCGTCTCCTTCTCTGTGGTGATGAATGCGGTGGCTGGACCGATGCGCCGCTATGAGCTGATGAGCCGGCGCTGGTCGATTTTAGGCGTGACTACTGCGCTCACTGCCACACTGGTCGGACAAATATTGGTGCGCATGCCCTTCCCGATGAATTACCAGGTGGTCTTCATCGGGCTTTCCCTGGGAGGCTTGATCAGCTACTACTATTCCAGTCATATCCGCCTGCCCGACGCCACACCGCCGGCGATGGAAAGTGGGGGTTCTTGGGCTGAACGCTGGGCAGCCTATTGGCGATTGGTGGGGCGAGAACGCGGTTTTATCTTGTTTGCCCTGAAGCGGCTGGTTTATCAAAGCGGTACGATGCTGGCGATCCCCCTTTTTCCACTGTATTTTGTGCGCGAGGTTCAGGCCAGCGATTCCTGGATCGGAATCATCAACACGGCGCAATCAGCGGTGCTGCTGGTTGGGTATTTCCTGTGGACGCGCGAGTCGAGGCTGCGCGGCTCACGGTTCGTCTTATTGTGGACCACCTTCGGCCTGGCGCTTTACCCAGCGCTGGTTTCTATTACCGGGCGGGTCGAATTGATTGTGCTGTATGCTGGCCTGGCAGGCATCTTCCAGGCAGGCCTGGATTTGGTGTTTTTCGATGAGCTGATGAAAACGGTGCCGGTCGAATACAGCGCTACGTTTGTCTCTCTGGCGCAAAGTTTGCAGCACCTGTCAGCCATCTTTGCGCCGCTGCTGGGCACGTGGCTGGCGACCTACATTGGATTGTCGGGAGCGTTGCTGGTCAGCGCGGTACTGCGTTTCGTTGGATTTGCCTTGTTTGCCTGGTGGAAGCGCCAGGAGATTGTGCAACACCTGGCTCCAGCGACGGAAGTTGGCGAACCAGAGCCGGCGATGGAATCTTGCTCGAACACATAAGAATTGTGTTAGAAAGCTAAACAATACCTGTACATCGTCTTTGCGTCTGGTGAATTTCTGCTATAATCATCATAGAAATTGTGTGAATTTTCAGGCAGGTTCACAAGGAGTCAAAGATGGAGACGGGTTTGAAATTGGGGTACATCTGGGGAATTCCAATTAGCTTGCATCTGAGCTGGTTTCTAATATTTGCCTTGCTCACCTGGTCGCTATCGACCGGTTACTTTCCAACCGAGTACCCGCAACTGGCTGGTATAACCCATGTCGTGTTGGGGGTGGTGACCAGCATATTGTTCTTCGCCTCTGTGCTGGCGCATGAGCTGGGTCATGCCTACCTGGCGCTGCGCAATAAGATCCCGGTCAAATCGATCACCTTATTCATCTTTGGAGGCGTGGCGCAGATCGGGCAGGAGCCGCAGTCGCCTGGCGTCGAGTTTCGCATTGCCATTGCGGGTCCGCTGGTCAGTCTGGGATTGGCGGTATTATTCGGGGCGACTTTTCTGCTGGACCAGGCCATTCCTTATCTGGCTGCTCCAAGCTTGTACCTGATGCGCATCAACCTGATCCTGGCGTTGTTCAATATGATTCCAGGCTTTCCATTGGATGGCGGTCGTGTGCTGAGGGCTATTGTCTGGCGCTTTACCAACAGCTTTCAGCGCGCTACTCAGATTGCCAGCCTCAGTGGGCAGGCTGTGGCGTTTGGTTTCATTGGCTTGGGTATCTTCACGATCTTTAGCGGACAGTTCTTCAATGGCGTGTGGCTGATCTTCATCGGGTGGTTTTTGCAGAATGCTGCTGCCAGCACGCATGCCCAGGCAAATATCCAACAGCACCTGCGGGGTATTAAAGTTGGTCAGGTGATGTCTCGCAACTGCGCCCGGGTGGGCAGTTTGATCCCCATCAGTACCTTGGTGGAGGAGCGGGTGCTGACTGGCGGAGAGCGCTGTTTCTTTGTGGCGGATAATGGCAAGCTGGAAGGCATGCTGACGCTCAAGGATATCAGCAAGGTGCCTCAGCCTTCCTGGCGCTTCACGACAACCCGGCAAGCGATGGTGCCCGCCAACCGGTTGGTATCAGTTACCCCGGATACGGAGCTGATGACCGCTCTGCAGACGATGGACAACGCCGATGTCGCTCAGATACCGGTGATTGTGGAGGGAGAGCTGGTTGGCGTGCTTTCTCGCGAGCAGATCGTGCGTTACTTGCGCAGCCGGGCTGAACTCGGTATCTGAACCCAGTGTGCAACAGGGCTGTCCATGATCCATTGCCAATCGGTGGGGGAAACTGGACAGCCCTGATCGAAAACTATCTTATTCTCTACGCGCCATCAGGAGCAAATCTCGGCAATGCAAACGCTGCTATCAAAACACTGGCATCACCTTCCAGCCAATGAAGCGCTGGAACTGCTTGACACGAATCTGGATCGAGGTTTAGACCTGTTCGAGGTTCGCCACCGCCAGCAACGCTTTGGACGAAATGAACTCACTCCACGTAAAGGAAAGAGTCCCTTCGTACGCTTTCTCCTGCAGTTCAATAACCCATTGATTTACATCTTGCTGGCTTCCAGCGTGATCACCGCAGTGTTGAAAGATCCCCTGGATGCGGTGATCATCTTCGCAGTTGTGCTGGTCAATGCTGTCATCGGCTTTGTTCAAGAAAACAATGCTGAGCAAGCGATCGAGGCCCTCGCCAAGGCGATGGTGACCGAAGCCACGGTGCGGCGGTCTGGTCAAGTGCTGCGCATCCCGGCAGCAGAGCTGGTACCCGGAGATGTTGTGCTGCTCAAATCTGGGGATAAAGTGCCTGCCGACTTGCGCTTGCTGAACGGGCGTGATTTACAGATCGCCGAAGCCGCGCTGACAGGCGAGTCTTTGCCGGTTCACAAAGATGCCAATGCCGCCTTGGGCGTAGAAACTTCGCTGGCAGACCGTAAAAATATGGCGTATGCCTCTACACTGGTCACCTATGGACAAGGCACGGGCGTTGTCATCGCTATCGGGGATGGCACCGAAGTTGGGCGCATCTCTAGCCTGATTTCCTCAGCCGATGAGCTGGCGACCCCGTTAACGCGGAAAATCGCGCGCTTCAGCACTCTGGTATTGTATGTTATCCTGGTGCTGGCAGCGATCGCCTTTGCTATTGAGATCTGGCGTGGGGCTTCGGCAGTCGACACCTTTACAGCAGCGATTGCCTTAGCTGTGGCGATGATCCCAGAAGGACTGCCAGCGGCGCTGACAATCACCCTGGCGATTGGCGTCTCGCGCATGGCAAAGCGTAAAGCGATCATCCGCAAGCTCCCGGCAGTGGAGGCTTTGGGCAGCACCACGGTAATTTGTACCGACAAGACCGGCACATTGACGCAAAATCAAATGACCGTGCAGCAGGTCTGGCTGCATGGCGCGGCATACACCATCACCGGCGGCGGGTACAACCCAGAGGGTGAGATTCACCTCACCGATGCTCAACTTGCTGTAGATCCAAGCGCAATGCTCGAGGTTTTGAAGGCAGGGGCGCTGTGCAATGACAGCGAGCTTGTCCAGTCCAATGGCACCTGGCAGCCGCAGGGCGATCCCACGGAGGTCGCTTTGTTGGTATCAGCGCGCAAGGCGGGCTTACAGGCAGAGATGCTGAAGAAGATTTTGCCGCGGTTAGATGCGATCCCATTCGAATCTGAACACCAATATATGGCGACTCTGCACGACGGTGGGGAGGGGCAGACGCGCCTGGTATACATGAAAGGGGCGGTGGAGGTCGTCATCGAGAAATGCCAGGCGGCTTTAGATGCCGCTGGGAATAGGGTTCCACTGGATCGCAGCAAGGTGTTTCAGCAAGTGGACACCCTGGCAGCCCAGGGGATGCGCGTGCTGGCATTTGCGCGCAGTGTGAGGCCGGTTGGCAGCGCTTCGATTGCACACCGCGATTTGCAATCAGGCATGGTTTTCCTGGGCCTGCAGGCGATGATCGACCCGCCGCGCGTCGAAGCCATCGATGCGGTGCGAGCATGCCAACGTGCCGGCATCCAGGTCAAAATGATCACCGGCGATCATGCCTTGACGGCAGCGGCGATCGCTCGCCAGATTGGCATCCATGGCGCTTCAAGACAAGACGGCACCCCGAATGTCATCACCGGAAAAGAGATGGCAGCGTTATCAGATAGCGAGCTCATCGGAACGGCTGAAAAGATTTCGGTCTTTGCCAGGGTTTCACCTGAGCAGAAGCTGCGTTTGGTAGAGGCGTTGCAATCGCGACAGCACATCGTCGCCATGACGGGAGACGGCGTGAATGATGGTCCCGCTCTCAAGCAGGCGGATATCGGCGTGGCGATGGGCATTACAGGAACCGATGTAGCCAAGGAAGCCGCCGATATGGTGCTGACGGATGATAACTTCTCTACCATCCAGGCCGCGGTGG
Organism: Chloroflexota bacterium; assembly: GCA_029265355.1. Taxonomy (GTDB): domain Bacteria; phylum Chloroflexota; class Anaerolineae; order Anaerolineales; family UBA4823; genus JAJUJL01. Next base: position 73,889 of record JAJUJL010000001.1, on the reverse strand, counting down.
AAGAAGGGCGAGGTGTGTTCGATAACCTTACCAAGATTATCGCCTGGACGCTGCCCACCAATATTGGCGAAGGCCTGGTCATCTTGCTGGCGTTGGTGCTCGGTGTGGTTCTTCCGATACTGCCGATCCAAATCCTATGGATTAACATGACCACCGTGGGTGTCCTCGGAATCGTGCTGGCGCTCGAGCTGCGTGAGCCGGGGATCATGAATCGCCCGCCACGCGATACTCAGGCGCCCATTCTCACCCGAGAGCTGCTGTGGCGCATTGTTCTGGTAGGGTTCATCATTTTGATCGGATCATTTAGCTTGTTTGAGCTTGAACTTGCCTGGGGAAGCAGCCTGGCGCAGGCGCGCACTGTTGCGGTTAACGCGGTGATCATGGTGGCAGTCTTTTACCTGTTCAATTGCCGTTCGCTCGATCAATCCATCTTCCAGATTGGTTGGTTCTCGAATCCATGGTTGTGGGCTGGTGTGGGGGGCATGGCGCTGCTCCAAACACTGTTCACATACTTGCCCTTCCTGAACCGGCTGCTCAGCAGCGCGCCAATCGGGGTGGATTCCTGGCTGCGCATCCTGGTGGTTGGGCTGACCAGTTTTGTAGTGATCGAATTCGAAAAATGGCTGCGCCGACGGGTTAAGAGCGCCTCGGGTAAAATGACGGCGACCATCGAAGCCAGGTGATGGGTTGGAAGGAGGATGGATGACGCTAGTTATTGTATTGATCGCTTGCCTGGCAGGTGCGTTACTGGCGTTGTTGTTTAAGTTGGGGAGCTTCGAACGGAAATTCTCCATTACCTCGCTCAGCTTGTTTCTGGCATTGGCGCCGGGGTGGACCTTTATCTGGCTGCTTGGCAGAGCGCCACAGGTTATCGCAACCGGGGTTGGAGGTTCACAGCTTGAATGGAGCTTTGCCTGGCTTCCCTCGCTTGGGCTCAATCTGAGTTTCTATCTTGACGGATTAAGCCTGCTCTTTGGATTGCTGATCTCCGGCATCGGTGTTTTGATCCTGGTTTACACAGGCTACTATTTCAAGGGCGATGCATCTGCCTGGCGATTTTTGGCATATTTACTGCTTTTTATGGCTGCCATGCTCGGCCTCGTGCTGGCAGGCGATACCATCACCCTGTTCATTTTTTGGGAAGCAACCAGCATCACGTCCTTTCTGCTGGTCGCATATAAATACAAAGACGAAAGCGCCCGGCAAGGCGCATTTCGAGCGTTGTTGATTACGGGAGGGGGCGGGATCGCGCTGCTGGCAGGTTTGCTGTTGGTGCAGAGCATCGCTGGTAGCAGCCAGTGGCGTGTGATCCTAAACAGCGGTGCCCTGATACGTGGAAATGATCTTTATCCGCTTGCCTTGGCTTTGATCGCTTTTGGAGCCTTCACGAAAAGCGCCCAGGCGCCTGCCCACATCTGGCTCCCGGGCGCGATGAGCGCGCCCACACCTGCCAGCGCTTTCCTGCACTCGGCAACTATGGTCAAAGCGGGCATTTACTTGCTGGCGCGCTTCAACCCAGCCTTGGGAAACACAGATCTGTGGTTCTGGATGCTGAGTCTGGTAGGAATGCTGACGATGCTCACCGGGGCATACCTGGGGTTGAAACAAAACGATCTCAAGGCACTGCTGGCATACTCAACAATTTCCCAGTTGGGTGTAATGGTCATGTTGATTGGCCAGGATACCGAGATTGCGTTCAAGGCGCTGGTGGTGGGTATCCTGGCGCATGCGCTGTATAAAAGCGCCCTTTTCATGGTGGCTGGTATTATCGATCACGAGACAGGCACGCGCGATTTACGCCAGTTGGGTGGCATTTGGCGCGCTATGCCAGCTACATTTTCAATTGCGCTGGTAGGAGCACTGTCGATGGCAGGTTTGCCACCGCTCTTTGGATTTCTGGCAAAGGAAACGCTGCTGGCAACTGTAACCCACCCATCTGTGCCCATCGTATGGGATTGGATCTTCACACTGGCAGTGGTGACGGCTGGGGCGCTGCTCCTTGCCCAATCCGGGTTGCTGGTTGCCGGCGCTTTCCTGGGAAAGCGTCCCGAAGGGCTGAGCGCTCACGAAGCGCCAGCGCCGATGTGGCTTGCCCCAGCAGTGCCTGCGGTAGCCTCCTTACTGATCTCCGCTCTACCCGAACCTGCTTCGATCGCCGGTTTGCTGGCCTCGGCAGCCGCCAGCGCTTTTGGCGCCAAGGTGAAAGTCTCCCTGGCGCTGTGGACTGGGCTAACCGTCCCGTTGCTGCTCAGCATCGTCGCAGTCAGCCTGGGGAGCCTCATATTTTATTTTCGAAACCGGGTGCGAAACCGGCTGATGTCCATCTTGCCTGATTTCACCTTCAACCGGGCATATCAAGGTTTGCTGAGCGGTGTTGATCGCGCTGCCTACCTGGTGACACGCACGCAGCACGGGCGCTTACGCAGTTATCTGTCAGTGATGATCTCCGCCTTGGGTCTGCTGCTGCTTTTCCTGGGGCGAATACCGGTTGTTGCCCCATTTATCCAGGCGCCGCGCCTGGATCTGAGCGGCGAGCTGGCTGTGTTGCGGCTGTTTTCCTTGCTGCTGGCTGTTGCGGCTGCCTTAGCGACCATCTTGCTTCACAGAGATTTATTCGCCATCCTGGCTTTGAGCGCATCCGGGTTGAGCATCGCCATGCTGCTGATCCTGGAACCAGCGCCGGACGTTGCCATGGTGCAAATCATCGTTGACCTGCTGTTGGTTGTGATCTTGGTGCTGGCATTGACTCGTATTCCGAGAGAGCAGCGCGACCGGGCGCGCTATTACACTTTCCACCAGGGGGGATTGAGCCTGGCGAGGGATATCATCCTGGCAGCCGGTGCAGGAATCGTCATGACCGCAGTCACTTACCAGGCGCTGACCAGCCGGCCACGCCAATCCATTCTCACCCCCTATTACTTCGAAAACGCATTGCCCCTGACTGGCGCAAAAGATGTGGTAGGCGCCATCGTAGCCGATTTTCGAGGCTTCGATACGATGATTGAAATCAGTGTCTTCGCGATGGCAGGCATTGGGGTATACACCTTGCTGCGGTATGCCTCGCGCAAAGCTGGCGACCGTGATGAACGCTCACCAGCGCCCGCAGGCCAGGCCTTGAAATCATTGGGGATTGGCGGACTGAACACATCACCATTCATTCGCAGTGTTGCCAGCGCGGTACTGCCGCTGGCGCTGGTGATATCTGCCACCCACCTGCTGCTGGGGCACATGCAGCCCGGGGATGGGTTTACTGCAGGGGTGATTGCCAGCCTGGCGGTTGCATTTTGGTATGTGATCTTCGGATATGATGTTACTCGCCAGCGCCTGCGTTGGTTCAAGTCGCCGTACCTGACCGGCGCCGGCTTGCTGCTGGCTTTGCTCAATGCCAGCGTTCCGCTGCTCTTGGCGCAGCCAATTTTTTCACCCCTGGATTATGGCGCTATGCTCGGCATCAGCCTGCCGGCTGGTATGAAACTGACCAGCGCGCTCGTCTTTGAACTGGCGATTGCCATCAGCGTGGTGGGGGGCGTGTCTGCTATATTGGATGCGTTGGGGCATCCCAAGGATGATGACGTGGATGCGATCCGCCACTTACAGGAGATCCCACCTGGCGAGTGAGCCTGGGTCGGCAGAAGGAGGTCAATCAATGGATTTGTTGTTTTCAATCGCAGTGGGAGCCATGTTTGCCATCGGAATTTTCCAGGTCTTAAGACGGAATGTGATCCGTTCGGTAATCGGGTTGTTTATCCTGTCCAATGCAGTGAACCTCTTTCTCCTGTCATCGGGAGCTTATCAGGGTGTGGTCGCTGCGTATGTGAATGGGTCGAGCCTGACCGCCAGTGACGCCCTGCCGCAGGCCTTGATCCTGACGGCTATTGTGATCAGCATGGGAGGCTTGGCTCTGGTGCTCTCCTTGGTGTACATCCTGTCGGTCCGTTACAAAATCAGCGACGCTGATAAAATCAAGAAACTGCGCTACTGATGCTTATGCCTGCTGAAATCGTGCTCCTGCCTGTACTCTTGCCGCTTTTTGGCGCAGCCCTAAACCTGCTGATGTACAACATGCCCAGGCTGCGTGGATATTTGGCCTTCACGGTTATGGCAGCCTCACTGACCAGCAGCGTTTACTTGCTGTTGGAGGTCTTGCATAACGGTTTCCCCATCGTTTTCCAATTGGGTGGTTGGCAGGCTCCCTTTGGTATCACTTTCGTGGCCGATTTGCTTTCGGCTACTATGGTGGTGATGTCCCAACTGATTATCAGCGCGGGTGTTTTGTATGCGCTGGGAAGCCGCGACCAATGTGTGCGCTTTCCGGCTTTCTACACATTATTTTTGACGCTGGCTACAGGCCTGACTGGCGCGTTTTTAACCGGCGATATTTTTAACTTATTTGTTTTTGCTGAGTTGTTGGTGGTCTCAGGAACAGTGTTGACCGCCATATCAGATGATAAATATGGAGTAGAGGCTGCATATAAATATTTCTATATCAGCCTCATCGCCTCGATATTCCTGCTGATTGCCTCGGGGTTGCTGTATGTCGCCTACGGAACATTGAACATGGCTGATCTGTCGGCCCGCATCGCTGCCGACCCGAACCAGCCGCTCATGCCGGTGGCGATGGTTTTCTTACTGGCCTTTTTCATGGTCAAGAGCGCCATCATCCCCTTTCATTTTTGGCAGCCGGATTTTCATACTGCAGCGCCGACAGCGGTCAGCGCGCTGCTCTCATCCGTGGTGGTCAAACTGGGTGTTTATGGTTTTCTGCGGATGACCACGCTGCTTTTTGTCGAGCAGGCGCAGATCCTGCGGACTGTTTTGATCATATTGGGTGTTATTGGTGTAGTCTTTGGCGGACTCGGAGCGATTGGCACCTTCAATGCCAAGCGTATGTTGGCTTACTCGACACTGGCGCAGGTTGGCTTTATGCTGGTGGCGATCGGTTGGGGTACCCCGCTTGCGCTTGCTTCTGCAATCGTGTATGTTTTCAATCACAGTCTGATCAAAGCTGCTCTGCTGATGCTGGCGGGCGCTGTCGCCAGTCGTGCGCCGGTCAAATCCGCCGCATTTCAAAATGTCGTTGGGGTAGGAAAAAGTATGCCTTATGGCGGAGCGCTGTTTCTCCTGGGGGGATTGGCCTTGGCCGGCATTCCGCCTCTGAATGGGTTCATTAGCAAGATGACCCTCTTTCAAAGCGGTATTGACGCGCAAGCTTACTTTTCTTTGGCGCTCATTGGTTTCGCAAGCCTGTTTACTTTAATCTATATCGGGCGAGCTTTTCAGAAAATCTGGTGGGAGCCCATGGCGCCGGGCAGCGAACCAAAACCAACAGGCGATTCGTTGCTTGCCCCAAGTATTTTGATTGGGGTTTGCCTGATCTTGGGGGTGTGGGGCGAGCCGCTGCTCCAGCTCGCAAGCGCAGTGGCAAGCTGGCTGGGCGATGCTCAGGGGTATATTCAGGGGGTGCTTGTGAGCCTGGGATAGACTCAAGGAGTTGAATGATGGTGTCTTTGAGATGGTTATTGTTGATCAGCGTTCTTTACCTGGCATTGACAGCCGATTTTAGCGTGGGAAATTTGCTGGTGGGTGTCTTGCTGTCTTTTGGCCTGGCGTGGTTGGTGCATCCCAGTAAAGAGCGCGTCAGTTGGCAGTCATTCCCCAGGCGCGCCTGGTACTTTGCGCGCTATATCCTGCTGCTGGTGAGCGATATCATCTTGAGTGGAGTCGGGGTTGCTCGTGTGGTGCTGACGCCCTCCCTGCCGATCAACCCAGGTATCATTGCGATTCCGACCCATTGTAAAAGCGATTTCGCCCAGGCGCTTAGCGCTCACGCGCTGACCGTGACACCCGGCGAGATGGTTGTGGCGATCGGGGAAGACGGTACGATGTACACCCATTGCCTGGACGCGACTCATGGGCAAGAAGTGATCCTGGAAGCGCAGCGTTTGCGGCGCGAGCTGCTGGAAAAAATTGTCGAATAGCTGCGAGAGAGCATGATGATGACACAAATCTTAGCGATGGCCCTGCAAATCTCCCTGGCGGTTTTCATCGCCTTGATTGCGCTGTGCGTTTGGCGGGTTTGGCGGGGGGAAAATGTGATTGACCGCTTGATCGGTGCTGACTTGATCGGCACACTGATCCTGGGTGCGTTGGTGCTGGTTGCTCTGATCTTGCGCAACAGTATCTACCTGGATGTTGGTCTGGTGATGGCTGCTCTAGGCTTCATCAGCACAGTGGCTCTGGCAAAATACATCGTCGATCAGCAGATGTATTGATTTGGGAGTGAATTTCATGGAGCAAATGATCGACCTGGTGACACAAATTATTGCTTTGGCGGCTGTGATTATCGGTACGCTCTTTGCCATCGTCGGCGTACTTGGCTATTTCCGATTACCAGATGTATACACGCGCTTGCATGCCACTGGAAAAGTTGGCGTCTTTGGCGTGGTGCTGCTGCTGCTTGCGGCGGTGGATTTATCGCTGTTGGGGTTCGGGAAGGGATTGGTGTTGATTGTTTTGCTGATGATCTTTGGCCCGGTGGCATCACATGCCATCAGCGCTGCTGCTTACCGCATTGGAATTCCCATGAAAAGCGCCATACGTGATGACCTTGCCCAAGCATCTGATCGTTGATGCAATTGCTCGGGGGAATAAGTAACAAATAGGTCGACCCAACGGGCATGGTAGAATTGATCGAATAATGCAGCCGTTGGTGAAGGCTGCAGTAAGATGATTAACTGCGCCAGGCTATGATTCGGATCGATCACTGGCTTTCGTTTTGCTTGGGAAAGGGTAAATGTCTCCATTTCTACAACTCGATATTGCTTTGGTGATTATCATCCTGGCAGCCAAACTTGGGGGATATCTTAGCTACCGTTTAGGTCAACCCTCCGTTTTAGGTGAACTGATTGTGGGTATCCTCTTAGGGCCATCAGCGCTGGATGTGTTTCACCTGCCGGTTTTCACCGATTCGCATCTGGCAGAGACCATTGCTCACCTGGCAGAGGTGGGGGTGCTGCTGTTGATGTTTATCGCCGGTTTGGGCCTCCACCTGGATGACCTGGCAAAATCCCGGAAAGTAGCTGCACTGGCTGGTGTACTTGGCGTGATTTTCCCAATGATTTTTGGCGCCATGACCGGCATGGCCTTCAAAATGGAAATCGGAGCAGCAATTTTTATTGGCCTGATTTTATCCGCCACCAGTGTCAGCATCTCTGCCCAAACATTGATGGAACTGAAGGTGCTGCGCAGCCGTGTCGGGGTTAGCTTGCTGGGCGCAGCCGTGTTCGATGATGTGTTGGTGGTGTTGGGACTCTCGATGTTCATTGCCTTCTCAGATCCTGGCGCTGGTCGTGGATGGATCAGCATCGTCTGGATTATCATCCGCATGGCGCTATATGTAGCAGGGGCTATTGCGGTGGGCTTCTGGTTGCTGCCGAAAGCCTCCGCTGTGGTCGACCGCTTGCCAATCAGCAAAAGCTTGATCGCTTTTGCATTCATTGTTGCGCTGTTGTATGCCTGGTTTGCTGAAGTGGCCGGAAGCATGGCGGCAATTACGGGGGCATTCCTGGCAGGGTTGATGTTTTCTCGCAGTCGAGTCAAAGAGCGCATCGAGTCAGGCATCACTACCCTGGCCTATGCAGTATTCGTGCCGATCTTCTTTGTCAATGTTGGTCTATCAGCCAACGCGCGTGAGCTGACCTCTCAAACTGCTCTATTGTTCTTGGTCATGGCGGTTGTAGCGATTGTGGGAAAGGTATTTGGGGCAGGGCTTGGCGCTCGCCTGGCGGGTTTCCCTAAACTGGAAGCGCTTCAACTTGGTACGGGTATGATGTCACGCGGCGAGGTGGGTCTGATTGTGGCTTCTGTAGGGATACTCCAAGGTCTAATTCGCCAGGAAACATTTTCCGCCGTCGTCGGTGTGGTGATTGTCACGACACTGCTGACACCGCCTGCATTGCGCTTGCTGTTCAGCCAGCGTAAACCTGCAGAGCTGGCTGGCGAGTGATGAGTTTGGACGGCCTGAGAATGCTTTTCGTGGAGGAAATATGGCTCACATGGTTGTTTTGATCGTTGATGATCCGGAAGATTGCCCGGCCATCCTGGAGGCCTGGGAGCAGATAGGGGTTTCTGGTGTGACGATCCTGGAGAGTTCTGGCTTGGGGCGCTACCGCAGGGCGGGATTAAGAGACGACCTGCCGTTGATCCCCAGTTTGAGAGATTTATTCGAAGGCAAGGAAGTTTCTCACCGCACGCTTCTCTCTGTTGTGGATGACGACGAAGTTGTGGATCGAATGGTTGAAGTGGCGACACAAATCATCGGCGACCTGGAAGAGGGGCATACCGGATTCCTGTTCGTTGTGCCAGTCACGCGTGCCTATGGATTGGGGAAGAAAGATCGTTCACCATAACGGCCTCTGGGCAGATCGATCAGGTCTTAAGAACGCCGAGCAAGACGACCAGAGCGCCAACCAGGGCGCAATACAAGGCGAAAGGGTAAAGGGTGCGGCGCGTCAGAAAAGATAACAGCCAGCGGATGGATAAATAACCCGCCAGCGCGGAAGCGACAAATCCGGGGATAAAAGTGGGCAACACCTCTGCCAGGTTCGGTATCTGGAGCAGGTCCAGGGTTGTGAGAGCGCCTGCCGCCAGCATGATCGGCGCAGACATCAAGAATGAGAAGCGCGCGGCAGATTGGCGCTCGAAATTGGCCGACATGGCTCCAGCGATAGTGGATCCGGAACGGGAAATGCCTGGGAAGATAGCCAGTGCCTGGAAAAAACCGATCCGCAGGGCATCCTTCCAGGTGATGTGCTGCATGCTGCGAGTGCGATGACCGGCGCGCTCGGCGTAAGTGAGCAGTCCCGCGGTTACGAGCAGGAAAAATCCAGTGGCAGTGGGGCTATCAAAAGCGCTTTCCACGACATCTTTCAAAAGGAAACCGATCACACCGGCAGGCAGGCTGGCGATAATGATTTGAATTCCCAGGCGTGCGGCAGAGTTGTGAAAGCGGGGCTGCTCCCATAACCCACGATATAAGCCGGTGATAATGGAGCGAAAATCGTTCCAGAAATAGGCAAACACTGCCAGCAATGTGGCGACCTGCACCAGCACATCGAAAGCGAACGCGTCTGGGGCGGGCAAATCCCAGCCCAAGAGAAAGGGTGTGATGACCAGGTGCCCTGAACTGGAGATGGGCAAAAACTCGGTCAGACCTTGGATGATGCCCAGCAGAACGGATTGCCAGATGGTCATTGGGGATATCCAGAAGTGGGATCAGGCCTCTGCGCCAAAAGCCTGGGATGTGGTTCGTTGCGAGGCAAAGAATTCATCGGCAAATTGTTCCAGTCTGCCCGAGAGGATGGCGCTGCGCAGGTCTGCCATGAGCTGCACCAGCGTGTGCAGGTTGTGAATGGAGAGCAGGGTCGCAGCCAGCATTTCACGGGCGATGATGAGATGGCGAAGATAGGCGCGCGAGAAGCGGCGGCAGGTGTAACAGGAGCAGGAGCTATCGATCGGCGCAGGGTCATTCGCATAGCCGGCGTTTACCAGGTTCAGCCGCCCGGTACGCGTCAGGGCGGCATTGTGTCGCGCCAGGCGCGTGGGCAAGACGCAATCAAATATGTCAACGCCGCGCAGCACGCCGTTGACCAGGTCTTCCGGCGCGCCGACTCCCATCAGGTAGCGCGGGCGGTCTTCGGGAAGCAGCGGAGCGACCACATCCAGCATCTGATGCATTTCTTCCTTTGTTTCGCCGACGGACAATCCCCCAATGGCGTTGCCGGGCAAGTCCAGCGAAGTGACGAACTCTGCCGAGCGCTGGCGCAGGTCGGCAAACACGCCACCCTGCACAATACCGAACAACGCCTGGTCGGTGCGTTGGTGGGCTGCCACGCAACGCTCGAGCCAGGCGTGGGTGCGGGCGACAGCGCGCTCATTATAATCCCGGTCGTAGGGTGGAGCGCACTCATCGAATGCCATGATGATATCCGCGCCCAGATTCTCCTGGATGGCAATCGATTTTTCCGGGGTGAAGCGATGGGTGGAGCCATCGATATGGCTCTTGAAAGTTACGCCTTCATCATCAATTTTGCGTGTGCCTGCCAGGGAGAAGACCTGGTAACCACCGGAGTCAGTCAGGATGGGTCTCTCCCAATCCATGAAGCGGTGTAAGCCACCCATCTCAGCGACCAATGCGTCTCCGGGTCTCAGGTACAGGTGATAGGTATTGGCAAGCACCAGGTGCGCGCCCAGGTCGGTCAATTGGGCTGGGGTCACGGCTTTCACCGTGGCCTGGGTGCCAACTGGCGCAAAGATTGGCGTGAGAAGCGCGCCGTGGGGGGTGTGGAAGCAACCCGCCCTGGCTCTTCCCTGGCGAGCAACAATCTCAAACTTGAAGGAGGCGTCTTGGCTCAATCGGTGGACAGTTTTCCTATCAGATGGAATGCAGTCCCAGATTATACCCTTGTTTGTCATACTACTGGCAATTGTGCAATGATATAATTCTTTGGCTTATCCAAGATCAGCGGGGATAAGCACACATGGTTCTATCCGAAGGTCGAGTTGGGAGGTCGGCTGCACGCGCCACTTCCCTAAGGTTCTATCTCAGGATAGATTTTAGATAAATAGCTCAGGAGTTGAAATTTATGCCGATGATGAATCTCCCCGGTCCTAAGGCGAAGGCAATCATTAAACGCGATCAAGATGTGATCTCGCCTTCATACCCACGCGGTTATCCATTTGTTATGGATCACGGTCGCGGCACAGAAGTGTGGGATGTAGACGGGAATCGCTTCCTGGATTTTGCGGCTGGGATTGCGGTGGTCTCCACCGGTCACAGTCACCCGCAGGTTGTGCGCGCCATTCAGGAGCAGGCAGAGCGCTTCATCCACATCTCTTCAGATTACTATCATGAAAAATGGGTCGAGCTGGGAGAGAAACTCAACGACATTGCGCCTTTCATGGATAATGCCATCTCGTTCATGACCAACTCGGGAACCGAAGCCGTTGAAACGGCCATTAAGCTGGCGCGTCACTACACCGGCCGCACCGAATTCATCGGCTTTCTGGGGGCATTCCACGGGCGCACCATGGGCTCGGTGGCGTTCACTGCCAGTAAACCTGTCTATCACCGCGATTTCTATCCCCTGATGAGCGGCGTCGTACATGTGCCTTTCCCGGACCCTTATCGACCGGTGCTCTTACCAAAGGCGCATGAAGATTATGGTCAAACCGTTGTTCGTTATATTGAAGAACAAATTTTTGGACATGTCTTGCCAGCCGATAATGTGGCTGCCATACTGGTTGAACCGATCCAGGGTGAAGGCGGCTATGTGATACCGGCAGATGGCTTTTTCCCCGCTCTGCGTGAGCTGTGTGACCGCCATGGCATCTTATTGATTGTTGATGAGGTGCAGTCGGGCATGGGACGCACCGGGAAATGGTGGGCCATTGAGCATTGGGATGTCGAGCCGGATATCGTTTGCGCGGCGAAAGGCATTGCTTCTGGTTTTCCCCTGGGCGCAACATTTGCCCGTGAGCACATCATGAATTGGCCGAAGGGCGCGCATGGCAACACTTACGGCGGGAATCCATTGGCTTGCGCGGCAGCGTTGGCGACCATCGATTTGATCGAGAACGGTTACATGCAAAATGCAGCCAACATGGGCGCTTACCTGCTCAGCGCCCTCAAGGATATTCAGTCTCGCCATCCCAGCATCGGTGATGTGCGTGGCAAAGGCTTGATGATCGGCGTGGAATTCGTCAAAGATCAAGGAACACGCGAGCCTGCGGAGAAATTGCGCGATCACGTTGTGGACATCGCATTCCGCATGGGCTTGCTGACATTGGGTTGCGGCAAGAGTGTCATTCGTTTGGCGCCGCCCTTGAGTGTCAGCCGCGCTGAGGTAGACGAAGCTTTGAATATCTTGGAAGATGCACTGACCATTGCCGAGCAAGAGGTTCAGCCATCACATGTTGCCTGACCTGCGTGTCCGCCAGCGTGATTATCTTCTGGAAATTTCACGCGCCATCACCCAGGAGCTAAACCTGGACACTCTCTTGGCGCGCATCTTGCGGATCAGCGCCGAGATGCTGGCGGGACAGGCTGGTTTGATCGCTTTGCGAGAGGAAATGGGAGGCTGGACGGTCTCAGCCTCCCACGGCATCCCTCACGCTTTCTTACGCTACATGGATCGCCTGTTTTCGGAAATTCCGGTTGAAGAAGATCCAGCGCGCGCCGAATTGCCCGAGATCAATCGCCTGCTGCAAGACCTCACCCACACTGCCAGCCTGGGGCTTTTGACGGGGGTTGGCTTGCCGCTCATCGTTCGCAAGCAGGTGATAGGCGTCATCTTCGTCTTTCGTAACTATCCGGGAGTCTTTTCCGCCAATGACACTGCCTTGCTGCAGAGTTTTGCCGACCAGGCAGCCATTGCAGTTCACAATGCACGCCTCTATACCCAGATCAGCCATGAGAAGCAGCGCCTGGATGCCCTGCTGGATTCGGCTGCCGATGGGATATTCATCCTGACCACCGATCATCGCATCGAACGCTGCAACCCGGCGCTCATGCGCATGTTGAACTTATCCGCGGAGGAAATTCGCGGTAAAAAGCATCATGAAGTCATCCGCCTGATCCACCCGAAAGATGGGCAGACTTTGGAACAGGCTGAGAGCGGTGGATGGCCCCTCACCCCCAATGCGGTTTTATATGTGGAAGGCGATCTGGCGCGCCCCTCGGGAGTGCCGCTTCCGGTGGGTATCACCTACGCGCCGCTGGTCAATCCCGATGGCGTCTTGTTAAACATCGTGGCGACGGTGCGTGATATTACCCGTTTTCGCGAAGCAGAAGAACTTAAGAGCACCTTTATCTCAGTTGTCAGCCACGAATTGAAGACACCGGTTGCCTTGATCAAGGGCTACGTGAGCACGCTGCGCCGTGAGGATGCATCTTGGGATAGGCGCATTGTTGAAGATAGTTTGCAGGTCATCGAGGAAGAAGCCGACCGGTTGACGGAGCTGATCGAAAATTTGTTGGATGCTTCACGTCTCCAGGCGGGGGCACTTGCGATCAATTCTTCCGATGTGGCAATTGATCAACTGGCGGAGCGCATTGCCACTCGTTTTCGCACGCAGACCAATCTGCATACCATCCGAGTGGATTTTCCTGCTGATTTTCCCGTGATCCTGGCAGATGAGCACCGCATCTCTCAGGTGATCTCCAATTTGTTGTCGAATGCGATCAAGTACTCGCCACAGGGTGGCGAGATCGTGATCTCAGGCCAGGTGCGTCCTAACCAAGTGATTATCTGTGTCAGTGATCAAGGTCCAGGTATCGCGCCGGATGATATCCCTCACGTATTTGATCGTTTCTACCGCGCCTCAAACGCAGCGCGCACCACTAAAGGGGCGGGGCTGGGTTTATACCTGGCGCGGGCGGTTGTCGAAGCGCATGGTGGGCAGATCTGGGTAGAGCCCAGGCGCGGCGACGGCGCTCGGATTTGTTTTTCATTACCCAGGGACTGATCGTCAAATTATTTTATTTCAGGAGACCGAATGCCAAAAACACGCGTCAATTGCCCAAACTGCCGCCAGCCCATTGTTGTCGAGGTTGAACAACTTTTCGACGTGGCGTCTGATCCATCTGCCAAGCAGAAATTGTTGTCCGGGGCGGTCAATGTGATCGCCTGCCAATACTGCGGCTATCAAGGATCGCTGGCAACCCCGATCGTCTATCATGATCCGGATAAAGAATTGTTGCTGAGTTACATGCCTCCCGAGATGGGCTTGCCGCGCAACGAACAGGAGCGCATCCTGGGTGGATTGATCAATCAGGTGATCAATCGTTTGCCTCAGGAGAAGCGCAAGGGCTATTTACTGCGCCCGCAATCCACGCTGACGATGCAAGGGCTTGTGGAGCGTGTGTTGGAAGGAGAGGGCATTACCCGCGAGATGATCCAGGCCCAGCAGCAGAAGATGAACTTGCTGCAGCGCCTGATCAGCGCGGCTCCGGATGTCAGACAAACCATCGCCCAGCAAGAAGATCAATTGATCGATGCTGAATTTTTCAGCCTGATCAGCCGGCTGGCGGAGGCCTCGCTGGCAGCAGGCGACCAACGCTCTGCGCGGGCGCTGGCAGAATTGCAACGCAGCCTGTTGCCGATTACAACATTTGGGAAAGAACTGCAAGCCCAATCACAAGAATACGAAGCTGCCATCAATTCACTGCGTGAACTTGGGGACCAGTTGACGCGTGAAGACTTGTTAGATGTGGTTGTCGCGGCTCCCAATGATACTCGCTTGCAAGCGCTGGTGCGGCTGACGAGACCAGCCATGGATTACGAGTTTTTCCAAATGCTGAGCCAGCGCATCGAACGGGCGCGCAGCGACGGCCGGGCGCGCTTGATCGAGATTCGCGAAAAGCTGCTCGAGCTCACGCGCGAGATCGATGGCATGATCGAGGAACGACGCAAGGCAATTCGAGGGGTGATCGAGAAGATGTTGCAAGCGCCAGATACCTCAAAGGCCATGGCAGAAAATTTGGACCTGGTGGATGAAATGTTCCTGGGAGAGTTGGATGCCTTGCTGGCAGAAGCACGCAAACAGGGCAACCTGGAGCGAAGTGCGAAAATCCAACAATTGCTCGCGGTGATTCAGGAGGCCAGCGCTCCGCCGCCGGAGGTGAAACTCATCGAGACCATGCTGGAGGCAGAGGATGACGCCAGCCGCCAGGCTCTGATCGAGCAGAATGCTGCTCAGATCACGCCTGAATTCATCAGCGCACTCACCAATGTCATGACCCAATTGCAATCCACCGGCGACGAGGAGTTGATCAAGCGCATTCAGGCGGTTCATCGCCAGGTGCTGCGGTTTTCGATGAAAGCGAACCTGGGGAAGTAAGCTGGAGAGGCTCATCAACGTGGAGTGGATCTTGAGCGATGTGAGATCCACTCCACGTGATCGTTTATTCGGCAGGGGGATTATCTAATCGCAAACCATGACCACGCACGGTGACGATGTACTGGTGCTCAGGGTCAAATTCTGCTAACCGTTCACGCAGGCGGCGAACCAGGGCATCCAGCGCCTGTTCTGAGACCACGATGGCTTGTTCTTCTCCCCACACCTTGCGGATCAGGTCGCTGCGCGCAATGACTCGCCCCGGATTTTCGTACAGCATCTCCAGTAAATGAAATTGCGACAATGAAAGTGGAGGGAGAACCTCCCGGGAGTCAATCCAGACACGCCGCGAGCGCTTTTCCAGGTGCAGCTTTCCGGGTGTCATCTGGCCAGGAGCTTGTAAAAAGTCATCATCGAGTGGTAAGGTGGCATCGGAGCTCATGAAAACGAATTGTTGCGCCAATGCAATTTGGATGATATCGCCATCTTCCAGGAGAACTGCGCCGCTGAATGGTTTGCCGTTGCGGTGAGTGCCGTTTTTGCTGCCCAGGTCTTCCAAAAAAACACCCTCGGGAGTTGGCGTGATGCTGGCGTGGCGCCTGGATACCTGGCGATCGTTGACCACCAGGTCGCAATCGCTGTCGCGGCCGATGATCAGTTTTCTGCGCAACTGCCAGCGCATACCGTTCAATGGGCCAGCCTGCGCGACCAATATGGCGGCTTCTTCGTTTTGTTTTCCCATGATCTTCTCTCCCTTGTGTATAATATCATAAACTCGTCGACAGATGCTATGCGCTGATGGTGAAGTGGAAAAAACAGTCGCCGGAATAAGCCTGAGCTGAATGGTGATGCCGCCATCATTGAGCACCCAGGCAAGGGAGTTGCATGCCCTCTGCATTAAAAGCAGGAGATGTACTGAGAAGTCGCTATAAAATCCGGCGGATTATTGGCCAGGGAGGCATGGGGAGTATTTACCTGGCCGACGATCTGCGCCTGGAGGGGCGATTATGCGCGCTAAAGGAGGTGGAGCATGATCGCAACATGCCCACGGGATTGTTAAGACAAGCTCGTGAGCAGTTTTTGCGTGAGGCGACTATCCTGGCGCGGCTGGATCATCCCAACCTGCCAAAAGTCTCGGACTACTTTTCGATTGGGGGACGTGATTACCTGGTGATGGATTTTGTGCCGGGAAAAGACCTGCGCACTTTGATGATCGAAGCGCGCCAGGAGGGGCGTTTTCTACCCGAACGAGAAGTGCTGGCCTGGGCCAGCCAGATAGCCGATGCTCTTTCCTATCTTCACAGCCAGCGTCCTCCCATCCTGCACCGCGATATTAAGCCGGGAAATTTAAAACTGACGCCCAGCGGTTTGGTTAAGCTGGTGGACTTTGGACTGGTAAAAATTCTCAGCTCTGAAGATGTTACGGTAACGATACTTCAAGGCCGCGGAACAGCTCTGTACACCCCCCTGGAGCAATACGGTGGCGACAGCGGCCATACCGATACACGCAGTGATATTTATGCCTTTGGCGCAACCCTCTACCATTTGCTGACCAACCATCCGCCAATCGAAGCGCGCGAACTGTTTCTGAATCCATCCAGCCTTGTTTCGCCCCGCCAGCTTAATCCGGATATCAGCCAGCGAACCGAGCGGGCGATTTTATGGGCGATGAGTCTGCATCCTGAAGACCGGCCTGCGGATGTGGAAGCTTTTCGGCAGGCCCTGTTGGGCGACTGGAATCCGGTGACGCGACCACGGGCTCCACTTCCCTCGCCAACTCTGGCGGACCTGGTCTCTTCGCCAGCAGAATTATCCCTGATTGGAATCGTTGCTGTGCTGATCCTCGCCAGCCTGGCGCTGACGTTAGCTCGCTGAGCATTTACTCAAACGGCGTGTTGTTCCTGATTTGAATGTAGCGCCATACCCAGGTGATGAGCAATCCTGCCAGGGCTCCGGAAGAGGTCATGGCCAGGATAGCGAATGCGCCCGATCGATCGATCAGTTCTTGCGCGCCTGGCAGTTGCAGTGCCAGGTAAATATAGAACAACAGTCCCCCGATGATTGCCATGAAACCAGCTCTTACCCCCCAACGCACGTACCCTGCCAGCGACACCAGGCGGTAAGCGACCAGTCCCACGATACAGGCAACCAACAACGACATCAACCAATCGATCATCTCGGGTTGTACCCGTTCGGGGGTCTGGGGTCCGGCTGGGGTGATCACCTGCGGTGTGGCAGTTGGCTCTGGCGTTGGTTCAGCAGTGGGCTCGGGTGTTAGAGTTTGGGTGGGCGGCGGCACGTTCTCAACCGGTATCTCGAAACGAAGTATATCCGATTGCTTGGCCGGCTCGCTCTCCGCCCGAACTTCCAGAATGCCCGAACTGTCCACCTGGATGGATGTTCTCGCAATGCCATCGCGCGTGGTGACTGTGGCGGGCAAACCAGCCAATTCACTGTTGATCGTAACAATGAACTGAACCGGTGTGCCATCGGGAACTCGGCGCCCGTTATGGTCGAGGATGACACCGGTGCGCACTGCAATCGTGCTGCCAATTCTAAACTCCGCTGAAGGCGTTGGCAGCAGCGGGGGGGTGGGCTGGGGCTGCTCTGCCTCCGGAAGATCAATTTGCAGCGAAATCACCTGGCCTGGATCTGGCGAGGTGGCCGTGATCAGATCATAGCCGATGCCCGGTACTGACACTGGCAGGGAACCCTGGGCGCGCAGCTCGCGAAAGAGCAACCGGGCGGCGACATCGATAAACCCCGGGGTGTGGCTGTACATACCAAAATAGGCGTTGATTTTAGAGATATCGGTGGCATCCAGGTAATAGGGTGCGCTGAAGCTGAATACGATCAGGCGTTTCTGCTGCAGCAGGTCGGGTCGCTCGCCCAGAAAACGGTGCAGCGCCTGGGAGGTTGGGTAGGTTTCGTTGACATCCAGCGTGGCGAAGACCACCCAGTTAGCGCGCCTGAGATCGCGTTCGATCTGGGTTGTGCCAGGGACACTTTCCAGCATTTCAATCAATTCTTGATAAGTGTGTGCGCTCAGGTTGGGGGTAAAGACTTGCCTGCCTGCCTGGGGGCCATACAAGCGCAGGACGGATTGCATCAATGCATCTGGCGCCAGCAGGTACTCTTCAGGACATTGGCTGCATTGCCTGGCAGATCGGGTATCGGTGATAAATACCATCCGGTCGAGTTGATCTGGCGGGTCTGGTAAGGCCGCGTCATATTCTGCCAGGGAGGGGCTGATCAGGGTGGCAGCTTGCTGAGCCACCTCGAAAGACAACTGATTGGCAGCGCCAATCCCTGCCAGAGATTCATTTTGCGGCAGGATGTCCTCCAGGACGAACTGGGGATACAGGCGATTTTTGAGCTGCAAAATGCGCAGGACAGATTCGTCAACGCGCGCCGCAAAAACAGGATCCTCGCGGTATTTTTGAGAGAAAAATTGCAGTGTCTGCACAATAGCAGTAAAAGAATCGATCTCTGCGACTGGGTCAGACATATCGCCCATGTAAAGCATGTCGTTGCCCGCCAGGAAGGCGTTCAAGGCTACCCGGCGCGCCTCGTAAGGCTGCCCGGTCAACTCATAGAAGCGCCGCACGGCACGGCTGCCGAGATTATCGCTCACCATCAGCCCGCCAGTTTGACGCCAGGTTGCCAGGGCAGGCAAGCTCATCAGTGTATTGAATGCCTGTGGATCAAAACTTACCGGTCGGGTGGTGGCGCGGATATTTTCCTGAAATCCCTGGTAGCGAATGTGGGAGGCCAATAGACCATCCGCGGCCGCGAGCGGATCGGTGGCGTCGCCGGTGACGGTGAAGAACGGCGCCAGGTCAAACTTCTTGAGCTCCTCGAGCGATTTTCTGACCGTGGCAACTTCTTCCTCTGGAGGACGATCAGCTCCGCCATTGCCAGGGAAATGTTTGGCGATGACGGCGATTCTTCCCTGGCTGCCCACGTGCACCCCGCGCACGAAGGCGCTGCCCATTGCGCCCACCCAATAGGGGTCGCCCCCGAAGGCGCGCGTGCCAAGATCGCTGTTGCTGTCTTTCTCCGGAGATTCAAGCACATCCAGGGCAGGTCCAAACAACAGATTAATCCCCAGGGCAGACAACTCTGTGCCGAGTAAGCTGGCGACCTTTTCTGCCAGCTCTGGTTGCCAGGTGGCGCCCAATGCCATTTGATTGGGCAATTTGCTCAGGCCGGATAATATCTGATCGTTTGGAAAGCCATCGCCTTCTTGTGAAGTGCCCACCAGCAGGGGGATGAAGTCTATTGCATCCGTTTCATTGGATGCGCTGGCTGCCGGCGTGGATTGTGCGGCAGTCCAGCGCGTCAAGTGAATTTGGCGGATCATGGTTTGCAGCTTCTCCAACGAGTCGGGTTCGCTGGAGAAGTTATCATTGGCAGCCAATAGGATCACGCCCCCGATATAATGATCGCGGATCAAGTTGTGGATGGGTGCGCCTTCTCCGACGTCCATACCGTTGAAGGTGACCAGGAAGAGTTGCCCCACTCTCTCTTCGGGAGATAGCCTCGCCAGAAGCTGCGCGGCTTGAGATGTTTCTTGCTGAATAGATGGCTGGGCAAACGCTTGCACGAAGTAAGTTGTGTTCGTCGCCAGCAAAATCAACAGCAGTAAAGCGCATTTCACTGCCACGGTTCGCAAACCGGGCTTGCGGCGGCGCAGGTTGAATGGTGCAGCATCTCGAGGCGCTCTCATATCACGTCAGTCAGTTCTTAAATTGAGAAGTTTCACGCTCAATAATTTCATAGAGGAGCTGCCGGCGGGCATTGCCGCTGAGCAGTTCCAGGCGACGGATGTTGAGCGGGTCGATTTCTTCCCTGAGCAGGCGCAACTCTTCCAGGGAGGGGGGTGGAGTTTCACTGGCATCGGGCGCGATTTCCAGCTCGAAACCGGTTCGAGACTGGATCTGCTCAATAGAGACGCCGGGGTGCCAGCTCACCAACCGCATGCGCCCATGGTGAAAATCAAACTGCCCCAGATCTGTCACCAGCCAGCGGGGGCCTGCCCCCATTCGCCGCTCAGTGGTGTGTCCCATGCCCGAGCAAATATCCAGTTCGGGTACAAAGGTGACGCGTGAATGGCGTGGCACATACAGGTAGACTTTCTCAATCATGGTGGTCACATCTGGAATGCCGCCAGTGCCGGGCAAGCGCATGCGGGGCAACCCACCTTGCAGGATATCTTTGCCAAAGGCGATATTGTTAAAGTTGCCCTGCGCATCCACTTGCCCAGGGCGGAAGAACTCTTTTGGCTTAAGCGTGGGCAGAATTTCGCTGGCCACATTGACAAAGCTGGTGTTGGTCAATGAGCGATCCAACCACAGGCTTTCGACATTCAGCAATGCAAGCGGCGCTGGCTTGCGGCAAATACCCTGACCGATTGCCGAAGCAAAATAGAGATGCGGGGCAGAAGTGTGTTTTGCCAATAAATACGCAGCCGCAACAAGCGGTGTGGCCAGGCCCTGCACCACCGTCTCGCCATCTTCAATCTGGCGAGCCATGCACACCACCATAAATTCATCCGGGGTGATTGGAGCATCCATGCTGCCTCGGTTTGCCATTATATTCCTTTGTATTTCAGCGTGCGATGAGATGAGATGATCTCATGATGAACCTCGGGCTGGATGTTTCCACCGGATACGATGGCAACGACCGGGCGCCCGATTTCGGGCTGGGAAAGCAAAGCTGCCAGGACCACAGCAGCCGAGCCCTCGATCTTTTCGGAATAATTCGCCCACGCATAGGCGATTGCCAGGGCTATCTCCTCTTCGCTCACCAGGAGAATTCGATCGCAATAACGCTGAATGATAGGTGTGGTGAGCGAACCCTCTTGCACAGGCCCCGCCAGGCCATCTGCCAGGCTGGGAAGTTCTTCGACGCCCTGCTGGTGGTTATGATAGAACAGGCTGTGCATGAAAGGGGAGGCTGTCGACTGGACACCGATCACGCGAATTTTTCGGTCTGTGCTGCCCAATTCAGCCAGGCAGGCGCTGACACCTGCCAGCAACCCCCCGCCCCCCACGGGAACCAGGCAGATGAATTCCTGCAGCTCTGCCAAGTCTTCCAGAATTTCTAAACCCAGGGTGGCTTGTCCGGCAATGACTTGCGCATCGTTGTATGGAGATACCCAGGTCATTGCTTGGGCCGAGCTGTGAGCCAGAGCGGCTTGCTCTGCTTCACCATACCCTCCCGAGACCAGGTGCACTTCTGCGCCTAAGGCGCGCATCGCAGCCAGCTTGGATGGCGCTGCGTGCTGGCTGGCGTAGACCACGACCGGCGCTCCGACCAGGTTACCAGCCATTGCCAGACCCTGCCCATGATTGCCTGCGGAGGCGGTCACCAGGCCGCGCTGGCGTTCCCAGGATTCCAGGGTGAGCACCTTGTTTAGTGCACCGCGTATTTTGAACGAACCGGTCACTTGCTGGTTTTCCCATTTGAACCAGGCATTCAGTACAGGGTCGTAGCTCACCGCGGTGTGGTGGATGTGGTCAGCGATGCGCTCTTGAGCGGCCAGGATCCATTCAGCGGGAAACATGCGCTATCATCCCGGGTCAATATCCGCGCGAAAGCCAGCGAACGCCTGCCGGGCAAGCACCGGATCATCTGTGAATATTCCATCGACTTGCATGGTTAACAAGCGCTGCATCACCTCCACCTGATTCACGGTGTACACATTGACCAGGCAGCCACGCTTATGGACGCTGGCGACCAACTCTGGCGTGACATCCCTTACTTCAGGGTGAAGCGCACGGTAAGCCAGCAGGCACCCTGCCCAGGAGCGAGCCCAGCTCCCAGCGGGGCCAGGCAACGCCAGTAAAGCGATTGGGATATCGGGCGACAGCTTGCGCGCTCGAAGTAGGGCGCGTGGATTGAATGAAGAGAAGATCACCCGCTTTTCCAGGTTGTGACGACGAACCAGCTTCACTGCCTCATCTGGCAGGTCGTCAAAAATGGCGTTGTAATTGGTCAGCTCGACGTTGATCCATGTGCGCTGCCCGACAGCCTCAAAAACTTCTTCCAGGGTGGGGATTTGCTCACCTCGGAAGGAGGCGTCGAAATGACTTCCGGCATCCAGCTCTTTGAGCTGCCTCAAGGTCAGTTGGTTCACCTTTCCTTGACCATTGGTGGTGCGATCGACCGTCTGGTCGTGAATGACGACCACCTGGCCATCGGCGCTCAACTTTGCGTCCAATTCAATGGCATCTGCAGATTGCCGCAAGGCTAGCTCGAAAGCAGCCAGTGTGTTCTCCGGGGCATAGGCGCTGGCGCCCCGGTGCGCAAAAATGGTCGGGCGTGGCAGGCTTGGGTACACGCTGGCGTTGCCTTTCTACGCGGATGGGAAAACTACAGTTCTACAAAGTAGGCCTCGGCAGCCCGGTTAAGCAGATCGTTGGTCATGGCGGGCTCTGTGTTCAAATAGCGGGCGATATCCAGTATCTGATCACAAAGATCACGCGGGTGGGAGGCGCGCAATTTTCTATCGCGCTTAATGTACCACTCTTGCAACAGATATGCCAGCCCCTGGTCGGAATACTTTACACCTTTGGCGTTCGCCACACGGCGGAATATTTCGCGATACTCCTCGTAACTGGGGTCGCCAATTTCGATTTTATGCCGCAGGCGGCGCAGAAAGGCTTCATCCACCAGGTCGCGCGGAGGTAAATTGGTCGAGAACACCACCATCACATCGAAAGGCACTTCCACTTTGCGCCCGGTGTGTAAAGTCAGGTAATCGATGCGATTCTCCAGGGGCACGATCCAACGGTTCAATAAGTCGCGCGGCCTGACCTGTTGGCGTCCAAAGTCGTCGATGAGCAAAATGCCGCCATTGGCTTTGACTTGAAATGGCGCTTCATAGAATTTGTTGACATCATCGAAAACCAGGTCCAGCCCAGCCAGGTTCAATTCTCCGCCCACTACGATGAACGGGCGACGGATTTGCACCCAACGCGGATCGCGGCGGTTGCTGCGGATGGAGCCGCTGGGCGGCTGCTCGCTTTCCCGCTCCTCCGCGCGCTGGTGATTGACGCTGTCAAAGAGCTTGATCACTTGACCATCCACGTAGAGCGCGTATGGGATATACATGCTCTCCCGCAGAATCAGCCCCCCCATCGCCCTGGCAATGGTCGTTTTTCCGTTTCCTGGCGGGCCGTACAAAAATATGGAGGTGCCTGAGTTGATGGCAGGACCCAGCCGCTGAAAGGTGTGTTCGCTGAGCACGAGTTTGGAGAGCGCTTGCTGCAGCGACTGGTGCATCACCACCGTGCGGGCGCGGCTTTGCCGGCGGATCGAGTCGTTGTAGACTTCTAAAGGCACGGGCGCTGCGCCGGCGTATTGGCTGCGCTCCAACGCCTCGCGGGCGCGGGCGATGCCCGCGCCCGTGATGGCATATTGATAGGAGCCTTCTCCCAGGCCGATCTGTTGGCTGGATTTGACCTCCACAAATTTTTCACGTTTGAGCGCCTCCAGGATTTGATCCACCACGCCCGCGAATGGCAGCGCCATCTCTTCGGAGACCTTGAAACCGCTCATGTATCCCTGGAAATATAAGATCTTGAGCGCCAGGTCCTGCAACCATAAACCTGACAACCCGGTGTCCTCGATATTGCTGATGGGTTTGGGCACAAAGCCGGGTATTTTCGGGGTTGTATCTGCCCCAGATAGGGTTCGTTGGCTGGCTTGTTGCATCCTGTCCTCCGCTGGCAAAGCGCTCAGTTAATGTAAGAAGCAAAGCTCAATGCCATTGATAACGTGCTCGCATTATAGCATGTTACAAATTTAATCATTCCTACACCTGGCTAACGAAGCTGTAATTTTCCGCCGCGATCGCACCGCCCAAGTTATAATTGCGTTCATGAACCTTACCGTGATTATCCCCGTGTACAACGAAAGCAAGACCATCGAAGAAATCGTCCGACGTGTCAAGCATATGCAGGCTGCCACTGAAATATTGATCGTCGATGATGGCTCTACAGACGGCACGCGCGCCGTTTTGGCAGGGTTAGATGGAAAAGAAGGCGTCCGCGTGATATTCAAAGAAAAGAACGAAGGCAAGGGTTCTGCGGTGCGGACGGGCATCCAAGAAGCGCGGGGCGATGTGCTTCTCATTCAGGATGCGGACCTGGAATACGACCCTCGGGAGTATCCCAACTTGCTGCGCCCCATCGAGGAGAACATCGCCGATGTAGTGTATGGATCACGCTTCTTGGGTGGGGCGCGCCGGCCGATCCTGTTTCTCAATATGGTCGCCAACAAGATTTTGACCCTGGTTACCAACATCCTGTACAACAATATCTTGACCGATATGGAAACCGGTTATAAAGTTTTCCGCAAGGAAGTGGTTGCTGGGCTCAAGCTGCGCGCCAATCGCTTCGACTTCGAACCCGAATTTACCGCCAAAATCTTAAAACGCAAGGTGCGTATTTTCGAAGTGCCCATCTCTTTCAATCCGAGAGATTACAGCGAGGGAAAGAAAATCACCGCCTGGGATGCGTTCGAGGCGATGTGGGCGTTGATCAAATATCGCTTTGTGGATTAGGAAAACGCGCAGCTATTGCGCCGGTTTGATGTCAAGAATATTGAGCTGCAGGGATGTGCGGCCGTTGTACTCATTGCGCTCGAAAGTGTGCAAGAGATCGACCCTGGCGGGAAGGGTGTTGGCCCAGTGACCCTGGCGGAAGGCGATACCGTCGAAGGTGATCCACCCATCGCTGACCGCCAGCTTCAGATGAGCGCCGTCACGTCCCACGGCGCGCGCACTCAAGACCTTCAGATTTCTGGTGACAAATTGCGCCCGACGATTTCCAATACCGGTGGGTTGCAGGCTTTCGAGCACCGGCAAGAGATCGGCTTTCAACTCGCGTAGCGGAATTTCCATGTCAGCATGCAGCGTGGGGCGCAGATCGAGGCGTTCCAACTGCGCTCTGGCAATATCCTTCAAGCGAGAGATCAGCTCCTGCAGGTTCTCATTGCGCACGGTGAAGCCGGCTGCCGCGGCATGTCCGCCGTGGTGTTCCATCAACTCAGCGCACTGGTCGAGAGCGTCGGTGATATGAAATTCCTGGATGCTGCGGCAGGAGGCGCGGGTAAACTCGTCGCCGCGGTAGGCCACGATTGCGGGGCGGTAATACACTTCCATCAAGCGAGAGGCTGCCAGGCCAACCACCCCGGGGTTGAAATCCGGGTGGGCAGCAAAGAGCAGGTAAGCCTGCTCATCGTCTTGCAGCGCGATGCGCTCGGCGTTCTCCTGGATTTCACGTGTCAGGCGCTGTCGTTCCTGGTTGTGAACATCCAACTGCTGCGCCAGGAACGCCGCCTGGATGACATTGTCTGTGGTGAGCAGTTCTAAGGATGCCAGGGCTGACTCTAACCTGCCGGCGGCATTCAAGCGTGGTCCCAACAGATACCCAATGTCGCCAGCCGAAATTTGCGCGGCATTCAGGCCAGCGACTCCAATTAATGAGAGGATACCCTGTCGCTGAGGGTTGCGCAACTGTTCAAGACCGCGGCGCACCAGGCTGCGGTTCTCGCCGGTGAGCGGTGCCAGGTCAGAGACAGTGCCCAAAGCCACCAGGTCCAGGAATTCCTCCGCCAGGGAGTTGCCCGTGCTCAGATCCACCCCGGCTGCCAGCTTGTAGGCCAGGCCAACGCCTGCCAGGTTCTTATCTGGATAGTTGTCGCCGGCTTGCTTGGGATTCAAAATCGCCAATGCTTCGGGCAACTCTTCGCCGGGATGGTGATGATCGGTGATGATCAGGTCCAGCCCGATCTCTCGGGCGAAGCTGGCTTCTTTCGGCGAGCGGATGCCGCAGTCCACGGTGATGACCAGTTTGATCCCCTGCTCGCGCAGCGTTTGCAGGGCCTCGATGTTCAAGCCATACCCTTCATCGAAGCGGTTTGGGATATAACCACGCACATCTGCACCCAGGCGCCTGAGATACTGCACCAGGAGCGCGGTGGCAGTCACGCCGTCGGCGTCATAATCGCCGTAAATCGCCACCGGTTCGGCGTGCTTCATCGCATATAAGAGCCTGTCCACTGCGGCTTGCATGCCCAGCAAGTTGATCGGACTGGCGCCCTCTGGCGCCTCTGCGCGCAGATAGGAAACCGCCTGGGCCTCAGTGGCCTGTCCGCGATTGTACAGGAGCTGGCGTAAGATGGGATGGAAACCAGAGAGCTGCGCATCCACTTCGGCAGGCAAAGGTGTGGCGATGATCCAGCGTTTATCCAATGAAGGGGCTTGCATGATGTCGTCGCGCTTCAGGTCTATAAGCTGTTGATTGTCCCCAGCGTGGGTAACTGGATCAGTCTGCCGACATGTGAGCGAGCGCCAAGGCGCCCATCAAACCGGCAGAGTCGCCCAGCGCGGCAGTGGCAATCACCAGATCTTTCAAATAGTCCGGCGTCATGACATTATCGCGCAGCGCTGCTCGCATGGGGTCGAAGAACAGGCTGCCGCTTTGGGAGACGCCTCCGCCGATGATAATGGCAGAAGGGTTAAAGGTGTGCAGCAACCCAGCCAGGGCGATACCCATAAAAGTGCCAGCGCGGGCCAATGCAGCAATAGCCAGTTCATCTCCCTGGCGGGCAGCCTCGGCCACCTGCTTGCTGGTGAGGGCGCGCCCGGCAGGCAGGCTGGAGTTGCGCCCCTGCGCAATTTCTTGTTGCACCCAGCGGGCAATGGCCGTTCCAGAAGAGATGGCTTCCAGATGACCGCGATGCCCGCACCCGCACAGCGGGCCATCCGGCATGACGGTCACATGGCCCAATTCGGCTGCCAGGCCGCGCGCACCCAGCAACAGCCGATCATCGACGATCACGCCTCCCCCAATGCCGGTGCTGACAGTCAGGTAGATCAGGTGATGGTGTCCCTGCCCTGCACCAAAGCGCCATTCGCCAAGGGCAGCCAGGTTGGCGTCATTGCCGGTGGCCACTTTCACATTGAAGCGCTCTTCCAACCGGCGCTGCAAAGGCAAGTTGATCCATCCGGGGATGTTTGGGGCGGACAGGACGACGCCCTGGTAAGGGTCCAGCGGACCGGGTGCAGCCACGCCAATCGCCTGTACAGGGCCGTTTTCAGGCCAGACCGATTGGATGGCTGCCATCAAACGCTCCAGCGGGCTTTCACCGGGGGAGTGCGTTGCAATGCGCTGGACACATGCAGGTTCCAGGTTGTCTTCAAGGTAACAGGCGGCGCGAATCTGGGTGCCCCCGACGTCCACGGCGATGTAACTTCTCATAGCACAAAGTATAGCATATAATCCTGCTGCAAGCCGTTGACGAGACCGCTAAAGGCTGCTATGATCTTAGCTGAATGAACAACAAATTTCTGCGCCGTTTACGATCCTGGTGGAATGCCGCGGCGCGGTTGCTGCAGTGGTTGGTTCCTGGCCTGGGGGTAAAACGCTGGATGGCGGTGATACTGGCGGGAACGACATTGATCGGGGTTGGTCTGGCCATCCTGATATTGGATGTGTACCGCACAGCGCCCGAAACCTGGTGGCTGCCGTTGCTCTCTGCTGCTTCACTGCGTTTTCTAGCCCGTCCGCTTCGGGCAATCATCTTCGGCGGTCTGGGGCTGGGCTTAATCTTGCTGGGAATCTATGGCATCAATCGCACCTTGATGCTGCCATTCCTGCGCCCAGGCCGCCACATGGTGGATACCCTGACGCAGCACCGCCGCCGCGAACGCGGCCCGCGCATCGTCACCCTGGGCGGCGGCACCGGTTTGTCGACCTTGCTGCGCGGGCTCAAGCAATACACCTACAACATCACCGCGGTGGTCAGCGTCGCCGATGACGGCGGTTCTTCAGGCAAGCTGCGCCGCGATTTGGGTATACTGCCGCCGGGCGACCTGCGCAACTGCCTGGCAGCCTTGTCTTATGATGAGGCCCTGCTCGGTCAGTTGTTCCAATACCGCTTTCCAGATGGAGAGGGCGGACTGGATGGGCATTCCTTTGGCAATCTTTTCATCAGCGCCCTGGCGGATATCACCGGCAGTTTCGAAGAAGCCGTGGCAGAATCGGGGCGGGTATTGGCGGTCTATGGGCGAGTGTTGCCTTCCACCCTGCACAATGTGCGCCTGGTGGCCGATGTTCGCCTTCCCCACCTGGTGAGCGAAGTGCGCATTGAGGGTGAAAGCCGTATTCCTGAAGCGGCGGGGCGTGTGCGCCACGTCTGGTTGGAGCCGAACGACCCGCCCGCCTTTCCCGATGCGGTGCGCGCCATACTGAGCGCCGAGCTGGTCGTGATCGGTCCGGGCAGCCTGTACACCAGCTTGCTGCCCAATTTACTCGTGCCCGACCTGGCAGAGGCGCTGCGCGCCTGCCGTGCGCTGCGCGTGTACGTGTGCAATGTCGCCACCCAACCCGGTGAAACCGATGGCTATTCTTGCAGCGATCACGTGCGAGCCATGCAAGAGCATGTCGGCAGAAACTTGTTCGACGTGGTGGTGGTGAATAACCGCAAAGCGGGCGTCCTTCCGGCAGGTGTGAGTTGGGTCGAAAGGGATGATTTTTCCCAGGCCAATTACCGGGTGTACGAAGCAGACCTGGTGGATGAACAGCGCCCCTGGCGGCACGATTCGGAAAAATTGGCGCGCGTACTCATCGATTTGTATCAGGAAAAAACCGGCCCTCTGGTAGAATAATGTTGTGGAGATTGTTTTCGTGAAAAATGGCTGCTCAATCACAAAGCAGCTTCGAACAAAAATCTGTTATAGACAAAAGCTTGGAGGCTAAAATGACAGTAAAAGTTGGCATCAATGGATTTGGTCGCATCGGTCGTCAGGTGATGAAGGCCATTCGAGACTACCATCCGGATACGCTGGAGGTCGTCGCTTTCAATGATATCGGTGACTTGAAGACCATGGCGCACCTGTTGAAGTATGACTCGAACTATGGGCGCTTCGATGGAACCGTGGAGGTTGGAGACGACGAATTGCTCGTGGATGGCAAGCCGGTCAAGGTCTTCAAAGAGACCGATCCCGCCAATATTCCGTGGGGCGACCTGGGTGTGCAGATTGTGGTTGAGAGCACCGGCATTTTCACCGTGAAATCCGATGGCGTCAACAAGAAAGGCAAGTTGGTCAA
Source organism: Chloroflexota bacterium (assembly GCA_029265355.1). Taxonomy (GTDB): domain Bacteria; phylum Chloroflexota; class Anaerolineae; order Anaerolineales; family UBA4823; genus JAJUJL01. Next base: position 44,871 of record JAJUJL010000001.1, on the reverse strand, counting down.
GGGCGCTGAGAATCACATCACCAAGGGCGGCGCCAAGAAGGTGATCATCTCCGCTCCGGCAGAGGGCGAAGACCTGACGGTGGTTTTAGGCGTTAACCACGATATGTACGACCCTGCCAGGCACCACGTTGTGTCGAACGCTTCCTGCACCACCAACGGCCTGGCGCCGGCGGTGAAGGTCGTGCACGATCGCTATCGCGTCAAGCGCGGCTTCATGACCACCATTCACGCCTACACCAACGACCAGAAGATCCTGGACCTGCCGCACAGCGATCTGCGCCGGGCGCGCGCGGCGGCCATGAGCATCATTCCCACCTCCACCGGTGCAGCTCGCGCCCTGAAGCTGGTCATTCCAGACATGGCCGGCAAATTGGACGGGTACGCGCTGCGCGTGCCGACTTCAACCGTCTCGGTGATTGACCTGACGGTTGAGTTGGAAAATGCCACCACGACCGAAGAACTGCGCCAGCTCTATCGTGACGCGGCTGCCGGCCCGCTCAAGGGCATCTTGCAAGCGGTGGATGAGCCGCTGGTGAGCATCGATTACAAAGGCGACCCGCACTCTTCCAGCGTCGACCTGCCTTTCACCCAGGTGTTGGGCAAGGAATCGAGCACCTTCGCCAAGATCGTCGCCTGGTACGACAACGAATGGGGCTACTCGGTGCGTACCGCCGACCTGGCTGCATTGATGGCTAAAAGCCTCTAAATCCATTCCATCAGAGGTGAAGCGCCCAGTGCATCGGGCGCTTCACCGGTTTGGAGCGCGCCATGTTCAATAAAAAAACCATCCGCGATATCGATTTTCGAGGCAAACGCGTCCTGGTACGCGTCGATTTCAATGTGCCGATCAAAGAAGGCAAGGTCAAGGATGATACCCGCATCCGGGCCGCTCTGCCAACTTTGAATTACCTCTTGGATCGAGGCGCTTCCTTGATCTTGTGTTCGCACCTGGGACGTCCAAAAGGCGGCCCATCGCCTGAGTTTTCCATGAAACCGGTCGCAGACTACCTGGCAGGCTTGATGGGTAAGCCGGTGGCGTTCGTGGGTAACCTGGTTGGCCCAGATGTCACCGCTGCTGCCCAGGCGCTCAAGCCAGGTGAGATCCTGGTTTTGGAAAACACCCGTTTTCACCCTGGCGAAACCAAGAACGATCCTGAGCTTTCCGAGCAGTTAGCCAGGCTGGCTGATGTGTATGTCAATGACGCGTTTGGCTCTGCTCATCGCGCCCACGCTTCGACCGAAGGCGTAGCCCATCACCTGCCGGCCGTGGCCGGTTTCCTGATGGAGAGAGAAATTCAATACCTGGGACAGGCAATCGCTGAACCGAAACGCCCGTTTGTCGCCATCCTGGGCGGCGCAAAGATCAGCGACAAGATCGGCGTGATTCGCAACCTGCTGAAGATCGCCGACCACGTTTTGATCGGCGGCGGCATGGCGAACACCTTTTTCAAGGCCCAGGGCTACCCGGTGGGCGACTCGCTGGTGGAAGACGAGGCCCTGGATACGGCACGCGAACTTCTCGCCATGGGAGGCACCCGCTTGCGCCTGCCGATCGATGTGGTGATTGCCGACCGCTTCGAGAACGAGGCCGAGAGCCGGGTGATGCCGATGGCGCCAGTGCCGGACGGCTGGCGCATCCTGGATATTGGCCCTGAGACGGCGGCTGCGTTCCGCAAGGTCATCGCCTCGGCTGGCACGGTGGTGTGGAACGGGCCAATGGGCGTCTTCGAGATGCCCAACTTCGCCCAGGGCACGTACAGCATCGCCCAGGCAGTGGCCAGCAGTGGCGCCACCTCCATCATTGGCGGAGGCGACTCGGTGGCAGCAGTCAACCAGTCCGGCCTGGCGAATAAGATCACGCATATTTCCACCGGCGGTGGGGCTTCGCTGGAAATGCTGGAAGGCCTGGTGCTTCCCGGCGTGGCAGCATTGTTAGATCGCAACTAAAGCCCGAAAGGCTGGAGCACAGTAAACGGGGGTGTGTGGGCGCAGCCTGTCTGCACACCCCAATTTTCTGATCTACTGCAACGAAGAAGCGAGGTTCACCATGCGAGTACCCATCGTGGCTGGTAACTGGAAGATGTACAAAACGGTTGCGGAAGCGCGCCACCTGGTTTCCGAACTTGTTCCAGGCTTGCAGGCCATTGCAGGCGTTGAAAAGGTGATTTGCCCGCCATTCACCGATTTGCTGGCTGTGCGCGCCCTTTTGGAGGGCACCAACATTCAACTCGGCGCGCAGAACATGCACTGGGAGCCGTCTGGCGCGTATACCGGCGAAATCTCCCCCCTGATGCTGGCGGAACTGGTGCGCTATGTGATCATCGGTCACTCGGAGAGGCGCACCTACTTTGGGGAAACAGACCAAACGGTCAATCGCAAGCTTCAATCGGCCTTGCTGCACGGCTTGTTGCCGATCCTGTGCGTGGGAGAGACCCTGGAAGAGAACGAGTCCAACCGCACGCGGGAGGTCATCGAGCGCCAGTTGCGCGACGGCCTGGCGCGCCTGGACCTCAACGATCCCACCACCTTGGTGATCGCCTACGAACCTGTCTGGGCGATTGGCACCGGGCGCGCGGCGACTGGAGAACTGGCTAACAGCGTGGTCGCCGACATCATCCGGCCGGTATTGGAAGAACTCTTTGGCGCGCCATTTGCTCAAGGGGTGCGCGTGCTGTATGGCGGCTCGGTCAAAGCCAGCATTGCCGCTGAATTCTTCAGTCAACCGGAAATCGATGGCGCCCTGGTGGGCGGCGCCAGCTTGAAAGCTGAAGAATTTATTGGTATTACCCAGGCTGCGGCTGCTTGAGCCAAATCGAGAGCATATTTTGGTTGCTGCTGGGCCTGGCGTTGCTGCTGGTCTTTCAACGCTTGCTGCACCGTGAAATCCAGGCAGTATTTCTGTTGATCACCCGCCGGGCAGATCTCTCTCAAGCGCTGTTTGCGTTGCTGTTTTTTCCCGGTGTGCTCCTGCACGAATTGAGCCATTATTTCACGGCCCGATTGCTGCTGGTGCGCACCGGGCGCTTTTCGCTGGCGCCCCGCGCCACCGCGGATGGGCGGCTGCAACTGGGCTATGTGGAAACAGCCCGGACTGACCTGGTGCGCGACGCCCTGATTGGCGCCGCGCCGCTGATCGCTGGCGGCTTGTTTGTCGCCTACGCTGGTCAGAACCGTCTGGGATTGCTGGGCTTTTGGGAGGCAGTGCGCCAGGCTGGCGCGCAGGCCCTCCCCGAGGCCTGGAGCACGGTTTACCAGCGCTCGGACTTTTGGCTGTGGATGTACCTGGCGTTCACCGTCAGCAGCACCATGTTCCCTTCCCGCTCAGACCGGCGCGCCTGGCTGCCCCTGGGGCTGGCCTCCGGCGCTCTGCTGGGGCTTGGCCTGGTCGCTGGCGCAGGTCCGTGGATGCTCACCCACCTGGCGCCCTGGTTGAACCGAGCAGCCCTGGCGGCTACCAGCGTTTTGGGGCTCAGCTTCGGGCTGCACGCCCTGTTTTTGCTGCCTTTTGCGCTGCTGCGCCGCCTGTTGGAGCGCTGGACTGGCCTGGAAGTCGCCTGAGTGCACCGGCGTTGCAGGCGGCGGTTTGCAGGCGCCTGAAATAAGGGGGAAAACTGGTAAAATAACTCTCTGGTCAGATCCCTGGAGTAGGTCAATTATGCCGGTACATTGGTATGCATTGCGCAGTAAAGCGCGCAAAGAAGATGTCGTCTGGCGCCAGGTGCGCGCCCAGGGCATCGAGGTTTACTACCCTCGCCTGCGCGTCAACCCTGTCAACCCGCGCTCACGAAAACTACGCCCCTATTTCCCGGGTTATATGTTTGTGCAGGCAGACTTGGAGCAGCTCGGCAAATCCACGTTCCAATGGATGCCGCACGCCCTGGGGTTGGTGAGTTTCGGCGACGAGCCCGCCATCGTACCTGAGAACCTGATCCACGCCATTCAAAAACGCGTCGAGGAGATCGCCGCGGCGGGCGGTGAGGTGTTCGATGGGCTGAAAAGCGGCGATGTGGTTGTGATACGCGAAGGGCCATTCTCGGGATTCGAAGCCATCTTTGATGCCCGCTTGCCCGGCAGCGAGCGTGTGCGCGTTCTGCTGCAACTGCTCAGCAACCAGCGCCAGGTGCCCATTGAATTGGACGCCGGTAAGATTCAACGCCGCAAGTAACTTTTGGGCGCTTTTTTCGACTGGACTAGCGTACCACCATCCAGTCCAACCCGCGCGTGTCGGAAGGGCGGAGCGCGGCTATTGCTAAACTCACCGCTCCTGGCCCATTGCGGGAGTTTAGTTGCCTGCCGGCATTGCAATATTGTCAGGCGGCAATAAGAAAAATGGGGGATAGCGCATTATGGCGCAATCTGCAATAATTTCGGAGAGGAACGAAAAGTATGAAAAAGGCATTGATAACTGGCATCACCGGACAGGATGGTTCGTATCTGGCTGAGCTTTTGCTGTCCAAAGGCTACGAAGTGCATGGCCTGATCCGGCGCGCCAGCACATTCAACACCCAACGCATCGATCATATCTATCGCGATCCACATAACCAGAATGGCGTGAACCTGCGCCTGCATTATGGCGACATCTCCGCCTCTGGCAACCTGACCGAGCTGATCTATAACATCCGCCCGGACGAGGTGTATCACCTGGCGGCGCAGTCGCATGTGCGCGTCAGCTTCGACCTGCCAGAGTACACCGGCGACGTGACCGCCCTGGGCACCATGCGCATCCTGGAAGCCATTCGCAAGAGCGGCGTGAAGGCGCGTTTCTACCAGGCCTCATCTTCTGAGATGTTTGGCAGCGCCAGGCCGCCGCAGAGCGAAAACACCCCCTTCCAGCCGCAAAGCCCCTACGCAGCCGCCAAGGTCTATGCCTACTGGGTGACGCGCAACTACCGCGAAGGCTACCAGATGTTCGCCTGCAACGGCATCCTGTTCAACCACGAGTCCCCGCGCCGCGGCGAGACCTTTGTCACCCGCAAGGTGACCCGCGCCGTGGCAGCCATCCTGGCAGGCAAGCAGGATTTCCTCTACATGGGCAACCTGGAAGCCAAGCGCGACTGGGGCTACGCCCCCGATTACGTGGCAGCCATGTGGAAGATGCTGCAACACGACCAGCCCGAGGACTTTGTGATCGGCACCGGCGAGGCGCACTCCGTGCGCGAGCTGTTGGAAGAGGCTTTCTCATACGCTGGCCTGGATTGGCAGCAATATGTCAAGATCGACCCGCGCTACTTCCGCCCCACCGAGGTGGACTACCTGCTGGCCGACCCCAGCAAAGCCCGCAGCGTATTGGGCTGGGAGCCGCGCGTCTTCTTTAAGGACCTGGTGCGCATCATGGTGGATGCCGACCTGGAACTGCAAGGGTTGCCATCGCCGGGAGAAGGGCGCAAGATCCTGGAAAAGCACCACGGGCGCTGGCACCGCTGGGAAGACCAGGTGGTGAGCGATGACGGCGTTCACCAGGAGCGCGCCGGGTAGGCTGAAACATGACCACCGTCGCTGCCGCCGCTTTCCCCTTCCAGGAGCAGGCCGAATACCGGCTGCTGTGCCAGGTATTGAGCGCCACGGAAGGCGCCGCCGGGCGCAGCGCCGACTGGCAGGCGCTGGATGAGGCCGGCTGGCAGCGCCTGGCGACCCTGGCAGAAGCCCAGGGCGTCGCCCCGCTGCTCTCGCGCTGCCTGCCGCCAGGCGCGCCAGCCGCGCTGCGCGGCCGGCTGCAGCGCAGTTACTACATCTCCGCCGCGTTCAACTCGCTACTGGTCCAGGAGCTCACCTACATCTTGAAAGCCTTCCAGCAGGCGGGCATACCCGTGGTGGTGCTGAAGGGCATCGACCTGGCGGTGGATCTCTATTCCGATCCTGCCCTGCGGGTGATGACCGACCTGGATGTGCTGGCGCCGTACCCGTATGTGCCCCTGGCGGTGCGCGCCCTGAGCCGGCTGGGCTACCAGAAAATGGCCGAAAATCACGCCCACCACCACGTGCTGTTGCACGGCGGGCCGCAACGCCAGGTGCCGCTCGAGCTGCACTGGAGCCTGGTGGAGGCCTTCCACCCCAACACGGCTGGCGACGCGCACGCCCTGGAATGGTTCTGGCAGCACACCCAGCCCTGGCCGCGCCAGGCGGCTCAGCCAGCCGCGGCCGACCTGCGAGAGCTGGGCGCCCTGGCGCTGACCGCGGAGGCCAACCTGCTCTACCTGGTTGCCCATCTGCTGCAGCAGCACTCTGGCGAGGGGGAACGCCTGGTGTGGTACTACGACCTGTACCTGCTGCTCCAGCGCCACGCAGCCGCCGGCGAGCTGGACTGGACGGCGCTCCTTGCCCAGGCGCGCCGCTTGGGCTGGGAGGGGCTGCTCGACCAGGCGCTGCACACGCTCGAAGAGCGCCTGTCCTGGCCTTTGCCAGAAGGCTACCTGGCGGCGCGCCAGGCGCTGCTGCCCCTGGAAGCCAGCCGCGCCGCCGTCGCCCCGCCCACCGGCGAGCGAAGACCCACCCGTACCAGCGTGGTGTGGCGCGGCCTGCAGGCCCAGCCCCTGCCACGGCGCATGCGCCTGCTGTGGGACCTGATCTTTCCGGAGCCCGCCTACCTGCGCTGGCGCTACCGCCCCAGGCCGGAGTGGCTGTGGCCCGTGTACTATCCTTACCGTTGGTTCGATATTCTCCGGGACAGCATCCAAACCCTCGTCAAGCCCGAATCTCCCCGCTGAGGAGGACTTTATGACCCGAAAACACGCGCTGGTGAACCTGGTGAACTTGTTGGCGGCGGCTGCCCTGCTGGCGGCTGGTTTTGGCCTGACGGCCGGGCGCTGGAGCGGACGCGCCGCATCGGAAGCCAGCCAGCCGGCTCCCGCAGCGCCCTCTGTCGGCAGCATCGTCTACCTGCCCAAGGTCTACAGCGGCTCGCCGCTCGATTTTCGCTTTGGCGTGGAACTGGTGGGTACCATTTTCACCGGCGACGCCAAGTACGCCCGGCTGGTCGAATTGAATCCCAGCCTGGTGCGCCTGGGCGGCTCGATCCGCTGGCACGAGCTGCAGCCGGTGGAAGGCGGCCCGATCGATTGGAGCAAGCTGGCCTTGTTCGAAAACAACCTGCGCGTCCTGCGCCAGGCCGGCTTTCCGGTGCTGGTCGCTGTCAAGGGCACGCCTTACTGGGCGGTGGATCCGAATGCGCGCGATGATGGACAGCTCACCACGTGCGGCCCCATCCGCCCGGAGAAGCTGCCCGCCTTCGCCGAGTTTATGCGCCAGGTTGTGCAGCGCTACGCCGCACCCGAGTACGGCGTGCACCTGTGGGAGATCGGCAACGAGCCCGATTTCGACCCCGATTCGGTGGCGGTGAATTCGGTCTTTGGCTGCTGGGGCGACCGTGACGACCTGCTTTACTTCGGCGGGCAGCGCTACGGCGAGATGCTCAAGGCCGTCGCTCCCGTCATACGCGCCGTCGACCCCGAGGCGGAGGTGTGGGTGGGCGGCCTGGTGCTGCCGTCTCCCAATACCGACCCGGCCTGGGGCAACGGCATTCCCGAGAATTTCCTGCGCGGCGTGCTGCAATCCGGCGCAGCGCCTTACTTCGACGCCGTCGCCTATCACTGGCACACCTCCTATTGGGGTGTGACCGCCGATTACGATCTGATGCCAGCCGCCTGGACCGACATGGGCGGCGGCGTGGTGGGCAAAGCCCGCTTCCTGCAGGCCATCCTGGACGAGTACGGGGTGAGCAAGCCGCTCTATCTCAACGAGACGGCTTTCGGATGCATCGAAGACCCGGTGAAGTGCCCCTGGTGCGTGCCGCCCGGCGACGATTACTTCACCAACCAGGCCGATTACCTGACGCGCACCATGGTGCGCGGGTTGGGCAACGGCGTCAAGGGGCAGGCCTGGTATTCGCTGGAAGACCCGGGCTGGCGCTACACCGGCCTGCTCAATGGCGATTTCACCCCGCGCCCGTCCTTCGACGCGTACAAGTACCTCAACCAGCAGCTTGCCGCGGCGCGCTTCGTGGCAGCGGTGGATTACGGCGCCGGCATCGAGGCTTACCGCTTCCAGAAGAACGGCAACTACGTGGATGTGCTGTGGGCGCTGGAAGACCAGCAACTGGTGATCGCGCTGCCCGGCAGCAAGCTGCTCGGCGTGTACAACCTGGCTGGCGTGCCCGTTCAGGTGGAAGCCTCGCAGTCTGAGATGACGGTTGGCTTCAGCCCGGTCTACCTGGTGCAAAAGCCATGAGCTGTGCAGGCCCGGCTGTTCGCTGAGAAATGCGATCGGTCGGGCTTGCCCCCTTTCAAGATCCAGGCTACGCTCAATCATTTGCAATAATGCTTGCGCAACTGCAAGCATTATTTGCGATTCTATTGCTATAATGTGACCGAGATTGCGCGGTTCTAATGATTCAGTCACACCCCCCAACTATTCAGGAGAATTGTGCGAATGAAGGTCTTCATTGCTGGCTTGGATGGCGGTTTGGGTTGGTCCCTGCCGGCGCGTGGTCATGAAGTGGGCGGAGCGGATGTGCATTTTCGCCGCAAGTGGGTGGCTGATGTTTTCATCATCGTCCCGTCTCTGGATGACCGATAACGAATCGTTCTTAGCAGCTATCCGCTGGTCTATCGCTTGTATTTATGCTAAATCGCTTTCATCGCGCCTTTCGTTCTCCAATTAAATTCTATCTGCGACTTCGCTTACTATTCGCTCCCGTCTACCTGCTGCGCCTTAAGCTGCAGGCCTGGCTCTATGGGGGTCAGGTCGAGATTGGCCGCTCAGTAAGGATTAATCACCCAACACAATTTCAAGGCAGCGGGATATTGCGGCTCGACTCCCAGGTTATCTTGGGCTTTCACCTGGCTGGTTCATCAGAATCAGTAATCTCAGGCTCAATCGTCGTGAGAAACTCGATGAAGGTTATTGGCAGCGTTCATGATCGAGATTATTAAAGCGGCGACCAAGACCGGCGGCGCAGCGATTATCGCTGCAATTTTTGGGATACTCACCACCAAGATTTTGGCATCAGTACTGGGGCCAGATGGTATTGGGCTGTACTCAGTGCTCGACCAGGTCCGGGTCACAGGATTTTCGGCTGCGGCTTTCGGGGGCGGTACAGCGCTCCTGCAAGGGATAGCTTCCAAACAAGGATCGGACCAGGCTGAATATCGTGCAACCGTCTTGCTGGTGTTTCTTGTGGGAACCGTAACAGTTGTAACTTTGCTTTTGGTTTTTGCTGATCCGATAACACAATATTTGTTGAGAGAATCTGACGAAAATCTGGTGTTTTTGGTGAGGTGGCTTTCGGTGCCCATCGCACTTTCTGTAGTGCAGCTTTATCTTACTGCAACTTTAAATGGCTTCCGCGCGATCGGTCATCTGGCCATCTCGCAAATTATCGGCGTCTCAGCGCTTCTATTGTTGGCATTCCCTGTTGCTCTGCTGGTCCAAAATGGGTGGACCTTGGCCTTCATATTTATGCTGTCAACTAGCGTGTTCGTGCAAGCAATTTATGCTGGTGTAGTGTTGTTCAGGAAAGGATGGCTCGCCCAGATCTCCGGGAATATTTTTTCACTTTTCAGGCGAAAGCAGCTTGTTTACTTTTTATCCATAGCGGCAACAATGTTTTTGGTTTCCCAGGTGGGAGGAAATGTGCTCCTTGCAATCAATAGCCTGGCGATCAAAGAGCAAGGGTTGAATGGCGCCGGCATATTCAATGCCGGGTGGTCCTTCAGTATGCGCTATGTGCTCCTGGTACTGACATCGTTTACCACCTACTATTTACCGACACTAAGCAGGATTCAAACGGTCGAGGAACGCACCATCCTCATGACCAACATCCTTCACATCACGATACTCCTATCTGTTCCATTGATTTGTTCAGTTATCGTTCTGAAACCATTGGTTATACGTCTCTTATTCTCGTCCGATTTCTTAAGCGCCCTGGCGCAAATGCGTTGGATGGTTATCGGCGATTACCTAAAGTTCTTAGCATTTGTGATAGCTATGCCAATGCTAGCTTATGCCAATATGAGAGTATACTTTTTGACCGATACGCTCTTCTATGTCGTTTTGCTTGGAGGCTCTTACCTCTCTTTGCATATGTTCCATTCTCTCGAGGGGACTGCTGTAGCATATTACTTTTGTTACATTCTCTATCTGGCATTTTATATCCCGTATATCTATAAGAAATATGGGTTTAAGGCTGATAGGCGTAATACGATTGCCTGGATTGCGGGATTTTTACTCTTGGTGATTGCCTCGATTGCAACCTGGAATGCGTCCACAGTCAATTGGTTGATCGCTTTGTTTTTTGTATCTTTATCTTTTTTGTTTTCGTTCATGACCTTGACAGCAACCGAACGCAGGAAGCTCTTCACTTTGCTAAACACTTGGATTGCGATCAAGACAGATCATTTAAAATCATGAACCAGAACTTGATCTTGCCAGTTATGAAAGTGATATCCTGCTGTAGCCTTTCGTGGAAAAAGGGTGAAGGCACACTGTCCGATACCTCGTAGAACCAGTCAGAGTGATCACTTCGTCCTGGCGCGGCCTGACCAAAATGGGTTATTGGTGGAATTCATCGCTTAGTATGGCTGCTTTGCAAATGTTTAGTGCGGTATTAATGATCGACCGTAACAATTCGGTTACAATCGAAAGATAAGTGCAATGCCGGAGAAGAATGTGATTATTCAACGCATCGACGCAGAAATTGAGTTTATCAGGTCTTCCCTGATGAAATACATAAGCTGGTCGCCGTTCGATTACATTCCCGGCATCTCGCTCGAGCGCGATCGCCAGGTATTGGTGGATGGTTTGACGGAGGACATACCAGCGGAAGATGACCTGCGGATTGTTTATCAGAGTACCCAAAATGACCTAATCGGTGTATTTGCCCGCAGGCTGCCGTGGGATTCTGATTTCTTCGGCTCAAATATCGCTCGTTTAGACGGCGTGTACACTCTAAACAGGCAGGCAGATCCGCTCACTGATGACTATAATTCGGCTATTCGTCTGTGGTTAAAGTTTGCCGAAGAACACAATATCAAATATATTTTTGGCCAAATTGATCCAAGAGATATTGCATTGCTACGTTCGCTGGGAGACCTGGGATTTTCGGTGATCGAGTCACGGGTTTTTTATTACCTTATTGTCAAGGACTATTCCTATCCTGAGCGGTTTGGAATTCGAAGCGCAACCGCGGAAGATGTACCGTTACTGGCGCGAGTTGCGCGTGAAATGGTCAACCCTTATGACCGTTTTCATGCCGATCCATTTATTGGGACAGCCAATGCAGACAGGCTAATGGAGCGTTGGGTGCAGGCATCTGTACTGGAGGGATTTGCCGATATTACATTGGTGCCCGATGTGCCGAACCCGATGGCGTTTTGCACAGTAAAGTATCACCGGAAGAAGTGGGATGATTGGGGGGTGCGACTGAGCCAGCCTATCTTGAGCGCTGTATCACCCAATTATAAAGGTTGGTACCGGCGATTGATTTCCGAGGTCAATTATCACTTAAAGGATTTTGGCGCAGAATACGTGTTTTTTTCGACCCAGGTGACCAATCGGGCGGTTATCCACGTGTGGGAGAGCCTGGGTATCCGGTTTGGGAAAGCCTCGCTGGTTCTAAGGAAGATCTTGTAAATTTCGGAGCAATCGGTGGAAAACGAGCGACTATTGATCTCCCTCATCATTCCGACCTACAAACAAGAGGCGTTTGTTGGTGAAGCGATACGAGCAGCTTTCCAACAGACATACTCTCCGCTCGAAATCATTATCTCGGATGACGCTTCGCCCGATGGAACCTACGATGTAATCCAACAGGAAGTGTCTAAGTACAATGGACCTCATAAAATCATTGCCCGTCGTAACCCCAAGAATTTGGGGCTTGGGGCGCATATTAATTTGCTTGCTTCGATGGCACAGGGTGAATTGATCGTGGGAGCCGCCGGGGATGATGTTTCTCTGCCCGAGCGCGCACAACGAATCTACGATGCCTATCAGCGTTCAGGCAAACAGGCGTATTGTTTTTACTCGAACGGTTATTCGATCGATGAAACTGGGAGGAGGTTAGCTTTGTTGCGAAGCCATCCGCCATCTGACGCTTCTTTGACGTTGGAATGGCTGGCAGAACACAGGGCTGGTATCGCGGGCTGCACCGAGGCCTGGCATCGAAATGTTTTCGACATTTTTGGCCCAATGTCCGAGCAGGTTGTACACGAAGATTATGTGATCCCATTTCGCGCAGCAATTCTTGGATCGGTTGAATATCTCTACGAGCCGCTGGTGCTGTATCGCAGTCATTCGGGCAACTTGCATTTTGACGCAGACCACAAAGGAAAGCCAGACGCTAAGAAAATGCTCAGCCGCATTCCAGGTCATGTTGCTGATTATGCTGCTGTCTACCGCACACGACTAAAGGATTTGGACCTGGCCAAGAGGCTTTTCCCCGCTAGAGCCGAGCAGTTCGAGGCACTCAGGGCAGTTACGCAGCGAATGCTTTGGGAGGTTGAAACAGAGGGGAGGTTGTTGGAGGCGCCTGCGTTGCGAAAGGCAGCGCTGTTTTTCCAGGCCATGCTAAAAGGCACGCCTCCTCGAAGAATTGCACGTTGGATTACGACCTATTTTTTCCCAAGCGCCTATATGGCTTACATGGGATGGGCGGGAAAGAGTAACCGTAAGAAGTTATGAGAGATGGATAACCCGGATAGATTGTGCGCTGTGAGTCTATTAGATCCTTACAGTATTACGAAAACAACCCGGATTTCAAACAAGTGAAACGGCTGCATCCATGAAATTTCGTAATCTGGTTAAGAAGTATTCTACACCCCTCATGCTCGATGATCCCTTCCGAAAGTTATACGTGGCGTTTGGATTATTGGGGGAAAGATTGGGGTTCTTGCTAAACGGGAGTCCCGAAGCTTCTTCAACGATCATCCTGGCGGGTTCTGGCCGAAGCGGCACGACCTGGGTTGGCGACCTATTGGCGGCATCAGCCGGCATACAACAGATCTTTGAGCCGTTGATACCTTTGTGGAATGAACAGGTGCGTGAGCTGACCGGATGGGATCGAACCGACCCATATTTTCGGGAAATCTATTTACGACCAGGCGGGGACTATCCTGGTTGGCGATCTCACCTGGAAGCCATCCTGACCGGGAAGTACCGCAATTATTGGACGGATTTTCAGCGCGATGCGATGTTTCCCAGGCGCTTCCTGGTCAAAGAAATTCGGATGAATTTGATGTTGGGATATGTCATCGATCAATTTCACTGCCCTGTCGTCTACCTCTTAAGGCATCCATGTGCGGTCATTAATTCTCGATTGAGCTTGCCCATTCCCTGGCATGCCGATGTTCGTGATATCCTGGTGCAAGAAGAGTTGGTCGAAGATTACTTGCGGGATTGGAAGAAAGAGATCGAACAGGAAAAAGATTTACTCGGGGCGCACGCGGTCTGGTGGGCAGTAGAAAACCATGTCGCGCTGAGCCAGTTGGCTTCACGCCCACATAAAATCATTTATTACGAGAACATCGTGAACCAGCCAAATCAGATTTTGGAAGAAATCAGTGACTGGCTCGGCTTGCCGGGCAACCGGCGTCAATCGCGCGTGGATAGCTCCAAAAAGAGCCGAATGACAAGACCAGAGTCGATTGGCGCCTCCCAAAACGCCCTTCTCAGGGAATGGCAAAATCGGTTATCTCAGGAAGATCAACAAAGAATCCTGGGATGGGCTGAGCGATTAGGTGTAACAAATTATGGTTCTGATGTATTGCCCCGATATTAATTAGCGATTGAGAGGATACGGGAGAATCGCGTCAATGTTGTGGCAAATGCCAGGCACAGGCAATACTCGTTGGTTAATGGTGGCAGTTTTGATTTCGGCTGTGATTTCGTTGTTGCAGCCCGGAAGCGTTCAAATTATCTCCAGTCTGCGTTGGATTGGGCGTATCAAGAACATCCAACCTGACGAGTATGATCGTCTTATGCTCCAACAAATCCCAGAGCAGGCCGATGATTCGCGAGGTTGCCAGGCGCTGTGGCGCAGCAGGATGATGGCAGGTGCAGATCTTTCAGCAGCCAGAGCAATAATGATGAGAATGGATACCTGTGATCGAGAAGATTTGATTGTGCGCTGGAAAGGAAACCTGGCCTGGTTGATGGGTGATGCTGTGCGGGCAGGCCTCGAATGGCAAGCGCTGCCAGCCAGCGAAAGCCTCGATTGGGGAATTATGCTTTTTCGATCAGGAGACCTGGAGAGAAGCGCGCTTCTCATCAAAATAGGCAGTGAAGATCCTTCTCTGGATAAAAATGAAAGAGCTAAAGCCTTCCAAACATTGGGAGAAATATACCGATCTTTGGGTGATTGGAAAATGTCCGCGGATTATTTCGGTCAGGCTATTCAACTCTTGCCTGGGAGCTATTATCTCTCCTTCCAGACCGCTCAATCTTATGTCCGAGTGGGAGATTGTCAGCGAGCTATCGAGGTGATGGAAGCGGGTCGTCGCGCTTATGATGGCGTCTTCCGACCTCAATTGGATATTGGGTACGCTCTCCAGCTCGGAGAATGCTATGTAGCAGTGGGCGATTATGAGAAGGGACGGGTGGAGGCTCAACTGGCTGGCGGCCTGCTCGAAAAAGCCAGGCCAGGTCTCGAATCCGGTGTTTACAGTACACTTTCAGAGCGGCTTGAAAACCTGTCCAGGCGCTTGCCGACCGACTCCAAGTGAGGATTTTCGAAAAATTATATGTCGGGCGTCATTTTATCCTCCGGAAATATCTCGCATTATCACCATGCTGCGCGGGCTCTGTACCATGCAGGTTTATTGAAGACTTACTACACCAGCATTGCCCCAAATCGATATTTGAATATCTGGTTTCGGGTCATGCCAGGTAAATGGAAAAAAAGGATCGTCTCGCGTCACCTTGAGGAGGTGGATCGAAGAAAAATCGTCGAAATTATCGGGCCTGAGATCCTGGCGCGGCTCTTAAAAACCTCTCGCCTCGTATCTGCGCCGCAAGCAGATGGCTTCTTCAGTAAGAAATTCGATGAGGCTACCAGGCGGCGCGCCGATGAATGCCAGGTGTTTCATTTTGTCAATACACTCGGCCTCGAGACAGCTAAAAAACTCAAGGATCGAGGAGCATTCTTAATTTGTGATGTTCGCGCAGAACATAGCGACTACCAGAACCGGATATTGCGAACAGCGTATCAAAAGTTGGGTTTAGAGTATACCGCCATTGATTTGCCTTACCAATCCCGCAAAATTGCCGAATATGAGATCGCGGATTTGATCATCGTGCCATCTGAATACGCGGCGCGAACGTTTATCGAGGCTGGAATTCCAGCCAGCAAATTGCGAATCGTTCCCTATGGGGTAGATATCGAAAAATTTTCGGATGCAGCCAGCGACCAGAATTTTCGACAGGTGAGTCAACCTGAATTTAGGATTGTGTATGTCGGTCAATTGTCCATTCGCAAAGGTGTGATTTACCTTCTGGAAGCGGTGCAAAACCTCGGCATCCCAAATCTAAAACTCATCATGGCAGGTGCTATAGAAGCATCGAGCCGCAAGGTCATCGAGCCCTATCTCGGAATGCCTTTTGTTGAATATCTCGGCTTACTCCCACAAGCATCCCTGGTTGATATCTATCTTAGTGGCTCGGTATTTGTGCTGCCCTCGCTCTCCGATTCGTATGGTTTGGTCACTCTGGAGGCGATGGCTTGTGGATTGCCCGTCATCGTCTCACAGAACACAGGGAGCAAAGAAGCGGTCCGAGATGGTGAGGATGGGTTTGTTGTTCCTATATGTGACTCTGCCGCGCTCGCTGATCGGATAACGCGTTTATTCGAGCACCCAGACGAACGTATGGAAATGGGTCGTTCAGCCTGGAACCAGGCGCGTAGGTTCACCTGGAAAGCATACGGCGAACGGCTTCTGTCAGTATACTCGGAAATCTACTCTCGGGAATTTCATGCTGCGCCAAGCGATATTTTCTTGTAAAATCCACGGTTGCGTGATAAAAAAACACTATGAATGTTAACTCGGATACAATATTATTGATTACAGCAATTGTTGTGCTCGTCGAATTGCTGATCTTTGGGGTCATGCTGCAGAGGCAGCACCTGTTTCGCTGGACGACTTTTGGCTTCTGGTCTTGGGCAGCCATGCTGCTTTATTTTGTCATTGCCCCACTTTCTGTGTTTGTGGGTGGAGACAAGTATCCCTATACCTTGCGCATGATGATCGGTGGAGGTGTATCTCGCGGAATTTGGATCGCGTTTGTGATTGTTGTCGGGATTGCGGTATTTTTCCGGGTTTATTTATCAACTCCCGTCACGAGACAGAAAGCGAAACTCAAGCCATTAGAATTTCACCTGACTCCGTTGACTGCTCTGATTATGATCATACTTATGGGATTTGGTCTCTACTCGTTGCTCACCTTTCGAGCCGGGTTGTTGTCTCCCACGGGGGACGTGATCATCTCTCGTGGGCGATTTGTGGGCTCGGTTACAGGTTATCAATCGGTAGCGCACGTTTTCTTATTTATCCCGATTTTATTGTTGATCATCTTGCGCAGTTTACCGATGCGTGTTTTGGGCTATTTTTTGGCCGCGGCATACTTATTTCTTTCGCTCCCTCATTCGTATTCTCGCTTTGCTACTGTCTCGATGCTAATAGCCCTTACGATCGTGATCACGATGCAATCCAAGCGAAGCTGGCCGCCTGTTCTTGGGATAGCCAGCGTATTCTTTCTAGCCGCGGTCTTACAAATTCGTGGTCACACAAGCTGGACTGTCTCCTCCTCCACAGCAGAGATCCTGGATATATCTTCGCAGATACCTGCCAGAGCGAGCGATATTTTTACCCAGGCAGACACTGCGATGCTGGCAACATTCTATCTGGAGAGTTTCTTGAAAGACACTTTGACCGGTTTTGACTACGGTCTACCAATGATCAACTACCTGGCTACTGGATGGATACCTAATAGAGTCTTTCCACAAAAGTATTTTTTGGTAGATTGGCTACGCGATCTGCAAGGCAAGACTTATCCACCAGAGATCGATAACCTGTTAATCGGTTCAAAATCGTCCTTGATCGGCAGTTTTTATTCCAATGGGGGCATTGTAGCTGTCATTATTGAGATGGCCTTGTTCGCCTTCCTGCTTCGGAAACTAGATGGTATGCTCGCTGAAAGTTCTTCCGATATCCTTCGCTCCTTGGGCATAGCCTGGTTGAGTACACTGTGGATGGTATGGGGCAGCCACGATTATTGGGGAGTTATGCTTTATGGTATCATGGCTCTTCCTGCATTGCTGATCTGGTTGTTTACTCCAAAATCCAGGTCGTCTTCAAAAAATTACACTTTACAGGGTCAAGGTATTCCTGTTGATGTTCGAACTGCATCTCCCCAAGGGTAGTTCGACTTGTAGACCAACCAGTGCAAATTCAAATGCTCAGGCATGTACTTCACTGGCCCCGTTTTGGGCCTTACCATTTAGCCCGTTTAGAGAAGGCCGCCCTTCGACTGAGAGAATCGGCTATTCAGGTTATTGGTCTGGAGATCGCGGTGTACGATGAAATATATTCATGGCATGTGAGTGATCAAACAAAACACATCGAATACCGGGTAGCTTTCCCAGATAGATATATTGAAGATTTATCTTTCATTCAGATTTATCGCCGGGTGGGCGCCCTGTTGAGAGACATTAAGCCGGATGTTGTTGCCATCAACGGTTACAGTGCGGTTGATTCCCTGGCGATCCTTTTGTGGTGCCGGATCAATGGTTGTCCTGCAATTTTGATGTCGGACAGTAAAGCGGATGACTTTCCCCGCCATCCATCAAGAGAAGCGTTCAAACGTTGGCTGGTTTCGCAATATTCAGCCGGTTTTTGCGCTGGAAGCTTACATCGCGATTACCTCGTCCGGTTAGGAA
The DNA here is from genome assembly GCA_029265355.1 of Chloroflexota bacterium. Lineage (GTDB taxonomy): Bacteria > Chloroflexota > Anaerolineae > Anaerolineales > UBA4823 > JAJUJL01. The sequence goes on along the minus strand of JAJUJL010000001.1, from coordinate 26,951 downwards.
TGAGGCCGGGGCGGATCCGCCTGGGATACGATGCGGTGGATAACGAGTTTTTCGAGAAAGGCGCTGAAGCCGTCCGGCGCATGCCTGCTCAGGTCGGGCATCTGCCAGGGTTGGGTTCGCCGGAGCGTTTCTTTCTTGTTTCTGCTCGCTGGATTGAGCGCAAGAATATCCATGGCGTCCTTTCTGCATACCATCAATACCGGCATAGGATAGGGCGTTTGGGCTGTGATCCCTGGCGCCTGGTGGTGCTGGGCGATGGTCCGCAGAAGGATAAAATCAATCAAATCGTCTCTGAGCATCAAATCACCGGTGTGGAATTTCCCGGCTTCCGCCAGGCTGCCGAGCTGCCCGCCTATTACGGTCGGGCGAGCGTCTTCATCCACGTCCCAATTCAAGAGCAGTGGGGGCTGGTAGTGAATGAGGCCATGGCAAGCGGGCTGCCGGTGCTGGTCTCGAAGCAGTGCGGGTGCGCTCCCGACCTGGTGGTGGATGGCAGGAACGGCTTTCTGGTAGACGCCCATGACCTGTCTCCCTTGGTCGAGCACATGATCGGCTTTACCACCGGCGCCTACGATGCGGCTGCGATGGGCGCTGCCAGCCGGGAGATTATTCAGCACTGGGGGCTGGAGCACTTCGCTGGCAGCCTGCTCGAACTCACCAGGATGTGTACAGGGTAGCCTATGAAATCGATCGAGCAGTTTAAGGTCGGCGAGATCGCAGAGCTCGAGCACACCGTTACACAAGATGACGTGGAAACCTTCATGCGGTTGACAGGGGATCGAAACCCGCTGCACGTCGACGAGCAGTTTGCCAGGCGCACCTCCTTGCAAAAACCGGTCGTGCACGGGATGCTGTCATCCGCGTTCATCTCGACCTTGATCGGGATGGTGCTGCCGGGTCCGGGGGCGCTGTGGACTTCGCAGACCCTGGAGTTCCTCCACCCCACGTACATCGGCGACACCCTGAAAATCTCGGGCCAGGTGGCGCAAATCTCGCCGGCGACGCGCACCCTGCTGTTGGATATCCAACTTACGAACCAGCGCGCCCAGAGGGTAGTGACCGGCCGCGCCACGGTAAAGTTGTTGGAGCTGATCGAGGAAAAAAACGTGACTGAATTGCCTTCACAAGTTGTCTTGGTTACCGGCGCCAACCGCGGCATCGGCGCAGCGATCGCACGCCGCCTGGAGGAACTCTATTCACGACTGATCGCGGCGCGACATCCAACCCGAGGGGCAGCCTGATGCGCCGCACCCTGGACGCTCCCTGGAAGTTGTGGGGCGAGCTGGCTCGCTGGCTGGCTTACCCGCGCGCCCGCCTGCTGTTTGCTTACTACGGTATTCCCTGGCGGCGCGGCTGGCGCCTGCACGGCGTGCCGCTCATCGAGCGCTACCGCGGCAGCACACTGCTCATCGGCGATCGGCTGGGACTGCGCTCCAGCCTGGTCTCTAACCCGCTGGCGCCTGCCCATCCGGTGGTGCTGTGCACCTGGCAGCCGTACGCCGAGCTGGTGATCGGCGACGATTTTGCCATGACCGGCGGCGTGATCTGCGCTGCGCGCTCTATCCGCATCGGCGACCGTGTTACCGTGGGCGCTAACTGCACCATCATCGACACCGACTTTCACCCGCTCGACCCGGTGGAACGCCGTTTGCACCCCAATGACGCCCCCGCCGCCCCGGTAGTGATCGAAGACGACGTCTTCATCGGCATGCATAGCCTGGTGCTCAAGGGTGTCAGGCTGGGGCACGGCTGCGTGATCGGCGCCGGCAGTGTGGTGACCCGCGATGTACCTGCAGGTAGGATAGCGGCTGGCAACCCTGCAAGAGTGATCGGATAACAAGGAAATTGTTGATGCAAATGGATCCGTCTTTGAGAATCTCTCATCTTTTCAATAAAGTTTGATTATGACGAAATTAAATATTTTGATGTCAACGTTAGGTTTTTACCCAGCTAGTGCTTGGGGCGGGCCAGTCAAGATCGTGCATCAGAACGGACGCGAGCTAATGAGGCGCGGCCACAGTGTCACCATTTATTGCACCAACCTGCTCAATAAACATAAAAAAATAGCTCCAGGAACCTTTGAGCGAAATATTGACGGATTAAGAGTTGTTTACTTCAATACCTGGAATTTTGCCTGGTGGCCAGGCACCTTGGGTCCGATCTTGCTGCCCGATTTACCAGGTTATCTTCGAAAAGAAATCACGACTTTTGATATTATCCATATCAATGGTTACCGAAACTTTATGAATCTGCCTATCGCTCGCGCAGCAAGATCTAAAGGAATTCCGTTTGTCCTACAACCGCATGGCGCGATGCAGTTAATTGTCAATTCGATCTTCGTGAAGCAGATTTATGACCGCTTCTGGGGTAACCAAGAATTAAGTGGCGTTGGGATGATTCTTGCCGGCCAACAGAGCGAGGCGGAGCAAGCAATCAAATATGGGATTCCACCAGAGAGAATTCGTCTTATTCATAATGGTGTGGATTTGGCGGATAGGAGTAAATTTCCCACTTCAGGATTATTTCGCCGCAGGATAAATATACCTGATGATAAACCTTTGATCCTTTTCCTTGGCCGGATAAATCGCAAAAAAGGAACTGATATGTTGGTACATGCCTTCAATACCTTGAAAGTAAAGGATGCATTTTTAGCCATAGTTGGACCAGATGATGGACAACTTGATGAGGTGCAAAATCTAATCACATCTTATGGACTGGAGGATAGGGTTTTTTTACCCGGATTATTAATAGGGGAAGAAGTTTATGCAGCCTATCAGGATGCTGATGTCTTCGTTTTGCCTTGCAGGACAGATACCTATCCCATGGCCATCATCGAGGCATGTTTAGCAGGAAAACCGATGGTAGTCACTAATGGGCTAGAAATTGCAGATCTTCTAAGAGACCGTGTTGCTCTGGTAACAAATTTCGACCCTGAGGAATTTGCTGAAGCTATTGCTCGTATCTTAACGGATCACAGCCTCTATGAATCGCTGCGATCTAATTGTGATGCGCTGATGCAGGACACCTTTTCAATTAAGGCTGTAGGCGATCAATTAGAAAATATCTACTTTGAACTGAAAAGCGGTTGTTTATAGTGAAACCACAGTGAAAGTATTGATCTTGGCCCAGCACTACGCCCCCGAGGACGTCAGCGGGGCGGCGCTGGCGACCGAGCTGGCCGAAGACCTGGCGCAGCGCGGCCACCAGGTGACTTTTGTCACCGCCGCGCCCAGCTACCCGGCGGGCGAGGTCTTTCCGGGCTACCGCAACGCCTGGTTGCTGCGCGAGTTGCGCAATGGCGTGCAGGTGCTGCGCACCTGGAGCTTTATTTCTCCCAGCAAGGGCTTTTGGGCGCGCATCTTGAATTATGGCAGCTTCAGCTTCACAGCGCTCTTTGGCGGGCTGGCAGCCGGGCGGCCGGATGTCATCCTGAGCTATTCGCCTCCGCTGCCGCTGGGACTGGCGGCCTGGCTGCTCAGCGTGGCCTGGGGCGCGCCCTGGGTGCTGCGCGTGGAAGACCTGTACCCGGATGCAGCCATCGCGGCGGGCGTGCTGCGCAACCCGGCGGCCATCCGCTTCTTCCGATGGCTGGAGCGCTTTTTGTACCGTCGCGCCGGGCATATTTCATTGATCTCAGAGGGATTTCGCCGCAGTTTGCTGGAGAAGGGTGCGCCGGCAGAGAAATTGTCGGTCATACCGGTCTGGTCGAACCCGGATGAGATCCAGCCGCTGCCCAAGGAGAACGAATTCCGCCGCCGGTATGGTTTGCAAGGTTGTTTCGTGGTTTTGTACGCCGGCAACCTGGGGCACAACTCGGCATTGGAAGACGTGCTGCAGGCTGCTGGTCGGCTGGCGTCGAGGGAAACGGTGCGCTTCGTGATCGTCGGCGAAGGGGTGCGCAAAGCCGCGCTGCAGGCTGAGGCCGCGCGGCAAAACCTGGACAACGTGCTTTTCCTGCCATATCAGCCTCGCCAGGCGCTGGCGGAGATGCTGGCGGCGGCGGATGTCAGCCTGGTGACCCTCAACGCCCGCTCTCATGCCACCTCGCTGCCCAGCAAGACCTTTGCCATTATGTCCAGCGCTCGCCCGGTGCTGGGCGTGACGCCGGCAGAGAGTGAGATCGCTCGCTTGATCGAAGAGAACCATTGCGGGGTAAATGTGCCGCCCGGCGACACGGCTGGGCTGGTTGAGGCGATTCTCATGCTTCAATCTGATTCGGAGAGCTGCGCCCGCATGGGGCTGGCCGGGCGCGAGTTGCTGGTATCATCCTATTCGCGCCAGGTGTGCGTGTCGCAGTTCGAAAACCTGCTGCAGGGTGCGGCGCGGTGAGCGAGATTCTGTCGATGCAGCCCCAGCACTGCGCCCAGGCCGCTGCACTGCACCTGGCCTACCTCAAGTCTTCTTTTCGCAAGGTGCGCCCCGCCAAGGAGCTTCTAACTCTCTACTACCGGGCAGTTTGTCAGGAAGTCGGGGCGACGGGATTTGTTGCGTACTCACAGGGCAGTGTGGATGGGTATATTTGCGGTGTATGGGACGCCCGGGCGTTGCGCAGGAGATTGATACTGAACAGCCTGCCTGGATTGACCGTGTGGACGTTGCTCCTGCTTTTACAGCAACCGATGCTCCTGGCAGAGTTGCCAACGCGTGTGCTTGGGTCGAACATGCATCCCCCTCCATCTCGGCCTGGAATTCCAGCTCCTGGATATGAGTTGCGACCCATTGTGGTCTCGGAGGCAAAGCGAGGCTCAGGTATTGCCGAGTTATTGGTGCAGGCGCTGCTGCAGGATGCCGCAGCGCGCGGTTTTGCCGAGGTGTATCTGATCACAGAGAGCGATAATCTCGCGGCGATAAAATTTTATTCGCGCATCGGGTTTTCCCGGGTTGGTGAAACCGTCCGCCATGGATTAATGTACCAGCTTTACGCCATACCGACTGGAGCTAATGCTTGAATCCCGATATCTTCGCCGAATGGCTGCGCCGCCAGGGACACCGCGTGCTGCGCACAGAAAGCAGCTACTGGTACGACCAGGGGCCGCGCGTCTACCAGGCCTTTCCCTACCACTGGCTGATCGCGCCGGGCGAGGCTGAGCTGGCGGAGCTGTGGCGCGGGCTGGGCGCCATCGGGCTGCGCTATTCCACCCCGCTGGAGAGCCAGGCCGGGGCGGCCTCCTACCACGTGGTCTACGAGGGCAGCCAATACCCGCTCTCGATACTGCCCAAGAAAGCGCGCTACGATGTGCGTAAAGGGCTGGCGGCTTTTCGCATCGCGCCGTTGCCCTTCGCTGAGCTGGCGGTGCAAGGCTGGGCGGTGCGCCGCGAGACATTGGAACGCCAGGGGCGCACCCAGGCGGAAGATTCCGCCTGGTGGCAGACTCTCTGTCAGAGCGCCGCAGACCTGCCGGGCTTCGAGGCCTGGGGCGCCTGGAGCGGCGATACCCTGGCAGCGGCGCTGATCGCTTTCACCTGCGAAGATTGCTGCAGCATCCTCCACCAGGGCAGCCGCAGCGCCTATCTCAGCCAGGGAGTCAACAACGCGCTGACCTTCGCTTTCACGCAGGCGGCGCTGGGGCGTCCCAGCGTGCGCCGCCTGTTCTACGGCCTGCACTCGTTGGACGCGCCGCCCAGCGTGGACGAGTTCAAGTTCCGCATGGGTTACACGGCCAAGCCGGTGCGCCAGCGGGTGGTCTTCCATCCCTGGCTGCGCCCGCTCTTCAACCCGCTCTCCCACGCCGCGCTGCGCGGGCTGCGCCGCCTGCGACCCGGCTCGCCAGCGCTGGCCAAAGCCGAGGGCATGCTGCGCTTTTACCTGCAGGGGCGCCTGCCCTTGGAGCGCCAGGAAGCGCCGCCGCCGCTGCGCGGTGGGTTGCCGGAGAGCTCCGCCGGCGAGTGAGCGGCTGGTGCGCTTCGCTTCTTTGTAAGGTGGCTGGTTTTTGTCAAAATTGCATGCTAAAAACGTTGCAATTTTCGTTATAATATAGGCAGATCCCTGCTGCACACGCAAGCGCACATGCAATCTGGCACAGTCTCTCCCCCCCGAACGGATTCGCTTCGCACCATACCGCTGGCGCGGCCGCGGCCGCGCCGCCTGTACGATGGCCTCAAGCGCCTGGTGGATATCCTGGCAGCGTTGTTCGGGCTGGCGCTGCTCTCGCCGCTGTTTCTGTTGGTGGCGCTGCTGATCAAGCGCGATTCGCCCGGGCCGGTCTTTTACCGCGGGCCGCGCCTGGGCAAGGGCGGGCGGGTGTTCAAGATCCTCAAGTTTCGCACCATGTACGAGCGCCCCGAGTCCTATGATGGCCCACGGGTGACGGCCCAGGGCGATGCGCGCATCACGCCGCTGGGCGCCTGGCTGCGCAGTACCAAGCTCAACGAGCTGCCGCAGCTCTGGAATGTGCTGGTGGGTGAGATGAGCCTGGTCGGGCCGCGGCCCGAGGACCCTGAGATTGGGGCCGGTTGGCCGGAGGTGGTGCGCAACGAGGTGCTCTCGGTGCGCCCCGGCATCACCAGCCCGGCCTCGGTGCTCTACCGCAATGAAGAAGCGCTGCTGCACCACGGCAACCTCATGGATGCTTACCTGGAAGACATCTTACCCAGCAAGCTGCGCCTGGACCAACTCTACGTGCGCAACCGCAGCTTCTGGCTGGACATGGACGTGATCCTGTGGACTTTCCTGGTGCTGCTGCCGCAGGAGTTTGCCCGCCAGCCGCTGCCGGAGCGCCTGTTCTTGGGGCCGCTGTCGCGCCTGATGACGCGCTATGTCTCCTGGTTCATCGTGGACCTGCTGGTGACGTTCGTCGCCCTGGGCGTGGTGGGCGTGTTTTGGCGCTCGTTTGGCCCGCTGAACGTCGGCCTGTTCAAATCGCTGGTGCTGGCGCTGGGTTTTTCCATCCTGTTCAGCGCCACCTGCGCCTTCATGGGCGTCAACCGCATCGTCTGGTCGCAGGCCAATTTCACCGATGCGCTGGACCTGCTGCCGGCGTTGGGCCTGGGCACTTTGTTGGCGCTGCTGGTTAGCTCGCTGTGGCAGGGCGGGGTGCTGGATTACCCGGGCGGGCCGCTGCCGCCAGCGCTGATCGTGATGGGGGCGGGCCTGGCGGGGATCGGCTTCGTGACGGTGCGCTACCGCGAGCGCCTGCTGGCAACCCTGGCGGCGCGCCTGGTGGCGGCGCGACCGGGGGCCATGGATGCCCGCGAACGGGTGCTGATCGTTGGCGTGGGCGAGGCCGGGCAATTCTTTGCCTGGTGGTTACAAGCTGGGCGGGCCGGCTCGGCGTTCCGCGTGGTGGGCTATGTGGACGACGATCTTTACAAGCAGCAGATGCGCATCCGCGGCGCCAACGTGCTGGGGCGGCGCGAGGATATTCCCCAGTTGGTGCGCAAATACGATATTGGCATCATTTTATTTGCCATCCACAACATCCCGGAAGAAGAACGGCGCAGCGTTCTGGAGATCTGCAAATCCACCCCTGCCAGGGTGGTGTTCGCGCCGGATTTGTTGGCCAGCCTGCGCCATGCGGTGAATGGCTCGCAGGCAAGCGGGAAAACGAGTCTCCCGGGTGGGCCAGGCTTGAGCGCACCCCCTGCGCCGTCTTCTTTGGAAGACGATGTCCGGCAGGACACGGCATCCAAACCGCCAGCAGAGCGGGTGAGCGCCTTGCTGGCAGAGCTGGAAGCGCACCTGGAAGATGGCGACCTGTCCGCTGCGCGCCAGTGCCTGCACGACCTGCGCAGCAGCCTGGTCGCGGATGAAGCCAGGTCGCCCGGCAGCGAGCAGGTGCTGAACATTCCACACCACGGATCATGACGAGATGACCGATCACTGGCAAGGACGCCGGGTTCTGGTGACAGGCGCGGGCGGCTTCATCGCCAGCCACCTGGTCGAAGCGCTGCTGGAGCAGGGCGCACAGGTGCGGGCTTTCGTGCGTTACAACTCGCGGGGAGACCCGGGCTTGCTGCGCATGCTGCCGCCCGAGGCGTTCAAGAAACTCGAGCTGGTGGCTGGCGACCTGCGCGACCTGCCCGCTGTGCAGAAAGCTGTGGAGGGGGTTTCGCATGTCTTTCACCTGGGTGCGCTGATCGCCATTCCCTATTCCTATGTCCACCCGGCCGAAGTGGTAGAGACCAATGTCATCGGCACGCTCAATGTGCTGCTGGCCTGCCGGCAAGCTGGGGTGGAGCGGCTGGTGCACACCTCCACCAGCGAGGTGTATGGTACGGCGCTGCGTGTGCCAATCGACGAAGCTCACCCTCTGCAGGGCCAATCGCCGTATTCGGCCAGCAAAATTGGCGCTGATAAGCTGGCGGAGAGCTTTTACCGCGCTTTCGATGTGCCGGTGGTCACCCTGCGCCCGTTCAACACCTACGGCCCGCGCCAATCGGCGCGCGCCGTGATCCCCACCATCATCACCCAGGCGCTGACCGGCGAGGTGGTGCGCCTGGGCAACCTGGACGCCCGCCGCGATATGACCTACGTCTCCGACACGGTGCAGGGCTTCCTGGCGGTCGCGCTGGCGCCGGATGTGCTGGGCGAGACCTTCAACCTGGGCACAGGGGAGGAGGTGCGCATCGGCGAACTGGTGGAGATCATCCTGTCCATCGTGCAGCGCCCGGTGCGCATCCTGGTGGAGGAGGCCCGCTTGCGCCCGGAAAAGAGCGAGGTGCAGCGTTTGCTCTCTGATAATCGCCTGGCGCGCCAGCGCCTGGGCTGGCAGCCGCGAGTCTCCCTGCAGGACGGCCTGCAGCGCACGGTGGCGTGGATCCGCGAGCATCTGGATATGTATCGTCCGGACCAGTACCAGGTATAGGAGTTTGTGCAGATGAAAGCTGTTGTGCTGGCCGGCGGTAAAGGCACCCGCCTGGCGCCGTATACCAAGATCCTGCCCAAGCCGTTGATGCCGATCGGCGATATGCCGATCCTGGAGATCTTGCTGCGCCAGATGCGGCGCGCCGGCGTGGACGAGGTGATTCTGACCGTGGGACACCTGTCGGGCTTGTTGAATGCTTTCTTCCAGGATGGCAGCCGCTGGGGGCTGAACATTCGCTACAGCTACGAGGACAAGCCGTTGGGCACTGCCGGGCCGCTTTCCCTGGTGGATGGCCTGGACGACACTTTCCTGGTGACCAATGGGGATGTGCTCACCAACCTGGAGCTGAAAGACCTGATCGCTTTCCACCGCAGCTCGCATGCCGTCGCGACCATCGCCACGCACACCCGCCGTGTGCACGTCGACCTGGGTGTGATTCGCTTCGATGCCCATCCCGGGCGTTCTAACCGAGTGACAGGCTACATCGAAAAACCGACTTACGATTTTCGGGTGAGCATGGGCATTTACGTATTCGAGCCGCGTGTGCTGCAGTATGTGGAGCGCAACCAGCGCCTGGATTTTCCCGACCTGGTGCTGCGCCTGCTGCAAGCTGGTGAGCGGGTGATGGGCTATCCCTTCGATGGCTACTGGCAAGACCTGGGTCGCCCGGACGATTACGAACAGGCTGTCCAGGAATGGGAAACGTTGCGACCGCAGATCTTAGGAGATGAATGAGATGAGCTGGCGGGTGCCGCTTTCGGATTTGGATTACGGCGAAGAAGAGCGCCAGGCTGTGCTCCAGGTGTTGGACAGCCGCTGGTTGACGATGGGCGCGGTCACCCAGCGTTTCGAGAGCGAGTTTGCTACGCTGGTGGGATGCAAGCATGCCCTGGCGGTGTCCAATGCCACCGTGGCGCTGCACCTGGCTTGCCTGGCGCTGGGCATTGGGCCGGGGGATGAAGTCATCGCGCCTTCACTGACCTTTGTGGCGACATCGAATGCTGTTTTGTACACCGGCGCGCAGGTGCGCTTCTCCGAAGTGACCGGCGCCCATGATTTGAATATCGATCCTGCGGATATCGAGCGTTTGATCACACCGCGCACTCGGGCGGTGATCGTGGTGCACTACGCCGGCTATCCATGCCAGATGCAGGCAATATTGAGCATCGCCCACCGCCACAACCTGGCGGTGATCGAAGACGCCGCCCATGCGCCTGGGGCGCGCCTGGGAGGTCGCAGCCTGGGCGCATGGGGGGATGTGGGCTGCTTCAGCTTTTTCTCGAATAAGAACCTGGCGACCGGCGAAGGCGGCATGCTGACCACCGATCGCGATGATTTGGCAGACAAGCTGCGTGTGCTGCGCTCGCATGGCATGACCAGCCTGACCTGGGATCGCCACCAGGGGCATGCCTATTCCTACGATGTGGTGGGATTGGGCTATAACTACCGCATGGATGAGCTGCGCGCTGCCCTGGGTGTGGCCCAATTGCAGAAGCTGGCGCTGAACAACGCCCGCCGCGGCCAGCTCACCCGCGCTTACTGGGAAGCGCTGGACGGCTGGTTAGAGATGCCTTTTCAGCAACTGGCAGCCCAGCCGGGCGTCGAGCCTGTTTATCACATCTTTCCGGCGCTGCTGCCGCCAGGCGTGGACCGGAAAGCTTTCATGGATTACCTGCGCAGCCAGGGCATCCAGACCAGCATCCACTACCCGCCCATCCACACTTTCAGCTACTATCGGGAACTTTATCCCAATCTTTCACTGCCGCGCACCGAGGCGCTGGCGGCGCGAGAAATCACCCTGCCGCTCTACCCGACGATGAGCCCCGCCGACCTGGAAGCCGTGGCTGCGGCAGTGCGCCAGGCGCTGCACTAGAAATTGTCATGAAATTATCAGGTTTTTGTGGCAAAATAGAAGCAGAGTTGTCATTATCACGGTGCGTCTCATCATCATTGAGTGTCTAAATGGAAAATCAATCGTTCACCGAAGAATTAAGAAGGTACCTGGATTTGCTCTGGCGCTGGGCATGGCTGCTGGCGTTGGTGACCCTGGTTGCCGGGACCAGCGCTTACTTCATTTCACGGCGCCTGACGCCCGTCTACCAGGCCACGGCGCGCGTGTTGGTCAATGAAGCGCCCAACAGCCGCTCCACCGACTATGCTTCGGTGTTGACCAGCGAGCGCCTGGCGCGCACCTACGCCGAGCTGCTGGTGGCGCGCCCTGTGCTGGAGGCCGTGGTCGAGGATATGAATCTCTTGACCACTTACACCAACCTGCGCTCGCGCATCACCGTCACGCCGGTGCGCGATACACAGTTGGTGGATGTCAGCGTGGAAGATACCGACCCCTTGCGCGCCGCCGAGACGGCCAACAGGCTGGTGGAGATCTTCATCCGGCAGAACCAGGAGCGTCAGAGCGAGCGTTACCAGGCGTCGATCAAAAGCCTGGAAAGCCAGATCAATTCCTTCGACAATGACATTGCGGAGATCACCGATAAGATCGACGCATTGGGTGAAAACTCTGACAATGATGCCGAGCGTACCCGCCTGGAGGCGACGCTGGCGCAGTACAACCAGATTCGCGCCTCGCTGCTGCAGACCCTGGAGCAAGTGCGGCTGGCAGAGTCATCTTCGATGCAAAACCTGGTCTTGGCGGAGGAAGCCATTGCGCCCAAGTCTCCTGTCCGGCCGCGAGCTTTGATGAACGCCGTGCTTGCCGGCATGATTGCGCTGGCGCTGGCTGTTGGCGGCATCTTTCTGTTTGAGGCGCTGGACGATTCCCTCTCCCCAGATATGGTGTCGCGCCAGTTTGGGCTGCCCATTTTGGGCGTCATTGCCCGTCACCCCACGGATGGCGCTTCCATGGTGGTCAAGACACAGCCGCGCTCGCCGGTTTCGGAGGCTTTCCGCTCGCTGCGCACCAACATTCAGTTTGCCAGCGTGGACAAGCCGGTGCGCAGCATGCTGATCACCAGCCCATCGCCTGAAGATGGCAAATCGACCGTGGCTGCCAACCTGAGCATCAGCCTGGCGCAGTCCGGGCTGCGCGTGGCGCTGGTCGAAGCCGACTTGAGAAAGCCGCAGGTGCACAAAAAGATGAACCTGCCCAACCGTTACGGCTTGAGCTCGGTCTTTGTGCAGCCCCAGGCCGCGGTGAACGGCGCCCTGCAGAGAACGGACGTGAGCAACCTGATGGCGATCACCTCCGGTGAGCTGCCGCCCAACCCGGCTGAGCTGCTTGGCTCGGGGCGCATGGGTGACATCCTGGGGCAGTTGGGCAATCACCTGGATATGATCGTGCTGGATACGCCCCCGGTGTTGGTGGTGACCGATGCGGCGGTGCTGGCAACGCGGGTGGACGGCGTGCTCATCGTGGTGAAGCCGGGCAAAACCAAGCAGGCGGCTTTTCGCCAGGCGATCGAGCAGCTCAACCGGGTGGGCGCTAACATCCTGGGCGTGGTGCTCAACGATGTCGAGGTCAAGAGCTCGCGCTATCGCTATTCCTACTACCGCAATTACTATTACACGTATCAGAATTATTACGGGCGCGAGAAAGAGACCACCCAGCCGCGCGAAGCGGTTTCCTGAGCGGTTGATATTTTGCTTGACAGCCGGGTGGGGAGCGGCTTTCATGCTGTGGGTGCACATGCCGGGCAAGCTTAACCAGCGTCGCCCGGCTTTTTTTATCGCTATCGCATTTCAGCGATGTGAGATAATTGGTTGAGATGCAACTTTCACCCAGATACCAGATCTTCGCTGCCTGGATCTTACAGGTCGAGCTTTGGACCGTGCTGGCATTGACCAGTGCAGCCATGCTGCGCCCAGCGTTCTTGCCGCTGGCAGCCTCGCTTGGGACAGTCTTTTGGCTCAGCAGGGTGGTGCAGGGCAGCCGCGCCTGGCGCACACCGGGCGATTTTCCGACGATGGTGTTGTTTTTGGCGGCGCTGCTCGGCCTGGCGATCTCGCCGCAGCCGGATGAAACCCGGGTGCAGGCCTGGCGCTTGTTGAACGGCATGGCGCTCTACAGCAGCCTGGCGGCCTGGGCGGGGGTTCGTTCGCGCCTGCGTTGGGCAGCCGCTGGACTGGCGCTCGCCTCGGCTGCATTGGCTTTCTATGCCTTGATCGGAGTCGCCTGGACGGATGCGGGCGTCCCTGCCATTCTCCGGCGCCTGTACAGCTTGCTGCCTGCCCAGGTCAGCGATGCAGCCAACCCGAATGTGATGGCCGGCGCGCTGGTGTATTTACTGCCGATACCCCTGGCGCTGGCGTTGTTCCTGGTGGGGCGCAGCCGGCAAGGAGCTAAAAAGGGGCATGCCTGGCAGATCGCCCTGTTTGCACTGGCCGGGTTGTGGAGCGCGGTGGTATTAACCTTCACGCTGTCACGCGGTGCGATACTGGCGACTGCTGCGGCGATACTGGCAGTGGCAGCGCTGCGTTGGCGGCGGGGCTGGCTGTTAGTGCCAGCCATCTTGGTGGTTGGGCTGGCGGTTTCGCTCTGGTTGGGCCCCGAGCGGGTTCTGAGTGAGGCGATCGCCAGCGCGACGTTGGGTGGCAGCGAGGGACGCGGTGAGGTGTGGACACGCGCCCTCTACATACTCGAGGATTTCCCCCTCACCGGCGTTGGCCTGGGGGCGTTCACCCGTGTCACCGACCTGCTATATCCCCTGTTTCGCTACCCACCAGGCGCGATCGGGCATGCGCATAACCTGTTCTTACAGGTTGGCGTCGACGTGGGTCTGCCAGGGTTAGCCGCCTGGTTGGCAATGTACCTGCTGGCGCTGGCAATTTCCTGGCGCGCCTACCGGCTGGGAAGCGTGAACGGCGATTGGTGGATGGCAGGGCTGGGCTCTGGTTTGTTCGCCGGGCAGATCGCTTTGGGTGTGCATGGCCTGGTGGACGCGGTCGTTTGGGGGATGGTGCGCCCGGCGCCCCTGGTTTGGGGCGTGTGGGGGATCATCATGGCCACGGCCCGGCTATCTCTCCCGGAAGGTCCTGGGCATGCCGACGCAGTGCAGGCAGGCGAGCAGCCATGAAACACCTGTCGGGCATCTTGCGCTCGAAATGGCTGCGCTGGAGCACGGGTTTCCTGCTGGTAGTGGCCTTGCTGTACCTGTCGCTGCGCGATGTTCCGCCGCAGGACGTGTGGCGCAGCCTGTCGGAAGCCGATGCGGGCTTGCTGCTGCTGGCCCTGGCGTCGGTGGCGGTCAACACGGCGGCCAAGTTGGCGCGTTGGGCGGTGATGACCCAGCGCGGGGACTACCCGTTTCAGCTCGCTGATTTGCTTGCCGCGTTGTTGATCGGTCAGACTGTCAACTGGTACGCACCTGGACGCCTTGGCGATCTCAGCCGGGTGTACCTGGCGGGCCGCAGGGGGGGCAGCCGCTCGTTCTTGCTCGGCACGCTGGCGATTGAAAAGGTGATCGATCTGCTGGCGTATGCCATGTTGTTCCTGGCCACGATCTTTCTGCTGCCCATGCCAGGTTGGCTGGCGGATTCGGGTGTAACCCTGACCTTGCTGGCCGTGCTGCTGAGCCTGATGGTGGCTGTAGTGGCAGCCTGGCCGAGCCTGATCGAGAAACGCCTGGCGTGGGGGTTGGGTTGGCTGCCGGATGCCTGGCGTTCGGCGCTGCTGCCGCGCCTGCAGGCAGCGCTCTCCAGCCTGAGTGTGCTGCGCCTGCGCAGCGATATCGTCCGCCTGGCTGCGCTGACCGTTTTGGTGTGGGGCACCGCCGTGTGGACCAACGACCTGGTCTTGCGCTCGTTGGGCCTGGATTTGCCCTGGAAGGCGTCTGTGTTGGTATTGGTCGCGCTGCAAGCTGGCATTTCAATACCGGTCGTGCCGGGGCGCTTTGGTTTGTTCGAGTATATGTGTATACTTTCACTGGGCATCTTTGGCGTGCCCGAATCGCTCGGGCTGAGCTTCGGACTCCTCTTGCATGCCATCGTGCTGGCGCCCACCAGCCTGGCGAGCCTGGTCGCGTTCTGGTGGGTGGGGGCGCGGTTGAACAGACTCCCGCAGGCAGGAACGGGATAATGCGCAAATCCAGTAGAACTTAAGGAGCAAGCCTGACAATGGGTGAAAAACCAGATGCTTCAATCCTGGTGGTGTGCACCGCCAATATCTGCCGCTCCCCGATAGCAGAAGCCCTGCTCAAAGCGCGCGTGCCGCGCGGTGAGAACTGGCGGATCGAGTCGGCGGGCACCTGGGCGATGGATGGACAACGGGTCTCGACCAACAGCCAGCTTGTGCTGCAGCAGCGCGGCCTGGACGCCAGCGGGCATCGCTCCCGATCGGTCACCCGCCAAATGATCGAACAATTCAATTTGATCCTGGTGATGGAGCCGGGTCACAAGGAAGCGCTGCAGTTCGAGTTCCCGCAGGCCGCCGGGAAGATTTTCTTGTTCAGCGAGATGATTGGCATGCAGTTTGCAGTGGTTGACCCATACGGCAAGTCCTTGATGGATTATGAACAGACTGCCTCCGAGCTGGAACAGATCTGCGACCAGGGCTTCGAGACCATTGCTCGACTGGCGCGCAATTCTCAAGATCGGGTAAACAAGCCTTAAAAATGGCAAAGCACACAGGGTTAAGCAGGGATCGGAAATATCTTGGGGCTGCCTTGCTTGCGGGGCTGGTCGTGGGCGTGGTCTTCGTCTTTCTGACGCCTGCCTGGCAGCATTATGACGAACCCACCCACTTCGAGTATGCCTGGCTGATTGCCAACCGCTTGAGCCTGCCAAAGCCGGGCGATTACGATCTCGGCATGCGGCTGGATGTGGCGCGCTCGATGTTCGAGAACAATTTTTTCGAGGGCATGGCGATCCAGCCCGACCTGACGCCTTCAGACAAACCTGCCTGGATTGGTTTTTACACGCAGCTCAATGACCCGCCTCTGTATTACGTGTTGGCTGCTGTACCGTTGCGCCTGATGTCGAGCTTCAGCGTGCAGGACCAACTTTACGCAGCGCGCCTGTTTTCGTTGGCGCTTTTCCTGGTCAGCATCCTGGCGGCTTATGGGGTAACCTGTGAGCTGACGCCTGAAGGTCACGCGCTGCGCCTGTTTGTGCCCTTGGGCATGGTGTGCTTGCCTGGACTGGCAGACATCATGACGGCGATGAACAACGATGTGGGCGCGATTGCTTTTTTCTCGCTCTTCGTGTGGGCTTGCGTACGCTTGCTGAGGCGCGGCTTTTCGCTTGGGGCGGCGCTTGGCGCGCTGGTCTCCCTGGGTATGGGGCTGCTGACCAAAGAAACCACTTATATTGGCGTTCCGCTGTTGGCTGTTGCCCTGCTTTTTTCGGTATTGCGCGGCCGTTACCTCTGGCTTGCTTGGGCGTTGAGCGGTATGGCGGCTTTGGCGGCGCTCCTGGCTGTGTTTACCTGGGGCGACGCCCCACCCTGGGTGCGCAGGAGCTTCCAGGAGCAGCCAACGCGGGCCAGGCATGCCCAGGCGCCGCATGGCGAGCATGCCCTGCTGCTGGAGGTTGGACCGCAGGTCAAACCGGGGCAGCCTTACCGCCTCTACCAGTTGCTGCCCATCCAGCAAGCCCAGTCGTTGCAGGGGAAGACCATCACCATTGGCGCGTGGATATGGGCCGATCGCCCGGCAGAGCTGCGCACACCCAATTTGCACCTGTACGAGGCCAACCAGGACATTTTTCAAGTGGTTTCCGTGGGGGTAGAGCCCTCCTTCTTTGCCTTCACCGAGACGATCAACACCCCTTCCTGGCGCGCCTGGATCGAGCTGGCGCCGCTGGCGGCAGCCGACCCAGCGCCGCTGCAGGTTTACTATGACGGCGTTGTGCTGGCGGAGGGCAGCTTCCCCGCCGCGCAACCACCGCAGTTTGCCAACAGCCAGGCGGATGGCGGGGTATGGGCGGGAAAGCCGTTCGTCAACCTGGTGCGCAACGCCTCCGCCGAGTCGGCTGGACTGCGCGTGCGCCTGTGGGCAGACCGGTTGGGCGCCTCGATCCTGCCGGATCAGACGCGCCCCTCCTGGATCGTGGGCGTGCTGCTGGACCTGCGCGGCGCGGGGTGGTTCCACCGCGAGATCGGTTGGCACATGTTCCGCACTTTTTGGGGACGCTTTGGCTGGGGACATGTGCTCATGCTTGGCAGCCGGCCCTACCGCGCGCTGGCAATCTTCACCGGCCTGGCGCTGGCTGGCGCGGCGGCCTTCCTGTGGCGTCGCCGGCGCATGCTTCCCCTGGAGATGCTGCTCTACCTGGGGTTGACCGCCGCAGCCGCCTGGCTGATGACCCTGGTGCGTAGCGAGAATTACGTGCTGCTGCGCATTTATTATCCCCCGGCGCGCTACGCCTATCCTGCGATTATCCCCACGTTGCTCTTGCTGCATGCTGGTTGGAGCGAGCTCTTCCGCCCTGTCAGCCAGCGTTTGCCGCGCGCCCTGGGCCTGGCGCTCTACTGCTTGTTGATGGCGATCCCCCTGTTTTGGGGATTAGCGAGTATCTGGAAATATTACTATGGATAATTCCAGCGATGCTGCCGTAGTTGACCCGAAGAAAGACTCGCGCCTCTTGATTTTGCTCGTGCTGCTGGCAGCGCTCGTTTTGCAGTTTGCGGGTGCGGCGCAGAAAAGCTACTGGGAAGACGAGGCCTGGACAGCAACGCAGGCGTTAAAATCGCCGGCTGAGATCGCCCTGGCGACAGCGCGTGATCGCCATCCGCCGCTTTACTTTCTGGTCACAGGTGCGTGGGGCAAAATTTTTGGGGTGGAGGAGGTCGGACTGCGCAGCCTGTCGATCATTTTCACTCTGGCTTCCCTGGGACTGGCGTACTGGCTGGCGCGCCGCGTGGCAGGGCAAGGCGCGGCCCTGGCGGCGCTGGCGCTGTTGGCGTTTTCACCACTTTTACTCACCTACGGGCACACGGCGCGTTATTATTCCTTAACCATGCTGCTGGGATTGGGATTGGTCAGCGCTTTTTTGAAATACCTGGAAACACACCATCCCGGCTACCTGGTTGCATACGTCTTGCTGGGGGCCGGGCTGCTTTACACCTCATACCCCGCTTTGGGCATCCTGCTGGCGTGCAACCTGTGGTGGCTGTTTTCCCTGCGCAAACATACCGCCACGCTGCTGCCCTGGATCGCGGCGCAGCTCATGGTGGCGGCCTCGTTTGTGCCGTGGTTGCCGGTGCTGACTGCCCAGGTGGAAAAAGATGTGGTGCTGGAAGCGCAATCTGCCAACCTGGGGATCGAGATCTTCAAGCGCGCTGGTTACCTGGGCTATGCCTTTGGCCTGGGGGAGGTGCTCTCGCCGCTCAACCCGCTGGCCTGGTTCGGCGCGCTCATATTGATTGGCATGGCAACCCTGGCCCTGCTCCGCGCCAAGGGCGCGGCCTGGTTTCTGTTGCTGGTGCTGTTCAGCCTGGTGGCGGTCAACCTGACGATCAGCATTGTCGTTGTTTATCCGGTATCCGGCTGGCAAGGGCTGCCCAACCGCATGCTCTACGGCCTGCCGTTTTTGATTATCTGGCTGGTTGCCTGGCTACCCGCGCCTCGAAAAATACTGAACACCCTGCCCGCCCTGCTTTTGGGTGTTTATCTGCTGGCGGGCTTCAACTATTTCACCGGGCGCGAGTTCATCAAACCCTTCCTCAATGTGCCCTGGCGGCAGATCATGCAGCAAATCGAGGTGTCGCCTGTAGAACAAACCGCCATCATTTGCGCCCCAAGATCGGGTGACTATGCTTGCTGGTATTATGGCGCTCACTTTGGCTATCGCGTGTTTGCGCCCAGCGAGTGGCCCAAGGTTGAGCAAGCTGGCTATTCCGACGTTTGGTGGCTGCGCACGAACCTGGGCGAGCCAGAGCGCGAATCGGGCGGGGAGGTGGAGAGCATTGTATTGGCAAATGGCCTTTACCAGCTTGCGGAGCGCGCCGATTACGCGCGCCAGGCGGATTCGCTGCGTTGGTTGAAGACGCGCTGGCTGGGGCAGAAGGATTATGAATACCGCCTCAACCTGTTTCATTTTGTGCGCATGAAGTGATCTGTATGAGCGGCTTTAGTCGAGCGTTGGCGCTTTGGATGACCAGGGCTGAGCTGCACGCCTCGCGGCTGGTTTTGGCGCTGATTGTGCTGGTGCTGCTGGGCGGCGCTATGTACGCCTTTTACCTCGGCGAGCTGCTTCGATTTTTGCCCGATGAAGCAGACTACCTGGCGCTGGTCGACAACTTGCTGGTGATTGGCTCATACTCATTGGATGGCCGCACTCCCAGCGCCTACCGCGCTCCGGGCTATGTGCTGTGGTTACTGCCTTTCCGGGCATTGGGCGCTGGGCTCGTTGGCTTGCGTTGGAGCAATTTCCTGGCATTCGGGCTGACCCTGGCAGCGCTCTACCGACTGTTGGGGCGACTGCAGAGCAAAACTGCCGGTTTGCTGGCGGCGCTCCTGGCTTGCGCGTACGCGGTGCTCTTTTTCACCGCAGGCGCCTTCTACCCGCAGACCCTGGCAGGGATGCTGTTTGTGCTGGTGCTATATCTGTTGGCGGATCTGCACAGCTCGCTGTGGCGCGCTGGCGCTGCCGGGCTGCTTTTGGGCTGGTTGGTGCTGACTGTGCCAATCTTTGCCTTCACGCTCCCGGTGTTTGTGATCTGGCTGCTGGTGAAACGCCCATCTTGGTTGCTGGCGCGACTGTCGCTCTTCCTGAGCGGAGCGCTGCTGATGCTCGGCGCATGGACGGTGCGCAACTGGCTGGTTTTTGACGCCTTCATTCCGGTGGCTGCCAATTCGGGAGAAAACCTGCTGCTGGGCAACTCGCCGCACAGTGTGCCGGATGCTGGCACGATGGTAGGGATCGGTGATTATCGGGAAGCCGCCAACGGCATGAGCGAGCTGGCGCGCGACCGCTACTTCCGCCAGAAGGCGCTGGCCTTTATTCTCAACCATCCCGCCGCAGCGGTGCGCATTTACCTGCTAAAAGTGCTCAACTACTTCAATTATCGCAATCAGCTGGTCACTCAGGTGAGCGGATTGAGCCTGGCAAATGGGGTCATGCTGCTCACCTACGGCTCCCTGCTGCTGCTGGGCCTGGTGCGCCTGGGGCTGGCGCGCCGCTTTCCGCTCACCGGCTTTGAGTGGCTGCTGGTGAGTGTGTACCTGCTCAGCGCCCTGGTCACGGCGGTTTTCTTCACCCGCATTCGCTTTCGCCTGCCGTTCGATTACGCCCTGATCCTGCTGGATGCCATGTTCCTGGAGCGGCTTTGGCGCGGGCAGGCATCCACGATCATACCCGCCCGGCGTGATTCTACGCAGCGCTCCTGAGAAAACAGCATGTTGCTGCAAGTAATTCCACGGCGTTATCACGCTTTTTATTTGGGATGAAACTCTCCTGGTGGACTGTCGCTCTCGTAGCTGAGCGAAACCGGAAAGCCAGCGGGGGCGGGGTAAGCATTTGCCTGGATCAGGGCACCTCTCTGCTGGGTGGGCTGTGGCAAATGCTTGCCCCTTTTTTCAGGAGCGAAGCCTGGAAGCCGCCTGTCCATTGGAGATTGCTCCTGTCGCCGTGTGATGGGGCCGTGGAGTTACTCGGGATGAGACATCAGAATGGAGATCGCTAGATGATTCCAAAGAGAGTTTTGAGTCTTCTCGTTGCATTGCTGTGGATGCTGACCTCCTGCCGCCCGGCGCCAGCGCCGTTGCCAACGCCTACCTTGCCCGCAGCTACCCCGACCATTCTGCCGCCGACCAGTACGCCCGCAGCGCCCGCGCCCGTAGCGCCCGCCACCGCCACACCAGCGCCCACAGCCACGTCAACACCCACGCCTGAGCCCACCTGGACCAGCACACCGGCTGCACCGGTAGCGCCGTTTTGGGGTGTGCACATCAACCGCCTGTCGGATCAACTCCAGGTGAGCGTGCTGCAGCAAGCCGGAGCGCGCTGGACGCGCTTCGACCGTTTTCGCTGGAACGAGATCGAACCGCAGAACAGCGAACCGGCTGATTTTCGTTGGAATACCTCGGATGAAGCTGGACTGGCGCTGGCGGCGCAGTCTGGGTTGCAAGTGATTGCCGCACTGCTATTTACCCCCGCGTGGGCGCAGAAATATCCCGGCGTGCTGTGCGGCCCAGTCGCGGAGAACGCCTTCGAAGACTACGGGCAGTATCTCCAGGCGTTGGTGCAGCGTTATGGGCAGCCGCCCTACAATGTGCGCTATTGGGAGCTGGGTAACGAGCCAGACATCGATCACCGCCTGGTGCCGCCTGATAGTCCCTTTGGCTGCTGGGGTGAGGCGGACGATCCCTATTACGGCGGTGCGTATTACGGTGAGATGCTCAAGGTGGTCTATCCGATGATCAAGCGAGCCGACCCCCAGGCGCAAGTGCTGGTGGGCGGGCTGGTGCTGGACTGCGATCCAGTCGACCCACCGGAGGATCCGCCGGGATCGGGCAAGCTGCGCGACTGCACCTCCACGCGCTTCCTGGAAGGCGTGTTGAAGGCCGGCGCTGGCAATGCTTTCGATGGTATCAGCTTCCATGCCTATGACTATTACTACGGCGAGGCGGGCAAATATGGCAGCTCGGTGTGGCGCAGCGCCTGGGATCTGAACGGGCCGGTGCTGACGCCCAAGGTGCGCTATCTTAAGGCATTGCTGGCGTCTTATGGTGCGTCTGGCAAAGCGTTGTTCAATACCGAGGTGGCGCTGCTGTGTGGGCGCGAGGGCACTGAAGAACCCTGTCGCCAGGAGGATTTCCTGCAGACCAAGGCGGCTTACCTGGCGCAGGCCAATGCTGCGGCGTTGGCGGAGGGCTTGCAAGCCAATATCTGGTACAGCCTGACCGGCTGGCGCGCCTCGCAGTTGGTGAATCTGCCCGGCTTGCAGCCCCAGCCGGCGTTGAACGCGTTCGCGTTCAACGTTCAACAGCTCCAGGATGCGGTTTACCTGGGGGAGGTGAACGACTATCCGGGGGTGAAAGGCTACCGCTGGCGGCAGGCAGACCGTGAGATCTGGCTGCTGTGGTCGCTGGACGGCGAGACGCACGAGATTCGCTTGCAGGACAGGCCGGCAGCCTACTTTGATCTGTACGGCAATCCCCTGGAGTTGCCGGATGTGGAAGATCCGCCCATCACCATCGGTCTGCCGCCGGTGTACCTGATCTGGCGTACACCGGCAGCGCCATAGCATTCCGGACAGCCCCTCTACTCTTCAAGAAGCGCTTTGATCGCCGCCTCCAGCACGGCGTCCACCTGTCCCATGGCGCTCTCATAAGTGACCGGCACCAGGATATCCGGCTGAACGCCCATTCCTTCGATCAGGATATCGCCATTCGGGGTGATTGGGCGGCCGGTGGGAAACTGCAGCGAAAGATCCCCTGGCAGCTTGTACTGCCCGAGCCCCACCTCGCCGAAAGCCCCAGCGGTGGGGTAGTGACCCACCAGTATGGAACGATCTTCCAACGACATGGCGTAACTGAACCCCTCGCAGGCGCTGAAGCAGTCGGCGCTGATCAGCACAGCAATTGGCCCGTCGTAATATTTTGGGGCGGGCTGGATTTTGGCCGGGTAACCGGTGGGCTCGAACTGCTGAGAGTTCTCGTTATAGTAGTAGCCCTCGTAAACCTCGATCTCATGATCGAACAGGTAGCCGGCGAAATCCAGGCTCAAGCCGCTGGAGCCGCCGCTGTTGACGCGCAGGTCCAAGATCAGGCCTGGAATTTCGTTGTCGATCAGCTCGCTGATGTAGCGCTCCCACAGCTTGGCCATCAGGCTGTAATCGTCGGAGAAGGTGTTGATGCGCAGGTAGCCCAGGCCTGAATCTTCCAGCACCCGTCCCTCGATCGGCATTGCCAGGGCGTCTTGCTGCAGGCTCGGCAGGGCGGCGAAGAGCGACTCATAATCGATCTCCGCTTGCAAGTTGGCGACCTGCGGCGAGGCCGCGCCCGGGTTTCTATAGCTCAGGCGCACCCTTTCTCCAACCGGCATGCGTGTCAGGAAAATGAGCTGGTCGAGGCGCCGGTCGTGGTCTGTGGAGTAAGGTCCCAGGTAGGGTTCGATCTCTGCCAACGCCTCCTTGACCGGGCGCCCTTCCCACTCCACGATCTCTGCGCCAGGCAGGATGCCGGCCTGCTCGGCGGGCAAGTCCGGCAGCACCTGGGTGACGATGATGCGCCCGTCGCTCAGCTCAGCCAGCACCATGCCAAAACTGCCGCCTTGTTCTTCGAAGAACACCTGCGCATTGAAGGATACGGATACGTGCCCGTCTGGGATTTGGTGTGTGAAGTCGCGCACCGCGCGGTAAAAATCCTCGGCGTTGTCCGCCTGGGCGGCGCGTTCGGCGTAGGTTTCGGTGAGCTGCTGCCAGTCAATATTCTTCTCTTCGGTAAAAGGATACTCGCGGGACACTTTTTCCAGCATGCGACGGAAGGCGGCTTCGTAATCCATATCGGAGTAGTCTTTCACCTCGCCCTGGCCCTCGATCAGCGTGAGCTCGATGCGCGCTGATTTGGACACCTCGAACGGCTCCTCGTTCAGGTTGACCAGCGAGTATCCTGGGGCGATTGGCGCGGCGGGATCGTCCTCGGTGAACAGTTTGCCATCCGGGCCGAAACCGCTGGGGAAGGACTGCTGGTCATCGGGCGACCACACGATCAGGTGCCCGCCGGTGATCTCATAATCGTTCTCCGGATCGGTGATGGTGGAGGCGTGGGCGGTAGACCAGCCTTTGCCATCGCGCTCCTCCAGGAACGGAGGTCCCCAGGTATTGAACCAGTAGGCCACGGCGAAAACCTGCACGCCGGTGTCGCGCTCGCCGTCGTTGTCCAGGTCCAGGTAGGTGCCCTGGGGGATGGCGGGCAAGGCCAGGCTGTAGGTGAGTTTCAAGTCTTCGTCAACCTGCACCGGGCCGATGGCCTGCCCTTCCAGCGCAAAGCGAAACTCCTTGTCACGCCGGGCAAAACCTGCCTGGTCTTCCAGCATCACGAACGGCTCGGCGATCATGTTGACAAAGAAAGGCGAGGTGTAGGGAATCTCTCCGCTGACGAAGACTGGCTCATCCGGGTTTTTGGCGCCTGGCTCGACCGGTATGGGAGGCAGCCGCGTCGGCGTGCGCGTGGGGGCAGGGGAGGTTGGGGTGGGCTCAGACGTTTGCAAACCACCGGTGAACAGGCGGCAAGCCAGGCTGGCGGCAGCCAATGCCAGGATCATGGTGATGAGGGGGGTACGTTGTTGCATACTCAGCTCCAATCACAGAATTATTGGCGGTACTTACAGCGGATTGGCGCGCAGCAGCCCGAAGAGAGCGCCGCCCAGCACCAGCCAGGTCGAATTCAGTTGATAGCGCAGCAGCAGCGCTGCAGCGAGCAGCCCGGCGACCAGCGCCGGGATATCGACCAAAGCAGCGCGCGCCAGTTGCCAGGCCACCCCGGCCATCAAGCCCAGCGAAGCGGCGTTGACGCCATCCAGTACCTGAGAGGTGATTCTCGATTGGCGCAGGCGCGGGATGAGCGGATTGCTCAGGGCGACGAAGACGAACGAAGGCAAGAAGATGCCCAGCGTTGCCAGCAGCGCCCCTGGCGCGCCGCCCAGCAGGTAGCCGATGAAAGTGGCGGTGGTAAACACCGGGCCGGGAGTGACCTGCCCGATGGCGATGGCATCCAAGAGCTGCTGGTCGGTCAGCCAGCCCAGCCTGGCGACGAAATCGCTGTGCAGGAAGGCCAGCAGCACATAACCGCTGCCGTACAGCACCGAGCCGATCTTCAGAAAGATAAAGAACAGCGCGCTGAGCGAAAACGGCTCGGCGCTGGGCGCCGGCGGAATCTGCCCGGCTGCGGTAGAAAGCTGCGCCAGCCAGCCCGAGGGCAGCAGCCATAATCCCATACCAGGTTTGCGCAGTAGCTCCGGCAGCCATTTGCCGCCCAGCGCCAGCCCTGCGCCAACCAGCAGCGCCAGGATGGGATTCACGCCCAGGAAGTACAGCGCCAGCGCCAGCAGCATCGCGGCTGCAGTCAGGGCGTCCTTGACCGCCGTGCGCCCCAGCGCCCACAGCGCCTGCAAGATAATGGCGATCACAACCGGCTTGATCCCATACAGGAGCCAGCCGATTTCAGGCAGCGATCCAAACCGTGTGTAGCCACAGGCAAGCGCCAGCACAATGCCGCTGGAGGGCAGGATGAAAGACCAGCCAGCAACCAGCAACCCGCGCCAACCGGCGCGCAGGTAGCCCAGGTGGATGGCCATCTCGGTGGAGTTGGGGCCTGGGATCAGGTTGGTGGCGCCGAGTAAATCCATGAACTGCTGGTCGCTCAGCCACTTGCGACGTTTTACAACTTCATCGTGATACATGGCAATGTGCGCTGCCGGTCCGCCAAAGGCTGTGAAGCCCAGGCGCAGGAAAAGCCGCGCCAGCTCAAGCAGGCGCACATCGCGCCTCCAGGCTGATGGGCGTTCCTGGCGTGGCTCAGCAGACATAACGGGTATCAATGAGCGATATCCAGCGCCAGCGGGTTGCCCTCCGAGTCTGCGAAGTGGCACACCTGCACGCCGGGCGCGGCGCTGAAGATCTCGCCGATGGACACACCACGCTCCACCAGTGCCTGGCGCGCCATTTGGATATCTGCCAACCGGAAAACAACCATCGGTGTGTCTTTTTCCAGGCAGCGTTGACCTCCGCTGTGGAGCGCCAACGTGCCAGCGCCGCTGTTAAGAGTCACCCAGCTCTCATTGTGATAATCCTCGAGTGGCTTGGGGTAAGAGACCGCCAGCCCCAGCATATCGCGGTAAAAGCCAACCTGAGCCTGCATGTCCTGAACATACGGGATGACTTCCATGATCTCCATGATCATGCTCGCGCCTCCTCAAAATCCTGGATCGAGCGGCGGATAAAGCCTTCGGCGATCTCCACGATGCGCTGGTTGGCAATGCTGCTCGCCAGGCTTTCGAGGGCGCCCCGTGGCAGCAGGCGCAGCGCAAGCGGCGCTGGCACGCCGAAATGCAGCCTGAGCTGGTAATCGATTTCGGTCTGCTCCCCGGCTTCTCGAAAAGTGGAGAGGCTGGAATATTCCCCGAGGCCGGTCAATCCGTACATGCTCACACCGGTCTTTACCGGCGCGAAGCCGTTCTGCTGAGAGTGGATGCGCAGCGTGCGCGTTTGCTCATCCACCTCGGCGCGCAGGTCGCAGTAAATCTTAACCTGGTACAAGCCCAGCTCGGTGGTGTGGTAGAGCATGCGGTAGTGCTGTGCAGGGCTGCTCTGCAACAACGTGATATGCGGAATCAGCCCCAGGATGTGGGGGATGTCGCGAAAGTAGTGGAAGCTGGTATTCAAGTCAGCAGGAAATCGAAACGTCCGGTGGTAAGTACCCGTAACCTGTATCATGCTCTTCTCGTTGGTTCAGCTCCGCTCAAACTAAGCTTGCTGTAAATGAGAAAGTGACAGCAAACCACAGATGCACCCTGGTGAAGACAGATACTTTACTCGTTTGATCTGCCTGGATTGATCTGGGGTTCCAATTATTTATCCTGTTCAGTGTTTCCCAACTCCTCGAGCTTCTCCGCCAGCGCGGCGAGCTGGGAGGACAGCTTATCGATATCCTCACGCGAGGGCAGGTTACGCTCATCCAGGGCGCGTTCGATCTCCCGCTGGATAGCGGCTTTGGGCGCGCCCGCTGGCGAGAGCAGCTTACCCAGCAGGTGCTCGCCTTCCGCTTCGGGCAGCTCGCCTTTGCCGACCAGCTCGTTGATCCTGCGCTTGATCTCCTCGTCCACGTGCTGCAAGAAGCTGCGCGGCGAGGCCAGGCTGCGCTGGATGGCGCTCAGGCTATCGCCGCCAGCGCGGATCACACCCGCCAGCACGGAGCGCGGCAGCAAGCCGCTTTGTTTCTTCTCCTGCTCGAAGATGATCTGGGTGAGGGTCAGGGCGGTCAGGTCTTCCCCGGTGGCGTTGTCGATCACCTGCACCTCTTTCCCGCTGCGGATCAGGTCAGCAATTCCTTCCAGGGTGATATACTGCTTGGCTTCGGTATCGTACAGTTTGCGGTTGGGGTAGCGTTTGATCACTGGCATAGCCTGGCTCCTTTTGCATTCCCAGCCTGATTATACGAAAGAAAATAAAAAATGGGGTGGGGCTTGCGATTTGGCACGCCCCCCCCCCCCGGGGGTTAAACACCAAGCCCCGCGCCGGCGTGGACTCGG